>CAVTHM010000005.1:0-18571 GCA_963734565.1 uncultured Thermoleophilia bacterium | reverse complement strand
CTGGCCGCGGAGCAGTCGCGCGACATCGACGGCGTGACGCCCGCGATCGTCGAGCCGCTCGCGATGCAGTCGGTCTCCAGCCGCCAGAGCGAGCCGCGCGTGACGCTGTTCGCAAGCGACCCGGGCTCGATGGAAGGGCTTCGGCACGATGCACGGCCTCGGCGGCCCGGTCGACGCTCGCCGCACTCGGCTCGCACGAGCTGTACCTGAACAAGGAGGCGGCCGACAAGCTGGACGCGGCGCCCGGTGACACGGGTGGTCGCCTTCGCGGGCGACAACCAGGAGAGCTTCACCGTCAAGGACATCGTCCGCTGGGACGGCGCGCTCGACTCGGACGAGGCCGCGCTGGCGCCGCTCGCGACCGCGCAGCGGCTCCTCCACGAGCCGGGCCGCATCGAGCACATCCTCGTCTCCAACCGCGGCGGGACGACCTCCGGCGCGGGGCTCAGCGACACCGTCGTGAACCAGCTGGCGCCGACGCTGAGCAACCTCGGCCTCAGCATCGACACGAACAAGCAGGACGGCCTGGAGCTCGCCGACGAGCAGGGCAACGGCTTCATGTCCCTGTTCACGACGTTCGGGACCTTCTCGATCGTCGCCGGGATCATGCTGATCTTCCTGCTGTTCGTGATGCTCGCGGCCGAGCGCCGCGGCGAGCTCGGCATTGCGCGGGCGATCGGCACGCGGCGCAGCCACCTCGTGCAGATGTACCTCTTCGAGGGCGTCGCGTACGACCTGATGGCGGCGATCGTCGGGGTCGCGCTGGGCGTGGCCGTGGCGCTGGGGATGGTCTACGTCCTCGCTCGGGCGTTCGCCTCGTTCGGCTTCGCCATCACGTTCCACGTGACGACGCAGTCGCTCGTCCTGTCGTACGCGCTAGGCGTGCTGCTGACGCTCATCGTGGTGGCCATCTCGGCCTGGCGCGTGAGCGTCCTCAACATCACCGCCGCGGTGCGCAACCTGCCCGATCCGGCTGCGCGAAAGCACGGCCGCCGGCGCTGGATCCTTGCGCTGGTCGGGCTCGCGCTCGGGCTGCTGTTCGCGTTCTCCGGCGTGAGCGCAGCGAACGGGACGTCGTTCCTCGTCGGCTTCTCGCTCGTCGTGATCAGCCTCGCGCTCGCTCGCCACCAAGCTCGGCGTCCACAAGCGCATCGCGTACACGACGGCCGGGCTCGTGATCATCGCGTACTCGCTCCTGCCGATCGGGACGTTCGACTTCATCGCCGACTTCTCGCTCGACTACTCGTACTTCCTCGCCGGCGGCCTCGTGATCGTGCTCGGCGCGACCTGGGTGATCGTCTACAACGCGGAGCCGATCGTCGCGGGGCTCACGTGGATGTTCGGGCGGATCCGCGCGGTCGCCCCGGTGCTGAAGCTGTCGACGGCGTATCCCCTGAGAAACGTGTTCCGCACGGGCGTGACGCTGGCGATGTTCACGCTCGTCGTCTTCACGCTCGTGTGCGGGACGACCATCTCCGGCTCGTTCGTGCACGCGTGGGACCGCGTCGACCTCTTCGGCGGCGGCTTCGACGTGCGCGCGCAGGCGGCCCCGGCGACGCCGATCCGCAACCTGAGCGGCGCGGTCACGACGCTTCACGGAGCCGGCTTCAAGCCGGGCGACATCCAGGTGGCGGGCTCGCAGGCCTCGGTGCCCCTGAAGCTGACGCAGCTCGGCAGCGGACGAGGGCTCGCGACGTATCCGGTGCTCGGGTTCGACGACCGCTTCCTGTCGCGGACGACGTACGGCTTCGCCGCGACCGCGAAGGGCTACGGGTCGGCGAAGGACATCTGGCACGCCGTGCAGACGCGGCCGAACCTCGCCGTCGTGGACGGTATCGTCGCGCCGCGCCGGGACAACTGGAGCTTCGGGCCGATGCCCGACTTCCGGCTGAGCGGCTTCTACGTCGAGGACGGGACCTTCGATCCGGTTCCGGTGGTCGTGCACGACGACCTGACCGGCAGGCAGATCCGCGTGACGGTCATCGGCGTGCTCAAGGACGCGTCCGCCGGCGCGCTGACCGGCCTGGCGACGTCGGAGCGGACGCTCTACACGCTCGTCGGCGACCGGGCCGAACCGACCACCTACTGGCTGAAGCTGCGGCCCGGCGTCGACCCGGACGCGACGGCGAAGCTGCTCGAGTCGAGCTGGCTCGGCAACGGCATCGACGCCGAGTCGCTCCAGGCGACGCTCGACGACCAGGTGGGCGCCTCGAAGACGTTCAACCTGATCATCGAGGCGTTCATGGGACTCGGTCTCGTGGTCGGCGTGGCCGCGCTCGGGGTGATCACGGCGCGGGCCGTGGTGGAGCGGCGGCAGCAGATCGGCGTGCTCCGCGCAATCGGCTTCCAGCGGCGGATGATCCAGGCGGCGTTCCTGCTCGAGTCGTCGTTCATCGCGCTGGCGGCGATCTTCGTGGGGACGGCGCTCGGGCTGGCGATCTCGTACAACGTGGTCGCCGACTCGGCGTCGCAGCCCTCGTGGGACTCGCTGACGTTCACCGTCCCGTGGCTCAGCCTCGGCGTGATCTTCCTGACGGTGTACCTCGTCGCGCTGGGCACGACGCTGCTGCCGGCCGTGCGCGCGTCGCGCGTCTACCCGGCCGAGGCGCTCCGCTACCAGTAGCGGCGCGCCGTCCTGCGGCGTTCCTAACAGGGACTGTCCCTGTTAGGGGCGCCGCGGGGCCGCGATCTTTACAGGGACTGTCCCTGGTAGGAGCGGGCCACTCAGACGGTAATCGGCAGCTGCTCGCGGCGCTCGACGGCCAGCTCCGGATAGGGCGCGAGCGGCTCGAAGCGGGCCTGGAAGAAACGCAGGATCTCCGGCGCGTAGGTCATCCGCAGGCCCGGGATCTCGTCACGCACCTCGTACGCCGCGACCACCGCGTCGGCCACCCAGGCGAGATGCTCCTGCGTGTAGACGCGGCGCGGGATGGTGAGCCGGACGAGCTCGAGGCCGTCGTACGGCGCGTCGCCGTGCTGGCCGGAGACGATGCCGCGCTCCATCGTGCGCACGCCGCCGGCGAGGTAGATCGCGGCCGCGAGCGACTGCGCGGGGTACTCCTCCTGCGGCAGGTGCTCCAGGAACCGCTTGGCGTCGACGAACACGGCGTGGGCGCCGACCGGCACGACGATCGGCACGCCCGCGTCCTCGAGCAGGCCGCCGAGGTGGGCCGACTGGCCGGTGTAGTGGCGGATGATCGCCTCGTCGGTCGACTCGTGGATGCCCTGCGCGAGCGCCTCCATGTCATGGCCGGCGAGGCCTCCGTAGTGCGGGAAGCCCTCGTAGACCACGACCAGCTCCCGGGCGCGCTCGGCGAGCGCGTCGTCGTTCAGCGCCAGGAAGCCGCCGATCGGGACGAAGTGGTCCTTCTTCGACGAGAACACCGCGCCGTCGGCGAGGAGCGCGATCTCGCGGATGATGGCGGGCAGCGACCACGTCGCGTACCCGGGCTCCCGGTCTTTGATGAAGAGCGCGTTCTCCGAGATCCGGGTCGCGTCGAGGATGAACGGGACGCCGTACTCGTGCGTCAGCGCGCGCACCTCGTGCAGGTTCTCGAGCGAGAACGGCTGGCCGCCGGCCATGTTCAGGCAGGCCTCCTGGCGGACGAATGCCACCTCGCCGGGCGCGGCGCTCGCCAGCACGGCGCGCAGCGCGTCGAGGTCGATGTCGCCCTTGAACGGGTACTCGGACTCGGGCTGCGACGCCTCGGGTATCGCCACGTCGACCCACACGCCGCCGACGAGCTCGACATGGGCGCGCGAGGTCGTGAAGTAGAGATTCGACGGCACGAGCTGCCCCGGCTGCACGAGCAGCCGCGCGAGCAGATGCTCGGCGCCGCGGCCCTGGTGGGTCGGGATCAGGTGGCGCCAGCCGTACACATCGTGCACGGCCTGGTTGAGCCGGTAGAAGCTGCGCGAGCCGGCGTACGCCTCGTCGCCGAGCTCCATCGCGGCGCGCTGCTCCTGCGAGAGCGCGGACGTGCCGCTGTCGGTCAGCAGGTCGACGAAGACGTCGTCGGAGCGCAGGAGGAACGTGTTGTAGCCGGCCGCGGCCATGGAATGGCGGCGGTGCTCCGGGTCGCGGAGCGCGATCGGCTCGACGACTTTGATCTTCCAGGGTGGCGGTTTCATGCGCCAATCGTCCCGTGGGACAGGACGGGCGGCATCCGCGAAAACCCGCGCTGCCCTGTGGAGAAGCCGGCTAGGAGCGGCGCGCGACGCCGCCGGCGCGAGCGGCCTCCGCGACCGCCGCGGCCACGGCCGGCGCGACGTCGCGGTTGAAGACGCTCGGGATGATGTAGTCGTCCGCGAGCTCCTCGGGCGTCACGATCGCGGCGATCGCATGGGCCGCGGCGAGCTTCATCTCGCGCGTGATCGCCGAGGCGCGCACGTCGAGCGCGCCGCGGAAGACGCCCGGGAACGCGAGCACGTTGTTGATCTGGTTCGGGTAGTCGGAGCGACCCGTCGCGATCACCGCCGCCGCGTCGTCGATCTCCTCCGGCTGCACCTCGGGCGTCGGGTTCGCCATCGCGAACACGATCGCGTCGTCGGCCATCGTGCGCACCCCGTCGGCGGTGACGGCACCCGGCCCGGACAGCCCGATGAAGACGTCCGCGCCCGCGAGCGCCTCGTCCGCGCTCCCGCGGAACCCGCGCGGATTCGTCCACTCGGCGAACGACGCCTTGTCCGGCGCGAGCGACTCGTCGCCGCGGCAGATCGCGCCGTGCCGGTCGCAGCCGATGATGTCGCGCACGCCCGCATCCTTCAGCGTCTGCGCGACCGCGACGCCGGCGGCGCCGACGCCCGTCATGACGACCTTCACGTCCTCGATCCGCTTGCCCACGAGCCGCAGCGCGTTGAGCAGCGCCGCCAGCGTGACGATCGCGGTGCCGTGCTGGTCGTCGTGGAAGACCGGGATGTCCAGCGACTCGCGCAGGCGCCGCTCGATCTCGAAGCAGCGCGGCGCCGAGATGTCCTCGAGGTTGATGCCGCCGAAGACCGGCGCGATCGCCTCGACGACCCGCACGATCTCGTCCGTGTCCTTCGTCGATAGGCAGATCGGGAACGCGTCGATCCGACCGAACTCCTTGAACAGCAGCGCCTTGCCCTCCATCACCGGGAGCGCACCCTCGGGACCGATGTCCCCGAGCCCGAGCACGGCCGTGCCGTCGGTGACGACAGCGACCGTGTTCGCCTTGATCGTCAGGGTCCAGACGCTCGCCGGGTCCTTCGCGATCGCCGACGAGACGCGGGCGACGCCGGGCGTGTAGGCCATCGACAGGTCGTCGCGCGTCTTCAGCGGCACGCGCGAGACGACCTCGATCTTCCCGCCCAGGTGCATGAGGAAGGTGCGGTCGGAGACGTGCTCGACCTCGATGCCGTCGACCGCGTGGACGGCGGCGACGATCCGGTCGAGGTGCTCCTGGTCGGCCGCGAGCACCGTGACGTCGCGCACCTTGTGGCCGCGCTCGACGCGCACGAGGTCGATCGCTCCGAGCGAGCCCCCCGTCTCCGCGATCGCGGTCGCGAGCCGCGCGAAGCTGCCCGGCTGGTCGTCCAGGCGGACGCGGATCGTGGCGCTGAACTGCGCCGACGGGTGGAGCGCGCGCGTCGTCTCTGGCGTCGCGGTCAGAACAGCCCCACAGTCCGGCCGTCCGCGTCGACGTCGATGCCGAGCGCCGCCGGCTTCTTCCCAAGTCCCGGCATGGTCATCGTGTCACCGCAGATTGCCACGATCCAGCCCGCGCCGGTGTAGGGACGGAGGTCCGCGATCGGCAGGGCGAACCCGCTGGGCGAGGCGCCGAGCTTCGGATCGTGCGCCAGAGACAGGTGCGTCTTGGCCATGCAGACCGGCAGGCCCGCCAGCCCGTCGCGCGTCAGCTGCTCGGCTGCAGCCTGCGCGCGCGGCGTGAAGACGACGGCGCCGGCGCCGTAGACGCGCGTCGCGACGGCCTGCACCTTCTGGCGGAGCGGATCCTCGGGCGCGTACAGCGGCGTGAGCCGCGGCCCGGCCTGGGCCGCCTCGTAGACCGCCTCCGCAAGGGCCTGCGCGCCGCGGCCCCCCTGCGCGAACCCGTCGCTGACCTCCGCGGCGAGCGCGCCCGCTTCGAGCGCGATCCTGCGTACGGCGGCGATGTCGGTGCGCGAGTCGCCGGGGAAGCGGTTGACCGCGACGATCGCGTCGTGGCCGAGCTCGCGAATCGTGGCGAGATGGCGGCGCAGGTTCTCGGCGCCCGCCTCGAGGTCGCCGCCGCCGTGCTCGCGCAGCGCCTTGACGGTGACGACGACGACCACCGCGGAGGGCTGGAGCCCGCCGAGCGGCGCGACGATGTGCGCGAACTTCTCGAAGCCCATGTCCGCGCCGAACCCGCTCTCGGTGACGACGAAGTCGCCGAGCTTGAGCGCGAGCCGGTCGGCGACCAGGGAGTTGTTCCCGTGCGCGATGTTGGCGAAGGGGCCGCAGTGGACGAGCACGGGCTGGCCTTCGAGCGTCTGGATCAGGTTCGGCTTGATCGCGTCCTTCAGCAGGACGGCCATCGAGCCCGCGGCGCCGAGCTGCTCCGCCGTGACGCGCTCGTGGTCGCGGGTGTGCGCCACCGTGATCGCGCCGAGCCGCTCGCGCAGGTCGGCCAGGTCGCGGGCCACGGCCAGCACGGCCATGACCTCCGAGGCGGCGGTGATGTCGAAGCCGGTCTCGCGGGGCAGCCCGTTGGCGCGGCCGCCGAGCGCGATCACGACGTCGCGCAAGGCGCGGTCGTTCGTGTCGAGGCAGCGGCGGAAGGTGACCGAGAGCGGGTCGATGCCGAGCGGATTGCCGTGCAGGAGGTGCGCATCGATCATCGCGGCGAGCAGGTTGTTGGCGGCCGTGACGGCGTGCATGTCGCCGGTGAAGTGGAGGTTCAGGTCCTCCATCGGCACGACCTGCGCGCGGCCGGCGCCTGCGCCACCGCCCTTGATCCCGAACACCGGGCCCATCGAGGGCTCGCGCAGGCAGAGCACGGTGCGCTCGCCCAGCAGGCCGAGAGCCTCGGTCAGCGCGATCGCGGTCGTCGTCTTGCCCTCGCCTGCCTTCGTCGGCGTGATCGCGGTGACGCAGACCAGCGCGCCGTCCGCGACGTCCGCGCGGCGCTCGATGGCCTGCAATCCGATCTTGGCCTTGTAGCGGCCGTACAACTCGACCTCGTCGTCTGCAAGCCCGAGCTCTGCGGCCACCTCGATGATCGGGCGGGGCTCCGCCTCCTGCGCGATGCGGAGGCTCTCTGCGTGGGTGTCGATAGTCGTCGTCATGCCGTGAGCGTCGTCCGTAGCCGATACGGAGGCATCCGCGCAGCGGCGGATACGGGTGCGGAATTCCCACACCCTGCTCCGCAAGCGGCCCGATTCGCCTCGCGTCCCCGTGCGCGACGCTCGAGCCCGAGCCGACCACCCGAAGGAGGCTGCAATGACCATCGTTCCTGCGCGAGCCGAGCGCGGACCGACGCCCGACCGCTCGTGGCTCCTGCCGCTCGTGGTTGTGCTGGTGTTCCTCGCATGCGCAGCGGCCGTCGCCGTCCTCGCGCGCGCCGACGTGCTCGACGACCAGTCTTCGCGCGCGGAGACGATCGAGGGCTCAGGCGTGCCCGCCGCGGAGGTCCGCCACGTGCCGCGGTTCCGGCAGGTCGTGCTCACCGGGTCGAACGAGGTGCTTCTGCGGATCGGCCGGCCGCAGTCCGTGGTCGTGCACGCGGACGACAATCTCCTGAGCCACGTGACAACGGAGGTCGACGCCGGCACGCTCACGATCGGCGACGAGCCCGGGCCGGTTCACGCGAACGCCCCGAAGATGGTCGGCATCACCGTCCCCTCGGTCGACGCGCTGACACTCGGCGGCAGCGGCTCGATCGTCGCCGGCGGCCTGGACGCACGCTCGCTGACCGTTCTGCTCAGCGGGAGTGGGACCGTCGGGGCGCGCGGCAAGGCGCAGCGGCTCGACGTGACGCTCTCCGGCGCCGGCGAGGCCGACCTCTCGCAGCTCGTCGCACGCCACGTCAAGGCAACTGTCAGCGGCGCGGGCCAGATCGTCGTGCACGCGACGGGGAGCCTCGACGCGTCGGTGCCGGGCACTGGCGAGATCCTCTACGCGGGAGATCCCGTCGACGTGACCAGGAGCATCACCGGCACCGGCTCGATCACGACGCGCTAGACACGCAGAAACCCGACGCGCCCGCAGCGAATCCCCGGATGCCGATCCCGCCCGCTGCGGCGACTATCGAGGTGTCTCCCGGAAGGAGGGATATGTCATGGCGATCGCCAAGAGGACGCCCTGGCAGGAGCTCGACCTGATGGAGCGCCGCATGCGCCGCTTCTTCGACGAGGTCGGCTTCGCGCCCGGCTACCTGCCGCCCGCCGACATCTTCGAGACCGACAAGGAGTTCGTCGTCGAGCTCGAGGTGCCGGGCTTCAAGGAGGAGCGGCTCGCGATCGAGCAGACCGATCACCTGCTCACCATCAAGGGTGAGCGGGAGGAGGCGGTCGAGCAGACGGAGCGCGCGTTCCACCTCCACGAGCGCCTCGAGCGCTCGTTCGAGCGGCGGTTCCGGCTGCCGCCGGAGGTCGACACGAAGCGCCTGAAGGGCAGCTTCCACGAAGGGGTGCTCACGATCCGCGCGCCCAAGACACCGGACGCCAGGCCGCATCGCATCGCGATCACGCACTGAAGGCCGCGGGGGAGCTCCGGCTCCCCCACCGGTCCACTTCGCGCCGTGCGTAGGTCCCCGCGGGATCGCCCGCGTGTGCCCCGATGGCGACTCGAGGCGGGCTTGCGACCCTGAGACCTGACATCGACGGAAGGAGGCCGGCGTGAGCACGCTCGCGTCACCGACACCCGCTGCGATGCGCCCCACCCGTCCCTTCGGCTTCGGGCGCGTCCTCCTGATCGTCGTCGGCTGCATCGCGGCGCTCGTCGCCTTCGCCTTGCTCGCAGGCGCGCTGGCGCTCACCGTGGCGAACACCACGCTGCGCGACTCCGACGGTTTCTTCAACACGGGCTACCACCCGTACTCGACCCCGACGGCGGCGCTGACGTATGAGGCCGTCGACGTCTTCACGACCTCGGACGCGCCCCGCTGGGTAACCGATCCCGGCCGGCTCGCGACCGCCCGTATCCGCGTCCACTCGACGAACGGCAAGGAGCTGTTCGTCGGCGTCGCGACCACGCACGCCGTCCGCGACGGGCTGAGAGATGTATCCCACGATCGCGTGACCTCGGTCGGCTTCCGGCCTTTCCACGCCCACTACGAGCGCGTCGAGGCGGGCACTCCCATGCGCGGCTTGCAGACGGACTGGGCAGTCGCCGCTATCGGCACTTCGCCGACGATCACCTGGCCCGTCGAGCAGGGCAACTGGTCGCTCGTCGTGATGAACGTCGACCGCGCGAACGGCGTCGCCGCGGCTGTGAAGGTCGGCGTGAAGGTCAACTTCCTCGGCTGGGTGTCGTTCGGGCTGCTGGTCGGCGGCATCGTCTTCACCGCGATCGCGATTGCGCTCATCGTGCTGGGCGTGCGCCGCCGGCCGGACGACGCGCCACCCGGCGCCGCGAGCAGCTCGGTCGCGGCGGCGATCGGCGACGGGAGGGACTCGCCGGTCACGGTCGACGCGTCGCTCCAGCCGCAGCTCAGTCGCTGGCTCTGGCTGGTGAAGTGGCTGCTGCTGATCCCGCATATCCTCGTGCTGGTCTTCCTCTGGATCGCGTTCGCCGTGCTGACACTGGTGGCGTTCTTCGCGATCCTCATCACGGGCCGCTACCCGCGCGCACTGTTCGACTTCAACGTGGGCGTGCTGCGCTGGACGTGGCGCGTGGGCTTCTACTCGTACGCCGCCCTCGGGACCGACCGCTACCCGCCGTTCACGCTGGCGGATGCCCCCGACTACCCGGCGCGGCTCGACATCGAGTACCCGGAGCGTCTGTCCCACTGGAAGGTGCTGGTGAAGTCGTGGCTCCTCGCGATCCCGCACCTCGTGATCGTGACGATCTTCCTCGGCGCGTCCTGGGGCCCGTGGTACACGCGGATCGGGCTGATCATGGCCCTCGTGCTCGTCATCGCCTTCTGCCTCCTCTTCGTATCGCGTTACCCCAGCGGGCTCTACGACCTCGTGATGGGCCTGAACCGCTGGGTCCTGCGTGTCGTCGCGTACGTGGCGCTCATGACCGACCGTTACCCGCCGTTCCGGCTCGACCAGGGTCCCCATGAGCCGGTCAAAGGAGGCTTCCGTGTCCCTGACAGCGACTGAACGGCACGGCTTCTCGACCGCCGCGACCGTGCCGCGCGTCGTCCGCGAGCTCGCGTGGTTCGCACTGGGCGCGACCGTCGCGTTCGTCGTGCCCTATCTCGGCGTGTCGGTGCTGGAGCTCCAGCACGACGTCTACTACCTCGTCTACTTCGCCGTGACGCTCGCCCTGCTCGGCGCGTGGGCGCGCATCGAGCACGTCGCCGTGCGCGCCGCGTTCCGCCGGCAGTGGATCTGGAGCGTGGGCATCGGGGTGCTTGTTGCAGCCTTCCTCGTCGCCAACGTGCTTTCGGACGACGCCACGAGCAGGCCGGCCGGCGCGTACTTCGCCTTCGAGGTCCTGTGGCGCGGGGTCGGCTACGGGGTGGTCGACGCGCTGCTCCTGACCGCCTTCCCGTGCCTCATCGCGTACCGGGTGCTTCACGGGCGGATCGGCGGCTTCGGCGGTCACGTGCGCTACATCGCCCTCGCGCTGCCGCTGATCCTGCTCATCACCGCGACCTACCACCTCGGCTATCCGCAGTACCGCGAGGACGGCGTGCGGAAGCCCGAGATCGGCAACACGCTCATCTCCATCCCGGCGCTCGCGACGGCCAACCCGGCCGGCTCGATCGTTGCGCACGTGTCGATGCACGTGGCGGCCGTGACGCACGCGTACGAAACGCCCACCTTCCTGCCGCCGCAGACCGAGGGGTAGCTACTCGGGGGGGAGGGCGCGTCCGCAGCGCTCTCGCCCTCCAGCTCACGCGCGAGCGGAGGGACGAAGCGGTCGTCGGTGAGCACCAGGAACGTGATCGAGAACGCTGCGCCGATGATCGCCAGGACGAGCACGCCGGCGCCCGGCGGCGAGAGTGCGAAGAAATCGCGCGTCGCGGGCACTGCGAGCACGACGAAGTACAGGGCGAGCAGCGCCGCGCACATCACCGAAACCGCTGCGCCGCGGCGCAGGCCCGACGCCTCGAGGGCGAGGATCAGGTAGAGGCCGACGAGCACGACCACGGTCGTCGCGACCGTCTGGGAACGCTCAAGGCTGAGGTTGGCCACGTTGAGCGCGAACAGGTAGCTCGCGAGCACGCCAAGCGCGGCCGCCGTCCCCGCGGGGACCGAGAAGCGCGCCACGTCGCGCAGGAAGTCCTCCTGCCGCCAGGCGCCGCCGCTCGGCGCGAGCGCCAGAAAGAACGCCGGGATCCCGATCGTCACCGCGGCGGCGAGCGTCAGGTGGCGCGGCAGCAGCGGGTAGGCGATCGGCGTCAGCCCGACCGACAGGATCAGCACGACCGCGAACACCGACTTCGTCACGAAGAGCTTCGCGACGCGTTGGAGGTTGCGGAACACGCGGCGGCCCTGCTCGACCATCGGCGGCACGGACGCGAAGTCGCCGCGCACGAGCACGACATCCGCGACGCTGCGCGCCATCTGCGCGCCGCTTCCCTGCGCGATCGCGAGCCGGGCCGCCTTCAGCGCGGGCACGTCGTTGACGCCGTCGCCGACCATCGCCACGTAGCGGCCGTCGTCGCGGAGTGCCTCGACGACGCGCCGCTTTCCCTCCGGCGAGATGCGGCCGATCACGGACGCGGCGGCCGCGACCCGTCGCAGCTCGCCCGCGTCGGCCGGGAGCGCCTCGCCGTCGAGCGTCTCCTCGACCGGCACGCCGGCGTCCGCTGCGATCGCGGCCACGGTCGCCGGCCGGTCGCCGGAGAGCACCTTCAGCTGCACACCCTGGTCGAGGAAGAAGCGCACGGTCTGGATGGCGTCGTCGCGCAGCCGCTCGGCGAGCACGACGAGCCCGTGGAGGCTGAGGCCCGGCGGCAGGCCGTGCTCGGGGTCGGCGCCGTCGAGCGGCGCGGGCGTCGTCGCCAGCGCCAGGACGCGGCGACCCTGCTCGGCCTCGGCGGCGGCGCGGCCTGCGAGGTCGCCCAGCGGGAAGCGCTCGGGCGCGCCGAGCACATAGGTCGTCCCGCCGAGGCGTGCGCCGCTCCAGCGGTAGCGCGACGAGAAGGGCACCGTCTCCTCCGGGTGCTCCGGGGGCGCGTGGTAGGCCTCGGCGACGGCGTCGAGCGTTGCGTTGCGCGCCGGGAAGGCGGCCGCGAAGCGGGCGAGCGCGGCGGTCAGGGCGGCCTCGTCCCCGTTGGCCGGCACCGCCCCGACGACGCGCAGGCGCGGGTCGGTCAGCGTGCCGGTCTTGTCGAGGCAGAGCACGTCGACGGAGGCGATCGACTCGATCGCGTTCAGCTGCTGGGCGAGCGCACCGCGGCGCGCCATCGAGAGCGCGGCGACGGCGAAGGTCAGGCTCGTCAGCAGGATCAGCCCCTCCGGGACGAGCGTCACGCCGGCCGCGACCGCGGTCGAGGCCGCCTCGCTCTTCGGCGTGTCGCGCTCCCAGAGCGCGTAGCCGAGCACGATCGAGAGCGGCACGAGCACCCCGACCGTGATCAGCAGCAGCCGGTTCAGCGAGAGCTCGAGCGGCGAGCGCGGGTGGCGGAACTGGCGCGCCTCGCCGGCGACGCGCTCGGCGTAGCTGTCCGGGCCGACCGCGGTCACGACGTAGGCGCCGTCGCCCTCGACCGCGAACGACCCGGAGCGCACCTCGTCGCCGGCGGCGCGCGCGACGGGCTCCGCCTCCCCGGTCAGGATCGACTCGTCCACGCGCAGGGCGGCGGCGCGCGCGAGCCGCCCGTCCGCGACGACCTGGTCGCCCGCCCGCACGAGGACGAGATCGTCGACGAGCACCTTGTCGACCTGCAGCTCGTGCGGCTCGCCGTCGCGAACGACGCGCGCGGTCGGGGTCACGAGCGCAGCGAGCCGGTCGAGCGCGTTCTTGGCCCGCACCTCCTGCGCGATGCCGATCCCCGCGTTGGCGATCAGGATCAGCAGGAAGACCGAGTCCTGCCACTTGCCGAACGCGAGCGTGATCACGCCGAAAACGAGCAGGACGAGGTTGAAGATCGTGAAGACGTTGGCGCGGACGATGCTCCCGGTGGAGCGGCTCGTCGGCGGCGGCTCGCGCGTGCCGCGCTCGCGCAAGCGGCGCTCGGCCTCCTTCTGGCTCAGGCCCTCCACGCGAGCGAGGCTACGCAGGCCCCGCGGCGTTCGCTAGCGAACGAGCTTGCCGCTGCCGCGGACGACCAGCCAGTCCCCGCCGAACTCGTTCACGTTCTGGCAGAGGATGCGGCCCTTGCCGTCGCCGACGTAGTAGTAGAGCGGCCGGCCGGCGTAGGTGACCTGGCGACGTCCGTCGGCCCGGCGAATCGTCCCGAGCAGCGATTGCTTGACGCCCTTGCCGGCCCGCAGGGTCCCGCTCGCGTAGTACGGCGGCCACGCGGCGGCGCAGGCGCCTGAGCAGCGGCTCTTCCCGCCGCGGTCCGCGGTGAACGCGTAGAGGGCGCGGTTGCCGCCGTCCCAGAGGATCTGCCCGTAGTCCGAGCCCTGGACGACGAGCGTGGTGCGAGCGGTGCTGTCCGCGCCGCCGACGGGCACGAGTGCGAGTGCAGCAGCAGCGGCGATGGCGACCGTGAGGGCCTTCAGCATGTGGCTCCAGTCGCCGGCCGCGCTCGGGCGTTACGAGCGCGGTCTTTCCGCATGCGGTGTGCACTGGCCCACCGATGGCCGTCCGCGGCGGGGCGGCCACGCTGGAAGCAGCGATCGAGAGGAGCCTGCGATGAGCACGGTCAAGGACTTCCGCTTCCCCGTCGGCATCGAGCGGTCGGAGGCGCTCTGGGTCACGGCTCACGCACCGCGCAGGCCGCCGCTCAAGATCGCCGTCCCGGCCGAGTTCCGCGGCGGTGTCGAGGGCTACTGGTCGCCGGAGGACCTCCTGGTCGCCGCCGTCGCGTCCTGCTACGAGCTGACGCTCCGCGCGATCGCCGACCGGCGGCAGATCCGCTTCACGAGCCTCGAGGTGCAGGCGACCGGCCACGTGACCCAGCTCGCCCGCGGGCAGATCGGCTTCCTCGCGATCGAGCTGGACGTCCGGCTCGAGGTGAAGACGGGAGAGGAGGGAATCGCCGAGTTGGCCGCCCACCGGGCGCACGAGCTCTGCATCGTGGCCAACGCGCTCGAGGTGCCGGTCGAGCTGAAGCTCAAGCTGCGCACGCCGGGCCTGGTCGCGGCGTGACCCGACTTGACGTCGCACCGGCAAGCGTCACCGACCACCGGTTCGGCGAGAGATCACCGTTCACCGTCGGGATCGAGGAGGAGTACATGCTCCTCGATCCCGACACGTTCGACCTCGTGGCGGGAGTCGAGCCGTTGCTGCAAGGCAACGCCGAGCTCTCGCCGGAGCTGTTCGAGTCGCTGCTCGAGACGCACACGCCGGTGTGCCGCGACGTCGCCGAGGCGCACCACGAGCTGACGCGCCTCCGGGCACGCGTGGCCGAGATCGCGCACCTCCACGGCCTCGAGTTCGGGGCGGCCGGCACGCACCCGTTCAGCCTCTTCGAGCTGCAGCGGATCACCGGCCGCGACCGCTACCGGAGCATCGTCGAGGAGCTGCAGTACGTGGCGCGGCGGGAGCTCATCTTCGGGCTGCACGTGCACGTCGGCGTGAGCGACCCGGAGACGGCAATCACGGTCGCGCGCGGCCTGGCGCTGCACCTGGGCGAGCTGTGCGCGCTGTCCGCGAGCTCGCCGTTCTGGCGCGGCGAGCCGACCGGCCTCGCCTCGACGCGCGCCCAGATCTTCGCCGGCTTCCCGCGCGCCGGCCCGCCGCCACCCCTGCGCGACTGGGAGGACTTCGTCTCGCTCGTCGGCCACCTCGAGGCAACCGGCTGCATCGAGGACTACACGCGCATCTGGTGGGACGTGCGGCCGCACCCGCGGCTCGGCACGGTCGAGACCCGCATGATGGACGCGGTGTCGCGCCTCGACGACGCGGTCGCGCTGGCCGCGTACGTCCAGTGCCTCGTCCGCCACTACTCGGAGATCGACCCGCCCTGGCGGCACCCGGCGCTCGTCGCCGAGAACCGCTGGCGCGCGGTCCGCTGGGGCCTCGACGCGCAGCTGATCGATCTCGGCGAGGACGCGCCGAGGCGCGTGCCGGTCGCGCGGCTCGTCCGCCGCCGGCTCCGCGCGCTGGCGCCGCTCGCGCGCGAGCTCGGCTGCGAGGCGGAGCTCGACGAGGTGCGGCGGATCCTGGAGCGCGGCAACGGCGCGATGCGCCAGCTCCTCGTCTTCGCGGCGAACCACGACGCCGCCGACGTCGCGCGCGACATCGCCGAGCGCACGGCTGGGTAGTCATCCCGTCCGCAGAACGCGGCAGGCCGGTCAGCGCCGCCACCGATGCCGCCCCGAGCGCGGCGCCGGATGCTCGTCTCGAGACCGGGAGGCTCTGCATGGCGACATTGACTCGTACCGAGTCCGCGCCGGCGGCGGCTGCGACATCCGCGCCGCTGATCGTGCTCGAGGGCGTCGAGAAGTCCTACCGCATGGGCAAGCTCGAGTACCGAGCGCTCCGCGGCATCGATCTCGAGATCGGCGCGGGCGAGCTGGTCGCCGTCGTCGGGCCTTCGGGGAGCGGCAAGACGACGATCCTCAATCTCGTCACCGGGATCGACCGCCCGACATCGGGCACGGTCACCGTCGACGGCCGCCGGGTCGACGACATGAGCGAGGAGCAGCTCGCGGTCTGGCGCGGCGAGCACGTGGGCGTCGTCTTCCAGTTCTTCCAGCTGCTGCCGACGCTGACCGCGCTCGAGAACGCGGTGCTGCCGCTCGACTTCGCCCGCCGCGGCTCGCGGCGCGAGCGGTACGAGCGCGCCCGGCACAACCTCGAGCTCGTCGGGCTCGGCGACAAGGGCGGCCACCTCCCGGCCGAGCTGTCGGGCGGCGAGCAGCAGCGCGTCGCGATCGCGCGCGCGCTCGCCTCCGACCCGAAGCTCGTGGTCGGCGACGAGCCGACCGGCAACCTCGACACCGTCACCGCCGGCGAGATGTTCGAGCTGCTCGAGCGGCTGAACGCCGAGGGCAAGACGATCCTCTACGTCACACACGACCGCGAGCTGGCGCGCCGGGCACACCGGATCGTCTCGATCCGCGACGGGCTCGTCGTCTCCGCCTGAAAGGCGCCCCGTGGGCTCCGCGCTCCTGCGCAAGTCGATCGCCGACCTGAGCCGCCGGCGCTCGCGGACGTTCTTCGCCTGCCTGACGCTCGCGCTTGCGGTCGCGAGCATCGGCATCTTCGCGATGCCGGCCCTGATGGACCGCTCGATGCAGGCAGAGGTGAAGGCCGGCAAGCTGCCCGACCTCACCGTCTATACGAACGCGCTCGACCTGACGCCGGCGCAGATCGCCACGCTCGGGCGGCTGCCGAACGTCCGGGGAGTGCAGCCGCACTCGTACTACTCGGCACGCGTGTACGTCGGCGCGCGGCGGGCGCCGGCCTACGTGCTCGGCGTGCGGGACTACACCCACCAGAGCGCCGACGTCGTCCACATCGTGACCGGGCGGGCGCCGCGGAACCTCGAGGTGCTGTCCGAGGCGCAGAACGCGAACCAGGGGCTTCTGAACGCCCACGCCGGCGACACGCTCCGGATCGTCGACGCGCGCGGAACCGACATCGCGCTGCGGGTGACCGGCGAGGGGCGGAACCTGAACGGCGGCAAGGACGCAACCGACGACGACGTGATCGTGCTCTACGGCACGCCCGAGACGGTCAGCGCGCTGAGCGGCGTCTTCGGCTACTCGGCGTTCGCCTTCCGGCTCGACGACGCGCGGCCCGCCGCGGTGGCGCGGACGGTGGCGCTCCTGCGGCGCACGCTGCCACAGTACGCAGGGTTCACCGGCTTCAACGGGCTGCCCGAGATCCGCGAGCCAAGAAGCTGGCCGGGCAAGGACGACTTCCAGAGCTTCTCCGACTTCTTCTACGTGATCACGGTGCTCGCGCTGCTCTCCGCGCTCGTGCTGATCGCCAACACGATGACGACGCTCGTCGCGGAGCAGACGGGCGAGATCGGGGCGATGAAGGCGATCGGCGGGCGGCGGCGGCAGATCGCAGCGGTGTACGTCAGGACGGCGATGCTGCTCGGCGCGGTCGGGACGGCCGCCGGGATCGCGCTCGGCATCGCGCTCTCGAACGTGCTCGTCCGCTACCTCGGCTCGACGTTCTTCGCCATCGACGTCGGCTTCGGCATCGACTGGACGATCCTCGTGGTCAGCGTCCTCGTCGGGGTCCTCGGCCCGGCGCTCGCGGCGCTGCCGGCGATCCGGCGAGCGACGCGCGTGCCGCTGCGTGAGGCGCTCGAGGCGAGCGGCTCCGCCGTGGGGACGCTCGACGCGGGCGACCGGTGGCTGCGGCGAATCCGCTTCCTGCCGCGCACGGCGCAAATCGGCCTGCGCAACGTGGGGCGGCGGCGCCGGCGCAGCCTCGCCACGATGGCGATCGTCGCGCTGGCGGTCGGCAACCTGCTCGCGATCATGGGCCTGGCGGCAGGGATCACCCAGACGACGCATGCCGAGTGGTCGGACCACGGCGAGGATGTGAAGATCACGTCGGAGGGCGGCCATGGGCTCGACGCCGCCGCGGCGGGGATCATCGGGCTCACCCCGGGCGTCGCCGCCGTCGAGCCGATGTTCGTCCGCGGCACGCGGCTGGCCGGCGAGGAGGGCTACATCTGGGCGGTGCAGCCCCGCACGATGTTCCGGGTTCACCTCTCGGACGGGCGCTGGTACACCACGGCCGAGCGGCGCGCTCGGGTGGCGGTCGTCGAGCGCAACATCGCGCGGATCACCCGGACGAACGTCGGCGACCGGATCAGCGTCGAGACGGCGGCCGGGCCTGTTCGTCTCGGCGTGATCGGAATCGCCACCAATCAGCAGGAGAACGGGACGGCGATCTTCGTCCCGCTGGCGACCATGCAGCAGGTGCTGCGGGCGACGAACAGCGCGGGGCCGAGCTTCTGGGTGCGCTTCACCTCGCACGACCACCCATTCGTGGACCGCACGACGACGGCGCTCGAGGACGTCCTCTCGTCGAGCGGCTACGGCATCGGCACCGAGATCGAGTACGTCCGCGAAGCGGACAACGTCGCGGCGAACCGGACGCTCACGACGTCGATCGCCGTGCTCGGCTTCCTGATCGTCGCGATCAGCATGGTCGGGCCTCGCGAACGCGCTCACGATGAGCGTCATCGAGCGGACGCGGGAGATCGGGATCCTGCGGACGATCGGCGCCCGGGCGCGGGACGTCCGGCGAATCTTCGCCGCCGAGAGCGTCGCCCTGGCGGCCGGCGGCTGGCTGATCGGCATCCCGGTCGGCTGGGCGCTCGACCACATGCTCGTCTGGCTGGTGAAGGAAGAGGTGAACGTCGTC
>CAVTHM010000004.1:0-142620 GCA_963734565.1 uncultured Thermoleophilia bacterium | reverse complement strand
AGCGCGAAGCGCGTCGCGACCGGCCCTTCGTTCGCGCCGCTGCCGGTCAAGCGGGCACTCGAGCCGCTGGTGCCGAGCCTGCCGCTCGGCGTATACCGGACGACACGACCGGCGCCAGGCCGGTCCGCGGGCGCGTCGTCTTCGAGGCGTTCGGCGAGCTGTTCGAGCACCGATAGACCCGGGCGTAGGCGATACGTTGCGGGCGCGATGGCCGCCGCCGTGGACCTGTTCGGCCGAGAGCAGGTCGAGCGCGCCCGGCGCTACTGGCGTCCCCGCTACGCCGCGGCGCTCGCAAACGGCCTGCTCGGCCTCGCGCTGCTCACGGCGCTCTCGTTCGGCGGCCTCGGAGACCGCGTGTACGCCCCATTCGACGGCTGGCCCTGGTGGGCGGCGGCGGCCGCCGTGGCGACCGTGACCCTCGTGCTCGGCACGGTCATCCGCCTACCCGTGTCGTTCTGGGCGGGGTACCTGCACGAGCACGAGTGGGGCTTCTCGACGCAGACGCTCGCCGGGTGGGGCGCCGACCGGCTGAAAGCGCTGGGCGTCGGCGTCGTCCTCGCCGGGACTGCGCTCGTCGGGCTGGTTGCGACCGCGCACGCGTTCCCGTCGTGGTGGCCGCTCGCCGCCGCCGGCGCGGCCGCTGTGCTGGTGCTGGTCGTCTCGTGGGCCGCGCCGGTCGTCCTCGAGCCGCTTTTCAACCGCGCCCGCCCGCTCGGCGACGCGGAGCTCGCGACGCAGCTCCGCGCCCTGGCCGACGAGGCAGGCGTGCCGGTCAGCGACGTCCTGGTGATCGACGCGAGCCGCCGCACGCGCAAGCTGAACGCCTACGTCTCGGGGCTCGGCAGCACGCGGCGAGTCGTCCTCTTCGACACGCTCGCCGCGGAGGCGCCGCCGGGCGAGGTACGGCTCGTCGTCGCGCACGAGCTCGGACACCGGCGCGCGCGTCACGTGGCGAAGGGCACCACGCTCGGGATCGCCGGCGCGGCGGCGTTCGTACTCGTGCTCTGGGCCATGCTCCAGTCGGGAGCCCTGCTCGACGCGGTCGGCGCGACCGGCCCTGGCGACCCGCGCGTCATCCCGTTCGTGCTGCTCCTCGCCGCAGTCCTGGAGACCGCGCTGTCGCCGCTCGGCTCGGCGCTGTCACGGCGGTGGGAACGGGAGGCCGACGACTTCTCGCTCGCGCTCACCGGTGACCTCGAGACGTTCGAGGCGACGCACCGGCGGCTCGCGCTCGCGAACCTCGCCGATCTCGTTCCGCCGAGGCTTGTCTACCTCGCGTGGTTCACGCATCCGACGGAGGTGGAGCGGATCCTTCGCGCGCGCATGTCACCGCTGCGCGGCTAGCTGCACCGCGCGTGTGCCACGAACCCCGTTCCCGCCGCCCAGAGCGTCCCGTCACGCGCGGCCGCGAGGCCGACGATCCCGGTCTTGACCGGAGGCGCTGTCGCCTCGCGCCACTGCGAGCCGTCCCAGTGCACGAGCGTCGGAGCGCCGTTGAACCGCGCGCCTCCCGCCCAGACATCCCGCCTGCCGAAGGCCGTGAGCGCCGACAGCTGCGGAGGGATCCGCCAGTGCCAGCTCGGCATGGGGACGCGGGCCCAGTGCTTGCCGTTCCAGTGCTCGATCGCCGGCCGGTCCCAGGCATCCTCGAACGCGTCGAGATTCGTCGACCCCACGGCCCAGGCGTCGTTGCGGTCGAGCGCGAGGACGGAGGCCAGACCGTAGACGAAGTCGTAGCGGCTCATGTCCACCCACCGCGAGCCGTTCCAGTGGAGCATGACCTCCTGCGCGCTGGCCATGGTCGGCCCGCTGTGCCCGACGGCCCACGCATCACGTGCGCCGTGAGCCGAGATCTCGTAGAGCTCGGCGTACTCGCTGTAGCTGCCGGCGTCCGCGTGCCAGCGGCCGGCGTGGAGGCGGGCGGCCAGCCAGCCCGAGCCTCCCGGGTCGACCATCTTGTCGGTGCTGTGCCCCTCCTTCGCCCACGTGCCCGCGAGCCAGACGTCGCCGTTCCGGACGTCGACGGCCGTGAATGCGAGGCCGAGCTTCGTCTTGGGCAGGCCGGGGACGCGCACGCGCGACCACCGCTGCCCGTTCTGCCGGAAGACGTACTCGCCCGCGGGGATGCCTGACCCGTCCTGCCGCACGCCGACGGCCCAGGCCGACTGCCCCTCGGACGCGATGTCGACGATCGCCGTGACGCTCGGGAAGACCGTCGGCGACCACTGCGCACCGCTGCGGCGGAGCACCACGCCCTTGCCGCCCAGGGACCCCGTCAGCCAGACGCCCTGCGCGTTCGCATGCACGCCGGTGAGTTCTGCCTTCGGTCGCTCGACGGTCCAGGCGCATGCCCGGGCCACGCCCGACGAGGCACTGCCGACATCGCGACCCGCGAGGGGTAGTGAGACGAGCGCTCCAACGCCGACCAGCAGCGCGAGCGCCCGGGTGCACCGTTTCGTCCGCATCACGCACCTCCTCCCGCGCGGCGCATGAAGGCCGCGCATTCATCTGCGCTGCCATCGATCGCAGCGCCGCTGCCCCGTCGGCGCATCGGCGAAAACACGGATCGGCGCGCCTCGCGCGACGTCGGGTGAACCTGCTAAGCCATTCGTCCCAGCGCGATGGACATCTGGGCCGTGGACACTCGCTCACCGGGCAATCACACCCGACTCGTCGAAGCCTGAGCGTCAAGCGCGCGTGGGTTTCGCGCACCTCAGCACAGCCAAGCCGCGTTCTCCCCGTTTACCGGACCGTCACGGCGTGCACATAGGCGCGGTTCCCGCGGTTCCCGCGTTGGAGGATCGCGCGAGGTCGCGTGGGCGCGTGCCGCTCGCGTCCTGTTTCGTTCCCACGATGCACCGCGCCACGCCCGGAACCCGGACCTTTCCGTCCTTCTCGAACGCGCTCACCTTCGCAATGGCGGTTGCCCGAATCCGCTCCCGCGCCGGTTCGTCGACCCGCTGAAGCGCCGCAACTGCGAGCGAGACGTGCTCGCTGATCATCTCCCAATACTGCGCGGGCGATCGCGTCACGAGTTCGACGTCGACGTCCCACTCGGCAACGTCGCGCAGCCCCACGGCCTCGTACAGGGAACTGACATATCCCGGGGCAGCGCACCGGAACATATTCGGCCCGTCCGGGTCGGGTGGCGCCAGCACCGCCTCGGTCGCGATTGCCTGCATGGCGATCGCCGTCCATGGGTTTTCCTCGGGCTTGACCCAAACCGACGAGCAGAGACGTCCGCCCGGCTTGAGCACACGTGCGAACTCGGCCGTCGCCTTGGCCACGTCGGGGAAGAACATGTACCCAAAACGCACGGACACGCTGTCGAATGTCGCGTCGTCGAACGGCAGATCATCGGCGCTGCACACCGTCGTCTCGATATTCGCGAGCCCTTCCGCGCTGGCTCGTCGCGCGGCAATGTCCAGCATCTGCGGGACGAGATCGGTCAGTACGACGCGCCCCTTCGGCGACAGTCGCGCGATGCTCAGACCCGGCTCACCCGTGCCCGCGGCAATGTCGAGATGCTGATGATCGTCAGCGATGTCGAGGCGCTCGATCATCGCGGCGCCGACAGGGCCCAGCTGATCCATGATGACCGAGTCCCACTTCTCCCAGCCCGCAGAGAGCCCGGCCCACGTCGCTCGCTGAACATCTCGGATCTCATCGGCGCTCGGCATCGGCCCTCCCGCTATCGCGCCGCATCCACCGACCACGAACGCTACAAGCGCGGCTGCTGTGACGTGCGGCGTCCCTGATCGCTCGCTCGACCGGCGGCGGGTGCCGCCGGCCGAGCGGCGGCTGAGACGTCAGCGGACGACCAGGACCGAGCACGGCGCTTCGTGCGCCACCCTCTCGGAGACCGAGCCGAGCGCGCGGAGGCCATGGAGGCCGCGGCTCCCGACGACGACCAGGTCGGCGTCGGCGCCCGCAGCGACCAGCGCCGTCACCGGCTCGTCTCGAGGCTGCTCGAACCGCTCCTCACCCGCAAGCACCTGCGTGACGGCGTCGGCGTCGACTCCGTGCCCACCGTAGGCCACCACAGGCCGCAGGCGCGCGCCGAAGCGTGCGCAGAGCGCCCTGGCGACCTGGAGGGCTCGCTTCGACCCGGACGACCCGTCGACCCCGACGACCACGGTCGTCGGGGGGCTCGTGACGCCGACGCGGGCGATCAGCACCGAGCAGGCTGCCTTGTGGATCAGCTCCGTGGCGGTCGAGCCGAGCACGATGCCACGCAACCTGCCCTTGCCGTGCGTACCCACGGCAATCGCACTCACCTGCTCGCGCTCCACCTCCCGCAGGAGCTCCTGCCAGGGGTGACCGCCCCGCAGCCGCTTGGTGATTACCGGCGTCGTTTCGGCGATCGCAGTGCGACCGGCTTCGAGAGCCTCGTCGGCACGTTCGACCAGCGACGCCTCGTCGTCGTACACGGGCGCGGCCATCCCTCCGCCCCCGACGACGGCTGTTGCCATGTCGTAGGCCGATACCAGTATCAGGCTGCCTGCCGGCGCTAGCAGCGCTGCCGCCTGCCGAGCTGCCTCCATGCCCTCCGGTGACCCGTCCACGCCGACGAGGACGCGCGCGAAGACGTCGGCTAGCGGGGCCTCGGCTGGCGTGAGATCCGTGCTGTCGGGATTGGCGATCATCTCGTCGACCTCCTTGGCGAGGGTGCCGGGACTCCCCGGCCGTTGCATTGGGAACGACTGATTGCCGGCGACGAGTTGCTCGCGCGCCCGACAATTGCCTGCCTGCGCCGCAGCGGCCAGCGATCGCCCCTGCGACGGCCACGGCGCGGCGCGGCGGCGGGCATGTCTGCGTCAGCGGTACTCATCGTTCTCCTATCGACGCTACGAGGGCCCACGTCCTGCGGCATCGGGGGAACGCGCATGAGGCGGACGGGAAACCAACGGACTTCGAATCCGCGGAACACCCCTCCAGAGCTGAAAGCTTGTCCGTGCGCCTCTACAGGAACCGCTGCAACTGGGCTCGCTGGAGCCGGAGCCGACTCCTAGCTCGGCCTCGTCTCATAGTCCGGGCTCTGCCGGTCAGTGGACGGTCAAGTAGCGGACGAGCGCCGAGTGATTGTGACCGTGGCGCTCTGACGTCCTCCTATCGGCGGCGCCTTGCGGGGCACTGCTCTGTCATTCCATCGCTGAGAACGATGCGCCGGAGGTGCGCGCCTACTGATGCGCTTCCGTGCGGGCAAAGGCTGGGCGGTGTCCGTGTTACCGTCAGACGTGGAGTTCCGGATTCTCGGGCCGCTGGAGGTACTGGAGGACGGCCATCCGGTCCCGCTCGGCGGCTCGAAGCAGCGCGCCCTGCTCGCCTCCTTGCTGCTGCACGCCAACAAGGTCGTATCCCGCGACCGGCTCATCGACGAGCTTTGGGGTGCTTCACCTCCCGAGACCGCCCCGACCGCGCTCCAGGTGCACGTCTCCCAGCTGCGCAAGGCCCTCGGCCGGGATCTGATCCTCACCCAACCCCCGGGCTACCTCATCCGCGTCGGCGACGGCGAGCTCGACCTCGATCGCTTCGAGCAGCTGGTCGCGGCGGCGCCGGCGGAGGAGCCCGTGCAGGCTGCCCGGCTGCTCCGGGAGGGGCTGGCCCTGTGGCGAGGAGCGCCTCTGGCCGAGCTGAGCGACTCCTTCGCCCCTGCCGAGCGAAGGCGGCTCGAGGAGCAGCGGCTGGGCGCACTCGAACAGCGGATCCAGGCCGACCTCGCGCTGGGGCGGCACGCGGAGCTGGTTCCGGAGCTCGAGGGGCTCGTGCGCGAGCACTGGCAACGCGAGCGCCTCCGCGGCCAGCTGATGCTGGCCCTCTATCGCTGCGGCCGCCAGGCGGACGCGCTCAACGTCTACCGGTCCGGGCGGCGGCTGCTGGACGAGGAGCTCGGGCTCAAGCCGGACGATGAGCTCCAACGCCTCGAGAAGGCCATCCTCAACCACGATCCTTCGCTCGCGTCGCCGACGGCCGCGGGGGCCGAACGACCCTCTCTCGCACAGCGTCGCCGAGCGCCGTCGCGGACTCAGCCGGCGGTTCCGCCCGACTCGGTCGCGGTGATCGACCTGCAGCGCTCCCGGGTTGTGGGCCACGTGCCCGTAGGCCGAAGGCCTGTCGCCGTCGCGGTCGGGCACGGCTCAGTCTGGGTCGCCAACGCAGACGATGGAACGGTCTCACGCATCCATCCCGATCGCCGCGAAGTCATCAGGACGATCGGAATCGGAGCACCGGCGATAGACCTCGCTGTCGCGACCGACGCGGTCTGGGTGGCCGGTGGGAGCGACGGCACAGTCTCGCGCATCGATCCCAGCACCGACGCGGTCGTCGAGACGATCGACCTGAGGGGCTCGAGCGAACTCGCCTGGAACCCGACCTACGCGGTCGATGCTGATGACGAGTCCGTCTGGATCGCCGCGGGTCCTCACCATGTGCTCCGCATCGACCCGGCGACGAACGAGCCCTTCGCGATCATCGACGTCGGCAACGTGCCGGTAGGCCTGACACTCGGCGAGGAGGCGCTCTGGGTGGTGACGACCGCCGAGCGGGCCTTGCGCATCGAGCCGCACACGAACACGACGACGACCGAGGTGCCCATCGGGTACCCGGTCGCGTTGACGGCCGGGAAGCAGGCTGTCTGGGTCTCTGACGTGCGAGGCCAGGTCTGGCGCATCAACCCGGACACGGGAATGGTGACTCAGACGACCCCGGTCGGCAGAGGGCTCGTGGGCCTATGCGCGACCGATGGAGCGGTGTTCGCAGCCAACAACGCCGACGGCACCGTCGTGCAGATCGATCCGCAGGACGGTCGGGTTGTCGGCCTCATTCCGGTTGGCCACGCGCCGACCGACGTCGCCTCCTGGGACGGGACCGTCTGGGTTTCGATACAGAGCGAGACCGTCGAGGCCGGCGCTATGTGACCGAGCTCGCGATCGGGATCTTTCCAGCGGCGATCTCGGCCCTGACGTCCTCGAGCTCGGCCCTGAACGAACTAGGCACGGCCTCGCTGATCGTGGCGAGGCCGACAGCGCCGTCCCGGAGGGAGAAGGAGGAGGTGCGGCCGGTCTCGAGCGTCCCGCGCACGAGCTCCTCGATCGTGTCGAACACGGCCACGTCCATCCTCTTCACCGCGCTCGTGAGGATGTGCCGGCCGAGGTGGGACTGGTCGACATCGACTCCAATCCCCCAGACTCCACGCTCGCCTGCCGCCTCAAGCGCCCCGAGGCCGCAGGAGCTGGCGACCTGGAACACGACTCGAGAGCCCTTCGCGATCTGGCTCAGGGCGACCGACCTGCCCTTCACGGGGTCGAGGAAGGAGTCGGTATAGCTGTTCAACGTCGTGACGCGCGGATTGGCTCCTCTCGCGCCTGCCTGGTAGCCGGCGATGAACTTCTCGACCGCCGGCACCCGCTGGCCTCCGACCGAGCTGATCACCTCCTCCCCGGGAGAGAGCGTCAGCATGAGCGCAGCCAGGTGACCGGCCAGATAACCGGCTTGCTCTTCGCGGAACACGAGGCCCACGACGTTCGTCGGGCGATGCTCCAGATCGTCGTGGGCGTAATCGATCATCGCGAACCTCGTCTCGGGAAACGCGGTGGCGACTCTGTCGATCGCGGCGGCGGCGAAGAAGCCGAATCCGATGACGAGGTCGTACTTCTGTCGCGCGAGCAGCGAGAGGCTCGGGACGTAGCCTTCCTTCGGGGCCGGTGTCAACACTCGCCCTCTGATCCCCAGCTTTCGGACGGCCCGCTCGAGCCCGAGGTAGGCCCCACGGATATACGGGTTCTCGATGCCTGTCGTCTCCGTGACGAGTCCGACTCTGAGGCGCCTTTCGCTCATCAAACCAGGCGCATCTTGTCCGATGCGCGTTGGCACCGTCACTGACCATTTCGCGGCCTCGAAGGCCGACCACGAAGGCGGCGACTATTCGCCGGAGGCGGAGCCGGCAGGAGCCCCAATGCCGTCCCCCGGCCCACGCGAGTGGGAGTACCACGTGCTGCCCTCGCAGATCGTTTAGGCACCTATTGGACTACGCGATTTGCGGGATTTCCGATCAGGGCGCCCGGATTTGAACCGGGGACCTCTTGTCCCAGGCAACGAACTGCAGCAAGACGCAACTAACTGAAACAGCCTGCAAATCAGACGTGCGCGTACGGGAATCCTCGGTAACGAGCTGCAACGAGCGGAAGCAAGCCCGTACGCGCACCGTACGCGCAGCTCACCGGAGTCGGCCGTGCTCGGTCACGCGTCCTTCGTGCTCGCGACTCCGGCCGTCTTCGGGCGCCGGCTCGCACGGACGGCCAGAGGGGGCCGGCGTTCTCGCCGTCGCCCGTCCGGGCCTCGGCGCCGCTCGAGGCCGGTGCCGGCTGACGGCCCTCAGGCCCCCGCGCGCACGACGAGGTCGCTCCGTCCGCGGTGGAGCAGCGCGACCGACCGGAAGCCGCCTTCCTCGAAGAGGCGCCCGAGCTCGCTCTCGGTGTAGTCGTGGATCGGGCAGTCGCCGAGCACCTCGTAGCGGAGCTTCCGGATCGGCCCCTTGAGCCAGTCCCAGCGCGGGAAGCTGGCGACGACCACCCGCGAGCCCAGCCCGGACATCCGCCGCACCACCTTCTCGGGCTCCGGGACGTAGTCGAAGACGCCGAGCGCGAGCGCGACGTCGAACGGCCCCTCGAGCGGCTCCTCGAGGAAGTCGCCGAGGACGAGCTCGACGCGCGGCCCGAACCGCTCCAGCCGTCGCGCGGCGAGCTCCAGCATGCGCTCCGAGAAGTCGACACCGACGACGCTGCGGGCGCCGGCGTCCAGCGCGAGCTCGGCGACCCGGCCCGGGCCGCAGCCGACGTCGAGCACGCGCGGGCTCTCGCACGCCTCGATCTCCGCGATCGCCAGCTCGAGCCGGCGGAAGATCGCGGGCCTCAGCCGGCGCGGGAGTGAGCGCTCCTCGTCGTAGAGGCCGTCAAACGACGATGCCTTCCGCTGAAAGTGCTCGCGTACGAGCCGCCCGACGTCCGCCGTCGACCCGCTGGAGCGCGCCGTTCGAGTAGGCCTCCCCATAAGTAACGAGGCGGAACTCTCGCGCGACACGGCGGAGCTGCGAGGTGATCGTCCCGCGGCGGACATCGGCGTAGAGGCGATTGTAGAGCGCGCCCGCGCGCTGGCTCCTCGACGCGGCCCGGGGGAGCGGCACTCGCAGCGGGCAGGGATCGAGCTCGTGCGGATGGAGGTACAGGGCGACGTGCTCGCGGACCCGCGCCACGTCGTGGAGGGCGCGGAGCAGGACCGGCGTCGGCAGAAGCCGCCAGTAGCTCCCGCCGCCGATCGGGAACGACAGCCGGCCGCGCTTCCACACGGCGACCGGGAACTCGGCGAGCTCACCGCCTGCCGGCAGGACGAGCCGGTAGGAGTCCTCCGGGATTCCGCGGATGCGGCGCGGGACGAGCGGCGAGTCGTACTGGCTCGAGTCGTACTCGAACGCGAGCTCCCGCAACGCCGGATACGCCCAGGTCGCGTCGCGGTTGATCGAAAACCAGGGGGCCCGGTAGCCGCGAGGCCGCGTGCCGACGAGCCGCTCGATCAGCTCGACGCTCCGCTCGACGTCGCGGAAAAACGCGGCGGGCGTCTGCCGGAACGCCCGGACGTGGAGGTATCCGTGGCACGCGACCTCGTGGCCCCTCGCCGCGAGCTCCCGCACCAGGTCGGGGTACAGCCGCGCGGACGTCCCGAGGACGAAAAAGGTCGCCCTCACGCCGAGCTCGTCGAGGAGCCCGAGCACCGTGCGCAGCTGCCGCTCGAAGGCGTCGCTCCTCCGGTCCCAGCCGTCGAGGCGGAGATCGCGGCCGACCAGGTGGTTCCAATCCTCGAAGTCGAAGCTCAGGAGCGCCGCCGGGCGCGCCTCGAGACTCGGGCGATCCTCCTGGTACCACATACCGGAGTGGCAACCTTCCGCGTCCAGCGGCGCCTGTCAACCCCGGAAGCTCTTCGAATCCGCGGGCCTGGTTATGGTCCGGACGCCGAGATGACCGCGAGCCACCTTGCCATCGACGGCGGCGCGCCGGAGGTCACGATCCCGCCGCCGCACTTCCGCTGGCCGCTCATCGGCCGCGAGGAGGAGGAGGCGGTCCTGCGGCAGCTCAGGAGCGGCGAGCTCTCGCTCGCCGAGCGGGAGGGCGTGGTCGCCGAGCTCGAGGATGCGTTCGCCGCGTTCTACCGCCTGCCCTACGCGATCTCGACCTGCTCGGGGACGGCGGCGCTCCACGCGGCCTTCTTCGCGCTCGACCTCGAGCCCGGCGACGAGGTGCTCGCGCCGGCGTACACCCACCTCTCGACCGTCCTCCCGATGCTGCACGCGAACCTCGTCCCGGTGCTCTGCGACGTCGATCCCGAGTCCGGCAACCTCGACCCGGCTGACGCCGCGGGCCGCGTCTCGCCGCGGACGCGCGCGATCGTCGTCACTCACCAGTACGGCCTCGTGTGTGACATGGAGGCGGTCCTCGAGCTCGCGCGACGTCACGAGATGCGCGTGGTCGAGGACTGCTCCCACGCCCACGGCGCGAGCGACCGCGGTCGCCTGGCCGGGACGTTCGGCGACGTCGCGTGCTTCAGCCTGCAGGCCCACAAGACGGTGCCGGCCGGCGAGGGCGGGATCCTTCTCACCCGGGATCCGGGGATCTTCGAGCGCGCGGCCCTGCTCGGCCATTTCCGGCGGCCGACGCCGGCGACGAGCCCGCGCTACGCGCCGTTCGCCGGGAGCGGCTACGGCCTGAAGAACAGGCTGCACCCGCTCGCCGCGGCGCTGGGCGTCGTCGGGCTCCGCAGGCTCCCGGAGCGGATCGCGCAGAGGCGGGCGAACCTCGAGCACTTCGACGCCTGCGTCGCCGGAGTGGCCGGGGTCCGGCCGCTGGCGACGCCGCCGGGGGCATCGCGCGGCGGGTACTTCCGCTACCTCCTCCACTACCTCCCCGACGAGCTCGACGGCCTGCCGATCGAGCTCTACGTCGACGCCCTCCACGCCGAGGGGGTCCACGAGCTCGTGCCCGGCAGGCTCGTCACGCCGCTCCATCTGCTGCCGATCTTCCAGACGCTCGACGACGGCATGTCCCGGACCGGCTGGCCGCGGCGGGGAGCGCACGTGCGGCGCGAGCACGTCTACGGCCCGGGGGACTTCCCGCGGGCGGAGCGCTTCTCCGAGCGCACCCTCCAGTTCCCGGCGTTCACCGAGCCGAGCCGGCACATCGTCGAGGCGTACTGCCGCGCGATGGCGAAGGTCGCAGCCGCCGCCGGCGATCTCGTCAACTCCCGCCTGTGCGCCACGCCGTCGTGATCCTCGGCGCAGGCGCGGCCGGGCTCGGCGCCGGCCTCGCCCTGCGCGGGCTCGCGACGCCCTTCGAGATCCTCGAGGGCGACGACGCTCCGGGCGGGCTGGCGCGCACCGACCTCGTCGACGGCTTCAGCTTCGAGCGCACCGGCCACGTCCTCCACTTCGCGCTGCCGCACGTCGAGGACCGCTTCCGCACGCTCGGGGTGGAGCTCGAGCGGATCGAGCGTCGGGCCGCGATCCTGCTCGGCGACCGCGAGATCCCGTACCCCTTCCAGTACAACCTCTGGGCGCTCGGGTCGCGGCGCCTCGCCCGCTCGGTCGTCGCCGACATGAAGCGGGCGCCGTCGAACGGGCAGGCGAGCCGCTCCTTCGCCGAGCTGCTGGTCTCACTGTGGGGCGCGCGCGGCGTCTCGCTCTTCTTCCGGCCGTACAACGAGAAGCTCTGGGGCCGCCCGCTCGAGGAGCTGCCGTCCGACTGCGCCGGCCGGTTCCAGCCGAAGGCCGACCTCGCGCTCGCGGCGAGCGGTGCCGAGCGTCGCGTGCACGTCGCCGGCTACAACCGGACGTTCCTCTATCCGGCCTCGGGGCGGCTCGGCGACCTGATGACCGCGCTCGCTCGCCCGATCCGGGAGCGGATCCGCTGTGGCGCGGCGGTCACCGCGGTCGACCTCGCGCGCCGCCGGCTGCAGACCGCCGACGGCACGACGATCGAGTACGACCGGTTGATCAGCACCATCCCGCTCGCCCGGCTCGTCGAGATGTCCGGCCTGCGGACGGCCGGGCGCGATCTCTTCGCTGCGACGAGGATCCTCAACGTCCGCGTCGGCGTGCGCGGAGCGCTCCGCACGCCCTACCAGTGGGTGTACGTCGCCGACCCCGGGCTGCCGTTCCACCGGATCGGGTTCCCCGGGAACGTCAACCCCGCCACCTGCCCCGACGGGTGCACCAGCCTGTCGGTCGAGTACACGATCCCGGCGCGCGGGAGGAAGCTGTCGGCTGCGGCCGTCGCGGCCGCCGCGCTCGACTACGTCCGCCGCCGCGGGCTCGTCGACGTCGAGGAGCGCCTCTTCCACGACGAGCTGCTGATCTCGCCGGCCTACGTCGTGCACCGGGCGCCCGGGAGGACGGAGTTCGCCGCGCTGGAGCGCAGGCTCCGGGAGCACGAGGTCTGGCTCGGCGGTCGCTTTGGCACCTGGGACTACCTGTCCGTCGAGGGGGCGTTCGAGTCGGGCACGCGGGCGGCGCAGGGATGCGCTGGCGCGGCGAGATGAGCGGTCGCGCGGTCGTCGTCGGCGGTTGCGGCTTCATCGGCAGCCGGCTCGCGCTCTCGCTCTCCGGCCGGGGCGCCGAGGTCACGGTGCTCGACGTCGCGCCTCCCCCGCCCGACCTGGCGGGCGCCTGCCGGATCGAGACCTGCGACGTCACGGATCCCGCCTCGTTGTGCGGCGCGTTCGACGACGCGGACGCGGTCTACCTGACCGGCGCGCTGCTCGCGAAGCGGTGCGACGAGGAGCCGGGGCGCTGCTTCGCCGTGAACGTCGCCGGCACCGTCCACGCGGTGAACGAGATCGTGAGCGCGGGCCGCCGGCCCCGGGTCGTCTTCCTGAGCACCGGGACGGTCTACGCGAGTCCCGCCGAGAGCTACCCCGTGCCCGAGGAGGCGGCGACGGCGCCGGCGAACGCCTACGCGCTCTCGAAGCTCGCGGGCGAGCTCGCCGTCACCTCGGCCGCCGCGGCGGGCGCGTTTCCGGCGGTCGTGCTCAGGCTCTTCACCGTGTACGGCCCGGGGCCGGCGTCCGGCGAGCGCGGGCACTTCGTCGCCGGGTGGGTCGAGTCCGCCCTCGCGGGTCGTCCGGTGACGATCTTCGGCGACGGCCGGCAGACGGTCGACCTCACCCACGTGAGCGACGTCGTCCGCGCCTGCCGGCTCGCGACGTCCGCTCCGGTCGCGGCCGGCGCGTGCCGCGTCTACAACGTCGGCAGCGCCGCCGAGAGCCGGGTGCGAGACGTCGCACGCTGGCTGGGCGAGGTACTTCCCTCGCTCGAGGTCGTGAGCGTCCCGCCGCGCTGGAGTGCGCCCGGCCGTCAGTTCGCCGACATCGGCCGCGCGACGTCCGAGCTCGCGTACTCGCCGGCGGTGGCGCCCGAGGCGGGCGTGAAGGCGCTTCTCCGGGAGCGGCTCGACCAGGCCGGCGACGTCCCGGCGCAGGCCGGCGCGCCGGCGGCCGGCGCCCGAGTCCGGTGACGATCCCGACCGCGGCGCTCATCCCGCTCGCCGCCGTGCTCGCCGCGGTCGCGACCCGCGGCGCGCGCGCGGCCGCTCTCCGTCTCGGCGTCGTCAGTCCGCCGGACCCCTTCGTCGCCGCACACACCGCCCCGGTCGCCTGCCTCGGCGGCGTCGCGATCGCCGCCGCGAGCGCCGCGACGCTCGCGCTCGACGCGGGTCGAGCACGGCTCGGAGCCGGGACGATCGTGGGCGCGCTCCTCTTCCTCGCCGCCGGCCTTCTCGACGACGTGCACAGGCTCGCGATCACACCCAAGCTCGCGCTCCAGATCGTCTGCGCCTCGGTCGCGGCCGCACTCGGAGCGAGGCTCCCGCTGACGGGCAACCCGGTGGTGGACGCGGCCGGCGGTGCCCTCTTCATCGTCATGATCGTGAATGCGGTCAACCTCACCGACGTCTGCGACGGGCTCGTGGCGGGCCTGGCGGCGATCGCGTTCCTCGCGATCGGCGTCGCCGAGCCGTCGCTCCTGGTTCCCTGTCTCGCAGTCGCCGGCGCCTGCCTCGGGTTCCTCGCCTACAACGTGCCGCCGGCCTCCATCTTCCTCGGCGACGCCGGCAGCAACGTCCTCGGGTTCGTGCTCGCCGCGCTCCTCCTGGCCGCCCTGCGGAAGCCGGACTCGACGATGGTCGGCATTCAGGCGGCCCTGTTCGTGGGCGTACCGCTGTTCGAGCTCGTCTTCGTCACGGTCGCGCGGGCGCGCCGGGGTGAGCCCTGGTGGCGGGGGAGCGCCGACCACTTCGCCCTCCGCCTGCAGGCCGTCGGCCTCTCGCGCTGGCAGGTGGACGCGGTCGCCTGGACGGCCGCCGCTACCCTGGCCCTCTCGGGCCTGTCGTACACCCATCTCGCCGTCGCCGGGAGGATCCTGCTCCTCGTCGTCCTGCTCGCGACGCTCGCCGCGATCTCGCGCTTGCTGCTTCAGTGGAAGGGGCCCTCCGCCCGCCGGGGGAGACCGTGACGACGGGCCGCGTCCACTTCGTCGTCGGGATGGCGCGGTGCGGGATCACGCCCTTGAGCCGGTGCCTCAACCTCCATCCGGACGTCGCCGTCTTCGGCGAGAGCCGCTTCTTCGGGCGCTGCTGGGTCGAGCCGGAGACCGCATCAGGGTACGGCGCTGCGCAGCTCGAGCGGATCACGCGCGTCCTGCGCCAGTTCCGCTGGACGGCGACCGTCGGCGACGAGCCGGGCTGCCTCCGCAACCTCTCACTCGACGGCATGCGCGACCTCGTCGCCGAGACGTTCGCGCGGGCACGCGCCCCGATCGCGCCGGGGCGCGTCTTCGTGGCGCTGGCGGAGGGCGTCGCCGACGCGGAGGGCAAGCGCTACGCGTTCGAGAAGACGCCGCACCACCTCAACTGGACGCCGCGCATCGTCGGCCACGTTCCCGGCGCGCGCTTCGTCGTCCTCCTCTGCGATCCCTATGCGTTCGCGCGCTTCCACCGCGAGCAGGACGCGCCCTACCATCCGGTCGCCGCCGCGTTCCTCTGGCGCGGATACATGCGCTCGTACGAGCGCGCGGCGAGGCGCTATCCGGACCGCCTCGTCGTCGTCGACGCAGCCGAGCTCGCGCGGAACGGGACGCGCGAGCTGGAGCGCGTGCAGCGGTTCTTCGGCCTCGAGCTCCACGACCTGTCCGCGCCGCTGGCTCCGCTCTCCTCCTTCTTCGCGGCCGGGCCCGAGCCGGATCCCGACGACGTCTTCTGGCTCAACCTCCTCGGCGGCCGGCTGATGCGACGGCACGGCTACGCCCGGCGCTCGACTCCCCACGCGGCGGGCTACGTCGCCCGGTCGCTCGTCTCGCTGCCGCGCTGGTGCATCGACGCGCTTCCGCGGGCGCGCGGGCCGGACATCGGCCCGGTGCGGTACCTCCTGACCTGGCTGCGGCCGTGAGCGAGGCCCCGGTCAGGGTCGACTTCATCGTCGGCACGGCCCGGAGCGGCACGACGTGGCTCGGGCGCGCGCTCGCATCGCATCCGGACGTCGCGGTCTTCGGCGAGTCGAGCTTCTTCGGGCGCCTCTATGTCGAGCCGCAGCCCGACGGCACGTACGGCGACGCGGAGCTCGAGCGGCTCCGGAGGATCCAGCGCGAGCAGGAATGGCGCCGGACGACGGGCGACGCGTCGAGCTGCCTCCGGAACACGCGCAGTGAGGACTACGCCGCGCTCGTGGACGCGGCGTTCCGCGACGTCCAGGCGCCGCTCGACCCGGCCGGGGCGTTCCGCACCCTGGCGGGCGCGATCGCGCGGTCGGAGGGCAAGCCGCGGGCGCTCGAGAAGACGCCGCACCACGTGCACTGGCTGGAGCGACCCGCGACGAGCTTCCCCGACGCGAGGTTCGTCCTCCTCACGCGCGACCCGTACGGCTTCATGCTGTCGCTGAAGCATCTCGGCGACCGCATCGAGCGCCGGTCCCGGCGGGCGCTCGATCGGCCCTGGCGGCACCCGCTCATCTCCGCGCTCGCGTGGCGCAGCTACATGCGCTCGGCCGAGCGGGCGCTCGAGCGGTATGGGGACCGCATCCTGGTCGTCGACCATCGCGACCTGCGACAGCGGCCCGGCGAGGTGCTCGCAGCCGTCCAGGCCTTCCTCGACCTCGAGGTTCGCGAGCTCGTGCCGGGCATGCTCGGGCGGAACTCGAGCTTCCGCGTCGGGCCCCGGCCGGCGCCGGGCGCGGCGGACGTCTTCTGGATGAACCTCGTGGCCGGTCGGGTCATGCGCCGCCACGGGTACCGGCGCGAGCGGGTCCCGATGCGACCGCTGCCGATCCTCGCCTCGTTCGTCACGCTGCCGGTGTGCGTCGCGGCCGCGGCCGCGGAGGTGCCGTGGATGGTGCCGGGCTCGCTGCGCAGCTACCTCGCGGGCTGGCTCGGCTCCGGGGCTCAGCGCGAGCCCTCGGCCTTCTCCCACGTCGGCGGGACGCCCGAGCGGAGGTAGCGCGCGAGCGCGGCGACGGTAGCCCAGGTGACGAGGACGTAGTAGTACGCGAGGCTCGCGCCCGGCACCGGCGCGCGGCGCCGGCCGGCCGCGGCGAGCGCCCCGAGCGCGAGCTGGCCCGCGAGCGCCGTCCGGTAGGCCCGGCCGCGCGGCGCGAGCGCGACGCTCGTGCCGAGGAGCACCACGTGGAGCACGCCGCTGCCGTACCGGAGCGTGCGATGCGAGACGAGCTGGGCGAGGTAGAGCGGCCCGACGTGCCGGAGCATCCGCCCCTCGAGCACGTGCTGCCAGTCCCAGACGAACATCCGCACCTTGCGCCTGTACTCGTCGGCCAGGTCGCGCGAGGGCTTCTCGAACGCGATCGCCTCCGGCTCGTAGACGGCGCGGCGGCCGCGCTTGACCATACGGTGCGGGAAGCCGAGGTCGTGGCCGAGCGTGTCCTCGACGTAGTCCTTCCGGCGCACGGCGTAGATCGCGCCGTTTCCGCCGGTGATCGAGCCGAGCGCCGACTCCTGCTCGCGGAGCCAGAGCTCGTAGCGCCAGTACGCGCTCTCGCGGTTCGTGCCGTCGCTGCGCTCGAGCTCGAGCCGCCCGCAGACGTAGCCGACGTCGGGATCGGCGAAGCTGCGTACGAGGCGCCGCAGCGCGTCGGGCGCCCAGGTCGTGTTCGCGTCCGAGAACGCGAGGACCTCGGTCGACACGCCGCGCGCGGCCAGGTTCAGCGCTGCGACCTTGCCCGCACGCGGACAGCGGACGAGCCGCACACGGGGGTCCGCGACGGCAAAGGCCTCGACGATCTCGTCCGTCCCGTCGGACGAGGCGTCGGAAGCCACCACGATCTCGAGCCGGCCGGGGTAGTCGAGCGCGAGCAGGTTGGCGACGCGCCGCCCGATCACGAGCTCCTCGTCGTGGGCGGCGACGACGATCGTGACCTCCGGCGCCACGTCCGCCTTCCGGATCGCTCTCCGCCGCGCGCGCGCGAGCGCGGCCGCCGTAAGCGGATACCCGGCGTGCGTCCACGCGAGCGCGCCCAGGCTGCCCCAGAAGAGCTCCTTCAGCAGCCTCATCTCCGGGCCGCTGCCCGCTCTGCGAGCACCTCCTCGTAGAGCCGCTCGTGCGCGAGCGCCGCCTCGTCCCAGCTCAGGGCCGCGGCCGCCGCACGCGCTCCCCGCGCGGCGCCCTCGAGCGCGCGGGCGTCGGCGAGCAACGTCACGCACGCCGCGGCCAGCTCCCTCGCGTCCCCGGGCGGAACCGCGACGCCGGCGCCGAACTCGCGCACGAGCTCTCCCATCGAGCCGACGTCCGAGACGACGACGGGTCGGTGGTGCCCGAGCGCGGTCGCGAGCACGCCGGACGCGGAGATCTCCCGGTACGGGAGGATGACGACCGTCGCCGAGCGCATCAGCGCCGCGACCTCCGGCTCGGGCACGAAGCCGAGGCGCCATTCGATCCGCGCCGTCACGCCCAGCCGCGCCGCGAGCGCGCGCAGCGGCTCGACCGGCTCGAGCGGGTCGCCGGCCACGACGAGACGCACGCGCGGGACGCGCTCGGCGGCGAGCGCGAGCGCCTCGACGAGCGTGTCGAGACCCTTGTACGGGCGGAGGAGGCCGAAGAAGAGCAGCGTGCTCCCCTCCGGAGGCAGCGGCGCGCCGGCCGGCGGCACCTCGAACACGGGATGCCGGATCAGGACGACGCGCAGTCGGCCGACGCCGAGCTCGACGAGCTGGGCGACCGCGCCCGGCGAGTGCACCACGACCCGGTCGACCTGCCGAACGATCCGGCCCCACGCGGCGAGGTCCCGCCGTCGCCGCGGGAGAACGTCGTGCGCGGTGAGGACGGTCGCGCGGCGCGAGACGACGGAGCCGAGCCAGCGCGCGTCGAGGCGGGGGAGCACGGCCCACTGGACGTGGACGACGTCTGGCTCGAGGGACTCGATGCGGCGCAGCAGCCGGACGACGCTCGGGACGTATTCGACCGTCTTCGCCGGCAGCCGCAAGGGCGAGCGCGGCGCGCGCCGGAAGGCCCGGCTCGTGAGCGGGAAGAAGAGCTCGTCCCTGCGAAACCCGTCGGGCCGGGGCTGCGGCCCGAAGCGAGACGGGCACGTCAGGAGCTCGACCCGGTGCCCGCGCCGGGCGAGCGAGGCCGAGAGGCTGTGGTCATAGGGCGGTGTGTACCCGCCGGGATCCGTCAGGACGACGTGCATCGGGACCGAGCTATTACATCGCGTGCCGAGCCTTTGCCCTCCGGATCGGACGTCCGGCGTGCTGCGAGGGCTTTCTCATCGGGGTGCCCGGATTTGAACCGGGGACCTCTTGTCCCAGACAACAAGCTGCAGGGAGACGCATCGAGTTGAAAGAGCCTGCAAATCAGTCGTGCGCGTATGGGAATCCCCGGTAACGAGATGCAACGAATGGAAGCAAGCCCGTACGCGCACCGTACGCGCAGCTGATGTTCTCGACGACCGTGACCGGACCGGGCGGCGGGCCGAGCACCGGCCGGCGGACGGCGTGCGTTCACCCCAACGAGGTGAGGCGGGCGTGGATCGGCGCAGCGACCGTGTCCCCTGGCACGGGAGTGCCGTGCAGAGCGCGCCCCTGTCGAGAAGGGAGACACCAATGCAGGAGATCGGACCCGTCGACTATGCGGTGATCGGATTCCCGGACAACCAGTTCAAGGGTGAGATCATCCCCGCGATCCAAGACCTGGTCGACCGAGACATCGTCCGGATCATCGATGCGGCGTTCGTCGGCAAGGACGAGACCGGCGAGGTCTACACGTTGGACATCACCAATTTCGCCCCGGACATTCAGGCGGCGCTCGCGTCGATGAACGCTGATGACCAGGGACTGCTGAACGACGACGACCTCGTGGCGATCGGCGAGCAACTCGAGCCGAACTCGTCCGGCGCGCTCCTGGTCTGGGAGAACGTGTGGGCGAGGAGCGTCGCGCAGGCGATTCGCGACGCGGGCGGCGTGCTGGTCGCGCTCGAGCGGGTCCCGCACGAGACCGTCGAGGCAGCACGCGAATGGGTGCTCGAGAAGTCGAACGCCTGAACCCAAAGAGAGAGGAGCTGAGATGAGAGGACGCAGAGGACCCGGCCTGATCGGCACTGCCGTGGTCGTAGGCGGCGCTGCCCATATGGGCGCGAAGAGCGCGCAGAAGAGCCAGGCCGCCGCGCAGCAGGAAGCCGCGCAGAACGCGCAGATCGCGGATTTGCAAGCCCAGGCGGCAGCCGCACCGCCGCCGGTAGCCGCACCGGCGCCGGTAGCCGCACCGGCGGAGCCCGACCCCGTCGCGGAGATCCAGAAGTACGCGGCGCTCAAGGATCAGGGGATGCTTACGGAGGAGGAGTTCGCAGCGAAGAAGGCGGCGATCCTCGGGATCTAGCCGAGCCGAACGCGCGTCGGCTGCGTGAAGAGCAGCCGGCGCCGTCGGGCGCCGAAAGACCAGGCGATCGCGCGGCTCAGCTCCGCAGCTCGCGGATGCGCTGGAAGATGAGGAACGCCGCGAAGCCGACCAGGACGGCGACGACCGTCGCCTTCCAGAACTGAACCACCAGGACGACCGCGGCAACGAGCGCCAGGATCACGGCGATCCGATTCACGGTTCGGACGAACGTCCCGCGCAGCACCGACTCGCCGACCAGGAAGGCCAGCACGAGGATCACGGTCGCCGGCCAGACGGCATCGGGCGCAAGCCACACCACGAGGGCGAACCCGAGGAGCAGGAGGCTGATGCTCGCCGCCGCCCAGAGCTCCGCGGCCCGGCTGAAGCGCAGCTCGGACACCGGAACGGGTTCCATCGGGGTCCGGATATGCGCCCGCGGGTCGTCCGCCCTGCCGTGCCGGACGCGCTCGGCGCTGCGCCTGAGCCCCTCGAGCAGGGCATCGGTGTCGCCGCGCTCCTTGCGCAGCTCGGCGACCTGTATCGCCTGCTCCGCCACACGCTGCTGCTGGAGCGTGTGCTGTGCCCTGAGGTGGGCGCTGCCCGTCATGCTCCTCAGCCGGCTGCCCAGCTGCTGAAGCTCCGACGTCGCCGCGGGAATGAGCCTGTCGAGCTCCCCGTTGCGGGCCTCGAGCTCGGCGATCTGAGATTCGAGCAGCTCGGCCTCTCTGGTCGGCGAGGGCACCTGGTCGAGCTCGGCAAAGCCGAGCGGGTCGTACCAGGACGAGCGCAGCGAGCCGTCCCGGTTGTACATCGGGCCGCCCGGAGCGTTCTCACCGGAGATGGGATCGCGCGCGAAGAGGCCCCACATCCCCCGGTAGCGGCTCACCCACGGCGTGTCCTCCGAGATGAGGTTCGGGGTCCATTCCTTCTCCTGCCCCGGCCCGATCGTCAGCCCGTCCGCGCGCGCAAAGTCGATGAACGGAATACGTGGCGAGCCAGTGCCGGAACCGCCCTGGCCGAGGGTTCTTTGCCAGAAGCCGTTCAGCATCTCGGCCAGTACCTGGATCCTCGTCGGAACCGGGATAGGCACCTCGGCCTGGTACTCCCCCGCCTTGAAGTACGACGCGTGCGACCCGGCGCCGGCGTTGACGACCGGGTGGTTGCCGATCAGCCCGAGATCCCGGCGATCGTCCCAACGTCGCCGGAGATCGGCGCCGTGGAAGTCGTGCGACGCGTAGGCGACCCATTCGGGGACGAGCCGGCCTCCGTCCTCGTAGAGGTACACGGAGATCATCTCCCAGTCCGACTCGTGATCGTTGACGCCGTGAAAACCCGAGCGCCAGTCGTTGTAGGCGAAGAAGAACCAGTACTGGCAGATCGTCCAATCCCCCTGGCGGCACACACGCCCGTGGTAGACGTAGCGCTCCTCGACGTCCCGCATCGCGGCGTACTTGAGAACCGCTGCGGCCGCCGTCGCCCCCGGCACGCTTCCGCGCAAGAGCAGCGAGACGGAGAAGAGCGCGTCGCCGAACCGCGGCAGCAGGCCGCCACGAGTGAGCCGGCCGACCCCCGCGCGGAAGCGGTTGTGGCTCTCCTTCGAGAGCCTGCGGACGCTCTCGAGCGCCCGCGCGCTGTCGTTGATCCCGAGCGGACCGACAAAGCGGAGGTAGAACCGCGAGCCGAAGGCGGCTTCCCGGTGCGCAACGAGCTCCTCCATCGTCAGAGACCCCTCGGGAACCACCTCCTCGTCACGCGCGTCCGGGCGGTACATCCAGAGACTGGACGACTCCACATAGCGCTCGACGTCCATCGGGAAGAACCGTTCGCCGTGGGTGTACCGCACGACGGGCTCGAACGCCCGCAGGACCTCGAGGTCAGACGCCGTCGACGGAACTCGCGGAGGGGCTGTCGATTCGGACACTGGGTGGACTCCGGACGCCGAAGGCGACCTGCGTGTCGAGCGGCGTGAGCAGGAAGACGGCCACCGTCCCGAGGACGAGCCGCGTGTAGTGCGCATCGTCGTAGAAGAAGACGCGCACCAGCTGCAGCGTGAGGGCGACCACTGCCCAGCTCATGAACAGGATCCATGCCCATCGTCTGAGGCCGAATGCGCCAATGGCGACGACGAAGGCGACCCCGGCCGACGCCAGGTTGACGACACCGTCCACTACCTCGCTCTGCTCGCCGTCGGCGCCTAAGAGACTGAGCACGCCCGTGACGACGAGGTCCAGGCCGAATACGAGCGCGAGCGCCGCGACGACGGTCACGTTAACCGGACGCGGCGCGCGCTGAGCTCCAACCTGCACGGGATCGGCGTTCATGGCCGCGCGATCGTCGCACACGCCGACGAGGCAACGGAAGAACCCGCCTGAGCAGGCCCAGACAACGAGTTGCAACAACATGCAACGAGTTGAAAGTGCCTGCAAATCAGGCGTGCGCGTACGGGAATCCCCGGTAACGAGCTGCAACGAACGGAAGCAAGCCCGTACGCGCGGCGTGACGCGCGCACTCCAATACTGCGCCAGGATCGGTAGTCGAAAAGTGCACCACTCGCGGCGTGGCTGATTGCGTCCGCCTCGTCTTCGAGGCTCGCTCGGTCGGTGATGTCGAGCGAGAGGTGTGGAGGTGCGGAGCGCGTTGGAGTGGGCGCAGGTGCGGGCGTTGGGCGCGGATGGGATCTCGCAGCGGGAGATCGCCAGTCGGCTGGGGATCAACCGGCGGACGGTCGCGCGGCTTTTGGCGAGTGAGGAGCCGCCGCGCTATCGGCGGGCGCCGGTCGGCTCGCAGCTTGATCCGCTCGAGCCGGTGCTGCGGCGGCTGCTGGAGGAGTGGCCGCGGATCAAGGCGCCGCGGCTGACGGAGATCCTGCGCTGCGACTACGGCTACATCGGCTCGGTGCGGCTGGTGCAAGCGCAGCTGCAGCGGCTGCGGCCGCCGACGGTGCGGCCGGCGCAGCGGACCGGCTACCGGCCGGGGCAGGTGTTGCAGCTCGATTGGGCAGAGATGCCGACCCGACCGCGGATCGCCGGGCGCGAGCGGCGGGTGTACGCGTTGATCGCGTCGCTGCCGTACTCGGGCGCGCAGACGGCGTTCTTTTCGCTGGACATGACGATCGAATCGTTCCTAGAGGGGCACGCGCGCGCCTTCGAGTGGCTGGGCGGCGTGCCGCGCGAGTGCGTCTACGACAATCTGCGTTCGGTCGTCGCTCGCCGCGAGCGCGACGCGGTCGTTTGGAATCGGCGCTTCCTGCACTTGCGCGGCCACTACGGCTTTCACGCGACGGCCTGCACGCCGGCGACGCCGCGCGAGAAGGGCTCGGTCGAAGCGGCGGTGCGTTATCTCAAGAGCGGCTTCTGGCCGGCGCGCCGCTTCGCCTGCTTGCGCGAGCTCGACGAGCACTACGCCGACTGGCGCGACCGGGCCTGCAACCGGCGCACGCATGCGAGCGGCCGCTTTCTCGTCGCCGAGCGGCTCGGCGAGGAGCGGCAAGCGCTGCGGCCGCTGTCGCCGCTGCGCTTCGACTGGTCGGGGCACCGCACGACGCGGGTGCCGGTCGACGGCTACCTGCGCCACGGCGGCTGCTTCTACCGGGCGCCCGAGCGGCTCGTGCACGAGCGGGTCGAGCTGCGCTTCGACCGCGACCAGGTCTGGATTGTCCACCGCGGCAGCGAGGTCGCCCGCTACCAGCGCAGCTACGACAAAGGCGTCTGGCTGCCGCCGCCGATCATGCGCGCCGAGCCGCCGGTCGCCTCGCCGCCCGCCACACTGCCGCGGCTGACGGTCGCTCCGCCCGAGCTCGCCGACTACGCGGAGCTGTGCGCGTGAGCAAGACGAAGGCCGGTGAGCGGCTCCCGTATCTGCTCTCGAAGCTGAAGGCGCCGCGCGTGCTGGAGCGGCTCGAGCAGACAGCCACCCTCGCGCGCGAGCAGGAGTGGCCCTACGAGCGCTTCCTCGAGACGCTGCTCGAGGCCGAGGTCTTCGCCCGCGACGCCTCCGGCGCCCGCACGCGCATCCGCCACGCCGCCTTCCCCGCGCTGAAGACGCTCGAGGACTTCGACTGGAGCGCGCAGCCGAGCGCCGAGCGTCCGCTCGTCCTCCACCTGGCGCAGCTCGCCTGGATCGAAGAGGCCGGCAACGTCTGCTTCCTCGGCCCGCCCGGCACCGGCAAGACCCACCTCGCGATCGCGCTCGCCCTCAAAGCCTGCGAGCGCGGCTACCGAGTCGCCTTCGCCACCGCACAAGAATGGGTCAGCCGGCTCGAGCAAGCGCAGGACCGCAACCAACTCGAGGCCGAGCTCCGACGGCTCGAGCGCTACCACCTCCTGATCGTCGACGAAGTCGGCTACCTGCCACTCGAACGCCAAGCCGCCAACCTGCTCTTCGCGCTCGTCTCCCGCCGCTACGAACGCGGCTCGATCATCGTCACCAGCAACCGCGGCTTCGAGCAATGGGGCGAGATCCTCGGCGACGCCATGGTCGCCGCCGCCCTCATCGACCGGCTCGTCCACCACGCCACCATGATCACGCTCAAAGGCAAGAGCTACCGCCTGCGCGAACGCGGCCTCGACGTCACACCCGCCGCTCAGCCTCCGTCGCTCCGCGACTCCGCCTGACCGGCGGCCATCACCCCAAGCCGGTGGTGCACTTTTCGACTGCGCAAACTGGTGCACTTTTCGGCTGCGCTTGACACACCGTACGCGGCATCACTCTGAGAACGGACAGGATCTGAACGATCGGTCGTCCAGGGTGGCCCCCGCCGGAGCTTTACGGCGCACCGTCACACTTCCGGTTCACGGACAGCGAAGGCTCGACGCGGCTGCTCAAACAGCTCGGGGTGAGCGCGCAGGGGTTGACCGTTTCAAGTACGCAAGGTCGACGTTGAGTTGGCGGACCGTGCCAGTCGCGACGCCCGCTGTCGCCCTGCCGTCTCGTGCGGTTGCCGCGGTCGCAGATCACCCGGGTGAACGGCCGCTTTCCGAGGAAAGTAGGGCACCGGCCTGCCCATACTCGACTCATGGGCAATCGAACGCGCCGGCCGACCGACGAGCACGAGACTCGGTACCAGGTCGACGGCGGCCCCGAAGACGGGGCCGGAGCAGGCGTGCGCTTGCCAAAGCGGACGAGGCCGAGCGAGAGCCGCAGTCGGCCCGCTCATCAGCGAAAGGAGTCGACGTAACCAGGTTTGTCCAGGCGACCGGGCCTGGCTTGAACAAATCGGCATCACCTCCGGTTGGGTGAGCCACCGAAAGGAGCAAGACCATGAGAAGCCAGTTGAGGGATATGGAACCGGTTGACGACTTCGTCACCCAGCAGACTCCGGGCCTCGAGATCTATCAGAAGGTCTGGGGCGACATGCAGTGCGCCTACCACAGCTTTGCGCCGGGTACTGACTTCACGGAGCTGCTGGCGCCAATGCCGGACGGTCTGTGCGGGGTTCCGCACCACGCCTACGTCATCAGCGGCACGCTGAAGGTCATCTACAAGGACGGGTCCGTCGACGTGTGCAAGGCCGGGGACGTGTGCTACTGGCCGGCTCCGCACAACTTCATCTCGGATGAAGGTGCGGAGATCATCCAGTTCAGCGGTAGTGGCGCCCTGGCTGCGCAGGCCGCGGTCATCGAGGGTCTTCTGGCCAAGCAGGCGCAGCTGGCAAAGGCGTAGCGGCCCGAGCCGTCGACCGACCGCGGTTCGGCGGCTGTTCTGGGGCGGGGCCTGCCCGGGTGGCAGGCCCCCGCCGCGGATGTAGGCCGGCGGACGTATCCGTGCCCGGTGGAGCCTCTCCCCACCGCCCCTCGACCCAAAGGAGAATCCAGATGATTGAGTGGCTCGAGAAATTTTTCGACAAGCATTTCCTCGGATCCGGGACGAAGTCGATCAGTCCCGAGAGCGAGGTCGCCGAAGCCATCACGAACGGTGCCTGCATCGTCGACGTCCGCCTTGCCCTGGAGGCGAGGAAGGGGATGGTCCCGGGAGCGAAGAACATCGACATGCTGGTTCTCGGACGTCACCTGGACGAACTGCCGCACGACAGGACGATCGTGACCTACTGCAAGACCGGCGGGCGGGCGGGCAAGGCCCGGGACATCCTTGATCGCAAAGGCTTCAAGGCGATCAACGGCGGCGGCTACGAGACGGTCCTGAAGATCGTCGAGAACAACCAATCTGCTGCTGCATAGGCTGACGCTTCCCTGCGCCGAGGCGAGCGCTCGCCTGTCGACTTGTGTTCGGGGGACAGTCCCGACCCTGGCGCTTGGGAGTGGCCCCCGCCTGGGCCAGCCGGCCCCCTACGCGCCGATCGCCGCTGCGTCGTGTCCCCTCGCCGTGCTGGAACCGACGCCCGGATGGTGTCACCGTTTACGCGTGTGATTGCCGAGCAGCGCGGCTAGCGCGCGTCGAACTCGCGGAAGAACGCCGGCATGCCGCGAACCATCGAACGGAAGCTGCGCCGCTGCATGACGCTGAGCCCGACGAAGATCGCCGGGGCGACGACCGCGTACCCGAGCAGCGCGATGACCTCGCTGAACGTGCGGCTTCCCGGAACAGGACTGCGCCTCAGTCGCAGGATGGCCGCGTCCACGGTGTTGCTGACCCCGTTCATCCACGTCATCAGGCGCGCGACCAGCTCGATGTCGGCCTGCTCCTGTTCATCGAAATGCCGACGGAAGTTCGCGTCGATCAGCTCGGGAACGTAGGCGAAGTCACTGCTCGCAAGGGCGTGAGCCCACGCGATGGCCGCCCACGTCCTCGCGTCGAACGCCTCGGCGTCCATCCCCTCGAGCGCTGCCAGCTCGTCCTTCGGAAGCCCCACGGCCAGTGCCCACTCGCGATGGGCGTAGCTGCAATGGCGGCATGTGTTCGCCGCCGCGACCGAGACCATGATCTGCTCGCGGAGCACGGGATCGAGGCGATGCTCGCAGTAGATCGCCTTGAGGTCTGGTACTCGCCGAGCCAGCGCAGCCGTTTCGTGGCGCCGTCCCTTTCCGATGACCGGCTTGTGACGGGCGGTCGGAAGCATCAGGGCCGCCGCGGCGGCCCCCACGTCCGCGAGCTTCGCGTGGTCATCTGACTCCGTCGCCGGAGCGCGTTCGACCGCCTCGGCCTCGGCGGTCGCCGCAAGCTGCTGGTTGTCCTGGGGTTCCATCAGAGCCTCCTGTCGCCCGAGCATCGATCGCCTCGTAGCGGCGCTATATGTCCGATGCCTATGTTCTGGCAAGGGCGCGCCCGTTTGGACGAAGGCGTCCCGTTTCACCCGGGTGAATGGACCTCGCACCAACCGCCGAAGAGCCGCCGTCGTCCTGCTCTTCGAACGTGAAGGCGCGTCGGCGAGATACGCCGGCGCGCTAGCGGCCGGCCGCCGCGAAGCGATCCGGCAGTGGCGCAGGCGCCGTCTCTGCCTGTGCCGCTTCCTTCGCAGCCTTGAGCTCCCCGCTGATGTGGATCGCCGCCGAGGTGAGCGGTGCGGCGAGGATGAGACCGACCATCCCGAAGATCGCCCCGAACCCCGTCGTGACGATCAGGACGACGAGCGGGTTGAGGTCGAGCGTCGCCCCGAACGCGATCGGCTCGAAGATGTTCTGGAGCAGCCCGTTGGCGAGGAGGACGACCACCAACATGATCAGCGCGGCCGTCGTCCCCTGCGAAGAAAGGGTGATGAGGACGGCGAACGCGCCGGAGACGACCGCGCCGATGTACGGCACGTAGGCCGTCGCGAAGACGACGACGGCGATCGAGCCGGCCAGCGGGACACCGAGAAGCCAGGCGGCGAGACCGACGATCACGGCGTTGAAGGCGGCGACGAACGTGAGGCCGAGGAAATACCGCCGAAGCGAGACCATGACGTTGCTCGTGATCGTGGTCGCGACCGCCTGCGGCACGCCCATGTGCCGGTCGACGAAGCGGCGCACGGTCGGCCCGTCCTTGAGCAGGAAGAACGTGCTGAACAGGGTCATCGCGAGGAAGAACACGAACGACGTCGCAGTGGCGATCCCGTTGCCGAGCCCCTCGAGGAAGGTCGCGCCGACGTTCGCCGCACCGTCCTTCACGCTCTCCGTGGCGCCCGAGGTACCGCCCGCCCCTGTGTCGTTGACCCATCCCTCGAGCGTGTCGACGGCGCTCGACAGCGAGGCCTTGATCTCGGCGGACTGCTCGGAGAGGCCTCCCAGGACGAGTAGGACGATGACGACCCCGATCGCGAGCAGGCCGAGCAGCACGATCCCGGCGCCGGCGGCGCGGGGGATCCGATGGGCCTGCAGCTTCGTCACCAGCGGCCCTGCGACGGTCGCCAGGACGCCGCCGACGATGACCGGGCCGACGATCACGGCCGTCAGCCCCAGGATCAGGACGAGGGCGCCGACCACGAGGAAGACGCCCACGAGGAACCAGGCGAGCAGTCCCAGGTCGCGCAGCCACGTCGGAGCGGAGAACACGCGCGAGAGCGCCTTCATGTCGATCGCCGGTGCGGGCAAGGCGTCCTGGGCGTCGGTCGGCGCATCCGCAGTCGCCCGCGGGTTGGGCAGTGTGGTGCTCATGATCGGACCCTCCTCGCGGGGTCAGGGGTCAGCGGAATGAAGCCTTGGCGCTCAGACCGGTCGTCATTCGCCCTCACCGTCGGAGCGGCCGCAGAAGCGTCCGGGTGGTGGCGGCAGCGCTCGTCGTGGAGCGCGCTGTTCAGGATCGGGGCGGTCACGACGATCCGCCCCGCGCAGTACATGAAGAAGAGCACGGTGGCGACGATGCCGAGCACCCCGTAGAGCGACGTCGACTTCTCGAGCTTCGGCCCGAGCCAGTAGACGATGAGCGCGTTGCCCGCGAGGAAGGCGACGGCGACCAGGAGCGAGCCCGGCAGCAGCGACGTCCACGAGGCGCGCCGGTGCGGAAGGTGCAGCGAGACGAGCAGCCAGAGGCCTGCCAGCGGCACGAAGGTCAGCGCCGCAACGAGCACCTGGTCGAGCGTCGTATGGTCGCGGAACCACCACGTCAGCGAGATCGCGGCGACGAAGACGCACAGGCCGGCCGAGAAGGCGAGCGAGCCCACGAGTGGCCGGGTCGGCCGGGGGGGTTCGCGCCAGATCAGCGCGTGGATCAGTTGCATCGATTTCGCGCCGGCATAGCCTTCGTACAGCAGCAGCGGAACGCCGGTCACGAGCAGCCACCAGGAGTTGGAGTCCGCAGCGCGGGCGATGTCCCCGATCGCGTCGACGAACGCCGCGGGCAGGCCGCCCGTCGCAACAGCTTCCTGCGTGCTCTCGGCGTTGCCGAGCCCGAGCGCGCCGCCGACGACGAGGGCGAACGGCAGCAGCCAGAGGAAGAGCCTGTACGCGACACCACCCGCGAGGACGCTCGCAGCGACACCGCGGTTGCGATCGAAGGCACGAAAGGGAACGGCGACCGACACATGTCGCTCCCCCATGTCTCTCGCCCTCTGGGTGCCGTGCAGAAGCCGAGCCGCGCCCGGCCGACGAGCCCCTCGGTCGCGCCCGCCGCGGACTCGCCGTCGCTGGCGGCTACCTGCGGTTCAGGGTGGGTGCCTTGACGGGGTTCCATGGTCCTGCAACCAGCATGCACGGGCTCGTGGCGCGTTCGAACAGCGTCACGCCTGTTCACCCGGGTGAACGGAACCCCCTCCCTCAGGGCCCGGAAACAAACTTGCAGCGAACGAGCGGAGGCGCCTTCCGCCGGCCTCATCAGCCGGCGGAGGGCGCCTCCTCGGCCTAACGGCGGCGGCCGGTCCGGCGCGCCGTCCTACGGGCAACCCTGCGGCATCCCACCATCTCGTTCTCCTTTCGCCTGTCGCTGGTCTAGACGGCCGCCGTCGCGGCGCCCTTCTTCTCCATCGCATGCATCTGCTCGGCCTCCGCGCGCTCCATCAGGCCGATCCCGACGAGGTCGAGCGGGCTGATGAACCCGTCCGAGATGCGGAACCCGCCCGCGCTCGCGATCGCATCGCGAAGCGGCACGGCCCAGTGATGCTCGATCAGGAGCAGCGCCGCGGCCGAGTCGTTCGGGATCTCCTCGAGCACGTCCCACTCCTCGCCCGAGAAGAAGTCGATCCCGCCCTGGTCGGCGACCTTCTCGGCGCCGAGCTCGAAGCCGGCCTCGAAGCCCTCCTCGCCTTCGATGCCGAGGCCGATCAGCGCAGCCACCTTGCTGCCGAGCTCGATCGCCTCATCCTTGGTGAGGTTGCTGAGATGCATGACCTCGATCTCACCCTCCGCGTCCTTGTAGACCGCGAGCGAGTCGATCAGGCGGATCGTGTCGCTCTCGCGGAGCTTCTCGAGCTCCTCGATGACCTGCCCGTGGAAATCCGGGTGCTCGAACCCGAGCACGATCAGCTGTACCGGTCCGATTGCCATTTCCTGCCTCCTCCCGGCGGCGGGAGCCGCCGCCCGTCGTTGTCGTACGCACGTCGTGCGGACGCGCAGGCTCGCTGCTCGTCCGGTGCCGATTCGCCCTGACCTCGAGCGCCGGCTGCTACGGCGTTGTGTCGTCAGCATGCAACCTCGCTCGGGCCGCCGGAGCCGCGTGATCCCCGTTCACCCGGGTGATTGCGAGCCGCCTCCCTGACTCGGAGGCAGGCGCTGTCGTCAGGCGGCCGGGCTGTCCGCAGGCGCGTCGACGCCTGCCGACGCGCGTCGCCACCTGTGCGGGGCCGCCGGCACGCTCTCCATCGCCGGCTCCGCGCCGGCTGGATGCGAGGCGAACCAGGTGGCGTAGCGGTCGGCAAGCGGCGCCGCCGTGAGGCCGTGGAGTAGCACCGAAAGGCCGACGGTGACGTAGGTCGTGAGCACGATCGTCGACGTGTGCGGGAGATCGGCCTCCTCGATGACGATCACGGCGAACACGATCGACGCCAGGCCGCGCGGGCCGAACCACCCGAGGAACGCGACCGTCGGCCGTCGCGCGCCGGTGCCGAGCATCGCGAGCGCGACCGGCAGCATCCGCACGACGGTGAGGCTCGCGACGGCGTAGAGGACGATCTGCCAGGTGAGCTCGCCGAGCGCCGGCCCCAGCAGCACGGCGCCGAAGACGAGGAACGTGACGCCGTCGAGCACCTCGCCGACCTCCTCCGAGAAGACCATCGTCTCCTCGTCCTGCGAGGCCCGCCGCATGACGCCGAAGGTCATGCCGGCGACGAAGGCGGCAATGAAGCCGGAGCCGCCGAGCGGCGCGGCGATGCCGTAGGCGAGCGCCGCTCCCGCGACCGGGATGATCTGCTGCCAGCGCTTCTCGATGAACCCACGCCTGGTCGCGAAGGTGAGCGCGGCGGCCGCGACCGCGCCGGCGATGACGCCGCCGACGATGCCGTAGCCGATCTCCTCGAAGACGAGGTGCACCGCGTGCGACGCGCTCATCTCGCCGGAGTCGGCCTCGGCGATCGCCAGCACGATGAAGAGCAGCGGCACGCAGATGCCGTCGTTGAGCCCGCTCTCGACGTTCAGGCCCTGCCGGATCCGGGACGGCAGCCGCGGCTCCGTGACGACGGCCTGGCCGAGCGCCGCGTCGGTCGGGGCGAGCACGACCGCGATCACGAGCGCCTCGGCGAGCGAGAGCGCGCCGAAGAGCCACGCGGCGAGCGACCGCCCCGAGCGCGATCGTCAGCGGGAGCCCGATGCCGAGCAGTCGCGCCGGCACCGCGTACTCCCGCCGCAGGTCGCGCAGATCGATGCGCGAGGCGTCGGCGAACAGCACCACCGTCAGCGTCGCCTCGGCGAGGAGCTTCACGGACTCGCCCGTGGGCGAGGTGTCGATCAGATCGAGCGCCTGCGTCCCGACGAGGAGGCCGACGCCCGTGAAGATCATCGCCAGCGTGATCGGGGTGCCGTTTACGCGGCGCGAGACGACGGCGTAGCCGATCAGCGTCAGCGCGACGACGGCGAGTGCCCACTCCATGCGATCGAGCCTACGACCCGGATTCGGTCCGGGTCACCAACCTGGGCTCGCTCACCCGGGTGAAAGGCAACTGGCAGCCGGAGCGGAGCGGTTAGCCAGGCGTTGCGGAGACAGCCGGGGCGTGCTTGCCGCCGGCCACGAGCACGTACACGCTCAGAGCGAACACCCAGGCCGGGAAGACGAGCTCGACCCAGTCAAAGCGCCCGACCGACACCAGCAGCAGGGCCGCGATCGCGTAGCTCGGATAGATCAGCCACCGGGGCGCAAGCGTCAGGCGCATGAGGATCGTCGACGTGGCGATCATGAACACGGCGGCCATCCGGATCGCATAGACGAGCATCAACTCGGCAGCCGTCCGGCGCCCGAACGACCACGCGCCGGAGGAGACGAGACCATCGGTGTTGTCCCCGGCCGCCGCGATCAGGCCCGCGGCTACGGCCGACGCGACGAAGAGCATGCCCACGAACAGCAGGCCGCTGCCCAGAAAGACCGTCGAGAAGAAGCGGTCCTCGTTCTCGCCGACGCGATCGCGCAGCACACCGACGAACCAGAGGAACGCGATCCCGGCGAACGGCACGAGGCCAAGAGCGAAGAGAGCCACGTCACGGCGCGAGTCGTCCGTCAGCCACTTGCCCGCGTCCGCCGGATCCGACGGGACGGCCGAGCGGACGAGGATGAGCGCAGCAGCAAAGAGGAGCGCGAACGCGATGCCGGCAACGGCCGCCGACCTCGGCGTCCGGAGAGCTTTTGACACCTCCGTGTTCGCCAGCGGTACGGCGGGTGCACGCGCTGCCATGGCTCCTCCTTCGCGGTGGGGCGGCGGGGCAAAGGCCCGCCGCCCCACGACGTGTCAGTCCTCGGCGTTGCCGGATTGGAGCGTGCCGAGCTCTTCGCGCTCGGGAAGCGCCATCCGGGCAGGGTCGAGGTCGTACGTCCATGGCAGGCCGGACATCGTCCAGCCGTTCATCCGGCGCATGCCGTCGAAGACGCTGTCGGGGTCGTGCACCCGACTGCCTTCCATCCCGTCGAGGATGTTGTAGGCGTTCGTGAAGCCCAGAGACGCGAGCAGGTTGACCGCCATCGCCCCGCGGCCGCCGGAGCGGCACGTCACCAGGAGCGTGTCCTCGGGGGAGAACCGCGCCTTGACGAGCTCCGGCGAAGTCGGGGTTCATCGACCACGGGAACGCCTTCTTCTCGTCGTCCCAGGTGTACGCCAGGAACGCCAGCGGTATCAGGGTCGCCATCGGCGCATGGCCGGTGAACACCCACTCCTCGGGCGTGCGGACGTCGAGGATCTTCACGCCCTCGGGATCCGCCTGCCACATGTCGTAGGCCTCCTTGGCGGTGACGTAGAGCCCGAGGCCCGTCTGCCGCTCTTTCACGATCGGACGCCCGGCGTGTGTCACCTTGGGCGGCGCCTCTGTCGTTGTACTCATCGTTACTCCCTTCGGATCGCGACTCGGCGAGCCGCCACGTCGCTGGTCGGCGGACAGACCCCGGACAACCCGGGTCTGTCGCCTCGAATCCCGTTACGGGATGTAGTTGGCGCTGTTGTCTGCGCCGTAGCCGCAGCCCTGGTAGGTGCAGTGGAACTCGTCGCGGATGATCGCGGCCCAGCCGCCGGCGCGGCCCGTGTCGAGCGAGAGCTCCTCGTCGAGGATCTTCGTCTCGAACGTCCAGCCTTCCGGCAGTTCCTTGTACTTGTCGCCCGAGCACCTCGAGGTTGTCTGCCTCGAGACTCGGGTCGACGTCCTTCGTGAACTCCTGCAGGACCCAGGTCGCACCCTCCGGATCGCGGAGCAGGTACACCGGCTTGCCCGCGTGGAAGATCCAGTTGGTGTTGCGGTAGATCAGCGAGGGCGTGTAGGTATTCTGGAACTGGGCGATCATCTCGGCGCCGGTCATGTCGCCGGCCCACCGCATCTTGACGCCGTGGAAGTCCTGGACTTCGCCGACGACGATATCGATACTCGTCGATCATCCAGAAGCGGCCTCTGTTGACCGCGCACATGTCCACGCCGAGCTCGCCGCGCGAGCTTCTCGGGATCGATCTTCTTGTAGGCCTCGGGGTCGACGGGGATTGATGCCGCCGTGTAGACGTGCGCCCTCTGCGTCCGCCCGGTGCCGACGAAGGCCCCCATTCCGTGGAAGCTGAGGCCGCGAGTGTCCTTGATGTGAACACGCTCGAGCGGGTCGAGACCCGTCTTGAGCTTCATCTTCGGTGCGGTAAGCGTTGACGACATCGTCAACTCCTTTCGGTTGAGGCGCTGGGGACGGCGGGCACCTTCGAAGCGCGCGCCGATGCGCCGTTGTTGCTTGCGAAGGGCCCGGCGAGCGCCGCGCTCTTCTCGGACGGGACGGCCACCTCGACACGCTCGCCCTCTACAGTCGAGAGCGTTGCGATCCGGATGCCGTCGCCGAGGCGGTGCAGCTTGTGCTGCTCCTCCTCGTCGGGGTCTCGCAGCGTGACGCCGGTGACCTGAACGAGCGCCTCGTTCCAGGCGGCCGGGCTTCCTCGCCATACGAACACGTCCGAGACCCAGATGGCGTGGCCGCGCGTCCAGCGGGTCTTCCCGGGCCGCTTCACGCGAACCGCGATGTCGCCGTGGCGCTTGCGCAGGCTCCGGTTCCGGAGAACCGTGATGGTGATGCCCAGCGCGCAAATCCACAGCGGTACTCCGAGGAATATGAGAATTGCCCAGACCATGGTGTCCTCAGCTCCTTTCGGCTGCGGCGCGTGAGACGGCGGCCGCCGCTTGCGGACGCACCTCCCCGCTCGGGGTTTGTCCAGACGGGCTCTCGGGACGCCGTTCGACCGCTTTCGTCTCGAGCAGGGTGAGCCCGAGGTCCGATACGCGCCGGAGCAGACCCTGCAGCTCCGCCTGGTCGCGCAACTCGCCGGTCACCGTCGTCGTGCCCTCGCCGTGGGCGAGGGTCATCCCGGGGAACGCCGACGACATCTGGTCGCCGAGCTCCCCGTCGACGGTCAACCGGTACGTCCGAATAGCCATGCGTCGAGACTCGCACCGCGGGTTCCGCGGCGGCCGTAAATCGGGGCGGCTCACCCGGGTGATTCGGCTTTGTCCGCCAAGTCGGGCGCTTCGCGGTGCGGCCAGCCGTCCGGGCCGAAGCGTCAGGCGCGCACGCCGGCGGCTCCCGCGTGCAGGACGCCGTCCAGCAGTGCGTGCGACAGCATCCCGCCGGACACCACACTGGCGTCGAACCCGTTCTGCGACAGGATCCGCGCGGCGTAGTACGCGCGCTGCCCGGAGCGGCAGACGACGTGGATCTCGCGGTCGTGCGGGAGCTCGTCGAGCCGCGAGCGCAGCTCGCCCAGCGGGATGTTGATCGCGTCCGGCACGCTGCTCCACGGCCAGCTCCGCCGGCTCGCGCACGTCCAGAAGGGCGCCGTCGCCCAGATCGTCCCAGTGACTCAGCGACATGTCGCCGCGCAGGACGCCGGCGGCGACCATGCCGGCGAAGTTGATCGGATCCTTCGCGCTCCCGAACGGGGGCGAGTAGCAGAGCTCGGCCTGCTCGAGGTCGTACACGGTCGCGCCCAGCTGAATCGCGAGCGCGAGCTCGCTGATCCGCTTGTCCACCCCGTCCTCGCCGACGGCCTGCGCTCCGAGCACGCGTCCATCCGAGGTCCGGAAGAGGAGCTTCAGCGCGATCGGCTTGGCGCCCGGGTAGTAGCCGGCATGCGAGTTCGGGTAGATGTAGGCCTTCTCGAAGTCGATGTCGCCGAGACCGGCGAGCGTCTTCTCGCTCGCCCCCGTCCAGGCGACCGTAGCGCCGAAGAGCTCGACGATCGAGGTGCCCTGGGTGCCGCGGAAGCGGGAGTCGCGGCCGGCGATGACGTCGGCCGCGATGCGGGCCTGGCGGTTCGCCGGCCCGGCGAGCGCGATCAGGCTCCACTCGCCGGTCACGAAGTTCCTCACCTCGACGGCGTCGCCGACGGCGAAGATGTCCGGGTCGCTCGTCCGCATCTGATCGTCGACGCGAATCCCGCCGAGCTCGCCGACCTCGATCCCGGCCAGCTCCGCGAGCGTGGTGTCGGGCCGCACGCCCAGCGCGAGGATGACGAGGTCGGCCGGATACGACTTGCCCGACTGCGTCGACACCTCGAGCGAGCCGTCGTCGAGCTGCTCGAAGCCGGCGACGCCGTCGTCGAGCGCCACATGGACGCCGTGGCGCTCGAGGAAGTCCGCGACGATGCCTCCGTACTCACGGTCGAGCGGCGTGAGGACCTGATCGGCCAGCTCGACCACGGTGACGTCGAAGCCGCGCTGCGCGAGGTTCTCCGCCATCTCGAGGCCGATGAACCCGCCGCCGACGACGACGGCGCGCATCGGCGGCTTCGCGATCTGGAATCCCGAGTACTTCCCCATGCCGGCGAGGAAGCTCGTCCCGCGTTCGATCCACTCGCGGATCTCTCTCGCGTCCGGCACGGTCCGCACCTGGAAGATCCCGGGGAGGTCGATGCCGGGCAGCGGCGGGCGGATCGGAGCGAGCTCCCGGCGACAGCACGAGCTTGTCGTACGACTCGGTCGTCACCTCCCCGCTGGCGACGTCCCGGAGCTGGACGGTCCTGTCCTCCGCCGAGATCCCGATCGCCTCGCAGCCGGTGCGGCAGTCGACCGCGAACTGCTCGCGGAAGACGCGCTCGTTCGCGACCAGCAGGTCGGACTCGTGCTCGATCACGCCGCCCACGTGGTACGGGAGGCCACAGTTCGCAAAGGAGACGTACGGACCGCGCTCGACCATGACGATCTCAGCCCGTTCGTCGAGCCGGCGCAGACGCGCCGCGCACGAGGCGCCGCCGGCGACGCCCCCGACGATGATCACTTTCATCGGGTCACCTCACCGGAGCGGAGGAATCGAGCGCCGTGACCTCGAGCAGCGTGAGCCCGAGGTCGGACACGCGTTGCAGGAGCCCCTGGAGCTCGGCCTGGTCACGGACGGAGGCGGTCAGACGCGTATCCGCCTGGACATGGGTCAGCGTCGTGTCGTCGAGCGCGACGGCCGCGGGCTCGGTGAGCTTCCCCTCGATCACCAGCTCATAGGTCCGAGCAGTCACGTCTCGCAGCCTGACGCCTACCGGACCGGCCGATCGGGTGGATCGGGGGTCGGTTCACCCGGGTGATTGCGCCTGGTCGAGCAGGCCGAGAGCCGTCGCGCGCGCGACCGCGTCGGCCCGGGCGTGCACACCGAGCTTGTGGTAGAGCGCCCGCCTGTGTGAGCGGATCGTGTTGACAGAGAGGAAGAGCTGCTCGCCGATCTCGCGCGTCGACATGTCCGTCGCCAGTAGTCGGAGCACCGAGAGCTCGGCGTCGCTCGGTGCCTCCAGCACCTCGCCGCTCCCCGCGCGAGTCGCCGCGCTCGCGAGCTCGCGGTCGATCTCGGCAACGATCGCGGGGACGCGCCCACTGTCGCCGAGCAGCTCGAGGCCGTCCTGCGCGGCGCGGAGGACGGCGTCCGCTCCGTCGAGGTGGCCGCGACGCGTGCGGACACGGGCAAGGAGCGCGAGCGCCCAGACGTGATGGAGTGTCGGGACCTCGTCCTCGAACAGGTGCACGGCGCGCGTCAGCTCGTGCTCCGCCTCGACGAGATGCCCTTCGGCGGCCAGCACCGCGCCGAGCGCCGCGCACGCGTTCGCGCCGAGCCAGCTGCGGCTGGTGCGGATGCTGCCGACGGCGGCCTTGGCCTTCGTGGCGTGGGCGCGCGCGGAGAAGAGCCGTCCGCGCTCGACGTTGACGAGCGCGAGCGTCGCGTGGACGTGCATCAGGCTCGGCATGCGCTGCCGAATCGTGGGGTCCTCGAGCGCACGGGCCGCCACGGCCGCCGCCTCGTCCAGGTCACCTGCGAAATAGAGGGCACGCGCGTATCCGGCCAGCGCGCCGCTGGTCGCCTCGCCGGCGACGCCGCCCGCGTGCGCGACCTCGACCGCTCTCTTGCCCTCGCGCAGCGCCTGCCCTACACCCCCGTCGAGGCCGATTGCACGCGCGACCGACACGGCGATGTCCACGTAGGGGCTCAGGGTCTGGCCGGCCTCACGAGCCTCGTCGACGACCTGGAGGGCGCGTCGGTGCTCGAGCGTCAGCCCGCCGACGACGTTGGTGGCGAGCGCGGCGGACGCCGCGACCTCCGGATGCGCCACGAGCGTCTCGGCCGGCAGCGTGCGAACCCAGCGGAGGAGCGTCTGGGCGTTCCCGCTCCTGATCAGGCGCAGGTGGTGCTCGGCGAGCAGCTCCGCGACCAGGTCGTGGTCGCCGGCGGCGTTGGCATGGACGACCGCCTCGACCGGGAGTCCCCGCGCTTTGAACCACTCGGCGGCGCCGCGGTCGATGGCGGCCGCGGCGGCGGGCTGCTCGGCCGCGAGCTGGGCACGTGCGAACTCCGCGAACAGCGCGTGCACGCGGTACAGCCCTCCTCCCTCGAGTCGCTGGACCATCAGGTTGGCGCGCTCGAGCTCGGCGAGCAGCGCCGCGGAGTCGCTGCGGCCGAGGACGGCGTCGCAGAGCTCCGCGGTGAACTCGCCAAGGATCGCGGTGCCGAGAAGGAATGACCGGCGATCGTCCGTAAGTGACGCGAGGACCTCGCCGCTCAGGTACTCCGCCACGAAGCGATGCTCGCCGCCGAAGTCCTGCACTGCGCGGGCCGGGTCGTCGACGCTCTTCAGCCAGAGGCCTGCCAGCACGAGCGCGGCCGGCCAACCCTCCGTGCGCTCGACGAGCGCCTCGATCTCCTTCCGGCCGAGCTTCACACGCTCATGTGTGACGAGCAGCTCGTAGGCCTCGGCGGGCGTGAAGGAAAGGTCGGCGGCCCGCACCTCGGCGAGCGCCTCGGCGACCCGCAGCTTTGCGAGGCTCAGAGCCGGGTCGGTGCGGCTGATCGCGATCACCCTCGTGTTCGACGGCAGATGCGCGATCGCATGGCCGAGCGACTGGACGCACTCGCTGTTCGTGACCGTGTGCAGGTCGTCGAGCACGATCACGAGCGGGCCGTCGAACGCGGCAGCGCCGTTCAGCAGCTCGTCGACCGCATCGTCGACCGCGCCTCCCGCTGCGCCCAGGCGCTGGAGCGCCGATCGCCCGAGTCCCGGCCTGACGCGGTCGACCGCGGTCGCCACGTACCTCCACAGCCGGACCGGGTCGTTGTCGCCCGCGTCGAAGGTCACCCAGGCCAGGGCCGCGTCCAGGCCGGCGCACCATGCGCGCACCGCAGTCGTCTTCCCGTACCCGGCGGGCGCAGCCACGAGCGCCAACCCGGCGTCGCGGCACCCGTCGAGCGCCTGCCGGATCCGGGGACGATCCAGCACGCCGCTGCGTACGCGCGGCGGCGCGAGCTTCGCCTCGGCGAGCGGCGGAAGCACGTTTTCTGCGCCGTTTCCGTTCTCGCGCCTGCGCTCGTGGGGCAGCACGACGCGGGTTGCGCCGATGGGCTCGGCGAAGATGCTGGCGGGGACGGTTTTCATGTCTCGACGGTGCCGGGCGCTCGCCCTAGTCCCTCGGCGCAGACCGTGCGGCCTGCGGCACGAGCCTGCCGAAGATCCAGCTGAGCGGGAACAGCGTCCCGCAGATCGCCCACCACATTGTCGCCTCCCGTGTCGACAAGCTCTGTCCCGGCGATCGTCGCCGTCGAGGTCGACCGGGGGATCGGGGTAACTACCGATCCCCGTTAGTGATCACCCGGGTGAAAGAGGGGGTAACACGCCTGCCGGCGCGGCCGGCGGCAGATGATCGCGAAGGCCGACGTGCATCGGCCGTCGGCTCCCAACGTCACCCAGAGGGAGGAAGAAGCATGGCTGAGACAACCGTTGAAGCACCCGTCCTCGATCTGCTCGCGAAGATGACCGCGGACTCGATCGAGACGTCCACGCTCGATCCCGACACGCTGATGCTCGTTCGCATCGCAGCGCTCGTCGCGGTCGATGCGCCGCCAATCTCGTATCTCCTCAACCTCGGCGTCGCCGACGAAGTCGGCGTCGAGCTGGACGAGGTGCGCGGCGTCCTGACGGCGATCGCACCCATCGTGGGGACGGCCCGGGTCGCCTCGGCCACCGGCAGCATCGTGCGCGCGCTCGGCGTGGCACTCGAGCTTGCTGAGCTCGAGGACGAAGACCCCTCCTAGCTCAGAAGCACGGCGCGCGGGACACCTCCAAAGGTGCTCCCGCGCGCGCCCCGTTAGGACGCCGGCTTTCATGACGGCGAAGAGGCCGGCCTACGCGGACTCGCCCGGAGGATGCCTCTTACTCATGCTGCCTCGCGACCGTGCGGGGCGCGGGTGCCGGGCCGCCGTGCGCTTCGTGCGTACGACGGCCCCGGCGAAACCGCACTCACATCGTCGTCGAGGCGAGGTCCGCCTTGCTCTCGCCCCAGCGTGCGATGAGGGCGTAGAGCACGACGATGTTCAGCGTCAGGGCCGTCAGTGCCCAGAGCGGGTACTGGCTGTTCCCGAGGAAGCCGAGCTGGGCGAAGACGTTCAGGCTCACGACGACGATCCCGAACCAGCGCGCCCATCCCTGCCCCGCGATCAGCCCGAGCCCTGCGAGGAACAGGATCGTGCCCCAGATCAACATGACCCAGCCCCACGTCGTCAGGTCGACGGCGAGGAAGCCGGACCTGGTGACGACGAAGTACTCGTCCTCGAAGATGGCGATCAGGCCCTGGAAGAAGTCGATCCCTCCGATCAGCAGCATCAGCCATCCGGCAAAGCCGATCCAACCGGCCATTGATTTCTCGTTCATCACTTCCTCCCGATTCGGACGCCTGACGGCGTCATGACTGTGGATCACGCCGCCCTGACTGGCGGGCGGCCCGAAAACGACGCTAGGCCCCGTCCGGCGAGAACTCGACCGCGCGGCGCAACTTCACCCGGGTGACCCGAGACGTGCGCCAGGGCGCGAGGCTGGATCAGGTCTCGCGTTCACCCGGGTGAAGATGTCCCGCGCCCCGGGCAGGCGGGGAGCGGCGTCGTACCGTCGTCGCGACGACATGCGCACGCCATGAACCTCGTCTGGGCGCTCCTGATCACCGCCACGGTCGCGGGGGTCGCGATCGGCGTGATGCTGCTCGTCCGGCGGAGGGCGCCCGAGGGCAGCTACTTCGCCGACGGCGATCGCGCGTCGGGCGTCTTCGGCGTCATCGCCACAGGCTTCTCGGTGCTGCTCGGGTTCATCGTCTTCCTCTCGTTCACGAGCTACGACCGCACGAAATCCGGCTCGGAGACGGAGGCGTTGATCGCGGCGCAGCAGGTCCAGACCGCGCAGCTCCTCCCCGCCCCGGCGCGCGCGACGTTGACGGGCCAGCTCATCTGCTACGGGCGCTTCGTCGTGCACGACGAGTGGCCGCGGATGCGCGCCGGCACGATCGGCAACGACATCAACCCGTGGGGCGCCGCGATGTTCACAACCCTGAAGACCGTCGATCCGAGGACGGCGAGCGAGCAGTCGGCCTACGACCAGTGGCTCGGCCAGACGACGCAGCGCGAGGAGGCGCGGATCGACCGCGTGCACGGGGCGACCGGCGTGATCCCGATCACGCTCTGGTTCGTCCTCTTCTTCATCGCCGGGGTCGTCTTCGTCTACATGCTCTTCTTCGCCGACCCGGGCGAGGGGGCCGTGACCCAGGGGATGCTGATGGGCGGGGTGGCGGCGGTGATGACGATGCTGCTGCTCCTGCTCTTCAACCTGGACCGCCCGTACCACAGCGGCGCCGGCGGCGTCCAGCCGGTCGCGATGAGCGGAGCGCTCGACATGGTCGACCAGGCGCTGAAGGCGATCCACGTCAAAGTCGTGCTCCCGTGCGACGCGAACGGCGCGAGGGCACACCTGTGAACTGGCGCGGCGATCCGGTCGTGCGGCTGGAGCTGATCGCGACGATCCTGCTCGCGGCGGCCACCGTCGCGACGGCCTGGAGCGGCTACCAGGCGAGCCGCTGGAACGGCGAGCAGGCGAAGGCGTTCAGCCGCGCAGGCGCGTTGCGCGTGGAATCGGCGAAGGCGGACTCGCTCGCGAACACCCACGTCGAAGTGGACCTCTCGGTGTTCTCGTCCTGGGCCGACGCGGTGGGACACAAGGAGCCCGGTCTGGCTGCCTTCTACGCCAAACGCTTCCGCCCCGAGTTCAGGCCCGCCGTGAAGGCGTGGCTGGCGACGAAGCCGTTCACGAACCCGAACGCGCCGCTGTCGCCCTTCCGGATGCCGCAGTACACGGTCTGCGGCCCGCGCACAGGCCGACCAGCTCGAGGCGGAGGCGGAGGCACTGGCCGCGAAAGGCCGCGCGAACGTCCAGCGGGCGACGAACTACGTGCTTGGCGTCGTGCTCTTCGCCGCGGCGCTCTTCTTCGCCGGCATCTCGACCAAGCTCGAACACACCGGGGCTGCGGCGTGTCCTGCTCGCGTTCGGCGTCGTCCTCTTCCTTTTCACGCTCGCCTGGATCGCCACCTTCCCGGTCAGCTTCGCCGTCTGAGCCGCCTCGCTCACGCGTTCACCCGGGTGAATCGAGCCGTCTGGATCAAGCCGGCGCGCACCCCGGGGTTAGCGTCGTCGGCAGGCAAGCCGCGCCCTGGCACCCGACAGGAGGAACGACAATGGCCACCACCATCGAAGCCCCGAAAGCTCTCCGATGAGCAGCTCGCCGAAGCTGCTCGATGCCGTCGGCGAAGCCGACAGCGTGGAGCTCAAGCTCACCGTGCCGCTGTCCGACCGGACGCGCACGGGCGAGGCGCTCGGCGTCGATCCGTTGGAGGGCCAGCTGCGGCAGGTCTACTTCTTCGACACGCCGGACCTGGCGCTCAACAAGCTGGGCCTCGTCGTTCGCGCCCGTCGCGTCCAGGGCCGCGGCGACGATTCCGTCGTGAAGCTGCGCCCGGTCGTCCCGGACGAGCTGCCCTCCGAGGTGCGCGACTCGCCGAACTTCGGGGTCGAGGTCGACGCGATGCCCGGCGGCGCCTTCGTGTGCTCCGGCTCGATGAAGCGCGCGATGGGACCGAAGAAGGTCAAGGACGCCGTCGCGGGCCGGAAGACGGTGCGCAAGCTGTTCTCGAAGGAGCAGCGCGCCCTCTACGCCGCCCATGCGCCCGACGGGCTCGCCCTGGAGGACCTCGCGATCCTCGGCCCGATCATGGTCGTGAAGCTGAAGTTCGCGCCCAAGCACTTCAAGCGCAAGCTCGTCGCAGAGCTCTGGCTGTACCCCGACAACTCCATGCTGCTCGAGCTGTCGACCAAGTGCACCCCGGAGGAGGCATTCGAGGTCGGCACCGAGCTGCGGGTGTTCCTGACGAGCCTCGGCGTCGACCTCTCGGGCGAGCAGGAGACGAAGACGAAGAAGGCGCTCGAGTTCTTCTCGAAGCGGTTGCAGGCGACGGCTGTATAGCGCCGTGAGGGCCGCCACAGGTCGATAGGACGCGCGAGTGAAAGGGTCGGAGCTCCGAGAGGATACGAGCGCCGGCGGGAAGTCAGGCCCCGCCGCCGCTGAGGACGAGTACGACGAGAGATCGCCGTTTCGCCCGGCCAAGAAGGACCCGCTGCTGACGCGCATGATTCCCGTCTCGGGACAGGTGCGGCGCTACCGGATGCCGAGTGCTCGTCGCGATCTGGTCGCAGGGGTGACGGTGGCGGCGCTGGCAATGCCGTCGGCGATGGCATTCGCCGAGGTGGCCGGACTCCCGCCCGTGACCGGCCTCTACGCGCTGCTGCTCCCGACCGTCGCCTACGCGCTGCTCGGCTCCTCGCGGCAACTGGTCATCGGGCCTGAGGGGTCGATCGCGACGCTGATTGCCGCGGCAGTGCTGCCGCTGGCGGCTGCGGGCAGCGCGGAAGCGGCCGAGCTGGCAGCGATGCTCGCGCTGCTCGTCGCGGTGTGCTTCGCGATCGCGTGGCTGCTGCGCCTGGGTTGGATCGCCGACTACTTCTCGCGCCCGGTGCTGCTCGGCTACATCCACGGCGTCGCCGTCGTGCTCGTGATCGGCCAGCTCGGCAAGATCTTCGGTCTCTCGATCGAGGCGACCGACCCGCTGCCCCAGCTGGGGGAGGTGCTACGCGAGCTCGACAGCGCCAGCGGCCTGTCGGTTGCGATTGCGGCGGCCTCGCTGGCCGTGCTGTTCGTGCTCCGCCGCTTCATGCCAGGGTTGCCGGCCGCGCTCGTGGTCGTCCTGGCCTCGATCCTGCTGTCGTGGGCACTCGACCTGCAGGCGCACGGCGTCGCCGTGCTCGGCCCGGTCCCGGCCGGGCTTCCGAGCTTGACGATGCCAACCGTCGCCTGGCAGGACGTCGTCAGCCTCGCGCCCGCGGCCGTCGGCATCTTTCTCGTCTGCTTCGCCGACGCGATCCTGCTCGCGCGCTCCTTCGCCGGGAAGCACAACCAGCAGGTGCGTGCGTCGCAGGAGCTGCTGGCGCTCGGCGCGGCAAACGCCGCAGCCGGCTTCTCCCAGGGCTTCTCCGTGGGCGCAAGCGGCTCTCGCACAGCGGTGAACGACGACATGGGCGCCCGCAGCCAGGTCGCCGCCCTCTTCGCTGCCGCCACCGTGGCGGTGATCCTGCTCTTCCTCACGGAGCCGATCCAGTACCTGCCCAAGCCGGTGCTCGGGGCGGTCATCGTCTTCGCCGCGATCGGGCTGGTCGATCTGGTGGCCTGGCGCGCGCTCGCCGCCGTCGACCATGTCGAGGTCGCGATCGCGGGCGTCACCATGGGCTGCGTGATCGTCTTCGGCGTGTTGGAGGCGCTCGTCGTCGCGGTCGGGCTGACCGTGATCGACGCCGTCCGGCGCGGCGCCCGCCCACACGACGCCGTACTCGGATGGGTGGAGCGGCTCGGACGCTACGCCGACGTCTCGCGTGTATCGGTCGGCGCGAACGACGCCGGGCGTCGTTGTGTACCGGCTCGACGACCGCCTCTTCTTCGCCAACGCGCGGTACTTCAAGGGCCGCGTGCGCGAGGCCGTCCGCGGCGCCGCCGGCTCGGTGTCCTGGCTCGTCTTCGACGCGGAGGCGATGACGCACGTCGACTCGACCGGGCTCGCCGAGCTCGAACAGCTGACCGAGGACCTCCGGCGAGACGAGATCACGCTCGTCGTTGCGCGGCTGAAGGCAGCGATGCAGGAGCAGTTCGACGAGGCCGGCCTCACCGAGAAGATCGGGCGTGAGCGCTTCCACCCGACCGTGGAGGCGGCAGTACACGCCTGCACAGCGGCCGAGGGGCATACCGCGTAAGAAGCGGCTTGGTCTGCGGCGTCCGGGCCGCGTCCCAGTACGTAGACCGCGCGCCGGGAAGGAACGGCGCGCGGTCGGATGTTTACGTGAGCGCGGGTCGGGGCCCGCGGTCTGCGGCTAGTACGTCACGGCCGTCGGGGGCGGCCGCATGAACGCGCCGAAGATCCAGAGGATCGGGAAGAAGATCCCGAAGAAGAACAGCCAGCCGTGTCCGTTCCGGATCGTCATGACGCCCAGCGTCACAGCCAGAACGAACCAGAGGAGCGCTCCGAAACCGATTCCCCACCACATGATGCCCTCCCGTCGTAGAAGTTTCCGTGACGATCGTTTCGCCCGGGGCCCGAAGTGCAATCGGGGGAAATCCGCACTCGGCCGGGGCGCGCCCGCGTCCGCTTCGCGGCGCGGTCCGGGCCGGCCGGGCCCCTTGGGTCCCGGGTCGACCGGTCCTGGCTCCATCGGTCCGGGGCGACCGGGGCCTCGTGGCCCTCTCGGCATCTTCTCCACCTCCTCCACCGTGAAGCAACGGCGGCTTGCTCCAGTACGCCTGGGGTGAGCCGGACAAGGAATCTCGGCATCAGGCTGTCACCCGTCCGCCGCCGGGAGGGGCGGCCTGGCCAAGCTCACCCGGGTGATTGGTGACTTGCTCCCGCCACCGTCTCCCTGCAAGTAGAGAAAAGCCCTGCTACGAGGCCTCTCTCAGTCGGGGCGACCGGATTTGAACCGGGGACCTCTTGTCCCAGACAACAAGCTGCGACAAGACGCAACAGGTTGAAAGTGCCTGCAAGTCAGCCGGGCGCGTACGGGAGTCCCCGGTAACGAGACGCAACAAGCGGAAGCAAGCCCGTACGCGCACCGTACGCGCAGGTGGCCGTCAGTTGGTCTCAACAACGTGGCCCGCCATCGATCAGGCGAGGGGATGCTCGCGCAGGCGACCTTTCCTGGGTCGGGGCCTGAACGGGCGGTACTGAGGCGTCCGAGTAGGGTCGGCGGTGTGGATGTGTTCGAGGCTGTACGCGCTCGGCGGGAGGAGCTGGGCGTGCCGGGCGTCGCGGTCGGCGTGCTCCAGGACGGCGACGAGTGGCACGAGGGGTTCGGTGTCACGAGCGTCGAGAACCCGCTCGAGGTCACGCCTGAGACGCGGTTCCAGATCGGATCGATCAGCAAGACCTTCACCGGGACGGCGGTGCTGTATCTCGTGGCCGACGGTCTGCTGGAGCTCGACCGGCCGGTGCGCGCGTACCTGCCTGATCTGGAGCTGGCGGACGCCGAGGCGGCCGAGAAAGTCACCCTGCGCCATCTGCTCTCGCACACGGCCGGCTGGTTCGGCGACCTCGCCGACGACACGGGGTGGGGCGACGATGCCGTCGCGCGTTACGTCGAGGACATGCGGACGCTGCCGCAACTGACGCCCGTGGGCGAGGTGTGGTCGTACAACAACGCCGCGTTCGTGCTCGCGGGGCGAGTCGTCGAAGTCGTGACCGGCGAGCCGTTCGAGCAGGTCGTGAAGCGGCTCGTGTTCGATCCGCTGGAACTGACGTCGAGCACGTACTGGCCGTGGGAGGTGATGACCGAGCGTTTCGCCGTCGGGCACGTCGATCACGGGGGCGGCGAGGTCCGCGTCGCCCGGCCGTGGCCGATCGGACGCTCCGCCCACCCGACAGGCGGGGTCGCCTCGACGACCCGTGACCTGCTGCGGTATGCGCGGCTCCACCTCGACCCGCCCGCGGAACTGGCGCCGATGCAGGTGCCTCAGGCGGACGCTGCCTACCAGGGCGACTGGGTCGGACTGTCGTGGTACGGCGAGGACACGTTCGGAACGATCCGCCACGGAGGCGGGGGCCAGGGCCAGCGGTCGCTGCTGCTCCTCCGGCCGGCGACGGGGTTCGCGCTCGCGGTGCTGACAAACCACCTGCCGAAAGGCCTGCAGGTGATCGATGCCGCGCTCGACGCGGTCGGCCTCAACCCACCAACGCCGCAACCGCTGCGCTACGCGCCCGTCGATGAATACGTCGGGGTCTACGAAATGCCTCTCGAGCGCCTCACGGTCACTCCGAGCGACGACGGCATCCGACTCGACAGCGAGGACATCGGCGGCGTCCCGAGCCCCCTCAGCCCGCCACCACCGCCCGAACCGCCGCTGCACGCCTACTTCTACGCCCCGCAGGGCTGGATCGTCTCCGGCGGCCCCTACGACGGGTTGCGCGGCCACTTCCTCAGAAACGACGACGGTGAAGTCGCCTGGCTGCGCGTGCTCGGCCGCCTCTACCGCCGCGTCTCGCACCCTCCCGGCTAGACAACGCAAGACGAGCAGCGCCGCGCAGCCACCCACCCCTTTCGGGTGGCCGCCGGCCGCCTGAGCAGCAACGAGCGGCCCGAGGGAACGTGGCGCACGAGGTTCGTCGTGCCGACACCCGCTTCGTCACCGACGAACAGGATCTGGCCTCGGGAGCTGCGCGCCACGGCCTCCAGACACTCGACGAGCGTCGACAGCGCAGCGGCGCGCTCGAGCAAGACATCGGTCCCGCGCGCACCCGGCGCAACCGATGACATCGCGCCATATTACGGCGCATCCCGCCCGACGCCCGGCGCAGCCGTGACGCGGCCGTAGGTAGTTCAAAGCAGCGCCGAGCCGAGGAATCGCCGATGCGCGTCGGGCGGCCCGATGGATAGTCGAGACAACGGATCCCATCGGCGCGGAGGTTGCACTCATGTCCGTCCGTGTCACACGTCTTGACCACCTCGCGGAGGTCGTGCCCGGCCTGCCCGGCGCTGCCGATCTCGCCGACGTCTGGCTCGTCCATGCGCTCGACTCCCTGTTCGACGCCTGCAATGTTCGGGAGGACGAGCGCGTCAGGCTTGTCGAAACCGGCGTCGACGCGCTCGACGCCGAGCCGCCGGAAGAACTCGACCTCGAGGCACAGCTGCACCGCGTCGACGCGTGCCGGCGCGCGCTCGCCTTCGCCGCGCTCGGCGCCGAGGCACGCCTCAATCGCGTCGCGAAGCGCTGCGAGCCGGACTGGCACGCGCTCGCGCACCTCGTGCCCGCCAAACGGTACCGTCGCGCATGGCGGCTGCGCGCCACGCTCGATCGCGTCAAGGCCGCCGAGCTGGACGACCTCGTCGCCGAGGTGTTCGGAGCCCGCGACTACCTCGTCGCGGAGGCCGGGCCGTCGAGCGCGTCGTCGCCGCAGGCGCTCACACAGTTCACCCCGGCGCACGCGCGCCTGGCGGTCGAAGCGAGCGCCGAGATCTGCTGCGCGCTGGCCGCCTTCGCGGCCGAGGATGAGCCCGTCACCGCACACCTCGTGCGCGACGCGGCCGCCGCACTCGTTGCGCGTGTCGAACGGTTGTCGCCGCAGCCCGAGGCGCTGACGAACGGCGACTTCGACTTCCCGCCTTACCAAGCGGGCTCGTGAGCGCACAGTTCATCCCCGGCGCCGCCGCCGACGGCTCCTTCGGGATCCGTTTCGAGTCGATCGGCGGCCTGGGCGCCCATCTCGCCGGCCAGATCCTCGCCGAGGCCGGCGTGCTCGGCTGCGACCTCAACGGCTCGCATTTCTCCTCGTACGGCTCCGAGAAGAAGGGGTCGCCCGTCCGCTCGTACGTCCGCTTCTGCCCGAGCGACACCGAGATCCGGCGCAGCGACCCGATCGAGCGCCCGCAGGTCGTCGTCGTCTTCCACGAAGCGCTTGCGGACTCGCCGGGCGTCACCGCCGGGCTCGTCCCCGGCGGCACGATCATCGTCAACACACGGGCCGGCGTCGACGAGACACGCGAGCGGCTCGCCCTCGAGCACGCGACGGTCGGCGTCGTGGACGGGCTCCGCATCGCCGTCGAGGAGTCAACCCGCGTCAACAGCGCGATGCTCGGCGCGGTCGCCCGTGTGTGCCGGTTCGTCGAGACGGCCGTCATCCGCCGAACGCTCGCCGACAAGCTCGGGCGCCGCTACCCGCAACTCGTCGACGCCAACCTGCGGACGTTCGACCGGGCGTTCGACGAGCTCGAGCTGCGCGCCTACGAGGGCGACGCGGCCGAGACGAGGGCGGACCGCGTCGCGCCCGCCTTCGGCTACCTGGAGGCGCCGATCGGCGGGACGATCCTCGAGCCGGGCAGCAGCATCGTGCGCGACCTCAGCACCTCGCGCGAGGGCTTCATCCCGGCGCTCGACCTCGAGAAGTGCGTCCACTGCGGGCTCTGCGACGTGGTGTGCCCGGATCTCTGCTTCGTGTGGGAGGAGGAGGGTGCGGACGCCGTGCGCCTGCGCGGCATCGACTACCGCTACTGCAAGGGCTGCCGCAAGTGCACCGAGGTCTGCCCGACGGGCGCGCTCACCGAGATCCGCGAGGAGCCGGGCTGGGCGGCCGCCCACCGCGTGCCGCTCTTCCCGTGGCTGGAGGCGACGGCCTGATGGCGACGGTGCTCGCACCGACGGCGGCCGAGCAGGTCACCGACTTCCGCAGCGGCAACGAGATGGCCGCCATCTCCGCGAAGCACATCGATTTCCACGTCATGGGCTACTACCCGATCACGCCCTCGACCGAGATCGCGGAGAACCTCGACGCCATGCGGGCCGAGGGCGAGCACTCGATCGTGATGATCCCGGCCGACGGCGAGCACGGCGCGGCCGGCATCTGCTACGGCGCCTCGACGGGAGGCGGCCGCGTCTTCAACGCGACCAGCTCGCAGGGGCTCCTCTACTCGCTCGAGCAGCTGCCGGTCCAGTCGGGCACCCGCTTTCCGATGCTGCTCGACATCGCCACCCGCGCGGTCAGCGCCCCGCTCGACATCCGCGGCGACCACTCCGACATCTACTTCGCGCTCAACACCGGCTGGCTGATCTTCCTCGCGCGCGACCCGCAGGCCGTCTACGACCTGAACGTCGTCGCGCTGCGTGTCGCCGAGCACCCGAAGGTGCAGCTGCCCGCGATCGTCGCCTTCGACGGGTTCTTCACGAGCCACCAGAAGCGGCGCGTCGAGTACTTCGCCGACCCGGAGGTGGTGCGCGACTACCTCGGACCCGGTCACGGAGCGCGTGACCGCGCTCGACCCGCGCAACCCCGTGACGATCGGCCCGTACATGAACGACCCCGACCTGATCAACAACAAGTACCAGCTGACGCTCGCGATGGAGGCGGCGCACCAGGTCATCCCGGCCGAGCTCGCGGCCTACGCGGAGCTGAGCGGGCGGCGCTACGACGTGCTCGACCGGTACCGGATGGACGACGCCGAGGTCGCGCTGTTCCTGCTGAACTCCGCCGCCGAGACCGCGAAGGACGCCGCCGACGCGCTGCGCGCCGAGGGGATCCGGGCGGGCGTCGTCAGCCCGAACGTGATCCGGCCCTTCCCGACGACCGAGCTGCGCGAGGCGCTTCGCGGCGTGCGCGCGCTCGTCATCGGCGAGCGGGCCGACTCCTACGGCGCGCACGGCGGCAGCCTCGGCCACGAGGTCAAGTCGGCGCTCAAGGACGACCCGGACAACGCGACGCTGTGCCTCGACCGCGATCTACGGCCTCGGCGGCCGCGACTTCTACGCCGAGGACGCCGACGCCCTCTTCCGGCTCGCGCTCGACGCGGCCGAGGCCGGCCGCGTCGAGACGCCCTTCGACTACTACGGCGTCGTGCCGCAGGTGCACCCGCCCGTGCGGAAGCGGCTGCCCGCGATCACGCCGGAGGAGGCGAGCGCGGACGGGCTGATCACGGTCGAGCCGGGCCCCGACGGGCGCCTGCAGGTCGAGACGCCGCCCGCCTGGCGCCTCGCCGCCCGGCCGAAGGCGGTCGCCCCCGGCCACAGCGCGTGCCCCGGCTGCGGCGTCTTCCCGGCGCTGAACACGTTCTTCAACGGGCTTCAGGGCGACGTCGTCGTCCTCTACCAGACCGGCTGCGCGATGGTCGTCAGCACCGGCTACCCGTTCACGTCGCACCGGATCACGTACGTCCACAACCTGTTCCAGAACGGCGCGGCGACGCTCTCGGGGCTCGTCGAGATGTTCCACGAGCGCATTCGCCGCGGCGAGCTCCCCTCGGGTGACGACATCACGTTCGTGATGATCACCGGCGACGGCGGCATGGACATCGGCACAGGCGCCGCGGTCGGCGCCGCGATCCGCAACCACGGCTTCATCGTCGTCGAGTACGACAACGAGGGCTACATGAACACCGGCGCGCAGCTCAGCTACTCGACGCCGATGGGCCACATGACCTCAACGAGTCACGTCGGCCCCGCCGAGACCGGCAAGTCCTTCCACCACAAGGACATGCCGCAGATCATGGCCGCGACCAACATCCCCTACGTCTTCACGGGCGTCGAGGGCTACCCCGGCGACCTGGTCGGCAAGGCGGCCAAGGCCCAGTGGTACGCGAACCACGAGGGCATGGCCTACGGCAAGGTGCTCATCTCCTGCCCGCTGAACTGGAAGACCGAGGACCGCTCCGGCGTCGAGATCGTGCAGGCGGCCGTCGACTCCTGCTTCTTCCCGCTCTACGAGATCGAACGCGGGCTGACCACGATCACCTACGACCCCGACGCCATCGGCCGGCGCGTCGCCGGTCGCCGAGTGGCTGCGCCGCATGGGCAAGACGAAGCACCTCGTCCGGCCGGAGAACGCCGACCTGCTCGAGCGGATCGAGGGCGAGGTCGAGCGCCGCTGGCAGCGGCTCAAGGCGATGACACGAGCACCCACTCCTGTGATGGACGCGCTCCTGGACACCACCGCCACCGTGCTCGAGAAGCGTCAGCTGACCGACGTCACCACGCTGCTCGAGATCACCGCGCCGCTCGTCGCGCTGAACGCCGCGCCGGGCCAGTTCGTCATCGTGCGCGTCAGCGAGACGGGCGAGCGCGTGCCGATCAGCCTCACCGATTTCGACCGTGCCGCCGGGACGATCACCCTCGTCGTCCAGGTGGTCGGTAAGACCAGTGCGATGATCTGTGCGCTCGAGGAGGGCGACGAGCTGCTCGACGTTGCCGGTCCGCTCGGGCAGCCGGTCGCGCTGCCCGACACGGGCCACGTGGTGCTGATCGGCGGCGGGTTCGGCGCGGGCGCGATCTTCCCGCTCGCGCGCGAGCTTCGTGCGCGCGGCGTGCGCGTGTCGGCGATCGTGGGCGCGCGCACAGGCGGGCTCGTCATCCTGCGGGACCTGCTCGAGCCCGTGTGCGACGAGTACCACGTCTGCACCGACGACGGCTCGGTCGGCTACCACGGTTTCGTCACCGGCCGGCTCGAGGAGCTGCTCGCCGCCGGTGCCGGCTACACGAGCTGCTTCGCCGTCGGGCCGATGCCGATGATGCGCGCGGTCGCCAAAGCCGCGGCGGACTGGAGCCTGCCCGCGCAGGTCTCGCTCGACCCGCTGATGGTCGACGGCACCGGCATGTGCGGCGGCTGCCGCGTGACCGTCGACGGCGTGGCGAAGTTTGCGTGCGTCGACGGCCCGTTCTTCCCCGCGGACGCGATCGACTTCGACGAGGCCGAGGACCGCAAGCAGATGTACGCGGCCGACGAGCGCCGCGCGTGCGAGCTGGTGGAGGCGTAGCGATGCCGATCATCTACCCGCGCAAGATCGAGATGCCGTGCGCCGACCCGCATGACCGGCGCTCGAGCTGGGACGAGGTCGCGCTCGGCTACACCGTCGAGCGCGCCGTCTGGGAGGCGCGCCGGTGCCTGCAGTGCCAGGAGCCGCTGTGCGAGCTGGGCTGCCCCGTCAACGTGCCGATCCGCGAGTTCGTGCGCGAGGTCGCGCTCGGGCGCTTCGACGAGGCGGCGCGCGTGATCCGGCGCAAGAACCTCTTGCCCGCGATCTGCGGCCGCGTCTGCCCGGTCGAGCACCAGTGCGAGGCGCACTGCGTGCTGCTCGAGCGGCAGGAGCCGGTCGGGATCGGGCGGCTCGAGCGGTTCGTCGCCGACTGGGAGCGCGACCACGGCGGGACGGTGACGATCACGCCGCCTGTTCGCCGCGCCGAGAAGGTCGCGATCGTCGGCTCCGGCCCCGCAGGGCTGACCGCCGCGAGCGACCTGGCACAGCTCGGCTACCAGGTGACCGTCCTCGAGGCGTTGCACGCCTTCGGGGGCGTGCTGCGCTACGGCATCCCCGAGTATCGCCTGCCGAAGGCCATTGTCGACGAGGACGTCGAGAACCTGAAGGCGATGGGCGTCGAGTTCGCGCGCGACGTGATCGTCGGCAAGACGGTGACGATCGACCAGCTGCGCGACGAGCTCGGCTTCGACGCCGTGTTCGTCGGGACCGGCGCCGGCTGCCCTGTCTTCCTGAACGTGCCGGGCGAGAACCTGAAGGGCGTCTACTCGGCCAACGAGTTCCTGACGCGCGTGAACCTGATGCACGCGCACGCGTTCCCGGAGTACGACACGCCGGTGCGCCGCCCGCGGCGCGCGGCCGTGATCGGCGCCGGAGACACGGCGATGGACGCCGTGCGCTGCTCGATCCGCCTCGGCGCCGAGGAGGCGCACATCGTCTACCGGCGCAGCGAGGCCGAGAAGGGCGCGCGCGCCGAGGACTACGCGCGCGCGGGCGAGGAGGGCGCGATCTTCGACTGGCTGACGCTGCCGCAACGCTTCCTCGGTGACGACGACGGCTGGGTGCGGGCGATCGAGTGCATCCGCACCGAGCTCGGCGACCCCGACGAGTCGGGGCGCCGCCGGCCCGTGCCGGTGCCCGGCTCGAAGCTCACGCTCCAGGCCGACCTGGTCGTGATCGCACTCGGCACGCGCCCAAACCCGCTCGTCCCGCAGGCGACGGAAGGCCTCGCAGTCGACGGCCACGGCTGCATCGTCGCCGACCCGGCCACCGGGGCGACGAGCCGGGAGGGCGTCTACGCGGGCGGCGACATCACCACCGGCGCCGCCACCGTGATCCTCGCGATGGGCGCCGGCCGCCGGGCGGCCACCGCGATCGACGAGTACCTGGGCAGCCTGACGACGGCGTCTCGGTAGAAGCCCGTCCGCGACTGCCGCGTTTCCCGGATGGCGTCGAGTGAGTGTTCACTCATCCTGAGCGCAGGCGCGGAGCGCGCCGCTCCCGCGCCCGAACGACGAGGCGAAGGTGAGCGAACGCGCTGCGCACGAACTGAAGGACCGGATCGTCGAGGCCGCCTGGCAGGTGATGCGCGAGCGCGGCCTCGCCGCGACGAGGACGAGCGCGATCGCCGAGGCGGCCGGCTGCGCGGAAGGCAGCATCTACCGGTACTTCGACGACAAGCCGCAGCTGCTGCTCGCCGCCATCCGGTCGCACCTGCCGGAGACCGCCGCCGGCACCGACGCGGGGATGCTGGAGCTCGCCGGGACGCGCACGGTGCGGGTCAACCTGCTCGGCATCGCGCGCGCGGCCTGTGAGCTCTACGGCGACCTCGTCCCACTCGCAGCGGCCGTGCTCGCCGACGCAACGCTGGTCGAGCGGCGCCTGGAGGCGTTCGGCGGTCACGACTTCCGGCCGTCCCAGACTGTGGCCGCCGTCGCCGCCTACCTCGCGGCCGAACAGCGACTCGGGCGGGTCCGCCCTGACGCCGACCCGGAGCTGACGGCCCGCCTGCTGGTGAGCGGGTGCGTCGGAGAGAGCCTGCTCGACGGCCTCTTCGAGCCCGACGAGCCACGGGGTCGCAGCCTGGCCCCGCTCGTCTCGCTCGTCATGCGCGAGCTCGAGCCGGAGGGCGACGCGTGAGACCGCTGGCCTCCTGGCTGGAGCGGTTCCGGCGCCCCGCGGCCGTGCCCGAGGCCGCCGGCGAGAGCGTCGCGGCCGAGCTCATGCCCGTGTTCGCGGCCCTCGACGAGATCGAGGAGGCGGCGGCGCGCGTCCGGGCCTCCGCCGAGGCGGAGGCGCGCAGCCGAATCGAGGCCGCCGACCGCGCCGCCGAGGCCGTCGTCGCCGCCGCGCGGGCGCGCGCGCCGGCCGAGCGCGCACGCGCCGAAGCCGTCCGGCTCGCCGAGCTCGAGGATGCCGCCCGGGCACTGGAGGAGGCGGCGCAGGCCGACGCTGAGGCAGTGCTCGCGCGCGGCCGGGAGCGCATCCCCGCGTTGGTCGGGCGGATCGTCGCCTGTGTCACGGAGGACGTCGGGTGAGCGGCGGCTGGGTCGCCGGCAGCGTCCGGGCGCGCCTCCTCGCCACGGAGCGGACGCTCGGCGCCGGGCAGGCGCGCGGGCTCGCCGAGTCGGCCACGCTTCGCGATGCGCTCATCGCACTCGGCCGCACGCCGTACCGCCGTCACGTCACCCTGCAGCTCGATCTCCCCGAGGCACAACGGGCCGTCGCGGCCAAGACGCTCGCCGACCTGCGGCTGCTCGCCGGCTGGCTGCCGGGCGACGCGCTCGGTGTGCTGCGCGACCTCGCCGCCTGGTACGAGCTGGTGAACATCGAGGACCGGCTCGGCTACCTCTCGGGCGGTGCGCTGCGAGAGCCGTTCGAGCTCGGCAGCCTGGCGGTTGCGTGGCCGCGCGCCGAGGCCGTCCAGACAGTCGACGAGCTCCGCAGCGTGCTCGCCGCCTCCTCCTGGGGCGATCCCGGCGGACAAACAGCGGCGGAGGTCGGCCTCGGTCTGCGGCTCGCCTGGGCGCGGCGCGTGGCGGCGGCCGCCCCGGAAGCGCGGGCGTGGGCAGCCGGGGCCGCGGCACTGCTCGTGGCGCGTGAGCTCTTCGTCGTCGGGACGCCGGCGATCCCGCGGACGCCACTGCTCGGCCCCGCCTGGCAGGCGGCGCCGACGTTCGAGCGCTTCGCCGGCGACCTGCCGGCCGAGGCGGCGTGGGCGCTCGCCGGGTGCGAGGCGCCGGACGGCCTGTGGGCCGCGGAGGCGCGCTGGTGGACACGCGTCGAGGCCGACGCCCGGCGCCTGGCGGCCTCCGCAGCAGTCGGCCCGGGCGTCGTCGTCGCGGCGGTCGCGCTGCTCGCGGCCGACGCCCATCGCGTGGCAGCGGCGCTCGCGGTCACCTCGCGCCGGTCGCTGCGGGGCGTTGAGGAGGCGTTCGATGCCGCGGCCTGACCGCTCGCTCGCACTGCCCGCGCCGATGACACGCATCGCCGTCGTCGCTCCCGCGAACCGGCTCCGCGAGACGCTCGTCGAGCTCGCCGCGGCGGGCTCGGTCGAGCTCGCGGGGACACCGCCCGCGGCGAGCGGAGAGGCGGTCGAAGCGCTGCGGCGTCTCGATCGACGTAGGCGCGCCGACACGCCGCGCCCCGCCCTCGCAGCCGACGCGCCGGACATCGCCGCCCTCGAGCGCGCCGGCAAGCGCGCGCTGCTGGCCGGCGAGGTGGAGCTCGGCCGGCGCGCGCAGACCGCCTTGGAGCACGGCAGCTTCAGCGCCCTCGTCGGCTGGACGCCGGCCGACGAGGTGCAGCCGCTCGCCGGCCGCCTGGCCCCACACGGTGCGAGCGTGGTGGAGCTCGAACGGCCGGCCTGGCACGAGCCGCCGACGCTGATCGCACGTCGCGCCGTCACGCGCCCCTTCCGCCCGCTCGTCGAGACATATGGCCCGGCCCGCTACGCGGACCTCGATCCGACGCTGTTCGCAGCCATCGCGTTCGTCGTGATGTTCGGGATGATGTTCGGCGACGTCGGCCACGGCCTGCTCCTGGCGGCGGCCGCGATCGCCCTGCTCTTCGTCCGGCGGGGCCGCCTGCTCGCCGTGCGCCGCGTCTGGCCGCTCCTCCTCGCCGCCGGCTGCTCGGCGGCCGTCTTCGGACTGCTGTACGGCGAGTTCTTCGGCCCGACCGGGGCCGTCCCCGCACTCTGGCTCGATCCCGTCGACAACGCGCCCACGCTGCTGCTGGCGGGCGTCGCGGTCGGCGCCGTCCTGCTCGCGCAGAGCTACGCGTTCGGCACCGTCAACCGCTGGCGGGAAGAGGGGCCGGCGGCCGCGTTCGTCGCGCCCTCGGGCGTTGCCGGGACCTGCGTGTTCGTCGGCGGCGGTGTCGCGGCCGCCGGCTGGTACGCGGGCGCCGTCCCGGCCGGGATCGCCGGCCTCGTGCTCGCGGCCGCCGGGCTCGCCCTGCTCGCCACGGGGTACGCGGGTCACGCAGGTCGCGGCGGGCTGGCTGCACTCGAGGTTTCCGTCGAGGTCGTCGACGCCGTCATCAGGACGCTCGCCAGCGTCATCTCGTTCACGCGGCTCGCCGCGTTCGGCGTCATGCACGCGGCACTCGGGATCATCGTGTGGAGTGCCGTGACCGCCCTGTGGGGCGGCATCGCCGGCTGCGCAGCGGCGACCGTGGTCATGCTCGGCGGCACCCTCGTCGCCTTCTCGCTCGAGCTGCTCGTCGCCGGCGTCCAGGCGCTGCGCCTCGAGTACTACGAACTGTTCTCGCGGATCTTCGCCGGGGAAGGGCGTGCGTTCTCCCCGTGGCGGATCCCCCTCGTCACGAAGGAGGAGTGATGTTCCAGTCCCTGGTCTGGGGAATCCCGCTGATCGGAGGTGTCGCCGCGGCGATCGCCTGGCTCCTGGCGCGCGCGCCGGCGCGCGGCATCCGCCGGCTGCTCGTGCTGAACGGTCTGGTGCTCCTCGGCGCCCTCGCGTTGATCGCCGCCGTCCTGACCGGCGCGGCCGACGCCCAGGCGGCGACGGGATCGTCGGACTCGAACTCGAGTATGGCGCTCCTCGGCGCCGGCATCGCCGTCGCCGGCTCGAGCATCGGCGCCGGCATCGGCGTCTCGTACACCGGCTCGGCGGCGCTCGCGGCAATCAGCGAGAAGCCGGAGATGTTCGGCCGCGCGATGGTCTTCGTCGGCCTCGCAGAGGGCATCGCCATCTACGGCCTCGTCGTCGCGATCATGCTGATCGGGAAGGCATGACCGCGGCGGCCGCCATCGGCGACGCGCGCCGCCTGGCGGGCTACGGGCTGGCCGGAGCCGTGGTCCACGACGCGCGCTCGGCGGCCGACGCCGAGGCCGCCTGGGAAGCGCTCGCCGACGAGACCATCCTGCTCGTCCTGACGCCGGAGGCCCACGACGCGCTCGCGCCGCGGCTCGCCGAGCGCCGGGTCGTCTGGGCGGTGGTCCCCTCGTGACGACCACGACCGAGCCGCTCCACGACGCGCTGCTCGAGCAGGCGCACGCCGACGCGGCGCGGATCCTCGCCCTCGCAGACGAGCGTGCCGCGCGCATCGCCGCGGACGCGGAGGAGAAAGCGGACAAGCTCTTGACTGATGCCCGTGCCGAGGGCGCCGACGCGGCCTCGCGCCAGGGTGCGCGCCGGCGGGCGGCCGCCCACCGGCGCGCGCACACGCTCGTGCTCGCCGCGCAGCGCCAGGTCTGGGACGAGCTCCGGGCGTCGGCGCTCTCCGCCGTGCGCGAAGCGGCGGACGACGCGCTGGCCGAGCGTCTGGCGCAGACGGCGCGCGAGCAGCTCGGCGACGACGCCGTCATCGAGCGTGACGCTGCCGGCGGCCTGCGCGCGTCCGCCGGTGTGCGCCGCGTGGACTACACGCTCGAGCCTCTCGTCGACCGCTGCCTGGCCCGGCTTGGCTCCGCCGCGACGGAGGCGTGGCGGTGAGCGCCCCGAGCATCGCGCGGGTGAACGGCCCGGTGGTCGAGGTCGACGGGTTCGACGACGTCCGCATGCTCGAGCTCGTCGCCGTCGGCGCCGGGCGCTTGCCCGGAGAGGTCATCGCCCTCGACGGCACGCGCGCCACCGTCCAGGTCTACGAGTACACGGGCGGCGTGCGCCCCGGGGAACCGGTCACGGGTACGGGCGCCCCACTGAGCGCGGAGCTCGGCCCCGGGTTGCTCGGCGGCGTCTTCGACGGCATGCTGCGGCGGCTCGACGCGGCCGGCGACTGGATCCGAACGGGTGCGCGCCTGCCGACGCTCGATCCCGGCCGGCGCTGGGCATTCGAGCCGCGAGCGCTCGAGCGCGCCGGCGCGGGAAGCGTGCTCGGCGTCGTCCACGAGACGCCCGCGCTCGAGCATCGGGTTCTCGTGCCGTCCGGCGTGTCGGGCGACGTCGAGTGGATGGCACCGGCGGGCGAGTACACGGTCGGCGAGCCGGTCGCGCGCGTCGGGGGCAGCGCGATCTCGCTGGCGCACCGCTGGCCGGTCCGCCAGCCGCGGCCGGTCACCGCGCGCGAGCGCCTGTCGGCACCGCTGACGACCGGCCAGCGCGCCCTGGACCTGTTCTTCCCGGTCGCGCGCGGGAGCACGGCCGCGGTGCCGGGCGGCTTCGGGACGGGGAAGACCGTGCTCCTGCAGCAGATCGCGAAGTGGTGCGACGCACAGGTCATCGTCTACGTCGGGTGCGGCGAGCGCGGCAACGAGATGGCGGACGTGCTGCGCGAGCTGCCGGAGCTCGAGGATCCGCGCACCGGGCGGCCGCTGATGGAGCGCACCGTGCTCGTCGCGAACACGTCGAACATGCCCGTCCTCGCGCGGGAGGCAAGCATCCATACGGGGGTGACGGTCGCCGAGTTCTTCCGTGACATGGGCTACGACGTCGTCCTGATCGCCGACTCCACGTCGCGCTGGGCGGAAGCGCTTCGCGAGGTCGCGTCGCGGACCGACCAGCTGCCGGCCGAGGAGGGCTATCCGGCCGGCCTCGCCTCGGCGCTCGCCGCCTTCTACGAGCGCGGAGGCGCCGTGCGCACGCTCGGGGGGCTGGACGCGTCCGTCACCATCCTCGGCGCGGTCTCGCCGCCCGGCGGCGACCTGACCGAGCCGGTCAGCGCGCACACGCGGCGCTTCACGCGCGCCACGTGGGCGCTCGACCGGGACCTGGCATACGCACGCCACTACCCGGCGGTCGGCTGGCGCGACTCGTTCTCACGGGATGCCGAGGCCGTCGCCGAGTGGCACGTCCTCCGCGGCGAGGCGGGCTGGGGCGAACGGCGCCAACGGGCGCTCTCACTCCTCGCCGAGGCCGACAGGCTCGAGTCGATCGCCCAGCTCGTGGGCTCCGGCTCACTTCCGGACGGCGAGCGCGTGACGCTGCTCGCGGGCCGGCTGTTGCGAGAGACGGTCCTCCAGCAGAGCGCGCTCAGCGAGAACGACGCGTACTGCGAGCCGGCCAAGCAATCGGCGCTCCTCGACCTCGTCCTCCGCGTCGTCGACCGTTGCCGGGTGCTCGTCGACAAGGGCGTGGCCGCGTCAGCGATCGAGGCCGTCGACTTCTCGTCCGTCACCCGCGCGCGCGACGCGACCGCACCCGGCGACGTCCACGGCGTGGCGGCCGTGTACGACGCCGTCGCCGCCAGGCTGGGAGCGCTCGAGTGACGCTCCGCGCCCCGGTCGAGTACGCCTCCGCCTCGACCGTGCGCGGGCCGCTCGTCGTCGTCCGCGCCGTGGAGGAGGTCGGCTGGGACGAGGTCGCGGAGGTGCGGCTCGACACGGGCGAGGTGCGGCACGGCGTCGTCCTCGATGTCGCGCGCGATCTCGCGGTCGTGCAGGTCTTCGAGGGAACGGAAGGGCTGCGCCTCGACGGCACGCGCGTCGCGTTCGCCGGCAGCCCGCTCCGGGTGCCGGTCGGCGAAGCGTGGCTCGGCCGCGTCTGCAACGGACGCGGCGAGCCGCTCGACGGCGGCCCGCCGATCCTGGGCGATGCGTGGACGAGCGTGGCGGGCAGTCCGATCAACCCGGGTGCGCGTGACACGCCGCGCGACCCAATCCTGACCGGCATCTCCGCGATCGACGGGCTGGCGACGCTCGTCCGTGGCCAGAAGCTGCCCGTCTTCTCGGTCGGCGGGCTTCCGCATCTGGAGCTGGCCGCCCAGATCGCGTCGCAGGCCCGCGCCGGGGAAGACGCCTTCGCCGTCGTGTTCGCAGCCGTCGGCATCACGCGCACCGACGCGATGGCTGTGCGCGACTCGCTCGAGGAGCGCTCGGAGGCAGGCGACCTGACGTTGCTGCTCAACACCGCCGACGATCCGCTTGTCGAGCGGATCGTCACGCCGCGCATCGCGCTCACGGTCGCCGAGCATCTGGCGTTCGAGCTCGGCCGCCACGTCCTGGTCGTTATCGCGGACGTGACCAGCTATGCGGAGGCGGTCCGCGAGGTGTCTGCGGCGCGCGGCGAGGTTCCGAGCCGGCGCGGGTATCCCGGCTACCTCTACAGCGACCTCGCGTCCCTGTACGAGCGCGCCGGACGCATCAAGGGCCGGCCCGGCTCGCTGACGCAGGTGCCGGTGCTGACGATGCCCGCCGGCGACATCACCCATCCCGTGCCCGACCTCACCGGCTACATCACCGAGGGCCAGATCGTCCTGTCGGACGAACTGCACGTCGCCGGCGTGTATCCGCCGTTCGACCCGCTCGCCTCGCTGTCGCGGCTGATGCGCCTGGGCGCGGGCCCGGGTCGCACACGCGACGACCACCTCGTACTGGCCGCGCAGCTGTACGCGTTCGCGGCGCGCGCCACGCAGGTAGCCGACCTCGTCGACGTCGTCGGCGAGGCGGGATTGACGCCGCGCGACCGGGGCTACCTCGCGTTCGGCGAGGCATTCCGGCGCGACTTCCTCGCCCAGGGGCGCACCGAGGCGCGGTCGCTTGAGGCGACGCTGGCACGAGCCTGGCAGGTTGCCTCGCGCCTGCCGCGGCGCGAGCTGACCATGGTCGGCGAGGCGCTGGTCGATGCGCACTACGTGGAGGCGTCGTGAGGCTTCGGCGCCCGGCTGGACGCGCCGGTCGCCTCTGGCTCGGGCGGCGCCTGGACGTCGCGCACCGCGCGGACAACGTGCTCGACCAGAAGCGGCGGGCGCTCCAGCGCGCCCTGCACGAGGCCGAGCGCCTGTGCGAGCAGGCGCGCGGAGAGTGGGAGCCGGTCGCCCGCGACGCCGAGCGCTGGTGGCAGCGCGCGGCGATCCTCGCCGGCGAGCGGGTGCTCGACCTGGCGCTGCACGGCGTCGAGCGGCCCGCCCGGCTGCGCCTGGCGTGGACGCACACGCTGGGCGTCGAGCATCCGGGAGAACCGCGCATCGACCTGCCTCCTACGCCGTCGTTCCCCGCCGGCGGCAGCGCTGCGCTCGCCTACGCCGCGCAGGCGCACGGACGGGCGCTCGACGCCGCTGCGCAGCTGGGCGCCGCGCAGCTCGTGCGCGACCGGACGGCAACGGAGCTGGCGCGGACCACGCTTCGGCTGCGCGCGCTCGAGCGCCGCTGGATCCCGGCGCACGAGCGCGCGCTCCGCGACCTCGAGCTCGAGCTCGACGAGAGGGACCGCGAGGAGGCGGCTCGTACCCGCTGGGCGATCCGGCGCATCCGCACGAGCAACTGACCGTAAGGAGCTTCGGCCGGCCGATTGAAGCTCGGCCCGGGCATCGCGCAGCGCCCCTACGACCACGGTACGCGCAGGAGCTCCCGGCGCTCTCTCGTCAAAGAAAAAGCCCTGCTAGGAGGGCTTTCTCATCGGGGCGCCCGGATTTGAACCGGGGACCTCTTGTCCCAGACAACAAGCTGCAACAAGACGCAACGAGTTGAAACTGCCTGCAAGTCAGCCGTGCGCGTACGCGAATCCCCGGTAACGAGCCGCAACGAGTGGAAGCAAGCCCGTACGCGCACCGTACGCGCGGCAGATCGTCACTGCCCTCCATGACGTGACCCGTCATCGATCAGGCGAGAGCACGCTCGCGCAGGCGAGGTTATTGCCGCTTGGCGATACCGTTTTCGTGGAGGGCCGTGAGTCAGAACACCCATCCCAGTCCTTCGGCCACCGGCGAGCCGGTCTCAGTTCGGACTCTGACCGCACCGACACGCAGCGAAATCGAAGCACTCGCCGAACTCTTCGACAAGTATCGCGCCCACTACGGCGAGGCTTCCTACTCCTCCCAGGCAATAAGTTGGCTGGAACAGAACCTCAGCACCCACCTACGCGCGTTCGTCGCCGAAGACAGTGGGAGCTTCGTCGGCTTCGCGATCACGATGGAAGTACCGGCATCCTTGCGGCTCGCCCACTTCTGGCAGATCAGAGACCTTTTCGTCCTGCCGACGCACCGTCGTCGTGGAGTCGGTCGTGCCCTTCTCAGCTTCGTCCGAGCGGCTGCAATCACGTCGGGCGCACTCCGCCTAGTCGTGCAGACCGAGGAAGACAACGACCCCGCTGTCCGTCTCTACACCGACAGCGGCTACGCCCTGATCAACGGCTATTGCTCACTGATGCTGCCGATTCGCCCGGAAACACGGGGAGGCTAATCGGGCCACCAAGCGTCCCGGTTCAGGGGTCATCCCTGAACGCTGGCCCACGGCGGCGATGTCTAGGAAGAAGGCGGCAGGATCGCCTTGAGATCCCAGACGCGCGGGTCGGCCGCTGCAAGCCGGAGCAGGACGCCTTGCTTCGATGTGCGGGCGGCCGCGAACCGCTGGCCGTCATCTGTGCCGAGGTATCGCCCGGCGATGGCCTCGCGGACCTCGTTGACGTCGCCCTCAACGAGCTCGGGCACGCCGCGGACCTCAATCCCGCGGAAGGGCGGAACCGCCTCGAAGACGAGGAGAACGCAGCGAGGATCGCGGGACAGATGCTGGAGCTTCACGTCGCCACGCGCGATCACGACCTCGAAAGCGTCGTCGTGCCACCGGAACCAGACGGGCGAGACGTTCGCGCTACCGTCCTTGCGGTAGGTCGTCAGCACAGCAGGCGAGGGACCGTCGAGCAACGAACGGACGTCCTTGAGCGACTCGTCAGGCATAGCGCCAGCCTAACGGCGCCCTCAAGCGACATTCCCGCACTGTGAGTGTGTGTGGGTGGTCCCGTCTGGGGCGCTTGTCAGTCCGTGCGGAGAGTCCGGTACCGGCCTGGCGGCCGCTTGCTGGCCTGATCAGAAGCCAAGCCTGTCCGCGTCTCGAGCGCGTGACCCGTCACAGTTCTGCCGCCCGCGGTTTCCATCCCCAGACCGGCACCGGTTGGTGTCCCCCAACGCTTCGCTGGAGGTCGGTTCTCGGATGCTCGCAGATCAGCTGGACTACGTCGTCGGCGTCGACCCGCACCGCGACTCGCACGCGCTCGCGGTCGTGCACATCGTCAGTGGCGCCGTCGTCTTCGAGGCGACGAAGCCCGTACGCGCACCGTACGCGCGGTCCCTGCCGTTCGCGCCTCGAGCGGCCGAAAGCTCACCGCTATGTGTTTCCGTGGGTCGTGCCGACTGGGTGTAGCGCGACGCTGACCGATCCGGCGGCGTCCGGCTGCGGCCACCGGAGACGACGAGAGAGCCACAGCGCGACGTAGACGAGCGAGACGAGCACCGGTACTTCGATCAGCGGCCCGACGACGCCGGCGAGCGCCTCGCCGGACGCGGCGCCGAAGACGCCGACGGCGACCGCGATCGCGAGCTCGAAGTCGTTCGATGCGACCGTGAACGACAGGCTTGCCGTCTGCGGGTAGGGGAACCCGATCAGCTTGCCGATCGCGAATCCCGCGACCCACATGACCGCGAAGTAGACGAGCAGCGGCACGGCGATCATGGCGACGTCCTGCGGCTGCGAGGTGATCGTGTCGCCCTGGATTGCGAACAGCACGACGATCGTGAACAGCAGCCCGTACAGGGTGATCGGTCCGATCCGCGGCAGGAACTTCTGGTCGTACCAGTCGCGCCCCTTTCGCTTCAGCCCGATCCGGCGGGTGAGGAAGCCGGCCGTCAGCGGGATACCGAGGAAGATCAGCACGGTGCGGGCGACCTCCCAGATGCCGACTTCGAACCCCTGGGTGTCGAGGCCGAGCCAGCCTGGGAGCACGGTGAGGTAGAAGTAGCCGAGCAGCGAGAACGCGGCCACCTGGAAGAGCGCGTTGAAGACGACGAGTACGGCGGCGCGGTCGCGGTCGCCCTTGGCGAGGTCGTTCCAGATCAGCACCATTGCGATGCAGCGAGCGAGCCCGACGATGATCACGCCCGTGCGGTAGGCCGGGTGGTCGGCGAGGAATAGCCACGCCAGCGTGAACATGAACAGCGGCCCCACCGCCCACGACAGAAACAAGGACACGCCGAAGAAGCGCCGGTCGGAGACACCGTCCGTTTTCGCGCGGCCGAGCTCCTCGTAGCGAACCTTCGCCAGGACCGGATACATCATCAGCAGTAGCCCGAGCGCGATCGGCAAGCTGACGGTCCCGACGCGGAGCTTGTCGAGTTCGTCGTTGAGACGCGGGATCAGCCTGCCCAGCCCGAGCCCGGCCACCATCGCGAGCCCGATCCAGACGGGAAGGAACCGGTCGAGCGTGGATAGCTTCCGCAGCACCGCCTCCTCGGGGCCGGGGGTGGCGGGCTGCGGCGTAGAGCGTCGTTCGGCGACCGACGTCACTTCGTCTCTCCAAGCCGCTGCGCGAGCGCTTCCTTGAGCGAGCTGACTGCCGGGATCCGGCCGGCCATGCCCTGCGGCAGCGACAAGACGTCGTAGAGCATCCAGTCCCAGAACGGCAGTAGTAGACGGTAGAGCGCGAGCCAGCCGACGGCCGCTGCGCCGAGCAGCCAGAGCGGATGGCGTTCACTCGCGATGCGCGGGCGTGCCGCGATCGCGCTCATGCCTACAGCTCCTCAGTCGCACTCACGGCGCCTGTCCTCCGCGAGCTCAACCGATTCCTCAAGGAGGCCGCCGACGAGCTCGTGCAGCTCCGCCAGCTGCTCGCGGCTCGCGCAGTAGCAGGTGCGCGGTCCCTCGATCTCGCCCGCGATCAGGCCGGCGTCCTTGAGCGCTTTCAGGTGCTGAGAGACGGTCGCCTGCGCGAGGTCGAGCTGGTGGACGAGCTCCCCGCAGTAGCAGGCGTCGTGCGCGAGGAGCAGACGCATGATGCGAACGCGGGTCGGGTGACCGAGTGCCTTCGCGAGGCCGGCGATCTCCTGCTCGACCGTGGTACCAAGCGTTGTCACGAGACGCCTGCGGCGCTGTGATGACGCGCCGCCCCCGCGATGCCGGCGGGGACGCCCCGGAGAGGTCTCGTGCTCGGCAGCGTATGGGCGCAGCTGTAGACCGTGCCCCCGACGCGTGTGTTGCGCGCTTCGATCAGATGATCGAGGCAGAGACCGACGCCGCAGTGCTGGCAGACGGCAACGGCAGGGATGCTGTCACTGACCTTGGCGCACTCGAAGCAGTTCATGAAGCTCGCCTCCTCGAGCCCGAGCCGGGCTGATCGTTGATCGCAGATCAACGATCGCTCACCGCTCGACCGGCGGCATCCGGTCGCGCCCGCACTGCGCGAACGGTGAAGTACCGAGGGCTTGCGAAACGCTTGGTGGCGCGTGGCCAGGCGATGAGCGCGCACTCGGGTTGGCGCGGACACTCGCGCGCGGCGCTGGCGAGCGTCAGGGCGTACGAGCGGACGGGAAGGTCGTCGTACTCCCGCAAGACGGCGTCGGCGCAGCGCAGATCTCGTCGGATCAGACGTCGCGCGCGACCGACGAGCCTGCGCTCGCGATCGACTCCTGCGATTCCGCCGTCGTCGCGAACACACGGCGAGTGCCGGGCACGCCCTTCAACGAGAGGGCGCCTCGATCTGCCAGCCGGATTCCTTCTTGACGCGCCTGTTCCGCCGCCTCCTCGGAGACGAGCACCTCGCCCGGTGCGGCCGATGTCGCGAGACGCGCGCCGACATGCACGTCCGCTCCGGCGCACTTCTCGTCCGCTTGCCAGCACCTGCCCAGATGGACGCCGGAGCGCAGCTCGAGCCCGAGCTGCCTCGCGGACGCCTGCACGTCGAGCGCGGCACGGATCGCGTCCCTCGCCTCGTCGAAGATCGCGAAGAAGCCGTCCCGTGCCGTGTCCATCAGCCAACCTCGGTGTCGCGCAAGGCCGTCGCGCGCAAGCTGGTGGTACTGCTCGAGCAGCTCGGCCCAGGCCCGATCGCCGAGGGAGAGCGCGAGCATGTCCGCTGCGGCAGTGGGACCTCCGGTCGCAGCGAACGCAGCGGCGATCCGAGCCGCGCCCGGCCGGAGCTCGACTGCGTGGCACACCGCCTCCGGGAGCCGTTCGGGCGAGTGGAAGCAAGCCCGTACGCGCACCGTACGCGCAGCCGACAGTCGCTCGCTCCGCCGGGTATCCAGGTACCGCCGCCCTCGGCTCATGGTGACTCCATCGCCGCTCGTCCTCATGCTCGACGAGGTACCTCGGCGCCGGGGGCGCGTCGTCGGCGCGACAGGTCGAGCGTCATGCGCGGAGCATCGCCGAATCGAGTCGAGGCTCGACCGCTGACCTCGAAACCGACGCGCTCGTAGAACCCGAGTGCGTTCGGGTTCGCGATCACGTCGACGTGACGTCCGCCTGCCGCAGCCGCCCGCGCTGCGACGTCGTCGACGAGCATTCGCCCGACTCCGCGACGCATCGAGTCCGGCTCGACGAAGAGATCGTCGAGCTCGCAGCGACCGTCCTCGAGGGGCAGCACGACGGAGAAGCCGAGACGCCTCCCTGAGACGTCGACGGCAACTCGCACTCGTCCCTCTGCGATTGCCTGATGCGGCGGTGCGATCGCGTCGGGATGGGCCGTAAGCTGCTCGCGGGTGTCTTCCCAGACATCCGACGCGCGCCGCTGGAGCGACTCCAGGGCACTCGCCTCGTCTGGCCTGGCATCGCGAATCTCGATCACGGGCCTGCGATCTCGAGCTCGAGCCAGACCCGGTCACGAAGCTCGATGCCGTCGACGAGCGTGTGCGGCGGGTAACCGGTCGCCGGTGTGAACGCGTCGCGCTCGACGACACGCAGGCGGAACCCGGCACGCTGGTAGAAGCGCAGGTTGTCGATGTCGGCCGCCGCCGTTGCCACGAGGAGCGTCGAGCGGCCGCGGGCACGCTCGCGACCGACCGCAGCGTCGACCAGGAGCCGGCCGACCCCGTTGCGCCGGTGCGCGGGGTCGACGGCCATGTTCTTGATCTCGCTCCGGCCGCCGCCGGCCGCCTCCACCAGCTGAAGATGCCCGATGATGCGGTCACCTGCGACGGCGACGAGCACCTCGCCGTCGTCGAGGTAGGAGTCCAGCTGCGCCTCCGAATCCTCCGCCAGCGCGAACCGGGCCCGCAGCTCGGCGCGGTCGCCGGCGTGCCCCTCGACCCGGACGGTCATGCCGCCCGCCTCACCGTGCGCTGAGCGAGCTCGTCGACGATCGCGCGGAGCGCCCTGGCGGTGCCGGCGTCGCGGAGCCGGCCGTCGGCCGTGAACGCCTGGCCGGCGTTCGCCACGGGCAGCGTGGTGTCGACGACATCGGCGCCGATCGCCTTCAGGATCTTGCGGGCCTCGGCCTGCGCCCAGAGCGCGCCGAAGCCGCCGGTGCTGGCCCCGACGACGGCCACCGGTTTGCCCCGGAGGACGCTGTCGGGCCAGGGGCGTGAGGCCCAGTCGAGTGCGTTCTTCAGCGCGCCGGGAATCGAGTGGTTGTACTCGGGCGTCGCGATCAGGACCGCGTCGGCCTCGGCGAGGGCCCGCCGCAGCGCCGTGACCGGCGCTGCGGCGAACGGGCCCTCGGCGTCCTCGCTGAACGCCGGGAGCGTCTCGAGTCCCCGCCACTCGCGGAGCTGGGCACCGGCCGGCAGCTCGGCCCGGGCGGCCGCCAGCAGCGCCCGGTTGTACGAGCCGGCACGGAGGCTGCCGCTGATGCCGACGATGCGCACGTCACGCCGCCCGCACGAGCTCGAGCTCGGCGGTGACCTCGACGTCCCAGCCCACGGCGTCGCCGCCTTCGGGGAGCGGCAGCTGCCAGTTCAGGTCCCAGGCGCGGCGGTCGACCGTGGCACTCAGCTGGAGGGCGATTCGCTCGGTTCCGAACGGATCACGCGTCGGCGGACGGTACGTGCCGACGGCGGTGACGCTGCGGCTGATCCCGCGGATCGTCAGCAGACCGGTGACGACAGCCGTGCCGTCCCGTCGCAGCTCGACGCCGGTCGAGCTGAAGGTGAGCTCGGGGTACGCGTCGGCGGCGAAGAAATCCTCGCCGCGGACGACGTGCTCCCGGAACTCTGCGGGGTCGGAGATCGAGACGGACTCGACCCGGGCGCGCGCCGTCAGCGTCGCGCTCCCGTCGTCGGCGGCGAAGCGTCCCTCGACGTCGTCGAACGACGCACGGAACGTCGACACGATGTGCTCGACGGCGAACTGGACCGAGGAGTGGGCCCGGTCGATGCTGAAGGTGCCGGTGAAGGGGCGGTGGATGGTGGTTTCCATGACTACTCCTTGTGGGTCGAAAGGGGTCTAGGCGGCCCGGCCGACGCCGGTGCGCTGCACGAGCTCGGCCACGACCGCCTCGAGCCGGTCGAGAACGGCGGGATTGGCGATGTCGCCGCTCGCGTCGCGGTCGTGGCGACCGACCGGTACCGGGTAGTGAGCGACGTCTGCGTCGAGGGCGGTGAGCACGTCTTCGAGCGCCCGGCGGACGTGCGCCCCGCGCCCCGGCGGAGCAAGCTCGACGATGGCGACGGGCTTGCGGTAGAGGCAGCCGCCGCCGACCGTCCAGTCGAGCGCGTTCTTGAACGCGCCGGGGATGCCGAAGGCGTACTCGGGGACGGCGAGGAGCACACCCGAGGCGCCGGCGCACATGGCCAGGAAGCGCACGACCGGCTCGGGCGGCGTGCCTTCGAGATCCGGGTCGAAGGGCGGCAGCTCGCGCACGGCGTCCGTGATAGCCATGCGGATGCCCTGCCGTGCCGCCGCGTCGGCGGCGGCACGTAGGGCGGCGCTGTTGACCGACCTCTGTCGGAGGCTGCCCGAGATCGCGAGGATCATCCGTCGCCCTTCTTCTCGATCTTCGCGCCGGAGGGCGTGAGTGCGTCCCAGCCGGCCCCGAAGTCCTGCAGGCCTTCGCCCCTGACCTGGCCGGGCTTGGTGTCCAGGACGAACCGGTAGACCGGATGGCCGGCGTAGGTGACTTGCTTCGTGCCGTCGCCCCGGCGGATCGTGCCGAGCAGGGACGGCTTCGCGCCCGGGCCGGCGACCGGCTTGCCGGTGGCGAGGAGCGGCGGCCAGTAGGCGGCGCACGCACCGGAGCAGGCGCTGTGGGTGCGCATGTCCTTCTCGAACAGGTACAGCGTGCGCCCGCGGCTGTCGACGACGATCCGGCCGAGGGACGAGCCGCCGGTCTTGACGGTCACGGCTGCGGTGCTCGCGCCGGTCGAGGCCGAGGCGAGGGCGTCCACCACTGCAAGAGCGACGCCGCGACGGCTACGACGGCCAGGATCAGGGCTGAGCGGTTCATTGAAAACTCCTTTGCGAGTCGAGTGGGTAGGCCGGTGAGCCGGTGAGCCGGTGAGCCGGCGGGCCGGGAGGAGCGGCCCGCCGGCTCGGTCGCACCGCGTTAGCGGGGCGGGAACTGCGAGTTGGGGACGGGGCTGGCCAGGTTGGCCGTCGGGGCCTTCTCGGTGAAGCCGATCACCGCGCAGTTGATGTCGACACCCACGGACCCGTACGGGGCCGGCTTGCCGGTAGCGGGGTCGACACCGGTCAGCAGGTCGGGGCGCGTGGCCGCGAGGTTGAAGACCTGCACCTCGTCGATCTGCCGCTTGTTCAGGCCCTGCTGCACGGCCTTGTTCGTCCACAGGCCGAGCTGGGCGTCCCAGAGCGGGCTGTAGGCCTCGGCGTGCCGCGGGTCCTTCTCCGTGGGGAAGTCGCCGAACACGTTGAGCAGGTCGCCGCCATTGCGGAGGGCGTCGATGAGCCCGGTGTTGCCCGCGCTCGCGTCCTCGCCGACGTGGCCGTCCTTGGTGAGGTGGACGAAGCCCTGGGCCTCCTTGTTGTTCGTCCCGGCCTGGCCGTTGATGAAGCCGAACAGGCGCTCCCGGGCGGAGCCGAGGAAGTCGTCGCCGCCGTGGTACGGAGCGCTGTCGAGCGCAGGAACGTACGTCGACCGCTCGAGCACCGCCGTCAGGGGCTGGCCGGCGTCCGTGGAGATGTAGACGATCGGCTGGCCGGCGTCGAAGCCCTTCACGAACAGCAGGTCCGCCCACGACTCCGCGAACTGGCCGGGAGCCGACGGGCCGGCAATGTGGATGCCGAGTACGCGGTCGCCGGTGTTCGTGTGGTGGACGACGTCGAAGGAGCCGTCACCGGTCGCGAGGATCGGCGCGCTGTAGACGGTGTTCGAGCCCGCGATGCGGATGAACGGGCTGTACCCGGGACCTGCGACCGCGCCCGGCTGGAACTGCGCCAGCGGAAACCCGGTCGGGCCGGGCTGGGCAATCCGGGTCGGGCTGAAGTCGGGTGCGCCCTGGAAGTCGACGACCGCCTGACCGAACCGGTTCTGGTCGGGCGTCGGCGACTCGAGAGTCACCGTCTGCACAGCCTCGGGGTCGCCGATGGCGAGGTTGCCGAGCTTCGGCGCGTAGTTCACACCGAGGTCGTGGGCGATGCCCTGGTCGGAGGCGTCGAGCAGCGTGTACCAGACGGTCTCCTCATTCGGCGTCCCCTTGTAGGCGACGCCCCTGTAGATCGGAACGCGGACCGACTCCTTGCTCAGGTCGACCTGGATCGCGCTCTCCAGCGTGAGGTGGTCGCGCGGGAGCAGGCCGCTGATCGGCCCGAGCCCCTGTGCCGACGCCGACCGCTTGGAGCCGGCGACCGCCACGCTGACCATGGCGGCTGCGGCTGCGACGATCACGAGCGTCGCGGCAGCGAGCAGCCAGCGCTTCGAAAGTACCTTCATTCGTTTCTCCCTTCGTCCGGCCGAGGCCGGGTAGCTCGGCGGCGAAGGTACGAAGGGGCGCTCAGCAGAACCTGAGCGCGAGATCAGTCGAGCGCGAGGTGCTCGACGAGCCAGTCGCTCTGGCGCCGCCGCTCCAGGAGGTACGCCTCGAGCCCGCCGAGCTCCTCGGCGATCCGCGCGGCGATGTAGCCGAGCCGCGCGGCCTCCGACAGCTCGATCGTTGGCGGAGGAGCCCAGTCGCGGAGGTGCGGAGCGCCAGCTGCAAGCTCGTGTGCGCGCGCGACGCACATCCGCGAGTAGGCGGCTCGAACGGGCTCACTCCAGGCGTCGATCCGGCGGATCAGCCGTCCGCGCGGCGCGACGATCTTCGTCGCGAGCGTGTCGATCTCGCCGTCGAGCTCGATCTCGAAGAGCGCATGCGCGAGCCAGTACGGAAGGTCGGCGTGGCGGCAGGCATGGATGCCGGAGCGGCAGCCGTCGACCTCCGCCTCGACCCACGCCCCGGGGCGGTCGTCGGGAAGCGGCCAGGCGAAGCCGCTGAAGCGGCCGTGGCCGGAGGCGGACAGGAACTTGTACGCAGCCGTCACGGCGTCCAGTCCCTGAACGCAGCCAGGAGCTTGGCCTTCATGTCCTCGGGGATTTGCTCTGCGGTCGATGCGTGCGCCATCGCCGCCGTCGTGCGTACCTGGTCGACGAAGCCCGAGCACCCGTCGCAGAAGTTCAGGTGCAGCTCGAACGCCGTCATCCGCTCGGCGGCCATCGCGCCCTCGAGGTACTCGGATGCGAGGGCGACCACTTCCTCGCAGGTGTATTCGTGCTGCTTGCCGCCGCGAGGATCAGCCATCGAAATACCTTTCCAGCTCGGCCCGCACCCGGACGCGCGCGCGATGGAGCAGGACGCGCTGGTTGCCGTCGCTCAGCCCGAGGACGTCGCTGACTTCCTCGGCGTCGCAGCCGATCACGTCACGCAGGGTGATCACCACCTGCTGCGACTCGGGCAGCGCTGCGATTGCCCCCGCGACCAGATCGAGCGTCTCCTGCGACAGGAGCCGGGACTCCGGCAGCGTCCGCCAGTCGGTCGGAAACGATCTCCAGCCGCCCGGGTACGGATCGCCGGGCCCCAGGAACCGGTCGGGCTCCACGAGCGGGCCGGCGTCCTCGCCGGCCACCGTCGAGAACGGCACCGAGCGTGCTTCGCGCACACCGCGGTCGCGTGCGATGTTGGCGACGATCCGCAGCACCCACGTGCGCAGGGTCGAGCGTCCTTCGAAGCGATCGAGCCCGTTGAGGACCCCGCCCACGCATCTTGCACGACCTCCTCGGCCACCGCGCGCGCGCCGACGTATCCGCGCGCGACCGCGAGCATCGCCGGATAGAGCGCCGTGACGAGCTCCTCGAACGCGCGCTCGTCCCCATCGCGCAGACGCCCGACGAACAGGGCGTCATCGGCGATGCCAGCCACGCCACCGGCGGGGCCACTCACCACGCGAGGCTACCGCGCGAGGCGCACCCGGTCTAGCGGTTGTTGCCCAGCCCTGTAACAAAGCGGCCGCCGAGCCGACTGAGGCGGGCGTGCGCGCCCTCTCCGCTCTCGCGCTCGCTCCCTGATGGGACTCGACGCGGGATCCGCCTGTTCGGGCCGCTGTCGATCGAGGACGGCGCCCGCCGGCTCGGGCCCGCCGACCTCGGCGGCGCGCGACCGAAGCAGATCCTCGAGATCCTGCTCGCGGCTCGCGGCCACCGTGTGACGACCGACCGCCTCGCCGAGCTGTTGTGGGGCGCTGAGCGGCCTCGCGACGTGGCCGGCTCGCTGCAAACGTTCGTCTCCAGCCTCCGACGCCACCTCGACCCAGACCGGGAGCGCGCACGCGCGTTGGTCGTCACCGAGCCCGAGGCGTACCGCTTCGCGACCGAGCTGGTCACGCTCGACCTCGATCGCTTCGACGAGCTGCTCGAGCGGTCGGCTCGTGAGCCGACAGGCAAGGCCCGCCGCTCGCTCGAGGACGCGCTGGCGCTCGTCCGCGGCGACGTGCTCGAGGACGAGCCGTACAGCACCTGGGCGCTCGACCTGCGCGGCAGCTACCAGGGACGCATTCTGGGAGCGCACCTCGACGCGGCCGACGCCGCACTCGCGGAGCTCGACTTCGCCGCCGCGCTGGCGCACAGCGACGCCGCAGCCGCGATCGACCGCTTCAGCGAACGCGCCGAGCGCTGCGGGGTCGTCGCCCTCTACGCCCTCGGGCGCCAGCACGAGGCGCTCTCGCGCTACCGCGCGTTTCGCGACCTGCTCGACGAGGAGCTCGGTCTCGAGCCGACACAGGAGACCCGGGCCGTCGAGGGCGCGATCCTGCGCCAGGAGAGCGTGCACTCGCTCCTGCCGCGCGCGATCACACACACCGACGACGACCCTGGCGACCCCGCGATCCGCCTGCTCGGGCGGACGGCCGAGCTCGACACGCTCGCGCGCGCCGTGCACCGGGGACTCGACGGCAGCGTTGCACTCGTTCAGATCGAGGGCGAGTCGGGGCTCGGCAAGACCCGGCTGCTCGACGAGCTCGCGGCCCGTCTCGACGGGGTGCGGGTCGGGCGCGCGACCTGCTCGGAGCTCGAGCGCCATCTTCCCTACGTCGCGCTCGCAACGGCGTTGCGCGACGCGCTCGACGACGACGAGGCCCGGGATTGCCTGCCTGCACTCGCGAGGGTGCTCCCCGAGCTGGATCTCGACCGACGAACCCCCGCGTTCGACGAGGTCAGCGTCCTCGAAACGGTCGCCACGCTCGTCGCGAAGCACGCGCCGCTCGTCCTGCTCATCGACGACCTGCACCGCGCCGACGGCGAGACGATCGCAGCGCTCGCGTACCTGCGCCGGCGGGGGATCGGCGTCGGCGGAGCAATCGTCACGACCCGCGACGTCGGCTCGTGGGGCGATCTCGTCGCCCGTCTTGCACCAGACACCATCGTTCGCCTCGAGCCGCTCTCCGAGGACGACCTCGCTCCCCTCCGGATCGACGGCCTGCACGAGACGACCGGCGGCAATCCACGCTTCGTCGCGGCAGCGCTGGCCGACGGCAATCCCACGGGCGCGCCGTCGACGACACTCGCGGAGGCGCTCCTCGCGCAATGCCGCGCCGAAGGCCCGCGGTCGTTTCGCCTGCTGACCGCGGCGGCGATCCTCGACCAGCCGTTCGCGCCCGAGCCGCTGTCCGAGCTGCTCGACTGGGACCCGACCGCGCTCACCGAGGAGCTCGAGCGGCTCTGCGAGCGGCGGATCCTCCGCGTCGACGGATTCGGCTTTCGCTTCCGCTACGAGCTCGTCCGCCGGGTGCTGTGCGGGAGCGTCTCCCCCGCCCGGCGCCAGCTCCTCGAGCGGCGGCTCGACGAGCAGATCGCGGCGGCATGACCGCGGCCGACCCGATCGACGGGACGATCTTCGCGCGCGCCGACGAGCCGGCCTACGTGATGGATCCCGAGCACGGCCGCATCCTGGCCGCGAACGACGCGGGCTGCGCGCTGCTCGGGTACAGCCGTGCCGAGCTGCTCGAGACGCCGATCTCGAAGATCCACCCGGCGGAGCTCGCGGAGCTAAGCGAGCTCCTCGAAACGGTCCTCCGCGAGAACCGTGCGTCGACGATCAAGCTCACCTGCCGGACCAAGCAGGGCACGTTCCTGCCGACCGAAATCTCGCTCCACGCGCTCGTCCTCGACGGCCGGCTGCGCATCCTCGGCCTCGTCCAGGACCGCAGCGAGCACCGCCACGCCCCACGCGGCTGAGGCGCCGCTCAGGTCCGGCTGAGGCGCGGTCGGCACGCTGGCGGCATGGTCACCACGGGATTGATCGTCCGGCTCGAAGCGAAGGCCGGCAAGGAAGAGGAGCTCGCCGCCTTCCTGCGCGACGCACTTCCGCTCGTCGAGGACGAGCCGGAGACCGTCGCGTGGTTTGCGCTCCGGACAGGCAGCTCGTCGTTCGCGATCGTCGACGTCTTCCCCGACGAGGCTGGACGCCGGGCACACCTGGACGGCCCCGTGGCGGCCGCGCTCCTGGCGAACGCCGACGCGCTGCTCGTCTCACCACCCGAGATCGGCCGCGCGGACGTGCTCGCCGCCAAGCTCCCCGAAGGGACACGACGATGACGACCCATCCTCCACGCCGCGAGCTCGCCCACCGCGTCACGGGCGGCATCGAGGTCACGCTCTACTGGAACGCCCTCGACGGCACAACCGCGGTCGAGGTCTGGCAGCCCTCCACCGAAGAGCTGCTCTTCTTCGAGGTCGCGCGCGAGCGGGCGCTGGACGCCTTCTACCACCCCTTCGCGCACCTCCCGACGCGCTCGGAAGCGCTGCTCCTGGCGCTGCACGCCTGATGGCCGCCATGAGCGCAAACAACCACGCACGCCGACGGTTCATCGATGCCGTGATCGAGCTCTCGGACGCCGCCACGCGCCTCAACGTCCTCCGCTACCTGCACGCGAGCGCGGCGCTCGAGCGGCGCGACGCGCCAGGGCCTCGGCCTGGCCGGCCGCGGGACAACGCATGAGCGTCCCTGCGCGAGGCCTCTTCGAGACGCACCTCACGGTGACCGACCTCGGTCGCTCGATCGCGTTCTACCGCGACGTCGTCGGTCTGGAGCTCGCATGGGAGGTTGACGAGCGCGGCGCGGCGTTCTTCTGGATCGGCGCGCCGGGTCAGTCGATGCTCGGGCTCTGGTCCCTTGGGTCGGCACCGATAGGGCTCTCGCTCCACATTGCGTTCAGCGCCGACCTCGATGACGTCCTGCGCGCGTGCGACCGCCTGCGGCAGGCCGGCGTGACGCCGCTCTCCTTCTTCGCGGCCGAGACGACCGAGCCAAGCGTCATCGGCTGGATGCCGGCGGCCGCCGTGTACTTGCGTGACCCTGACGGTCACCTCCTCGAATACCTGGCGATGCTCGACGCAGAGCCCCGTCCAGACCTTGGGATCCTGAGCTGGTCGGAGTGGCAAGCCGCCGTAGGACGGATTTGAACTGGGGACCTCTTGTCCCAGACAACAAGCTGCAACAAGACGCAACGAAACTGAAACTGCCTGCAAATCAGGCGTGCGCGTACGGGAATCCCTCCGGTAACGAGATGCAACGAGTGGAAGCAAGCCCGTACGCGCACCTGACGCCCCAGCGCCGAGACTCGATGGTCGTCTTCTCGCCCTCGAAACCGCCGACTCAGCCGGGGCGGTCGATGGCGGCAAGTAGCGCCGCGGCGATGACGTCCGGTGTCGGGGGGCAGCCGGGAATACGGACGTCGACAGGAAGCAGCGTCTCGAGCGGGCCGGCGAGTTCCTCATCGGCGCCCAGCACGTTGCGGGCAAGCGCGCAGTCGCCGAGCGCAGCGACGCGGCGTGGCTCGGGCATGGCGTTGTAGGCGACGAGCAGCGGCTCTCGCATGCGGGTCGTCACGGCGCCGGTGACGAGCAGGATGTCCGCGTGACGGGGCGAGGCGACGACGCCGAGACCGAATCGCCCGAGGTCGTATTGTGGAGCGGCGAGCAGGGTGAGCTCGTGCTCGCAGCCGTTGCACGAGCCGGCGTCGACGTGACGGATCGCGAGGCTGCGGCCGCGGTCGGGCCGGGGAAGGGCGAGATTGCGGCGCAGGCGGCGGAGGTCGCGGAGAAGCGTCAGCATCAGCGGTCGACGCAGGCGTAGCAGAGCTCGAAGCTCTTGTTGATGAGCGGGAAGTCGGGGAGCAGGTTCTCGGCGGCGGCGTGCGCGACGACCGGCCAGTTCGCGTACGAGCCGGAGCGCAGGTGGAGGCGCTCGACTCGGTCGCCGTTGCGCTCGACGACGCAGGTCGTGGCGCCGCGCGGGCTCTCGACGCGGCCGACGCCGATCGGTTGCTCCGGCGCGCCGCGGCGCGCCGCCGCCGGTCGGACCGGGCCGTCGAGCAGCGCCTCGAGGATCGCGAACGTCTGCAGCAGCTCGAGGGCGCGCTGCTCGACGCGCGCGCGAACGTCACCGGCGGCCCGCTTCGGGACGATCGGCTCGAAGCCGGCGTACGAGAGCCGAGGGCTTGCGGCACGCACGTCCTCGCCCAGCCCGGAGGCGCGCGCGGCGGGCCCGGCCGCGCCGAGCCGCTCGGCGTCGGCGGCCGTCACCACGCCGATGTCGGGCAGGCGATCCTGGAAGGAGGCGTTGAAGACGAGCTCGCGCCATGCTCGGGCCGAATCCGTGCGCAGCGCGGCCACCTCCTCACGCGCCGCCCGGACGTCGTCGGCCGTGAGGTCGAGCTCGCTTCCGCCCACGCCGACCGTCCCGAAGAGGAAGCGGTGGCCCGTGAGCGACGCGTTCAGGCGGCGGGCGCGCTCCGTCAGGGCGGCGAAGCTGGTGTTGCCGGCAGCGAGGCCGACGCCCGCGCAGACGGCGGCGATGTCGTTGAAGTGGCTCCACATCCGCTCCAGCTCCAGGAGGAGCGTTCGTGCACGGGCCACGCCGTCGGTCGCCTCCAGTCCGAGCGCGTGCTCGCATGCGTGGGCGTACGCGATCGCGTTGGAGACGGCGCACGCCGCGCACGCCCGCGACGCGAACGCCAGGCCGCGGTCGAGTCTTGCTCCCTCGGCTGTCCGCTCGAGGCCGCGGTGCTTGTAGAACAGGCGTGCGTCGAGGTACAGGATGCGATCGCCCACGACGTGGAAGCGGAAGTGCCCGGACTCGATCACGCCCGCGTGGATCGGGCCCACGGCGACCTGGTACGCGTCGACGCCGCGGACGGGGACGGTCCAGCGATCGAGCCGCAGGTCGTGGTCGACGAGCGGCCGCAGCGGCTCGTGCCCGGAGAAGTCGACGCCGTAGAGGTCGTGCGCCTCCCGCTCGTCCCACGCGGCGGCCGCCGTGAGGTCGACGATCGAGGGCGCGGCGCCCTCGACCGCCGCCACGGTCTCGAGTCGAGTCGAGCCGTCCGCGGCGGCGAGCGCGGTCCGCACGATCGAGCCGCCGGCGGTCGCGTACAGGCCGGCGAATCGCTCGCCCTTCGCCAGCGCCTCGCCTACGCGGTCACGGTAGGTGTCGGGGCTCAGGTGATTCCCTTCATGAGCGCGTCGACGAGCGCCGTGTCGGGCAGCCACAGCCCGGCGAGCGCGAGTGCGGCGAGGAGCACGACGGAGACGCCGGTGAGGGCGGTGACGCTGCGCAGGCCGGGCGCATGCGCAGGGTCGCGGCGATGCCGTTTGCCGATCGTGGTCTCGATCAGCGCATGGGCGAGGCCGAGGAACCCGAGCGCGAGCAGGAGTGCCGTCGCGGCCGCGGCCCAGGGCCGGCCGGCCTCGAAGCCGCCGGCCACGATCAGCACCTCGCTGACGAAGAGCGGCGAGGGCGGAAGCGCCGCGAGCGTGCCGAGGGAGACGCCGAGCGTCATGCCGAGCCTGTGCTGGGTGCGGGCGATGCCCGTGACTGCATGGCCGGCGGCGCGCGGCTCGTGTCCCAGGAGCGGCGTGGCGGCGTAGAAGCCGAGCGCCTTCGCGACGGCGTGTCCGACGATGTGGATCGCGACGCCGGCGAGCGCGAGCGGGGTGGCGAAGCCGATGCCGAGCGCGATCACGCCCATGTGCTCGAGGCTCGAGTAGGCCAGCAGCCGCTTCCAGGCCATGGGGCGCCAGAGGAACGGCACCGCGACCGCCAGCGAGAGGAGCCCGAACGCTAGGAGGACGTCCTGCGCCGTCCGCGCGCCGATGACCGGCGCCAGTGCGTGCTCGGACCGCCAGGCGACCAGCAGCACGGCCGGTAGCAGCGCCGCGGACAGCAGCGCCGAGGCGGGTGGCGGCGCCTCCGAGTGGGCGTCGGGAAGCCAGTTGTGCACGGGCGCCCAGCCGATCTTGGCCGCGAGGCCGGCGAGCAGCAGCAGGTAGGCGACGAGCGTGGTGTCGGTCGCGGCATTCGAGGTCGGCAGCGCCTGCCAGGAGAGCGCGCCGAGACCGCCGCCGGGCACGCCGGCCGCGAGGATGACGATGCCGACCAGCGCGACCCCGAGCCCGAGCGACGTGAGGATGAGGTACTTCCAGCCCGCCTCGAGCGCCCGTGCCTTGCCGCTGAAGCCGACGAGGAGCGCGGAGGCGGCGGTCGTCCCCTCGACGAGCAGCCAGGCCGTGCCGAGGTTCCCCGCGAGCGGCACCGCGAGCAGCACGGCCCAGAACGCGTAGAGCGAGACGAAGTACATCCGGTCACGCAGCAGCGCCGGGACGAGCGACGCACGGGCAGTCGCCAGATACGCGGGCGAAACGAGGACGCTGGCGAGGCCGACGACGCCGATGACGCCGACCAGCAACCCGGCGGCGGCGTCCACCGCGATCCGGTTGTCGATCGAGGTCGTGCCGGGATCGCCGAGTGCGACCGCGGCGAGGGCGAGGGCCAGAGCCGCTACCGGGACCGCGCCGGCGACCGCAACGGAGACCGCGAGGCGGCGGGGCACGACGGCGACGAGCACCGCGACGAGCACCGGGGCCGCGATCACCGCCCAGGCGAGGCTCTCGCGGCTAGTCACGGAGCGCCCTCAGCGCGGCGCTGTCGCCGGCGCCGAACTCGGCGAAGATGCGCTCGTGGAAGACCGCGGCGACGAGCACGACGAGCGTGAGGTCGAGCGCGACGCCGAGCTCGATCACCGCGAAGCCGCCGGGGAGGCCGAGCGCGGCGAGCGCGAGGCCGTTCTCGACGAGCACGACGGCCATGACCTGAAAGAGCGTCGCCCGGCGGGTCGCGGCCGTTGCGATTCCGAACGCGACGAGCGCGAGTGCGGCCCGCTCCGTGGTGCGCGAGTCGAGCCCCATCGACGGCACGAGCCACGTCAGCGCGAGCGCGAACGCGACCGCGACCCCGGCACGCGCCAGCGGCGGGACGCGCGCGCGGACGGGTCGCGGCTCGCGGGTCCGCTTGACGAGGACGAGGAACAGCGCCGCGAGCAGCAGGCCCCGCACAGCCAGGGCGAGCGCGGCCACGAGGTCGCTGCCGGTGGCGGCCTCGTCGATCGCGACGCCGGCCAGGACGAGCGCCTGGACGGTGAGCAGCGCGACCGCGACGGAGCGCCGCCGCACGCCGACGACGACGCAGCCCGAGCGCAACGAGCAGCCAGGCGAGCGCGCCGCTCACGCGATCCCCGCCAGCTGCGAGGCGATCCCGAGTAGCGCGGCCACCGCGCCGGCGGCGAGCAGGCGCGGGACGAGCAAGACGCGCATCTTGGCAACGAGCGTCTCCGTGAAGGCCAGCCCGGCACTCAGGACGACGAGGCCAGCGGGGAGGATCGCGAGCTGCCACCAAACGCTCTCCGCATGCGGGAGGAAGACCTGCACGCCGAGGACGAGCACGAGCCAGTGGCGTGCCGCCGCGGCCCACTGCAGGTACGCCTGGTCGCGACCCGCGTACTCGAGCAGCGGCCCCTCGTGGATCATCGTCAGCTCGAGGTGTGTGTCCGGGTTGTCGACCGGCTGGCGCCCCGTCTCGGCGACGACCACGAGCGCGAAGGCGACAGCGCCGAGGCCGAGTGCCGGGCTCGACCAGACCTCCGTCCCCGCCGTTCCGGCGACCATTCCTCGGAGGTCGGTCGTCGCGGTCACGAGCGCCGCCACTGCGAGCGAGAGGATCAGCGTCGCCTCGACGAACACCGAGATCGTGAGGTCGCGGCTCGCTCCCATCAGCGAGAAGCCGTTGGCAGTGTCCCAGGAGGAGGCGGCGAGCGCGAACCGCGCCAGCGCGAGGAGCCCCGCGAGGGCGAGCGCATCGTGGCCGACACCCCAGTTCGGTGCCAGCCCTGCGACAGGTACGAGCAGGACGGCGGCGGCGAGGCTGGCGGCGACGACGGCCGGCGCGAGCCGGTAGACGAGGCCGGTGCCCTCGACCTCGACCGTGCTCTTGCCCCAAAGGCGCCGCAGCTCGCGATAGGGCTGGAGCGGGCTCGGCCCGCGGCGGCCCTGGAGCCGTGCCTTCCAGTGCTGGACCAGCCCCGGCAGCAGGGGGGCGAGCATGATGCCGCCCGCGAGTTGCACCGCGCCGGCGGTCGCGGTCGCAGCGCTCATCCGACCAGCCCGAGCCGTGCGGCGGCGAGCAGGACGAGCACCAGCGCGATCAGGTAGACGACATACGTCCCGAGGCTGCCGCTCTGCAGCCGCCTCGCGTGGCCGGCCGACGCGAGCGAGAGACGGACGAGTGGCCGATACATGCGATCGTCGATCAGGTGCGGCACGTGGCCGCGGTAGGTGACCTCCTGGACGACGCCGCCCTGCGTCTGCACCACGATCTCGCGCTCCGGGCGCAGCACGCTCTCCAGCACGAGCCGTAGCGGCTTCGTGAACCCGGCACTCGTCCACGCGAGCTGGGGCTCGACCAGCTGGCCGCACGCCCAGCTCGGCGCAGGGGCGGCGCTCCTCGTGCGCAGGAGGGCGAACCCGGCCGTCAGTGCGACGAGGACGACGGCGATTCCAGGCGATGGGAGTGAGCCCGTGCCGGGCAGGTACAGGCCGAGCGCGGTCGACTCGGACGCGGGCCACGGCGCCAGCCCGACGAGCGGACCGAAGAGCACGCCCGGAGCGAAACCAAGGACGACGCAGCCGGCGGCAAGGAAGATGACGGCGCCCCGCATCGGCCACGGCGCCTCCACGGCATGGGCGACCGCCTCGCGGCGCGGCGCCCCCAGGAGCACGAGCCCCACCACCTTGACGAAGCAGAAGACGGCGAGCGCCGCGGTCGCCGCGAGCGCAGCCAGGGCGAGCGCTCCGGCCATCCCGGCCGCCACGTTGCCGTACGCGGAGACGTGCAAGAGCGCCTGCAGCGTCAGCCACTCGGACGCGAAGCCGTTCAGGGGCGGCACGCCCGCGATCGCCATCGCCCCCACCAGGAAGGCCGCGCCGGTCCACGGCATCCGCCTCAGTAGGCCCCCGAGCCTGTCGATCTCCAGCGACCCGACGGCCCGCTCGAACGCTCCGGCGCCGAGGAAGAGCAATGCCTTGAAGACGGCGTGGTTCACGGTGTGCAGGAGCGCTGCCCCGAGCGCGAAGGCCGCCCACTGGTCGGCCCCGCGCGTGTGCAGGACGAGGCAGGCGCCGATCCCGAGCACGATGATCCCCACGTTCTCGATCGAGTGCAGCGCGAGTAGGCGCTTGAGGTCGTGCTCGAACAGCGCATAGGTCACCCCGCCCACGGCCGAGAAGGCCCCCACGCCCAGCACGAGCACGCCGAACCACAGCGGGAGCGTTCCGACCCAGTCGACCAGCACCCGCACGAGCCCGTAGATCGCGACCTTGATCATCACACCGCTCATCAGCGCCGAGACGGGTGCAGGCGCGATCGGGTGTGCGCGCGGCAGCCACACGTGCAGGGGCATCACCCCGGCCTTCGTCCCCATCCCGACGAGCGCCGTCAGCGCGATCGCGATCTGCAGCCCCGACCCAGTGTCCAGCACGGGCGCTCCGCCGACCGCGCCGGCCTGGGCGAGCAGCAGCACGGCCACCCACGTCGCGGCCCCGGCCAGGTGCGTGATCGCCACGTACGTGAACACCGTGTCCCGCGCCTGGTCGTCGCCGCGCCGCCCGACGAGGATCACGACGGCGGGCAGCAGCGTCATCAGCTCCCAGCCGAGGAGGAACGTGAGGGGGTCGCGGGCGCAGACAACACCGGCCATGGCGAGCAGGAACGCCGCCGTCAACGCCGCGATCGCCCGGCCGCGCGGGGTCGGCTCCAGATAGCGCAGCGAGAACACGAGCGCCGGCAGCGCGACGAGCCCGAGGATCCCCAGGAACAGGCCGCTCAACCCGTCCACGCCGAAGCGCGGGACGAAGGCGCTCGTGAACCCGGCTCCCAGGGTCGCCCCGGTTCCGAGCGCCCAGAACCCGGCCGTCGCCACGGCGGCCGCGCCCGTGGCCTGGAGCAGTACCCCGGCAGCGAACGCCCGGCGGAGCACGACGACGAGTCCGCCAAGCGCAAGCAGGCCCAGACCGGCGACGAGCAGCGCGCCGATCACGGCGAGTCGAGCTCGAGCAGGATCGACTGCTGCTCGGCGAGCCGGCGTCCGATGATGCTGCGACCGGCCGCGAGCAGGTCGAAGACATGCTCGTCGTCCACGCGGTAGAAGACGCTAGTCCCCTCCCGGCGGGACTCGACCAGCCCGATCCGGCGCAAGGCCGCGAGATGCTGCGACGTCCCTCCCGAGTCGAGCTCCAACTCCGCCTGCAGCGCTCCCACCGACCGTTCGCCGTCGCGGAGCAACTCCAGGATCCGAACCCGCGCGGGGTGCCCCAGCACACGGAACAGGTTCGCCTTTAGCTCATGAGCAGGGCGCGCTTTGTGCGGCACCGCGCCACCCTACCTCAGAATCTTCCAATCTTGGAAGATTCGCTGACTAGCCGATAGCAGGCGATTCCTTCCCAAAGAAAAAAGCCCTGCTACGAGGGCTTTCTCAGTCGGGGCGCCCGGATTTGCCCGGGACCTCTTGTCCGGCACAACAAGCTGCAACGAACTGCAACGAATTGAAAGTGCCTGCAAATCAGCCGTGCGCGTACGGGAGTCCCCGGTAAGAAGATGCGAGTGGAAGCAAGCCCGTACGCGCACAGTACGCGCGGCTGACGGTCAGTGCTCTCCATGACGTGACCCGAAATCGATCAGGCGAGAGGACGCTCGCGCACATCTACGGTCTCGCCGCGGGGAGGTGGTCGATCCTTGCGGGGGCGCTCGTTAGCGTGTCGCTTGCTTATTCCCACAACCCGAAGGAGGACGGCCGAATGAGCGGTTACGCGGTGGCCCAGATTGACGAGATCGACGAGATCAGCGACGGCCGCTGTCCTTGGCGGCCCGTCCGGTTCCACTTCGGTATCACGTCCTTCGGCGTCAATGCGTTTACAGCGCATCAGGCGGGCGATCGGCTCATCAACGAGCACGACGAGTCACAGGAGCATGACTTGCAGGAGGAGCTGTACCTCGTCCAGCGAGGGCGCGCGACGTTCGAACTCGACGGCGAGCGGGTGGACGCACCCGCGGGCACACTCGTCTTCGTTCGCCCCGCCGTTAAGCGGACAGCGTTCGCTGAGGAGCCGGGGACGACGCTCGTCGCGCTCGGCGGAACTCCGGGGAAGGCTTACGTGCCCCAGGGCGGCGAGCTTTGGATGCCGCTCAACCATCTCTACGAGTCAGGCGAATACGCCGAGGCCGCCGATCAGGGGCGCGAGTTGATCGAGGCTCATCCTGAGTACGCGGGGCCGCTCTACAACCTCGCCTGCTGCGAGAGCCTCGCCGGGCGGACAGACGACGCGATCAAGCATCTCCGGCTCGCGATTGACCGCCACGAACCGTTCCGTTCGCTTGCTGCCGACGACAGCGACTTCGACCCGATCCGCGACGAGGCCGCGTTCAAGGAGCTGGTTCAGGGCAACGCAGCCAAGACAATGGGGTAACAGACTCGCACCGGTCGCTCCAGGGGACATTCCCGGACTGTGAGTCTGTCGGCGTCCCGTCTGGGGCCGTTTTGTCAGGGTGGCGCCGGTGCTCTTTGTCTGTGACTCGATTCCCGAATGACCCCGTCCGCGGGTGTCTTTCCAGTGAGCTGTCCGGGCGAAGAGACCGGTGCCGGCCTGGCGCCCGCTTGCTGGCCTGATCAGAAGCCTGTCCGCCGCTTGCCGGCGTGACTCATCACAGTCATGCCGCCCGCGGTCTTCACCCCAGACCGGCCACCGGAGTTGTTCCCCCAACCTGGGCTGGAGGTGGTTTGGATGCTTGCAGATCAGCTGGACTACGTGATCGGCGTCGACCCGCACCGCGACACGCACGCGCTCGCGGTCGTCGACGTGCGCAGCGGCGCGTCGTCTTCGAGACGACCGTGGTCGCAGATGGCGAGCGGTTACGCATGCGTGCTTCGTCTTGCCGATCAACACGCTCCCGGCAAGCGTGCCTTCGCGGTCGAGGGCACTGGCTCGCTCGGTGCCGGTCTCACTCGCTTCCTCGTCAGGCACGACGAGCGGGTGCTCGAGGTCGGCCGGCTGCGTCGCGAGCGCAGCTCGGGCGGCAAGACCGACGCGCTCGACGCGATCCGGGCCGCTCGCAGCGTGCTCGCCCAGACGCGGCCAGCCGAGCCGCGCGCCGGCGGCGAGCGAGAAGCGCTGCGCGCACTGAGCGCTGCTCGCGAAGGCGCGGTCACGCCAGACGGGCCGGGCTCTGCCAGCTACGCGGCTTGCTCGTGTCCGCGCCCGAGCCGCTACGCGCGAGCTCCGCTCGCTGACCCGAGCGCAGCTTCTGCGTCGGCTCGCGGCGATTCGTCCGGAACGACCGCCAGACTCGGAGCTGCGCGGGACGCTGCTCGCGCTCCGCGCGGTCGCCCGGCGCGTCCGGCAGCTGACCGTTGAAGAGCGCGAGCTCGCACGCGAGATCGAGACGCTGACCCGCGAAGCTGGCGCCGCAGCTGCTCGACCAGCCCGGCGATCGGTCCGCTCGCGGCCGCGCAGGTACTGATCTCCTGGTCGCACCGGGCCGGATCACAAGCGAGGCCGCGTTCGCGCGGCTCGCCGGCTGCGCCCCGATCCCCGCCTCCTCCGGGCCAAACCGTCCGCTACCGCCTCGACCGCAGCGGCGACCGGCGACTCAACCGAGCACTGCACATGATCCTCGTCACCCGACGCCGAGCGCACGCCCCGACGATCGCCTACATCAACCGTCGCATCCAAGAAGGCAAGAGCCGACGCGAAGCGACCCGCTGCCTCAAGCGCTACCTCGCCCGCAACCTCTACCGCCTACTCGAGAACCCGCCACTGCCGACTTGACAAACATAGAAGCATCGCTCGTGCAGCCGACAGTCAGGTCGCCTGGCGCTCAGGAACGCGCGGCGACGGGATCACGCCGCCGAGGCCGCAGCCGCCTCGTAGCGCGGCGTGTCGCCGCGGCCGACAGCTAGCGACAGCTCGAGATCAGGGTCGGGTTCGAGCCGTCCACCGGTACGCGCCAGGTCGACCAGCACTTCTGGCTCCGATTGTCAGAAAACCGCCGCAGGTGGCAGTATCCGGCGCACCGCAACCGACAGGAGGTACGGCCTGATGGCTGATCCCAAGCACGTCGTCGACCGGCATGTCGAGGCGTTCAACGCGCGAGACACGGACGCCGAGCCGTGGAGCGACGACGGCGAGCTCGTCGCACCGAATGCGTCGATGCATGGCCGCGAGCAGGTTCTGGGCTTCCTCGGCGTGTTCTGGGAGGCGTTCCCGGATGGGCGTCTTGAGACGTCGCTCCTTCTTGCCGAAGGATCCATCGTCGCCGCCGAGGGCCGGTTCATAGGCACGCACACCGGTGTCATGCGCACGCCGGCGGGCGATGTCGCGGCCACGGGAAGGAACGTCGACTTGCGCTGGATGTCGAGTTATGAGGTTCGCGGCGATGAGCTGGCCTCGGAACACCTCTACTTCGATCAGGCCGAACTGCTCGGCCAACTCGGGCTGATGCCGGCGACCTGAGCGCGTTCCTACCGCGCGCGACGACGGCTGCTGAGCGGCTAATCGTCTCAAAGAAAAGCCCCGCTACGAGGGCTTTTCTCAGTCGGGGCGCCCGGATTTGAACCGGGGACCTCTTGTCCCAGACAACAAGTTGCAACGAGACGCTACGAGTTGAAAGTGCCTGCAAATCAGGCGTGCGCGTACGCGAGTCCCCGGTAACGAGATGCAACGAGCGGAGGCAAGCCCGTACGCGCGCCGTACGCGCAGGTTGTCGCAGTCGGCCCCCTCGTCGCGCCCCCGGCGTCAGACGTGCTTCGGGACGTTCCCGCTCAACGTGAACACGAGCCGCATCGCCTTGTGCCCGAGATCGGCGGTCGGCCCGAACATGCAAGGGCAGCCGCCGTCGATCACGGTCATGCCGCGCTCGCGACCGTAGGCTGTCGCAGCCGCGGAGACGCTGCCAGCGCCGGGGCCACGGTGCATCCAGATGTGCTTGATCCCGAGGTCGGCGCACTCGCGCATCGTCTCGTCGGCGATCTCGGGCCGCGTCCCGATCACGACGGCCTCGACACCGCCCGGGATCGAGCGAAGGTCGTGATAGGCATGGTCGCCCTCGACCTCGTCGGCGTTCGGGTTGACCGCGAACACGTCGTAGCCTCGCTCGCGTAGGCGTTTGTAGACGACGTTGCTGCCGTGGTTTTCGGGGCTTCGCGAGACGCCGGTGACGGCGACTCGTTTGTGGCTGAGGAACTCTGCTGCGGCGTCCTTGATCGCTGTCACCGAGTGCTCCTTCTCTGAGTGTTCAAGACTGTGGCTCCTCCGCCCCATCGCTTCCACAGCCTGGGCTTTGCGCGGACATCGTCACGCTCCCGGGCGGCCATCCAGCGCGCGAGCTCGGGCCCGGCCGCCATCGCTGCCGGTACGAGGATCCACACCTTTCCCGCTGTTACGTCGTAGTTCTCGAGCAGCTTTGACCACGAGTCGCCGTCTACCCAGTGGCCGAAGCCGAACTCGAACGCCACCGTCATCGCCGCCCAGGCGGCGCCCACGGACAGCGCCTCCCGCCGGGTTCCGAGCGGCCACCGCCGCTGCAGCAGCCAGACGTATCCGGCGAGCAGCGAGAGCAGCGTGCCGGTGGAGATGACGTGCGCCGGCGTCGTCGCCGACGGCGTCGGCGTAGACCGCCTCCCGGCTGGCGCCGTTCGCAACGCCGAGCACCGACGCGCCGACCCAGGCCACGATCCACCGCTTCATGTTTCCGTCGTCGGCGCGCGCCGTGACCCGCGCTGCTCTCATCGACCGGCCTCCCGCTCGGAGTTGGCGCCTCAACGGTCGCATTCGGCCGGCCAGGTCGACATCGGGAGCCGCCACCAACTTCGCGTGTCGGTACTGCCCAAGTGGCGAGCATGCGGTCCACATGGAGTCCCGCCCCGGCTGGAGTTGGCGAGCAGCACCGATGGCCGAACGCGTCGCGTCGACCGACGCTTGGGCGTCGGCCGCTGAAGGAGAACGATGGGAACGATCGTCTGCGCCGTTGACGACTCGCCGGAGGCAGAAGAGGCGCTTCGCGTCGCTGTCCGGCTGAGCGGCGACGCCGCGCTCCGGCTCGTCGTCGTCCACGTCGAGAAGCGCACGAGCCGGATCGACGGCCGGGTGCGGCGGAGCAACGCGGCCGGCAGCTGCTCGACCGGCTCCTCGCCGACGCAAGGGCTGAACGGCGGTGCGGACAAGCGTGTCGAGGTCGGCGAGCGCGCGAACGAACTCGCGCGCGTTGCCGCGGAAGAGGCCGCGAGCGTGATCCTCGTCGGCTCCCGCGGCCGCCACTGGTGGCGGCGGCGGTCGACGAGCAGACTCGACGGCCGAGCTAGCCGCGACTGCGGCTTGCCCGGTCGTGGTCGTCCCGCCGGCGCAACGACGCTAGGCCGGCCGCCGGTTACGACCTAGGGTCCCGTTGGATGTCTCTGTTCTGGCGTGTGTTCGCGGCGAACGCCGCCGATCCTGATCGTCGGAACGCTGGCGCTCGTCGTCTACCCGGGACCGTTGCACGAGCACCGGGCCTTGATCGACCTGGCCGTCCTGCTCAGCGCCCTCCTTGTCATGGTGGTCGTCAACGGTCTTCTTCTGCGGCATCTGTTCCGGCCGCTCGAGCGGCTCGCCGAGCGGATGGAGGCCGCCGACGTCCTTCGCGGCGGACAACGCCTCCCGGTCGACAGCGTCTGGCGAGATCGGCGCGCTCGAACGAACCTTCAACAGGATGCTCGACCGGCTGGAGAAGGAACGCCGCGACGCCGGTGCGCACGCCCTCCAGGCGCAGGAGGAGGAGCGCCAGCGGCTCGCCCGCGGCCTGCACGACGAGGTCGGCCAGTCGATGACCGCCGTGCTGCTCCAGCTCAAGCGACTGACCGCCGGCGCGAGCCCGGAGCAGCGCACGCAGCTGGCAGAGGCGCAGGAGGTCGTGAAGACGAGCCTCGACGACGTGCGCCGCCTCGCCCAGGAGCTGCGTCCGGAGCTGCTCGATCACCTCGGGCTTGCGAGCGCGCTCGCGGAACTTGCGAGCGGCTTCGAGCAGCGAACGCACGTGCGCGTCCGGCGACAGCTCGAGCGCGACCTGCCGCCGCTCGATCCGCAGGCGGAGCTCGTCCTCTACCGGGTCGCCCAGGAGAGCCTGACGAACGTCGCCCGTCACGCGCAGGCGAGCGAGGTGCTGCTCTCGCTCGAGCGCGGCAAGGGCAGCGTCGTCCTGCGGGTCATCGACAACGGCCAGGGTTTCGATCCCGAGCATGTCGAGGGCGGCGGCCTGCGCGGCATCCGCGAGCGGGCACTGATCGTCGGCGGCGCGGTTGCGATCAAGCCCGGCCCGGAGGGCGGCGTCGAGGTGCGGCTCGAGGTCCCAGCGGAGGCAGCCTGAGCGATGCCGATCCCGCTCGTGACCAGAATCCTCGTCGCCGACGACCACGCGCTCGTCCGCGACGGGCTCAAGCACGTGATCAACGCCGAGCCCGACCTCGAGGTCGTCGCCGAAGCCGCCGACGGCGCCGAGGCGATCGAGCGCGCGCTCGAAGACGACATCCACCTCGCGATCCTCGACATCAGCATGCCGCGCATGACCGGCCTGCAGGCAGCGCGCGAGCTCTCACACCGACGGCCGGAGCTGCGCCTGCTGATGCTCTCGATGTACGACAACGAGCAGTTCCTCTTCGAGGCCCTGAAGGCGGGCGCCTCCGGCTACGTGCTCAAGTCCGGCGCCGACGACGACATCGTCGAGGCCTGCCGGGCCGCGATGCGCGGCCAGTCGTTCCTCTACCCCTCGGCCGTCAACACGCTCGTCCGCGACTTCCTCGACCGCGCCGACACAGACGCGACTACGACCCGCTCACGCCGCGCGAGCTCGAGGTGCTGAAGCTGATCGCCGAAGGCAAGACCTCGAAGGAGATCGCCGAGCTGCTCGTGCTCAGCATCAAGACGGTCGAGCGGCACCGCGCCGACATCCTCCACCGGCTCGGCATGCGCGACCGCGTCGATCTCACCCGCTACGCGATCCGCCGCGGCCTGATCGAGCCCTAACCGACTCGCGCCGGAAGCATCGGTGCTGGTCCGCCTCCGATTTGGGGGCTTCCGCCCATGTCGTCCGAGGCTGTGCCGTGCGACGGTAGCCCATGCAGAGAAACGCAACCGGAGGTGTCGATGGACATGCGGCATGGACGTTGCTTCGAGGCGCGTCCGCATCGCCGCGCTTCTCTTGATAGCCGGTCTGGCGGCCGGCCCGGTCGGCACGCATGTCTACTGGATGCTGGGCGGCACCTGGGGGCTGCCCACAGCTCGACGTCGACGGGTATACGCGTTGTGGCCGCCGTGGTCGTGCTGCTGCTCGTCGCCGCGGTGTTGGTCGTGCTGGCGCGGGTCGGGTTGTGGCAGCAGGCGTTCGTGTCCGACCGGGTGATTCGGTTCTTCGCCTGGGCGCTGGCGGCGGTCTTTCTGCTCGAGACGCTGGCGGCCTTCACCTGGAGTAAGGAGCCCGAGTGGTGGCTGTACGGGCCCGGTCTCGCTCGTGATCGGACTGCTGGCGCTTGTCGTGGCGGGCTCGACCGGAGCGTGGCGCATCTCACCGGCCGAACCGGACGCTGACGTCGCACTGAAGGAGGCATCGTGGCCACGCGAACACTTCCCGCCACAGGCGCCAGCGCCGGTTGAGCCATCAGTCCGCGACGGCGCGGTGATCCGCGCGGAGCATCTGACGAAGCGCTTCGGCGAGGTGCTCGCGGTCGACGATCTGTCGTTCGCGCTCGAGCGCGGCACGGTCACCGGCTTCCTCGGCCCGAACGGCGCCGGCAAGACGACGACGCTGCGGATGCTGCTCCATCTCGTCCAGCCGACCGCGGGGCGCGCGCTCGTCTTCGGCCGCCGCTACCAGGATCTGGAGCGGCCGGCGAGCGCGGGTCGGCGCGGTGCTCGAGGCGGCCGACTTCCATCCCGGGCCGCTCCGGCCGCGACCATCTGTTCTCGCTCGCGCTGGCGCTCGGTCGTGACGCCGGCGGCGACCACTGGTTCCTCGGACGTGAGCGGGCCGCAGCGCAAGCGCGTCGACGCGGTGCTCGAGCTCGTCGAGCTGACCGCGGCCGGCCGTCGCCGCGTCGGCGGCTACTCGCTCGGGATGCGGCAGCGGCTCGGCCTCGCCGGCGCGCTGCTCGGCGACCCGGAGCTGCTGATCCTCGACGAGCCGGCGAACGGCCTCGACCCCGAAGGTGTCCGCTGGCTGCGCGACTTCATGCGCGGCTTCGCCGCCGAGGGCAAGACCGTCCTCGTCTCCAGCCACGTGCTCGCCGAGGTCGCAGCAGACCGTCGACCAGGTCGTGATCATCAACAAGGGCAGGCTCGTCACCTTCGAGCCGCTCGCGCAGCTGACCGCGCGCCTCAGCGGCGGCGTGCGCGTGCGCGCCCCGGGCGCGCACCGGCTGCAGAAGGAGCTCGAGGCGCAGGGCATCCGCTCGACGCTGCTCGACGGCGACGAGCTGCTCGTCGAGGGCGCGCCGAGCGCCCGGGTCGGCGAGATCGCCTTCGCCGCCGGCATCCCGCTGCACGAGCTGGTGCCGGAGTCGTCGAGCCTCGAGGACGTCTTCCTCGAGCTGACCGCGGAGGAGCCGTCATGACCGACCAGCTGCTCGCCGAGCTCCGCAAGATGCGCTCGACCCGCACGAACCTCGGTCTGCTCGGCGGGATGGTCGCGCTCATCCTGCTGACCGTCCTGCTCAACGGCTTCATCACCGAAGCCGCCGAGCTCGCCGACGCACGACAACCAGCACGCCCTGCTTTCGGCCGGCACCTCGGCCGCACTGTTCGCCGCGCTGATCGGCGTCATGGCGATCACGAGCGAGTTCCGGCACGGCACGATCCGGCCGACGTTCGTCGTCACGCCGCACCGAACGCCGCGTGATCGCCGCCAAGGTGATCGCGAGCCTGCTGATGGGCGTCCTCTTCGGGCTCGCCGCGATCGGGCTCTCCTTCGGCGTCGGCTACGCGATCCTCGCGGTGCGCGACATCCCGCTCGAGCTCGGCGACGAGCCACGTCCTCTGGCTCGTGCTCGGCACGCCGGCGATGACCGCGGCGTGGGCCGCACTCGGCGTCGGCCTCGGCGCGGTCGTCGCGAACCAGGTCTTCGCCGTGATTGGACTGATCGTCTGGGCGATGGTCATCGACAACCTCCTCCGCGGCCTCGTCCCGTCGCATCGGCGGCTACACGCCGGTCGGCGCTAGCGCCGCGCTCGTCGCCGACCCGGCCGACTACGTCCTCGCAGCCGGCCGCAGGCGGGCTGCTCCTGCTCGGCTACGTCGCCGCCTTCGTCGCCGCCGGCGCCTTCCTCGTCGCCACGTCGCGACGTCACGTGACCGACGATGCTGGCCCTCGAACACGTGTCGCAAGCGGTTCGGCGCGGTGCAGGCGCTCGACGGCTGCTCGTTCTCGGTCGCGCGCGGACGGATGCTCGGCTTCCTCGGGCCGAACGGCGCCGGCAAGACGACGGCGATGCGCGCGGTCTTCGGGCTCGTCGAGCTCGACGGCGGCGAGCTGCTCTGGGACGGGCGGCCGGTCGGGCTGGCGGAGCGGCTGCGGTTCGGCTACATGCCGGAGGAGCGCGGCCTCTACCCGCGGATGCCGGTCGGCGAGCAGCTCGCCTACTTCGGCTGTCTGCACGGGCTGAGCGAGGGCGCGGCGCGCGCCGCGGCGGCGCGACTGGCTCGAGCGGCTCGGCCTCGCCGACCGCGCCGGCGCGAAGGTCGAGGAGCTCTCGCACGGCAACCAGCAGCGCGTGCAGCTCGCGGCGGCGCTGCTGCACGAGCCGGAGCTGCTCGTCCTCGACGAGCCGTTCGCCGGGCTCGACCCGGTCGCCGTGCACACGCTCGCCGAGGTGCTCCGCGGCGAGGCGGCCCGCGGCGCCGCCGTCCTCTTCTCCAGCCATCAACTCGAGCTCGTCGAGGACATCTGCGAGGAGGTCGCGATCATCGACCACGGCCGCGATCGTCGCGACCGGCGACGTCGACGCGCTGCAGACGCGCGCTCGCAGCGGCGGCGGATCGAGCTCCAGCTCGACGGCGCGCCGCCGGAGTGGCTGCCGGACGTCGCCGGCGTCGAGCTCGTCGAGCGCCGCAACGGCGACCTGCGGCTGCTGGCGGGCCGCGACGTCGACCCGGAGCAGGTGCTCGCCGCGGCCGAGCGGACGGCGACGGGTCGTCGAGTTCAGCTACGGGCCGCCCTCGCTCGCCGAGCTCTTCCTGGAGCTGGTGGGGCGATGAGCGGGCGGCGCGCGATCACGCTCGTCGCCCGGCGCGAGATCCGCGAGCGCCTGCGCAGCCACGCGTTCCTCGTCTCGACGCTGCGTCATGCTCGCTGCTCGTCGGCGGGTCGACCGCGCTGAACGGGGCGCTCTCGAAGGAAGACGACCTACCGCGTCGCGGTGACGGCGCCGGCGCCGCCCGGCCTCGACGCCGCGCTCCAGCGCGCGGCGAAGCCGTTCGACGACGCGAAGGTGCGGCTGCGCGTGGTCGCCTCGCCGGCAGCCGGACGGCAGGCGCTCGACGCCGAAGCAGGTCGACGCGCTCCTGCTCCTGTCGCGACGACCGGCTCGTCTTCCGCGCGAACGTCGACGCGAAGGCGGCGGCGGTCGCAGACACCGCCGTGCGCGCGCTCCGCCGCCACCTGCCGCCGGCGCCGGAGCTGACGACGGCAACGCTCCATCCTCCGGACGAGCAGACCACCGACGCCGCGACCGCTCGTCGCGTACGTCGGCTCCCTGCTCCTGCTCGTCGTCCCTTGCCGTCTACGGCCAGTGGGTGCGTCACCGGCGTCGTCGAGGAGAAGAACAACCGCGTCGTCGAGCTGATCCTCTCGACGGTGCGGCCGCGCCACCTGCTCGCCGGCAAGGTGATCGGGATCGGCCTGCTCGGACTCGCGCAGCTCGCGCTCATCGCCGGCCTCGCCGCCGCCCTCCTCGTCGCCGGCGTCTTCGACGCCCCGGCCGCGCTCGGCGGCAGCCTCGCGCTCGTCATCCCCTGGTTCGCGCTCGGGTTCGCGCTCTACGCGGTCGCCTACGCCGCCGCCGGCGCGCTCGCCTCCGAGACAGCAGAACGCGGAGACGGCCGGACAGCCCGTCACCTACACGCTCCTCGCCGCCTACTTCGTCGGCTACGTCGCACTCGTCCGCGGACGCGGACGGCCCGCTCGCGAACGTCCTCACCGTCTTCCCGCTGACCGCGCCGCTCGTCCTGCCCGCCCGCAGCGCGCTCGTCGGCGTGCCGCTCTGGGAGCACGCGCTCGCGGTCGTCCTCGTCCTCGCCTCGATCTACGCGCTCGTCCGCTTCGCCGGCCGCGTCTACGCCCACGGCCTCCTCCACAGCGGGCCCCGCCTCGGCCTCCGCGCCGCCTGGCGCCTCACCCACCAGCCCTGACGCCAGGTTGATCACCGAGGATCTGCGGCTGATCGTGGCCGACGCGAGCGCAGCGTCGATCTAGAGGGTCCCACAGGTCGTGTTTGGATGACTCCACCCATATCGCTCGGGAGCCAGAACTGCGACCGTGAGCGTGTAGCTCTGCGCGCGCATCACGCGCGGAGATCGGAAGGAGGCGCCTTGGCTGTGCAGACGCGTCCGAAGCCGACTCGTCGGCCGACGGTGCCGGAGCCCAGGCTCGGACCGGTCGAGGCGAGGCGGCGGGAGAAGCTCCATCTCCTCACGTTCGTCGTCGGCAATGCGCTCGCGTGGATCCTCTGGGGCGCGATATCGATCTCGGCAGAGCACTGGTGCTGGTGGCCGGTTGTGCCGCTGGCAGGCTGGACACTCGTGCTCGTGCTCCACCTCAGGCGCATCAACCAGGACTGACAACCAATACACGGATGTGTCACTCGTGTGTCAGTCGAAGGCCGCGAACGGCTGAATCTCAGTCGGGGCGCCCGGATTTGAACCGGGGACCTCTTGTCCCCCAGACAAGCGCGCTAACCAGGCTGCGCCACGCCCCGTGCCGGCTCACCTTAGCGCGCGGGGTTTCGATGCGACGCCGGCCGGGGACACCACCAGTGTCCGGGAGGAGCCTCTCCCTCCTCGCAAGGGCGGCGTCGAGGAACGCCGCCTTTGCCTTTAAGGCACTAGACCAGCCGCTTGTAGAGGCGGTCGATCAACTCGGGCATCGCCTCGAGCCGCTGCGTGATCATCCGCAGCCGGTACTCGCGGAAGTGCTCCGGCTCGACGCTCAGGGCGCCGGCGATGCGCTGGATCACGTCGTCCGCCGGCACCGGGCGGTTGCCGTGGACGATGTGGTTCAGGTACCCGGCCGACAGGTCGGACGCGTCCGCGAGCGAGCGGTACGTCACGCCCGTCTCGCCCATCAGCCGCTCGAGCGTCGGGCCGAACGGGTCGCTGCTGAACCTCCGCCTGCGAGCCATCAGAGAACTGTTCCCAAATCTGAAATCGCCACACGCCGCTCCTCGCCGGTTGCGCGGTCGCGCACGTCCACGGCGCCGTCGTCGAGCGTCTTCTTGCCGACCGTGACGCGCACCGGGATGCCGATCAGGTCGGCGTCGGCGAACTTCTCCCCCGCCCGCTGCTCGCGGTCGTCCACGAGCACGTCGCCGCCGAGCGCCTCGGCCGCCTCGAGCGCCTTCTCCTCGAGACCGGGCAGCGCGACCACGTGGGCGTCATACGGCGCGATCGACGCGGGCCACTGGATGCCGTTCTCGTCGTGACGCTGCTCGACGACCGCGGCCATGACGCGGCCCGGGCCGATGCCGTACGAGCCGCCGATCAGCGGCTTCTCGACACCGTCCTCGTCGAGGAAGGTGGCGCCGAGCGGCTCTGAGTAGCGCGTTCCGAATTTGAAGATGTGCCCCACTTCGATCGCGGTCTGGAAGCCTAGGGCACCGCCGCAGTTCGGGCAGCGGTCCCCCTCGCGCGGCGTGCGGAGGTCGGCGAACGTGGCCTCGTAGTCGCGGCCGTGCTCGACGCCGCGCAGGTGCTTGCCGGTGACGTTCGCGCCCGCGACGAACTGGCCGCCGCGCAGCGTCTCGTCGGCCACGATCGGGCCGGAGAAGCCGACGGGCCCGAGCGAGCCGGGATCGGCGCCGAACCCGGCCTGGATCTCCTCGGTCGTCGGGAACCGGTAGTCCTGGCCGAGCACGGCGGCGAGCTTCGCTTCCTCGAGCTTGTCGTCGCCGCGGATGAGCCCGAGCACGAGCGTCCCGTCCTGCGCGATCACCGGCATCGCCTTGGACGTGGCCGCCGGATCGATGCCGAGGAACTCGGCGAGTGCCTCGATTGTCGTCACGCCGGGTGTGTCGATCTCCTGCGGCTTGTCGAGCGGCGGCGGGAACTCGGGCGCGCGGGGAACGCCGAGCGCGATCTCGAGGTCGGCCGCGTAGTCGCCGTTCTCGCAGGTGACAAGCACGTTCTCGCCGGAGCCGGACGGCGCGAGGAAGTCGAACGACTCCTTGCCGCCCATCATCCCGGACTCGGCCTGTACCGCGTAGTACTCGAGGCCCACGCGGTCGAAGATCCTGTGGTAAGCGGCCTCGTGCTTGCGGTAGCTGACGTCGAGCCCTTCCTCGTCGCGGTCGAACGAGTACGAGTCCTTCATGATGAACTCGCGGACGCGCAGCAGGCCGCCGCGCGGGCGCGGCTCGTCGCGCTCCTTGATCGAGAAGTGGTAGAGCATCTGCGGCAGCTGCCGGTAGCTCTGGATCTCCTTGGCGTGCCAGGTGACCGTCTCCTCGTGCGTCAGCGGCAGCACGTAGTCGCGGCCGTTGCGGTCCTTCAGCGTGAAGAGCTCCGGGATGTGGGCGCGCTTCGTGCTCTGCCACAGCTCGATCGGCGTCAGCACCGGCATGAGCATCTCCTGCGAGCCGATCGCGTCCATCTCCTCGCGGATGATCTGAACGACGTTCTGGTGCACGCGCCAGCCGAGCGGCAGGAACGTCCAGACGCCGGCCGTCACCTGGCGGATGAAACCGCCGCGCACGAGCAGCTTGTGGCTGGCCGCCTCTGCGTCCGCCGGGGCGTCGCGCAGCGTCGGCAGGAAGAGCTGAGAGGCCCGGGCGATCACTGGCCCGGCAGCCTAGACGAGGCGTTGGCTTCGCTGGCTACTCGACGGGGATGAGTGACGCCTCGGCCATCGCCAGCGCGGCCGGCTTGGCCATCTTGAGGCGCTTCGGGCGCGGCATGCCGTCGGCGATCCAGGCGTCGATCTCGCGGAACAGCTCGTCGATCAGGATCGGCGACTCGACCTTCTTGAGCACGCGGCCGTGGGCGTAGATGAAGCCCACGTCGCGGCCGCCGGCGATGCCGAAGTCGGCGTCGCCCGCCTCCCCCGGGTCCGTTCACGGCGCAGCCCATGACGGCGACCTCGAAGGGCTGCGGGTAGTCGCGCAGGCGCGACTCGACCTCGACGGCCAGCGTCTCGACGCCCACGTTGTCGCGGCCGCAGGACGGGCAGGCGATCATCACCGGCCCGCGCTCACGCAGGCCGAGCGCCTTCAGGATCTCCCAGCAGACCTCGACCTCCTTGACCGGGTCGGCGGTGAGCGAGACCCGCAGCGTGTCGCCGATCCCGTCCGCGAGTAGCGAGCCGATGCCGACCGCGCTCTTGATCGAGCCGGCGAACGGCGTGCCCGCCTCCGTGACGCCGAGGTGCAGCGGGTAGGGCACCTTCGCGGCGAGCATGCGGTACGCGCGGATCATCGTCGGCACGTGCGTCGCCTTGACCGAGATCTTGAAGTCGCGGTAGTCGAGCCGCTCGAGCAGCTCGACCTCCTCGAGCGCAGCGGCGACGAGCGCCTCGGCCTGGTCGCGGCGGGCGAGCTCGTCGAGGTGCTTGGGCAGCGAGCCGGAGTTGGCGCCGATGCGCATCGGGATGCCGGCGCGCTTGGCCGCCTCGACGACCTGCACGACCTTGTCCGGGCCGCCGATGTTCCCGGGGTTGATCCGCACGGCGGCGACGCCCGCGTCGATCGCCTTGAGCGCGAGGCTCGCGTTGAAGTGGATGTCCGCGATCACCGGGAGCGGCGACAGGCGGACGATGCGGGCCAGGGCGACGGCATCCTCGGTCTTCGGGACGGCGCAGCGGACGAGCTCGCAGCCGGCGGAGGCGAGCGCGGCGATCTGGGCGACCGTCGCCTCCACGTCGCGGGTCGGCGTCAGCGTCATCGACTGGACGACGACCGGCGCGCCGCCGCCGACGGGACGCCGCCGACGCTGGATGCTGACGTCGCTGGCCATTACGAGCCTAGATTGCCGATGTCGTTCGACAGACCGACGAAGAAGAGCAGGAGCACGACGGCGAGGCCGATCGCCGACACCCGCTCGTAGACGCGCCGGCCGACCGCGCGGCCGCGGATGCCCTCGATCGTCGAGAAGAGGATGTGCCCGCCGTCGAGCGGCAGCAGCGGCAGCAGGTTGAGCAGCGCGAGCGACAGGCTGAGCAGGCCGAGCACCCACAGGTAGTTCTCGGTGCCCTCGTTGAGCGCCGTCGTCGAGCCCTGGACGATGCCGACCGGGCTCGAGATGTCCTCGTGGCCCTTGCCGGTGACGAGCTGCGACAGCGACACGCCGATCTGCTTCGTCACGAGGCCGGTGAGCCGGATGGAGTTCCAGGCCGCGCCCGGCACGGAGAGCCCCTCGCGGTCGAGCACGATGCCGATGCGGTAGATGCCGCCGTCGTTCTTCGCGCGCACGGGGCCGAGCTCGACGAGCTTGTCGCCGCGCGCGACGATGATCTTCACCGGCTTGCCCTTCGAGTTGTTGATGGCCGAGCCGATCGTGTCCGGCGCGACCTGCAGGTCGCCGATCGCGAGGATCTCGTCGCCCGGCTTCAGCCCGACCGTGGCGGCCGGGAAGTCGCTGCGGACGGTCTGGATCTTCGCGGTCGCCGCGCCGCCGCTCACGAGGAAGAGCGCGGTGAAGAGGATCAGCGCGAACGCGATGTTCGTCAGCGGGCCGGCGGCGATCGCGGTGATCCGCTTCCAGGCCGGCTGGCGCCAGTACGCGTCGGCGCCGAGCGCGTCCTCCAAGTCGCGGACGCCGCGGCCGGCGGCGTGGGCGGCGGCCGGCGAGAGCTCGGCGGTCGTGAGCGCGTCCTCGAGCGCCGTCAGCTCCGCGCGGGCGGCGACGAGGTCATCGTCGTCGAGTGCGCGCCGCAGCCGCTCGATCGGGATCGTCAGCTCCGGCCGCTCGGAGCGCGCCGGCGCGAAGTGCGCGTCGACGTCGCTCGCCGCCGGGCGGTGCATCCCCGGGATCTTCACGTAGCCGCCGAGCGGGACGGCGCCGATCCCGTACTCGATCCCCTTGCGCCTCGTCTTGACGAGGGCCGGCGGGAACCCGATGTAGAACTTCCGCGGGCTCATGCCCACGCGAGCGCCGCGAAGAAGTGACCCGCCTCGTGGACGAGGATGAGCAGCGCCAGGCCGAAGATGGCGATGAAGACGTTCACGCGACCGCCAGCTCCTCGCCGGCGAGCGCACGTGCACGCGCATCGGCCTCGACCAGGTCGTGGACGTCACGAGCCTCCTCGGTGTCCCAGCGGGCGAGCGTCTCCTCCACGACGGCTGCGATGGCCGTGAACGGCAGGCGATGCGCCAGGAACGCCTCGACGGCGACCTCGTTCGCGCCGTTGTAGGCGCACGGGTAGGTGCCGCCGCGCTCGCCGGCCTCGCGGGCGAGTGCGAGCATCGGGAACGTCTCCTCGTCCGGCTGCTCGAAGACGAGCGTCGTGCCGGCGAGGTCGAGCGGCGGCACGGGAGTGGCTGCGCGCTCGGGATAGGTCAGGGCGTAGGAGATCGGGACGCGCATGTCCGGGTGGCCGAGGTGCGCGAGCGAGGCGCCGTCGCGGAAGCGCACGATCGCGTGGACGGTCGAGCTCGGGTGGACGACGACCTCGATGCGGTCGTACGGCAGGTGGAAGAGGAAGTGCGCTTCGATCAGCTCGAGACCTTTATTCGCGAGCGTGGCCGAATCGGTTGTGATCTTCGGGCCCATGCTCCACGTCGGGTGGGCGAGCGCCTCCTCCGGCGTCACGTCCGCAAGCTCGTCGCGGGTGCGGCCGCGGAACGGGCCGCCGGACGCGGTGAGGACGAGCGAGTGGACCTGGTCAGGTGAACGGGCCTCGAGGCACTGGAAGACGGCGGAGTGCTCGCTGTCGACGGGCAGCAGGCGCCCGCCGCCGCGCCGCTGGGCGGCGAGGGCGAGCTCGCCGGCCGCGACGAGGCTCTCCTTGTTCGCGAGCGCGAGGTCGACGCCGTTGGAGAGCGCCCAGAGCGTCGCGCGAACGCCGGCGAAGCCGACCACGGCGTTGAGCACGAGGTCGGGCCGGGCGCGGTCGAGCAGCTCGGTGAGATCGCCGCCGGTCTGATGCTCGGCCTGGTGCGCCTCCGCGAGCGCGCGCACGTCCGTGGAGCCGGAGGCCACGGCGCAGAGGGTGAGGTCGGGGTGCGCGTCGACGATCTCGATCGCCTGGCGCCCGATCGAGCCGGTCGCGCCGAGGAGCGCGATTCGCTTCATCTGGTGGGTCCAGTGTACGGCCGCGAAGGCGCTACCGGGGCCGCCACGCGGGGTCGGCGTCCACGCTCTGGCCCGGGATCACGTCGACGGCGCGGCCGCCGGCCGCCGGCACGACGACGACGTCGCTGCGCAGGCCGTTGAGAAGCACCGTGTACGCCAGGCGCCGACCGTCCGGCGACCAGGCGGGCTTCGCGGCACCGCCTCGTGCATCGACGCGCAGGACCGTGCCCGTGCGGATGCTCAGGATGTGAATGCCGTCGCCGGCGTATGCGAGTCGCGTCCCGTCGGGCGACCACACGAGGTCGCCGCGCGCCCCGAGGCCGGCCGGGCCGACGCGCACGGGGTGGCCGCCGGACGGCGACACGGTGTAGACGTCTCCGTCTGCGGCGACGAATGCGAGCTTGCGGCCGTCCCGCGACCAGGCGACGTTTCCGGCCCAGATCTGCGAGGCGCTCTGCGGGTCGCCCGGGGGCACCCACCAGCTCTGAGGGCGTGCCGTCGCTGCGCCGTTTGCGCGGAGGCCGGTCCCGTCACGGTTCACGACGGAGATCGCGCGGCCCCGGCCGACGAACGCGAGCCGGCCGCCGTCGGGCGACCACGACGGGGCTCGTCCGCCGGCGACCCTGTGTGAGACACCCCCTGTCGCAGGGACGACCATGATCGCCGTGTCGACGGGTGTGTAGTTCGAGCTGAGCCGCGTGCGGACGAATGCGATCTCCGTGCCCGCCGGCGACCAGACTGGATCAGCATCGTCGACGCTGCGATAACCCGGTACGTTCGTGAGCCTCCGCTGCTGCAAGCCGTCGGCACGGCTGACCCAGACGTCGTTGTCGGCCCATCGCCGGCAGTTGCCGGCGTTGCACAGTGAGCCGCCGCGAGAAAAGGCTAAGCGCGTTCCGTCGGGCGACCAGGCTGGCATTGCTTTCCAGTAGCTGCCGCTCGTGAGTCGGGCAGTGACGCCACCCGAAGGCCTGACATCCACGAGATCCGCGCTGAGGCCGCCGTCCCACGACGCTGTGTACAGGAGTCGACGCCCGCTCGGCAGCCACTGCAACCACCGAATCGGCGCGCCGGCGCGGGCGACGACGTGCGTCTGCGCTCCGTCGGCGACGGAGACGTTTCCGGAGTACGTTCCGGAGGTAGAGGCGAACGCGATCCGCCCACCGTCGGGCGCCCACGGGCCGTATCCCGCGAGCTGCGTCCGCCGGCCGGTCGCGACGTCGACGGAGTACGCGATCTCGGCGCGTGTCTTCGGCGCGTACGTCAGGTAGGCGACCCTTCGTCCGTCAGGTGACCATTCGGCGACGGGAAAGCCGGACGGATCGCGCGTCGTCGCGAGTCGCCGGGTCGTTCCGTCCACGGAGGTGACCCAAAGACTCGTCCCGGTCGCGTGGACGGCGCGCTCGCCGCGCGGCGACCACGCCAGGAGGGTGCCCGTGAGCCTCGCCACGCGCTTTCCGTCGCCGTCGTAGATGGCGGTCCCAGCGCTGCCCGCGACCGCGAGGTGCCCGCCTCGCGACCACAGGCCGGAATGGCCGGCAACGCGCCAGAGCTCCTCCCCGGATCGTGTGACGACGTGCACGTCCGTCTTGCCAGACTCGTCTGTCACCTGGACTGCGATCCGATCACCCGGGCCCCAGGCCGGGTGCGCCCCGCCGGCCAGCACAAGCGTGGCCGGCCCTCCGCCCGCGGGGACCATGTAGACGTCGGCGGCACGCTCGAAGAGCACCCAGCTACCCGAGCGGTCCCACGCCGGCGCTCGGATCGACGTGTGCGCGACGTTCGGGGTCAGGCGGCGAAGCCCGCTCCCATCAACGCGGACGGTCCACACGGCGTCGGCCCCGGACCGGTTGCTGACGAAGGCCACTGTCCGGCCGGCCGGGTCGAGCGCCGCTTCGCGGTCGTCGAATCCGCTCCGTGTCAGGTTCCGCGCGTTGCGGCCGTCGGCGCCGACCGCGTAGATCTCGCCCCACAGGTTGGGCGCCCGGTTGCTGGAGACGACGAGCTCTGCATCTCGGGCGCTTTGCCCGCTCGAGCCACCGGACGCGACGGCGACGGCCAGCGCTGCCGCTGCCACGAGTGGCGAAGCGCGCATGAAGCGACCGTACCGCGCGCCCCTAGCCGCTCAATCGGGGTTTCTTCGGATCAGGCAGCGCCGAAGGCGGCGATGACGTAGTACGCCGTCGCGCCCGCGAAGAGGAGCGCGTCGATGCGGTCGAGCATCCCCCCGTGGCCCGCCAGGAGGCGGCCGCTGTCCTTCACGCCGACGTCGCGCTTCAGCGCCGACTCGAAGAGATCGCCCAGCACGGACGACACCGCGAGTGCGCCGCCGAGCACGAGCGAGCGCCAGCCCTCGACGAAGCCCGTCTTGTACAGGGCCACCCAGGTCACGAAGACGCACACGGCCGTCCCGGTGACGAACCCCTCCCACGTCTTGCCGGGCGATATGACCGGCGCCATGCGATGCCGCCCGAACAGCCGCCCGCCCAGGTACGCGGCCGTGTCGCCGGCGAACACCGCGAGGAGCACTGTGAACGCGGCAAGCCGGCCGTGCTCCGGGATGTCGCGGACCAGGATGAAGAACGCCAGCCCCAGGCCGACCCACGCCGCCGCAAGCGTCGTGATCGCGATCGACGCGGTCACCGACGCGCGCGCTCCGGTGAAGCCGCGGATGACGAACGCGAGCGGCACGACGGCGACGAAGCCGCCGACCATCCACTGCGGCCCGCCGACTTCCGCGCCCCACAGCGCGAGGAGCGCCGCGACGAACCCGGCCAGGGCGACCGGGTGGAACCGCTTCGTCAGGAGAAACACCTCGTGCAGCGCGACGACGGCGCCGAACGCGGCGAGCCCGAAGAACCACCAGCCGCCGAGGTAGACGAGCCCGAGCACGATCGGCAGGCCGACGATCGTGACGAGGAGCCGCGAGACGAAGCTGCTCATCGCCCGCCGTACCGCCGCCGCCGGCCCGCGTACGCCTCGATCGCGTCCTCCAGGTCGGGCCGGTCGAAGTCGGGCCACAGCCGCTCGGTGAAGAAGAGCTCCGAATAGGCGATCTGCCAGAGCAGGAAGTTCGAGAGGCGCAGCTCGCCGGAAGTGCGGATCAGGATGTCCGGGTCGGGCATCTCCGGTGCGTACAGCTCCGCGCGCAGTCGTTCCTCGTCCACGTCGTCCGCCGCGACGCCCGCTTCGACGAGCCGGCGCGCCGCACGCACCAGCTCGGCCTGGCCGCCGTAGTCGAACGCGATCCAGAGCGCGAGCGTGCTGTTCGACGCCGTGGCCTCCTCCAGCTCGGCCATGCGCGCCTGGAGGTCGTCGGGCGCCCGGTCACGCCGCCCGATGAACCGCGTCCGCACGCCCTGCGCGGTGAGGTCGGGAATCTCGCGGATGATCGTCTCCTCGAAGATCTCCATCAGGTCCTGCACCTCGCCCGGTGAGCGCGCCCAGTTCTCGGTCGAGAACGCGTACACCGCGAGTGACTCGATCCCGAGGTCGATCGACGCCTCGACAGTGCGGCGCAGCGCGCGAGTCCCCGCCTGATGTCCGTCGGCGACCGGCAGCCCGCGCCGAGTGGCCCACCGCCCGTTCCCGTCCATGATGATCGCGACGGCCTTCGGAGTCTCGGTGGCCGCGCTCATCGCGCGCCGATCCTATGAGGCGAGGGCATGTCCCCGAATGAGGGACTGTCCCAACCGGACTGGGCCATCGCCGTTGCCGTGGTTCCGGCGGAGCCCGGCTTGCCGGGCGGGAGCCACGTCGCGCGAAGTCGCGTCTGACTGATCCTCTATCCGTGCAAAGTCGTCATGGCGGAGCCGGACTTTGCGCGGTCAAACTTCCATGATCTCGGCTTCTTTGCGCTTCAGCATCTCGTCGATCCTGGTCGTGTGCTCGTCGGTGAGCTTCTGGACGCGCTCCTCGGCGCGGTGCTCCTCGTCGGCGCCGACGTCGCCGTTGTCGACGAGCTCCTTCAGGTGGTGGATCGCGTCGCGGCGCACGTTGCGCACGGCGACACGTCCCTCCTCGGCCATGTGCCGGACGATCTTGACGAGCTCCTTGCGCCGCTCCTCGGTGAGCTGCGGCACGGGCAGGCGGATGATCTTGCCGTCGTTCGACGGCGTCAGGCCGAGGTCGGACTGCTGGATGGCGCGCTCGATCGAGCTGACGGAGCTCGGGTCGAACGGCTGCACGGTGAGCATCCGCGCCTCGGGCACGTTGATCGTCGCCAGCTGCTTGAGCGGCGTGGGCGTGCCGTAGTAGTCCACGTTCACGCGGTCGAGCAGCGCCGCCGAGGCCCGTCCGGTGCGGACGCCGTTGAACTCCTGCTGCGTGTGCTCCACGGACACGTCCATGCGGTGCGTGGCGTCCTGCACGAGATCGTCGATCACTGCTCTCCTTCCTCCTCATCCGGTGACGGAGTCGAGATGATGGTGCCGACGCGCTCGCCGCGCACCACCCGCGCGATATTCCCACTTTCCAGGCCAAACACGTGGATCGGCAGCCGGTTGTCCATGCAGAGCGACAGCGCCGTCGTGTCCATCACCTTCAGCCCGCGCTCGATCGCCTCGAGGTGCGTCAGCTCGGGCAGGAACGTCGCGCCTGCGTCCTCGCGCGGATCCTCGTCGTACACGCCTGCGACCTTGTTCTTGGCCATCAGGATCGCCTCGGCGCCGATCTCGAGCGCACGCAGCGCGGCGGCCGTGTCGGTCGTGAAGAACGGGTTGCCGGTGCCTGCCGCGAAGATCACGATGCGCTGCTTCTCGAGGTGCCGGATCGCGCGGCGGCGGATGTACGGCTCCGCGACCTCCGGGATGCCGAGCGCCGACTGGATGCGCGTGTCGGCCCCGCGATGCTCGAGCACGTCCTGGAGCGTGAGCGCGTTCAGGACGGTCGCGAGCATCCCCGCGTAGTCGGCGGTCGCGCGATCCATGCCCTGCGCCGCCGCCGCCATGCCGCGGTAGATGTTCCCGCCGCCGACCACGAGGGCCATCTCGACGCCGGTGGCGTGGATCTCGGCGAGCTCCGTCGCGATCGCCTCGATGCGCTTCAGGTCGACGCCGTAGGGCTCGTCGCCCATCAGCGCCTCCCCGGACAGCTTGAGGAGGACGCGCCGGAACGGCTTCCCGCCCGGCACCGCCTCCGCTGCCTCCGGCTCCGCGACCGTCATCAGGCGAGCGCGAGCCGCTCGAACTCGAGCACCTCGGCGCCGGCCTCTTCGAGGGCCTGGCCCACGGTCTTCGCCGAGTCGTGGATCCACGGCTGCTCGTTGAGCACCTGCGCGGCGAAGAACCGCTTGTTGAGCATGCCCTCGACGATCTTCTCGCGCGCCTGCTCCGGCTTCGACTGCACCTCGTCAGAGTTCGCGTAGATGTCGCGCTCCGAGGCGACCACGTCGTCCGGGACGTCGTCGCGGCCGATCCACTGCGGCGCGGATGCGGCGATGTGCATCGCCACCTTGCGGCCGAGGTCGGCGTCTTCCGAGCGCAGCTGCACGAGCACGCCCAGCTTGTTCGCCGGCGGGTGCACGTAGGCGGCGATCTCGCCGCCGTTCACCGCATGGAAATGTGCGGCGCCCGCGACGACGATGTTCTCGCCGAGCTTGGCGACGAGCTCCTGCCGCTCGGTCTCGAACTTCTCGATCGCCTCGCGGCCCTCCGCGTCGACGGCCTTCAGCACCTTCTCGGCGAACGCCTGGAACTCGTCGTTCTTCGAGACGGGCTCCGTCTCGCAGCCGACGGCCACGAGCGTGCCCGACTTGCCGTCTCCGGAGAGGGCGTAGCCGACGAGGCCCTCGGTGGTCTCGCGGCCGGCGCGCTTCTGTGCCTGCGCCATGCCCTTCTCGCGGAGCAGCTTCTGCGCGGCCTCGATGTCGCCGCCGGTCTCGACCAGCGCGCGCTTGCAGTCCATCATCCCGGCCCCGGTGCGATCCCGGAGCTCCTTGACGAGCGACGCGGAGATCTCGGTCACTGGGCCACCTCCTCTTCGTTCTCGATCTCGGTGCCTGTCCGCGGCGCGGCCTCGACTTCGGCGATCGCGGCCTCCTCGGCCGCCTGCGGCCGCTCCGTGGACGTGATCTGGATGTCCTCGACGACGTCGGCGGCGGGTGCCTCGACCTCTGCGGGCGGCACTTCGGCGGCCGGCGCGGCTTCCTCGACGGCGACCTCCTCTGCGGCGGCCGGCGCTTCTGCGGCCGCGGCGACCTCCTCAGCGGCGGGAGCCTCCGCGGCGGGAGCCTCAGCGGCAGGAGCCTCCGCGGCGGGAGCCTCAGCCTCGGCCGGCGGCGCGCCGTTGCCGTTCGCCGCGAACTCCTCGGGCGTGACCTTCTGCTGGCCCGCCTCGATCCCGGCGGCGATCGCGCGGATGATCAGCTCGCACGAGCGGATCGCGTCGTCGTTGCCCGGGATGATGTAGTCGGCCTCGTCCGGGTCGGCAGTTCGTGTCGACGAGCGCGATGATCGGCAGCCCGAGCCGGCGCGCCTCGCGCACCGCCAGCTGCTCCTTGCGCAGGTCGACGATGAAGACGGCGTCCGGCCGGCGGCGCATGTCGGCGACGCCGCCGAGGTTCGCCTCGAGCTTCTCGAGCTCGCCCGTCATCGCGATGCGCTCCTTGGCGGGCAGCAGCTCGAGCTGGCCCTCCTCGTTCAGGCGGCGCAGCTCGTGCAGCCGCTCGATGCGCTGCGACATCGTGCGCCAGTTGGTGAGCAGCCCGCCGAGCCAGCGGTGGTTCACGTAGGGCTGGCCGGCGCGCTTCGCGTGCTCGGAAACCGCGTCCATGGCCTGCTTCTTCGTGCCGACGAACAGCACGGAGCCGCCGCGGGTCGCGATGTTGCGCGCGAACTCGTAGGCCTCCTCGAGCAGGTTCTGCGTCTGCTGCAGATCGATGATGTAGATGCCGCCCCGCTCCGTGAAGATGAAGCGGCGCATCTTGGGGTTCCAGCGGCGCGTCTGGTGGCCGAAGTGCACGCCGGCCTCCAGGAGCTCCCGCATCGAGACGACGGACACAGGCAGTCCTCCTTGCGGTTTCGAGTTGTCGACAACGCCGGCGGAAGGTGCGGGTGCACCGGCCAGGGCCGGCACCGCCACCCGTCCAGTGTCCGCCGGGACGGGGGAACAGAATCACCCAGAGTCTAGCCACGCCCGCCTCTACCCTGACCCAAGATGGCCGTGCTCCGGGGTCAGGCGCCGTCCGATGACGGTTTCGCGCGGCTGGCCATGGCGATCCGGGAGTCGGCCTGGGAGCTGGCCCTCGGCGTCGTCCACGAGGGGATCGCGCGAGGACGCGCTGCCGTCGCTCGCGCGTGCTCGACGAGCTCGACCGCCTCGGGGACATCCCCGCATTCATCGGCGAGCTCGGCAGCCACGTCGTCGACCCGCGAGCCGGGCCGGATCCGGCCGGGCGGCCGCTCGCGCGAGGTCGGCCGCGCACCACGCGCGCAACCGCGAGGCGCTCGGGTTCGCGCCGCGCGAGGTCGTGCATCGAGCTGCTGCTGCTCCGGCGCGTCGCTCTGGCGCTTCGTGACGCGCGCAGCCAGACGCTGCTCGACGAGCACCGACCTGCTGCGTCGTGCGGAGCGGCGGCTCGACGACCCATCGACACGCTCGTCGTCGAGTGCGTCGTCGCCTACTTCGAGCGCGCGACGCAGAGCTCGCCGAGCGGCACGGCGCGACCCGCTCACCGGGCTCCTCAACCATCACGCGTTCTGGGCCGACCTCGACCGCGAGCTCGCGCGCGCCGAGCGCTACGGGCACGGGCTGACGTTCGTCGTCGTCGACCTCGACCACTTCAAGGCGGTCAACGACACGCGCGGCCACCCGGTCGGCGACCGCGTGCTGCGCTGCGTCGCCCGACGCTGCTCGACGAGATCGCGCGCAGCTCGGACCTCGTCGCGCGCATCGGGCGGCGACGAGTTCGCGGTCGCGCTGGTCGAGACGGACGCGACGGCCGGCGAGCCGCTTCATCGAGCGCCTGCGCGGCTCGTTCGAGGAGCGCTGCGCCGCGGCACGACCTGCCCGGCGACGGCGGCTTCAGTGCCGGCGTCGCGCGCTTCCCAGCCGACGCGGCCACGGCGGACGGCGCTCTTCGAGCTCGCCGACGCGCGGCTCTACGACCGCAAGCGCGCCGCGCTTAGAGGGTCTCGAGAAACGCGGCCAGGTCGTCCGGCAGCGGCGACTCGACCTCGAGCCGCTCGCCGGAGAACGGATGCGGCAGCGCGAGCTTCGTCGCGTGCAGGAACTGGCGCCGGAGGCCGGGCTCGGGGACGCCGTAGACCCGGTCGCCGACCACGGGCAGGTCGATCGCCGCGAGGTGGACGCGGATCTGGTGCGTCCGGCCTGTCTCGAGGCGGACGCGCAGCAGTGCGTTGTCGGCCGAGCAGCGCGCTCGACCTCGAAGTGCGTGACGGCGGCGCCGCGGCGTGGTCGGTGTCGAGCGACTGGCGCGTCGGCTCGCTGCGGTCGCGGCCGATCGGGCGCCTCGATCGTCCCGCGCCACGAGCGCGGCCGGCCGCGCACGAGCGCCAGGTACGTGCGCTCGAACGCGCGGCGGCGGACGAGCTTCTGCAGGCGCCGGTGCGCCTCCTCCGAGCGCGCGACGACGAGCAGCCCGGACGTGTCGCGGTCGAGCCGGTGGACGATCCCCGGCCGCTCCGCGTCGCCGCCGGCGGCGCCGTGCCCGACGAGGCCCGTGCGACGAGCGTCCCGCTCGTGTGGCCCGCGCCCGGGTGCACGACGACGCCCGCCGGCTTGTCGACGACCAGCAGGTGCTCGTCCTCCCAGGCGATGCGCAGCGGCGACGTCCTCGGCCACGAGCTCCACCTCGACGCGCTCCGGCGGCTCGAACTCGAGCTCCTCGCCGCCCGCGACGCGGTAGCTCTGCGAGCGTGCCGCCCCGTCGACCGTGACGGCGCCGGCGGCGAGCAGCCGCTGCGCCTCCTGGCGCGAGCCGAGCTCGGGCAGCGCGGCGAGCACGCGGTCGAGGCGCTGCCCGGCCGCGTCGGGCGGCACCCGGACGCGCACGGCTCTAGGAGCCGTTGCCGACGGCAGTGAGCCGCGGCGGCGTGCGCTCGGCCGCGAACAGCGCGTAGACGAGCAGCGCGACGCCGATGCAGATGAAGCTGTCGGCGAGATTGAAGGCCGGCCAGAAGCCGAGGTCGAGGAAGTCCGTGACGTGGCCGAGCCGGACGCGGTCGACCAGGTTCGAGGCGCTCCCGCCGATCAGGAAGCCGAGCGCGACGGGGATGCAGCGCGTGCCGCGAGCCGGACCGGGCGAAGAAGACGAGCATCCACGCGATCGCCGCCGACGTGAAGAGCACGACCAGCGCCGTCGCGCCGCCGAACAGGCCGAACGCGATGCCGGTGTTCTGCACGTGGTGGATGTCGAGCGGGCCGACCACGTGCGTCGAGTCGCCGAGGTCGAGCGAGCTCGTCACGACGTGCTTCGTCGACCTGGTCGGCGACGAACGCGGCGACGGCGACCGCGCGCGAGCGCGACCCACTGGGCGCGGCGTCGCGCGAGTGTCGCGAGCCGCGTGCCGACACGGGCTCGAAGCCGTGCGGCCGAGGAACCGACGCGGACGTCGGGCGAACGCGCCGGCTCCTGCGTCACCCCTGCTCCCGGCGGCGCTGGTCGTCGATGCAGAGCGTCGCCCACGGCCGCGCCTCGAGCCGCTCCGGCGCGATCGGCTTGCCGCAGACCTCGCACGTGCCGTACGTCCCCTCGTCGATCCGCTTCAGCGCGGCGTCGATCTCGCCGAGCACCTGGTCGGCGTTCTCCTCGAGGCCGTAGTCGACCTCGCGGTCGTGCGTCTCGGTCGCCGAGTCGCCGAGGTGGTCGTCCCACGAGCTCGAGACCAGATCGCCGGTCTCGTCCTCGAGCGAGCCGCGGGTGGTCGGTCTGGATCGCTCGCGGCGCGCTGCTCGATCCGCGCGCGCTCCTCGTGAGCAGGCCTCGCGGAAATGGTCGGTCTGCACGCTGCGTCATGCACGTCCTTTCGCTTCGGCCGCGGCCAGGCGGCGGTCGGTCTCGTCTGCGGAGAGCCCGCTCCAGCTCGACGAGCTTGTCCCGGGTGCGTGTGCCCGCCGACGAGCCGGACGTCACCTTTCGGCAGCGACAGCGTCCCGGCGAGCAGCTCGACGACCGCCTCGTTGGCGCGGCCACGCTCGGGAGCGGCACGGACGCGGATCTTCCACGCGTCGCCGTGACGGCCGACGACCCCGGGCGCGCGGAGCCCGGAATGACGCGGACGCGGAGCTTCGTGCCCTCCACCGCGCCAGTATAGGTTCGGTTCCGGTCTGCCTAGGCCGCCTCGGCGGTGGCTCCGACGGCCTCGTGCTCCGACTCGTCGACGCTCGTCAGCGCGGCCTGGAGCAGCGCCCGGACGCGCGATCGCCTCGCCCAGCAGCCGCTCGCGCTCGGTGAGCGCGTCCTGCGTGATCGAGCGGGCGGCGGTGTGCGCCTCGCGGACGACGAGCTCGGCCTCGGTGCGGGCCTGGTCCTTGAGCTCGATCACCGACTTCTCGGCGGTCACGAGCGTCTCGCGCAGAAGCGCTCTCGAGCTCGCGGTGGCGCCTCAGCTCGGTCTCGAGCTGCTCCACCGGTCGCGCAGGTCCTCGCGCTCGCGCCACGTCTCCTCGAAGCTCTCCGTGATCTGCTCGAGGAACTCGTTCGTGGCTCGCTTGCGGTAGCCGCCGAACAGCGACTTCTTGAGCCTGGTATGCCTGATCTCGACGGGTGCTATCGCCATTTCCTCACCTCCCTCACCGCAGTGCGTCGAGCACGCGTGAAGACGATCGTGCGGGCGACGTAGAGCGCGATGATTGCGACGATCGGTGACAGGTCGAGTGGGCCGACGGTCGGCAGGATGCGCCGGAACAGGCGCAGGTATGGCTCGCACACGTCGTAGAGGAACCGCTGGATGCGGTTCAGCCAGGGCGAGTACGGCAGCCTGATCCACGACGTCAGGATGAACGCGAAGATCAGCAGGATGTAGACGGCGACGAAGACGCTGATGAACGTCTCGACGCTGTCGACCCAGTCCGCGAGCACTGCAATAGAAGTAGCCGTCGGCCACACGAAGCCGTTTTCGGCCCGCACGGACGGTGCTCCTTGCACTGTGCCGTTTCACGGCGGAGGCGGGCTTGCCCCGCCGCAGCAACGTCGCGCGAAGGCGCGTCTGACTAGGCCGTCTGGTCGCCGTTATCCGCGCAAAGTCGTCATGGCGAAGCGCGGACTTTGCGCGGTTCAGGCCTGGTTGAAGAAGCCGCGCTCGAGCATGCTGCGCGCGCTCCTCGGCCGACACCGAGACGTTGCGCGGCGTGAGCAGGAAGACCTTGTCGGCGACGCGCTGCATGCCGCCGTCGAGCGCGTACGTGAGCCCGCTCGCGAAGTCGATCAGGCGCTTCGAGAGCTCCGTGTCGGTGCCCTGCAGGTTGAGAATGACCGGCACGCCGTCCTTGAAGCGGTCGGCGATCTGCTGCGCGTCGTTGAACGAGCGCGGCACGACGAGGTGCACCTGGACGGACGGCGACGCTGCCGGCTCGGGCGCGACCTCGAGGTTGCGCTCGGGGCGGCGCGAAGCTGGCGGACGGACGCGGTGCGCTGCGGTGGCGGCTGCGCCTCCGCTCCGACTCGGTCCAGTCGTCGAACTCGTTGCCGCGTCGGCGGCGCGGCTGGAGGCGGCGCACGTTCGGGCGCTCGGCGTACGTCCGCTCGAGCTCCTCGTGCGTCGCGTAGCCGTCCTCATCCCACTCGTCCGTCGTCCTCCTCGGCGATGCCGAAGTAGACGAGCGTCCGGCTCCAGACGTCTGCAAGGCCCATGGATGCAGGGATGTTAGTGGTCTCCGTTCGATTCGGTGGCAGGCTTGCGGCCGTCCAGAGGATGCTTCCGACCCGGATGTGGGTCGCTCCTTCTTCGACGCCGACGGCGTAATCCTGCGACGTGCCCATCGAGAGCTCGCGCAGGCCGCGGCTCTCTGCGAGCTCGCGCAGGCGGCGGAAGTAGGGACGCGACGCCTCGGGATCCGGTGCGAGCGGCGGCATCGTCATCAGGCCGCGCACGTCCGGGCGCGGCGGCGATCAGCTCGTCGAGCTCCGTCGGGCGCGACGCCCGACTTGGTCGGCTCGCCGGAGAGGTTGACCTCGACGAGCGCGGGGATCTCGAGCCGGCGCGCAGCGGAGACGGAGCAGAGCGAGTGCACGAGCTCGCAGATGCCGTTGACGACCTTGACCTTGTTCGACTGCAGGTGGCCGATGAAGTGCCAGCGGAAGGCGTCGCCGTACTCGGCGTGCTTGCGCTCGAGGTCCTGGGCGCGGTTCTCGCCGACCACCTCCACCCCGGCCTCGACGAGCGCGGCCATGTCGGCGAGCGGAGACGTACTTCGTGGCAGCGACGACGGTGACGGCCGGACCGGCTTCGGCCCGGATCCGCTCGTAGCCGCTCGCGGATCTCGTCCGCAACGTCCATGCGCGGCGTTCTTACGCATTCCGCCGCCGGCGCTACCGTGGCATCGTGCTGCGCGACGACTACCGCGCCGCCTGGGAAGACTGGGGCCGTGTCGATCCGTTCTGGGCCGTCCTCTCGTGGCCGGGCACGCAACAGGGCGGCTGGGACGTCGACCGGTTCTTCGCGACGGGCGTGGAGATGGTCGACGAGATCCTCGGCCACGCGCGACACCTCGGCCGGCCCGCCGAGCACCGGACGGCGCTCGACTTCGGGTGCGGGATCGGCCGGCTGACCCGCGCGCTCGCGCCGCACTTCGAGCGCAGCGTACGGGCTCGACATCGCGTCGACGATGATCGAGCGAGGCCCGCCGGCTCGACGCCGAGCGCGGGCCGTCGGGCGCGGAGTACCTCGTGCACGAGCCGGGCGGTCTCGCCGACTGGGAGCCCGCGTCGGTCGACTTCTCTCGTGCGTTGCTCGTCCTGCAGCACCTTCCCTCGCAGGAGGACATCGCCGCGCTATCTCCGCGAGTTCGTCGCCTGCTGGCGCCGGGCGGCATCGCGGTCGTCCAGCTTCCGGTGCGCGTCCCGCCGTGCGGGCCCGACCCGCTCCGGACCCGCATGAAGAGGACGCTCCGCACACTCGGGATCAGCCCGAAGCTCCTCTACTCGACAGTGGCCTGGCAACCGGAGATGCGCATGCGGGCGATGCCGTACGACGACGTCGTCGCGATCGTCGAGGCGGCCGGCGGGAGCGTGCTCGACGCACCGGAGAGCGCCGCGCCGGGCGGCGTCGTCAGCCGGCTGTACTTCCTCAGCCGGATCAGCGCGATGACGCCCTGACGGCCGGTGCGGCCGCCGTCGCGACGGTGCGAGAAGAAGCGGTCCGCGTGGCACGACGTGCAGAGGTCGAGCCGCTCGACGCGGTCGCACCCGGCGTCGCGGAGCGCGAGCTCGGCGGCCTGCCACAGGTCGAGGTGCCGGCCGCGGACGATCTCGCGGCCGAAGCGTGCGCGGTACGGCTCGGCCACCTCGTCGCCCACCTCGTAGCAGCAGGGGCCGATCGCCGGGCCGACGATCGCCGCGGGGCGGCCGCCGAGCGCAGCGACGGCGTTCTGGATCACGCCCCCGAGCAGCCCGCGCCAGCCGGCGTGGACCACCGCGAGCGCCGGCCCGTCGCCGTTTCCCCGTGCCAGCGCAATCGGCAGGCAGTCGGCCGTGAGCACGGCCACGGGCACGCCGGGCTCATCGGTCCAGAGGGCGTCGCCCTCGACTCCGCGTGACCCGGCGACCGCGCGGTTGACGGTGTCGGCATGGACCTGGCGGTTCAGGGCGAGCGCCGCCGGGTCGGCGCCGATGGTCTCGCAAGCACGGCGCCGGTTCTCCCGGGCGCGCTCGGGGTCGTCGTCGGTGAGGACGCCGAGGTTGAGCGACGCGAACGGCCCCTCGCTGACGCCGCCGTTCCGCGTCGTGAACACCACCTCGTACGGGCCGTCGACGTCCCAGCGGATCACGCGAGCGCCCTCGCCCGCTCGCGCAGCCACTCGGGCGTGTTGCGGGCGGGGTCGGTGAGGACGTCGTCGAGCAGCGCCTGGAGTGCCCGGCCGATGGCAGGGCCTTCGGGGATGCCGAGCGCGAGCAGCTCGTCGCCGCCGATCGCGAGATCGCGCACGCGGTGCGGGTGGGAGCGCTCGGCGTCGACCGCGCGCTCCATGCCGTCGAGCGCGGGCAGCTCCCACGGCTCGACCTGCTTCGCGAGCAGGTCGGCGCGCTTGTGCTGGAACAGCTCGCGCGCGAGCCGGTCGCCGTACAGCGCGAGGAAGCGCCGCGCGGCCTCGCCGCCGAAGTCCTCCTCGACGGGGAAGGCGTGCTCGCGGACGATGCGGACGACCTCGTCGCGCACCCTGGTCGGATAGCGGAGGCGGTCGAGGACGGGGCCGGCGAGCTCCGCAGCGGCGTGCGCGTGAGGCACCTCGCGGTCCGGGATCGGCTTGCCGAGGTCGTGCAGCAGCAGCGCGAGCATCACCTCGAGCGCCGCGCCCAGCTCAGCGCCGTGCTGCACGGTCGCGAAGATGTGCTCGTCGACGGGCATGCCCTGGCGGGCGGTGCCCGTGTCGTGGCCGATCGCGGGCTCGTACTCGGGGATGATCGCGGTGAGGACGCCGGTGTCGCGGGCGAGGCGCAGCGCCTTCGCGGGGTCTGCGCCGAGGAGCAGCTTCGAGAGCTCGCCGCGCCCGTCCGCGGCCAGCCCGCCGCCGATCCGCTCGCCGGAGACGAGCCGCACCTGCGGCGCCCACTCGCGCATCTGGGCGAGCGTCGGCTCGTCGGGATCGAGGTTCGAGCTCGGAGACGAAGCGCAGGCCGCGCACGATCCGCAGCGGGTCGTCGCGGAAGCTCGTCGGCGAGGTGGTGCGGAGCACGCGGCGCTCGAGGTCGCCCTGACCGTCGAGCGGGTCGAGCAGCTCGCCCGTCTCGAGGCGCTTCGCGATCGCGTTGATCGTGAAGTCGCGGCGCTCCATGTCCTGCTCGAGCGGGATCGACGCATCGGCGACGATCTCGAAGTCGTGGCGACCGGGGCCGGTGGAGCGCTCGACGCGCGGCGGCGCGAACTCGATCCCGGCGGGCGCGAGGCGCCGCACGTCACGGTCGCGCGCGAGCAGCCGCGCGCCGACGTTCTGGCCGGCGACGACGAGGTCCTCGACCTTCCCGTGCGGCTCGAGCGCTGCGCGGAGCTCCGCGTGGCCGACGCCGGGGACGACGAAGTCGGTGTCGCGGATCGGCTTGCCGAGCAGCTCGTCGCGCACCGCGCCGCCGACCATCCACGCGTCGAGCCCGAGCGAGCGCACGTAGTCGGCGACCGATTCCCAGGCCATGCGGCGCATTCTGCCGCCGTCCAGGCGGTGGAACGATCGGCACGCACTCGGCACCGTCCAGGCACGGACACGTGCGCGGTTTCGCGGTACCGTCGGAGACGGGCGGGTGGTGGAGGCCGCTCTCCCCTTTTGGGGAGGGTGGGGTACGAACTACGGGGCCGCGGGGATGTCCCTTCTGGTCATGGCCTCGGGGGACATGACCGAGCCGACGCGCCGCGGCTCAGACGTGCCCGACGGCCTCGATCTCGACCTTGGCGCCCGACGGGAGCGCCGAGATCTCGACCGTGGCGCGCGCGGGCGGACGGTCGCCCACGTGGCGCGCGTACACCTCGTTCATCCCCGCGAAGTCGCCGAGGTCGATCAGGAACACCGTCGTCTTGACGAGCTTGTCGAGGCCGCTGCCGGCCGCCTCGAGGATCGCGCCCAGGTTCTGCATGACCTGCTCGGTCTGCTCCTGGATGGTCTCGCCGACGATCTCGGCGTGGTCCGGCCGCAGCGCCAGCTGTCCGGACACGAACACGAGGTCGCCGACGCGCATCGCCTGCGAGTACGGCGCGCCCTGGAACGGCGCGGGCGCCGCCTCGGTGCGGATGGCGGTCTTCTCCGCCACGGTCACTCCTTCCGCGGGATGGGCCGGCACGCCTGCGCGAGCGCGACGCCGAGGGACTTGAAGATCGCCGCGAGCACGTGCTGCGCGTCGTCGCCCTCGATCAGGCGCACGTGCAGCGTCAGCCCGGCGCCCTCCGAGAGCTCCTGCAGGAAGCGCGCGACGACGTCGAAGTGCGAGCCCGCCGACGTGGGCACGCGTGAGGTCGACGTTCGAGACGACGAGCGGCCGCCCGGACGCCTCGACGGCGACGTGTGCGAGCGCCTCGTCCGCGGGCACCGTTCCCGAGCCGAACCCACGCGCGGCGCCGCCGTGCAGCGCGTCGCGGAGCGCCTCGCCGAGCGCGCGCCCGGCCGCCGCCACCTCCTCGTCGGCGCCGCCGGGTGCGACCTCGAGCTGCAGCCCGAAGCCGCCGTAGCGTGCGAGCAGCTCGAGCAGGTGGTCGAGCACCGGCAGCCCGGTCGTGACCGCCGTCTCGCCGCCGCCGATCGTGGCGCGCACCTGGAGCCCGGCTTCGCTCATTGGGCGAGCGTACCGCGGCCGCGGTCAGACGATCGCGCGCTCGATGTTCGCGCCGAGCGCGCGCAGCCGCTCGTCGATGCGCTCGTAGCCGCGGTCGATCTGCGCCGCGTCGCCGATCGTGGACGTTCCCTCCGCGCACAGCGCCGCGAGCAGCATCGCCATGCCGGCGCGGATGTCGGGGCTCGACATGCGCTGCCCGTAGAGCTTCGCCGGCCCGGTCACGACCACGCGGTGCGGGTCGCACAGGATGATCCGCGCGCCCATCGAGACCAGCTTGTCGACGAAGAACAGGCGGCTCTCGAACATCTTCTCGTAGATCAGGATCGTCCCCCGCGCCTGGGTCGCGACCATGACCGCGATCGACGTCAGGTCGGCCGGGAACGCCGGCCACGGGCCGTCCTCGATCTTCGGGATCGCGCCGCCGAGATCGTCCTGCACGACCAGCTCCTGGCCCGGCGGGACGCGCACGGTCGTGCCCTCCACCTCGACCCGGAGCCCGAGCCGCTCGAAGACCGGCAGGATCGGGACGAGGTCGTCCGGCTCGGCGTCGTCGATCGTCAGGTCGCCGCCCGTGATCGCCGCCATGCCGATGAAGCTGCCGACCTCGATGTGGTCGGCAGCGATCCGGTGCTCGCCGCCGTGCAGCCGGTCGACGCCGTCGATGTGCACGACGTTCGAGCCGACGCCCTCGATCTGCGCGCCGAGCGAGATCGAGGAAGCGGCACAGATCCTGGACATGCGGCTCGCACGCGGCGTTCGTGATCGTCGTGCGCCCGTGCGCGAGCGACGCGGCCATGATCGCGTTCTCGGTCGCCATCACGGACGCCTCGTCGAGGTGGACGCGCTTTGCCGTGGAGCGTCCCTTTCAGCTCGTAGCCGCCGTTCGTCTTGATCTCGGCGCCGAGCTCGGCGAACGCGTGGATGTGCGGGTCGAGGCGGCGCCGGCCGATCACGTCGCCGCCGGGCGGCGGCACCTTCGCGCGCCCGAAGCGGGCGAGCAGCGGGCCGGCGAGCAGGAACGACGCGCGGATGCGGCTCGCGAGCTCCGCGTGCACCTCGTGCGTCGCGATCTCGGCGGCATGGACGCGCACCTCGTTCGCCCCGAGCCAGTCGACGTCGGCGCCGAGCTGCTCGAGCAGCGCCAGCATCGTCTCGACGTCGCAGGATGCGCGGGACGTTCTGGAGGATGACCGGCTCGTCGGTGAGCAGGCACGCCGCCAGGATCGGCAGCGCGCCGTTCTTGTTGCCCTCCGCGCGGATGCGGCCGGAGAGCGGGTGGCCTCCTTCGATGACGAATGACTCCACGACGGTGTCCTGGACGGCGATCGAGGTCATGCGGGGGGAAGTGTGCCGCGCCGGTCGGCGGGTTTCCGTGCGGATACGCTAACGCTCGTGAGCCGAACCCGACCCGCGAGCAGGCCTGGGACACGCTGACCCGCTACACGAAGAGCGAGGCGCTGCGGCGGCATGCGCTCGGCGGTCGAGGCGTCGACGCGCTGGTACGCGCGCCACTTCGGCGAGGACGAGGAGCTGTGGGGCGTCACCGCGCTCCTGCACGACTTCGACTACGAGATCCACCCCACGCTCGACAAGCATCCGCAGGACGGCGCGCCGATCCTGCGCGAGGAGGGCTACCCGGAGGTCGTCATCGAGGGCGTCCTCTCGCACGCCGAGCACCTGCAGATGCCGCGCGACACGCCGCTCAAGAAGACGCTCTTCGCCTGCGACGAGCTCTCCGGGTTCATCCACGCGTGCGGGCTCGTGCGGCCGACGGGCATCGACGGCCTCGAGCCGAAGTCCGTGAAGAAGAAGCTCAAGCAGCCGTCGTTCGCGGCCGGCGTCCACCGCGACGAGGTCTACGCCGGCGCGGAGCTGCTCGGGCTCGAGCTGGACGACCACATCCGCAACGTGATCGAGGCGCTCCAGCCGATCGCGCCGGAGCTCGGGCTGCGCACCGCCGAGACCGCCAGGCTTACCGGGCGCGCGACGGCCGAGCGGTCGCACGGCGCACTCCCGGACATGATCGGACTCCACGTCCGAGGACCATGGGCGGCATCGCTCGCGTTCTCGTACCGCCGGCTCGGGCTCGACTTTGCCGAAGGCGCGGACGACGTCGAGGGCGCACGTCGAGGCGACGTTGCCCGGCGGCCTGCGCGTCGGCTGGGACACGCACGAGGTCATGCGGAGCTTCGACCCGGCGTGGAAGCCCGCCGAGAGCGGCACGTCCGTCTCACTCTGCTTCCTCGTCGAGTCCCCGGCAGAGGTCGACTCCCTCTACGCGGAGCTCACCGGTGCCGGTTACGAGGGCCACCTCGAGCCCTGGGACGCGTTCTGGGGCCAGCGCTACGCGAGCCTCAAGGATCCCGACGGCAACGACGTGGCGCTGTTTTCGCCTCAGCCGTAAAAGCCTTGGGCCAATCCGGCCCTGCGGCTCACGGCTGTAACCCGGCGTAGACGCGGCCGCGAAGCAGCCGCTGCCATCTGCCTGGTGGATCCCGACGACGTCAGGACAGCCCGTCAGCAGCCGCTCCAGGTCGCCTCGGTCGTTCCACCAGCCGACCGAGGCGCGCAGCAAGCCGAGCTTCGGCATCTCGCGGATCACGACGCCCGCCTCGAGCGCCTGCACGACTTTGTCGGGCGCGTGCTCGTCGCGCCACGTGACCAGCGTCGAGTGGCCCGGCTCGGTGACGACGTCGACGCGCTCGGCGAGCAGCTCGCGGCAGCGGGCGGCCAGCTCGCGGGCGCGCTCGAAGCGTCCCTCCGGGGCGAGCTCGATCGCCGCCAGCAGCCCGGCCATCGACGAGCTCGGCACCCAGCCGGGCTCGTAGCGGGCAGCGCCGGCCCGCGGCTTGAACGTCCCGTCCGGCTCGTAGCCGTCCTGCGACAGGTAGCTCGGCAGCGCGACCGTCCAGCGCTCCGGCTCGCGGACGACGAGCGCCCCGGTCGCGTCCGGGCCGCACAGCCACTTCTGGCCGGACACGGTGTAGAAGTCGTACGGCGTCGCGTCGACCGCCATCGCGCCGGCCGACTGCGCGCCGTCGACGAGCAGCGGGATGCCGCGCTCGGCCAGCTCCGCGATCGGGATCGCGTGCCCGTTGACCCACAGGACGTGCGAGAGCGCGATCAGCCGCGTGCGCGGCGTCACCTCCGCCAGGATCGCGTCGAGCGCCTCGTCGGCGGGACGGTCGCGCACCGCGGCGACGCGCACGCGAGCCTGCGACGCCCCGACCGGCCCGAGCAGCCCGAAGTGCTCCGCGTCGGTCGTGACGATCTCGTCGTCGGGGCCGAGCTCGAGGGCGGCGACCGCGATGCGGCACGCCTCCGACGTCGACGCCGTGAGCGCGACGTGCTCGGCGGTCGTGCCGACCACGCCGGCGATCGCCTCGCGCGTGCGCACGCGAAAGCCCATGACCGCCTCGAAGCGCGTCTTCGAGCCGCGGCCCTCGGCCAGGTCGCGGTGCTCCTCGGCCTCGGCGGCCTCGACCGTCGCGCGCGCCAAGGGGCCGACGCTGCCCGCGTTCAGGTACGCGAAGCGGTCGAGCACCGGGAACTGCGCACGAGCCTCCGCCCAGCTCACGCGACCGTCACCTCCACCGGCGCGTGGTCGGAGAGCAGGAGCCCGTCGACGGCGCGGCGGCGCAGCGGCCACGGCAGCCCCGGCGTCGCCTCGGCGCCGCGCACGAGCACGTGGTCGATCCCCGGGCCTGGCGGGGAGAAGCCCCACTCCGGTCCGCACAGGTCGACCAGCGTCCGCGACACCGCCGCCCGTACGTTGAGGTCGCCGGCGAGCACGCACAGCTCGTCCGGCGCGGTCACGGCGTCCGCGAACCAGGCCGCACGCCGTACTTCCGCATCCGGCAGCCGCTTGTCGTGCGAGCCGGTCGCGTGCAAGTTCGCGACGAGCGCGCGCCGCCCGTCGGCGAAGTGCACGCGCACGCCGTGCACGACGCGCCGCTCCTTGGCCCACGCGAGCCGCGTGACGAGGTCGAGCTTCAGCCAGCGCGCCTGCACCTGGCGGAACGTGCGCGAGTTGAGCACCGCCGATCCGGCCGCCTCGCCCGCGTGACGCCGCGCGAGCAGGATCGCGTTGGCCTGGCCGGTGAAGAGCGAGCGCAGCCGCGCCGGGTCGATCCGCGTCAGCAGCTTGCCGAGCGAGCCCGTGGACGGCAGCGGCCCGACGCGCGGCTGCGCGGCCACCGCGCCGAACGCCTGCATGCCGCTCCACCCGGCGAGGCTGCCGAGCGCCCAGACGGGCACCTCCTGGAGGCAAAGGACGTCCGGGTCGTCGGCGGTCGCGAGCCGGAGCATGTCGCGCAGGTGCGATCGCCGCTCGGGCGGCACGGCATCGCCGTGGAAGAGGTTCCAGGTGCGGACGAGGAGGGCCACGGCGAGCGCACTACTCTACGAGCCGTGTTCCGGCGCGATCCGTTCCGTGACGTGATCAGCCGGCAGCTCGACATCTTCGAGCGCGACGAGGCGGAGCTGATCCGCGACACCGAGGAGGCCCTCCGGGCGTACAACCGCGTCCCGCACGACGAGGCCGAGGCGCACTACGAGAAGTTCTCCGACCTGGTCGAGACGGGCACGGAGCTCCTGGCCGAGATCCGCGACGCGTACATGCGGTCGATGGACGAGGAGACAGCGGAGCGCTACGAGGCGTCGTTCAACCGCGCCGTCAAGAAGCGCCTCCCGCGCTTCGCGTTGCAGATCAGCGACTACTGACTGCCTCGCAGGATCGGGCGAGCTGGCATCTCGGCGACTGGTACGCAGACGCCGTTCCGTGCCTCGCCCTCCCGCCGCAAATCATCGCAGTACGATCACGGCTGTGAAGCACGTGGTCGCGTTTGCGGTCGTGCTTATGGCGGCGGTGTCCATCGCCGGTCTCGCGGGAGCTGGCGGCTCCTTTGACGCAAAGGCGTTCAGCCGTTCGGCTCGTGCGTCAGATGAGCTGCCGGCTTCGCTGAAGGAGGTTGCGTGTCGGCGCGGCGGTCGGGTGATCGCAAGCCGGCTGGTCGCCACCTACGACGGCGGGCCAAACCGGCGTGGCCGGGTGTACATCTACAAGACCTCTCGCGGGGAGAGCGGCTACTGGTTCGTCTGGCGTGGCGCTGGTGGAGGCTGTAGCCCCGGGCCCCTCTTCGAGCGGCAGCGTGTCGTTGCGGGCGCCGGGCAGTTTCTTGCTGGGGTCGCCGCCGACGAGGTCACACGAATCGTGGTCGTCGGCTCGCGCGGCGTCCGCCACCTCGTTCCGCTCTCCGCGGACAACGGCTTCGTCTACGACTGCCGCACCTACAACGGCTGCCCTTGCGCCGTCACGTGGCTAGACGCCTACGCCGGCGACAAACGCGTCCACCACCAGAACTGGCTGGGCATGGGCTGCTCCCGCAAGCGTCGCTGAAAATTAGATCCGTGTGCGCGCGCCAGCTCAGCGTCGCTCTCGTCGCCGCTCTACTGCTCTTACCGGCGTGCGGCGGGGGCAACCACAAGACGGTGGTGATGGACGAGCAGGAGTGCGCAAGAGGCTGGAACGCCTCGGACAACGCGGGAAGCCGCGCGGCCGTGTCCCGTCTCCTTGCCCGCGGCTACTCGATCCACGCCGGGATCCTCCTCGCCGAGAGCGACGCACTTGCGGCCGTGAACCCGGTCGGCTGCCACATCGTCGTTCACGACAGCCGCCACTCGATCGCCTACTACGCGAAGAGGGACTACGTCACCGATCGCTTCGCCTTCGTCTGGCACGACCGCCATGTCGATGGCCCTCTGGTGCTGCGGGGCGCGTGGGACACCAACCACGTCGCCTCCTTCGACATCCCAAATGCCGGCCGCGATCGTGCGGTGCGAGAAGGCGCCGCACACCGCCCGCGGATGGAGCTGTACGTACCAGCGAACGCGACTCTGCTGACGGACGGGACGCTGACCCCCATCGACCACTACTGAGCGCCGCTGGCCAGCTCCTCTTCTCCGCCGGGCGTCGGCACGTGGTCGCGCGGGGTCGAGCAGGGCTACTTTGCGGGGGGTCCTGCGGAGTGGCGGGCGTCAGTGGTAGGCCGGCTCGACGGAGACCTGCGCGCTCGCAGCCTGGCCGGCCGGGCACGCTGAAGGCGTACGCCGTGAACCCGGCCCGCGCGCCGGGCGGCACGTCCGACACCGGAAACGCGAGGCCTCCTCCGATGACGTTCCCACCGGCGTCGAAGACGACGGCCGTGATGGCCGCCAGCGACGAGAGCGGCGCCGAGGCTACGTTCGTGACGTCTCCAATGACCTGCACGCCGCCGCCCAGCACCGGTTGAACGCGGACGTTCGCAGGCACGGGCTGGACGACCGCCTTGGCCGCGCTGCCGTCCGCCTGCACGAAGACCTCCAGCGCGGTCGTCGTCTGCGAGGCCGAATGGAAGAGCCAGCCGCCGTAGTAGTAGGTGGAGTCGGCGGCGATGGCCTCGAGCCTCGTGGATTCCGACCGGATCACCACGTTCTGCGCATCGAGCGCACTGACGGTGACGTGCACGCCCTTGACGTCGCGGTCGGGCGACACGTTGCGCAAGACGACGCCGTAGTCGAGCTCTCTCGTCGCTGACGACAACGCCTCCGAGAAGCCGTGCTTGGGCACCGTCACGAGCGCGCTTGCCGGCGAGGCGGGGTCGTACTCGGGCTCGATCGAGACCTGGGCACTGGCCGCACCTGCCGGCGGGACGCTGGTCGCGAACAGCCTGAACCCGATCCGCGCCCCGGGCGGCACGTCCGATTCCAGGGAGCCGGAGCCGCCGCCGACGACCCTGCCCTGGCTGTCGAAGAGGACGGCGGTGATGCGCGCGAACGACGACAGCGGCGTCGCGGCCGTGTTCTTCACCTCACCGAGGACCTCGACGCCTCCCAGCGACGACGGCTCGAGGCGGACGTTCGCGGGCGCCGGCAGCGTGCTCTCCTTGGCGACGCTCTCGCCGACCTGGGCAACGGCGTCCAGGCGCGTCGTGACCGCACTGCCCGAATAGAACGCCCGGCCGCCGAAGTAGTACGTGGAGCCGGCGGGGATCGTGAGCACCGTGGACGTGTTGGTGTCGAGCACCACGTTCTGCGCGCCGACGGCGTTCACGGTGACCTGGACGTTGCGCGCATCGCGGTCGGGTGATGTGTTCCGGAGCACGATGCCGTAGTCGACGTCGGTGTTGGCGCTCGACGACTGCTGGGAGAAGCCCGTCGAGACGACCACCACGGTCGCCGGCGGAGGAGCAGGCACGGTGGTCGTCGTCGTGGTCGTCGCCGAAGACGTCGTCGTCGGAGCGGGCGCGGTCGTCGTGGTTGTGGTGGTCGACGTGGCCTCCGTCGCCGGCGGGCTCGCGACGGTCGTGACCGGCGGGCGGGTGCTGGTCGTCGAGCTCGAGGCGGGCTTCTTCGGAACCGTGCACGCCGCCGCTTTCGTGAGCCGGCGCAGCCGTGCGCGCTGACCGGTGACGAAACGCGCGCGCAGACGCGGCCTCTCGTGATGCTTGAAGTAGCGCTTGCGGGCGGCGGGCATCGCTTTCTTGTATGACGAGACCGCGCGCTGACGGCGGAGCTTTCCGGCCTTCGTGCAGGTCGCGTGTGTCGTCGCCGGTGTCGACGACGGAACGGCAAGAGCGGTCGCAAAGCCGGCGATTCCGAGCAGGAACGCCAGCGCGACCACCGCGAGGAGCGCTTCGAGGGACTGCTTTCGACTCAAGTTGCGCCACTCTCGCGGCAGGGACACCAAGGATCACTACGCGGGCGGCTAGTGACTACTACCCGTTCGGATCACCTAGCGAGACCCGAAGTGGTGCGCGTCCGGAGCAAGGCCGCTGCCACGCTCGCCGGCCCGCGAGATCTGCCGCGCCAGCGGGCCGAGCGTCTCGAGCTGCCACACGACGATGTTCCGGTTGCGGCCGACGTGCTCGAACGTGCCGCGGGCGAGGACGAGCGGCTCGCCGCGGACGATCGCGCGGTGCCGCTCGTAGACCGGCGGCGGGACGATCAGGTTGATGTGGCCGTGCTCGTCCTCGAGCAGCATGAAGACGACGCCGTTCGCGGTCGACGGGCGCTGGCGCGCGACGACCATGCCGGCGACCGTGACGCGCGAGCGGTTGCGCAGCGTCGGGCAGGTCGCGGCTGCCCGCCGTGCCGGGCGGCAGGTGCGGGCGGAGCAGCTCCAGCGGGTGGACGCCGATCGAGAGCGTCGTGCCGCCGTACTCGGCGAGCATCCGCTCCCAGACGGTCTGCTCGGGCAGCTCGGGCGTCGCGGCGGTCGGCTCGAGCGGCAGCGCGAGCTGGCGCTGCTCGCCGCCCGAGCCGGCGACCGACGCGCCGCGCGGGACGAGGCCGAGCTCCCAGAGCAGCTCGCGGCGCGGCCGGCCGAACGAGTCGCACGCGCCCGCCGCGACGATCGCCGACAGCCGGTCGCCCTGGAGCGGCGCGCGCTGCGCGAGGTCGCGCACGTCCGCGAACCGGCCGGCGCGCTCACGCTCGTCGACGACCGTCTGCGCGTCCGCCTCGCTCACGGTGCGCACGTAGCCGAGCCCGACGACCACGACGCCGTCGCGGATGACGCAGCGCGCGTCGCTCGTGTTCACGTCGGGCGGGATCACCTCCACCCCGCGCCGCTGGCCGTCGCGGACGAGCGTCGCCGGCGGGTAGAAGCCCATCGGCTGCGCGTTCATCAGCGCGCACAGGAACTCGGCCGGGTAGTAGCGGCGCAGCCACGCCGACTGGTAGGCGAGCAGCGCGAACGCGACCGAGTGCGACTTCGGGAAGCCGAAGCCGGAGAAGGCCGCGAGCTTGTCGTAGACGCGGTGCGCGGTCTCCTCGTCGACGCCGTTGCGCAGCGCGCCCTCGACGAAGCGCTCGCGCAGCGCCTCGAGCGCCTCGGCCGAGCGCTTGCGGCTCATCGCGCGGCGCAGCGCCTCGGCCTCGCCGACGGTGAAGCCGGCGAGCGCCATCGCGACGGCGAGCACCTGGTCCTGGAAGACGACGACGCCGAGCGTGTCGCGGAGCGGCTCGGCGAGCAGCGGGTGGTCGACGGGCGGCACGAACGACGGGTCGCGGCGGAGCGCCTCGCGGTGGGCGATGTACGGGTGGACGGCGCCGCCCTGGATCGGCCCGGGCCGGACGAGCGCGACCTCGATCGTCAGGTCGTCGAGGTTCTCGGGCCGCGTGCGCAGCAGCATCTGCATCTGCGCGCGGCTCTCGATCTGGAAGACGCCGACGGTGTCGGCCTGGCGGATCTCGCCGTACACCTCCTGGTCGTCGAGCGGGATGCGCGACAGGTCGATCGGCTCGGCGCGCAGGCGGGCGATCTGCTCGACGCAGTCCTCGACCGCCGACAGCATCCCGAGCCCGAGCAGGTCGATCTTGAGGAAGCCGGCGTCGTCGCACGAGTCCTTGTCCCACTGGCAGATCTGGCGGCCGGCCATCGCGGCGGGCTGGACGGGGACGAGGTCGATCGAGCGGCCGCGACGAGATGACCATGCCGCCCGGGTGCTGGGCGATGTTGCGCGGCAGGCCGGCGATCTCGCGGCAGAGCTCGCCGAAGGCGCGCCAGCGCGGCGAGAGCGCCTTCCGCTTCGCGTCGGGGAGCTGGGCGACCTCCTCGGAGACGCGGCGCGCGTTCCAGCCGTCGGAGTAGCGGGCGAGCCGCTCGAGCTCGGCGTACGGCAGGCCGAGCGCCTTGCCGACGTCGCGGATGGCGCCGCGCGCGCGGTAGGTGGCGAAGCTGCAGACGAGCGCGGTGTGCTCGGAGCCGTAGCGCTCGATGACGCGGACGATCAGCCGCTCGCGGATGTCGCGCGGGAAGTCGAGGTCGACGTCCGGGACCGAGACGAGCTCGCGGTTCAGGAAGCGGCCGAGCGAGAGGCCGGCCGCGACCGGGTCGACGTGCGAGAGGCCGGTCAGGTAGCAGACGATCGAGCCGACCGAGCTGCCGCGGCCGCGGCCCGGCGGCAGGACGCTGCGCGGCGAGTCGGTGCCGCGCACCTCGCGGGCGACGTCGCGGGCGAGCTCGAGCACCTCGTGGTGGAGCAGGAAGAAGCCGGAGAGGCCGATCTCGCGGATGAGCGCGAGCTCCTCGTCGAGCCGTTCGCGCGCGCGTTTCTTGTGGCCGTTGGCGCCGCTGTAGCGCTCCTCGAAGGCGCGGTCGCAGATGCGGGCGAGCTGGACGTCGGCGGGGACGTCGCCGTCGGAGAAGTCGGGGTAGCGGTAGCCGAGCTCCTCGGTCAGGTCGAAGCGGAGGCGATCGGCGAGCTCGACGGTGCGCGCGACGGCGTCGCGGTCGTGCGCGAACCGCTCGGCGATCTCGGCGGGCGGCGCGGAGGTACGGCCTCGTGGTTGCCGCGCCGCTCGGGCTCGCAGCCCTCGAGCGACGTGTTGTTGCGGATGGCGACGAGCACGTCCTGGAGCGCCGTGCGCGCGCGGTGGTGGGCGTGGACGTCGCCGGTCGCGACGGTGCGCACGCCGAGCGCCTCGGCGAGCTCGCGCAGCCGGGCGTTGCGGCGCGCGTCGCCGCGCTCGTACGGGCGCTGGAGCTCGACGAAGAAGCTGTCGCGGCCGAAGGCCTGCGCAACGCGGGCGGCCGCGTTCGGGTTGCGGACGGCGAGCCCGTGGCGGGCGCAGCCGGAGAGGCAGACGAGCCCCTCGGTGTGCTCGAGCAGCGTCTCGAGCGGCAGGATCGGGGGCAGCGGCACGCGGTACGCCGTGCTGAATGCGCCCTTCTCGCCTTGTAACAGACTGTTACTTGGCTCCGGTCTCGCGGCGGTTGCGCCGGGCCCGGACCGGCCTTGTAACAGTCTGTTACTTGGCGGGTCGGCGCGCGTGCCCTCGTGTGCGGCGGTGAGGATCCGGCACAGGTTGCGGTAGCCCTGCGGCGTCTCGACGAGCAGCGTGACGTGGGCGCCGCCCTCGAGCGTGACCTCGGTGCCGGTGATCGCGCGGAGGCCGAAGACCTTCGCGGCGTGGGCGAACTCGAGCGAGCCGCTGACGCCGTCGTGGTCGGTGAGCGCGAGCGCCTCGTAGCCGAGCTCGACCGCCGTCGCGGCCAGCTCCTCCGGGCGGGAGGCGCCGTCGAGGAACGAGTACGCGGAGTGGCAGTGGAGCTCGACGTAGCCGCCGCCAGGCTGGGCGCGGGACGTCGGCGGCGTGACCTTCTCGCGGCGCTGCCGGTGCGGTGTCTCGGCCGGGCGGTCGCCGTCGACCGGGCGTCGCGGGCGTGTCACGCGCGTGCGAGGATGGCCGCGTGCCGGGTGAGTTCCGCGCGGTCTGGTCCCCGCGCCACTTCGAGGTCGCGGTCGCGTTCTATCGCGACACGCTGGCGTTCCCCGTGGTGGGCGGCTGGGATCGTGGCGAGGACGACCGGGGCGCGCTGCTCGGCGCCGCGTCGGGGATCGTCGAGCTGATCAAGCTCGCACCGGGCCAGGAGTACGTCTCGCCGGCCGGCATCAGCCTCTACGTCCAGGTCGACGACGTGGACGCATTCCACGCGCAGGTGGCGGCGAAGGGGTTGAAGGCGCCCGCGCCCGAGGACCGTCCGTGGGGTGCCCGCCAGTTCTCGGTGCAAGACCCGGACGGCGTCCAAGTGACGCTCTTCTCGCCTCTGTAGCTGGACTTTCATCGGCGGAGGCGGGCTTGCCCGCCGTGAGCCACGTCGCGCGAAGTCGCGTCTGACTCAAAAAGTCCGTCGAAAGTCGTCATGGCCAAGCGCAGCGAGCCGGACTTTCGACGGCTACTAAGCACCGCGCTGCGTGAACCATGCGCCCTGGTCGCGGAAGACGACGGTGTTCTGGCCCGTCTCGAGGACGACCTCGAAGTAGCGCCGCTGCACGGGCTCCTCGGTCCACCACCGGTCGACGACGCGCCACTCCTCACGAACGACGGCCACTCCCTGCCGGTTGACGCGACGCGGAGTGCCGTCGGCATGCGCCTCCACCAGCGCAGCCCGAGGAGCGTTTACGCGTCTCTGGGGACCAGCAGTGCCCGCTGTTCCGGTAGCCGTGACCACGGAGCGATGTCGACGACGGTGCACACGGCGCCGCCGCCGGTGCTTGCGCGCACCTGGCGGAGGCCGTCCTTCAGCCGTTCGTGCAGGTCCTCGCCCTCCGGGGCAACGAGCGCGAGCTGGCTTCCGCGCGAGTCGGCGAGCTCCACCGCTTCGAGCGTAAGCCGAGTGATCGGTGCAGGGAGCTCCGCGAGCTTGGGACCGAGCGCGGCGCGCAAGCGGTCGCGCTCGGCCGCAGGCTCACGGAGCGTGACGGTCCGCCGCCATGACCCACCGCCTGCGAGCCGCGCCACCAACGCGAGCTTGCGGACGAAGCGGCCGTCACGGGTCGGGCTGTCGAGCAGCCGGTCGACGAGCACGTGGAGCGCCCGCCGCAGCGTCAGCTCGTTCCCGACCGCTTCGGGGAAATCGAGTCGTTCGGCGACCTCGGCCGGTGGACGGCGGCCATGAACACTGCGCGAGCCCCTCCCGCTCGCAAGCGTCCAGGCCTGCCGCCCGTCCCGTCCGAGCCGCTCGGCGACCGCCGCACCGTTCAGCTCTGCCAGCTGCCCGAGCTTCTGGACGCCGAGTTCTTCCAGTTCTACGCGCCGCCCTGCGTCGAGCGGCAGGAGCGTGAGCGGCAAGGGCGCCAGGAAGTCGCGCGAGTCGCCGTCGGCGACCACCACGACCTGGCCGGCGCGGGCGACGCTCGCCGCCGCGAGGGCGGCGAAGCGACGCACGGCTGCCCCTGCCCGCGCATCCCACCCCGCCCCCACGGCCGCGAGCGCCCGGTGCAGCGCCGCCTGGACGCCGCCGTACAGCCGCTCCACGCCCTTCGTCTCGAAATACACGGTGCCGAGCCCGGCGGGCTCCACCGCGAAGCCGGAGTCCTCGAGCCGCCGGACGATCCCCTCCCAGGCGTCCTCGGCGACCGCCGGGTCCTGCTCGACGAGCACGAGCTCCGGGCACATGGCGAGCGCCTCGCCCATCCGCATGCCGGGCTTGACGCCGGCCGCCTCGGCCGCCGCGGTCACCGGCCCGAGCAGCGGCTCGCGCCCGGGAAGCGGCGCGAGGGCCGCGGGCCGCCGCATGAGCCCCGGCCGGTCGCGGAGCGCCGCGCGAAGCTCGAACCCTGGGATGACGATCGCAGCAAGCACCGGAACGTATGTTCTATACGAACACACGTTCTCCTGTCAAGACTTTCTGCGCCGAATTTAGGCCGTCGTCGGCCGCCGGCGGTCTATTCGAGGAACACCAGCGCCAGCCCGACCACCAGCACTGCGGCGAGCGCCGCCGTGACGCGGTACGGGTGCGGGAGGAGCCCTTCCGCCTCGAACGCGAGCGCGGTCAGCAGGTACAGGACCGCGATCGCGACGAGCACGGTTGCGAGCATGAACACGTCCTCACCTCCTTCCCGCGCCCGCGAGCGCCGGCTTGCGCTCAGGGGCGTTGTCGGTCTTCGCCGTCGTCGGCGCGCTCACGCGGAGCGAGAGCAGGACGGCGAGCACGAGCGTCAGGACGACCGCGGCCAGCGACGCGTACACCGGCACGTGGAAGACGTCCGACACGAGCATCTTCCCGCCGACGAAGACGAGCACGGCCGCGAGCCCGACGTTCAGGTAGCGGAACCGCGTCATCATCCCGGCGAGGACGAAGTACAAGGACGCGAGGCCGAGCAGCGAGAACGCGTTCGCCGCGTACACCAGGAACGTCTCGCGCGTGACCGCGAAGATCGCCGGGATCGAGTCGACAGCGAACACGACGTCGAACGTCGCCACCAGTGCAAGCGCGGCAAGCATCGGCGTCGCCACCCAGCGGCCCCCGTGCCTCACCGTGAGCCGGTCGCCGTGGTACTCGGACGAGATCGGCAACACCCGCCGCAGCACCCGTAGCACCGGGTTCCGCTCCGGATGGATCTCCACGTCCCTGTGCCGGGCCATGCGGATGCCGGTCAGGACGAGGAACGCGCCGAAGACGTAGACGGTTGCGTGGAACGCGTCGAGCAGCGCCGCGCCCCCGGCAATGAAGACGCCGCGCAGCACCATTGCCCCGACGATCCCCCAGAAGAGCACGCGCCGCTGGTAGGCGGCGGGCACGGCGAAGTACGAGAGGATCAGGGCGAAGACGAACAGGTTGTCGATCGAGAGCGACTTCTCGATCAGGAAGCCTGCGAGGTACTCCTCGGCCGGCTCACGCCCCTGCCAGACAGCGAGCACGGCGGCGAAGCCAAGTCCGAGCGCGGTCCACGCGATGCTCCATGCGACCGCGCGCCGCAGGCCGATTTCGCTGCCGCGTCGCGAGAAGACGACGAGGTCGAGGGCCAGCATCGCGAAGACGAACACGCCGAATGCGGCCCAGATCCAGGGTTGCGGGTCCACTCATCCACCTCCGTAAGTCCGGTTGCCGGTCTCACAGAGGTTTCCCGCGCCGTTTCCGGCCGGTGCCGCCGGGCCATGTGGCCGGAATGACGACGGCACCCGTTCGGCAGTACTGCCCTCTGGTACTCCCAGGATAGCGGTGTCGATGTCCGGCGAATTAGGGTTTTCTGCGTTTCCCAGCGCGGGTTTCTGCTTCACCCAGCTCACGGGCCGGGGATCGCACCTGCGCCACCGGGCCGCCAGGCGTCCAACAACGCACGCTCTGCGCCCTGCCTCGATACGCCACCATGCGTTTCGTGGCCACGATCGACGACGTTCGTAGGATCGCGCGAAGCTCGAACCCTGGGATGACGATCGCAGCAAGCACCGGAACGTATGTTCCATACGAACACGTGTTCCCCTGTCAAGTACTTTTTGCCGATGCGCGCCTGGCCCGAGCTGGCGGCGCCGATCGTCGGGGCGCCGCTCGCCGGCGGGCCGTCCACGCCGGCGCTGGCGGCGGCCGTCTCCGACGCCGGCGGGCTCGGCTTCCTCGCCGCCGGCTACAAGACGGCCGCAGCGGTCGCGGCCGAGCTCGACGAGCTGCGTGCCCTCACCTCGCGCCCGTTCGGCCTCAATCTCTTCTACCCCGCGCGCGAGCCGGTGGACGAACCGGCGGTCGAGGCCTACGCCCTGCGGATGCGCGACGAGGCCGAGCGCTACGGCGTGGAGCCGGGCGAGCCGCGGTGGAGCGACGACGACTGGACGGCCAAGCTCGAGCTCGCCGCCCGCGAACGGCCCGCCGTTCTCTCGTTCACCTTCGGCTGCCCCGAGCGCGAGATCGTCGAATCGCTCCGCACCACCGGCTGCGTCGTCTGGTGCACCGTCACGTCCCGCAGCGAGGCGGAGCAGGCGACCGCGGCAGGCGTGGACGCGCTCGTCGTGCAAGGCGCGGAGGCCGGCGGCCACCAGGGTTCCTTCCACGACCGCGACGACGAGCCGCTGCCGCTGCTCGCGCTGCTCGACGACGTCGCGCGGGCGACCGAGGCGCCGCTGATCGCGGCCGGCGGCATCGCGAGCGGACGACGACATCGCGGCCGCGCTGGCCGCGGGCGCCGTCGCCGCGCAGATCGGCTCGGCCCTCCTCCTCGCCCGCGAAGCGGGGACCTCCGCCCCGCACCGGCGCGCGCTTGCCGGCGACGGGACGACCCGGTTGACCCGCGCCTTCACCGGGCGACGCGCGCGCGGCATCGTCAACCGCTTCATGCGCGATCACGACGCCTACGCCCCGCGCGCATACCCCGAGATCCACTACATCACCGCCCCGATCCGCGCGGCCGCGCGAGAGCAAGGCGACGCCGACGGCATCAACCTCTGGGCCGGAACCGCGTACCGGCGGGCGCGGGAGGCATCCGCAGCGGAGCTCGTCGAGCGGTGGGCTCGCGAGCTGTCAGCAGCCTGATCGACTCAGCAGCTGCGACAGCGCACCGCAGCTACTTCGGATCGCTGTCTGCCTGGTACCTCTCTGCCTCGTCCTTGCCGGATCCGGTGCCCCGCTGATAACCCGGCGTAGGCGTCATGTCGTTCTTCAGGTCCTGGCGGGTCACGCCGCCGTCGGTGGGCTCGAAGCGGCGATTGACTCGCGCCCACCAGCCCCGCACAGCTTCGGTGATGGACATGGAGCGAGTATGACTTTTCCCGTGGCGACTGTCGACGACGTTCGCGCGATCGCGCGGAACCTTCCCCGCTCCTACGAGGTCGTCGTCCGCGGCCGCGTGAAGTTCCGCGTCGGCCAGATCGTCTGGGCTGCCTTCTCGCGGGACGAGACGCAGATGGGGTTCGCGTTCCCGAAGGAGGAGCGCGACGCCCTCGTGCAGACCTATCCGGAGAAGTTCCGGCTGCCGCGCGAATCCGACCTGCGCTTCAACTGGGTGGTGGCGCGGCTCGAGGCGCTCGACGAGCAGGAGCTGACCGAGTACGTGCTCGACGCGTGGCGGATGGTCGTGCCGAAGTTCCTCGCCGCGCGCACGGACGACGAGCTGCTCGGCGGCTATGCATTGAAGTCGGGCGGGCAGGGCACCGGCACGTCGTCCGCGAAGCGCGCGTAGGCCTCGCGGGCGTCGGTCGTCTCCTGCTCCACACCGGCGCCGTAGCGCAGCGCGAGCTCGTTGACCGGGTAGACGATCCCGCGCCCGGGCTTGCGCGCGCCGACCGCCAGGACGAGGCACGGCCCCTCCCCCGCGCCGACGAAGATGTGCTCTGTCCACGGCGGGCAGTGCACGAAGTCCCACTGCTTCAGCAGCCGCTCCTCGCCCTCGACGAGGAGCAGGCACTCGCCGGCGAGCACGAGGAAGTCCTCCTGGGCGTCCTCGCCGTGGTACATCGCGCTCGGCTCGCCGGGGCGCAGGATGCCGAGCCCGATCCCGAGCTGGTCGAAGCGCCGGTCCGCCGGGTCGAACGTGACGTAGTAGCCGCAGCCGTCCGTGCGGAACCACGTCATGTCGCGCGCGTTGACGACGAACCAGCCGTCGCCGACCGGCCGGACGCCGGTCTCGCTGCGCTCGAGGCGCGCCTCCTCAGCGATTGTGGTTCACCACCTCGATGTTGTTCCCGTCCGGGTCGAGGACGAAGGCGCCGTAGTAGCCCGCGTGGTACACGGCCCGCTCGCCGGCCGGGCCGTTGTCGCGGTAGCCGGCCTCGACCGCGGCGCGGTGGAACTCCTGCACGGCGCGATTGTCGTTGGCGCCGAACGCCAGGTGCAGGTGCTCCGTAGGCGGACCGTCGTCGACGAGCGAGAACGACGTGTCCGTGCCTCTGAAGTGCGCGAAGCCGTCGCGCTCGATGGTCGAGCGGATGGCCGCTCCAGGGCGCGATCAGCTCGTAGAAGCGCGCGCGCTGCGCTGACGTCCGCGACGCGGATCCACAGGTGGCCGAACGGTCCCTGGCGCTCGCGCTCGCGGTGAACGGCCTCGATGCTGTTGCCGTCGGGGTCGAGGAGGAACGCGCCGTAGTAGTCCTCGGCGTACTGCGGCCGCGGGCCGGGCTCGCCGTCGCTCGCGTAGCCCGCCGCGGTGCCCGCGCGCCAGAACCGTGTCGACCATGTCCCGGGACGCGGCCGCGAACGCGACGTGCAGGCGGCGCGTGACCGGCTCGCCGGGGCCGGCGCCATAGAGCCCGAAGTCGCCCCACTCGGCCCCCTCTTCGCTCGCTGTAGTCCTTGTCGATCGCCGACCACGGGCAGCACCGTGTCGTAGAACCGCTCGGACGCATCGCGGTCGGAGACGCGGATCGTCGACGTGGTCGATCACGCGCCGACTCTAGCCGGGTTGCAATCCGTACCAAGGTCCGGGTTTACAGTCGTCCCATGCGAGTCGGTGAGGCGGCCGAGCGGGCCGGAGTCAACGTCGAGACGTTCCGCTACTACGAGCGCCGCGGGCTGCTGCCCGAGCCGGAGCGCAGCCATTCGGGCCACCGCTCGTACGACGCCGAGACGGTGCGGTTCGTGCGCGCGATCAAGGAGGCGCAGGGGCTCGGCTTCACGCTCGCGGAGATCGAGGAGTACCTGCGCGTCACCGGGCGGCGCCAGGAGGCAGCGAGCGAGGAGCTGCGCATCCGGCTCGCCGCGAAGATCGACGAGGTCGACGCGAAGATCGCGAGCCTGCGGCGCGTGCGCGACGGGCTGGCGCAGGTCGTCGGTTGCGCGTGCGACTCGCTCGACCGCTGCACGTGCGGCGCGGCGTATCTCGCCCGGCGCGGGCGGGCGCCCGGCACGCGCTCGGGTGCGCTGCACGTCACGAACGGCGAGAGCGCCGCCAACACGCTTCGGCAGACCGGGGTCGGCGGCGCCGTGCTCGCCTGGGACGACGTCCTGAACGAGGGGCCGGTGCCCGCGGTGCCGCGGCGCGAGCTGCTCCGGCTGCGCGCCCGCTTCCTCGCGGACGCCGGCTGGGGCACCGCGACGACGATCCGCGCCGAGCTCGAGCGCCGCGACGAGATCCTCACGACCGGTCTCGCCGAGGGGCCGGTCGTCCTGTGGTTCGAGCACGACCTCTACGACCAGCTGCAGCTCCTCGACGTGCTCGCGCTCGCCGGCGACGCGCGGCCGGAGCTGATCTGCATCGGCACGTTTCCGGGCCGGCCGGACTTCCACGGGCTCGGCGAGCTGACCGCCGCGGAGCTCGAGACGCTGTGGCCGCAGCGCGTGGCCGTGGACGATGCGGTGCTCGCCGCGGCAGCCGCCGCGTGGGATGCGGTCCGCGCGCCCGAGCCGACCGCGCTCGCGGCGTTCGTGGCAGGAGGAGGCGACGAGCTGCCCTTCCTCCGCCCCGCCCTGCGACGGCTGCTCGAAGAGCTGCCGAGCGAGGCGGACGGGCTGTCGCGCAGCGAGCGGCAGCTCCTGGAGGCGCTCGTAGACGGGCCGCGCCGGCCGCACGAGCTCTTCCTCGCGTGCCAGGAGCGCGAGGAGGCGCCGTTCGACGGCGACGCCTGGGTGTGGCGGCGACTCGCCGCGCTCGAGCGGCTCGTCGCGGCGGCGGGCGGCGGCCGCGTCCCGCCGCCACCTCCGCGCGGGGACGGACGGCTCTTCGCCGCGACCTCCTTCGAGCTGACCGACGAGGGCCGCGCGGTGCTCGCCGGCCGCGCCGACCGCGTCGAGCTGCTCGGCCTCGACCGCTGGGTCGGCGGCACGCATCTCACGCCGGAGAACGACTGGCGCTGGGACGGCGCCGGCGTCAGGCGTCGGTCAGGCTGAGCCGGCCGCTGCGCCGGTTGCGGAAACGGCGGACGGCCCACTCGTGGTCGACGACCGGCGCCGGGTAGCCGCGCCGCTCGCGGGCCGGGAGCTTCCACGGCTCGTGGACGGCGGCGCCCTCGACGTGCGCCAGCTCCGGCACCCAGCGACGCACGTAGTCGCCGTCCGGGTCGTGGCGCTGCCCCTGCAGCGTCGGGTTGTAGACGCGGTTCGGGCGCGTGTCGACGCCCGTGCCTGCCACCCACTGCCAGTTGCCGGTGTTGTTGGCGACGTCGCCGTCGACGAGCAGATCGAAGAAGTGCGCCGCGCCGAGCCGCCAGTCGAGGTACAGCTGCTTCGTCAGGAACGAGGCGGTGATGAGCCGGGCGCGGTTGTGCATCCAGCCCTCTGCGCGGAGCTGGCGCATGCCCGCGTCGACGACCGGGTAGCCGGTCTCGCCGGCGCGCCAGGCGTCGAGCAGCTCCTCGTCGCCGTCCCACGCGTCGCCCCGCGGGCGGAAGTCCTCGCGCGACGTCTCCGGCCGGTGCAGGAGCAGCTGCGCGTAGAAGTCGCGCCACACGACCTCGCGGACGAACGCGTCCGCCGGGCCCTTTACAGGGACTGTCCCTGTAAAGGCGCCCCGCCCCGGCGCGTCGTCCCTAACAGGGACTGTCCCTGTAAAGGCGCCCCGCCCCGGCGCGTCGTCCCTAACAGGGACTGTCCCTGTTAAGGCGGCCTGAACCAGCTCGAGCGGCGAGATGCAGCCGAAGTGCAGGTACGGGCTGAGCCGCGACGTCGCGTCGAGGTCGAGCCGCTGACGCTCGCCGTAGCTGCTCGATGCCCTCGCGCAGCCACGCCGTCCATGCGCGCGCGGCCGGCGGTCTCGCCGCCCGGCGGCCGGTGCCGGCGAGTCGCCGTCGGCGCGACTGATCGCGCCCAGGTCGAGCCCGTCCGGGAGCAGGACGCGGGCCGGCGGCGGCTCCGGGTCGCGGAGCGGCTCGCGCAGCCAGGCACGCCAGTACGGCGTGAAGACCTTGTAGTAGTCGCCGCCCGAAGGGGCAAGCGCGTCGGGCGGGACGGCGGTGACGCCGTCGTGGAGGCGCAGAGGAACCGCCTCGGCGAGCCTCGCCTCGCGCCGCTGCGCGTACGCGCTCACGTCGCGGCTCGTGTGGACCGCGTCGGCGCCGGTCTCGGCGACGACGCGCGCGTACCTCCTCGACGACGTCGCCGCGGCGAACGACGAGTGCGCCGCCGCGGGCGCGCAGCTCGTCGTCGAGACACGCCAGCGACTCGGCGAGGAACGCGAGCCGGTTCGGCGCACCGAGGGCCGGATCCTCGACGAACAGCGGCACGACCCGCTCAGCCTCGCGAGCCGCCGCGGCGAGCGCCGGCTGGTCGTGGACGCGCAGGTCGCGCGTGAACAGGACGACCGCTGTCCTCATTTTGTCCAGGTTACCGACGAGGGTCTGTAGGGTGCGCCGCGTGAGCGAGCACGAGTCGGAGGACCGCCCCACCGAGTTCCAGATCCAGGTGCCGAACGACCTCGAGGCGGGCGTCTACGCGAACTTCCTGAGCGTCTGGCACACGGCCTACGAGTTCACGCTCGACTTCGGCGTGACGCAGCCGCCGCAGGTCGACGCCGACGACCCGGACGGCCCGGTGCGCGTCGAGTGCCGCGTCGTCTCGCGGGTGAAGATCCCGGTCACCGTGCTCTTCGACGTGCTCCGCGCGCTGAACGAGAACATGACCCGCTACGAGCAGGTCTTCGGCGAGATCAAGCGGCCCGAGCCGCCGGAGGACGAGGACTAGAGCCTGATCTCGGCCGCGCCGGCGACCATCCCGGTCAGGCGCGGCACCACGTCGAGCGCGTTGACGCGAGCGACGAACGCGATGTCGTCCTCGAGGCCGGGCGGGCCGTAGGTGCGCGCGTTGATCCCGTCGAGCGGATCGGGGTACGCCGCCGCAACGAGCGCCGCCGCCTTGGCGCCGTCGCCGCGCTCGGCGTCGAGCCGCTCGACGATCCGGCCCGGCGCAGTACGCGTCGTCGAGCGCGAAGCGCCCCTGGAAGCCGGCGCAGACGACCACCACGTCCTCCCCGCTCTCGGCGGCCGCGCGCGTGACCGCGTCGAGGTTCAGCAGGCTCCCGAGCAGCACGCGCTCGGCGCGCGGCCGCCGCAGCGAGGATCGCCCGCGTCCCGTTGGTGGTCGAGAAGATCAGCGGCACGTCGCGCCCCTCGAGGAACTCGCGCGGCGACGCGCCCACGTCGAAGCCCTCGATCTTGAGCGCGTTCCGCTCGCCGCCGAGCAGGCCCTCGCCGAGCTCCTCGCGCACCGCCCGCGCCTCGTCGATCCCCGCCGCGGCGAGCACGCGCGGGTAGCCGGCCGCGAGCGCCTGCGCGAACGTCGAGGTCGCGCGCATGAGGTCGACGACGATCGCGACGGGCGCCGCGGTCGGCTCCTCCGGCGTGAAGGCGACATCGACCCGCATCGGGTCGGCAACCTACCCGGTGACTACGCTGCGCGCCGTGCCCGAGACTTCTGAGGTGCTACCGCCATCCGGACCGCGAGACGGGCGTCTCGTGCTCCGAGTGCGGCCGCGGTATCTGCCCGGACTGCATGGTCTTCGCGCCGGTCGGGATCCGCTGCCCCGACCACGCGGGCGTCCCGGGCGGGACGCGCAAGACGTCGCCGGTGCGCGCGGGCCGCCGGCTGTTCGCGAGCGGCGGCGCGTACGTCACGCGCGCGCTCGTGATCATCAACGTCGGGCGTCTTCTTCCTCAACCTCATGCGAGGGCGCCTCGCTCAGCAACAACAGCGGCAGCGTCTTCATCGACGGGGCGCTCGTCGGCAGGGCGTTCGACCCCGCCGCCGGTCAGCTCGATCGGTGTCGCCGAGGGCGAGTGGTACCGGATGGTCACGGCGATGTTCCTGCACGCCGGGCTCCTCCACCTCGGGCTGAACATGCTGATGCTGTACTGGGTCGGCACGCCCGTCGAGCAGGCCGTCGGGCCACCTGCGCTTCCTGCTCATCTACTTCGTCTCGGGGCTGTGCGGCTCGGCCGGCGGCGCTGCTGCTCACGGATCAGAACGCGCTCACGGTCGGCGCCTCGGGCGCGATCTTCGGGATCCTCGGCGCCGCGCTCGTCTACGAACGCCAGCGCACCTTCGTGCTCGGCGGCAGCGCGCATGTCGATCATCGCGATCAACCTGATCCTCACGCTTCACCGTGTCGAGCATCTCGATCGGCGGCCACATCGGCGGGCTGATCGGCGGCGCCCTGTGCGCGCTCGCCTTCACGCGGCTCGGCAAGGTGCACGCGGCGTACGGGCGGCCGGGGATGGTCGGCTTCGCCGGCGTGGCGGCGGTCGCGCTCGGGGCCGTGCTCGTCTCGTACTACGCCGTGCAGGGCTACGTGTAGGCCGCCGTTCAGGACGGTCACAAAGCGAGCGAGGGCGGCCCCGCGGCCGCCCTCGCGCACCGCTGCCGCGTCAGGCGGGCGTAGGCGCCGCCGCCCGCGCCGGCGCCTCCGACTCGACGGGAGCACGGTAGAGCAGCAGGCTCGTCACGAACGTCCAGGTGAGGGCCGCCAGGATCTCCGCGTAGACGTAGTCGCCGCTCGGCGACCAGAACCCGTCGGTGGCCCAGGTCGTCCCCCGCAGCAGGATGATCACGGCCGCGATCCCGCCGAACCAGGCGTACCACCCGGGTAGGAGCTTCGACCGTGTCAGCCCGCCCGTCGCCGCGATGATCGCTCCGAAGAGCGGGTAGGCGGCCAGCGTGTCCGCGCACCATGCGAACGTGTTCACGCTCCGAGCGAGATCGGGGCTCACCACGCCGTTCGCGATCGACACGGCGAGCCCGGCGGACAGCGTGCCGACGAGCAGCTGCCCCGCAATGAACGCGGCCACGAGCAGCACGACGGCGTTCGAGAGGCGCCCCTCGCCCCTGTCCCGCAGCGCGTTGGTCATCGCGGCCACGAACCAGGTGAGGAGGACGAACGAGAACAGGAAGAGGGCGCTCGCCCATGCGATGCGACCGTGATGGTCGCTGTAGAACGACGCGACGCTGCCCGCCGAGTCGTCGACCTTCGGCTGGTCGCCGAAGATGAAGAACGAGACCACGCGCGACGACCACGAACAGCATGCCGAACCCCCGCGACCAGCGCTCCCAGGAGCCGGCGTTCATGGAACCTCCTTGTCGTACGAGACCCCGCGCGCAGATTGTCCGACTTCACACGAACTCGGGTCAAGTGAGCGGCCAGCCGCCGGCGACGGCGGCGGTGACGCCTCCCCGCCTCGCTGCCCCGAAGGGGTGATCGCGAAATCCGTCGGCCAGTTTCTGCGGTAGCGTCGACAGACGGTGTCGTGCTCATGAAACTCGCGGCCTGTTTGATCGTCAAAGATGCGATCGACACCCTCGAGCCCTGCCTCGCATCGATTCGGCCGCACGTCGACGAGGTAAACCTCTACGACACGGGCTCGACGGACGGGACGTTGGAACTGGTGTCCAAGCTCGCGGCCGCTCCTGCACCCAGTTCCGAGGCAATGGCTCAGATCCGGGTTGAGCGTGGCGAGTGGCGCTCGGACTTTGCATGGGCCAGGAATCGTTCATTCGAGCTCGCCTCCCCCGATGCAGAGTGGTTGCTCTGGCTCGACGCTGATGACGTCCTCGAAGGAGGTCAGCGGCTGCGACCGCTCGTCACCCACGCTCCCGACGACGTCGATGGTTTCGCGCTTCACTACGACTACAGCCGAGACGCCGACGGCAACACCCTCGCCGAGTGCTGGCGAGAGCGAATCGTCCGACGCTCCGCGCGGTACCGCTGGGTAGGGCGGGTCCACGAAGTCCTCCTGCCGCAGGATGGGTCGCCGCCACGAATCGCTCAGGTCCCGCAAGACAAGATCCGCGTCATTCACGAGCGGGCACAGGATCGCGAGGACATCTGGAGCAACCGGAACCTGTCCCTCTTGCGCGAGGAGGTTGAGGACGCCGTCTCGGCCGGGGTACCTGTCGATCCGCGAACTGCACTCAACCTCGGACTCGAGAGCAAATTCCGCGGAGATCATCAGCGCGCGGCCGAATATCTCGAACGCACGGCATTCGAGCCGACGTATTCGGCGCGGATTCGTCGACAGGCACTGATCGGGCTCGCAGGCTGCCTCCGGCTCATCGGCCAAGTCGAAGCTGGGATCGAAGTCGCAAAGACGGCGCTGGACACCTCAGAGCCAGGCCCGGAGTTCGGTCTCGAGCTGACGAAGGGCTTCGATGCGCTCGACGACTGGGATGCCGTCGCCCGCTGGGCGGAGTACACGCTCGCGACGCCGCTCCCGTCGCAGGACTTCGTCACGAACAGCCTCGAGCTCGACGTGGCCCCATACCTCTACCTGGCGCGCGCGCATCTCGAGCGCGGCGCGACCGCCGACGCCACCGCGGCATTCAGACGAGCCGACGCCGTCGTCAAGGGCGGCTTCCTCAGCCGCAAACTCGCCGATTTCGAAGCGGCAGTTCGCGACGACGATCTGAGTCGCGCCCGTCTCGTTCTGCACGAGGCGCGAGCACACTACGACGAGGACTTGAAAGAGATTGTCCGCGGTCTGCGCCTGTCAATCGAAAATGGGTCGGCATGACGGTGCCGTTCAGGCGCGAGCCCCTTAGGGCGGACTTCGTCCAGAGCTACCCCTCCTAGACCTTCGCGGCGCTGCCGACTACGCTCGCCATGAGCATGCGACGCCTGCTCGTCGCCCTGGCCGTGGCCGCGCTCGCGGCGCCCGCCGCGGCGCAGGCGCGCGTGAACCTCGGCGTGCTCGGCAACGCGCCGCGCTTCGACGGCCTGACCGGCCAGCACACAACGGTGCAGCACATCATCCTCGGCTGGGAGCAGGGCCACACCTGGGGCAAGCGGCTCTCCGTGCTCGTGCCGAGCCTCGGCGAGATGCCGATGATCGGCCTCAACACCGGCCGCGGCTGGCCGAACCGGAGCGAGGCGATCACGCCGCGCGACATCGCCTACGGCCGCGGCGATGCCTACCTCGTCGCCCTCAATCAGGCGCTGGCGGCATTCGGCAAGCCGGTGTACCTGCGCCCGTTCGGCGAGATGAACGGCCACTGGAACTACTACTCGGCCTTCACGAAGAGCGGCGCGTCGAAGGGCGCG
>CAVTHM010000003.1:47500-223847 GCA_963734565.1 uncultured Thermoleophilia bacterium | reverse complement strand
CGTGTTGCCCTGCGCCGCGACGGCGCGCAAGTGTTCACGCTGCAATCGGGGATCGCCAGCAAGGAAGATTTCTTCGACGTGGCTCGGAGCGTGTTCCCGCTGAACCCTCCGCTCGCGCGAGACCACGACAACTGGGACGCCTTACGCGACTCAGTCTGGGGAGGTCTGGACGACCTCGACGCCACCCATGTGGTGGTCATCTGGCCGGATCCGTGGATGCTCGCGGAGCTCGATCCCGAAGCCGGCGCCATCGCGGCGGAGATCCTGTCGGAGCTCCCCGCAGCGCTCGCAGACGCCGAGCTCAGCGACGGCCAGCCGAAGGCAGTCACGACGATCCTCGGAACCCCCGGTGTTTGACCCCTGAAATAGCGAAGAGGCCCCGAGGGGCCTCTTCGATTCGCCGAGCCGGTGACGCTTTCGTTCACCTCACCGACTGACCTTCGGCTTCCGCCTACTGCCGCCCGGCGGGGCTTCGTCCTAGTTGCGCTCCGTGCTCGACGCAAGAGGCAACCTAGTGGCTGCTGCAGTCGGCCACAAGAGGCCCAGGAACGAAAAACCGCGCTATTTGCGCAACGAAATTTGCGTCGGGCGGCGGTCAGCCGGGACGAGGTGCGTCCAGTGGATGTGCGCCTCCCACACGCGCTCGTAGCGGTCGCTCTCTAGGCGCGTGCGCACCTGGTCGAGGAGCGGCAGCCGTTCGTCGTCGGGGAGGTCTGCGAGCCAGCCCATCGTGGCGTAGAACGCGACGAGCCCATCGCGGTCGAGCGCCTGCGGGTTGGCAAGAGCTCGCGCGCGAAAGGGTTCGAACGGGGAGGAGGGCACGGCGGGTTGCCAGCCGCTGCCGGCGGCCGGCCCGCCCAGATCCAGCGGGATGTAGTCGACGTCCGGCATACGTTCGCCGAGCAGCGCCTCCGCCGCTGACGTGGACGGCTGCCAGGGGCCGCCGGGGAGGTTCCAGAGCAGGAGCAGGGCCCCGCCCGGGCGGAGCACCCTGGCAATCTCCCGGAGAGCACGCTCGGTGTCGAAGGTGTGAAACGCCTGCCCGACGAACACCGCGTCCATGGATTCGTCGGCGAGCGGAATGCGCTCGGCTGTGCCGGCGCGCGCCTCCGCTGCGGGCAGAGCTCGACGAGCCGACGGCGCATGGCGTCGGCTGGCTCCACCGCGATGACGCGCTCGAACGCGCCGGCGAGGACGCGCGTGAGCTTCCCGTCCCCGCGCCCAGGTCGAGGACGGTCGCGGGAGGAGCGAGGCCGTCGACGCCCGCGACGCCGTCCGGCCAGCCGGGGCGGCCGCGCTCGTAGTCGTCGACCCACCGGTCGCCGCTGCCGGCCGGCATCGACCAGTTCGGAGCCCATCCGGTCACCGCTTCGCCCCAGACAAATAGAGAGGCCCCTTGCGGGGCCTCTCAATTCGCCGAGCCGATTTCGCTTCCGTCCACCTCACCGACTGACCTTCGGCTTCCGCCTACTGCCGCCCGGCAGGGCTTCGATCTACTTGCGCTCCGTGCTCGGCGCAAGAGGAAACCTAGACACGGAACGACCCTCGGACAAGGCCGTCAACGCCCCTCCAGCGCGGAAAAAGCCGCTATTTGCGACCAACAAGTTCTCCACATATCCACATGGCCTGTGAGAATCCCTGTGGACGCCCGAGAGGGTGGGACTGGAGGCGGGCACGCGTTCTCGAGCTTGACATAACAAACATTCTCGTGTGTTGGCCCGAGAGTGGTCGAGCGCGGTAGAGGAGGCATGCAGGTTGCGAGGTTTCAACAGCGTTCCCATGCGAAATGAAGCGGCCAGGTGACGATCGCCCCCGAGAGCGTCCTTGGTTACGACGCGGTCCAGCAGTTCATCGTCGCTGCGGAGCAGACGGGCTCCGTGCGCGTGTCCGACTTGAACGAGTTCGTCGAGGCGCACGCGCTGGAGCCGCTCGAGGTCGACACGCTGCACCACGAGCTGGAATCGCGCGGAATCGAGTTCCTGGAAGGCGAGCCGGAGCCCGAGCCCCACGTTCAGCTCACGCCCGAGACGACGACCGACGCGCTTCAGCTCTTCCTGCGCGAGGCCGGCCGGCACCCGCTGCTCACGGCCGCCCAGGAGGTCGAGCTTTCCAAGCGCGTCGAGCGCGGCGACATAGCCGCGAAGCAGCACATGATCCAGGCGAACCTGCGCCTGGTCGTCTCGATCGCGAAGAACTACCGCAACCAGGGGCTGCCGTTCCTCGACCTGATCCAGGAGGGCACGCTCGGGCTGATCCGCGCGGTCGAGAAGTTCGACTGGCGCCGCGGCTACAAGTTCTCGACCTACGGCACCTGGTGGATCCGCCAGGCGGTCGCCAGGGCACTCGCCGACAAGGCGCGGACGATCCGCATGCCCGTCCACGTCGTCGAGCGGCTCCAGAAGATGAACAAGGCCGAGCGGATCCTCTGGACGCAGCTCGGGCGCGAGCCAACCCTTGCCGAGATCGCCGAGGAGGCGAACCTCCCGGTCGAGCAGGCCCGCGAGGTGCGCGAGGCCGCGCGCGCGTCGACGAGCCTCGACCAGCCGATCGGCGAGTCGGACGACGGCGTCTTCGGGGACCTCGTAGCCGGCGACGGGCCCGCCACCGAGGAAGAGGTCGAGGTGTCGCTCCGCAACAAGGCGCTCGTGCAGGCGCTCGCGGCCCTCGAGCAGCGCGAGCGCGACGTGATCCTGCTCCGCTACGGCCTCTGCGGCCGCGAGCCGAAGACACTCGAGGAGATCGGCCGCGTGCTCGGCTTCACGCGCGAGCGCGTGCGCCAGATCGAGATCCAGGCCCTCCAGCGCCTGGGTCGGCTCCGCGAGATGGAAGCGGTCGCGGCCGCGTTCGCCTACTAGGCGCGCTGCCCGGCGACGCGCCGCGGCTCCACCGCAGCACCGAACCCGAGCGCCGACCCGTCGAACAGATGCGTCGCGCTGTCGCCGTAGCGCTCATGGACGAGGTCCCACGCGCCGTCGAGCAGCGCGGGCCGCGTCCAGCGGTGGCCGTCCGAGCCGACGAGCGCGACGTAGCCCTTGTCGAGAAGATTCCACGCGAGCCGCTCGATCGCAGGGCCGTGGTGGCCGATCACCGAGGTTGCGTTGAGCTGCAGCGCCCAGCCGCGCTCCGAGAGGCGGCGCGCGATGCGCGGCTCGGCTGCGACGGCCTCGGTCCGCTCGGGATGCGCGATGACCGGCCGCAGCCCGTTCGCCTCGATGTGCTCGGCGACCTCCACGAGCAGGTCGATGCCGCCCGTGAACGGCACCTCGACGAGCACGCAGCCCGTGCCCTCCAGCTCGTAGCGGGCCGGATCCTCGCGCAGCAGGAGCGGCGACGGCGTCAGCTCGAACCCGAGGCGGAGATCCAGGCCCGCCCGCGGCCGCAGCTCCTGGAACACGGTGCGGATCGCCGTCTCGCGCTCGGGCGTGAGGATGAGGTGCGGCCACACGTGCGGCGTCGCGAAGAGCACGGCGGTGCTGCGGCGTGCCGCCTCGACGCACAGTGCGCGCCCCTCCTCGATATTCGTCGCACCGTCGTCTCCTGACGGCAGTACGTGTGAATGGCAATCCACCATCCACGCTGTCGCGTGGCCATTCAGGCCTGGCCGGCCCATCCCCAACCCCCCAGTCGGTTCCTCTCCTCACGCTAGCGGAATATCCGCGCGTGAAAAGACCCCCGGATTATTCGTTGCCGATGTAGAGCTGCAAGCCGGGTGCCACCGAGCGGAGCTCGCGCAGCGCGCGGGCCTCCAGCTGGCGGACACGCTCCCGCGTGATCCCGAGCCCCACGCCCACCTCTTCGAGCGTGCGCGGCTTCTGCCCGTCGAGGCCGAACCGGAGCGTCAGGACATTGCGCATGCGCGGGTTCAGCCGCTGCAGCGCCTCCGTCAGCTCCACCGAGCGCAGCAGCTTCGCCGTCGCCTCGTCGGGCTGGTCGGAGTGGACGTCCTCGATCAGGTCGGCGTAGATGCTCTCGCCGTCGCCGACCGGCAGCTCGAGGCTGACCGGGTCCTCGACCAGCTCGAGCAGCTCGTTCACGCGCTTCAGCGGGAAGCCGCTCTCGTCCGCCAGCTCAGCCGGCGTCGGGTCGCGGTTCAGCTTCTGCGTCAAGACGCGCCGCGCGCGTAGGAGCTTGCGCACCTGCTCGGCGACGTGGACGGGCAGGCGGATCGTGCGGCCCTGGTCTGCGAGCGCGCGTGTCACCGCCTGCCGGATCCACCAGGTGGCGTAGGTCGAAAGCTTGTAGCCGAGCTTGTAGTCGAACTTCTCGACCGCGCGGATCAGGCCGAGGTTCCCCTCCTGGATCAGGTCCAGGAGCGGCACGCCTGCCTTGGTGTAGTTGCGCGTGATCGACATGACCAGGCGCAAGTTCGACTCGATCAGGCGCTTCTTGGCGGCTTCGTCGCCCTCGTCCTTGCGGCGCGCGAGCTCGCGCTCCTGCGCCGGAGTGAGCAGCGGGCCGTCGCCGATCTGGCGCACGTAGAGCTTCAGCGGGTCGGCCATCTGCGGATCGGTCGGCTCGGAGAGCACGACCGGCTCCTCGTCGGCCAGCTCCCGCGCCACGTCGCCGCCCGGAAGCAGCTCCAGATGCGGCTCCGCCGGTTCGGCGGGGTCGGGAAGTGGCCGGGGCGCCATCGCGGGGTCTATCGACATGCGACGCCCTCCGAGGGACACTCGAATGGGGGAGGCGGAAACGCCGCCCCGAGACAAGGGTGCATTGTGTAAGGGCTGCCAACCTCGAAGGAGGCGTCAGCGTCGTAATGAAGTAGTGGCATGGAGGTGAGACGGCCGACGCCGCCGGACCTCACATGTCTGATTCGTCCGCTACGGTGAGAACAGGGGTCGTGATCTAGAAATGTGCGGCATCGCGGGATTTAGCCTGACGGCGCGGAGCACCGCTCCGCGGACTGCGGCAGCCCGCATCCTGCTCGCCGGCATCGCCGAGCGTGGCGCAGACGCCGCCGGGTTCGCCTACCGGAACGGCGGCGCGACGGCGCTCGTCCACAAGCAGCAGTCCGGTGCCAGCGCCATGCTCGGCCAGGTCGAGCTGCCCGAGACGACGCGCCACCTGCTCGTGCATGTGCGCGACTACACCAAGGGCCACCCGACGATCGAGGCGAACAACCACCCGATCCGCCACGGGGCCGTCGTCGGCGTGCACAACGGGATCATCCTCAACGACGAGGAGCTCTTCGCCGAGCACGGCTGGACGCGCGCGCACCCCGACATGACCGTCGACTCCGAGGCCATCTTCGCGCTCGTCGAGGAAACGGACGAGGTGCTGGCGCTCGAGCAGCTCCACGGCTCGATGGCGACGGCCTGGATCGACGAGCGAACCCCGGACGGCCTCGTGGTCGCCCGCGGCGTCGGCCGGCCGCTCTGGCTCGGGCACGGCCGTCATGAGACTTTCTTCGCCTCAACGAAGCACTCACTCGAGCTGATCGAGCGCTACCTCGACCTGCGGCTCTCGAAGCGCGAGGTGCCGGAGGGCTCGCGCGTCACACTCGGCACCGATGGCGACGTCGAGTGGGCGTCGTTCCACCCGGCCGAGTACGTCGAGGAGTCGCCGCTACCGGCCGTTCGCGCTCCCGAGGAGCGCGAGTCGTGCCTGCGCATCCTCCCCGCGCTCGTCGCGGCCGCTCTTTAGACCGTTCCGGGCTGTCCCCAGGTGTAGCGGGGGCTGACCCAAGGGGTTGCGTTTCAGACCGGCGTCGCGCGAGCGTTTCGGTCGATAGTCACTGTGTGGGTCAGTCCCGATACACCGTGGGACAGACCCTGGCTGTCGTGTCTACGCCAGCCGGCCGTCCGGCGCCACGCTGACGCCTTCCTCGACCAGCCGCTCCTGGACGAGGTACTGGAACGCCGCCCAGGCGCCGCGGCGGCCTTCGAACATGCGGTAGATCTGCCACTCGCTGAGGAGCGAGCCGTCCTCGCGGCGCGCGGCCTTCCAGTCGTCGAACTTCGGCAGCCGCCCCAGCCGTTTCGCCAGGCCGGCGCCTTGGTCCAGCGCCCGCTCGAGCCGCTCCTCGCCGACGAGCACGTCGAACCCGGCCTCGCGCAGGGCCGTCGTCAGCGAGCCGAACGTGTGCCAGTAGAGCGACTTCGACGGGACGAGCCCACGGTTCTCGTCCAGGTCGCGGGCCGTGGGCGTGCGGCCGAGCCGCTCGCCCAACTCGCGTAAGAGCCGCACGAGGTCCTCGCGCGTCGTGAAGCGGCGCGGCACGAGCCCGGCCGCGCGCTTCGCGGCGTTCCAGCTGCCGAAGTGCGAGATCACCGTCTGCGGGTGCACCGTCGTGTCCGGGTCGGAGGCGAACTCGCGCATCGTCGGCGAGCGCCCCAGCCGCTCGGCGGCGGCCTGTAGCTGGTCGACGATCTCCTCGTCGCTGTAGCGCCGCCGCAGGCCGGCCTGGAAGGCCTTCAGGGCCTCGGGATCGATGCGGTCGAGCGCGCGAACACTGCGGCGGGAGGGCACAGCAAGTAGCCTAGAGCACGCTGAACAACATGCAAGTATGCTCGTTCAGCGTGTCAGCTCCAGGCCGCCCGGGCGCCGGAAGCCCGTGAGCAGCCCCGCGACGGCGATCTTCTCCATGGCGTCCACGCAGCGCGGGCAGAACTGCGTCCCGGCACAGCGGCGGAGCTCGGCGATGATCTCCTGCGCCGTCAGCCGGTCGCGGGTCGGGCCGCTGAGCATCGACACGGTGGCTTCGGCGACGTGGATGATCCGCGCCCCGAGCGGGATCTCCTCGCCCTGCAGGCCGTCCGGGTAGCCGAGCCCGTCCCAGCGCTCGTGGTGGTGGCGGATGGCTGGGACGGCGTCGCGCAGGTACGCGAGCCGGCCGACCAGCTTCGCCCCCGCGCCCGCGTGATCGCGGAGCTGCTCCCAGTCCTCGTCGTCCAGCTCGCCTCCCTTGAGCAGGACGGCGTCCGGGACGGCGAGCTTGCCCAGGTCATGCAGCAACGCGGCGTGCGCGAGCACGTCGAGCTCCGCGCTCGAGAGCCGGAGCTCGGAGCCGACCGCGACGGCGAGCCGCCGCACCTCGCTCGAGTGCCCGGCCGTCTCGCGCTCGTCGGTGAGTGCTGTCAGCGCCTCGATGAGTGCCTCCGATTGGCCGCGCAGCGCTTCGTTGTCACGGAAGACCGATCCAGCGCGCTCCTCGAGCGTCGCGACGTGCGCCTCGAGGTCTGCGGCGCGACGCTGGGCGCGGACCGCCTCGCGGTCCTGTGTCGAGCGGGCGAGCATCAGCGGCACGGCGATCAGGGCCAGGGTCCAGAGGCCGGACGTGCCGTAGGCGATGGTCACGATGCCGGCAAGGAGGCCGGCGGCCACCATCTGCAGCAGCGGCCAGGACAGCGACGTGCGCCAGGCATTCCAGACGGAGGTCCCTGCGATCCGGGCCGCGATGGCGAGCGGCGCGGCGGCCGCCACGGCGAAGTACACGAGGCCGGCGATGATGCCCGCGGCGATGATCCCCGCCTGCTCGTCGACGCCTTGCGGGCGAATCGCGAAGACCGCGGCCGCTGCGAGCGATGCAAGCGTGAGCATGCCGATGTCGAAGGCGAGCCGGGCGGGAGTCGTGCGGGTCCTCCCCCACTCGACCACACACGCTGTCGCGGCGATCGCGAGTGCCACACGCGGCCCGAACAGCGCGGCGCCGGAGAGCAGCCCCACGGCGTTGACGGAAGCCGCCTCCTGCGACTGGTCGGCGAGCGCCTGAACGAGCCCGACGATGCCGACGATCGCAAGCATCCCGAGCACGTCGCCGCCGTGCCCCAGCAGCATGCCGGCCACGCCGGCTGCGATCCCGGCGACACCTACCGTCCAGAGCAGCGCGCCCGACGCGGGCAGCCGCAGGCCGAGCGGCTCGGCACGGCGCATGACGGCGCGCTGCGGCGTGTCGTGCGCCGCCGCCGCGGTCTCGCCGCCCGCGAGCACGACGCGGTTGCGCCCCTGCACCTTGGCGCGGTAGACGGCGACGTCGGCTTCGTGGACGAGGTCGGTCCGCGACTCGGCGTGGGTCGGGTAGGCCGCGATCCCGATCGACACGGTCACGTGGATCGGTTCCGGCGCGGTGTCGACGACGACGCGGCGGGCGGCCACCGCGGCGCGGATGCGTTCCGCGATCTCCGCGGCCTCCTCCACCCCGGTCTCCGGCAGCATGATCGCGAACTCCTCGCCGCCGAAGCGGGCGGGCACGTCGTAGTCGCGCGTCTCCGCGCGCAGCACCTGCGCGACCTCCTGCAGAACGGCGTCGCCGGCGAGGTGGCCGTACGTGTTGTTGACCTCGCGGAGCAGGTCGAGGTCGGCCATCAACACCGCCAGCGGGCGAACGAAGCGCTGCGCTCGCCCGAACTCGCCCTCGAGCGCCGTGTTGAAGTGCCTGGCGTTGAAGAGCCCGGTCTTGGCATCGACGCGGGCCTCCTCCTCGAGCATCGGGACGCTCAGCGAGCGGTTCACGATCAGGAGCGGCGCGAGCGCGAACGGGACGAGCCACGGGTTCTGCTCCCAGATGAACGCCACGCCCACGCCGAGTGCGGCCAGCACGAGCTCGGTCGAGAGCCCGTGGAAGCTGAAGATGCCCGTCTCGCGCAGCGAGCAGCGGCGCATCAGCGCGACCATCGGCGCGGACACGATCGCCTGCACCGCGACGACGAGCGTCATCGCCACGGCGCCGCACGCGGCGAGCTGCGCAGGGCCGTCCGCAACGACGTCGCGGGTGAGCTCCACGCCGGCGTACGCGCTGAGCACGGCAAGCGTGTAGGCGGCCACGTTGAAGGCCTGCACGGCCGACGAGGAGCGGCGCCGCGCCCAGTCCGGCGCCCGTAGTGCCAGCGGCATCAGCGCCAGCAGCTGAACGGGAAGCAGCAGCACGGCCGGCACGAGGAAGACGGCGGTCGTGTGGTAGGCGTAGTTGCGCCGCGTGCGCACGGTGAAGAGCTGCGCGACCGCCGCGCCGCCGGTGAGCAGCAGGAAGGTCGGCCAACCGGGCGTCTCGAGCGTCAGGCCCTGCAGGGCCGGGACCGCCGCCACGACCGCGAGCGATCCGATGACGGCGAGGTAGACCGTCGCCCCGAAGGTGAGGCCGCGCCGCTGCTCGGGCGCCGTGACGGTGCCGTCGACGGCGCTCATCCGCGCCCTACGCGCGCCCGCGCGCGAGAGGTGGTGCCGCTGCCAATCTCACCCAAGGTCGCGTCTCTCTCCCCGGTCGTGGTCTGTGCCGCCTGTCGCAGGCGTTTTCCGGCCGCTACGGCCCCGTGATCGCACCGTACGGCGGCTGCACTCCGCGGCTGTCCCCCTTTGGAGGGACTTGCCGGTGGCGCGGAAGCCCCTCCGCCGGGCCGGTGGATACGCTCGCGGCGTGCATCTGCGTCCCCCACTCGGCGTCGAGGTGGCGCTCGCGCGCGGGGCTGCGCGGCTGTCTCAGCTCGCCCGCACCGGTGGGGGGACAACGCTGCCCGGCAAGCTCCTGATGCGGTTCGATCCGTCCGCGCTCGAGCGCCTAGCCGAGCGGCTCGCCGACGGCTCAGTGCTCGTCTCGGCGACGAACGGGAAGACAACGACCACGTCGATGGTGGCCGAGATCCTGCGGCCGCGCGTGCGGCTGGCACACAACAGCTCGGGTGCCAACCTCGTCTCCGGCGTCGCGTCGACGCTGCTCGCCGCCAACGGCGCCCAGCTCGGGCTTTTCGAGGTGGACGAGGCGGCGCTGCCGGAGGTCGCACGGCGCGTCAGGCCGCGGGCGATCTGTCTCGGCAACCTGTTCCGCGACCAGCTCGACCGCTACGGGGAGCTCGAGCACGTCGCCGCGGGCTGGCGCTCGATGGCGCGCGACCTCGATCCGGCGGCGACGCTCGTCGTGAACGGCGACGACCCGCAGGTCGGCGACCTCGCGCACGAGCGTCCCGGATCGGTGGTCTTCGGCCTGGACGACCCGCAGCACGCGCGGCCGGGGCTGCAGCACGCGGCCGACTCGAAGTGGTGCATCCGCTGCGGGACGCCGTACGAGTACGCGGCGGCGTACGTCGGCCATCTCGGCGACTACCGCTGCCCGCACTGCGGGCACGCGCGGCCGCCGCTCGATGTCGCCGCGCGCGAGGTGAAAGAGCATGGTCTCGACGCGGTGTCGTTCCTGCTCTCGACGCCCGCGGGAGAGCGGCGAGTACGGCTCCGGCTGCCCGGGCTCTACAACGTCTACAACGCCACGGGCGCCGCGGCGCTGGCGCTCTCGCTCGGAGCCTCGCTCGAGGAGATCGGTAGCGGGCTCGAGCGGTTCGCAGGCGCCTTCGGCCGCTTCGAGCGGATCGAGCTCGGCGGGCGGCGGCTGCTGATGCTGCTGATCAAGAACCCGGCCGGTGCGAACGAGGCGATTCGCACGCTGCTCGCCGGCGGCCCGCCGCGCCGCGCGCTGATCGCGCTCAACGACGAGATCGCCGACGGCCGCGACGTGTCCTGGATCTGGGACGTGGACTTCGAGCCGCTGCTGGACGGCCTGGACCATGTCGTCGCGACGGGGTCGCGCGCGGCCGAGCTGGCGCTGCGCTGCAAGTACGCCGGCTTCCCGGCCGAGCGGATCGAGCTCCAGCCCGACCTCGCGCGTGCGCTGGACAGCGGGCTCGCGCAGACACCCGAAGGCGGAGAGCTCGTCTGCCTGCCCACCTACACGGCGATGCTGGCGCTGCGCCAGATCGTCACGGAGCGCGGCCACGTGCGGCCGTACTGGGAGCGTGCGGCGTGACGGCGATCCGGGTTGCGCACCTGTACCCCGACTACCTCAACATCTACGCGGATCGCGGGAACATCGCGGTGCTCGCGCGGCGGGCCGCCTGGCGCGGGCTCGCGCTGGAGATCGCGGCGGTCGGGGTCGGCGACGAGCTCGATCCGGGCGGCGTCGACCTCGTCTACGTCGGCGGCGGCCAGGATCGCGAGCAGGCGCTGATCGCACCCGACCTGGCAGCGCGCGCGGAGCCACTGCGGCGGCTCGTCGATGACGGGGCCGCGGTGCTGGCCGTCTGCGGCGGCTACCAGCTGCTGGGCCGCAGCTACCGCGACCTCGCCGGCGAGGACCTGCCCGGCGCAGGCGTTTTCCCGCTCGTCACCGTGGCCGGCGAGCGGCGGATGATCGGCGACGTGCTGCTCGAGTGCGAACTCGACCCGGGCGAGCGCCGGACCGTCGCCGGGTTCGAGAATCACGCCGGCCGGACGATGCTCGACGCGGGCGCGGAACCGCTCGGGCGCGTCGTCGCGGGCTTCGGCAACGACGGCGAGAGCGGCTACGAAGGCTGCCGCGTCGGCAACGCAATCGGCACGTACCTGCACGGCCCGCTGCTGCCGCGCAACCCGTGGCTCGCCGATTGGCTCCTCGCGCGGGCGGTTGAGCACCGCACGGGCGAGCGGCCGGTCTTCGAGCCGCTCGACGACGAGCTCGAGCGGCAAGCACATGAGGTCTCCGCCGGCCGAGCCCGCGCGCGCGGCGGCCGTCACTAGCGGCGGCTCATGTCCCCAAGAGACGCGTCCCGGCGGGTCATGCCACCCGGGGCCGGCCGCTTGCCTCCCTCCGCTTCGAGCCTATCCGGGAAACCCGCACGCGTGTGTCACGCGGTTGTGTCGAAACCGTGCCGTGTCTCCCGGCCGGCGAAGCCCGGCTTGCCCGGGCGAGAGCCACGTCGCGCGAAGTCGCGTCTGACGTCAGCCGGGAAAGGGGCAGCTCGAAGGGGGAACCCGCGCAGCGGGGGTGCCCCCTTCGAATAAAGCGAAGCGGTCTCCGCGGCGCGCGAATGCGCGTCCTGCGGCGGCGGTCACCCTACGGGGCCCACAAGGGGCCGAGGTAGACGATCGGGTCGCCGGGCCGCCAGCGCGCCAGGAAGCGCTGGATCGGCGGGTGCAGGACGATGTCGTCCAGCTCGCCGAAGCCGAACAGCCGGTGCCCGCGCACGGCCTCGTCCTGAGAGGTGACGCGGTCGAGCGAGCGGCCGGTCAGGTCGGCGGCGAAGATGATGTGCACGACGTGCTTCCTCGAGAAGCTGCCGGCGGGCGAAATCGAGTCGACGATCGCGACCGGCCCCTCGACCGTCGGGCCGTCGTCGATGCCGACCTCCTCCTCGAGCTCGCGATGGAGCGCCGCCACGAGGCTCTCGCCCGAGTCGACGCCGCCGCCGGGCAGCAGCCAGTACTCGCCCCGCCCTTCCTTCTCGTGCCGGCAGAGCAGCAGCCGGTCCTCCCAGCGCAGGATCGCGGAGACGCGGATGCGCGGCTGGCCGTGCACTAGCGGCCCGACGATCCGTGGCCGCGGGCGCCGCGCTCCGTCTCGGCGAGCGCGTCCTCCTCGACCGGATCGAGCCCCGGGACGGCGATCACGACGAGCTGCGCGATCCGCATACCCGGCTCGACGACGAACGTCTCGCGCCTGTCGGTGTTGAGCAGCACCACCTTCACGTCGCCGCGGTAGCCCGAGTCCACGAGCCCGGGTGCGTTCACGATCGTGATCCCGTGGCGGGCGGCGAGGCCGGAGCGCGGGACGACGAGCCCGGCGTGCCCTTCCGGGATCGCGACCGCGATGCCCGTGGAGACGACCGCGCGCTCGCCGGGCTCGAGCACGACGTGCTCGGCGGACGCGAGGTCGAGCCCTGCATCCCCCGCGTACGCCCGTGTCGGGACGACCGCACCGGGGTCGAGCCGCCGGAGCGGGAGCTCGCTCACAGGGCCGAGGCCGAGCTCGACGACGGCTCGGCGACCAGGAACGGCGCGTACCGGCGCAGCTCGCGGCGGGGCAGCCGCGCGTGGATGAGGACGCCGTCCTCACGGTCCTCGCGCGACTCGATCGGCGCGCCGAGCGCGTAGAGCGCCGCGAGCGTCGCGCCCTCGTCGTACGGCACGAGCAGCTGCACGCGCTCGAAGCGGTCTGCGAACTTCGCGGCGATCAGCTCGCGCAGTGCGTCGAGCCCTTCCCCGGTCTGCGCGGAGACGAGCAGCGCGCCCGGGAACCGGTTCGCGAGCCGGCGGCGGTGCAGCGTGTCGATCGCGTCCGCCTTGTTCAGGACGAGCTCGCGCGGCAGCTCGCCGGCGCCGATCTCCGTGAGCACGGCCTCGACGGCGGCCACCTGCTCGTCGAGCACCTCGTCCGCTGTGGACGCATCGGCGACATGGAGCACCAGGTCGGCGACGAGCGTCTCCTCGAGCGTGGCCGCGAACCCCTCGACCAGCTGATGCGGCAGCCGCCGCACGAATCCGACCGTGTCGGTCATGAGGTAGCGGCGGCCGTCGTGCTCGAACGCGCGCGTGGTCGGGTCGAGCGTCTCGAACAGGCGGTCCCGCACCGGGACCTCGGCGTCGGTGAGCGCGTTCAGGAGCGTCGACTTGCCAACGTTCGTGTAGCCGGCCAGCGCGATGGTCGGCGTCTCCGTGCGCTGGCGCTCGCTGCGGCGCGTGGCGCGCTGGCGCTCGAGCCCCTTCAGCCGCCGCCGCAGCAGCAGGATGCGCTGGCGCGCCTGGCGGCGGTCGCTCTCCAGCTGCGACTCGCCCGGGCCGCGCGTCCCGACGCCTGCGCCGACGGTGCCCCGGCCGCCACCGAGCCGCTCGAGGTGCTTCCAGGCGCCGCGCATGCGCGGCAGGTTGTAGTCCAGCTGCGCCAGCTCGACCTGGAGCTTCCCTTCGGCGCTCACGGCGTGCTGGGCGAAGATGTCGAGGATCAGCTGCGTGCGGTCGACCACCCGAGCGGACAGTGCGTTCTCGAGCCCCCGCTGCTGCACCGGCGAGAGCTCGTCGTCCACGAGCAGCACCTCACCTCGCGCGTTGCCGTAGGCCTGCTTGAGCTCCTCGAGCTTGCCCTTGCCGACGTAGAGCCGGCGGTCGGGGTTCGCGCGGTGCTGCGTCATCTCCGCGACCGGCTGCACGCCGGCCGCGCGTGCGAGCTCGCGCATCTCCGGGAGGCGATCCTCCGGGTCGACGGTCGGCGGCAGCACGGCGAGGAGGAACCCACGCTCCGGCTCGTCGGCGGACGTAGGCACGGGGCGGCGAGAAGTCACCGGGGTGATTATGCCCGCGGAGCGGCAGAATCCCCGGCATGGCTCCCGTCTCCCCTCTGCTCGCACGCACCGGCACGTATCCGTTCGTGCGGCTGGCCGAGGCCAAGGCGCGGGTGCAGGCGCGCGGCGTCGAGGTCGTCGACATGGGCATCGGCGACCCGCGCGAGCGGGCCGACCCGCGCATCGAGCGCGCGCTCACGGACGCGCTGCCGGAGGTATCCGGCTATCCGGTCGCCCAGGGGCTCCCCGAGCTGCGCGAGGCGATCGCCCAGTGGGCCGGCCGCCGTTTCAAGGCGCCGCTCGATCCGGAGCGCGAGGTCATCCCGACGCTCGGCTCGAAGGAGGCGATCTTCAGCCTGGCGCTGGCGCTGCTCGACCGCGACGGTGACCGGCGCACGGTTGCGTACACGGAGCCGGCGTACCCGGTGTACGAGCGCGGCGCGCTCTTCGCCGGCGGCGATCCGCTCGCGCTGCCGCTCGAGGCGGGGCGCGGCTTCCTGCCGGATCTGGACGCCGTCGACTGGGACGGCGTCGCGCTGCTCTGGGTCAACTACCCGAACAACCCGACCGGCGCGGTGGCCGGGCTCGAGTTCTACGAGCAGGCGGCCGAGCTGGCGCGCACGCACGGCTTCGTGCTCGCCTCCGACGAGGCCTACACGGAGCTCTGGTACGACGAGCCGCCGCCCTCGGCGCTGCAGCTGGAAGACCGGACGAACGTGCTCGTGTTCAACAGCCTCTCGAAGCGGTCGTCGATGACCGGCTACCGGTGCGGCTTCGCCGCCGGCGACCCCGAGCTCGTGGCGACGCTGCGCGCCTTCCGGCCGACGGTCGGGACGGCGCCGCAGGAGTTCGTCCAGCGGGCGGCGATCGCCGCCTGGAGCGACGAGTCGCACGTCGAGCGGAACCGCGAGCGCTACCGCGAGCGGCGCGCACTGCTGCTCGACGCGCTCGCGCAGGCTGGGCTGCAGGTGTCGGGGAGCGAGGCCGCGATCTACCTGTGGGTCGAGGTTCCCGAGCGCGAGTCGTCGGAGGCCTTCGCGAACCGGGTGCTCGAGCGCGGCGTCGTCGTGTCGCCCGGCTCGTACTTCGGCCCGTCGGGCGAGGGCTACGTGCGGATCGCGCTGACGCCGCCGCTCGACGAGTGCCGGCGCGCCGCGGAGATTCTGGGCGCGCTGTGACCCTTGCCGAGCGCATCGACGAGCTGTGGGAGGCCGGCGAGCCCGAGGCCGAGCCGGTCGAGGAGGCGATCAGGCTGCTCGACTCCGGCGAGGCGCGCGTCGCTGAGCCGCGCGACGGCGGCTGGGTGACGAACGAATGGCTCAAGAAGGCGATCCTCCTCTACTTCAAGCTGCGCAAGGTCGAGCCGATGGAGGCGGGCCAGCTCGGCTTCCTCGACAAGATCCCGGTGAAGACGGACTACGCGGCGCGCGGCGTGCGCGTGGTGCCGCCGGGCGTTGCTCGGTACGGCTCGTTCCTCTCCGAGGGCGTGATCCTGATGCCCGGCTTCGTGAACATCGGCGCCTGGGTCGGGCCGCGCACGATGGTCGACACCTGGGCGACGGTGGGCTCGTGCGCGCAGATCGGCGCTGACGTGCACCTCGCGGGCGGCGTCGGCATCGGCGGCGTGCTCGAGCCGCCGCAGGCGCAACCGGTGATCGTCGAGGACGGCGCGTTCCTCGGCTCGCGGGCGATCGTCACCGAGGGCGTGCGGATCGGCCGTGAGGCGGTGCTGGCCGCGAACGTGTCGCTGACGCGGAGCGTGCCGGTGATCGACGTGACCGGCCCCGAGCCGGTCGAGTACCGCGGCGAGGTCCCGGCGCGCGCCATCGTCGTGCCAGGCACGCGCCCGAAGGAGTTCCCGGCCGGGACGTACCAGCTCGACTGCGCCCTGATCATCGGCTACCGGGCCGAGTCGCACGACCAGCGGCTCTCGCTGAACGACGTCTTGCGGCATTACGAGATCGCCACCTAGTGCGCCACGAATCGAACGCCGCGACCGAATGGCACGCGGCGAGACTTGGTGCCAGGCTTCAGCCTGGCACCTACGTGGACGACGAGATCGCCACCTGAGAGTGCGCGACCCCCTCGAGAGCCTGTCGCGCGGGGACTTCCTCCGCCTGCTCGGAGGCGGTGCGGTCGTGCTTGCCGGCGGGTACCCGGTCGCGGACGCCTGGCCGAGCACGGAGGCGCGCATCCTGCCGGCGGCGGAGCACTCGGTCCACGGATACGTCTCGCGCCCGGACCTGCGCCCGCCGGTGGTGCGGGCCGCCCGGCTCGGCCCCGTCGCGTCCGGACTCCTCTTCCTCGGGCCGTTCCACGCACGCGAGCAGAACGGCGCGCTCATCGTCGACTCGAGCGGTGAGCCGGTGTGGTTCCGGCGAACGGGAGCGAACGCTGTGACGAACCTGCGCGTCGCTGTCTACGAGGGCAGGCCCGTCCTGACCTGGTGGGAGGGCGCCACCAGGCAGGGCCTCGGTGAAGGCGCGTTCGTCGTCGCCGACCAGACGTACCGGGAGATCGCGCGCTTCGACGCCGCCGCCGGGCGCCCGTCGGATCTGCACGAGCTGATCCTCACGCCGCGCGGGACAGCCTTCGTCTCCTCGTACGAGACGGTGCCGATGGACCTGACGAGCGTCGGCGGGCCGAAACGGGGCAAGGTGGTCGGCGGGGTCGTGCAGGAGCTGGAGCTGCCGCACGGGAGGAAGCTCTTCGAGTGGAAGAGCCTCGACCACGTCCAGCTCTCGGAAGCGCATCAGGCCATCGCGAAGGGGCCGTACGACTACTTCCACCTCAATTCGATCGAGCCCACGCCCGACGGGCATCTCCTCGTCTCGGGCCGGAACACCTGGGCGGTCTACAAGGTCGACCATGGCAGCGGGGCCGTGCGCTGGCGGCTCGGCGGCAAGCGGAGCAGCTTCGCGATGGCGCGCGGTACGCGGTTCGCCTGGCAGCACGACGCCCGTTGGCATACACCGGGCGAGGTCAGCGTCTTCGACAACGGCGCCGCGCCGAAGGTGCACTCGCAGTCGCGCGGCCTGCGCATCGCCCTCGACACGAAGCGGATGCGCGCGAGCCTCCTGCACGCGTACACGCATCCAGCGCGGGTGCTCGGGATTGCGCTCGGATCCGTGCAGCGGCAGGCGAACGGCAACTGGCTCGTGAGCTGGGGAACGGCGCCGTACTTCACGGAGCTCGGCCCGGACGGCGATGTCCGCCTCGACGGCGCGCTGCCCGAAGAGCGGTGGACGTACCGCACGCTGCGCTTCCCGTGGGTCGCGCGACCGGCCGACGATCCGGCGGCCGTCGTCCGCGCGACGACGGGCTCGAGCTACCTCCACGTGAGCTGGAACGGGGCGACGGAGATCGCTGCGTGGGCGCTGCATGCTGGGAAGAGCGCGAGCAGCCTCGCGCCGGCCGCCACCGTCCCGAAACGCGGGTTCGAGACGGCGTTGCAGCTTCCGCCGTCTGCCCGGTACGCCGCCGCCGTTGCGCTCGACCGGCGCGGTAGGAAGCTCGGGCAGTCGGCGGCGGTCCGCGTGTAGGGGGCTTTGGCGAAACGCAGTCTGTGTCCGTCGCGGCACGCTGCTCGTCCCGATGCGTTGTCCTCAGTCGCCCCAATACAACTTCGGTATTGAGGCTCCCTGCGTCCTAGCCTCGGGACATACGAGGAGCCTCGCACCACGCCGAACGAGCGGCGTTCCACCAAAGCCCCCTAGTCGAGCCGGGCCGCCGGTCCCACCAGCGTTGCTCGACCGGCGTGCAGGCGCACGGTCAGATCGCCCCCGGGAAAGGAGACGACGATTTCGCCCTCGCCGTGGGTCGCTGCCGCCACCGCGACGGCGCTCGTGCCGGACGCCGTCGTCTCCCCCACGCCGCGCTCCCAGACCCGGGCGGTCACACGGCCCGGCGCGTCGACCCGGGCGACCTGGACGTTGGTGCGGTTCGGGAAGCGCGGGTGGGTCTCGAGGCGTCGCCCGATCTCGGGCAGGTCGCCGGGGTCGCCCTCGACGACCGCGTGCGGGTTGCCGACGTCGACGGGCGTGAAGCGGAGGCCGTCCGCCTCCTCGGGCTCCCCCACTCGCACCTCGCCCAGGTCCTGCTCGACGTCGTCGCCGCCGAGCATGCGTGCGTGCACCTCGCGCGGGCCGACGCGGACCGTGACCGCCTCCGCGCCGGTGCGGCCGGCTAGCCAGCGCGCCGCGATACGCGTCGCGTTGCCGGACATCTCGGCCTGCGAGCCGTCCGGGTTCCAGATCGCGACGTCGAGCCAGTCGTCGCCGGTCGCGCGCACCTCGACGAGGCCGTCGGTGCCGGCGGCCAGCTCGCGCGCTCGTTCGGCCGTGAGGCCGGGCTCCTCGGCGACGACGTAGACGTTGCCGAGCGCCTGCCACCGGGACAGCCCGGCCTCGGAGTCGCTCAGGCCGTCGCTCCCTGCATGGCGGCGACGTTGCGCATGACAACTTCCATCGTCTTGCCGAGATCCTCGGTCGGGCTGAACTCGACGATCTCCGTGCCGTCGTAGAGAACCGGAGTGTGGCCGCTGGGCGCGTAGTAGGCGTCGCCCGTCTCGTACGTCTCTTCGTGGTCTGCGAACTTGAACGTGACCTTGCCCTTGATCACGTACCCGAAGTGCGGGCACTGGCAGCGGTCGTCGGGCAGGCCCTGGAAGAGCGGCGTCATGTCCGCGTCGGCCGTGTACGTCTCGAACGCGACCGTGTAGCCGCCAAGCTCCTCGTAATGGCCCTCGTAGCCTTCGACCTTCTGGGTCTGGGACGCGCTGGCCTTCGATGCCTTCGGCATGTCTGCCTCCTTTCGCCGCGATCCTCTCACGCCTGCTGCGCGCGGGAGAGGAGCTCCTCCGCGACCCTGACGGGCTCGCGAGTCGCGTCGAGGAGCGTCAGCCCGGGGATGCGGCGCATCCACTTGCGCTGGTAGGCGGCATAGCGGCGTGTGCGCGCGATCAGCTGCTCGAGTGCCTCGCCTTCCGGGAGCTCGGCCACCTCCTGCAGGCCGAGGACGTGCCGTGCCGTCGACGAGAGCGGGCCCGCGAGCGCGCGACGGGCCTCGTCGACGGCGCCTGCCTCGAGCATCGCGCGGGAGCGCTGCTCGATGCGGCGGTCGAGCTCCTGCGGCGGGAGGTCGAGGCCGAAGACAGCCGTCGGCCGGCGGGTCTCGGCGCTCCAGAGCCGGCTGTCGGGCGGCCGCAGCGAGGCGCCGGCGTCCGTGAGCTCGAGCGCGCGGATCACGCGGCGCCGGTCGTTCGGGTGGATCGCGGCTGCCGCGGCGGGGTCGCGCTCCTCGAGGACTGCGTGGAGCGCCTCAGGCCCCTCCTCGTCGTAGCGCCCTTCCCACCGTTCGCGTGCGCCCGGCGGCGGCGCAGGCGGCACGTCGAGGTCGGCGAGAGCGGCGCGCAGGTAGAGGCCGGTGCCGCCCGCGACCACCGGCGTACGGCCGGCGGCCAGCAGCTCGTCGACGGCCGCGTGCGCGAGCTCGGCGTACTCGGCGACAGACGCCTCGTGTGAGAGCGGCCAGATCGCAACGAGCCGCGTCGGCCGCTCGGGCTGCGCCGTGAGGATCGGCACGCCGCGGTAGACCTGCATCGAGTCGGCCGACACGACCTCGCCGCCGATCTTCTCCGCGACCTGCTCGGCGACGGCCGTCTTCCCGGAAGCCGTCGGCCCGAAGATCGCGATGACGTTCCCTGCGTTTCCGGACATGGCTCAGGCGGCCGTGTCCGTTTCGCTGCGCTCCGGGAGGCCACCGCTCCTCCTCCCCGGCATCGACGCTATCCGGGTTGGGCGCACGCGTGAGTGACGCGAGTGCGAAATCTTCGTGTCAGGCGGCCACCGCGGCCAGTTGCGTGCCGCGGAGCGTGGTCGAGGTGGCGCCGTCGATGGTGACCGGGACGAGTTCGCCGGGTTGCGCGCTGCCGCCGAAGTTCACCGTCGTGTTGCGCCGCGTGCGGCCGCGGAGGAGCGTGGGATCCGTGCGGCTCGCCCCCTCCACGAGCACCTCCTCGACTCGGCCGACGCGCTCGGCGTTGCGCTCGGCGGCGATGCGCTGGACGACCTCGACGAGCCGTTCGAGCCGCTCATGCTTCACCTCCTCCGCGACCTGTTCCATCGCGGCTGCCTCGGTGCCCGCGCGGGGCGAGTAGATGAAGGTGAAGGCGCTGTCGTACCGCACCTCCTCGACGACGGCGAGGGTCTCCGCGAAGTCGTCGTCGGTCTCGCCCGGGAAGCCGACGATGATGTCGGTGCCGAGCGCGAGATCCGGCACGGCGGCGCGCAGTCGCCCGGCGAGCGCGATGTACCGCTCCGCCGAGTAGGTGCGGCGCATTGCCTTGAGGATGCGCGTCGAGCCCGACTGCAGCGGCAGGTGGATGTGCTCGCAGACGGCGTCGCACACGGCCATCGCCGCGATGACCGGCTCGCGGAAGTCCTTCGGGTGCGGGCTGGTGAAGCGGATCCGGTCGATGCCGTCGATCGCGTCCACGGCACGCAGCAGCTCGCCGAACTCGGTCGCGATCCCCGGGCGCAGGTCGCGGCCCCACGAGTTGACGTTCTGGCCGAGCAGCGTCACCTCACGCACGCCCTGGCGTGCCAGCCCTGTGATCTCGGCGACGATCTCGCCGGGCCGGCGGCTCACCTCGCGGCCGCGGACGGCCGGGACGATGCAGTACGCGCACGTCGAGTTGCAGCCCATCGACACCTGCACCCAGGCCTGGAAGCGGCGCTCGCGGTGCATCGGCAGCACGGCCGAGAACGAGCGCTCCTCCGCGATGCCGAACTGCGAGCGGGCGACGCCCTCGCCGTTCGCGCCGATCCAGTCGGACAGGTGCGGGATCGTGCCCGGCCCGAATGCGACGTCCACGAACGGATAGAGGTCGAACAGCCGCTCGCGCTGCGCCTCCGCGTAGCAGCCGCCGACGGCCACGATCGTCTCCGGGTCGCGCCGCTTCTGCGCGGCCGCGTCGCCCATGTAGGCGGCGAACTTCGTGTCCGGCTTCTCGCGGATCGTGCAGGTGTTGAACACGAGGATGTCCGCCTGCTCGCGCGACGGCGCCTCGCCGAGCCCGAGCGACTCGAGCGTGCCCTTGATGCGCTCGGAGTCGTGGGCGTTCATCTGGCAGCCGAACGTGGTGACGAAATACCGCCTCATCGGCGTCTGATGGTAGCCCTCGCTACTTGGCGAACTCGACGGCGCGCGACTCGCGGATGACGGTCACCTTGATCTGCCCCGGGTACTCGAGATGCTCCTCGATGTCGCGGGCGATCTCGAACGAGAGGAGCACGGCCGTGTCGTCGTCCACCTCGCCGGGCTTGACGATCACGCGGATCTCGCGGCCGGCCTGGAGCGCGTACACCTTCTCGACGCCCGGGTGCTTGGCGGCCAGTTCCTCCAGCGCCTCGAGCCGCTTGACGTAGTTCTCGAGACTGTCGCCGCGGGCGCCCGGCCGCGAGCCGGAGATGGCGTCGGAGGCGATCAGGAGCACCGCCTCGACGGTCTGCGGCTGGATCTCGTAGTGGTGCGCCTCGATCGCGTGCACGACCGCGGCCGACTCGCCGTATCGTTTCGCGTACTGGGCCGATATGGCGGCGTGCGAGCCTTCGACCTCGTGCGTCAGGGCCTTCCCAAGGTCGTGGAGCATCGCGGCGCGCTTCGCCACCTTCACGTTCGCGCCGAGCTCCGCGGCCATCAGGCCGGCGAGGTGGACGACCTCGAGTGTGTGCTTGAGGACGTTCTGGCCGTAGCTCGTGCGGTAGTGCAGCCGACCGAGGAGCTTGACGATCTCCTCGTGGAAGTCGCCGCAGTTGGCCTCGAAGACGGCCTGCGCGCCCGCCTCGCGCATGTGCTCTTCGATTTCCGCTTTCGCCTGGTAGTACATCTCCTCGATCCGCGCCGGGTGGATCCGGCCGTCCTCGATCAGGCGCTGGAGCGTGAGCTTCGCGATCTCGCGGCGGATGCCGTCGAACGACGACAGGACGACCGACTCGGGCGTGTCGTCGACGATCACGTCGACGCCGGTCAGGTGCTCGAGCGTACGGATGTTGCGGCCCTCGCGGCCGATGATGCGGCCCTTCATGTCGTCGGACGGGAGCTCGATCACCGAGGCCGTCGTCTCGGCGGCGTGGCTCGCGGCGACCCGCTGCAGCGCGTCGGCGACGAGGTTGCGCGCGCGCCTCCTCGCCTCGGCCTGCGCCTCCTCCTCGTGCTGGCGCACACGCCGCGCGAGCTCGTGCCGGATCAGATCCTCCGAGCGCTCGAGCAGCATCGCCTTCGCCTCGCCGACGGTCATGCCGGCGATCGACTCGAGCAGGTGCACCTCGCGCTCGTTCGCCTCCTTCAGCTCGAGCTGCAGCTGCTTCGCGTGCTCCTCGCGGTCGGCGACGCCCTGTTCGCGGCGTTCGAGCTCGACGTTCTTCCGCTCGAGCTCGTCCTCGCGGGACAGCAGCCGCTCCTCGCTTTTCTGCAGCCGCGCGCGCTGGTCGTTCAGCTCCCGTTCCAGCTCGGCGCGCACCTTGACCGCCTGCTCGCGCGCCTCGATGTGCGCCTCACGGCGGATCGTCTCCGCCTGGCGCGTCGCCTCCTCGAGGAGCTCGTCGCGTGTCCGGTGAGCGGCCGTGGCGCGTGCTCCGGCGGCCGAGCGCAGGATGATGAGCACGACGGCTGCACCGAGCAGGAGCCCGATCAGGATCCCCGTCACGATCAGCATCGGCTCCAGCCTTTCTCCCGGGCGTCCGGGCTCGCGTTGGCGCGCTGAAGCCTCAGTCCGGCAATGGACCGCACAACGCGATGGGTGAAGCGGAGCCCGAGGGGCCCGTCAGGGTCCAGCTAGAAGCGGCTCAGGTGTCTACTGGGTCGTTTCTCGTCGGACGATGCTGGGTCGCTTGGAGTCAAGTGATCGGAGTCAGGAACGAATGGAAAACCGCGTTATGCAGGCTCTTTGTCGTGTGAGGCTGCGCCTATCGTACAACGTCGTCGTCCGGCGGTGCAACGGGCGCGGCTGCAAGATCGTCCAGCAGCTCGGGCGCGAAGCCGCGCGCGGCCAGGCGCCGGAGCGTCGCCGGGCCGTTTCCACGCCGACGGAGCTCGTCACGCACGCGCTGGCTCTCAGGCGGAAGCGCGGACAGCGCCTCCTCGATCAGCTCCGGTGCGATGCCACGCTGCTCGAGGTCCTGTCGGATGAGCGCGTCCCCGCTCGCCCGCTCGGAGAGCGATGCAGCACGCGCGGCCGCAAAACGTGCATCGTCCAGGTAGCCCGCGGCGACGAGCGTGCGGCGTGCCTCTTCCCGGTCGCCGCCGGACACACCGCGTCGCTGAAGGCGGACGTCGAGCTCCCACTCAGAGAGGGCCCGCCGCCGCAGCGCCGATCCGGCCGCCGCGAGCGCCGCTGTGCGCCGCCGGCCGCGCGCCAGCCCCCGTGCCCGCTCGCGGTCGAGCGTGCACCCGACCCAGAGGCCTGCGTCGGCCACGGCCTGCACAGGCAGCACGCGCCACGACTCGCCGTCGAGCTCGACGGCGACCTGACCTCGCCGAGCCTCGTGCAGGCCCGTCACGGTCGGGTTACTTCTTGGCGGCGGCGACGACCTCTTCTTCCTCTGCAATGACCTCGGCCGGCTCGTCCACTGCCGGAGCATCCCCGTTCGCGGAGGCAGGTGGCGTCTCGAGCCGCGCCGACACGACCTGGTCCGGCCCGAGCTCGGCCTGCAGCTTCGCGAGGATCTTCTGCCCGAGGTCCGGGTGCTCGCGCAGGAACGCCGTCGCGTTCTGGCGCCCCTGGCCGAGCCGCTCGTCCTCGAAGCTGAAGAACGAGCCCGACTTCTGCACGATCTTGCGGTCGATCCCGGTGTCGAGCAGCGTGCCCTCCCACGGGATGCCGGAGCCGTAGATGATGTCGAACTCGGCCTGCTTGAACGGCGGCGCGACCTTGTTCTTGACCACCTTGACGCGTACGCGGTTGCCGAATGCCTCCACCCCGTCCTTCAGCGTCTCGATGCGGCGGATGTCGAGCCGGACCGACGAGTAGAACTTGAGCGCGCGGCCGCCCGGCGTCGTCTCCGGGTTGCCGAACATCACGCCGATCTTCTCGCGCAGCTGGTTCGTGAAGATGCAGATCGTGTCGGTGCGGTTGAGCGTGCCGGCCAGCTTGCGCAGCGCCTGCGACATGAGGCGCGCCTGCAAGCCCACGTGGCTGTCGCCCATCTCGCCCTCGATCTCGGCCTTCGGCGTCAGCGCCGCGACGGAGTCGACGGCGACGACGTCCAGTGCGCCGGAGCGCACGAGCAGCTCGGCGATCTCGAGCGCCTGCTCCCCGTGGTCGGGCTGCGACACGAGCAGGTCGTCGGTGTTGACGCCGATCTTGCGCGCGTAGATCGGGTCCATCGCGTGCTCGGCGTCGATGAACGCGCAGATGCCGCCTTGCCGCTGCGCCTCTGCGATCACGTGGTAGACGAGCGTCGTCTTCCCCGAGGACTCCGGGCCGAAGATCTCGACGATGCGGCCGCGCGGCAAGCCGCCCACGCCCAGCGCGAGATCGAGTGAGAGCGAGCCGGTCGACACTGCCCCTGTCGACACGTGCGCCTGGTCGCTCATCTTCATGACCGACCCCTTGCCGTACTGCCGCTCGATCTGGCTCAGGGCGACGTCGAGTGCTTGCTCGCGATCCACGTTCTCTCAACCTCCTAGCGCTGCGGATTCGATCACTGCGTACTGCGCCCCGCTCGGCCGCAGGACGGAATGGTAGAGAGCGGCATCGGACGGACTGAAGTCGCCGAGCTCCGGTAGCCCGGGCCGCAGGCGCGGCGGCGTCCGGAAGCGGAGAACGGTCACGTGCGGCAACCACCGGCGCCGCTCCGGCTCGTAGAAGCCGCCCTCCGCGAGCCGCCGCCCCATGTCCTGCGCGAAGTCGTGCGCGTGGTGGTCGCGGTCGGTGAGCCGCAGCATCGCGACGCGCGGCGTCTCGCGGTAGTCGCGCGGGCCGAGCACGATCGGCCGCGCGCCCGCCGCCGCCTCGCGCAGCTCGCCGAGGATCGGCTCGACGTCGCCCGCCGGCCGCGAGCCGAGGAACGCGACGGTCACGTGCAGGTTCTCCCGCGGGATCGTCCGCGCATCGCTGCCGCCGAGCACGTCGCGCTGCCAGCACACGAGCGTGTCGACGACGGGCTCGGGCAGCCGCAGGGCGACGAAGAGGCGTATCCGCTCATCGCCGCCGACGGTACCCGGCGACGTCATGCGGAACTGTCGCGACTCTGTGTCAGAAGACGCCGCGTGAGGTGCAGCGCCGCGGCGGCCGCGCGCGAGCGAATCGCGTCGCGGTCGCCCGGCATCTGCAGCTCCAGCGCCTTCTCGCCCTCCGGCGACGACGCATGCAGGAAGACGAGCCCGACCGGCTTGGACGGCGTGCCGCCGCCCGGACCGGCGATGCCCGTCACGGCCATGCCCACCTCCACGCCGAGCCGCTCGCGCACGCCGGCCGCCATCGCAGCCGCTGCCTCCGCCGAGACGGCGCCATGCTCCTCGAGCAGCACATGCGGCACGCCGAGCTCTGCCTCCTTGACCGCGTTGGAGTACGAGACCACGCCGCCCGCCACGACGTCGCTCGACCCGGGGATCGACGTGAGCCGCGCCGCGACGAGGCCGCCGGTGCAGGACTCCGCCGCCGCGAGCGTCCAGCCGCGCTCCCGGCACAGCTCGAGCACGATCTCCTCCACCGTCCGGCCGTCGCGCGCGAACACGTACGGCTCGAGCGTCGCGACGAGCGCCTCCTCCACGGCGGCCGCGCGCTCCTCCGCGCCCGGGTCGGCCACGAGGTCGACGCGTATCTCGAAGTCGTGGGCGCAGATGGTCGCGACGAGCCCGTCCCCCTCTCCGCCTGCCTCCTCGAAGGCGCGCGCCACCGCCGACTCGGTCGCGCCGTACACCCGGATGACCCGTTCGTCCGCGGGCGGGACGCGCGCCAGCAGCCGCCCCATCGGTTCCGACTCGAGCGCCGCCCGCCACAATCGCTGCAGCTCCGGTGGCGGCCCGGGCAGCGCGATCGCGATGCACTCTCGCTCCTCGAGCAGCACGCCCGGCGCCGTCCCCGCGAGCCCGAGCGACAGCGCGCCGGCCGGCAGCGTCGCCTGCTTCACGATCCCCGGCTGGAAGTCCGCGTAGGGCCGCTTGAACCGCTTCGAGATCGCCCGCGAGATGCCCTCGATCTCCGCCCGCAGCCCCTCGTCAAGCGCGAGCTCGCGGCCGGTCACACGCGCGAGCAGCTCGATCGTCCGATCGTCGTGCGTCGGCCCGAGCCCGCCGGAGGTGACGAGCAGGTCGGCTTCGAGCCCGTCGCGCAGCGCCGCCTCGAGGTCGTCCGGATCGTCGCCGACGATGACCAGCCGCGCCGGCTCGAAGCCGAGCGAGACGAGCTCGCGGGCGAGAAACGGCCCGTTGCGGTCCGTGCGCTGGCCGCGGACCAGCTCGGAGCCCGTGAGCACGACCGCGGCGCGCGGCCGCGACGTCAAGTGACCGTCTTCAGGCCTCGGTTGGTCAGGGCGAGGTCGACGTGACCCGCGCCCCGGAGCTGCGTGCGCAGCCCGTTGAGCTTCACGACGACGTTGCGCGGATCGTCGATCCGCAGCCAGAGGTGCCGCTGGGTGAACACCTGGTGGTGGCCGCGCTCGAGCGTGCCCGCGTACACGATCGCGCCTGCCGGGGAGGCGCCCTTGTGCACCTCGACATACGAGTTGCCCTTCGTCGCGCTGACGACGAGGCGAACGCCCGTCTGGGTCGACGGCGCCTGCTTGTGCTGCTTCTTCGTCCGGTGCGGCTTCTGCTTCGCGGCGGGCTTGTCGTTGCCGACGTCGACCACGCCGCGGTTCCCGCCGAACTTCCAGGCCACGATGACGAGCGCCGCCGCCACGGCGATCGCGGTGAGCGCGATCAGCACGGCGCTCGACATCATCCGGGTCGAGCGCGGCATCGCGCCGCCGCTGCGGAACCGCGCCGGCGCCTCCTCCTCGCCGGCGGCGACGTAGCGCGAGTTGTACTCGTCCACGTAGAGCTGCCCTTCGAGCCCGAGGTAGTCGGCGTACGTGCGCAGGAAGCCCTTGACGTATGTCTGCCCGGGCAGCTGCTCGAAATTCTCGTCCTCGAGGGCGCGCAGGTACTTCCCGCGAATCTTCGTCGCCTGCTCGATCTCCGGGAAGTCGAGCGCCTGGCGGACGCGCGCCTCGCGGAGGCTGTTCCCGATCTCGAACACGAGGGGACGATTGTAGAGCCGATCCGGGTCCGGGTCACCCTCGGCCGAACGGGTCTTAACCCGACAGGTACGTCTCGTACGCGTAGACGGCGAGCGACAGCCCCGCGGTGGCCGCGAAATAGAGCGAGAGCCACCCGAGCCTTCGTCCCCAGCGGGCGGCGCCCAGGCCGTCCACGGGGAGCACCGACCGGCCCGCGTTCACCTTGGCCCGCCCGCCGGTGATCACCGCGGCGAGCCCGAAGACGGTCGCGGGGATCGCCGCCCACGTCGACTCGAGGTACGACCACCAGTCCGTCTCGTACGCGATCAGGATCGCAGCAGGCAGCGAGAGGACGCCGATCAGCCCCAGGGTAAGTGCTGCGCGCGCACTCCCCCGGACCGACGGACGTGGCGCGCTACTGCTTGACGTACGGACGGCCATCGGCAGCTGGCGGGGTCGACCGGCCGATGATCCCGGCGACTGCGATCAGGGTGAGCACGTACGGGAGGGTGCTGAACAAGAACGGCACCTGGCTGCCCGAGGAAAAGTAGTCGGGCAGGCGGTCGGCAAGGGCGCTCGAGAAGCCGAAGAGCAGCGTCGCCGCGAATGCCCCGAACGGCCGCCAGTTGCCGAAGATCAGCGCCGCCAGCGCGATGAAGCCGCGGCCGCCGGTGATGTTCTGGTCGAACGTGTGGACGAACCCGAGCGAAAGGTACGCCCCGCCGAGCGCGGCCAGCCCACCGGAGATCAGGACGCCCGCGTAGCGGATCCCGTACACCGAGATGCCGACGGTGTCGGCGGCGCGCGGGTGCTCGCCGACGGAGCGCATGCGTAGCCCGATCGGCGTCCGGAAGATGATCAGGTACGACAGGATCACCGTCAGGAAGCTGAGCCAGATCATCAGGTTGAGGCTCCCGAAGATCGGCCCGATAAACGGGATGTCCTGCACCCGGCCGAGGTTCACGTCGGGGATCCCGGGGATGTCGGTCGGCGTGCCCTCCTCGCCGTAGATGTCCACGTACAGGTAGCCGGTGATGCCGAGCGCGAGGAAGTTGATCGCCGTCCCGATCACGATCTGGTCGGCCCGCAGGTTGATGCAGAAGAAGGCGTGGACGAGCGCGAGGCCCATGCCCGCGAGCGCGGCGATGACGATGCCGAGCTCCCACGAGCCCGTCACGTCGGCGCCCCAGATGCCGAAGAAGGCGCCCATCAGCATGTCCCCCTCCAGCCCGATGTTCACGACGCCGGTGCGCTCCGAGAAGAGCCCGCCGATGGCCGCGAAGGTCAGCGGCGTCGCGTAGCGGAGCATCGAGGCGAAGAGCGCCGACCACAGGACGACGTCGGCCAGGTTCGACTCGCTCGAGACCGTCGCGGCAATCCCGAGCGCCATCCCGAGGATGCCGATGACGATTGCTCCCCAGCCGGGCTTGCCGCCGCCGCGGGTGACGGACCAGATGCCGGCGAAGGCGGCGAGCAGGCCCAGGGTGACCGGGAAGTACGGCGACCGCACGGTGAGCGGCGGCAGCGCGACCCAGGCGGCCAGCCCGCCGAGCACGATGCCGATGATCCCGATCGAGCGGGCCTCGGTGAGGCGCGCCCAGGTGAGCCGCCGTGGTGCCTCTGCGAGCGTGCTCATCCGAGCCCCTCGGGCGCCGTCGCGACCGCTCCACCGCTGCGTTTCGGCTTGAGCTTCTTGCGCGCCTGCCAGATGTAGATCACGAGCAGGTCGGCGCCCACGAAGAGCACGACCAGGCCCTGGATCAGGAGCGTCAGGTTGTCGGCCAGCTCCGGCTTGAACACCGCGGGATCGAGGTTGCGCGTCGACGTTCCCGTCAGCAGCGCGCCGAAGAGCAGCGCCGAGAGGCCCACGCCGATCGGCGTATTCCGGCCGAGCAGCGCCACGGCGATTCCGATGAAGCCGATCGACGACGTCTGGACGTCGTTGACCGCGAGCCGGAACTGCCAGCCGAGGATGTCGACCGCCCCACCCACACCCGCGAAGGTCCCGGCGATCGCCATCGCCAGGAAGTAGTTCCGCCCCACCGCGATGCCGCCGTAGCGCGCCGCGTCAGGGTTGTAGCCCACGCCGCGCACCTCGAAGCCCAGGGTCGTCCGGCTGATCACGAGCCAGTAGATGACGATTGCGACGAGCGCCAGCAGGAACCCGATGTGGAGCCCCTGGAGGACGGGATTGCCCCAGAACACGTGCAGCTTCGACGAGTCGGCCACGTCGTTCGAGATCGGCTCGGCCTTGCGCAGCGGGTTGTCGTTCTGGAGCGGGCCGTCGAGGCCGAACAGGAAGCTGCCGAAGTAGAAGACGATCCAGTTGAGCATGATCGTCACGATCACCTCGTGGGCGCCGACCGTGGCCTTGAGGATTCCGGCGATTCCGGCGAGGAGCGCGCCCGCCAGCGCCGCGGCCGCGATCGTGAGGACGGTGTGCGGGAAGTGCGACATGTGGGCGAACGCGCCTCCCACCCACACGGCCGTGATGGCGCCGATCATGTACTGGCCCTGGCCGCCGATGTTGAACAGCCCGCAGCGGAAGGCGAAGGCGACGGCGAGCCCGGTGAAGATGAGCGCCGTCGTCAGCACGAGCATGGTCTGCAGGTTGTAGGCGCTGTGCGACGCGAAGCTGTTCGTGTTCCACGGGAACCAGACCCGCGAGTCGCTGAACGGCACGCCGACGTCGTACGACCCGACCTGGAAGAACCAGTTGAGCCCCGTGCCTTCGAAGATCGCCTTGTAGGTCGAGAGCGGGTTCTTGCCGGTCGTGACGAGGACGACCAGGCCGCCGATGAAGAACGCGAGGATCGTCGTGATCAGCGGCGTGACGATCCCGCCGGCGCGCTGGTAGAAGTCGAAGCTCGCGGCGGGGCTCGTCGCGTAGCCGCCCGGCTGCTGCTTCGGCGCCTCGCCCTCTACGTCCGGCGGCGGCGGCGCGTTCTGCGGCTCGTCGGTCACGCAGCGGTCTCCTGGCGCGTTGCGCCGATCATCGCCAGCCCCAGCGTCTCGGCGTCGACGTCCGTCCCGTACTCGCCCACGATCTGGCCCTCGTAGATCACGAGGATGCGGTCAGAGAGCGACAGGATCTCCTCGAGCTCGAGCGAGAGCAGGAGGATCGCGCGGCCCTCGTCGCGCTCCTTGATGAGGCGCTTGTGGAGGAACTCGATGGCGCCGACGTCCAACCCGCGCGTCGGTTGCGCCGCGATCAGGAGGCGCGGGTCGCGGTTGACCTCGCGCGCGACGACGAGCTTCTGCTGGTTGCCGCCCGAGAGTGCCGAGGCAGGCGAAGTCGGCCCGGCGCCGCGCACGTCGAACTCGCTGATCAACCGGCGGCCGATCTCGAGCATCTTCGCCGGCCGGAGCCAGCCGCGCGTCGAGATGGGCGGCTCACGGTAGTCGTGCAGCGCGAGGTTCTCTGCGAGGGAGAACTCGAGCACCAGGCCGAGGCGCAGGCGATCCTCGGGGATGTGCCCCATGCCGGCGTCGAGCCGGTCGCGCACGCTCGCCTGCGTGATGTCCTTGCCGGCGAGGCGGATCGTGCCGCCGGTCGGCTTGCGCAGGCCGGTGATGGCCTCGATCAGCTCCGTCTGGCCGTTACCGTCGACGCCTGCGATGCCGACGATCTCGCCGGCGCGCACGTTGAGGCTGACGCCGTTCACTGCAGTGAGGTCGCGGTCGTCGACGGCACGGAGGTCCTCGATCTCGAGCAGCACGTCGCCCGGGGTCGGCGGTGCCTTGTCGACGCGCAGCAGCACCTCGCGGCCGACCATCATGCGCGCGAGCTCCTGCTCGGTGGCGCCCGCCGGCACGGTGTCGATCTTCTTGCCGCGGCGCAGCACGCTGATCCGGTCCGCGATCTCGCGCACCTCGTGCAGCTTGTGGCTGATGAAGATGACCGACATGCCCTCCTTGACGAGCGTGCGGAGGATCTCGAACAGGTCGAGCGCCTCCTGCGGCGTCAGCACCGCGGTCGGCTCGTCGAGGATGAGGATGTCGGCGTTGCGGTAGAGCGCCTTCAGGATCTCGACGCGCTGCTGCTGGCCGACGGTGATGTTCTGGATCTTCGCGTCGGGGTCGATGTTGAAGTTGAAGGTCTTCGCCAGCTCGCGCACGCGCCGCCCTGCGGCCTGTTCGTCGAGGAAGACGCCCATGTGCCTGCGGCTCGTTGGCCAGCACGATGTTCTCCGCCACCGTCATCACCGGGATGAGCATGAAGTGCTGGTGCACCATCCCGATCCCGCGCGTAATCGCGTCCTGGGGCGAGTGCATGACGACCGGCTCGCCGTTGATGCGGATCTCGCCCTCGTCGGCCGTGTACAGGCCGTAGACGATGTTCATCAGCGTCGACTTGCCGGCGCCGTTCTCCCCGAGCAGCGCGTGCACCTCGCCGTGGCGGACGTCGAAGTCGATGCTGTCGTTGGCGACGATCCCCGGGAAGCGCTTCGTGATCCCGCGCAGCTCGAGGACGGGCGGTTCGTCGGCCATCCGGCGCGATTCTATGGGGCTGGAAAAACAGAGAGGGCGCCTGGCGGCGCCCTCTCTGTTTCAGCGGATGCTGAGAGCTGATGCTGAGACTGGTTACAGCTTGCTCGGGGGCTTGATGATCCCGCGCTTGATGAGCGGCTCGAGCGCCTTCATCTTGAGGACTTCCTTGGCGCAGCGGCACTTCGGGCTGATCTTGCCCACGTCCTGGCCGCCGTTCTTCAGGTTGAAGACGAGGTCAGTGCCGGTCTTCAGCGTGCCGGCCTTGGCCTTCTGGAAGAACGTGTACACGGCGTTGTCGACGCGCTTCACGCCCGACGTCAGGATGTGCGAGCCGAGGTAGGACTGGTCGGCGTCGACGCCGATGCCCCACTTGCCCTTCGTCTTCGCGGCGTCGAGGGCGCCGAGGCCGCAACCACCGGCGACCTGGAAGACCACATGCGAGCCCTTGGCGATCTGCTTCAGGGCGAGCTCCTTGCACTTCGGCGCGGCCGACGGCGGGAACTGGTTCGAGTAGTCGATCAGGACCTTGATCCCCGGGTTGGCCCTCTGGGCACCGGCGCGGTAGCCGGCGATCCAGTTGTCCACCGACGGGATCTTCTGACCGCCGACGGCGCTGACGACCTGCTTGCCACCCTCACGCTTGGTCATGAGACCGGCGAGGTAGCCGACCAGGTAGCCGGACTCCTCCGACTTGAAGGTCAGGCCGACGACGTTCTTCGGCTTGTCGGTCAGCGCGACCCACGGGAAGTCGACGATCGCCCACTTCGTGTCCGGGAACTGCTGCGCCGCCGTGTTCAGGTCGGTCGCGAGCAGGAAGCCGTTGGCGACGACTGCCTCGTAGCCGCCCTGCGCGGCCGCGACCATGTTCGGCAGGTAGTCCTGGCTGGACTTCGAGATGAAGGCGCGCGACTGGATCTTGAGATCCTTCTGCGCCTTCAGGCGGCCGAGGTTGGCCAGGTGGTTGAACGACCGGTCGTTGAGGCCGGCCGTGTCCGTCACGATTGCCGCCTTCGTAAGTGCCGCACGCGACGCGGTGCCGACCGAGCTCGCCACGAGAGCGGCAAGCACGGCGGCCGCAAGCGCAAGCGCGAGCGCAGCAGAGCGTTTGCTTCTCACAGAAATTCCCTCCTCGGGTAACTGATCTTTGTGAAACCCGCGCGATCCTATACGGGTTTCGACCCCTACATTGAATGAGACGCCGGGGCCCTTCGGGCAGTTAGCAGCGGTTACAGAGTGGTTCGGCGCCGCGCGTCAGACGCTGGTCAGGACGCGCTGAAGATCGCCTTCGTCGACGAGCACGCGCCTGCGGCTTCGAGCCCTCGTAGCCGGAGATGATCCCGCGGCGCTCGAGCATGTCGATCAGGCGGCCCGCGCGCGTATACCCGACGCGCAGGCGGCGCTGGATGAGCGAGACCGATGCGGTCTGCGTCTGCACGACGATCTCGATCGCCCGGTCGAGCAGCGGATCCTCGTCGGGGTCGAAGTCGTCATCGGAGGCTTCGACGTCGGGCCCGTCCTCGGGCGGCTGCAGCAGCGACTCGTCGAGCTCCTGCTCGCGCTGGGCGCGCGCCTGCTCCACGATCAGGGCGATCTCCTCCTCCGTCACGTAGGCGCCCTGCAGGCGCTGCAGGCGCGACGTGCCGAGCGGCTTGAAGAGCATGTCGCCCTGGCCCAGCAGGCTCTCGGCGCCGGACTGGTCGAGGATCACGCGCGAGTCCGTCTGGCTCGACACGGCGAACGCGATCCGCGACGGGACGTTCGCCTTGATCATCCCGGTGATGACGTCCACGGACGGCCGCTGCGTGGCGAGCACGAGGTGGATGCCGACCGCGCGCGACTTCTGCGCCAGGCGGATGACCGCATCCTCCACTGCCTGCGGCGAGATCATCATCAGGTCGGCGAGCTCGTCGATCACGACGAGCAGGTACGGCAGCTCCTCCTCCCCGCGCTTGCGGAATGAGCGGTTCGCCTCGGGCAAGTTGCGCGCGCGGACGGTTGCGAGCCGCTCATAGCGCTTCTCCATCTCGGCGACCACGTTGGCGAGCACCGTCGAGGCCTCCTTCGGGCTCGAGACCACCGGCGTGAGCAGGTGCGGGATCGACTCGTAGTAGGCCAGCTCGATGCGCTTCGGGTCGATCAGGATCAGGCGCACCTCGTCGGGCGTCGACCGCAGCAGGACCGAGGTGAGGATCGTGTTGATGCAGCCGGACTTGCCGGAGCCGGTGGTGCCGGCGATCAGCAGGTGCGGCATGCGCGCCAGGTCCGTCCAGACCGCGTTCCCTGAGATGTCCTTGCCGAGCCAGACCGACACCGGGCTGGCGGTCTGCGGGACGTCGCCGTAGATGTCGCCGAGCGTGACGAGGTTCGGGCTCAGGTTCGGCACCTCGACGCCCACGGCCTGCTTGCCCGGGATCGGCGCCAGGATGCGGATCTCGGTCGTCGCGAGCGCGTAGGACAGGTCGTCCTTCAGCGCGGAGACCTTCGACATCTTGGTGCCGGGCGCGAGCTGGAGCTCGTAGCGCGTGACGCGCGGGCCGGAGATCTGGCCGGTGACGTTCGCCTCCACGCCGAAGTGGCCGAGTGCGGAGACGAGCGCGCCTGCGACCTGGTCGGTGACGTCGGCGCCGCCGCCGGACGCGGGCGGCGAGCGCCGCAGGAGCGCGCGGTCCGGGAGGCGGTACTCGCCGTGCTGCCTGGCGGACGACAGGGAGAGTTCTTCTGAGAGCTCGTCCGGCTCGTCGGGCGTGAGCTCCAGCTGCGATGCGCGTTCCATGACCTCCGGCTCGCCGATGACGTCGGGGAAAGCCGCCGCGGCGTCGACGGGCGGCTCGTGCGGGACGGTGAGCGCCGGCAGCTGGGCGATCGTGGCGGGGGTCTCGCGCAGGCGCGTGCGCGCGGGAGCCTTGCGGGCGGCACTGCCGGCACGGCGCACGACGTGGTGCGTGCGGCGGAGAATGGCGCCGACCGAAGCGCCCGTGAGGAGCAGCACGCCGGCGATCGTCGCGGTGACGCCGAGCAGGACCCGGCCGGTGCTCCCGATGAAGCGGCCGACCATCGCGTCGAGCCCCTGGCCGATCATCCCCGCGCTCGGCCCGAGCACGAGGAAGAGGCCGAGCATGACGATCGTGCTCCCGGTCCGGAAGGGGCGCATGTCGAGGAGCTGCGAGCGCGTCACGAGCAGCGCGCCGAACGCGACAAGCACGATCGGCAGCAGGTAGCTCAGGTCGCCGATGAGCTGGTCGAGGCCGTCGACGATCTTCTCCCCCGCCGCGCCGCCGTCCCAGCCCAGATACAGCAGCGAAGCGAGGAAGAGCCCGGCCGCGAGCAGCGCGAGCCCGATCAGCTCGGGACGGTGGTGGCTGCGGTTGCGCTGCTTGCGCTGGGTGCGCCGCTTCACGCGCGCGGGCTTGCGCTGGCGCAGGGGACGCTTCTTCGTGGCACGGCGAGCCATCGGGCCGCATCTTTCGACGCCGCAACGCCCGCCCCTTTCGGTCCTCGCGCGCATGGCATCTTGCTCGGCTCCGTGGGCGAGCGCTCTAAGACGGGTGAGGGACAGGATGAATCCCGTCCCTCGGTCTTGCTCGCCTGCCGATTGCGGTTGTCTCAGACGGGTGTGCGTCCTACCGCGTGGCGCGCCGGTCTTGAACAGCCCGCTCTCGGAAGCGCGCTGGTTGCTCACCCGTCTGAGACCGCTCGCGCTCGGAGACCCGTGAGACCGACGGGACAGGATTCATCCTGTCCCTCACCCGTCTCAGAGCGCTCGCTCTCGCGAGCCGAGCAAGACGACATGCGGAGTGGAGATCGTCTTACCGCGTGTCGAGGCGCCTCGCCTGTCCGTATCGACCAGCGCTCTACCGACGACGAGTTGTCTCAGACGGGTGAGGGACAGGATGAATCCTGTCCCTCGGTCTTGCTCGCCTGCCGAGCGCGGCCGTCTCAAACGGGTAACGGTCTTACCGCGTGCTGCGGGGCAGGGTTACGCAGCCAGCGCGCGCAGATCCTGCGCGGCGCCGTTCAGGAGGTTCTCGCGCAGGTCGAACAGGCCCGCCCACAGGGCCGAGCGGTCGGGAACGGCGTCCCACTGGGCCGCCGACGCGAGGCCCTCGAGCGCGCGGACGAAGACCGCCAGCTCGAGATACGCGCGCGTCACCCGCGCCGCCGACGCTGAGACGCCTGCGCGGCGGAGCACCGGCTCCCACTCGACGAACTCGGCGTTCGACGGCTCGCCGTACCACGACGCGCACTCGGCTTCGTCGGGCTCGAGCTCGAGCAGGTAGCGGCCGAGCGGCTCCTCGAGCCCGACCAGCGCCGTCTCGACGCGCTCGGCGGCGCGGCGGAACGCGGCCTCGCGCCTGCCCGGCGTGCAGGGATCCGCGTCGCCGCGGGCCCAGCGCTCGAGCAGCCGGCAGAAGGCGAGCGCCGAGACCTCACACGCGCGCAGCTGCGCGATCACGCGCGGGCCCGTGCCGGTGTCGGCCGCGTGGAAGGCCAGTACCTCCGGCCATCCGGGACGGCTCGATGACTGAACGACGCTCACGATCTGAGTCTAGGGACGTGAGCGCGGATTGCGCACTAGAAGCAGTCGGGCCACTTGGGCGTGCGGTCGTACTGCTCGCCGTCGGGCACATGGCTCCAGCGGTCGCGGTCGAGGTCCGCTGTGTTGAACCGGCCGGCTTGGGGCGGTTGTGCCAGCGGAACCGCACCCAGGCGACAAAGCGGCGGATCATGAAGGGTCGATGCCGGTGTCGCGGTAGTACGTCTCGCCGGAGACGCGCTGCTTCTGCCCGCGCGCGCTCGACGTCTTGCTCGACTCGGCAGCCTGGGGCGAAAGAGCTCACGGAGCCGGTCGACGAGGCTCACGAGCTGACGATTCCGCGGCGACTACCCGCCGACGAGCTTCGGAGGCGGCACGAGCACGCGGTCGACCGCCGCCCCGTCGACGCTCTGGACCGTCGAGCCGCCGCCGGGCTCCTCCGCACGGAGAATCGTCACCTCGTTCAGCGTCGTGTCGCCGTTTCGGTCGAACGCGAAGCTGCCGAGGATGCCGTTGCGCACGCGCGTCTTGAACAGCTCCTCGATCACGCTCGCTCGCGTGCCGTCCGACCGTGCGATCGCGTCGAGCAGCACCTCGGCTGCCTGGGCGGCGTAGATCGACGGGAGCTCGACTTCGGCCCCGTGCTGGGTCGAGCCGAACTCGCTGACGAAACGCCGGGCGCGCGCGCCGAGCTTCGGCGTGACCTTCCCGGCGACGCTGACGTACATGCCGCGCGCCGACGGGCCGGCCCGCTCGAACAGGAAGGAGATCGGCGTGAAGCCGCTCGATCCGAGCAGGGGCACGCGCGGGCCGAGCGCGCCGCGCACGTCCTTGACGACCTGCCCGCCGTTCGCGTCGAGGATGCCGGCCAGGTAGACGGCCTGCGGATGCTCGCGCGCGATCTGCCGTGCGACCGCGCGATAGCTCCGGGCATGGGGGTCCCAGCGGCGCACGCTCGTCACGCGCACGCCGAGGGCGCGCGCCGCCGTCCGGAAGCTCTCCACGAGCGGCTCCGAGAAGAACCGGTCGCCGTCCGAGAGAACCGTCACGCGTCGGGCGCCGAGCTGCCTGGCGAGCTGCGCCGACCCCGCCGCCTCGTAGTCGTCCGTCGGGTACACGCGGACGTAGTTCCGCCTCCCCGTCGGGTACACGCGCGTGATCGTCCCCGGGGGGACGCCCGGCCCGTAGCGCGTGAGCCCGATGGCCGAGTTCGTGGGCGAGATCATCGCGAGCCCTCGGCCCGGCGCGCGGTTGAGTATCGGCACCTCCTCGAGCGCGCAGGGCGAGTTGAACGTCCCGACGACTCCGATCACCTTCGGATTGGCCGAGTAGGCGCGTGCGTTCGCCGCGCACTTGTCCACGTCGAAGATGCCCGTGCGCGCGATCGAGTCGTCGCAGGACTGGTAGCCGATGCGGTGCGACCCGGCCTTGAAGCCCCGCGTGCGCACCACGAAGGCGATCGCCTGCGCCATCTGGACGTTCGCAAGGCGGCCGTCACCCTGGAGTGCCAGGTCGGACGCGATCAGGAAGTCGGGCGAGCCCTCGCCGCCGTAGAAGACCTGGTCGCAAAACGATGCGGGAAGGCCCTGCTCGTGGCCGCTCGAGGCTGCGACCGTGCCGCCGTCCGTGGTGACTGCGACCCAGACCTTCCCCTCGCCGACCGCGAGCGCGCGGGGAGTGCCGCCGACCGGAATCGTTCGCTCGACGGCGTTCGAGCCCGGGCTCACCTGAACGATCGTCCCGCGGAGGGGGTTGGCCACCCAGACCTTGCCCTCGCCGACGGCAACGGCGCCCGCGCCTTCGCCGACCGGAATCGATGACGGCCGACCGCTGCCGGCGACGTCGATGCGCCACAGGTCGCCGTCCACGTCCGCGGTCGCCCATGCGGCGCCCTCTCCCACCGCGAGTGCGTCGAGCGCGGTTGCCGGCAGCTTCACGCGTCGCCGTATCGCGCCGGTCTGCGGGTCGAGCTGCACGACTATCCCGCTGTTCTGCATCGCCCAGACCTCTTTGCCCGAGGCAGCGATGGCGTCGGCGGGGAAGGCTCGCTGCGTCGCGACCCGTTCGCCGGTGTCGCGATCAACCCTCGAAATCGAGTAGTCGGGCCCGATGACCCAGACGAAGTCGTCGGCGACGGCGACATGCTGCTGGCTCCGGTTCGAGACGGCGCCGCCCTCGCGTGGAAGCGTGATCGTGCTGCGCTCGGCGCGGGTGCCCGGGGCAACCTTGGCCAGCCCCGTCATCACCGGCCCCGTAGTCTGCACGGCGGCGAGCTGCGACCCGGTCCCGACCCAGAGCGATCCGGCACCGGTGGCGAGGTCAAGCGGCGTCGCGCTTGTCGTGAACGGCACGCGCTCGCCGCTGGCTGGGTCGATGCGCGAGATGGTGCGGTCGTCGGAGCTCAGCACCCAGACCGCGCCCTCGCCCACGGCCACGGCGGACGGAGTTGCGCCTGCGGCGAACCGGTCATCCACGTTGCCGGAGCCCGGGTTGACGGCCGCCAGGGCGTCCTCCAAGCCGAGCGCGAGCGGCTCGCCGTCTCCGCCCCTGAGCAGCGCCCCGGCGAGGATCGCGGCGACGAGCGCGAGTGCCGTGACGGCAGCGGCGGCGCGGGCCCAGCGCGTGCGCGGCACCCAGCGGCGCAGCCCGGTCGGCGCGGGGGCTTTCCCGCGAATCGGCGGGAACGCGCGCTGCAGCCCCTCGGCCTCGAGCTGGAAGACATGCTCCGGCCGGTCGAGATCCTTCAGCTGCTGCAGGCCGAGGTCGCGCAGGACGACGACGCCCGAGGGCAGCTCGTCGGCGACCAGCTCGCGGGTGGAGTTGGACACGAGGATCTGCCCGCCGTGGGCCGCGGATGACACGCGCTGCGCGCGGTGGACGGCGACGCCGACGTAGTGGTTGCCCTCGAGCAGCGCCTCGCCGCTGTGCAGGCCCATACGCACGCGCGGCTGGGCGCCTTCGGGCCACTCGTGCTCGGCGAGTGCCCGCTGCCCGGCGACGGCGGCGGCTACAGCGTCGGCGGCTGTCCGGAAGACGACGAAGAACGCATCGCCCTGGGTGTCGACCTCGAAGCCCCGGTGCTCCTCGAACACGGCGCGCAGCAGGCGGTGATGCGCGGCCAGTACTTGCCCGTAGCGCTCGCGCCCGAGCGCCGAGAGCAGTCGCGTGGACCCCTCCATGTCCGTGAACAGGAACGTGACGGTGCCGGCGGGAAGCTCGGTCACGTGTCAATCCTGCGCCGCGGGCCTGACCGCGACAACCCGCGTCAGATCTCGACGATGACCGGCAGGATCATCGGCCGGCGGCGGGTGCGGTCGTAGAGCAGCTGGCCGACGCTGTCGTGCAGGTGCTCCTGGAGGAGCTTGATCTCGGTGATGTTCTGGGCCAGGCAGGCGCGGAGCACCTGGTCGGCCTCCTCGCGGAGCTCGTCGAGCATGGGCTGGGCGTCGCCGACGCCGCGCACGATCAGCTCCGGCGGCGAGGTCATCCCGCCGTTCGAGGGCGCGAGCGTTGCAACGACGATCACGACGCCGTCCTCCGAGAGCCGCTGCCGGTCCCGGATCGCGACGTCGCGCACGTCCCCGACGCCGAGTCCGTCGACGAACGTCACGCCCGCGTGGACGTGGTCGGCGATGCGGATCGCATCCGGTGTCAGCTCGACCACGTCGCCGTTCTCGGCGATCACGATCGATTCGGGTGCAACACCAGATTCCTCCGCAAGGCGGGCGTGCGCGGCCTGCATCCGGTACTCGCCGTGTACCGGCATCACGCAGCGCGGCCGCACGAGCGAGAGCACGGTGCGGAGCTCCTCGGCGTTTGCGTGACCCGACACGTGCACGACCGCGTTCTCCTCGTGCAGGACCTCGGCCCCCAGCTTCGCGAGGCCGTTGATCGTGTCGTGGACGCGCAGCTCGTTGCCCGGGATCGGCTTGGCCGAGATGATCACGGTGTCCCCGCGCTCGACGGTGATCGATGGATGGTCGTTGTACGCGATTCGCGTGAGCGCCGAGAGCGGCTCGCCCTGGCTCCCCGAGCACAGCACGAGCGTGCGACCACGCGGGTACTCGTCGAGGTCCGGCGGCTTGAGCAGCATGTCGTCGGGGATGTCGATGTAGCCGAGGTTGCGCGAGATGTTCATCGTCTTGCGCATCGAGCGGCCGACGACGCAGACCTTCCGCCCCACCTCGGCGGCGACGTTGACCGCCTGCTGCATGCGATGGACGTTCGAGGCGAAGGACGAGACGAAGATGCGCCCGTCGCGGACGGGGATCAGCTGGCGGAAGGCCTCGCCGACGACCTTCTCGGAGCGGGTTACGCCCGGCCGTTCGGCGTTCGTCGAGTCGCCGACGAGCAGGTCGACGCCGCGGTTGCCGATGTCGGCGAGCCGGCCCACGTCGGTGCGGATGCCGTCCACCGGCGTGTGGTCGATCTTGTAGTCGCCGGTGTGCACGACCCGGCCGGCGGACGTCTCGAGGACGATCGCCGTGGTGTCCGGGATCGAGTGCGCCATGCGCACCCACTCGACGCGGAAGGCGCCCAGCTGCACGGGCTCGCCTTCGGGGTCGGCCTCGCGCAGCTCTACGGAGCGCAGCAGGCCGTGCTCGTCGAGCTTCGACTGGACGAGCGCCAGCGTGAGCTTCGTCGCCCAGACCTCGGGCACCGGCACCTCGCGCAGCAGGTACGGCAGGCCGCCGACGTGATCCTCGTGGCCGTGGGTCAGCAGTACCGCGCGCACGCGCGAGGCGTTCTCGCGCAGGTACGTGAGGTCGGGCAGGACGAGGTCGATGCCGAGCTGCTCGTCGCGCGGGAACGCGAGTCCGGCGTCCACGACGACGATCTCGCCGTCGACCTCGTAGACCATGGTGTTCTTGCCGACCTCGCCGAGGCCGCCGAGCGGGATGATCCGCAGCACCTGGGGATCCTAACGCCGCGCCCCTGAATCCCTCGATCGAGTTGATCGCGTACCCCTTCAGGGGGGTGCGGTCGTCCCCCGTGACCGTGAGAACGAGGGTATGCGGCCCTCCAAGACGTACGCTGCGCTTCCGGCGCTCCTCGCGGCGCTCGCCGTGCTCGCGTTCGCCGGCCCGGCCTTCGCGCGCCGGAGCATCGACCGGCAGGTCGTCCAGGCCGCCTGCGTGAAGGGCTTCTACCGGGCGGGCCAGGCGCGCTGCCTGCGCTTCGCCGGGAGCCGTGAGGTGCACGTCATCGTCTTCGGACGGGTGCCCAACGGAGATGTCGTCGACGGCAAGCGGCTGCGCCTGATCAGCGCACGCAGCGCCGTCGTGAAGGCTCGCGACCTGAACCGGCTCGCCGCCTCGTTCGGCGTCCGACGGATCGCGCTCGACGCTACAAGCGACGGGAATTCGGCCGATACATGGGGATAAGGTGAACTCCCATGCAGTGAGCGTGTCGGGCAGCGAGGCCCGGCGCGACCCCAACGTCTACGTCTCGATCGTCGTCTGCGCCGCCGCCGCGGCGCAGTTGTTCGTCATCGGGTCGGTGAGCGGGGTGGTCGCCGGACAGGCGCCCGCGCTGATCGCCTTCGTCGGGCTGACGCTTCTGCTGCAGCTCCTCCCGATCGAGGTCTACGGCCGCGGCGCAACGAGCTTCGCGAGCGTCGGGCTGCTGGCGATCGGGTTCACCTTCGGCGTGGGGCCGGCGATGGCGGCGGCGGCGCTGATGGGCGTCGCCAACTTCGTCGCGCGGCGCGGCCGCATCAATCGCGGGATCTTCGACACCGCCCAGTTCATGCTCTCGGCCGGCGCGGGCGCGGCCGTGTACGCGGGCCTCGAGGCGACGCCGGTCCCTGCCGTCGCGGCGGCCGTCGCCGCAGGTGCGGCCTACATGGTCGTCAACGTCGGGCTGCTCGTCGTTGCGTTCGCGCTCGCCGAGCGTGCTGCCCCGCTCGAGGTGTGGCGGGAGCGCTTCCGCTGGCTCACCCCGTACTACCTCGTGGCCGCGCCGCTCGCCTACGCGCTCACTGCGGCCTACGACGCGATGGGTCTCGCCGGCCTGGCGGCCTTCGCGCTGCCGCCGGCGATGATGATGTTCTCGATGCGCCAGTACGTCGAGCGCAGCAAGGCGGGCGTCGCCGAGGTGCGCCGCGCCAACGAGGAGCTGCGCGTCGCGAACGAGGAGCTGGGCACGCGGAACGGCGATCTCCAGGCCGTGCTGCAGTTCGCGAGCGGGCTGGCGACGCGGGCCCACGACCGCCCCGAGCTCGTCTCGTACGCGCGCGAGGCGCTCGCGCGTGTCACCGGAGCACGCGTGTCCGTGCACGACGCCGACGCGCCGACGGGCCGCGAGCTGATCGCCGGCGGCAAGGTGGTCGGCAAGCTCGACATCGAGCTCAGCGGCGCGCTGGACGAGGCACGCTGGCTCCGGCTCCGCGAGGCGATCGTGCCGCAGCTCGCGACGGCGCTCGAGAGCGCCGACCTCGTCGAGCACGTGCGCCGCACGCACCTGGCGACCATCGCGGCGCTGTCGAAGAGCATGGAGGCGAAGGACTTCTACACAGGCGGCCACACGGAGCGCGTTGCCGGTGTGGCCGTCGCTCTCGCGCGCCGGCTCGGCTTCCACGGCCCGGACCTGGAGGCGGTCGAGGTCGGCGCGCTGCTGCACGACATCGGCAAGATCGGGATCCCGGAGCGCATCCTCCAGAAGCCTGGCCCGCTCGACGACGACGAGTGGGCGATCATGAAGGAACATCCGGTGATCTCCGAGTACATCCTCTCGGAGGTTGGCCTCCACCCCATCGTTCTGCAGGTCGCCCGCTCGAGCCACGAGCGGATCGACGGCGCCGGCTATCCGGACGGCAAGGCGGGCGACGAGATCCCGCTACCGGCGCGGATCGTGCTCGTTGCCGACGCGTTCGACGCGCTGACGAGCGACCGGCCCTACCGGCTCGGCCGCAGCATCCCGGAGGCGGTCGAGGAGCTGCGCACCCACGCCGGGACGCAGTTCTGCCCCGTGGTCATCGAGGCGATGGAGCGGCTCTACACGGACGAGCCGGAAGTGCTCGGCCTCGCGCGACGTGCCGGCGACGCGGTCACCGCCCAAGCAGCCTTGTAACAGACTGTTACTTGGTCTGAGCGGCTCGAGTGACGCGCGGCCGCAGTGGTTGGCCCGAGACGCCTTGTAACAGACTGTTACTTGGCGCTCAGGCGGCGGCCGGGGCGCGCACGCCGGCGCGATCCAGGGCGACGCGGATCGCCTCGCGCTCGGCGTCCGTCGCGTCGACGAGCGGCAGCCGGAAGCCGCCGACCGAGTGGCCGAGCATGTTCAGCGCGGTCTTGATCGGGATCGGGTTGACCGCGATCGCGTCGAGCTCGAAGAGCGGTGTCAGCTCCTCGTGGATCAGCTTGGCTCCAGCCGCGTCGCCGGCGCGGAACAGGCGCACCAGCTCCCGGAAGCGGTCGCCGGCGATGTGCGTCCGCACGCAGATCCCGCCGGTGCCGCCGAGCTCGAGGAACGGATAGACGAGGTTGTCGTCGCCCGCGTACAGGGTGAGCCCTGTGTTCTCGACGATGTGCCGCGCCTGCGCGAGGTCGGCGTTCGCCTGCTTGACGGCCCTCACGCTCGGGATCTCGGCGAGCTCGGTGATCGTCTCCGGCTCGATGTTCACGATCACGCGGCCTGGGATGTTGTAGACGACGATCGGCTTGTCGCTCGCCTCGGAGATCGCGCGGAAGTGCGCGACGATGCCGCGCTGCGGCGGCTTGTTGTAGTACGGCGTGACGACGAGGAGCCCGTCGACGCCGAGCTCGTGCGCGCGCTCGGTGAGGTGGACGGACTGCGCCGTGTCGTACGTGCCCGTGCCCGCCACGACGGTCGCGCGGCCGCCGAGCTCGTCCACCGCCGCCTCGAAAAGGGTCAGCTTCTCGTCGTCCGAGAGCGTCGGCGACTCGCCGGTGGTGCCCGCGACGACGATGCCGTCCGAGCCGTGGTCGACCAGGTAGCGGGCGAGCGCCCGGAACTGCTCCACGTCGATCGAGCCGTCCTCGTGGAACGGCGTGACGATCGCCGTCAGCAGCTCGCCCAGCACGCTGGGAAGAGTGTACTCCGCGCCCCGCCCGGCTCCTCGCGGAGCCGAGCGTGCCGGAGCGTTCGCGGGTCAGGAGGGCTTGGCGAAACGACGTCTGAGCCGCCGGGCCGCGCTGCTCGCCCCGATGCGTCGTCCTCAGTCGCGCCCGTATGACAAGCATACGAACGCTCCCTGCGTCCTAGCCTCGGGACGAGCATCGCACCCCTGCGACGAGCGACGTTCCGCCAATCCCTCCTAGCTGCCCTGCTTGACTTCCCAGATGTCGTCGGCGACGAGGCCGTGCGCCTCGGCGTGCACGTGCGCTGCCGTCTCGGGGTCCGGAGCCTCGACGAGGCAGAAGACCTTGCCCGACGACTCGTCGACCCAGTACGACTTGTAGTCGACGCCGTACTTGCCCTGTACCTCGAGATCTCTGCGGTGAGCCTCGGCGACATCGTCGAGGGTCACGCCGCCGTCGATGGTGTGCATGTCCATGTAAAGAGGCATCGGTTCTCCATCCTATTTCGTTGTCTGGGGTACGACATCCCGCAGACCGTGGATTCATAAGCGCCAGAAATCGCCCGTCAGCCCGAGGTGATCGAAGACCTCCTGCGCCTCGGCCGGCGTGCGGCGGCTCCACTCGGGCGACAGGCGGTCGCCGTACCAGGCCTGTGCAAGCCGCCAGCAGGTCCCCAGCGGGAACGAGGCGCCGCGCTCCAGGCCGCGCTGCTCGCACCAGGCGTCGACGTGCGCTTCCGACCGGAAGGCCAGCATGGTCGCTCAGGTGTGGCCGATGTCGTCCCACCAGTGCGCGGCGGGGACGGCGAAGTGCGCAACGCCTTCCGCGTCGAGCTCACCGGCCCGAACCTCGAGCCGCATGGACGCGCCGCAGTCCGCGCAGTCGGTGTCGATGCGCGCGTCGTGGCCCAGCATCGCCGCGATGCCGAGCGCATCCCAGACGCAGTTGCCGAAGTGCGTCCCGAGCGACGTCGTGACGAGGAACGGTGTCGGCCGCGCCGAGAGCGGCGCCGCCATCCAGACGTCGGTCGTGCCCGGCTTGAGAACGATGACGTGCGCGTCGGCGAGACGCCGGTACGCAGCCTCAGCCTCGTTCACCTTCAGGCCGAGCGCGTCGGCCGTCTCGCCCACGGCGGGCGGCGAGCCAAGCGCGACGAACCGCTCGTAGAGGTACGCGCGGACGCGCTGGTCAGTCGACGAGGTCACTGTCGTGCCGCCGGAAGACGTCGCCGAGGGCGTCCGGGCTCCGGTCCTCGAGCGCGTGTGCCTCGTCGATGATCGCCTTGATCTCGCGCGTCATCGCGATCAGGTAGCGGCACGGCTGGGCCGCGGCGTTCCAGAACGTGTGCGGCGTGCCGTGCGGAACGATCACGGCGTCGCCGGCGCGCGCGACCACCTGCTCGTCGCCGACCCGGAAGCCGAGCGCGCCCTCGATCACGTACCAGGCCTCGTCGTCGCGGTGGTGGACATGGAACGGCGCGAGCGGCTGCGGGTCGCCCGGGTCGCCCCCAGGGTCGACCCACTCGACGAGGACGAGCTCGGAGCCGGCCGGGGCAAGGGTCGCATCGGCAAGCGGTGAGGCGAGGACGTCCACACCCCGAGTCTAGGAGCAGGCGGCGAGCAGGCATGCCGTGACTAGGCTGGCCGCGATGGTCAAGGTCGCGCTACGTGGGATGCTCGGCCGGAAGCTCCGCACGGTCCTCACCGCCCTGGCGATCGTGCTCGGCGTCGCGCTGGTCACCGGGACGTTCGTCCTCACCGACTCGATCAACCGCGCGTTCTCGGGGATCTTCACCGAGGTCTACCGCGGCACCGACGCGACCATCACCGGCAAGAGCGCGTTCGACCTGTCGAGCGACTCGAACTCGACGCAGCCGCCGTTCGGCCAGGCGCTGCTCCAGCGCGTCCGCGGGCTGCCCGATGTCGCCGAAGCGGTCGGCGGCGTTGCCGGCGAGGCCCAGCTCGTCGGCTCGGGCGGCAAGGCGATCGTCTTCGGCGGTGCGCCGAACCTGGGCTTCAGCGTCGACCCGACGCGGCCCGAGCTGTCGGCCCTCGAGCTGACGGACGGGACCTGGCCGCGCGCGAACCAGGTGGTCGTCGACAGCGCGACCGCGTCCAAGAAGGACCTGAAGGTCGGCCAGGAGATCGGCGTCCAGGGCGTCGGGCCGGTGCGGCGGATGCACATCTCCGGGCTCGTCCACTTCGGAGGCGCCTCGAGCCTCGGCGGCGCGACGCTCGCGGGCTTCGACCTGCCGACGGCGCAGCGGCTCTTCGACAAGGTCGGCAAGCTCGACCAGATCCGTGCGAGCGCCCGCAGCGGGGTCACGCCGCAGCAGCTCGTCAAGCAGATCCGGCCGATCCTGCCGGCCGGCACGCAGGTGCGGACCGGCGAGGCGCAGGCGAGCAAGGACGCCGAGGGCGCGACCCAGTTCGTCTCGTTCCTCCAGGACTTCCTGCTCGCCTTCGGCTTCATCGCGCTCTTCGTCGGCGTCTTCGTGATCGCCAACTCGCTCTCGATCACGATCGCGCAGCGCATGCGCGAGTTCGCCACCCTGCGGACGATCGGGGCCTCGCGGCGGCAGGTGCTCGGGTCGGTGATCGTGGAGGCACTCGTGATGGGCGTGCTGGCCTCGATCGTCGGCGTGCTCGTCGGGCTCGGCCTGGCAACCGGGCTCTTCAAGCTGTTCGACGCGGTCGGTTTCACGCTCCCGAACAACGGGCTCGTGCTGCTGCCGCGCACCGTGATCGTGGCGATGCTCGCGGGGATCATCGTGACGCTGCTCGCGAGCCTCCGCCCTGCGTTTCGCGCGACGCGCGTGCCGCCGATCGCGGCGGTCCGCGAGGGCGCGACGCTGCCGCCCGGGCGCTACGCCCGCTTCCGGCCCTGGGTGGCCCTCGTGACGACCATCCTCGGTTTCGCCGCGCTCAGCTTCGGGCTGTTCGGCTCCGGCCTCGGCACGACCGCGATCCTGCTCTGGATGGGCGTCGGCGCCCTGCTCATCTTCGTGGGCGTCTCGTTGCTGTCCGCCAAGCTCGTGCGGCCGCTGTCGACCGTGCTCGGCTGGCCGGCCGCGCGGATCGGCGGGGTGGCCGGCACGCTCGCGCGCGAGAACTCGCAGCGCAACCCGGAGCGCACCGCCTCGACCGCGTCCGCCCTGATGATCGGCCTCGCGCTGGTCACGCTCGTCGCGGTGCTGGCGGCCGGGATCACCAGCAGCTTCCGCAACGCCGTCAACAGCATCTGGAACGCCGACTACGCCATCACGGCGCAGAACAACTTCACGCCGATCCCCACCTCCGCCGCCGACGCGGCCGCGAAGGTGCCGGGCGTGACCGCCGTCGCCAACGTGCGCGCGGGCGAGGCGAAGGTCTTCGGCAGTGTCGAGCAGGCGACGGCCGTGAACCCCGACGCGGCGAAGATCTTCAAGCTCGACTGGACGCAGGGCTCGCAGCAGGTGCTGGCGACCCTCGGCAACGACGGCGTCTTCGTCGACAAGAACTACGCCAAGGACCATCACCTCGACATGGGCTCGCCGGTGACGGTGCTGACGCCGCGCGGCACGACGCTGCACCTGAAACTCCACGGGATCTTCGATCCGCCGGCCGGCGGATCGCCCTTCGGCGCCGTGACGTTCTCGCAGGCCGTCTTCGACCGCAACTACGACTCGCCGCGCAACCTTTTCTCGTTCCTGACGGTCGAAGGCGGCACGAACCACGCCAACCAGGCGCGACTCGACGAGGCGCTGAAGGCGTTCCCGAACGCGAAGGTGCAGACGAAGACCGAGTTCGTCGACAACCAGATCGCCGCGTTGCAGTCCGTGCTGAACGTGCTCTACGTGCTGCTGGCGCTGTCCGTCGTCGTCAGCCTCATCGGGATCGTCAACACGCTCGTGCTCACCGTGTTCGAGCGCACACGTGAGATCGGGATGCTCCGCGCGGTCGGGATGACCCGCCGCCAGGTGCGCCGGATGATCCGCTGGGAGAGCGTCATCACCGCGTCGCTCGGCGGCGCGATCGGCATCGTCCTCGGCATCGTGCTCGGCGGGCTGCTCGTCGCGCGGGTGGACTTCATCACGTTCTCGCTGCCGGTCGGCTCGCTGATCGTGTTCGCGATCGCGACGATGCTGGTCGGCGTGCTGGCCGCGGTCTTCCCGGCGCGGCGCGCGGCACGGCTCAAGCCGCTCGAAGCGCTCGCGTACGAGTAGCCCGGTGCCCTACTGGCCCTGGGAGATCGTCGAGCGCGACCACGAGCTCCAGAACCCGACGAGCGAGGACAAGATCCGCCTGCTCGGCGAGTACCTTCGCCTCTCGCCCGACAGCCGCGTGCTCGACATCGCCTGCGGCAAGGGCGGGCCGGCGCGCATCCTCGCGCGGATGCACGGCTGCCGCATCGAGGGGATCGAGGTGCGTGAGGCGTTCGCGGACGAGGCGCGCGCCCGCGCCGCAGCCGAGGGCCTCGACTCGCTGATCACCGTCGAGACCGCCGACGCCGCTGAGGTGGAGCTCGAGGCCGGTGCGTACGACGCGGGGCTCTGCCTGGGCGCTGCGTTCGTCTGGGGAACGATCGCCGATGCCGCAGCGGCGCTCCGGCCGGCTGTGCGCAGCGGCGGCTTCGTCGCGATCGGGGAACCGTTCTGGCGCAGCTGGCCGCTTCCCGAAGGAATGGCCGCCGACGGCTACGTCGACCTGGCCGGGACGTCCAGCCGGCTCGCCGAGGCGGGTTTCGCTGTCACGGGCGTGATCGCCGCGTCCGAGGACGACTGGGACCGCTACGAGAGCCTGCACTGGCGGGCGGTGGAGGAGTGGCTCGTCGACAACGCCGGCCACCCCGGGGCCGACGAGGTTCGCAGCGCGCACGAGCGCCGTCGCAGCGACCAGCTCGAGTGGCGGCGAGCCCTGCTCGGCTGGGCGGTCTTCGTCGGGCTCAAGCTGCCCTAAGGGCGCTCGCCTACGAGTGGCGGCGCCGCTCGCGGCGCTCGACCAGGGCGGTGCGCAGCCAGAAGAAGACGTAGGTCAGGGCGCCGAAGATCGCCCCAGCGGCGAGCGAGCCCGGGACGGAGTCACCGTCCAGCAGGAACTTGCCGATCGCCAGTAACGCGACGACCCCGCCGATCAGAGCCCAGGTGCGCGGGCGCATCGGCACGCTGCTCAGTCCAGCAGCGCGTCCAGCCCGACCGTGAGCCCGGCCGGCAGCTCGTCCAGCCGCGCGAGTGCCAGCAGCACGCCGGGGACGAACGCCTCGCGCGAGCTGGTGTCATGGCGGATCGTCAGCAGCTGGCCGGGGCCGCCGAACAGCACCTCCTGGTGCGCCACGAGGCCCGGCAGTCGCACTGAATGGATAGGCGTCCCGTCGCCGATGAGCGCCGCCGTCGCCTTCGCGGTGCCCGATGGCGCATCGAGCTTTGTGTCGTGGTGCAGCTCGACGATCTCCGCGCGCGGCATGTACTTCGCCGCCTGCGCGGCGAACCGCATCATCAGCACGGCGCCGATCGCGAAATTCGGCGCGAGGAACACCGCCAGCCCGCGGTCGCGAGCGGTCGCGTCGATCCGCTCGAGCTCGTCCGGCTGGAGCCCCGTCGTTCCGACCACCGCCGGAACGCCCTGCTCGAGCCCGGCGAGCACGTTGTGCGCCACGGCGTCGGGCTGCGTGAAGTCCACGGCCGCGTCGTGGCCGGCGAGCGCCACCTCGTCGCCCTGCTCGATCGGAGTCACCTCGTGCCCCTCGGCGGCGAGCGCCTGGCCGAGCACCGAGCCGACCTTGCCCTCTGCGCCGAAGAGCGCAATCTTCATGCGGCTGCGCGCGCCACGAGCGCCGGGCTGACGCGCTCGACCGCGCGCAGGAACCGGTCCTCGCGCGGGCCAACGCCGGCTGCCGAGAGCTTGTCCGGCGAGAGCAGCAGCCCTGCGAGCTCCGCGACCGCCTCCGTGGTGACCGCCTCGACCTCCGCGATGATCCGCGGCAGCGCCATGATCTCTGTGTTCGTGATGAGCGACTTGCCGAGCCGCGACATGCGGTTCGACGTCGACTCCATCGCGAGCATGATCCGGCTCTTCAGGTTGTCCTTGGCGCGCTCGAGCTCGTCCTCGGTCAGGTTCCCCGATGCGATGTCGAGGATCTGCTCGACGGCGACGTCCAGACATTCCCGCAGGTTGTCCTCGCGCGTCGCCACGTAGAGCCCGACCTGGCCCGTATCGGTGTACTGCGACGCGAACGTGTAGACGGAATACGCCATCCCGCGCTTCTCACGGATCTCCTGGAAGAGCCGCGACGACGCCGACCCGCCCAGGATCGCGTCGAGCAGCGAGACGACGAAGCGGCGGCGGTCCGAGCGCGCAATCCCTGGCGCCGCGAGGCACACGTGGTACTGCTCGGTCTTCTTCGACTGGAAGCGCAGCCCCGGGGCCGGGGCGCGCACGAGCGGCGAGCGGATCGGCCGGCGCGGGGCCTCGACCGCTTTCTCGGTCGCCTGGTCGAGGAGCGTCAGCAGCTGCTCGTGCTCGAGGTTGCCGGTCGCCGCGACAACCACGTTCCCGGGCGCGTACATCGCGTGGTGGTACGACGCGAGCGACCGCCGCGAGATCGAGGAGATGATGTCCGCCGTCCCCACCACCGGCCTGCCGAGCGGGTGCCGCCCGAAGACCGCCTCGGAGATCAGGTCGTGGACGTACTCCTGCGGTGTGTCCTCGTACATCGCGATCTCCTCGAGGACGACTGCGCGCTCGGCGTCGAGCTCGGCGAAGAGCGGCGTGTAGACCATGTCGGTCATCACGTCGATGGCCAGCTCGAGCTTGTCGTCAGGGACGCGCGCGTAGACGACCGTGTTCTCGCGTGAGGTGGCCGCGTTCAGCTCGCCCCCGAGCCGGTCGAAGATCGACGCGATCTCCTGCGCCGAGTAGTTGCGCGAGCCCTTGAAGAGCAGGTGCTCGATGAAGTGCGACGCGCCTGCCTTGGCGCTGCGCTCGTCGCGGGAGCCGGCGCCGATCCAGAAGCCGACCGCGACCGACCGCACGCCGCGCACCTTCTCCGTCACGACCCGCATCCCCGTGTCGAGCTCGGAGAGGACGTACCGCTGCACGGGCGGATCGTATCCGCGTCCCGCGCAGCGCCAGGCCGCGGGGCTACCTTCTGTCTATGAGGACTAGACAGCACCCGGACGGTGGCCGCCGCAGCTTCGAGGGGCGCGAGCCCGTCGTGCGCCCCGAGGACCCTGCCGTGCGCAAGGCGAACCTGCGCCGCGTCTTCGCGCTCTTCCGGCCCTACCGGCTTCGGCTGAGCGCCGTCCTCGCCCTGATCCTCGTCTCGGCGGGGATCGGGATGATCACGCCGTTCCTGATCCGCGACGTCTTCATCGCGCTGCCGGCGGGCGACCAGGCGTGGCTGAACAAGCTCGTGCTCGGCCTGATCGCGATCGCGATCGCCACCGGCGTGCTCGGCGTCCTCTCCACGTACCTGTCGAACGTCGTCGGCCAGCGCGTGATGCACGACCTGCGCTCGGCCGTGTACCGCCACCTCCAGCGCCTCTCGCTGGCCTTCTTCACGCGCACGCGCACCGGCGAGATCCAGTCGCGGATCGCGAACGACATCGGCGGCATCCAGAACGTCGTCACCTCGACCGCGACTTCGATCGTCTCGAACGTCGCGACGGTCGGCGCCGCGGTCATCGCCATGTTCCTGCTGAGCTGGCAGCTCGCGATCTTCTCGCTCATTCTCCTGCCGTTCTTCGTGCTGCTCAGCCGGCGGGTCGGCAGCGAGCGCCGGCGGATCACCTCGCGGATGCAGGGGATGCTCGCCGACATGTCGACGCTCGTCGAGGAATCGCTGTCCGTCTCCGGGATCCTGCTCGGCAAGACGATGGGACGCGGCACCGAGCTGGCGGAGCGGTTCGAGCGCGAGTCCGAGAACCTGGCCAATCTCGAGGTCAAGTCGCGGATGGCCGGCCGGTGGGTCATGGCCTCGATCCAGATGAGCTTTTCGATCATGCCCGCGCTCGTCTACTGGTACGCCGGCTTCGGGGACATCAACTACGCCACGGTGATCGCCTTCACCACGCTCCAGACCCGCCTCTTCTTCCCACTTGGGTCACTGCTCTCGGTCGGCGTCGACGTACAGACCTCGCTCGCGCTCTTCGACCGGATCTTCGAGTACCTCGACCTGCCAGTGGAGATCGACGAGCGGCCCGACGCGGTGCCGCTGCCGCCGTGCCGCGGCGACGTCACCTTCGACGGCGTCTGGTTCCGCTACGACGCTGATGCGCCGTGGACGCTCGAGGACGTGTCGTTCGTTGTGCCCGCAGGGACGCGAACGGCCATCGTCGGCGAGACCGGCTCCGGCAAGACGACGCTCGGCTACCTCGCCGCCCGCCTCTACGAGGTCGACCGCGGGCGTGTGCTCCTGGACGGGATCGACATCCGGGACGTGACCTTCGAGTCACTCGCCGCGACGATCGGCGTCGTCTCGCAGGAGACGTACCTCTTCCACGCGACCATCCGCGACAACCTCCGCTTCGCGAAGCCGGAGGCGACGGACGAGGAGATCGAGGAAGCGGCGCGCGCGGCGCACATCCACGAGCTGATCGTCAGCCTCGAGGACGGCTACGACACCATGGTCGGCGAGCGCGGTTACCGCTTCTCCGGCGGCGAGAAGCAGCGCATGGCGATCGCGCGGACCGTCCTGCGCAACCCGGCGGTGCTCATCCTGGACGAGGCGACAAGCGCGCTCGACACGCGCACCGAGAGCGCCGTACAGGCGGAGCTCGACCGGCTCGCCGAGGGCCGCACGACGATCACGATCGCGCACCGCCTCTCGACGATCCGCGACGCCGACCAGATCCTCGTCCTCGACCACGGCCGCGTGATCGAGCGCGGCACGCACGAGGAGCTGCTCGAGCTCGGCGGTGCCTACGCGCGGCTCGTGGCGCGGGACGCGTTCCGCGACGAGGAAGCGCTCGTCTAGAGCTTCAGCTTCGCGGTCTCCGGGTCGGGCTCCGGCAGCTGCGGATCCGTGCGCTCGAGCTCGGCGACGAGGAGCTCTGCGACAGCGAGCGCCTTCACCCAGTTGTGGTCGGCGGGGACGACGTGCCACGGCGCCCACTCCGTGGACGTCTCGGCGATCGCGTCCTCGTAGGCGGCCATGTACTCGTCGTACCGCTCGTGCACGTCGAGGTCGGCCTTGCGGAACTTCCACGCCTTCTCCGGGTTCTCGAGCCGCTCCTTGAAGCGCCTCAGCTGCTCGTCCTTCGAGACGTGGAGGAACACCTTCACGATCGACGCGCCCTCGTCGACGAGCACCCGCTCCCACTCGTTGATGTGGTGCGGGCGTCGGCGCCAGACCTCTTCCGGCGCGAGCTCGAGCATGCGCACGGTCACGACGTCCTCGTAATGCGAGCGGTTGAAGATGCCGATCTCGCCGTGTGCGGGCGTGACGGCATGGACGCGCCACAGGTAATCGTGCGCCAGCTCGTTCGGCGTCGGCGCCTTGAACGACGCAACCCGGCAGCCCTGCGGGTTCAGTCCGCGAAACACGCTGCGGATGACGCCGTCCTTACCCGAGCCGTCGATGCCCTGGAGGACGACGAGGACCGCACGCTTGCTCTCGGCGTACAGGCGGTACTGGAGGACGTCGAGCCGCTCGTGCAGCTCGTCGAGCCGGCGCTTGCCCTCGTCCTTCTCGAGCCCCAGCCGGTACCCCGGGTCACGCTTGTCGAGTCCGGGCGGGTCGCCTGGCTTCACGCGGAGCTGATCGATCACGCGCGGGACGCTACTCCGCCGGCCGTGCCGGCAACGGGCAAACGTGTCCAGGCCGGACAAGTCCCCCCGGCCATGACGCCCGGGGGCCGGCCGCTTGCCTCCCTCCGGTTCGACCCTAATCCGGAACGGCCTACGCGTGGGTGACAGGACCGTGCCGGAAGTGCGTCAATCCGGCGGCTCGAATGGCGCGAGATACACGGCGCTCACGCGCCGATCGGTGAGGAGGCGCCCGCCGAGCTGCTCCTCGCGCCCTGCAATGCGCAGCGCCGAGAGCAGCCCTGCCACGCCCATGCCCGCCTGGACTCCGGCCAGGAGAGCGGCAAGCGTCGCGTTCACGCCGAGTGAGATGACGAGCAGGACGGCGACGCCGACGGTGCTCGGCCAGAGCGCTGCGGCCAGCGTCGACAGGCGCGATTCGACCACGTGCGGCGGTGCCGGCATCGCCTTCGTGCCGCCGGCGAACACACGGTCGGCCGACACCATCGACACGCCGAAGCCGAACGCGCCCAGCGCGAACGCGAACAGCGCGGGCGCAGGCTCGGCGCCGGCGATGAGCGCGGCGACGAGTCCGCCCGCGCCGATGGCGAGCCGCACGGGCGCTACGAACAGGTGGTAGTGCAGCGGCCGGCGAAACGTGGGCTCCAGGGGCCGTCCCCGTGCGGGGGACGACCCCTGGCCCTCCATCTACTCCCGGGGCGAGCCGGCGCGGTCGCGACCGCGGCCGCCGCGACCACCGCGGTCGCCGTCACGACGAGGCGGACGCTCCTCGCGCGGACGGTCCGGCGCGTCCTTCGCACGCTCGACCAGCTCCTCGGGCTGGACGAGCGAGCCGTTCTCGTGCTTCGCGATCAGCTTGAGGCCGATGCGGTTGCGCTGCTTGTCGACCTCCTGGACGAGCACGTCCAGGACGTCGCCGCGCGTCATCACGTCCTCGATGTGCTTCACGCGGCCCGGGCCGACGTTCGAGACGTGCAGCAGCCCGTCCGTGCCCTTCTTCAGCTCGACGAACGCGCCGAAGTCGGTCGTCTTCACGACCTTGCCCGTGTAGGTGTCGCCCACCTCGGGCTCCTTCGTGATCGCCTTGATCGCCGAGATCGCTGCGTCCGACTTGGTGCCCTCGGTCGCGTAGATGAGGATCGTGCCGTCCTCCTCGATGTCGATCTGGACGTCGTAATCGCCCTCGAGCGAGCGGATCGTCTCGCCGCCCTTGCCGATGACGAGCCCGATCTGCTCGGGGTCGATCTTGACCGACGTGATGCGCGGTGCGTGGTCGGCGAGCTCGCCGCGCGGCTCCGGGATCGCCTCGAGCATCTTCTCGAGGATCGACGCCCGCGCCCGCGCAGCCTGCTCGAGCGCGCCGCGCATGATCTCCTGCGTGACGCCGGTGATCTTGATGTCCATCTGCAACGCGGTGATGCCGTCGGGCGTGCCCGCCACCTTGAAGTCCATGTCCCCGAGGTGATCCTCGGCGCCCTGGATGTCGGTGAGGATGACGTAGTCGTCGCCCTCCTTGACGAGGCCCATCGCGATGCCGCTCACGGGCGCCTTGATCGGCACGCCAGCGTCCATCAGCGCGAGCGTCGAGCCGCAGACCGAGCCCATCGACGACGAGCCGTTCGACTCGAGCGTCTCGGACACGATGCGGATCGTGTAGGGGAACTCGTCCGTCGGCGGGATGACCGCCTCGAGCGCCCGCTGGGCGAGCGCACCGTGGCCGATGTCGCGGCGCTTGGGGCCGCGCATGAAGCCCGTCTCCCCGACCGAGTAGGGCGGGAAGTTGTAGTGATGCATGAAGCGGCGGTCGCTCTCGAGCGACAGGTCGTCGATCCGCTGGCCCTCCTTGGCAGTGCCCAGGGTGAGCAGCGACAGGATCTGCGTCTGGCCGCGCGTGAAGAGGCCCGAGCCGTGCGTGCGCGGTGAGATAGTCACCTCGCACGTGATCGGGCGGATCTCCTCCGGGCCACGGCCGTCGGGGCGCTGCTTGTCGACCGCGATCTTGCGGCGGACGAGCTCCTTGTAGATCGCCTCGGCGGCCTTCTTGACGTAGTTCTTGGTCATCGAGTCCTTGACGGTCGCCGGCTCGCCCTCGCCGACGGCGGGGCCGACCGGGAACGGCAGCTGGACGGTCTCGACGATGCGGTCGAAGAGCAGCTGGCGCTTGGCGGACTTGAGCTCCTTCGAGTCCTGCTCGGCGTCCGTCAGGGCCCGGAGGTCGCTCTCGAACTGCTCGCGAACCGGGCCGAGCACGGCGTCGAGGCGCGTGCGCTCGACGATGATCGCCAGGCTCGACTTGCGCTGGACCGTGTTCTGGACGTCGTCCTCGGTCGAGTCCATGCTCAGCTCCGGCAGGAGCTCCTCCGTGACGCCGTCCGCGGCACGCAGGCCCTCGGCGGCGATCCGGTCGCGGATCTGCCCCGTGACCTGCTGCTCGAGCTCGGCGGTGATGTCCGGGTCGAGCCACTTGGCCTTGCCGGCCTGCTCCCGGAGATCCTCCTGCGCCTCGCAGAGCTTGATGATCTCGCGATGCGCGATGTCGAGGGCCTCGAGCAGCGTCGACTCGGGCACCTCCTGGGCGCCTGCCTCGACCATCGTCAGGCCCTCTTTCGTGCCGACGACGATCAGGTCGAGCGTCGTCTCCTCCTCGATCTGCGGGAGCGTCGGGTTGAGGACGAGCTCGCCGTCGATCAGGCCGACGCGCACGGCGCCGACCGGGCCCATGAACGGCAGCGGCGAGATCATCAGCGCCGCCGACGCGCCGTTGATGCACAGGATGTCGTGCGGGGTGATCAGGTCGGCCGAGAGCACGGTGCAGATGACCTGCGTCTCGTTGCGGTAGCCCTTCGGCCACAGCGGCCGGATCGGGCGGTCGATCATGCGGGCGGTGAGGATTGCGCGCTCGGTGGGGCGCCCCTCCCGCTTGAAGAAACCGCCGGGGATCTTCCCGGCGGCGTACATGCGCTCCTCGACGTCCACGGTCAGCGGGAAGAAGTCCGCGCCCTCACGCGGCTCCATCCGGCCCATGGCCGTCGCGAGCACCATCGTGTCGCCCGACCGAACCAGCACGGAGCCGTCGGCCTGCTTGGCCAGTTTCCCCGTCTCGAAGCTGATTTCCTGGTCGCCGACCGTCGTCGAGACCTTCGTCTCGCGCTCAGTGGCAATTGCCATCTATCTGTCCTCCGTCCTTCTGGCGAAAGGTGGAGGTTTGGGTCAGCCCCACCGCTGCGCGGGGCTCGCTCAAACTTCCACCCCTCGCGGGTGTCTTCTCTAGCGCCTGAGGCCGAGCTCCTTGATCAGCGCGCGGTAGGCCTCAAGATCCTCGCGCTGGAGGTAGTTCAGGAGCCGGCGGCGCCGGCCCACGAGCTTGAGCAGGCCGCGGCGCGAGTAGTGGTCCTTCGCGTGCGTGCGGAGATGCTCGGTGAGCTCGTTGATGCGCGTCGTCAGCAATGCGATCTGCACCTGCGGCGACCCGGTGTCCGAGTCGTGCTGGCGGTGCTTGCCGATGATGTCGAGCTTGGCTTCCTTGGTGAGGGTCATGTGCCTCCTTGCAGAACGACTCCGCAGTCCCCGCGCGCCGCGAAGGAAGGACGCGAGCGGCCGAGGCTGCGGTCTCGCGGGAGGGTAGCAGCGAAGCCGTTTTGCCGCTCTTCGCCCACGCCTCGCCACAGCTGCTTTGCAGGGCCGTCGTGGGCTGCGGCGTGCCCGGGCGAGGCCGCTCTGTTCGGCGAGAGCGGAAACGACGACTGCGTGGCCGACGCCGTCGCCCCGACGGCGAGCTGCTCGAGTGCCGCTGAACTTGACGCGTTGCCGCGGTTGACGCAGTGCGCGCGATACTTCCATGGTGAAGGTCGCGGTCGCCGCAGGCCATCCGGCGACCGTGGACGCCGGTGTCGAGATCCTGGAGGCGGGAGGATCTGCCGCGGACGCAGCCGTCGCGGCCTCGTTCGTGTCCTGCGTGGCCGAGACGCTGATGACCGGGCTGCTCGGCGGCGGGCACGCGATCTACTGGGACGCGCGCGCCGGCGCCGCCCGGAACCTTGATTTCTTCGTCGCCGTGCCCGGCCTCGGCGGCGACGGGCGCGAGCACGCGTTCGAGTACGTGGGCGTGCCGTTCGGCGAGGAGCTCATCCACTACGCCATCGGGCCGGCGACCTGCGGCGTACCGGGGGTTCCGGCCGGGCTCGATGCGCTCTGGCGCGCGCATGGACGGCTCCGCTGGGAGCAGCTCGTCGAGCCTGCGCTTCGGATGGCGCGCGAGGGCGCGCTGCTGACGGGCGCACACGCGGCGTGCCTGCGGATGCTCGAGCCGGTGTTCACGATGAACCGCGGGGCGGAGATCTACGCGCCGCAGGGCCGGCTGCTCGAGACGGGCGCGGCCGTCGAGCAGCCGGGGGTCGTCCACGCGCTCGAGCTCCTCACGGAGGAAGGCGCGGCCTCTGCGTACTCGGGAACGATCGGCCGCGCGCTCGTGGAGCTCTGCGTGGAGCTCGACGGGAGCGTCACCGCCGCCGACCTGGCCGCCTACGAGGCCGACTGGCGCGACCCGCTGGCCTGCCCGTACCTCGACGGGGTCGCCCTCACCCGCGGCGGGCTGTCAGAGGTGCCGCCTGCACTGGAGCGGCTGGAGAGCCTCGCGGAGCTCAGCCCGGCCGAGCGCGTGGTGGCGCTCGTCGACGCGCTGGCGGCCGTGCCCGACCGGGACGGCCACACGACGAACGTGGTCGTGGTCGACGAGCGAGGCGACGTCTGCGTCGTCACGACGACGCTCGGGCTGGGGACCGGCGACTGGCTCCCCGGTCTCGACCTGCACCTGAACAGCATGCTTGGCGAGGCCGACCTTGTCCGCGGGCCGCTGGTTCCGGGCGAGCGCATGGAGAGCATGACGGCGCCGCTCATCGCGCTGGACGCCGACGGGCAGGTCGTGTTCGCCGGTGGTGCGGCCGGCGGGACGCGCATCCGGACGGCGCTCGTGGGGGCGCTCGCCGGCGTGCTCGACGAAGGGCTGGCGGTGGACGAGGCGGTCGCGCGGCCGCGCTTCCACCCGGCCGGGCGCGTCATCAACGCCGAGCCCGGCGTCGACGAGCACGGGCTCGCCGAGCTCGAGGAGCGCGGCTGGACCGTTCGCCGCTGGGACACGCTCCATCACTACTTCGGCGGCGTCAGCGCAGTGACGCCGAACGGCGCCGCCGGCGATCCACGCCGGGACGGCGCCGCCCGCGTACTCGGTTAGACGGCGGCCCCTACGCGGGTGCGCTGCCCGAGCCCGAGGATGTTGCCGTCCGGATCCTTGAAGAAGGCGCCCTTGATGCCGCCGCCCATGTCGAGGATGCCGTTCTCGGTCTTCATCCCCGGCATGTCGTACTCCTCGATCGCGACACCGCGGCCGCGGAGATCGTCGACCTCCTGCTCGATGTCGTCGACCTCGAACGCACACAGCGTGTGCTTGCTCTGGCCCGCGCCGACACTCTTGTAGATGTAGAGCTCACCGCCCCCGATCGGGAACCGCGCGCCGGGGTTGTCCTCGATGTCGTCGCGCTCTGGCGTCCCGAGGCCGAGCGTCCGGCCGTAGAACTCGATCCCGCGCTCGAGGTCCGAGACGGGGATCACCGCGCCGATCTTTGCCGTGCTGAGCATCGGTGCCTCCTTTTCAGCGGCCCGCTGGGGAGGGGCCGACTCGCGAAGAGGAATACCTCCGCGGCGCCTCGTCGTCAAGCACGCTTCAGAGGATGCTCAGCTGCCCGGGTCTGCTCGACGTCGCGGGCGATCTGGTCGATCAGGTCGCGCTCGCTCGCGAAGGCGCGCTCGTCGCGCAGCCGCTGCCACAGCTCGACGATCAGCCGCTGCCCGTAGAGGTCACCTTCGTAGTCGAGCAGGAACGCCTCGACGCGCAGCTCGGCGCCGCCGTAGTGCGGGTTCACGCCGATCGACGTGGCCGCGCGCCGTCCCGCGGCGGCGCCGGCGTAGATGCCGTGGGCCGGGATGAGCAGGCTCGGCTCGACCTGGACGTTCGCGGTCGGGAAGCCGAGCGTGCCGCCGCGTGCGTCACCGCTGACGACGATGCCGTCGACCTCGACCGGGCGGCCGAGGAGCGGTGCGGCGCGGTCCACCTCGCCGGCACGGAGCAGCCCGCGGATCAGCGTCGAGGAGACGCCCTCGACCAGCGGCACCGTGCGCGCGTCCAGGCCGAGCCGCCCGAGCAGGGCGAGGTCACCCTCCCGGCCGCGTCCGAAGCGGAAGTCGGCGCCGGCCACGACGACCTCAGCCCCGATCCCGCGCAGGAACTGCTCGGCGAAGTCCGCTGCCTCGACCGTCGCCAGCTCCTGCGTGAAGTCGACGACCAGGACGTCCTCGATGCCCGCGTCGGCGAACAGCTCCAGCCGCCGCTGCAGTGTCGTGAGCAGCTCGACGCGGTGCCCGAGCGCGACGCGCGGGTGCGGGTCGAAGGTCACCACCGTCGGCGTCAGGCCGGCGTCGACAGCCGCGCGCAGGACGCGCTGGTGCCCCACGTGCACTCCGTCGAACGTGCCGATCGCCACCGCGCGCGGCCGCGCGGCGAACTCGTGGGGAGAGCGGGCGACCGTCACGCCGCCGGTGCCGGACGGAGCGCTTCCGGCGGAAGGCGGCCTAGCGCCTCGTCCACGGGCAGGACGCGCTCCGCGTCGGCCTCGTCGACGGAGAACGGCCCGACCTCCGTGCGCCGCAGGGTCACGCAGTGCCCGCCGAGGGCGTCCGCGATCGCCCGCACGTACGTGCCCGAGCTGACGCGCAGGTCGAGAGCGGCGATGCCGTCGCGATAGGAGATGACGTCGAGCGTGTGTACCTGCGAGCGCCGGAGCGGCATGTCGACCGCCACGCCGCGTCGGTGCAGGCGATACGCGCGCTCACCGCCGATCTTGACCGCGGAGGCGGCCGGGATCGGCAGCTCGATCGTCCCGCGGAGGTCCGCGAGCCGCGCCTCGAGCTCGTCCGCGGACGGCGCCTCGTGCGGCTCGACCTCCTCCCCCTCCGGATCGCCCGTCGTCGTCCGGGAACGCAGGTCGACGTCCGTGAGGTAACGCTTGTCGAGACCGACGAAGCATTGAGCGAGCTTAGTTGCTCGTCCGGACAACAATACGAGCAGCCCAGTCGCGAAAGGGTCGAGAGTTCCCGCATGACCCGTCTTGGCGCCGGTCCGCCGCCGCACCTCGGCGACGACGGCGAACGACGAGCGCCCGGCCGGCTTGTCGGCGAGGATGATCCCGGTCGGCTCGAGGCCCTTCGGGGGCATGGCGCCGCTAGTGCCCCATCAGGCGATACACGCCGGCCCCTGGCCCGCCATCACGCTGCGCGAGAGCCCACCCTCGCCCTTGACAAGGTGTACAACCTTGCCCTGCGGCCGAGTGCGGCCTCTCGCTTGGTGCTGACGACCCAGAAGCTCGACAGCATCACCTGACGGGGCACTAGGCGGCCTGCGACGTCGCCGCCGCGAACTCGCGCCGAACGAAGTCGGTGATCTCGTCCACGGACAGCTGGCTCGAGAAGCCCGCCGCCTGGCGGTGGCCGCCGCCGTCGCCCGATGCGCGTGCGATCGCCGACACGTCGAGCTCGTCGGCGTTCGCCCGCAGGCTGATGCGGTGGCGCGGCGCGCCGGCCCGGGGCGGCTCGCGGATCAGCACCGAGAGCTCGGCGCCCTCGACGGCCCGGAGGAAGTCGATGATCCCCTCCGAGTACGGCTCCTCGGCGCCGACCTCGGCGAAGTCGTTCGCGAGCAGGTACGAGACGACCACGCGACCGCCGTCGTAGATCCTCGCGCGCTCGAGCGCGCGCGCCAGCAGCTTCAGCTTCGCGAACTGGATCGATTCGTAGACGCCGCGGAACACGCGCTGCACGTCGACGCCCGCCTCGAGCAGCTCGGCGGCGAGCCGGTGCGCCTTCGGCGTCGTATTCGAGTACTGGAACCGCCCCGTGTCGGTGACGAGCGCGACGTAGAGCGCCTCGGCCAGCTCGGGCGTCAGGGCGACGCCGAGCTCGGCCAGCAGGTCGCGGATGATCTCGCCCGTCGAGGAGGCGTCCGCCACCACGCAGTTGAGGTGCCCGAACTCGGTGTTGTCATGGTGGTGGTCGACGTCCAGCACGACCGGTGCCGCGAGCAGGCCCTCCGCCGCCGAGCCGAGCCGGCTCGCCTGGGCGCAGTCGACCGCCACGAGCACGCGTTCGGTCACGTCGGCCGGCGCGTCGCCCCGGACGAGGTCGCCGAGCGCCAGGAACTTGTACTCGGCCGGGAGCGGGACGCTCCCCGACAGGAACATGACCGCGTCCTTGCCGAGCGCCCGCAGCCCGAGCGTCGTCGCGAGCAGCGAGCCGAGCGCGTCGCCGTCCGGGTTCTCGTGGGTGGCCACGAGGAAGCGGTCGTGCTCGCGGATCGCGTCCGCGACGCGGGTGAGGTCAGGGTTCGTCATGGGGTGCGAGCTCGTCGATCAGGTGCGACATGCGCATGCCCTGCTCGACGGTCGGATCGTATTCGAAGGTCAGCGTGGGCGTCCGCTTGAGGCGCAGCTCGCTCGCGATCCGCGCCTGGAGCACGCCGTGCGCGGCGGACAGCGCCTCGATCGAGCGCTCGCGCTTCTTCGCGCTGCCGAGCACGCTGACGTAGACGCGCGCCGCACGCAGATCGGGCGACGTCTGGACGCCCGTGACGGTGACGAGGCCGATGCGCGGGTCCTTGAGGCCGCCGATGGCCTCCGCGAGCACCTGGAGCACCGACTCGTTGACGCGGCGCATCCGCTCACTCATGCGGGACCACGATCTGCCGTTCCGACCACGTCACCTCGTACTCCTGCCCGTGCAGGTACCGCAGCGCGCCGTCGAGCAACCCGTCGAGCTCGTGGTGCTCACGCGCGACACAGGCCAGCGTCAGGCGCGCCCGCTGCCAGAGCTCGTGGTGGTCGACCTCGGCGACCGACGCGCCGAAGCGGTTCTGGAGCTGCGCCTTCGCGGATTGCACATGCTTGCGCTTGCCCTTCAGCGACCCGGCGTCGGCGAAGTGCAGGTCCACGGTGACGATGCCGACGTACCCGGCGCTCATGCGGTCCACGATAGTTCGCCAACTGCGCCGCTGCGGTGGACGTCAAAGTGAAGGCAGTGCGCTCCCTGGCCGTCATCGCCGCGGCAATCGCCACGCTCGCCCTGGGCGCGGCCGAGGCGGTCGCGTGCGAGCTGCACGCGGGCGCCACAGCAGGTGTCGGAGTGAGCGCCTACGCGGCCATGTTCCCGTCCGCCTGGTCGACGTCGTTCGTCGCCCCCGCCGCGACGGCCACGCGGGCACACGCGCTCGCGACGCCGTACCGCCTGCGCCTCGTCGGCCACGCCAACCCGCACGAGGGCTACGCCGCCGACGTCTCGTACCTCCACGGCCACGCGTACCTCTCCAGCTGGGGCGGCCCGGAGTGCCCGTCGAACGGCGTCCGCGTCTACGACCTGTCGCGTCCCTCCCACCCGCTTCGCGTCTCGACCTTCGCGTCCGGCGCTGCCGAGCCGGAGGTCGCAGGCTCGTGGACCGAGAAGACGATCGTCCAGCACGTGGCGACGCCGGCGTTCACGGGCGACCTCGCCGTCACGAGCTTCCAGCACTGCCGCGACGGCGCGTTCCGCGGCTTCGGCCTCTACGACGTGACCGACCCGCGCGCGCCGCGGCGCCTGGCGCTCGTCCCCACCACCGTGCGCGGCTCGCACGAGATCTGGCTGCAGCCGCGGACGGGCTCGGCCTACGTCTACACGGCCGTCATCGACGCCGAGACGATGACCTCGCCCGACTACGACCCGGCGAAGCGGGTCTCGACGACGCCCGGCCATCCCGACTTCCGCATCTTCGACGTCAGCACCCCGTCCGCCCCTGTCGAGGTCGGCTCCTGGGGCGCGTGGCGCGACCTGGGCATCCCGCCCCACGCGACCGCCGTCGACCGCTTCGTCCACTCGGTCCGCTCGAACTCGGCCGGGACGCGCGCGTACCTCTCGTACTGGGACCTCGGCACGGTGATCCTCGACACGACCGATCCCGCCCACCCGCGCTACCTGGGCCGCACGCAGCCGTCGGACAACACGCACTCGGCCGCGTTCGCGCAGAACGGGAACGTGCTCGTCGAGACGCACGAGACCGGCGGCGGCCTCCCCACCTTCTACGACGTGTCGAAACCGGCGCGCCCGCGCCGACTCGGCCAGCTCTGGATCCCGGCCGCCTCGCAGCCGGTGCCGGAGGGCAGCTCGCCCTTCATGAACGGCGTGCACGACCCAGACGTGAGCGGGAGCCAAGCCTTCTTCTCGTGGTACACGCAGGGCGTGATCGCGGCCGACATCAGCAAGCCGTCCCGTCCGACCGTGCTGGCGCAGTTCCTGCCCTCGCCCGCCGCCGATCCGAACGACCGGCTGTGCCCGGGTGGCGGCTGCCGCGCCACCTGGGGCGTGGCGATCGCGGACCGCTACGTGCTCGCGAGCGACATGCTGAGCGGCCTTTACGTGCTCCGGCTCGAGAAGCGCCCCGGCCCGCGCCAACCGAAGCGCTAGACCCGACGTCCTACTGAAGAGTGCGCCTGCGCGCGGCCATCGTCACGGCTGCCGCAACCTGGCGAGATCGGCGCCGCGGGCGCACTCGGGAAACCCGAGTGCGCCGCGGGCGCGCTCGGGTTTCCCGAGTGCGTGACCGCTTCGCTCTATTCGAAGGGGCAACCCCTGCTGCGCGGGTTTTCCCCTTCGAGCTACCCCTTTCCCCGCTGACGTCACACGCGACTTCGCGCGACGTGGCTCCCGCCCAGGCAAGCTGGGCTCCGCCCGGACCACGGCAACGCCAGCCGCAACACCGGGACAGTCTTGGGCGCTAGCTCGAGGTACTGCCGGCTGACGCGCTGGCAGCGCCGGCCGTCGCGCCCTCGACCGCAAGATCGGTGCGCTCGATCTGCTTCGTCTCGTAGATCTCGAGCATGTCGCCGACCTTGACGTCGTCGAACCCGGCCAGGTGGAGGCCGCACTCGAAGCCCTCGGCGACCTCGCGGGCGTCGTCCTTGAAGCGCTTGAGCGAGTCGATCGTCGTCTCGTAGATGAGCGTGCCGTCGCGGACGACGCGCGCGTTGGCGCCGCGCCGCACCACGCCCGAGCGGACGTAGCAGCCGGCGATGACGCCGATCCGCGACGCGCGGAACGTCTCGCGCACCTCGACCTCGCCGAGGATCTCCTCGACCTCCTCGGGCCGCAGCATCCCGACGAGCGCCTGCTCGATGTCCTGGGTGAGCTGGTAGATGACCCGGTAGGTGCGGATGTCGACGCCCTCGCGCTCGGCGAGCGAGCGCGCCTCGGCGTTCGGGCGGACGTTGAAGCCGACGACGATCCCCTGCGAGGCGGCCGCCAGCATGACGTCGCTCTCGGTGATGCCGCCGACGCCGGTGTGGATCACGTTCACGCCGACCTCGGGGTGCTGGATCTTCTGCAGCTCGGACACCGCCGCCTCGACCGAGCCGTCGACGTCGCCCTTGACGACGAGGTTCAGCTCCTGGACATGGCCCTCCTGCAGCCGGTCGAAGACATCCTCGAGCGACATGGCAGGCCGCGCCGACGAAGCGAGCTGCTCGCGGCGCAGGCGCGCCTCGCGCAGGCCCGCGACGTTGCGCGCCTCGCGCTCGTTCTCGACGACGCGCGCGAGCTCGCCGGCGCCCGGCGGATGGTCGAAGCCGAGGATCTCGACCGGATCGCCCGGCGTCGCCTCCTTGATCTTGTCGCCGCGGAAGTTGTAGATGGCACGCACGCGGCCCCACGCGTCGCCGGCGACGATGGCGTCTCCGACGCGCAGCGTGCCGCGCTGGACGAGCATCGTGGCGACCGGGCCGCGGCCGACGTCGAGGCGCGACTCGATGATTGGCCCCGAGGCCTCCGTGTTCGGGTTCGCCTTCAGCACCAGCTCGGCGTCGGCAACGAGCAGGACGCGCTCCAGCAGGTCGTCGAGGTTCTGCTTCGCCTTCGCGGAGACCTCGGAGAACTGCGTGGTGCCGCCCCACTCCTCCGGCTGGAGGTCCTCGGCGGCGAGCTCGGAACGAACACGGTCCGGGTTCGCGTCCGGCAGGTCGATCTTGTTGACGGCGACGACGATCGGCACGTCGGCCGCGCGCGCGTGCGAGATCGACTCGCGCGTCTGCGGCATGACGCCGTCGTCGGCGGCGACCACGAGCACGGCGATGTCCGTCACCTTCGCGCCGCGGGCGCGCATGGCGGTGAACGCCTCGTGGCCGGGCGTGTCGAGGAAGGTGATGCGGCGCCCAGAGTGGTCGACCTGGTACGCGCCGATGTGCTGCGTGATCCCGCCCGCCTCGGTCTCGACGACTGCGGTCTCGCGGATCGCGTCGAGCAACGTCGTCTTGCCGTGGTCGACGTGGCCCATGATCGTCACGACCGGCGGACGGTCGGTCAGGTCCTCGGCGGAGTCCTCGAACTGCTCCGGCTCCGGCTCCTCGTCGGCCGCGTGGCGGATGGTCACCTCGCGAGGAGGCTCGAGCGCGGTCGCGATCAGCTCCACGTCGTCGTCGGTCAACGACTGCGTGATCTGGATCATCTTGCCGAGGCCCATCATGATCTTGATCAGCTGGGCCGCCGGCACGCCGAGCGCCTGCGAGAAGTCGCGGACCGTGACGCCCGACGGGACCGTGACGGGCCCGGTCGGCGGCGCCGCCGGCGTCGTCGACTTCGGCCGCTCCGCAGGCCGGTCGCGCGCCTGCCGCGAGTCGGGACGCGGCCGCGACGCCTGCGTGTCGATGACGACGCGGCGCTTGCGGCGTCCCCCGACGGGGCCGCGCGGGCGGATCGGTCTGTTCGGGCGGTCGTTGGCCATCAGTGGGCTCCAGTGTAGAGACGAGCGAGCGCGGGATCGACCCGCACCGCCCGGCGGAGGGTGCGGTCGAAGCCGTGCCGGGCGCGCGCCTGCTCGAAGCAGTCGACGCTCCGGCACGTGTACGCGCCGCGGCCGGGTGCGCGCCGGCCTGGCGTCAGGACGCCTTCAGGGGCGACGAAGCGTACGAGCTCCGCCTGCTCGGCCTTGCGGCCGCACCCTGCGCACGTGCGCGTCGGCATCACTCGCCGGCGCGCTCCTCGGTCTCGTCGGCGGCAGCGGCCACCGGCTCGCCCTCGAGGTCGACAGGCGCCTCGTCCGCGTCCGCCTCGTCGTCGCCGTTGACCGACGGGCCGCCGATCTGCACGACCTGGCCGACGAGCTCCTCCGGTGCCTTGCTCGCGAGCTCCTGGTGGGCGGGGATCCCGCAGAAGCGGGTGCCCGGGAGCGAGGCGTTCGGGCAGCGCTTGCCGTTCGCGAGGATCGCGGCGCAGCGACCGGAGAACTCCTCCTCCCCGCGCTCGCCGCCGCCGAAGGCCGCCTCGGCCTCCTGCTGCGCGAACTCGACATCGGATGTGATGTCGATCTTCCAGCCGGTGAGCCGCGTGGCCAGGCGGGCGTTCAGCCCCTCCTTGCCGATCGCCAGCGCCAGCTGGTCCTCCGGGACGATCACGGTCGCCTCGCGCGTGTCGTCGTCGACGAGCACCTCGCGCACGCGCGCGGGCGACAGGGCCTTGGCGATGAACCGCGCCGGCTCCGTGTTCCACGGGATGATGTCGATCTTCTCGCCGCGCAGCTCCGACACGACCATGCGGACGCGCGAGCCGCGCGGGCCGACGCACGCGCCGACCGGGTCGACGCCCTGCGTATGCGACTCGACCGCGATCTTCGAGCGGTAGCCCGGCTCACGGGCGACGCCGCGGATCTCGACGAGCCCGTCGGCGATCTCCGGCACCTCGAGCTCGAAGAGCGTCCGGATCAGCTCCGGGTCGCGGCGCGACAGGATCACCTGCGGGCCCTTCGTTCCCGAGCGCACCTCGGTGATGACCGCCTTGATGCGCGAGCCCTGCTCGTAGCGCTCGCCGTCGACCTGCTCGGAGCGCGGCAGCAGCGCCTCGACCTTGCCGAGGTCAACGAGCACGTTGTTGCGGTCGCCGGCCTGCTGGACGATGCCGGTGACGACCTCGCTCACGCGGTCGATGTACTCCTCGTACATGATCTGGCGCTCCGCCTCGCGGATGCGCTGCTGGATGACCTGCTTCGCCGTCTGCGCGGCGATGCGGCCGAAGCCCTCCGGCGTCACGTCCTCGCGCTCGATCAGGTTCTCGGGGACCTCGTCCCAGTCGATCTGGAGATCGTCGTCGGAAAGCAGCGTGTGCTGGCGCTCGCCCGTCTCCTCCTCGATGCGCTCGAGGTCGGTCAGCGCGCGCTCGCGGGCCTCGTCGAGGAGCTTCTCCTCGAGGTCCGCGGGCATGTGGATGGCGATCACGCGGAACTCGCCCTCGTCGTCGAGGTCCACCGTCGCGTGGCGGTAGGCGCCCGGAGTCTTCTTGTAGGCGGCGAGCAGGCCGTCGCGCAGCGCGCTGACCAGCACGCCGCTCTCCAGGTTCTTCTCGCGCTCCAGCTCGCGGACCGCTTCGACAATCTCTCGGCTCATGTCGTCACCTCTTCGTCGATCAGGTTCCCGCGGACAATTGCTGCATAGGGGACGTCCACGGGCTCGTCACCGGTCGAGACAGTCACCGCCGTGTCGCCGGCGGCGAGCACCTCGCCGCGGAGCTTGCGGCGGCCGCCGACCTCCTCCGACATGCGCAGCGCGACCTTGTGGCCCACGGCCTCCGCGAAGTGCTCGGGCCTCCGGACCGGGCGCTCGCTGCCGGGCGAGGAGACCTCCACGGTGTACTCCTGCAGGTACGGCCGGAGGACGCTCGTGACGCGCTCGCAGAGCGCGATGTCCACGCCGGCCGGGTGGTCGACGTAGACCGTGAACGCCTCGCGTCCGGAAAGCTCGAGGGCGAGCACCTGCACGCCGGGGACGTCGCGCTCGACCTGCGGCGCGACCTCTGCGAACAGCGCTCGTTCCTTGTCGTGGATGTCTGCCATGCCTTTCTGCCTCGCTCAAAAAAAACGGGCGCCGAGCGCCCATTTCCCAACAAACCGGTGAAATGCGGTGCGGCCATGGTAGCAACTGACCTGTGATCGATCGGCGTGCGTTTCTCGTCCGCACCGGCCTCGCGTTGGCCGCCGCCGGTGCGGCTGGGCGCTTCGCCGATCTGGAGGAGCTGGCCGCCTCGGCCACGCCCGCCGCAGCCCCGTCCTGGGACGAGGTCCGGCGCTCGTTCCAGCACGACCCGCGGCTCGTCCAGCTGGGCGGCCTGTACCTCGCCTCGCACCCGGCGCCCGTGCGGGCGGCGATCGACCGCCACCGGCGCGGCCTTGACGCCAACCCGGTCGGCTACCTGCACGCCCACGGCGACGAGCTCGAGGCCGACGTGTTGCGGGCCGCGGCGTCCTACCTGGGCGCGCGCGGCGCCGACATCGCGCTCACCGACTCGACCACGATGGGGCTCGGGCTGCTCTACAACGGGCTCGAGCTGAAGGCCGGCGACGAGGTCGTCACCACCACGCACGACTTCTACGCGACGCACCGCTCGCTCGAGCTCAAGGCGGCGCGCAGCGGCGCCACGGTGCGGAAGGTCAGGCTCTACGAGCGGTCGCGGAACGCGTCGGCGGACGCGATTGTCTCGGCGCTGAAGGGCGCCGTCGGCCCGCGGACGCGCGCAGTGGCGATCACGTGGGTGCACTCGAGCACCGGCGTGAAGCTGCCCGTGACCGATATCGCGAAGGCGCTGCCGGAGGGCGTGCTCCTCTGCGTCGACGGCGTGCACGGCCTGGGCGCGGAGAACGCCACGGTCGGCGCGCTCGGCTGCGACTTCCTCGTGTCCGGCTGCCACAAGTGGCTGTTCGGGCCACGCGGCACCGGGCTCGTGTGGGGCCGGACCGACGCGTGGAGCTCGGTGACGGCCACGATCCCGACCTTCTCGAGCGCGCGAACGCCGGGCGCGGAGATGACGCCGGGCGGCTTCCACTCGTTCGAGCACCGCTGGGCGCTTGCTGAGGCGTTCCGCTTCCACCAGCGCATCGGCAAGGCGCGCGTCACCGCCCGGATCCACGAGCTGGCCCGGCGCGTGAAGGCGGCCCTGGCGGAGATGGGCCACGTGACGCTGCACACACCGGTGGCGGCGGCGCTCTCCGCGGGCATCGTCTGCTTCGAGGTCGACCGGCTCAGCCCGGACGCGGTCGTGGCCGCGCTCACGCGGCGGCGGATCGTCGCGACCGTCACGCCGTACTCCCCGCCGTACGCGCGGCTCGCGCCGGCCGTCTTCAACACGGAAGCCGAGATCGACCGTGCGCTCGCGGCGGTGCGCGCCCTACGCTGACGCGAGCAGCACGACGCCGCCGACGACGACCGCCGCACCGATCACGCGCGTGCGGGTGACGCGCTCGTGGAGCACGAGGGCGGCGAGCAGGACGGCGATGACGACGCTCGTCTCGCGCACCGCGGCGACCGAGGCCGCGGGCGCCAGGCGCAGCGCGAGCAGGACGAGCGTGTACGCGCCGAGCATCGCGACGGCCGCCGCCAGCGTGTGCGGCCCGAGCTCGCTGCGGAGCGCAGCCGAGCCGCGGCGTCTCCACGTCCAGGCGACGAGCGCCAGGCCGGGGACACCGGCGACGAGCCACGCGTAGGCGATCGCGCTGGCGTGGTCGATCCCGCGGCTGTCGACCAGCGTGTAGCCCGCGATGCAGGCAGCGATCGCACCGCCCAGCACAAGCGCCGCTGCGTTCGCGTGCCCGGTGCCGCGAATGAGCAGCACGCCCGCCGTGACTGCCGCCACGCCAAGCGCGGCCGCCACCGAGACGTCCGCGTCGAGCAGCGGCACCGACAGGATCAGGACGAGCACCGGCGCGCCGCCGCGTGCGACCGGGTAGACGACGCTGAGCTCGGCCCGCTCGTAGGCGTACGCGAGCAGCGCGAAGTAGGCGAGCTCGAGCGCGGCCGAGGCGACGACGTACGGCCAGACATCGCCGTCCGTCCGCCACGTGAGGACTGCGAGCGGCGCGAAGATCACCGCCGAGAGCGCCACCGCGACGGCCGTGGCCGCCTGGACGTCACGCGCACGCGCGAGCAGCAGGTTCCAGCCCGCATGCAGCGCGGCAGCGGCCAGGGCCAAAGCGAGCGCCTCGGTGCTCAACCGAGCACGATCGTCACGGGGCCGTCGTTGACGAGCTCCACGTCCATGCGTGCGCCGAAGGTGCCGGTCTCGACCGTCGGCCCGAGCTCGCGGAGCGCGGCGCAGAACCGGTCGAAGAGCGCGCTCGCCTGCTCGGGCCGCGCCGCGTGCGAGAAGCTGGGGCGGTTCCCCTTGCGCGTGTCGGCGATCAGCGTGAACTGGCTGACCGCGAGGACGGCGCCGCCGGTGTCCGTGACGCTGCGGTCGAACTTGCCGGCCTCGTCCTCGAAGATGCGCAGCCGCGCGACCTTGCCGGCCAGCGCCTCGGCCTCCTCCTCCCCGTCGTCCTCCGCGACCCCGATGAGTACGAGCAGCCCGGGCCCGATCTGCCCGACCGTCTCGCCGGCGACCGTCACCCGGGCGCGTGTGACCCGCTGGACGACCGCCCGCATGGCGGGAACACTAAGAGGGTGACCGACGACGCGGATCGCCGCGACCACCAGCTCTGGAGCCTGGCCAGGCAAAGCCTGGTCGCGCTCATCGTCGTGGGCGCGCTGCTCGCACTCGTCGACGGCAAGGCTGGCGCCGCGCTCGTCGGCCTCGCACTCGGCTCGCTGGTCGCCGCGCAGGTGACGATCTCGCTCCGTTACTACCGGCGCGTGATGGCCCGCCCCTGGCCGGCCGTCCCACAGGTCGCAGGGGATGACGATGACTGGTAGACGCGCGCTCCTGCTGCCGGCTGCCGTGGCCGCGCTGACGGCGGCCGCGCCGGCGGGCTCTGGCACCGACCCGTAGGCGAAGCTCCGCCGGCCGCTCCACCTGCCGGTCGTGAAGTCCGGTTCCCGCTGCCCGGTGACGTCGGCCGAGCTCATGGCGGCCGGCATCTCGCAGGCGCAGGGCCAGGGCTCCGTCTCTAGCCGGGCGGGCCGGCCGAAGCGGGCCCGCCCGGATGGTGGTTCACGGTGTCGGCAGCGGCTTCGCCACCAGCAGGGCGACGTAGGCCGTCCTGCTCGGGCTGAACTGGAGCGTGCCGAGGTACGACGCGCGGACGCGCCAGCGTCCTGCCGCGGGCGGCGTCCACGAGAGTGACGCACCCGGCGCGATCCGGTAGATCCGGTGGAAGTGCCAGCCGGTGAGCGGGTCGAACCGGTCGATCTGGAGCTTCACCGAGCCGCCGTTTGGCGACGGCGCGACGACGGGTGTGATCGTGAACGCGGTGCCCGGGAGCACCTCTCGCGCGCTCGTGGTGAGCGTCATGGAGGTGAGCGACCGGATCACGAGCGACAGGCCGTAGCCCGCCGCGGGGCGGCCCGCCGCGCTTCGAACCGCGACGACGTAGCGGCCGCGGTCGAGGCGCGTGGCGATCTCCGAGCGGGAAGAGCCGACCCTCCCGCCGTTGTCGCGCATGAGGACGACCTCGTAGCCGCCCGACGTGCTCAGGCCGATCCGTACCTCGCTCAGCTTCTCGACGTCGAAGTGGTAGAGGTCGACCAGGTCGGCGCGCTGCGGCGCGAGGCTGCCGTGCATCGTCTTCAGGTTCGGCAACTCGAGCCCGACGCCGAGGTCGTCGACGCCGGCCTCGCGGACGACGAGGTGGTAGGAAACGGTCTTCAGAGAAGCCGGCGCCTGCACCTCGAGGACGTAGCGGCCGCCGCCGTCCGGGCCGGGCGTGAAGGCCGTGTAGCCGCCCTTCCCGAGCGTGCGGATCGCGCCGCGCTTGCCCTTCATCTTCAGGCTCAGCGACACGTCGGCCGCCGACGCCAGGGCGATGTTGTACGTGTCGCCCGGCTCGCAGTGCATCCACCAGATGTCGTTGACGTCGGTAAGCCCGTTCAGGGTGGACGCGACGTGCTCCGCGGTCAGGTGCCGTCCGGGCGCCCGCTCCGGCGGAGCCGAGCCGACCACGTCGAGCGTGAAGTCGCCCGGCTTCGAGCCGGACTGCTGGCCGACGACGATCGCATACGACGCGTCGCGGTCCAGGCTCACGAGGCCCTGGAGCACGCCGCGCTCGTTCGTCGAGCCGCAGCCGACGATGCCGACCCGCGATCGGATCCCGCGCACGACGGCCATCGCCGCGTCGAGGTTGCCATGTGCCCTCAGCGTCACGGCGATGCGGTCCGACGAGGTGTGGGGCAACGCGTACCAGACGGTGCCGCCCGCGATCCCGCAGCGAGACGGGTCGGCATCGTCGCTCGTCGCCCCGAGCGTGGCGCCGGAGACGCGTCCGGGAAGCTTCCCGATCCGCTTCGCTCCCACGGCTGTGTCGTTGGCGGGCGGCAGGAAGAGCTTCGCAGTGAGCGTGAACGCGGCGTCGGCCGTGCCGGTGCGGCGACCGACGAGGATCAGGTACGTGTTGCCGCGCGTCGGCTGGAAGGCCACTGCCGCCTCGGCGCCGCTCTTCGCCGACGCGCACGTCAGCTCCTCGATGCTGCTCGGATGCTGCTGGTAGACGCGCAGGACCGGTGCGAAGTCTGCCGCCTTGACGGCGAGCGCGAGTGTCCCGTCCGGTGCCTGGTTGATCCGGTACCAGACGGTTCCCTCGACGCTGCCGCACTTCGATACCTGCGGGTCGAGCCGCTCCACGGTCGCCTCCACCGTCGTCCCGGCGATCTGGGCCGGGAACGACGGGATGACCTGCGCGCTCGCCCGGTTGTCGTTCGGCGGCGGCGCGGCATTCGCGACTGCCGGTAGGGCGAACAGCGCCACCAGCACCGCTGCCAAGAAGGTCTTCGACCGCATTGCGGCCTCCTCTCCTCAGCCTCTCGCGGCCCGGACGCGCGCCCGGCCGTGCGTGAGCACGGTCGGCCGCGCTCCTGGCGGGAGAGTGCAGCGGAACCGTGCTACGAAGAGGCCGCGAATCCATCGGGAGCCGCCCTGATCGCGCGTGCCCCGAAGTACGGACGCGGCGCGCTAGTCGAGGTCGCGGATCCGCGAGGAGTAGTCGGCGCTCTCGGGCCGCATCTGGCTCGCGAGCTTGAAGTGGCCGTTCGCCTCGTGCGTCTTGCCCTGCTTCTCGAGACAGCGGCCGAGCGCGTAGTGCGCGTAGTCGTCGGCCGGCGAGATTTCGAGCACGGCCCGGAACTCCTTCTCGGCCTCGCGGTAGCGCTGGATGCGGAAGTACGCGATCCCGAGCGCCTCGCGGATCGAGGCCTTCCCGGGCTCGCGCCGCTTTGCCTTCTCGAGCGGCACCGTCGCCTGCGCAGCCATGCCCTTGCGCAGATGCCTGCGCCCGAGCTGAAACAGGTCGTAGGTCGTGTCGCTCACAGCAACCCCCGGAGGTACGTGAAGTTCTCCTCCACCAAGTCAAGCGGATCGGTCAAGTCACGGGTAGGCCCCGTTTTGTGGGATAGGACGTGCCGGCCGGCGTCGATCGCGCGCTGGAACGCGGGCGCCACCTCGAACGGCGCGACGAACGGCGGCTCGCACACGTTGCGGATCTCTTCCGCGATCGCGTCGTCGAACGCCCACAGCGGTGCGGCGGTCAGGTCGGTGTCCGACCCGGGGTCCGGCACGCGCACGACGCGGTCGCCCTCGACCCCGATGCGCGTGCTCGGCGGGCGGCCGGGCAGGCGGCGGACGGCGACTGCGCCCTCGGCGCCGCTCGCCTCCCACGCCTCGGCGAACTCGCTCACGGCGCCTGGGGCGAACACCGTGTCGGCGGCGGTGAGGAGGAGCGGCGGCTCGGCGCCCGCGTCCAGGGCGCGGCGCACGGCGTCGGCGGAGCCGAGTGCCTGCGGCTGGCGGACGGGCCGGATCTCGAGCCCGAACGCGGAGCCGTCGCCGGCGAGTGCCTCGACCTGCTCCGCGAGATGGCCGGTGACGAGCCACACGCGGGCGACTCCCGCCGCGGCGATCTCGCGCAGGAGCGTCGCCAGCACGGGCCGGCCGTCGACCGGCAGCACCGGCTTCGCCCAGCGTTCCGTGACCGGCCGAAGCCGGGTGCCCTCTCCGGCGGCCATGACGACGATCTCGGGCGTCACGCGCGCAGCGAGCGGAGCGAGACGAGGCCGCGAACGCGGGCGCGGAGCGACAGGCGGCTGCGGAGCTCGCGGCGCAGGGTCGCGACCTCGCGGCGCGCCCGGGTAGCGGCGGAGCCCGCTTCGGCGGGAGGCGAGAAGCGCGCGGCCGTGATGGCGCGCGCCAGCGGCCCGCCGTCGACGCCGAGCTCGCCGCGCAGGAGCGCCGCGACCTCGGCCGGCGTGGCGGCGGCCGGGACGCGGACCCCCTGGTCGGCGGCCAGCTCCTCGAGCTCGCGGCGGCACGCGGCGGCCACCCGGCGCGGGTCACGCGCCAGGTAGCGCAGCCGCCGGCGCGTCCATTTCACCGCCGCGAGCGCCGTGACGAACAGCAGCCCGGCGATCAGCACGAGACCGAGGGCGGCTGAGCGTCCGCTCCGTACGCTGGCCGACCCGCTCGACGAGCCTGCCGGAAGGTCGACGCCGCCGGGGACCGGCGGCCGGTTGTGCTGGCGCGCAAGCTTGAGCAGCGCCTCGAGCCCGAGCCCGCCGCCGGCGCCGAGCGCGGTCACCGCAGCGCCCGCGTCGAACGTCGCCGACGCGTTCGAGTACGGCGCGTCGAAGCTGCCGCGCGACGGCGTCGGGTCGAAGGGGAGCCAGCCGTAGCCCGGGAACCAGACCTCCACCCAGGCATGCGCGTCCGTGTCCGAGACGATCCAGCGCTCCCGGTCGCGGTTCCAGCGGCCGCTCGTGAAACCGCCTGCGACGCGGGCCGGAATCCCCAGGTACCGCAGCATCAGCGCCATCGCGCCCGCGTAGTGCTGGCAGTAGCCGGCGCGCGTCTTCGTCACGAAGCCGACGAGCGCAGGCATGCCCGGAGCCTGCGGCGGCTGCTCGTCGTAGACGAACCCGCCGCCCGTCCGGAACCAGGCCTCGAGGGCGACGGCAGCCGCATACGGCGTCGGCGCATTGCCGACCACGCGCTGGGCCAGGCGGTAGAGCGGCGCGTAGGCGGCGACCGCCGGGTCGTTCACGAACAGCACGTCGATCAGAACCTCGCGCCGGCGTGTGCCGAACGGCTCGACCGTGTCGCCGCCCCAGACGGCCAGGTCGCGCTCGAGGTCGCCGGCCGGGTAGTCCGGCCCGAGGCGGGCGAGCGCCTTCGGTCGCGGCTGCGCGGCGTAGCTCCAGACCGTGTACGACTCGCCGCGCTGCAGGCCGCCCGGCCTGATCGCGACGCCGCCCTCGGAGTAGAGCTGGCCGACCTCGCTGCGGTGCTCCCACGCGACGGGCGTCGCCGCTGCCGGCAGGTGGTCGTCGCGGAGCGCCTGGACGACGACGCGCTGCTCGAGCCAGCGCTTCCGGTTACGCGCCTGCGTCGGCAGCGTCGCGTCGTTGAAGAGCTCGTCTCGTCCCTGGTCCGCCACGCCGACGGTGACGCGCAGCGACTCCTCCCAGGCGTCCTGGTCGAACGTGTCGAGAGTGGTCGCCCGCCAGTAGCGCGAGTCGTCCGGCGCCTGCACCTCGAAGACCGTCGTCGGGTGGTCAGGGAAGCGGATGCCCTGGTACTGGCCGCGCCAGACGAAGTCGACGCTGACGCGCTGCCCCTGCACGTACGGGCTCCAGTTCTGCCAGTCGAGGACGCTGCCGCGGGCGACCGCCGACGACGTCGAGGCGGCGAGGGCTGCAGCGAGCACGGCGACGCCGGCCACCAGCGCAGGCCGCACGAGGCGCCGGCCCGGCCGCATCGCCGCCAGGAGGAACAGGCAGGTGGCGAGGATCACGGCGCCGCGCGTGAGGTCGCCCGGGCCGACGAGCAGCACCGACGGCCAACCCGCCCCGGCGACGAGCACGAGGCATGCGAGCACCGGCCGTCCTGCGCGCACCGCGAGTGCGAGCAGCAGCGCGAACGTGAAGATCGCGAACAGCACGAGCGCGTGCATCTCGCTGCGGGCGACCGCGTCGAACGGGAGCCCGATCTCGTAGAACGCCCGCAGGCCCGACGCGGCGCGGTCATAGATCGCCGAGAAGAACGGTTCGTCGTCGAACGGGCGCAGCGCCAGCGGCGAGACGTCCGCCGCGGCGACGGCGCCGACGAGCACGGCGGCACCCGCCGCGACGCCGCGCGCGACCGGCGGGCGGAGGAGGGCGGGCAGCAACGCGAGCACCAGCACCGCCACGACCCGCGAGCCGCTGCCGCGCGGATCCTCGACCCGCAGCCACGCGAGGGCGATCACCGCGGCCGGCAGCGGCCAGACGATCAGCGTCCTACGCATGGGCCGCCAGAGGGCGTGCCCCGCTGAGCGCCGCCGCGAGGTCCTCGCCGCTGCGGATCACGGTCACCGCCACGCCGGCCGCGGACAGCCGGAGCAGCTCGGGCGACGACGGTGACGGCCGGCCGGCGAAGGACGGCGCGTCGACGAGCACCAGGCTCGTCGGGTGCCCACTCGCCGCGCGCTGCACGAAGCGATCGACGAGGTCGCGCGGGAGCACCGCCACGACCGCAACGAGCTCGGCAGCGCGCGCCACCGGGCCGCCGTCCGCCACGAGTAGCCCAGCGAGCGGCCGCGCCGGCGCCGGCTCGACTGCCGCCAGCGCGTCGTAGGCCGCCTGCCAATCCCCCTCCGATTCGACGCGCTGATACGACGGCGCCGTGCCGTTGATCGCGAGCAGCGCGCGACGGCCACGGTTCGAGTACGCCCGCAGGAGCGAGCCCGCGGCCCGCACCTGGACGTCCAAGCTCGGCCCGGCCACGGCTCCGCCCGCGGCGTCGAGGACGATCGCGAGCGCGTCACGGGGGGCGTCCTCCAGGTCCTTGACCATGAGCGCGGCGCGCTTGGCCGTCGACGGCCAGTGGACGCGGCGCAGCGACTCGCCCTGCTGGTACTCCCGCACGCCGTGCAGCTCGAAGCCCGACGGCCGGCGCAGGAGGAGACGTCGGCCGCCGTGCCCACCCATGCCCGTCTCGGTGAAGAGGCTCCCGAGCTCGACGAGCCGCGGGTGGACGAGCAGCGCGCCGCCCTCGCCCAGCGCACGCTCCGCGCGAGCGAGGCCGAACGGATCCTCGATCGCGACGCGCGCATCCTCGAAGCGGTAGCGGCCGCGCGGGACCTTGGCGAGCAGGTAGCGCCCGTGGGCGCGGCGCCCGTCCACGCTCAGGCGCACCTGCTGCTCGCCCAGACGGCCGAGACGCTCGGTCACGAGCAGCGCCGCGGGACGCACGCCGCGGGCGAGCTCGGCTACCACGTCCACGCGGACGTCCTCGCCCTCGAGCAGCGTGTCGCCCGCGGGCCGGCGCGTCACGCGCTCGGGCCGGGCCGCGAGCCGCACCCACAGCGCGGCGACGAGCGCGGCGCCGGCGAGGCCGACCGCCACCGGATACAGCACTCGCGCGCCGAGGAGCCAGGCCACGATGTACGTCGCGGCGCCGAGCGCGAGCGTCAGCCGGCCGCGCGCCGTCACGTGAGGAGGGCCTGACGAAGCGGACTCTGAGTCGCCCCGGCGTGCTCCATCAGTCGCTCCTAGACCGGGACCGGCGTGGTCGCGAGCGCGTCGCGGATCGCGTCCTCGGCGCCGAACCCGGTCGCGCGCACCTCCGGCGCGACGATCAGCCGGTGCGCGAGCACGGGCACCGCGAGGCTCTTGACGTCGTCGGGCTGGACGTAGCCGCGGCCCTCCGAGAGCGCGAGCGCCTTCGCGACGCGCAGCAGCGCGACGCCGGCGCGCGGGCTGGCGCCGAGCGCGAGCCGCGAGTCCGCGCGCGTGTGGCGAAGGAGCGCGACGACGTAGCGGTTGACGCTCTCCTCGACGTACACCTCGCGCGCGTCCGCGATCACCTGCCGGACGGCGTCCGCGGTCGCGACCGGCTCGAGCGATTCGAGCGGCGGCTCGCTGGTCTGCTCGCGCAGCATCGCGGCCTCGTCCGCGAGCGGCGGGTAGCCGATCGAGATCCGCAGTGTGAAGCGGTCGAGCTGCGCCTCCGGGAGCGGGTAGGTGCCCTCGTACTCGACCGGGTTCTGGGTCGCCATCACCATGAACGGCCGCGGCAGCTCGTAGGTGACGCCGTCGACCGTCACCTGGTCCTCCTGCATGCACTCGAGCAGGGCTGCCTGCGTCTTCGGCGACGCGCGGTTGACCTCGTCGACGAGCAGCAGGTTGGTGAAGACCGGGCCCGGCCGGAAGTCGAACTCGTTGAGGCGCTGGTTGAAGACGTTCACGCCGGTCACGTCGGACGGGAGCAGGTCGGGCGTGAACTGAAGCCGCGAGAAGGAGCAGTCGATCGAGCGCGCGAGCGCCTTGGCGAGCATCGTCTTCCCGACGCCCGGGAAGTCCTCGATGATCAGGTGCCCCTCGCTCGCGAGGCAGATCACGCAGAGGCGGAGCGTCTCGGCCGGTGCGTGGATGACCCTCGCGACATTGGCCGCGACCGCGTCGAGCACGCCGGGCGTGCCGGCGACCGGGCGCAGGCCGGGCTCGCTACTGGCGTCCATTCAGCACCCGCACGACCTCGTCGATGACGGCCGCCGCGATCTGCGCCTTCGGGCCGCGCGGCACGGCCCGCTGCCCTTCGGGCGAGACGATCACGACCTCGTTCTCCTCGCTGTCGAAGCCGACGCCGTTGGCGCTCACATCGTTGTAGACGATCAGGTCGAGCCGTTTGCGAGTGAGCTTCTCACCGGCGCGCTCGAGGCCGCCGTCGCCGGTCTCGGCCGCGAAGCCGACGAGCACCTGTCCCCGGGTCGGTCGCCGCTCCCCGAGCGCACGGAGAACGTCAACGGTCGGCTCGAGCGCGAGCGACCAGCCTGCGTCGTCCTTCGGCCGCTTGGCGGCAAGCGCCTCAGCCGGGCGGTAGTCCGCGACGGCCGCGGCCATGATCACCACGTCCGCGTCGGCGCGTGCCAGCGCCTCGCGCTCCACGTCCGCGGCCGTCGGCGTCTCCACCACGTCGATACCTACCGGCGCGGGCACCGAAAGGTTCGCGGCGAGCAGCGTCACGTCCGCGCCGCGGCGGCGCGCCTCCTCGGCGAGCGCCACGCCCATGCGACCCGACGAGCGGTTGCCCACGAAGCGCACCGCGTCGACCGGCTCGCGCGTCCCGCCCGCGCTGACGACGACCCGCTTGCCTTGTAACAGACTGTTACTTGATCCGAGGAGCGCGGCGCAGCGGGCGAAGATCTCCTCCGGCTCGGCCATGCGGCCCGCACCCCACTCGCCCTCTGCCAGCTCGCCCTTGGCCGGGCCGACGAGCTCGACGCCGCGCTCGCGCAGCAGCGCGACGTTCGCCTGCGTCGCCGGGTGCTCCCACATGCGCACGTTCATCGCCGGCGCGACGACGAGCGGCCCGCGGTGCGCGAGTGCCGCCTCGGTGACGACGTTGTCGGCCAGCCCGTGCGCGAGCTTCGCGAGCGTGTGCGCGGTCGCGGGCGCGATGACGTAGAGGTCGGCCCGCTCGAGGTGCGGGTACGGTCCCGGATCGTTCTCCACGCGCGCGAGCGCGCGGAAGGTCTCAGCGGTGACGAACCGCTCGGCGCCCGGCGTCAGCAGCGGCGTCACGTCGTGGCCCGCCTTGACGAGCAGCCGTGTCAGCTCGCACGCCTTGTACGCCGCGATCCCGCCGGAAACGCCCTGCAAGACGCGCGCCATGCGAGCATTGTGCCGCTCGCCGCCTCGCGGCGGCTACGGCGCTAGCTCTTGTACGCGGACTTGATCTTGCCCTCGGCGATCTCTTCGAGGGCCATCGTCAAGTAGTTCTTGGAGCGCGACTCCACGAGCGGCGGGGCGAAGTCCTCGAACGTGCCCTCACCCAGCTGCTGGTGATAGTTGTTGATCTGCCGCGCACGCTTGGCGGCCACGATCACGAGCGAGTAGCGGCCGTCGGCGTTCTCGAGCAGATGGTCGATGCGTGGATAGCTCACGGCCGCGCATGGTACATGTGGTTCTCGAGCGCCCGTGCCACGACGGCCGCGATCGCCTCCACGGCCGTCGGCAGATCGTCGTTGGCGACGACGTAATCGAACTCGTCGGCATGCTCGAGCTGACCGCGCGCGATGGCGAGCCGCTCCTGGATCTCGCCGGTGCTCTCGGTCGCCCGCTCGCGCAGCCGGCGCTCAAGAACCTCGAGCGGAGCGGTGACGAAGATCGCGACGGCGCCCTCGAGCGCGTCGCGCGCGAGCAGCGCTCCCTCGATCTCGAGCTCGAGCACCGCACAGTGCCCGCCCGCCCCGATCCGGTCGACCTCGGACCGGAGCGTCCCGTACCGGTGCCCGGCGAACCCGACGTGCTCGAGGAACTCGCCCTCCCGCACCCGCCGCTCGAAATCGTCCTCCGACAGGAATCGGTACTCGACGCCGTCCGTCTCACCCGGCCGCCGCTCGCGCGTCGTCGCCGAGATCGCGAGGCGCAGCTCGTCGAAGCGGTCGAGCAGCGCGCGAACGAGCGTGCCCTTGCCGGCTCCTGACGGCCCGGTCACGACGAAGACGGGCCTGGGCATCGCGCGGCCGGCCGGGCTAGCGGCTGAAGAGACCGATCAGCTCCGTGCGCTGCCGCTCGGAGAGGCCACCGACCGTCTTCGACTGGCTGATGCGCGCCTGGTTGAGGTAGCGCGTCGCCTTCACGCGCCCGAACTTGGGCACCGCCATGAGGATGTCGAACACCTTCGCCGTCGAGACGTACTCGGGCGGATTGCGCAAGATTTCGTGGATCGAAACACGCCCCACCTTGAGATCCTTCTTGAGCTGCGCGCGCCGGACACGGATGTCGTTGGCTCGCTTGAGAGCCTCCATCCGCTGGTCCGGAGACCGGAGCGGAGCCTGTGTGGCGGACTTGGTCGCGATCACTGAGCGCGGGAGGCTACCAGATTCGCAGCGCCGTGCAAGAGGCACAAACACGCCCGTTTGCAGGACTTTTTGAAACCGATACTTTCGTCTAGTTCCGGGCGGTCACCAGTTGGCCACCGCGCTGGTGCGCGAAGCCGACGAGCTCGCTCGGGTCGCTGACGCCAAGAGAGACAACGGCGTCCGCCAGCTCGACCCGGACTCGTGCAGGCGCGTCCGGGTCGGCGAAGAGGACCGTTCCGAGGGCCACGGCGTTTGCCCCTGCGGCAACGAGCTCGAGTGCGTCGCGACCGGTCATGACGCCGCCGAGCCCGACGATCGGGAGCGCCGTTGTGCGGCGGCAAGCCCATACCGCGGCGAGTGCGACGTGCTTGAGCGCAGGGCCGGACAGGCCGCCGGCGCCCCGCGCGAGCCGTGGCCGCAGCCGTTCGTCGAGCGCGAGCCCGCGGAGCGTGTTGACCAGCGTGAAACCGTCGGCGCCCGCAGACTCTGCCGCTCTGGCGAGGTCGGCCACGTCCGGGACGGCGGCCGAGAGCTTCACGTAGAGGGTGCGCGCGGTGGCCTCGCGAGCGGCGGCGACCAGCTCCGCAACCGTGTCCGCGGCCTCCTCCACGTTGGGGCATGACACGTTGAGCTCGACCGCCTCGATGCCCTGCTCGCCGTCGAGCGCGGCGCATACCTCGCCGTAGTCGGCCGCGCGGAACCCGCCCGCGGACACCCAGAGGGGCACGCCGAGCTCGCGCAGGCGCGGGAGGTACTCGGCGACGAAGCGCTCGATGCCCGGGTTCTGGAGGCCGATCGAGTTGAGCATCCCGCCGTCGACCTCGGCGATCCTCACGGGCGCGTTGCCCTCGCGCGGCAGCGGCGTGACCGTCTTCGTCACGAAGGCGTCCAGCGAGCGCGCGACCTCCGGAGCGGTCAGCGCGTCGAGGCAGCCCGAGCCGTTGAGGATGCGGATCACGCCGCCGCCCCGGCTGCCTCCAGCACCGGCCCCTCGACGCAGAGGCGGCGGAGCGCTCCGTCGATCTCGACCACGCAGCCGTAGCAGGCGCCGTAGCCGCACACCATCGGCGCCTCCCAGGCGAGCTGGGCGCCGGGGGCGAGCGCACGGACGGCCTCGAGCATCGGCTCGGGCCCACACGCGAGGACGTCGTGGCCCGACGGCATTGCCTCGGTCACGTACGTCGGCTCGAGCACGACCTCGGCGCCGGAGAGGAGCTCGGCCGCCTCCGCATGGTGCGCGGTGCGGAAGCCGAGCACGGCGGGCGGGCTGCCGAGCTGCTCCGACACGTACGGGAACGGCGCAACGCCGATCCCGCCGCCGACGATCAGCGGCCGCTCGACGTCGAGGCGGAAGCCGCTGCCGAGCGGGCCGAAGACCGTGAGCCGGTCGCCCGCAGCGAGCCCGGCCAGGGCACGCGTGCCCGGCCCGATCGGGTCGATCAGAAACGCGAGCTCGCCGCGCGGCGCCAGGCAGAGGCTCATCGGCCGCGGCAGCAGCCGGCCGGGCGGCAACAGCATGAAGAACTGGCCCGGCACGCCGGGGTCGAGCCCGCCTCGCCCGACGCGCAGCAGCGTGTACGGGCCGACGCGCTCGCTCCCGGTGACGCTACGCGCTTCTCGCCTGGGCATGCCGTTCCTGGAGGGATACCGCGCGGCCGGCGCGCGCGCTCGCGATCGCCTCGGCCGCCGCCGCCGCGCCGGCGAGCGTCGTGATGCACGGGATGCGCGCGACGAGCGCGGCCTCGCGGATCAGGTAGCCGTCCGTGCGGGCGCCGGAGCCCTGCGGTGTGTTGACGACGAGGTCGCAACGGCGCCGCCGGATCAGGTCGACGACCGTCGGGCCGTCGCCGTCCTCGGTGACCTTGCGCACGCCGCGAACTGCCAGCCCGGCCGCGGTGAGCACCGCGGCCGTGCCCGACGTCGCGACCAGCTCGAAGCCGAGGCCGGCCAGCTTGCGGGCCACATCCACGACCGCGGGCTTGTCGCCGTCGGTCACCGAGAGGAACGCCGTGCCGCCTTCGGGGAGGCGCCGGCCGGCGGCGCGCTCGGCCTTTGCGAACGCGCTCGAGAAGTCCGGGCCGGAGGCCATGACCTCGCCGGTGGAGCGCATCTCGGGCCCGAGCACCGGGTCGCTGCCCGGGAAGCGCGCGAACGGGAGCACGGCGGCCTTGACGGCCACCTCCGTGGGAGTGCGGCCCCAGGGCAGGTCGAGGTCGGCGAGCCGGTGCCCGGCGGCGAGCGCACATGCGGCGCCGACGAGGTTCACGCCGGTCGCCTTGCTCGCGAACGGGACCGTGCGGGACGCGCGCGGGTTGGCCTCGAGCACGAACACCTCGCCGCCGCTGACCGCGAGCTGGACGTTGACGAGCCCGATCACGCCGAGCGCGGGCGCGAGCCGGTGCACGACGGCCTCGATCGACCCAAGCGTCTCCGGGTCGAGCGACGGCGGCGGCAGCACGCAGGAGGAGTCGCCCGAGTGGATGCCGGCCTCCTCGACGTGCTCCATCACCGCCGCGACGTAGGTCTCGTCGCCGTCGCAGAGGGCGTCGACGTCGATCTCGATGGCGTTCTCGAGGAAGCGGTCGACGAGCGTCGGCCCCTGGATGCCCTGCATCGCTTCGCGGACGTCCTCGGCCGAGTAGCAGACGCGCATCGCGCGGCCGCCGAGCACGTGGGACGGGCGCACGAGCACCGGGTAGCCGATCCGCTCGGCGACCTCGGCCGCCTCATCCGGGCCGCGGGCGATGCCCCAGTCCGGGCAGCGGACGCCGAGCTGCTCGCAGAGCGCGCCGAAGCGCTCGCGGTCCTCGGCCAGGTCGACCGCGTCGTGCGGCGTGCCCATGATCGGGAAACCGGCCTCGGCGAGCACCGGGGCGAGCTTGAGCGGCGTCTGGCCGCCGAACTGGATCGCGATCCCGTCCGGCTGCTCCCGCTCGCAGACCGCCAGCACCTCCTCGGCGCCCAGCGGCTCGAAGTAGAGCCGGTCGGAGGTGTCGTAGTCGGTCGAGACGGTCTCCGGGTTGCAGTTGACCATCACCGCCTCGTAGCCGAGCGAGCGGTACGACTGCGCCGCGTGCACGCAGCAGTAGTCGAACTCGATCCCCTGCCCGATCCGATTCGGCCCCGAGCCGAGGATCACCACGCGCGGCTTGTCCCGCGCCGGCTCAGCGTCGCTGGCCTCGCCCCAGGTCGAATACAGGTAGTTCGAGGCGGCCTCGACCTCGCCGGCGCACGAGTCGACGCGGCGGTAGACGGGCTCGATCGGCCGGGCAGCGCGCACCTCGGCCTCCCCCACGCCGCACGCGCCCCCGATGTCCGCGTCCGAGAGCCCGAGCCGCTTCAACTTGAGCCAGTCGACCTCCTCGAGCGAGCGGACGCCGTCCAGCGCCTGGCGGATGCGGTCGAACTCGGCGAGGAACCAGGGGTGCACGCCGGCCGGGACGTCGTCGAGGTCGCGCCACGGCGCCGCGGCCACGGTGTCGAGCTCACGCGAGCGCATCGCCTTCAGAAACGCCTCGGTGAACGTGCGGCCGATGCCCATCGCCTCGCCGACCGCCTTCATCTGCGTGCCAAGCGTGGTGTCGGCGCCGGGGAACTTCTCGAACGCAAAGCGCGGGAACTTGACGACCACGTAGTCCAGGGTCGGCTCGAACGAGGCGGGCGTCGTCTGCGTCAGGTCGTTCGGGATCTCGTCGAGCGTGTAACCGATCGCCAGCTTGGCCGCCACCTTCGCGATCGGATACCCGGTCGCCTTCGATGCCAGCGCAGACGAGCGCGACACGCGCGGGTTCAGCTCGATCACCCGCAGCTCCCCGCTCTCGCGCGACCGTGCGAACTGGATGTTCGCCCCGCCCGTCTCGACGCCCACCGCGCGGATCACGGCGATCGCGGCGTTGCGCATCTCCTGGTAGGCCTCGTCGGACAGGGTCATCTGCGGCGCCACCGTCACCGAGTCACCGGTGTGGACGCCCATCGGGTCGAGGTTCTCGATCGAGCAGACGATCACCACGTTGTCGCGGCGGTCGCGCATCAGCTCCAGCTCGAACTCGTCCCAGCCGATCAGCGACTCCTCGACCAGCACCTGGCCGACGGGCGACTCGGCCAGCGCCCGCTCCAGCAGCACCTCCAGCTCCTCTGCCGAGCGCGCCGTGCCGCCGCCGTGGCCGCCCAGCGTGAACGCCGGCCGCAGGATCACCGGGAACGACAGGTCGCGCGGCAGGTCAAGCCTGGACGTGGCGACGATCGACTCCGGCGAGCGCAGGCCGCACGAGGCGACCGTCTCGCGGAACTCCTCGCGGTCCTCCGCGCGCCGGATCACCGCAGGCGGCGCACCGATCAGCTCGATGCCGAGATCGTCGAGCACGTCGGTCTCGGCGAGCTCGAGCGCGAGGTTCAGTGCCGTCTGCCCGCCCATCGTCGGCAGCAGCGCATCCGGCCGCTCGCGCTCCAGCACCGACGCCACACCCTCCACATCCAGCGGCTCCAGATAGGTGCGATCAGCGAAGCCCGGGTCGGTCATGATCGTGGCCGGGTTCGAGTTGACGACCACCGTCTGCAGCCCCTCGGCGCGCAGCACCTTGAGCGCCTGCGAGCCCGAGTAGTCGAACTCGCACGCCTGCCCGATCACGATCGGCCCCGAGCCGATCAGGCACACCGAACGAAGCTCAGGCCGCCTTGGCAAGGCTCACTCCTTCCACCCACTGCTCGATCACGTAGCGCGCGTCGTGCGGCCCCGGGCCCGCCTCCGGGTGGAACTGCACCGACCGGGCCGCGACCTCCGGCACGGCGAGGCCCTCGACGGTTCCGTCGTAGAGCGAGAGGTGCGTCGCCTCGCGCGACTCGGTCGGCGCGACCGCGAAGCCGTGGTTCTGGCAGGTGACGAGCACCGTGCTCGTGCGCCGCTCCAACACCGGGTGGTTCGCGCCGCGGTGGCCGAACGGCAGCTTGAACGTCTCGAGGTCGAGCGCCCGCGCCAGCAGCTGGTGGCCGAGGCAGATGCCCAGGATCGGCACGCGGCCGAGCAGCTCGCGGATCGCCTCCACCTCGTCGTCGAGCACGCTCGGGTCGCCGGGGCCGTTGGAGAGCAGCACCGCGTCGTGGTGGGCGAGCTCGTCCGGCCCCGCGTCGTGCGGGTAGACCGTCACGCCTGCTCCCGCGGCCGCCAGCCGGTCGAGGATCGAGCGCTTCACGCCGTAGTCCACGACAGCGACCGACGCGCGGCCGCCGCGGGCGAAGACGTAGTGCTCCTCGGTCGAGACTCCCGCTGCCAGCGCCCGCCCTTCCATCGACGGCTGCGCCAGTGCGCCCGCGACCGCCTCGACCTCGGACGCCTCGCCGGCGACGATCGCGCAGCGCATCGCACCCGCGCCCCGTAGGTGCAGGACCAGCGAGCGCGTGTCGATCCCGCTCAGCGCAACGACGCCTTGCGCGTGCAGCCAGTCCGTCCACGCAGGCCCCCGCGCCTCGCGCATGACCACGCCGCGAGCGTGGACGCGACCCGACTCGCTCCGTTCCGGCGCGACGCCGTAGTTGCCGACCATCGGCGCCGTGAACGCGACCACCTGCTCGGCGAAGCTCGGGTCGGTGACGACCTCCTGGTAGCCGGTCATCGCCGTCGTGAAGACGGCCTCGCCGAACGCGAAGCCCGGCGCGCCGACCGATTCGCCGTGGAAGACGGCGCCGTCCTCGAGGGCCAAGAAACCTCGGAGGAAGCTCATCCGAATGCCACCCGGCCGGCGGCGACCGTGAGCAAGATCCGCGACCGCAGCCGCTCGCCGAGCAGCCATGAGTTGGCCGACCGCGAGCGGAAGCCGCGCTCCTCGACCGTCCACTCGGCCTCCGGGTCGACGAGCACCAGGTTCGCCGGTGCGCCGACCGCGATCGCCGGCTCGTCGAGGCCGTAGATGCGCGCGGGCCCGGCCGACATGCGCTCGAGCAGCGTGTCGAGCGGCAGGATCCCCGGCTCGACGAGGTGCGTGAAGAGCGCGGCGAATGCCGTCTCGAGGCCCGTCACCCCAAACGGCGCGGCTTCCCACGGCACCTCCTTCTCGTGGCGCGCATGCGGCGCATGGTCGGTCGCGATCGCGGAGATCGCCCCGTCGCGCAGGCCGCCCAGCAGCGCCTCGCGGTCCTCGGCGCTCCGGAGCGGCGGGTTCATCTTCAGGTTCGCGTCGAGCGACCGCGCGGCCTCGTCGGTCAAGACGAGGTGGTGCGGTGTCACCTCGCCCGACGCGCGGATCCCCGCGAGCTGTGCGTTGCGGAGCGCGTCGACTGACTCGCGGGCCGAGAGGTGGAGCAGGTGAAGTGGCCGCCGCTCGTAGGCGGCGAGTGCCAGGTCGCGCTCGACCATCAGGCTCTCGGCGACCGACGGGTACCCGGTCAGGCCGAGCTGGGCCGAGACCTCGCCCTCGTGCATCTGGCCGTCGCGCGAGAGCGTCGGCTCCTCGCAGTGCACCGCGACCGTGCGGTCGGCGACGGCGCTGTACTGGAGCGCACGCCGCATGAGACCCGGCGACTCGACCGGGCGGCCGTCGTCCGTGAAGCCGGCCGCGCCCGCGTCCGCAAGCTCGGCCATCTCGGTGAGCTCCGCGCCGCGCTGCTCCTTCGAGATTGCGGCGAGGAACCCAACCGGGATCTCGGCCGTGCGACGCGCGTCGTCGATCAGCGAGCCGAGCACCGCCGCCGAGTCCACGATCGGCTCGGTGTTCGGCATGGCGAGGATGGCGCAGTAGCCGCCGGCCGCGGCCGCCTGCGTGCCGGTCGCGACTGTCTCCTCGTCCTCGCGGCCGGGCGTGCGCAGGTGCACGTGCGGATCGACGAACCCGGGCGCGAGCAGCAGCCCCTCGCCCTCGACCACGCGGTGCCCGTTCGCGTCCAGGTTCTCGCCGAGCCCGGCGATCGTGCCGCCGTCGACGCGGACATCCAGCACCGCGTCCACCCCGTGCGCGGGGTCGAGCACCCGCGCGCCACGGATCACCAGGTCGGCGCCCGGGCCGTCTCGCATCGTCAGCATCACGCCACCTCCTCGACCGCCGCGACTTCCACCGCGACGGGGCCGTGGGTCAGCAGGTCGTAGAGCACCGCCATCCGGGTCACGAGCCCTGCGCGCACCTGCTCGACGATCAGCGCGTCGGCGGCGTCGGCGACCTCGCCGTCGATCTCGACGCCGCGGTTCATCGGGCCGGGGTGCATGACCTTCTGGCCGGGCCGCAGGCGGTCGGCGGTGACGCCCCAGCGGGCCGTGTACTCGCGCAGGCTCGGGACGTAGTTCGCGCCCTCCTGCATCCGCTCGCGCTGCATGCGCAGGACGTAGACGACGTCTGCGTGGGCGAGCATCCCGATGTCCGTGGTCGTCTCGCAGCCGAGCGACTCGATCCCGCGCGGCAAGAGCGGCGGCGGGCCGACGAGCGTCACGCGCGCGTCCATCAGCACGAGCGCCTGGACGAGCGACCGGGCGACGCGCGAGTGCAGGACGTCGCCGACGATCGCCACGTGCAGCCCCTCGATCTGCCCGCACGCCTGCTCGAGCGTGTAGAGGTCGAGCAGCGCCTGCGTCGGGTGCTGGTGCTTGCCGTCGCCGGCGTTCACGACGTGCGCGCCCGTGTGACGCGCGACGAGCTGCGGCGCGCCGATGTGAGGGTGACGGATGACGATCACATCCGGGTCGTAGGCGGCGATCGTCAGCGCCGTGTCCTTGAGCGACTCGCCCTTGTCCACAGAGGACCCGGCCGCCTTGATCGACATCGTGTCGGCGGAGAGCCGCTTGGCAGCGAGCTCGAAGCTCGACGACGTGCGGGTGGACGACTCGTAGAAGAGGTTCACGACCGTGCGGCCGCGGAGGGTGGGCAGCTTCTTCATCTCGCGCTCGAGCGAGCGGGCGAACGAGCGGGCGGTCGCGAGCAGCCGCTCGACGTCGTCGCGCTCGAGGTCGTCGACGGAGATGAGGTGCCGGCGGGCCGGCTCGGCAGGCGGGAACAGCTCGTCCCGCACGAGGTGGATGTCAGCCATGGTGGGTCTCCTCCGGAGTGGAGAGCAGGAGCACGCGGTCGATCTCGTCGACCTCGACGAGCTGCACCTGGACGCGCTCGCCGCGTGCGGTCGGCAGGTTCTTGCCGACGTAGTCGGGACGGATCGGGAGCTCGCGGTGGCCGCGGTCGGCGAGCACGGCGAGCTGGACGCGGGCGGGGCGGCCGTAGTCGAAGAGCCCGTCGATGGCCGCGCGGATCGTGCGGCCGGTGTAGAGGACGTCGTCGACGAGCACGATCGTCTTGCCCTCGAGCGGGAAGTCGAGCTTCGTATCGCGGACGAGCGGCTGGGCATGAAGCGGCGCCTCGCCGCGCGAGCGCACGTGCACGTCGTCGCGGTGGAAGGTGATGTCGAGCGTCCCGAGGTCGACGGTCTCGCCGCTGAAGTCCTCGATCAGGCGGCGGAGACGCTGCGCGAGCGGGACGCCGCGCGTGTGGATGCCGACCAGCGCCACCTCGGCCACGTCGTTGCGCTCGATGATCTCGTGCGCGATCCGCGAGAGCGTCCGGGAGATGGCCTCCTCGTCGAGGAGCAGCGTCTCGGCCTCGAGGCTGATCTGACTCACCGGCCGCGCACAGTCGCGAGCCGGGTCCGGGCGTGGGTCATCGTTCGTCTCCTTTCCGGCCTCACAGGACCGGGTTAAGGGGTCGGTGCGCCGCGGAGTGTAACCAGGCCGGCCGGACGGAGTAGATTCGCCGCCGTGCCGCCTCCCCGCCGCTTCGAGGCTCGGGACCTTCTCCGCCAGGTGCTGCTCAGCCACCCGGCGGTGGCGCCGGACGGATCGCAGGTCGCCTACACACGCCGGACGGTCGAGGGCGGCGAGTACCGCTACCAGATCTGGGTGGTGCCGTGGCGCGGCGGGCGGCCGCGGCGCCTGACGGGCGGGCCTGTCGATCTGGCGCCGCGCTTCTCGCCGGACGGCGGGCGGCTGCTCTTCCTCTCGAACCGCTCCGGCCGGACGCAGCCGTGGGTGCTCGAGCTGGACGGCGGCGAGGCCGAGCAGCTGGCCGAGCTCGATGGCGAGGTCGCGGGCGCCGAGTGGTCGCCGGACGGGCGGCGCGTGCTGCTGCTGGCGCCGAGCGGCGAGCAGCGGTTCATCGTCGGCGACCCCGAGAGCCCGGTCGCGCGGCGCATCACCGACCTGAACTGGCGGCTCGACATGGTCGGGCTGCGCGACGAGTTCACGAGCGCGTGGGTGGTCTCCGCGGGCGGCGGCCGGCCGCGGCGCGTCACCGGCGCGTCGTACGAGGTGCTGGGAGCGGCCTGGCATCCGGACGGGAAGCGGATCGGTGTGCTCGCCGACCGCACCGAGCATGCCGGGATCTGGGAGAAGCCACAGCTGTGGACGGTGCCTGCCGACGGCGGCACGCCTCGCCTCGCGGCGCGCCTCACGCAGGAGATCGCCGCGGCGCGGTGGTCGCCCGGCGGGACGCTCGCGCTGCTCGGCTACGACGCCGAGACCGACGACGGCGGCGAGAACCTGACGCTCCACGTGGGCGGCCGTCGGCTCGCCGCCGACCTCGACCGAACGCTGTTCAACGCGACAGCGGGCGATCTCGACGACCTGACGGCGCGCTTCCCGCCGCCGCTCGCATGGCTGGACGACGACTCGCTTGTAGCGCTCGTCGCCGACGAGGGGCGCGCGCTGCCGTACCGGTTCGGCCGCGACGGTTCCTACGAGGCGCTCGCGGGCGGCGAGGTCGTCGCCTACGGGCTCGGGACGGGCGGCGGCCGCGTCGCGGTGGCCGCCTGCGTTGACGGGCAGGCAGGCGAGATCTACGCCGTCGAGGACGGGCGGCTACGCGCGCTCACCCGCGACGGCAGCCGCTGGTTCAGCCCGTACGTGCGCGAGCCCGAGCGCGTGCGCGCCAAGGTGCGCGGCGGGCCGGTCGTCGAGGGCTTCCTGTGGCGGGCGCGCGGCCGGCAGCGGGGCCTCGTGCTCCACGTCCACGGCGGGCCGCACCTCGCCCACGGGCCGGTCCCGTGGATCGAGATGACCGCGCTCGCCGACGCGGGGTTCCACGTGATCGCCGCCAACCCCCGCGGCACGGTCGGCTACGGCGAGGAGTACGGCAGGGCCATCGCCGGCGCGTGGGGCGAGGTCGACCAGGCGGACTTCCTGCGGCTCGTCGACTGGGCGATTGCGGAAGGGCTGACCGACCGCAGCCGGGTCGGCGTGCTGGGGCTCTCCTACGGCGGGTTCATGGTCACGTACCTGATGGGCCGGCACCCGGGCCGGTTTGCGGCCGGCGTCGCGGAGAACCCGGTCACGGATCACCTCGCCGAGTACGGAAGCGCGGACGCCGGCGTCGACATCGGCCGCGTCGCGGTGGGCGCGGAGCCGTGGAAGAACGGCGAGCGGATGCGCGCGCTGTCGCCGGCCGCGCAGATCCACCGCAACGAGGCACCGCTGCTCCTGCTGCAGTGCGAGGGCGACCTCCGCTGCCCGCCGGTGAACAGCGAGATCGTGTTCGCCATCCTGCGCTCGCTCGGCCGCCCGGTCGAGATGGTGCGCTACCCGGAGGAGTTCCACCTGCTGTTCGCGGTCGGCCGCCCCGACCGGCGCGTCGACCGCGTCGAGCGGATCGTCGACTGGTTCCGCCGCTACTTGTAACCGTCAGGAGCGGCGCCGTCGAAGCGCGGCAGGCCGTCGTCGGGCAGCGTGTCCCAGGGCGGGACCGAGCCGGCGAACGAGTGGTACTGCGGGCGGATCTGCGGGTCGTCGTCGAGCGCGCCGAGCCGGACGGATACCTCCTCGCCGTCAGGCCAGTCGCCGCCGAACAGGCTCGACCCGCAGGCCGAGCAGAACGCCTTCACCGCGCCATCCTCCGGCCGGTACACGCGGATCAGCTCCTCGCCGGCGAGCAGGCGGAACCGCTCGCGGGCGACGCGTCCCTGGGCAAGGCCGATCGAGCCGGAGTGCTTGCGGCAGCGCGAGCAGTGGCAGACGTTCGCGCGGCGGAACGGCAGCTCGACCTCGAAGCGCACGCCGCCGCAGAGGCAGCTGCCTCGCGCCGTCGCCACGTCAGGCCTCGACCGGATCGGGTGTCGCGCGGATTCGTGCCGGCGACTCGGCGCGGGTGAGCGGGCGCAGCGCAAGCACGCCGAGCAGCGGGAGGACGGCCAGCAGCCCGAAGCCGGCCCGCCACGACGTGCCCGCGACGAGCGCGGCGAACGGCGCGGGTGCGATCGCACAGCCGATCGCGAGCGCCGTCTGCTGGAAGCCGAGCGCCGCGCCTGCCTGGCCGCGCCCTGCGAGCTCGGCGGCGGCCGTGAACGACAGCCCGTTCCAGCTCGACGACAGCGCGCCGGCTGCTGCCAGCGCCGGTACCAGCAGCCAGCTGGACGCGTCTGCCAGGAGGGCAGCCAGCGCGATCGCAGCGGTGAGCACGAAGCCGACGGCGACCAGCGGGACGATCCGCGTCGCGAGCCGGTCGGAGAGGAACCCGAGCGAGATGCGCAGCGCCCCGCCCGCAACGCTCACGAGGGCGAGCACTGCGGCAGCGGCCGCCACGGAGAAGCCGCGCTCGTCGTGCAGGTAGACGACGAGGAAGCTCGTCAGCACCACCTGCGCCATCACGTAGAGCGTGCTGCCGGCGGACAGCCGCCAGAGGCGCCGGTCGTGCAGCGGCCGCGACGGGTCGCCGACCTCGATGACCTCGCGCGGCGGGTCGCGCAGGAGTAGAACGCCTACCGCCGCGCCCGCGAGGCAGCCGAGGCCCAGCGCGGCGAGCCCCGCCGAGAGCCCGCCGGCGGCGACGATCGGCGGCAGTGCGAGCGCGGCGACGGCCCACCCGAGCGGGACCGCCGTCTGCCGGATCCCGAGCGCCAGCCCGCGCTGATCGGCGGCGAACCAGCCCATCACGGCCCGGCCGCTCGCGGCGCTCACGCTCGCCCCGGACATCCCCGCGAGCGTGAGCAGGGCGAAGACGACGCCGTACGGCGGCAGGGTCGCGGCGGCCACGAACGCCAACCCGGCCGCACCGAGCCCGAGCGCCACGACAACACGCTCGCCGACCCGGTCGGTGAGCAGCCCCCAGGCGAGCAGCGTCAGCACCATCCCGCCGCTCGCCGCGGCGAGCAGGACGCCGACCTGCGTCAGCGACAACCCGTACTCGGAGCGCAGCTGCGGGACGAGCACGGCAACGCCGGTGCCGAGCGCCGAGAAGGCAGCCTGCGCCGCCACGCCCGCGCCCAGAACGACCCACCGGTAGCGCCCCACGCCGCCACGCTACCCGCAGTACGGTCCGGCGATGCAGGCGCTGCGCGAGCACGTCGAGCGCTTCAACGCCGCCGTCCGGAGCGGCGACTTCGGGGCAATGCTCGCCCACTACGACGAGGACGCCGAGCTGGTCTTCGTGGGCGTCCCGGTCGGCCCGTTCCATGGCCGCGACGCGATCGAGCAGGCGTATCTCGTGCAGCCGCCCGACGACGAGATCCTGCTGCTGGACGAGCGTGAGGAGGGCGGCGAGCTCGTCGGCGGCTATGCGTGGCGGCGCAACCCGGACGTCCGCGCGGGCGAGCTGCGCCTCATGGTTGAGGACGGCCGCACGAAGCGCCTTGTCGTGAGCTTCGACTAGCGGAGGTAGCCGTCCCTGCGCAGGAAGGAGCGCAGCTTCGTCACGTACCTGGCGCCCGCCGGGTCGGTCGGCAGATCGGTGCTCTGGCGGCTCAGCTCACCGGCCCGCAGCGAGGCGTCGATCCGCGCGAACGCGTAGGCGCAGCGACCGAGCAGGCACTCGTCCGCGGCCCAGCCGGCGAGCACGCCGCGGATAGCCGCGTGGTCGCGCTTCCTGCGCGCCTTGAGGTAGTAGCCGAACGTTTCCTTCGCGTCCGCCCGGACGACCGCGGGGTAGTTGCGCGTGACGTCGCGAAGGGCACCGGCGCGCCACTGGAAGATGGCCGCTGGCGGGACCGAGTACACGAACGGGCCGAACGCGTAGGCAAATGCCTCGTCGCGCGCCGAGAGCTCGGGCGTCCCGTCGCCGTCGAGGTCGCGCAGCCGGTAGCCGAAGTTGCCGAAGTCCTCGACAGTCCGCCGGTACGCGGAGCCGTCCCACCGGTAGAACGCGGTGACGACGCAGCAATGCGCGCCGCCGGTGTAGAGGTCGAGGATGACCTCGGGCTCGCCGTCGGCGTCGAGATCGCGGACGAGGGGCGGGCCGGGAACCGAGAACGGCCCCGGCGCCCAGACGGCACATCCCCTTCCGCACGAGACCTCCGTGAGCGGCGCGTTCAGCGCCGGCGCGCCGGCGCGGACCACCTGGAGGCGCACATGCGAGTAGACGTCCTTCACGACGCGGTACGTGAGCGTCACCTCGACGTCTCCGGAGCGCGCCGTCTTGGTGACGTCACGCGCGTGCGCGCCCGCGGGAACGACGCCCGCGACGACGCAGGCGGCGAGGAGCGCGTACCGCATGGTTACTCGGAGACGATCTCGTCCGGCTCGGTCATCGCCTCGATCGCCTCCTGGGCGGCCTCGAGGGACGACTCCGGGACGAGCACCTTCTGCGGGGCGTCCTCGGTCTCGCGCGGGTGGTGCTCGACGGCGGGCTCGAGCGCCGATTGGATCCCGGCGGCGGTCAGGATCGACTGGAGCTCCTCCGCCTCGCCGATGTCCTCCGCCAGGGCCAGCTGCACCATTTCGCTCATCCGGACGCCTCCTCCGCTCTGGGCACCGCCGCCAGCTCGGCGACCGTGCCCGGCTCCTGGTCGAGCGCCCCTCCCTTGTGGAGGCGCGGCCTGCCCCGCTCCTCGAACGGGATCTCGATCGTATCGAAGTCCTTGGGCACGACCGTCTCCGGGAAGACCGTGCGCGCCTCCCGCGCGACCTGGCCACCGCCGTACCGGCTCGAGATGTGCGTCAGCGCGAGCAGCTGCACGCCGGCGTCGCGCGCCAGCTCGGCCGCGCCGATCGCGGTCGAGTGCATCGTCTCGCGCGCCCGGTCCTCCTCGTCGCTCAGGAACGTCGCCTCGTGGACGAGCACCTGCGCGGCCTGTGCGACCTCGCGCACGGTCGCGGAGGGCGCCGAGTCGCCGGCGACCACAACCTTGCGCCCGGGACGCGGGGGGCCGAGCACCTGCTCGGGTGTGATTGCCCGGCCGTCGACGACCACCGCCTGCCCATCCTGGAGCACGCCGCGCTCCGGACCGTTGGGGACGCCGAGCGCGTCGGCGGCGGCCACGTCGAAGTGTCCGGGCCGTGTGTGCTCGACGACGGCGTAGCCGACCGCAGCCACCCCGTGCTCGACGCCGAACACCGCCAGGTCGTACTTGTCCCGCTGCTGAACGTCGCCCGGGCGGACGGTCACGAGCTCGTAGCTGTAGGTGAGCCGCCCGAACACGCGTCGGAGCGAGCCGAAGAGGTCGTCCAGCCCGGGCGGGCCGTAGATCGTGAGCGGCACCTCGCGGCCGCGCAGCGCGAACGTCTTCATCATCCCGGGCAGGCCGAGGTAGTGGTCGGCGTGGTAGTGCGTGAGGAAGACCTCGCGCAGGTCGACGAGCCCGACGTTCGAGCGCAGGAGCTGGCGCTGCGTGCCTTCGCCGCAGTCGATCAGCAGCCGCTCACCGCCGCGCCGCACGAGGAGCGCCGACGGACCGCGCTGGGCCGTAGGCGCCGACGCCGCGGTTCCCAGGAACACGAGGTCCAGGTCCACGCGGCGAGTGTAAGCGCCTTACGGCAGCGTCAGCTTGTCGCCCGGCTGGAGCCCGGCCCGCACCTGCGGGTTCCGCTGCTCGATCCGCCAGATTGCCTTGCGCGTGTCGCCGGCGTAGCGGGACGCGGCGATCGACCAGAGCGAGTCGCCCGGCTTCACGACGTAGTGCCGTGCGGGCTGCGCGCTCTCGGACGGCCGCGCCACCCAGCCGACTGCGGCGGCGGCGAGGACGGTCGCGATGAGGATCTTCACGAACATGTGTTCGCCACGGTACAACGAACACGTGTTCGTGTCAAGCGCTCAGTGCTTGCGCGTCGCCGGCGGCTTCTTCTTCGCCGGCACAGGCTTCTTCTTGGGCGGCAGCGCCCCGAGCCGGAACGACGGTCCGAACACGACGGAGGCGCGCGCCGGGTTCATCTCCGCGGCGAGCCTGATGGCGTAGGCGTAGTAGCCGGGCTTGAGCCGCGTCTGGCGGAACACGACGGTCCTCCCCCACGGCGCCTTCGCGCGACCGGTCAGCCGCAGCGCCGGGGTCACGCCTCCCGAGCGGCCCGAGAGATTCCGCGTGACGAGCGACCTCCACTGCGCGGTCGGCTTGGCAGCGGTCTGGTGGAAGAGCCCGGCCACGAAGGTCGCGTTCTCCTCGTTCGTGAGCGAGAAGCCCCACTTGCGGAAGCGAGCATCCATGACCTTGCGCCGGTCGAACTTCGTCCTCACGCCGACCACGCCGGTGACGTGCGACCACGTGACGGGCGTGCCCGCGCAGGCGCCCTTCGACGTGGCGAGCTCGGACTTGACCGCGTCGTACGACGGCCGCCGCGTCCCGTCGGCGCGCAGCATCCCGGCCTGCCAGCGCGACAGGTCGGTCTCGTCGCGCAGCCCGAAGAAGAGCAGCGAGCGCACCGCCGGGTCGCAGGCGAGTGACCGGATCGCCTGCGTGTAGTCGAACGCCTGCCTCGTCTCGTCGGTCGGCAGGACGTTCTCCTTGCCGGTGTAGGCGCCCTCCATGCCCGGGATCACGCTGACCTGCCAGCCGACTTCGGCGATGCGCAGCTTCAGCGATGGCAGCAACACCGAGCGGCTCGGCTCCGCGAAGGTCGCCTGCGCCGTGCCGTTGAACGCGTCCCACACCGCCTGCTTGATACGCGCGAGGTCGGCGAGCCCGGCCTTCGGCCAGGAGTACGGGACGCCGAATGGCTGCGCGTCGAGCTCCGGGTACGCGTGGAAGGCAAGCTCGTCCATGATCGGGAGCGTCCGCCCGCTCGCCCGGTAGGCCGCCCCCAGGTCACGGAGGCAGCGCACGGGCGATGTCGACGGGTTGTCCGGAGCAATCGGGTTGTCGTTGCCGCGCGGCGAGAGGCCCAGCCCGACGACGGTGATCGCCGGGTTGACCGCCTTCAGCGCGTCGTAGGCGGCCGCGAGCAGCGGCTCGTACGAGGCGCAGGCGACCGGCGTGCCCGCCGTCGTGAACTGCGGCCGCCAGAACTGCGGCTGGTTCGGCTCGTTGCCGACGACGAAGTCGGTGACCTGGGGATAGCTGCGCGCAAGGTCGGCAAGGAACGCCGCGAACTGGCCGACGGCTGCCGGGTTGTCGGCGACCGCGGTCGGGCGGCCGGGATAGACGGCGAGCACGACGCGGATGCCGCCGGCCGTAGCCGTCGGCACGTAGCGGTCGAGCGCGGCCCGCTGCGGGATCGCGGCGGGGTTGTCCGGGTCCCACACGATGGAGACGCGGTTCTCGGTGAAGCCGAGATCGCCGAGCATGGCGACGAAGGCCGCGCCGCCGTCCGGCGAGTCGCGGCCCAGGTCGTCGGTGACGCCCACCCCGAGGCCGGCGCCGGCAGCGCCTGGGAGGGCCAGAGCGGCAAGCGCAGCCGCGAGCAGCGAAAAACGTCTCACGGAGTGCCAATCGGCGCGAGCCATGGGGGGCTTGAGCATCCCATCTCTGACGCGCAAATTGCGACTTTCTTACGGCAGGGCGTTGAGCACCGCGTCGAGCAGCCGCCCGGGGCCGAAGCGCACCGGATCGTCCGCCGGAAGCCCCGTGACGGCGGCAGCTTCTGCGACGGCAGCGGCCGCCGCGTCGTCGTCCAGGCCGCGCGTGTTGACCGCAACGGCGGCGACGGGGGCCGGCCGCGCGGGCAGGGAGATCGCCTCGTGCAGCCGGACGAGCGCGTCGAGCGGCGGGATCGGGTGGCCGGGGCAACCCTCGATCTCGGTCGAGCCCGCACGGTGGCAGAGCACGTAGGCGTGCGGAGCCGACCCGTGGATCAGGCCGAGCGTCACGCCCGAGTACAGCGGGTGGATCAGCGAGCCCTGGCCCTCGACCCACAGGAGGCGGCCGCCACGCTCGGCGCCCTCCACCACGAGCTGCTCGGCCGCGCCCGCCAGGAAGTCGGAGACGACCGCGTCGACGGCGATCCCCCAGCCCGCGATCGCGATCCCCGTCTGGCCGGTCGGAACGAAGACGGAGGCGAGCCCGCGCTCGCGCGCCGCGCGGTCGAGCTCGAGCGAGACGGTCATCTTCCCGATCGCGCAGTCGGATCCGACGGTGAGCACCACCTGCGCGTCGACCTCGAGATTCGCGCCCGTCGGCACGTTGAGGCCGGCGGGCGGCCGGCGCAGGTCGCGGAGCTCGACGCCATGCTCGCGGGCGAGCGCGCCCAGCTCCGGGTCGGCCGCGATGAACTCGTGCAGCCCGTTCTCGACGTCGAGGCCGGCGCGGATCGCCTCCGCCAGGAGAGCGCGCCAGGCGGGCGGGAAGCGGCCCCCCTGCGTCGCGACGCCGACGAGCGCGGTGTCCGGCTCGTACGCGAGGCCATCGGCGATCGTGCCGACGACCGGGATGCCCTTGTGCGTCTCCCCCGGCCGCTCCGAGTCGACGATCGCGGCGACCGGGTCGAGCCCGTAGTCGACGACGCCCCGCATCGTCTTGCCGTAGTGCGGGTCGCCGCTCTTGCCCTCCGCGAGGATGAGGTAGCGCTTCACGGGCGGTCTACGCTCGCACGGCGGCCGGCTCGACGCCGAGGCCGGGCCGGTCGGGCGGAACCTGAACGCCGTCGACGAGCTCGACGCCGGGGCACGGATCCTCGGCGAGCAGCAGGTTCCCGTCGAGGTCGACGTGGTCGCACAGGCTGGCCACCACGCAACCGGCGGCGATGCCGAGGCCCGACTCGACCATGCAGCCGAGCATCACGCCGAGGCCGAGCGCGCGGGCCGCGTGCGCCATGCGAACGGCCTCGCGGATGCCGCCCGACTTGGCGAGCTTGATCGTGATCCCGTGCGCCCGTTCGGCGCAGGAGGCGACGTCGGCGAGCGTATGGCAGTCCTCGTCGACGTAGATCGGGAGCGGCGAGCGGCGCTTCAGCTCCGGGCCGTCCGTGCTGCCGGCCGGCAGTGGCTGCTCGCAGTACTGAACCCCGAGCCCGGCGAGCTGCGGCAGCGCGTCGAGTGCCTCGTCGAGCGTCCACCACTCGTTGACGTCGACCTGCATCGGCACCTCGGTGACGCCGCGCACGGCGCGCACGCGGTCCACGTCGAGCCCGTCGCCGCCGCCGAGCTTCAGCTTCAGCCGCTGGAACGGCGCGCCGGTGCGCTCCGCCTTGCGCGCCATTGCGTCCGGGTCGTCGAGCGGGATTGTCCAGGAGGTCGGCGGCCCCGTGCGCCGCAGCCCGAGCAGCCGCCAGACCGGCACGCCGGCGAGCCTGCCGCAGAGGTCGTGGAGCGCCGCGTCGATCGCCGCCCGCGCCGCGTGCTGCTCGCCGCCGAGCCGCGATTCGATCTCGTCGAGCGCGAACGGGTCGTCGCCGAGCGCGTCGGCGTGCGCCTCGACAAATGCGAGCGCGGAGGCGGCCGTCTCGTCGTAGCGCTCGATCGGCGCCGCCTCGCCCCAGCCGGTCTCGCCGGCGTGCTCGATGGCGACGTAGACGACTTCGGCGGTCTCCGAGGAACCGCGCGCGATGGTGAAAACCTCGGCGAGATCGAGCGTCGCGATGCGGCCCGTCAGCTGCACGCGCTCACCCTACTGGGGGTCGAGACGGCCCCTCCAAAGGGGGTACCCTCGGGCAAAAGGGGTACAAGTCAGGAGGACAGCATGAACTCACGCTCCAGGCGGCTGGCCGCGGTCGCCATCGCTGCGGTAGCCGGCGCATTGCTCACGGCGGGCACCGCTTCGCCGGCGCGCGCGCCGCACCTGAAGGGGACGCAGGCGCTCGTCAGCTGCATCAACGCGAGCACGCCGCAGCTCAACCGCTTCAGTGCGATCAGCCGGCTGACGTACGGCATCTCGGCGCGCGGCGAGCGCGTCGAGCCGGACCTCGGCCAGCTCCCGAGCGACCTGCCCGCGTCCTCGAAGGGCACGGCGGGAAAGAACTTCAGCGCCACGGTGCCCGTGTGGTTCCACGTCATCACCGACGGCAGCCTCGGGAACATCTCGAACAAGGTCATCAGCGACCAGCTGCAAGTGCTGAACCTGTCGTTCGCCGGCTTCTACGGCGGCGCGAAGTCCGGGTTCAAGTTCACGCTCGCGGGCGTCGACCGCACGAACAACACCGAGTGGTACAACGCGAGCTCGAGCTCGAACGCCGCGCGCGCCATGAAGCGCGCGCTGCACACCGGCGGGCCGAACATGCTCAACGTCTACACGGCGACGGCCGGCCCGGGCCTGCTCGGCTATGCCTACCTGCCGGACATCGTGGACAAGCCCGGCCAGGCGTACCTTGACGGGATCGTCATCAACTGGGAGTCGATGCCCGGCGCGTCCTCGACGTTCGCCGGCCGGTACGACCTCGGCCAGACGCTCACGCACGAGTCGGGCCACTGGTTCGACCTCGAGCACACGTTCCAGGGCGCGTGCAACGCGAAGGGCGACTTCGTCGACGACACGCCCGCCGAGGGCGAGCCGACGAGCGGCTGTCCCGCGGGCAAGGACACGTGCCCGAAGGAGCCGGGCCTCGACCCGATCCACAACTACATGGACTACTCGTACGACGCCTGCTACCAGGAGTTCACGACCGGCCAGGTGCAGCGCATGCGCGACGCCTGGCTCTTGTACCGAGCGCCGTAGTCGCTTCCGGGCGGGCCGGGGTTCCCTGGCCCGCCCGATACACTCCCGGCTTCCCGCGCCAGTAGCTCAGGGGATAGAGCGCGCGCCTCCGGAGCGCGAGGTCGCAGGTTCGATTCCTGCCTGGCGCATCAAGACCAGGGACTGTCCTCGAGGGCGAAGCCCGGAGGGGGCTGTCCCACAAAAGGACTCTCGATTTCGGGCCACCGCCGTCTCGCTCGGGGACACTGGTGTCATGGCTCGCGCCCCTCGCGCACGGCTACACGACCGCGTCCGTGACGGCGTCGGCAATCGCCTGGATCGCGGTCATCGCGGACGTGCATGGCGGGTCGGATTGGTGGCTCGTGGTCGCGGCCGGCTTGACCGTCGCCGCCTTCGTGTCTGCCCTGATGGCCTTCGTCGTCGAGCAGGGGCCACGGCGAGCTGTTGCAGATCTTCCGGCGTGTTATAGGCCGTCCACTCCGCCGCACAAAAGCCCGACGGTCTAGGTCCGAGATCCGCCCGCAACGGACGTCGCACTTGCTCGCGGCGGGTGAGAGCATCGTGCCGTGCCGATCAGGGGGCACGCCATCGAGCTTTGTACTGTTCGTTCGCACGGCCTCCGAGCCGGCGCTGCGGTCGCCACGCTCGCGAGGCTCCTCGCCGGGGGGAGAGGGAGGGGCAACGATAGATGGGGGCACATGACTTCGACGACCTGGAAGCCCGCGTCGACGCGCTCAGCGCGCACATCGACCGCCAGGACAAGTTGCTCGAGCGAATCACCGTGAGCCTGTACGACGTGGTCAACGCGGTGAGGAAGGCGGGAAACGTGGAGCCCGACGAGCCTCACCCGGCGCACCCGTCGCCGCGATGCGACGAGCCGGTCGTCGATCTCGGCGACTACGCGCGCGGCAAGGCGCAGCAGCAGGGCTGAGGTGCGTCAGAGCAGCGCCGCGAGGGCGGCCTCGAGCGCTTGCAGATCGTCGCGCGTGTTATACGCCTGCACGGAGATGCGGAGGAGCGGGCGCCCGCCCCACTCCTCCGCCACGACCTCGATGCGGTGCTCCTCCCAAAGGCGCCGCCGGACCTGGGCGGGGTCGCAAGGCGAGAGCTCGACGCTCGCCATCTGGACGGACCACGCCTCGCCGGGCGGGGTGAGCGGCGTCCCGAGGCGCGGGCGGAACTCCTCGACGAGCGCATGGCAGCGGCCGCGCGCGGGTGCCAGCACCTCGCGATGGAAGGCGATCGCCGCCGGAAGCGCCAGGAACGCGGACGGGTCGCTCGTCCCCTGCCAGCCGTGGCGCTCGACGAAGCGCTCGGAGTGCACGCCCCAGCTGACGACGTTCGGGCGCAGGAGGTCACGCGCCTCGGGGCGCACCGCGACGAAGCCACAGCCCTTCGGCGCGCACAGCCACTTGTGGCAGTTGCCCGCGTAGAAGTCCGCGCCGAGCGCCTCGAGATCGAGCCCGAGGTGGCCCGGCACGTGGGCGCCGTCGACCACGCTGAGGATTCCCGCGTCGCGCGCCCGCCGGCACAGCTCCTCGACCGGAAACCGGATCGCCGTCGGCGACGAGATGTGGCTCACGAACAACACGCGTGTCCGCTCGGTGACTCCTGCCCATACCGCGTCGACGATCTCGCCCTGGCTCGTGCACGGCACCGCCACCGGCCGCGGCACCCAGCGCGCGCCGGCCCGCATGCACGCGTCCTGCCAGGTGAAGACCATTGCCCCGTACTCGTGGTCGGTCGAGACCACCTCGTCGCCCGGCGCGAGGGCGATCGAGCGCGCCACCGCGTTCACGGCCGCGGTCACGTTCGGCAGGAACGCGATGCCCTCCGGGTCCGCGCCGACGAACGCGGCCAGCTCCTGACGCACTCCCTCGAGCAGCCCTTCGAGCCGCCGGTACAGGAAGTCCACGGGCTCGCGCTCCAGCTCGCGCTGCCAGCGCTGGTACTCCGCGAACACCGGCTCGGGGCAGGCGCCGTACGAGCCGTGGTTCAGGAAGACCACGCCGTCGTCGAGCAGGAAGCCCGAGCCCTCGCGCATGAGCGCACGTTAGGCGGCGGGGTCAGCGGAGGATGCCGGTGTGCCCGAGCGAGTGGCGGCCGGGCTGCGGCCATACGCACAGACCGTGCGGACCGCTGCCGACCGGGATGCGGGCCAGGAGCCGGCCGTTGCGCGTGGAGATCGCGTAGACGACAGCGTTGTAGCGCCCCGAGACCCATAGCACCTTGCCGTCGGCCGAGACGCCGCCCATGTCCGGGCTGCCTCCGCCGGGGATCTCCCACCTCGCGACGATGTGGCCCGTGCGGAAGCTGACCACCGAGATCGACCCCTCGCCGCGGTTGGTCACATACAGCAGCCGGGCATCGCGGCTCGGGTAGAGGCCGTGCGTACCCCGCCCGGTCCGGAGGAACCCGTTGACGCGGAACCGTCGCGCGTCGACCTTCCAGACGCCGCCGGCCATCATGTCGGCGACCCAGAATGTCCGGCCGTCGGGCGACAGCTTCACGTCCTGCGGCATCGCGCCGGGCCCGTCCGGAAGGGTCAGGCTCGAGACCACGCGCGGGTGCTCGACGTCGACTTCGACGAGCTGGCCTGAGAACTCGCAGCTCGCAACGGCGCGCCGTCCCTGGGCCGTGAAGTCCATATGGTCGACGCCTGAGCACGGCACGTGCACCGACGTGCGGAGCGCCAGCGTGTGCGGGTCGCGGAAGTCCAGGCGGTGCAGCCGCTCGGCGACAACGATGGCGTAGCGGCCGTCGGGCGTGAAGTACATGTTGTAGGGGTCGTCGACCGGGATCGCGCGCGTCGGCCTCCCGCTCTTCGGGTCGATCCTGGTGACCGTGTTGCTCTCGTCGTTCAGGACGTACAGCGACCTGAGATCCCACGAGGGGGTGACGTGCTGGGGCAGCCCGCCGACGGCGAAGTGGTCGACCACCCGGAAGGTGCGCGGGTCGATCGCGTCGACCGTGTTGCTCTCGCTGTTCGGCACGTAGACGCGCGCCAGGGCGTGGCGTGCGGCGCCCGTCACCATCCCGGCGGCATCGGCCGCGTAGACGTTCGTCTTGCGGCTGGGCGCACTCGCCCTCTCGGCCGGGCGCAGGCGGACGATGTGATCGCTCGTGCCCGCGGTGGTGCGCCCGCCCACGACCAGCACCGTGCGCCCGAGGGCGACGGCCGCGGCGTCCGACAGCGGCTCCGGGAGCGTGCCCGCCCGCCGTACGCGCCCGGACAGCTCGACCGCAACGACCGCATCCGTGGGCGTGTCGACGGTCGCGCCCCGGCCGCCGATGACGTACGCGACGCCGTTCACTGCCGCCGCCGTGGCGTGGGTGGTCGGCGCCGGCAAGCGGCCGAGGCGGCTCACGCGGTGCGTCTCCGGATCGAACGCGTACACAGCGCGCGACGCTTCTCCGCTCTCCAGCGAGCCGCCCGCCACGACGACGCGGCCGCCCGCGCCCGTCACGGCGGCGTACCGCACCGACGACGGCAGGTGCCCGACGACGCGCGCCCGCGTGCCCGGGCGCCAGGCGACGATCGTGTCCAGCCACCTCGACCCGGTGAAGCCACCGACGACGTACACCGTTCCGCCGACGACGCCGGCCGCCTGATCGGAGGTCGGCGCCGGCAGCCGCCCGACGACCCGCGGCGTCGTGCCGGGATCGATCCGGAGAATCGCGTCGTGCTGGCTCGAGCCGTCACCGCCGCCGAGCAGGTACGCGTGGCCGCCGACAGATGCCGCAGCGGCGTCGTGCAGCGCGAGCGGGAGCCGGCTCGCCGTGTGCGCTCCCTGGGCGGTGACAACCCGCACATCGTCGACGGACACGTCGGCCGCCGACAGCCCGCCGGCGGCCACCGCACGCGTCCGCGACAACGCGGCGATCGCGACGTCCTGGGCCGCTGCCGGCAGCGTCGCGCTCCCCGCGGGCACGAGATCCGTGAACGCGACCCGATGCCGAGCGACTGGCTTTGCGTGCCTGTCCGCGACGGCCGGCGTGGACGGCGACGCGGCGGGGTCCGCGGCTCGCAGCCCGTTGATGACGACCGCGGCTACGGCCGCTACGGCAACGGCCCCCAGCGCCACCACGACGACGCGGCCGCCCCGCATCCAGGTGCGACGCGGGCGAGATCCGCTGGCGGGCGAAGTGCTCATGCTGGCGTCGGGGCACCGTCCCCTACGCCGCCTGACGCCTGCCTGAACAAATCCGCGACCGGGCCCGAGCCGGAAGGCGAACGGGCCGGGGGCTAGAATCCGACCGTGATGCCCGCGATCGAGGATCCGTTCAGTACCGATGCCGAGCCTGCCTCGGATCCGTCGCACGCGCGGCCGAACCCTTCCTGAGCTCGAGCCGCGCTTCGCCGAGCCCGCAGAGGTCGAGGCCGCCGGCCTCACCTGGGTCCACCTCGACCGTCCCGACGAGGAGGCCGTCAGCGCGCTCGCCGAGCGCTTCGGCTGGCACGAGCTCGATGTCGAGGACGTGCTCTCGAAGCGCCAGCGCCCGAAGATCGACGAGTACCCGGACTACCTCTTCGTCGTCCTTCACTTCCCCTTCTACGACAAGAACGTCCAGCGGCTGAACGCGGCCGAGCTCGACGTCTTCGTGGGCCCGGACTACCTCGTCACGCTGCCGAACGTCTCGCTGCTGCCGGTCACGCGGCTCTTCACGCGCTGCCGGGAGGACGAGGAGCTGCGCAACGAGCTGTTCAGGAACGGCCCGGGCCGCCTGCTCTACGAGGTGCTCGACGACCTCTTCGACTACTGCTTCCCGATCCTCGACAAGATCGGGCACAAGCTGGACTCGATCGAGGACGACGTCTTCGAGGGCCGGAGCTCCGAGGAGGTCGTGCGGGACATCTCCAACGTGAAGCAGGAGATCATCTCGTACCGCAAGATCGTCAAGCCACAGCGGCCATCGCTGCGCCTGCTCGAGCGGAAGATCGAGGGTTTCCTACCCGAGCAGCTCGAGCTCTACTTCGACGACCTCGTCGACGCCTCCGAGCGCATCTGGGACGTGCTCGACAACTACAAGGAGGTTGTGGAGGCGCTCGAGACGACGAACGAGCAGGTGCTGTCGCACCGGTTCAACGACGTCCTGCGCATCCTCACCGTCTTCAGCATCGTGTTCCTGCCCGCGACGCTGATCGCGAGCATCTGGGGCATGAACGTCGGGCTCCCCGGCGGCGGCAACCCCGGGACCGCCTCAGACGTGGAGTTCTGGGTCATCATCGGCGCCTCGATCGTCCTCGTCGGAGCGATGCTCGGGTTCTTCCGCTACAAGCGCTGGCTCTAGTCCAGCTCTCGGTACACGAGGAAGACGCTGTCCGGCTCGAGGCCGAGCTCGCGGGTGAGCGCGACGGACACAGCCTGCTCGATCGCTTCGCGCGGGCGGCCCTTCGCCGCCGAGATGGTCACAATCGGCGGATGTGTGCCGTGCGGCTGCTCGGTGGCGACGTGCGGCCCCTCCACGTAGTGCTCGATCGTCTCCCAGGTGACCCACGTCCCCTGCGGGCGGTTCTGCAGGACCTCGCGCACCGCCTGCGCCACCGCGCTCATGACGGCCGGGAGGTCGACGTCCGGCGGCTGCGGCAGCGCGCGGATCTCGATCAGCGGCACGCCGCGAGTCTAGGCTCGGCCCGGTGACCGAGCGCTTGTGGGCTCCGTGGCGGCTCGAGTACGTCGGCTCGGCGGACTCGGCGACCGGCTGCGTCTTCTGCGACGCGCTCGCGGGCGACGACGAGGAGCGCCTCGTCGCGCACCGCGGCGAGCGCGCGTTCGTGCTGCTCAACCGCTTCCCGTACACGTCCGGCCACTTCATGGTTGCGCCGGCCCGTCACACCGGCGACTTCGCGAGCCTCGACGCCGACGAGGCCGCCGAGATCCACGCGCTCGCGGCGAGCGGGATGGACGCGCTCCGCGACCTCTACAAGCCGGACGGGTTCAACGTCGGCTGGAACCTTGGCCGCGTGGCCGGCGCCGGCATCGTCGACCATGTCCACCTGCACGTCGTCCCCCGCTGGGCCGGGGACACGAACTTCATGCCCGTGCTCGCCGACGTGCGCGTCATCCCCGAGCATCTCACCGCCACGCGCGAGCGCCTGGCGGCCGCCTGGCCGCGCGACTAGGAACGCCATCGGTCCGAATCGGAGCGCGGGGCGGCTGCAGGGGGGAGAAGCGCAAGCCGCCCCGCTCGCCACCCCGAGTCAGGCCTTCTCTCGGGCATGGTGAGGCTACCGCTAGCAGGCTCGTCTTTCCAGGTCTAAAGCGGCATCCGCTCCCGCCGACATCATTTCCGAACGGGCCGAATGAGAGAGGGCGACTACGAGCGGAGTACCAGGGCCGGCCCCGCACCGGTCGAGCTGCTCACGGACCTCGAGGCGGAGCGCGAGGCGCTCGAGGAACGCGAGCGGCATCTCGCGCTCGTCGAGGAGGAGCTGGAGGCGCGTCAGGAACGGGCCGAGGCAGCCCGGCACCGCCTCGAACAGGCCGAGGCCGGGCGCCTGGCGGCGAGCGCGGAGCTCGAGCGGCGCGTCGCCGAGCTCGGCGTTCGCGAGCACGAGCTCGTCCGCGCGGTTGCCGAGCACGAACGCGCCGCCACGGAGCTCGACGCGCGCCGTGAGGCGCTCGCGGCCAGGGAGAACAAGGCGCAGGGGCGCTACGACGAGGCGCGCGCCGGCACGGAGGAGCTCACGGCCCGCATGGCGGAGTTCGAGCAGGCGCAGGCGGCCCGCTGGTCGGAGCTGGAGAACAGGGCGGCCGAGCTGGAAGCAGCGCACTCCGAACGCATGGCGAACCTCGAGCAGGTGTACGCCGCACGCCTTGCCGATCTCGACGGGACGCATGCCCGGCGGATGGCCGAGCTCGCCGCGCTGGCCGAGACGCTCGAGCAGCGGACGGCCGCCCTCGAAGAGCGCGAGCAAACCGTGGAGGCGCGTGTGGGTGAGGTCGAGGCGCTCGCACTGCGGGAGGAGGAGATCAACGAGCGTCACGAGCTCACGGCCCGCATCCAGGAGGCCGCCGAGACCACCGCCACCGCGATCGAGAAGCAGCGCCGGGCGGTCGAGGAGCGGGAGACGCTCGCGGCCAAACGCATCGAGGACGCGACTGCTCGTCTCGGCGAGGCGCAGACGTTGAGGCTCGAAGCCGAGCGCCAGCTCGTCGAGGCGCAGGAGCTCCAGGCGACCCTCATGGCCGAGCACGCCCAGCTGGAGCAGCGCGAAGCCGATCTCGCGGCCGCCGACGACCTGCTCGGCGAGCGGGCCCGCGAGCACGAGACCGAGGCAGAGCGGATCGCCCGCGAGCGCGGCGAGCTGCGAGCGCAGGCGGCGCGTGTCGCCGCGCAGGAGCAGAACCTCGCCGAGCGCGAGGAGGCAGTTGCGGCCGGCGAGCCCGCCCTCATCGAGCGGATGCGCGAGGTGGCGGAGCGTCAGGCGGAGCTTGAGCGCCTCGAGCGGGGGCTCGCCGAGCGGCGCGCGGCGCTGACCGCCGAGGCTGCGCAGATCGCCGCGAGGGAGCAGGAGCTCGCGCAGCGCGAGCGCCACGTCGACGAGAAGGCTGAGGTGGCCGCCCTGCTCGACGAGCGGGAGGCGGTGCTGAGCGAACGGGAGACGGCCGTGGGCGAGCGGGAGGAGCGCGTGGCCGACCTCGAGCGCCGCGAGGGAGCGGCCGCGGCCGTCGCACAGACGCTCGCCGCCCGCGAGCAGGAGCTGCTCACAGTCGTGCACGGCCAGGGCAGCGCGGCCGTCGAGCTCGAGCGCAAGGCGGCGGACGTCGCGCGCCGCGAGCGCACGGTCGCCCAGCGGGAGGCCGAGCTGAGGGAGCTCTGGGAGACGGCGGAGACGAGCGCGCTCGAGCGGGCCGAGGCCGCGATCTCACCGCGGCTGGCCGTCGTCGAGGAGCGGGAGCGCGACCTGGCCGTGCGCGAGGCGAGCTTCGGGCGAGCCGCGCGGGAGGCGGAGGCGACCCAGCCGGTCGCGGCCGTTCCGACAACACCCGTGTCGCGGGCCGAGGTGCTCGCCGCCGCCCGCCGCGTGGCCCCGCCGCAGCGGAATCTCCTGATCCTGCAGTCCCTGCTGGCGGAGCACCGCGCCGCCTTCCCCGACCGCATCGACGAGTGGGAGGCGTACCTGCACCACCTGCGCGGCTTCGCGGACGCATCCGGCGTGCTGCCCGACTCGTTCGAGCCGCTAGTCGAGGACGCGTTCGCCGACCTGCTCGCGCTGGTCGACGCCGCTTGATTTCGGGGCTATGACGAAACGCAGCCTGTGCCCGTCGCGGCACACTGCTTGCCCCGAGGCGTCGTCCTCGGTCACCCCGCTAGACCCTGCTGTCGATGCTCGCTGCTTCCTAGCCTCGGGGCAGACGAGGCGCCTCGCACCACGCCGGACGAGCGGCATTCCGCCAAAGCCCTACCCGGCCGGCAGCTCGACCACGAACGTCGAGCCGCCGCCCGCCCGCGTCTCGGCCCAGATGCGCCCGGCCATCAGGCCGACCAGCTCGCGGCAGATGTAGAGGCCGAGCCCGGTCCCGCCCACGCCGCGCGCGAGCTCCGGGTCGAGCCGGAAGAACTTGTCGAAGACGCGCTCCAGGTCGGCCGGCGGGATCCCGAGCCCGCGGTCCGACACGGCGAAGCGCACGTTCCCGTTCTCAGACGCGATCGTCAGGGCGACGGGCTCGCCCGGCGCCGAGTACTTGACGGCGTTGTCGATCAGGTTCCCGAGCACCTGCAGCAGCCGCGAGCGGTCAGCCGTGACGTGCGCGCCCGGCTCCGCCTCCAGGTCGATCGCAGCCGCCTCCGCGAAGCGCGTCCGCGCCGCCCGCACCGCCTCGGCGGCGAGCTCGCCCGCGTCGCAGCGCTCCACCGCGAGCGTCAGTGTGTTGGCGTCCAGCTGGCCGGCGGAGAGGATGTCCTCGACGATCCGCGCGAGCCGGCCGGCCTCGGCGGCGATCACATCGAGGAGCACCTTCTGCTGCTCCTCGTCGAAGTCGACGTCGGCGCGGCGGAGCGTCATCGCTGCGCCGTAGACGCCCGCGAGCGGCGTGCGCAGCTCGTGCGAGACGGTCGAGACGAAGTCGCTCTTGAGCTTGTCGACGGCCCGCTCGGCTGTGAGGTCGCGGAACGCGAAGACGCTGCCCGCGTGGAACTGAACGCCGACCACGGAGAGCCACAGCTCGCGCTCCTCGGTGTCGAGCGTGACGACGTTCCCCGGCGGTGTCTGACCCGGTGCGTCCGCGGACGTCACCTGCTCGGCGAGCACGTGCCAGCTCGGGATCGCCTCCCGCGCCGGCCGCCCGACGACCTCGTTCGCGCGCAGGCCGGTGATCGTCTGGGCGGTCGCGTTCCAGAGCCGGACGATCCCTTCGCAGTCGACGAGCAGGATCCCGTCGCCCACGAAGGCAAGTGCCTCGGCCGCCTGTGCGCGGTGCGTGACCTCGCGATGCAGCCGCGCGTTGTCGACGGCGATGGCAGCGCGGCGCGCCAGCTCCTCCGCCAGCTCCACGTCGGCGGCGCCGTACACGCGCTGCGATTCGGCGGTCGCCAGCGTGAGGACGCCGATCGTGCGGCCACGCGCGACCATCGGGACGAGCAGGTTGGAGCACAGGTCGAGCCCACGGAGGATCTTGCGCGTCTGCTCGTCCGGCGCGATCGCGTCGATCCACTCGGGCGTGACGTGCTCGATGAGATCGGGCTTGCCCTCGCGGAGCACCTTCGGCGTCCCTTCGGCGCGCTCGATCTGCGGCGGATAGCTCGCCTTGATCTCCGCCGCGACCTGTTGGCGGTCGGGGTCGGCGCACGCCACGGCGACGCGCTGGATCGCGCCGTCGTCGGTGACGATGTCGACGACGCACCAGTCGGCAAGCGCCGGGACCGCGAGGTGGGCGACGCTGGCGAGCGTCGTCTCGTAGTCGAGCGACGACGAGAGGACCGTCGTCGCCTCGACGAGAAACCGCTGTGCGCGCTCCTGGCGCACGCGCTCCGACGCGTCGCGGAAGAACCACACGCGCCCCTCGTAGGTGCCGTCGTCGAGACGCACCGGTGCGCTGTAGCGCTCGAAGGTGCGGCCGTCGATGAGCGGGATCAGGTCGCGGCTGCGCTCGTCGGGATGGTTGTAGAGGTACTCGACCCGCTCGATGAACGCCTCCGGGTCGCGCAGCTTGTCGCGGACGAACGCGAGCGCCGCCTCGTCGGAGCCGCTCGCCATGACGTCGGCGGGGATCCCCCACAGCTCGGCGAAGCGCCTGTTGGAGAGGAGAATCCGCCCGTCGGCGGACACGACGAGAATGCCGTCGAGGAGCGCATCGGTCTGCGCACGCAGGAGTGCCCCCTGCAGCTCCGGGTCAAGCCGCGTAAGTCCCTCGAGCGGCCCTCCCGCCGCACGGGGCAGCTCGGTTTCCTCGAGCACGCCGGAACGGTAACGCGAGTTTCGGCCGACGGCTGGCCGGGGGCCGGGCGCTGCGGCTGGGGTTGGGACTCGCAGGGGCTGGTCGGGTCGGGGGGCGGCCGTGGCCCCGAGCACAGACGCCTCAGCGCTTGCGGCTGGCGCTGCCGTCCTGGACGCGGTGTCCTGGGACCCCCCGCGCGGCCCAGGACCTCGGCCGGGTGGATCGATGCTGGAAGTGTTCCCGCCGGTCGGGCATTTGGAACTCCCCCGTTTGAGGGATTCGACCAACGGCGGATTTCCGGGTGACAATGTCGGTATGACTCGTTACGCCTTCGTCCCGGCCGCGCTGGCCGCCGTTCTCGCCGTTGTCTCCGGATGCGGCAGCGGCACGAGTGGAAGCTCGGGCTCGGGGTCCCGCGGCCTGACCGTGCCCGACATGAGCGTCAACGTCATCGCGCACGATCCCGCACTCGCCGCCGCAAAGGTCGAGGCGCAGAAGCACTGGCCGGAGTTCGTCAAGTCGTTCCGTAAGGACGAGCCGGGGCTTGCGCATGACGTCGAGATCAGCTTCCGCACGCGCGACGGCGCCTACGAGGGCGACTGGGTCATGGTGACGGGAATCGCCGGCGACAACGTCACGGGCAAACTCGCCAGCAGCCCCGGCAACATCGAGTACGTGTACGGCGACGAGATCACGGTCAACCGTGCACGCGTCGAGGACTGGATCGTCTCCCGCGGTGAGAAGGTCGAGCAGGGCTACTTCAGCCACGACGCCGTGATGGGCGCCTACGGCGGCTAGATCAGGTCGCCACGCGCAGCGGCGCGCGAGGCACGACCGACGAGCTGCACGACGAGGACGGAGCCGGCGACCACGCACGCGGCAAGTGCGACCCAGAACCAGACTCCGTCGTTCACGCCGGCGGCGTTCAGCGCGATCGCCACGGCAAACGGGACAGCCCACGCAACGTCGAGCCGGCGGTTGTCCGGAAGAGCCTCGAGGCGCACACAAAGCCGCTCGCCGAGCGGATCGACCATCGCCGCTTGTTCTACCCGACGGGCGGCCGACCGTCACGCAAGAGAAAGACCCCGTCGCCGGGGCCTTGTGAGGAGGGAGCGGACGACGGGGTTCGAACCCGCGACCCTCAGCTTGGGAAGTGCTCGAGGCCGTCGATTCTCCGCGATCAGCGAGGAGCGAACGGCGTGCTCAAGCGGTTCAAGTGAGAGCCGGGGTCGTCTCTGTTGGTCAGGGTTGGTCGGTGTGATCCGACCACATTCCGACCACCGTTTAGCCCCATCGGTACTAAGGCGCACCGGGCCTACGGCGCAAAGACGATGTGCCACGCCGCCGCTCGCGCGACTCTCGACTGTATGAGCGGGCGCCAGCGTGCGCTTGGTGTGTGCGTGACTGCAGTCGCGCTCGCTGCCGCTCATGGCGCTGCCGGGCGAAGCGACAGTGGGGCTTCGAGCACGGAGGCGCTCGCGTCCACGGGCCAGTCGGGCGCGTCGCGCTCACTCGCCCGCGAGAACGCTTCGGCACCGAGTTCGGTACGCGGTCTCTTGTTGACCGCTGTAGGGACTGGGATTCGACCGAGCGTCACGATCCTGTCGCTGACCGGTAAACGGCTGGCAGTCCCGCCGCGACTACGGGAGTTTCCCTCGGGCCTTTCGCCGGACGCTCGCCTCATCGCCGGCACGACGCCCGAGGGGAACGTCAATTCCGCAAGCGTGGTGTTTGGCAACGTACGCGGCGGCCCGATGAGAGAGGTCCTGCGCGGCCATTGCGCCGTGACTGGGTCGGCCGAGCCGGGGTGTCCCTGGGGCGCCGATCCGTCATTCGCGTGGAGCCCTGACGGTCGACGATTGGCCGCCGCCGTGAACGCCGATCAGGCGCCGACGATTTTGCGGGTGTTCACTCGCAGCGGCCTGCGAGTGAGGTCGTTCGCGCTCCCGTCGCGAAACCCGGAGCGCCCCGGGCGCGCCTTCCACCGGCTGATCTCATGGTCGCCGGATGGATCGCACTTGCTGCTCATGCGAAGGGACCTGTACATCGCCACCGCCGTAGTCGCGCTCGACGTCGCCACCGGCGCCCTCCGGACTCTCGAGCGGATGGATGAGCCCCACGACACCCCGTCCGACATCGCCTGGTCGCCCAACGGCCGATACATCGCGCTGACGACGGGTGGCACGGACACCTGGGGCGGCGGCTACCCGCAGGCTGTCATCGACGTTGCATCTGGGCAGCCGCTCAGCGCGTGCTTGCACAAGTGCAAACCATGGTGGCACCCGGTGTGGGCTCCTGACAGTCGAAGCTTGTTCATGGCCACCGGGAGCTCGATCGTCCGTATCGACCTCGCCAATCACCGTTCAACAGTCGTTAGGACAAAGGCCGACGAAACATTCGCCGCCTTCGCACAGAGGCTTCTGTACGACGACTACACCGAACGGGGAGAGACAGTTGTCCGCGACACCCTGTGGTCCCTCGACCTTCGCTCAGGCCGTCGAACCAAGTTCTACACATCACACGAACCCGGCGGAATAGGGGCAGTCCTCCCGCTATCGCGACTGCCGTGATTAGCGGCCCGTTCCGGATCCCCGTCACGTTCGAGGTTGTCAGCTTGGACGTCGGCGAGGTACTTCAGCGGATGCCGGTGATGTCGCTCGCCGCATGTCGCTCACACTGGAAAGCGCGGGTCGTTCGTTTCCGCGTGAACCGGTTCCACTAGGTCACCTGGTTCAGGTTGATCTTCGTGACCTCCTCGAGCCGTGCGCGGATCTCGGCGCCGCGCTTAGCCTTCTCGAACTCGTTGGCGTAGATATCCAGGGTGACCGATGGCCGCGAGTGTCCGGCCATGCGCGATACCGTGACGACGTCGAGTCCCGCCGCGATCCAGCGCGAGATCGCTGTGCGACGGAGGTCGTGCATCTCTGGCGCCTCCACTCCGTCGCTGTTCAGGCCAGCTGCGTCGGCGGCGTTCGTGAATGCACGGCTGACGTTCCGCTGATGATGCGGCGTTCCGTTGCCAGTGATGAAGACGTAGTTCTCTGCCCCATGCCAGCCGAACCGCATCACCGCCGCCTTGTGTGCCTTCAGCATCCCCGCGCTGCGCAGGCCGGGGCTCAGGACGGAGGCAGCGGCAGCCGTGACAGCTGCACGAGCGACAGCACGAGCAGGGCCATACCCAGACTGATCAGGCCGTAGCGGACGCCCCGGTACGGGAAGTGTGTCGAGATGCCGACCAGGAAGAGGATGCTGGCGAGGACGACGGTGAGCCGTACGTACTTGTCGGCCGTTGAGCCGTCCTTCTCGCCGTCGAGAAAGGCTGCTTTGGCTTGCTCGTCGAGGCATGCGGCCTCGGCCTGACCGGGCTGCTTGTACTGGGCATGAACGTCGGCCCCCGCGGGGCTTCGGGGTTCGTCTCCGGCTTCGTCGCCCGCCAGGCGTCGAAGGCGACCTTGAAGTCGGGCCGGAACCGCTGTTCCGCCAGCCGCATGGCGGTCTTGTTGCGCGCGATGTAGGCGGAGAACCAGGACTCGAAGGCGGACGAGTCGAAGTTGCGCAGATCGAAGGCGTCGGCATTCGCCTGGCTCCCCTCGAGCCGAAGGCTCGATGCCGTGGCTAGCTCCACCCGCGACTCGTCGACCACTTGGCGGCCGCGTATCCCGACCACGCCGCAAGCAGCGCCACGACCGAGAGCAGGACGGCCTCTGTGATGGAGATGAGCCGGTCGCGTCGCTCGTGCGGGTCGGCGTGCTTCGCGTGCTCGCCGATCTCTTTCCCGACCTCGCTCGCCGAAAGCCCCTCCGCCATGGAGCGAGCCTAACGCCGGGATGTCCTGCGGCTCAGCCACGCGGGTGGCGGACCCGAACTCACTGGCCCAGGCGATTGAAACGGTCGCCGGACACTCGATCGGATGGCTTTCAACCCGCCGGATGAGGTCGCGCTTCTTTTGAACTTGGCTGTACTAAGGGTTGGCTGAGTGGCCCGCTACTGGGCGGCCCGCTGCGAGGAGGGGGAAGTAGTGCCCAGCGACCTGTCTGATGACCTCGATGATGACGTTGGGCGTGATTTCGGCGTCAGGGTCGTCGAACCCGAGCCAGTCAGGCGACGGATAGTTCGGGAGGCTGTGAGAGTCGTTCGGTCGGTCCGTCAGGGCCCGTTGCGAGGGTGGTGTCGTCCGTGCCGTCAAATGCCGGTCTTCGCGCGGATTCCCTTAGCACCCCGTTAGCAGCGCGCACCTGACGGTTTCTGGTCTGTAAACGGAACTCGCGCTGAGCGCGACTTCGTGAAGCGGACGACGGGGTTCGAACCCGCGACCCTCAGCTTGGGAAGCTGATGCTCTACCAACTGAGCTACGTCCGCGCTCCGGCAACGATAGCGCCTCGTTCGGCCCCCTGAAAGCGGCGGGGCCCGCCGGTTGGCGGGCCCCGTCCCTCGTTCCGCTTTCCCTCGCTTTGCTAGCTGACGACCCGCACGCGGGCATGTAGCGCCGCGGACGGGAGCTTCAGGTTCGGGACACGCACGAGCCGGTTCGTGGGAACCACGCGCGTCACCGTCGCCAGCACCTTGCCGGAGCGCGAGATCAGGCTGACCTGCACGCGCGCCGTCTTCGCCTTCGAGTTCACGCGGACTTGCACGTACCGCGCACTCTGCTTGGCGTGGAGCTGCTTCTGGATCCGGATGACCATGACCGTTGCCTTCGGGCTGGCGGCGGTCGGCTTGGCCGTCCCCGTCGCCCGTGCGGTCGCGACCACCTGCTGAATCACCGAGGGCGGTGCAGCAGGTACGGAGACGACGCCTGACGGTGCCGGCGAACCCGGCGTTCCGACGGTCGTCGTCGTGGTCGTGCCACCACCCGGAGGCGGTGTCGTCGGGCAGCCGAACGTGAACGTCGTCACGCGCAGGATGCCCTCGTCCTGGAACACGGCGAACACGTTGCCGGTCCCGCACTTCCCGATGACCTCGACCTGCGCCTGGCCGTTTGCGTTCGTCCTGACGCAGATGGTGAAGTCACCGAGCCGCTCGGCATACCCCGTCAGCGGGAACGGGAAGATGGCCTCAGCACCGGTTCCGCCGGTCGTGAAGCACACCTTTTCATTCGCGAACGGCGTGCCGTCGATGTCGATGGCGGTCGCCGTGCAGATGAACGCGGTGTTCGTCTCAGGACCGGTCAGGCCGGACTTCGGCACACAGCTCACGTCCTTGCGGAACAGGCTGTTGACCGTCTTGCGGATGGTCGCGGACGACTTGTCCGGGTCGGTCACCTTCTGGTACGGGTAGCGCGCCACGGCCGAGATATCCGCCGTGCCGAGCGTGGTGATCCCGCGAAGGTCACAGCCGCCGTTGCCGTTCGGCTGCACGAGGTTGTCGAAGTAGAACCCCGTGCCCGGGTTGAAGTAGGCCTGCGCCTCTCCGTGCTCGTCCGAGAACAGGAGGATGTCCTGCGGGCCGATCGGCTTCTTCCGGTAAACCGGCTGGCCGTCCCACAGGCGCTGCAGGCAGTGCGTCGGGCCGTCCTCAGCAAAGGACAGGACGTCCACGAACTGCCAGTAGTCGTACAGCCCCGAGCCGCGGTAGCCGGGGAAGTTGTTCCCGATCGGCGGCCCGTCGTTGCCGGACGCCTCGCGCGCGGTGTACGCGTCGAGGCTGGTGTCCGAGCCGACAGTGGCGAACGTCGCCGGCTGCCAGCGGCTGTAGAACGGCGCGTAGTGGTTGTGCGCCGCCGGGCCGAACGGCGGGCCCGAGACCTGCGGGACCGTGTTCGGATGCGAGCCCGTAGTCGACGTGCACTTGTGATCCCGGCTGTACGGGATGCACTTGTAGACGCCGATGTAGTCGGAGCCGTCGAGGATCGCCAGCGAGCCGACGCCGCCGATGTCCGTGGCCGAGCCGCTGTTCGGGGCGATCTTCACCTCGACCAGCGCCGACGGCATGGGAACGTCGCCCGCGTCGAGCTTCCCGTCGGGCAGGAGCGTCTCGTCCGGCCGCAGCGGATCGAACGGCCCGAAGGTCGGAGAATCGCTCCGCCCGCCGAACGCCGTCGAGTACTCGCCGTCGCCGTAGAACAGCTCTGCACCGATACAGGCGTCAACGGCATCGAGCGCCGTCGTCGCACTGCCCGGGCACTGGCCCGCTGGGTTGACGTGGCCCTCCGTTTGCGCCTGGTCGTCGTGGATGTCCCACATCCGCCACGGCGCGTCGCGGTAGAACGGCCGCGAGTCGGACGTCGTCGCCATCTTCTGGGCGAGGTCGTCCCAGGCCGTCGAGCCGTCGGCCTCGGTCGGAAGGTTGATCGAGGTCCCAAGGCCCAGCTCGCTGAAGTTGTTCCCGAGCGGGAGGTTGCCGGTCACGCGAACTTGCACACGGCCCGGCGCACTGCCGGCGTTGAAGACGCCGTTCCCGGTCGGGTCGCCCAGCACGCCACCGCCGCCGGGCTGATCGGTTGCGCTCAGCTCCTTGATCGTCGGCGTGTTGAGGCCCAGCCAGCCAACGAGGAACTGATGCTTGAGTACCGGATTGCCCGTCTTCGCGTCACTGATGACGAGCTTGATCTGCGCCAGGCCTGCCTTCAGCGAGACGAAGTCGGCCTTGACGCACGGGTCTCCACGGTACTCGTTGTTGCCGTAGAAGAACTTCACCGTGGATGCCTCGAGCTGCGGGGGTGTGAAGAACTGCCCCGACCAGTCCTCGACGATCCAGTCGGCATTGAACCGGCTGCTGCCGTCGCCGGAGATGCCGCCCTTCATGAGGCTCACGACCGACGCACCGTCGGTCGCTTCGGTGGCGCACTTCACGAGGCGAAGCTCCTCCCCACGCCAGCCGAGATACGGGACGTTCGTCGTGAGCGGCTCGAAGTACGGGATGGCGGCTGCCGTCCCGGTCGAAACTGCCCACAGCGAGACGGCAGCCGATAACACGGCCGCCGCAAGAAGCCTTAGCTTCATGCTGTACCTCCCCTTTTTCCCCTGTGCGGCAGGCGCCGCACACGAGCCGGTTCTATCACCCTCCCTGAGGGATGTAACCCACTCTCGGCCTATATCCACAGACTTCGAGGAAACCCATACGAAAGTGGATAACTTCCTGGCCGTCCCTGGCCGATCGGCGAGGTGCGGATAGCTAGCGGAGGGCGATGCCGGCGAAGCGCTGCAGCTTCTCGAAGGCGTGCGTCGCCTCGATGCGGCGGAACGTCCCGGAGCGCGAGCGCATCACCAGCGAATGCGTGATCGCGCCGTCGCGCGTGTAGCGGACGCCGCCGAGCAGGGCACCGGACGTGACGCCCGTGGCCGCCACGAACAGGTCGTCGCCCGAGACGAGGTCGTCCGTGGTCAGCACACGCTCCGGGTCGAGCCCCGCGCCGACGAGCCGCCCGCGCTCATCGTCGTCCCGCGGCCAGAGGCGCCCCTGGAGCGCGCCGCCGAGCGACTTCACCGCGCAGGCGGAGATGACGCCCTCCGGCGTGCCGCCGATGCCCATCAGCAGGTCCACGCCCGTCGCGGGCTGCGCTGCCGCGATGGCGGGCGCCACGTCGCCGTCACGGATCAGGATCACGCGCGCCCCGGACGCGCGGAGCTCCTCGATCAACCGCTCGTGCCGCGGGCGCTCGAGAACGACGACCGAGACGTCGCTCGCGGACTTGCCCTTCGCGGCGGCCACGCGCCGCACGTTCTCCGCCGGCGGCGCGGTGATGTCGACCACCGCGGCCGCGTCGGCACCGCACGCGATCTTGTCCATGTAGAACGCGGCGCCGGGGAAGAACATCGTCCCGCGCTCGGCGAGCGCGATCACGGCGATCGCGTTCGGCTGGCCGAGCGCGGTGAGCCGCGTCCCCTCGAGCGGGTCGACGGCTACATCGACCTCGGGCCCGTAGCCGGAGCCGACCTCCTCGCCGTTGTAGAGCATCGGCGCCTTGTCCTTCTCGCCCTCGCCGATGACGACGACCCCGGCCATGTTCACGGTGCCGAGCATCAGCCGCATCGCGTCGACGGCTGCCTTGTCCGCCGCTTCCTTGTCGCCGCGCCCGACCCAGCGGCCGGCGGCGAGCGCCGCCGCCTCGGTCACGCGCACGAGCTCGAGCGCCAGGTTCCGGTCGGGCGGACTGTGCGTCTCTGCCGTAGGTCCCGCGTGCTCCGTGGTGGCCACGGCCAGGATCCTAGAGCTACATGCGCTCGGGCGCGTCGACGCCGACGAGGTCGAGCGAGCGCGCGATGACGAGCTGCGTCGCCCTCACGAGCGCGAGCCGGAACGCCTGCTCGGGCGAGTCGAGGACCCGGTGGTGGTGGTAGAAGCGGTGGAAGTCGTCGGCGACCCGGATCGCGTAGTTCGGGATCGCCTGCGGGCCCCGCCGCTCGGCCGCCTCGGCCGCAACCGCGGGGAAGTCGGCTAGCCGTTTGATCAGGTCGCGCTCCTCCGGCGCGGGGGAGGCAGGCGCCGCCGCCGAGACCTCAGCGTCGCCGGCGTTGCGCAGGATCCCGGCAATCCGCGCGTGCGCGTACTGCACGTAGTGGACGGGGTTCTTCTCGCTCTGGTCCGCGGCCAGGTCGACGTCGATCTCGATCGTCTGGTCGGGCCCACGGTTGACGAGGTACCAACGCGCCGCGTCGACGCCGACCTCGTCCATGAAGTCGTCGAGGAAGACGACGTCGCCGCGCCGCTTCGACATCTTCGCGAGCGCGCCGCCCTTCGTCAGGTGGACGAGCTGGTAGAGCAGCACCTCGACGCGCTCGGAGTCGTAGCCGAGCATGCGGGCGACGGCCGCGTACCAATTGCGCGTGCCGTGGTGGTCGGCGCCCAGCACGTAGATCGCCCGGTCGAAACCGCGGTCGAGCTTGTCGGCCAGGTAGACGACGTCCGCGGCGCGATAGGTCGGCGTCCCGCCCTGGTCCGGCGAGCGGACCAGCACGCGGTCCTCGTCGTCGCCGTACTCCGACGAGCGCGCCCACACGGCGCCGCCCTTCTCGTACGTGTCCAGGCGCGGCAGGAACTCGGGCAGCCGCTGTTCGAGCTCGCTCTGCTTCGCCCACGTGTCGAAGTGGATCCGGAACCGCTCGAGCGTCGCCTCGATCCGCTCGAGCATCGGCGCGACGGGGTCGCCGACCGCGCGCGCGAGATCGGCGAGGTAGGCACCGTGGTAGCCGTCCTCGGGCGGCTGCTCGCCGCGCGCGATCGCCTCGACCGAGGCGCGGAAGCGCTCCATCTGCGCGCCGGCGTCGTTGTAGTAGTACTCACGCGCCACCTCGTGGCCGCCGAGCTCGAGCAGCCGCGCGACCGCGTCGCCGTAGGCGCCGTTGCGGGCGGACGCGACCGTGAGCGGACCGGTCGGGTTGGCCGAGACCATCTCGACCTGAATGCGCTCGAGCTTGGCGGCGAAGCCACTCCCATAGTCGGCGCCCACGTGGAGGATCCCGGCGAGCGTGTCCGCGAACCAGGCCGGCGCGAGGAACAGGTTCAGGAAGCCGGGTCCGGCGACCTCGGCGCGCTCGACGGCCTCCAGCTCGGTGACGCGCTCGGCCAGCTCCTGTGCGAGCTCGCGCGGCTGCCGGCCGGCGCCCGCAGCCGCCTGCAGCGCAACGTTGGTCGCGTAGTCCCCGTGCTCGGCCTTGGCGGGGCGCTCGAGCGCGACGTCTGCGCCGCTCAACTCGGAGAGCTCGGCGGCGAGCTGCTCGACGGGGTCAGCGACCGGCAACGGCCCGCTCCGGCGTGAAGAGGCTCTCGAGCACGGCAAGCTGGTCGGCCGTCCCGACGCCGATCAGGATGTCGCCTGCCGCTACGGCCGCGTCTGGCCCGGGCGTCGCCTCGAAGGTGCCGCCGTGGCGGCGCACGGCGACGATCACGGCGCCGTCCTTTGGGAGCGGCAGCTCACCGATCCTCTTGCCGCAGCCCATGGAACCGTCGGTGACGAGGATCTCCTCGAAACGGAAGTCGGGGCCGGCGCCGGTCGAGACGAGGTCGAGGAAGACGGCGACCTGCGGCTTCAGCACGAGGTTCGCGAGCTCCTTGCCGGCGGTGGAGTAGGGCTGCACGACCCGGTCGGCGCCCGCACGGCGGAGCTTCTCGGCGGCGTGCTCGTCGGAAGCGCGGGCGACGATCAGGAGCTCAGGCTTGAGCGCGCGTGCCGTGATCGTCATGTACAGGTTGTCGACGTCCGAGTCCGACGATGCCACGAGCCCTGCCGCGCGCTCGATCCCGGCTGCGATCAGGTCATCGTCCCGCGTGCCGCTGCCCTCGATCACGTGGTCGTTCCGCCCGCGCGCCTCGGCGAGCACCGCGGCGTTGAAGTCGACGACCACGTACTCGCGCCCGGACTCGCGGAGCTCCGCGCCGACGCGGCGGCCGACACGGCCGTACCCGCAGATGATGAAGTGATCGCGCAGCTCTTCGATGGCACGCCTCCGACGACGCTCGGCCCATGCTCCGGACAGGACGCCGCCGGCGATCACCTCGACGATCACGCCCGCGACGTAGAGGAAGATTGCCACGCCGGCGAAGAGCAGGACGATCGAGAAGAGCTGGGCGCCCGCGCCCTCCGGCCTGTCGTCGAGACCCGTCAGCGTGATGGTGACGGTCGTGCGGTAGAGCGACGCCACCCAGCCCTCGCCCAGGAGCCATTGGAAGCCCACCGTGCCGACGAGGAGCACGCCGACGAAGGCGATCTGCGCCCACAGGAAGCGACGGAGGCTGAAGGTGACCACGAGGCGCGTAGTATCGTCCGCGCCCGTGGACGACCCAGGCCAGCGCCAGCTGAACATCCACATGGATCCGGAGCACCTGGGCGGTGTCTACGCCAACTTCGCGAACATCACGTTCTCGAACTACGAGTTCACGGTGACGTTCGCGCGGATCGACCACGAGGTCGGCGAGGGCGAGATCCCTGGGGTCGTCGTGTCCCGCGTGAACATGTCCCCGCGCTTCATGCGCGAGCTGCTGACGGCGATGGAGGACTCCTGGTCGAAGTGGTCGACCAGCGAGGGCATCCGCAACCTCCCCGAGACGTCCGCTCCGGACAACGACTGACCCACGGCCCTGCGCGTCGCGGTCATCTCCGACGTTCACGCGAACGGCGCAGCGCTGGCCGTCGTTCTGGAGGCGATCGAGGGCGAGGGAGTCGATGAGCTCTGGTGCCTGGGCGACACGGTCGGCTACGGGCCGGACCCCAACGAGACGGCCGCGACCGTCGCCGAGCGCGCCGACCTCGCGCTCGTCGGCAACCACGACCTCGTCGCGCTCGGGACGGCGCAGGTCTCGGTCGCCGAGTTCAACCCGGACGCAGCCGCCGCGGCGCGCTGGACGCAGGCCGAGCTGGACGACTCGGCGCGCGGGTTCCTGACGTCGCTGAGCCCGGAGGCGCGACGCGACGGCGTCGAGCTCTTCCACGCGAGCGCCGTCGACCCCGTCTGGGACTACGTGCTCACGCTCGAGGACGCGCGGCGCTCGCTCGAGCGCACGGAGGCGCCGCTCGTGCTCGTCGGCCACACGCACGTGCCGATCGCGGTCACCGGCGACGCCGAGAGCGCGGCGGGCGGTCACGCTGCGGCGGATTACCGGGTCGATCTCGGCGCGGGCCGCTGGCTGCTCAACCCGGGCTCGGTCGGCCAGCCGCGCGACGCGGATCCGCGCGCGGCGTATCTCGTGCTCGACCTGGACGCGCGGCACGCCACCTTCAGACGCGTGCACTACGACGTCGGCCGGACACAGGACGCGATGCGGGCGGCGGGGCTGCCGCTCGCTCTCGCGCAGCGGCTCGAGTACGGGGTCTAGGCGCCTAGCGGCCGGGCAGCTCGACCACGTTCGTGGCCGGTGCTGCCTTGCGCGTGTTGCTGCCGATGGTGATGCCGTCGCGGACGAGCGCGAGCTGAACCTCTTCGCGCGCCTTGTAGATCCGCCACTTGACGGTGGCGAGGGTGATCTCCAGCGAGTCGGCGATCTCCGTGTACGAAAGCCCGACCACGTCGCGGAGCAGGAGTGCCATGCGCAGGTCGACGCTGAGCCCGTTGATGGCGCGCCAGACGGCGTCCATCTCCTCGATGTTCTCGAACGGGGTGTCGAGCACCTCGAGCGACGGGGCGTCCTCGATGGCCAGCACCGTCCGCGGCCTGCGCTCGACTGCCCGCAGCTCGTCGAGCACCCTGTTCTTCGTGACCTGGAACATCCAGGTCGTGAAGCGGGAGCGGAGCGAGAAGCTCGGCAGACCCTGGTAGACGCGCAGGAACACTTCCTGCGTCAGATCCTCGGCCAGGGCGCGATCGCCGACGAGGCGCATCACGTAGTTGAAGACGGGCGTTTCGTAGGAGCGGACGATGATCGCGAATGCCCGCTCATCGCCACGCTGGGCTTTGCGGAGAATCGCGAGATCAGGCTGTGGGAGCGACAATGTGGCCCTTTCGGAGGGTCGCCTTATCAGGCTGTGGGAGCGACAATGTGGGCCGAGTATATCTCGGGTTTGCGCTGATCCATATGGCCCGAGTACGTGTTTTGTTAGTTGTTTCCGGAAAAGTTAAACGCGGCTAAGAGTACGGCCCGTCATCGCGTCCGGTTTCTCCAGGCCGAGCAGGTCGAGGACTGTGGGCGCGAGGTCGGACAGCTCGCCGCCGTCCCGCAGCGAGGCACCCGCGTCCGTGACGACGAGCGGCACAGGATTTGTCGTGTGCGCCGTGTGCGGGCTGACGCCGTCGCGCTCGAGCATCGTCTCCGCGTTGCCGTGGTCTGCGGTCACGAGCGCCACGCCGCCGCCCGCCGTGACGGCCTCCACGACCTCGCCCAGGCAGGCGTCCGCCGTCTCGACGGCGCGCACCACGGCGGGGATCACGCCCGTGTGGCCGACCATGTCCGGGTTCGCGAAGTTCACGACGACGAAGCCGTACGGGGTGCGCTCGAGCGCGGCCAGGAGCTCCTCGGTCACGCCGCGCGCCGACATCTCGGGCTTGTGGTCGTAGCTCGGCACGTCGCGCGGTGATGGGACGAGGACGCGGTCCTCGCCGGCGAACGGCTCCTCGCGGCCGCCGTTGAAGAAGTACGAGACGTGGGCGTACTTCTCCGTCTCGGCGATGTGGAGCTGCGGCCGGTCATGTGCCGCGAGCACCTCCGCCAGCACTTCGGGCACCTGCCGCTCCGCAAACGCAACCGGGAACGGGAACTCCTCGCGGTAGCGCGTCATCGTGGTGAGGGAGTAGCCGCCCTCGAGCAGCCGCTGCGAGAGTTGCCGCGCGCGGTCCGGGCGAAAGTTGAAGAAGAGCGCCTCGTCGGCGGTCGTCAGGCGGGGGCGGCCCGTGAGCACGACCGGCTCGATGAACTCGTCGGTCACGCCGCGGTCGTAGCTCGCCTGCACGGCCGCGACCGGATCGTCGGCCATCTCTCCCGCGCCGCCCGTGATCGCGGCCAGCGCGCGGTCGGTGCGCTCCCAGCGCGCGTCGCGGTCCATGGCCCAGTAGCGGCCGGCGACGGTCGCAATGCGATCGGCGGGCAGCTCGGCAAGGTCGGAGACGGCGGCGTGGGGCGAGACGTCGCGCCCGTCCGTGAACGCATGGACGTAGGTGCGGTGCTCCAGCCCGTGGCGCTGCGCCAGCTCGAGGAGGGCCGTCAGGTGCGCGATGTGCGAGTGCACGCCGCCGTGCGAGACGAGCCCGAGCAGATGCACGTTGGCGTCGCGTGCGTCGGCGCGCTCGAAGACGCCGGTGAGCGCCGGGTTCTCGAAGAACGAGCCGTCCTCGATCGCCTTGTTGACGCGCTGGAGGTCCTGGAAGAGCACGCGACCCGAGCCGATCGTCAGGTGGCCGACCTCGGAGTTGCCCATCTGGCCGGCCGGGAGCCCGACCGCCTCGCCGGACGCGGCCAGCTGCGTGTGCGGGTACTCGCGCCAGAGCCGGTCGAAGACGGGCGTCTCCGCGAGCTCGACCGCGTTCCCGGGCCCGGGCGGCGCGATGCCCCAGCCGTCGAGGATGACGAGCGCGACGAGCGGGACGGTCACCGCGCGGCGATGCTCGCGCCGGCCGCGCAGATCGCGGTGAACGACTCGAGCTCCAGGGCCGCGCCGCCGACGAGCGTCCCGTCCACGTGCGGTTGTGCGAGCAGCTCCTCGGCGTTCTCCGGCTTGACCGAGCCGCCGTAGAGCACCGGGACGGGGAGCAGCGACTTGATGAAGGCGTGCGCCTCCTCCGCCTGGTCGGGCGTCGCGGTCCGGCCGGTGCCGATCGCCCAGACCGGCTCGTAGGCGAGCACAAGTCGCTCGTCCGTGCCGACCGCGTCGACGATCGCCTCCACCTGGAGCTTCAGCACGAGCTCGGTGTCGCCCGACTCGCGGACCTCGAGCGTCTCGCCGACGCACGCGATCACGCCCAGCCCGGCCTCGAGCGCTGCTTGGGCGCGGCGCGCGGTCGAGAGGTCGGTCTCGCCGAAGTACTGTCGCCGCTCGGAGTGGCCGACGAGCGAGCCGTGCACGCCGAGCTCCTTGAGCATGGGCGCCGAGACCTCGCCGGTGAACGCGCCTTCCGTCTCCCAGTGCACGTTCTGCGCGTAGACGGTCAGGCCCGACCCGCGCGCGGCCGCGAGCGACACGTACGGGGCGCACACCACGACGTCCACGCCGGCGGGCACACGGTCCGCGAGGGCGGCCGTGAAGGCCCGCGCCTCGGCCGGCCCCTTGAACATCTTCCAGTTGCCGGCGATCAGCACGGCTACGCGGGGACGGCGGTGGGGATCGCCGCCACGCCGGGCAGCTCCTTGCCCTCGAGCAACTCGAGCGAGGCGCCGCCACCGGTCGAGACCCATGACACGCGATCGGCGAGGCCGAGCTCCTGGAGCGCGCGCACCGAGTCGCCGCCGCCGACGACCGTGTAGCCGTCGCAGCCGGCCACCGCCCTGGCGACGGCCTGCGTGCCCGCCGCGAAGCGCGGCCACTCGAACACGCCCATCGGGCCGTTCCAGAACAGCGTCCTCGCCTCGGCGATCCGCGCCGCGAACGCGTCGCGGGTCGCGGGCCCGATGTCGAGCCCGAGCCAGCCGTCCGGCACCGCGTCGTACGGAACGACGCGCGCCTCGGCGCCGGCATCGAACGACGCGGCGGCCACGACGTCCACGGGCAGCTCGACCTCGAAGGTGAGCGGGTTGTCGCCCCGGATCTGCTCCGCCATCTTCCCGCCGACGAGGACGGTGTCCGCCCGGCCGCCGACGTGATCGAGCACGCCGAGCTTGTCTTCCACCTTGACGCCGCCGGTGACGAGCACGAACGGCCGCTCCACGTCGCCGAGCAGCCGGCCGAGCATCTCGAGCTCCCGCTCGAGCAGCAGGCCGGCGTAGGCGGGCAGCAGCTCGGCAACCCCGACGGTGGAGCTGTGCGCGCGGTGAGCCGAGCCGAACGCGTCGTTCACATACAGGTCGCCGTGCGAGGCGAGCTCCTTCGCGAACTCGGGGTCGTTCTTCGTCTCGCCCGCGTTGAAGCGCGTGTTCTCGAGCACGTGGACGCGCGTGTCCGGAAGGAGCTCGCGCAGCCGTGCGGCGACGGGCGCCATCGCGAACGCGGGATCCGGGCCCTTCGGGCGGCCGAGGTGGGAGCAGACCGACACCTCGCTCGCACCACGCTCGAGCAGCAGCTCGAGCGTGGGCAGCGAGGCCCGAATGCGGGTGTCGTCCGCGACGCGGCCGTCCTCCAGCGGCACGTTCAGGTCGGCGCGGACCAGCACGCGCCTGCCGGCGACATCGGCGTCGCGGACGGAGCGTGGCAGCCTCATCGGACTAGCGGGCCGCGCTGACCGGCAGCGAGGCGACGACCTTGCTGGTCAGGTCGACGAGCCGGCACGAGTAGCCCCACTCGTTGTCGTACCAGCCGAAGACCTTGGCCATCGTCCCGTGCGCCATCGTCAGCTCGCTGTCGACGATGCACGAGTAGGCCGAGTGCTGGATGTCGGTCGAGACGAGCGGGTCATCCGAGAACCGCATGATCCCGTCGAGCCGGCCGCCGGCCGCGCTGCGGAACGCCTCGTTGACGTCCTCGACGGTGACCTCTCGCCCGAGCCGGACGACGAAGTCCGTGATCGACCCGGTCGGGACAGGTGCCCGCACCGAGATCCCGTCCACCTTGCCCTTGAGGTCCGGCATGACTAGCCCGATCGCCTTGGCGGCGCCGGTCGAGGTCGGGATCAGGTTGATGGCCGCCGCCCGCGCGCGCCGCAGGTCCTTGTGCGGGAAGTCGAGGATGACCTGGTCGTTCGTGTACGCGTGGATCGTGGTCATGAAGCCCTGCTCGATCCCGAACGCGTCGTGCAGCACCTTGGCCATCGGCGCGACGCAGTTCGTCGTGCAGGAGGCGTTCGAGATGATGTGATGCTGCTGCGGGTCGTACTCGTGGTCGTTGACGCCGATCACGAACGTGGCGTCCGGCTCCTTGGCCGGCGCCGAGATCAGCACCTTCTTGGCGCCCGCGTCGATGTGCTTCTGCGCGCCGGCGCGATCGGTGAAGTGGCCCGTCGACTCGATCACGACGTCGACGCCGAGGTCGCTCCAAGGCAGGGCCGCCGGGTCGCGCTCTGCGAACACCTTGAGCTCCGCGCCGCCGGCCTTGATCACGCCGTCGCCGAGCTCGACACGCTGCTGAAGCGGCCCGAGCACCGAGTCGTACTGGAGCAGGTGCGCCATCGTCTTCGCGTCGGCGAGGTCGTTCACCGCCACGATCTCGAAGTCGCCGTTCCGCTCGAGGTGCGCCCGGAAGAAGTTGCGCCCGATGCGCCCGAACCCGTTGATTCCCACGCGCGTTGCCATCTCTTCTCAGCCTCCTGAATTCGCTCTCGGTTCGAGTTTATTGACGGCGCCGCCGCGCCGAGCTGCACCTTTCCCGCACACGTTTGCGGACACCCGGCACGATTCGCGGCCGTGACCGACACGGCCGCAACCCGCCGGATCGCGTATCCGGTCCGCTACGGCGCCTGGACGCTCCGCCGCCGCGCGCGGAGCCATCTGCTCGCGACCGCAGCCCTCGCGCTCGCAGTCGCTTTCGTCGTGGCGCTCGGCGCGGTCGCCACGCTCAGCGAGAGCGCGATCCTGAGCCGCGGGCTGCACGGAGTCGATCCGGGCCGGCGCAACGTCCAGCTCGGCCATTTCGGCGTCCCGCCGGTCGGCGGCGGCGCGTCGTCGGTCGAGCAGACCGCCCGCCGGATCCTGGGCGGCGTCACCAACCGCGAGCCGGTGCACGTCGTGCAGTACAAGACGCTCTCCAACGGCGGCTCGACGTTCGCGCTCTCCGGCATCGACGGAGCCGGCCGCTTCCTCGCGCTGAAGTCCGGCCGGGCACCGCGAACGTGCCGGCCCGAGCGCTGCGAGGTCGTGATCGCGGGCGGCAGCGGGCGCGTCCCGGTCGTGGACGGCGTGCGCATCGTCGTCGTCGGCCGCGGCGAGATCGCCTCGCCCGTGCCGTTCAGCCGGCTGCTCGGGACGCGTGCGGCCGCCGTGGGCGACTTCGTCGGCCGCGGCCAGGCGCCGGTGTTCATGGTCGGCGAAGGCGCCCGCGCGGTCGGCGCGCTGCCCGCGCTGTCATCGCTCTACCGCAGCGACGTCTGGATCGCGCAGCTCGACGAGGGCGACGTGCGCCCGTGGAACCTCGACGGCCTGCGCGAGCGGTTGCGAAAGGCGGCAGCCGCCATTGCGCTCGAGCCCGACCAGTACGACCTGGCGTCCCCCGTCCCGCAGCTCGAGGCAGCCGCCGAGCGCGCGCATCGCAGCCGCAGCCGACTGCTGCTCGTCGGTGGCCAGGGCGTGGCGCTCCTCGTGGCCTTCGCGGCACTGGCCGGCGCTGCCGGGCGGCGCGAGGTCGCGGAGACCCTGCAGCGGCTCCGCTGGTTCGGCGCGCGGCCGTGGCAGGGACGGCTCGTCGTGGCCACCCGGGTGCTGCTCCAGGTGGTGACGGCGCTCCTCGCCGGGCTCATGCTCGGCGTGCTCGCAGCCGCTCTGCTCGCCGTCGGCGGCGATCTCCCCGTCGGCCGGGTCGTCGAGTCCGCCCTCTTCGACTCGCGCACCCTCGGGCTCGTCGCGGCAGCAGTCGGCGTGTCGCTCGTCGTCCTGGTCGGCGCGCAGGTGCTGCCCGGCTCGCGCGAGCGGTTCCGGCCGCTGGACGTGGTCGGGCTCGCCGCTGCCGCCTTCACGGTCTGGGTGCTGCTCGAGGACAACGCGAGCGACCGGACGCTGCTCCTGCTCCCCGGCGCGGTCGGGCTCGCCACGGGGATCGCCACTGCACGGCTCTTCCCGCCGCTCCTGCGCCTCGCCGAGCCGGCGCTGCGCCGCGTGCGCAGTCTGCGCCTGGCCGCGATCTCCCTGACGCAGCGACGGTCGGAGGGGCCGGTCGCCGCCGGGTTCGTCGCCGTCAGCGTCGCGCTCTCGCTCTTCGCGTTCTCGTACTTCGCGACGCTTCGCCAGGGCATCGACGACCAGGTCGACTACCGCGCGCCGGCCGATTTCACCGTGCGTGAGGACCTGTCGCCCACGGGGCTCGTGCCCGTGCTCGACGCGGCGCCGCTGCGCGGCTACTTCTCGCTCCCGGGCGTCGAGCGCATCACGCCTGTCATCCGCCAGAACGGCGCCCTCTCCGCACGGCCGAACGTGCAACTGACGGCGCTCGGCCTGCCGGCGGTGGCGATCGACGAGCTGCGCGGCTTCCGACGCGACTTCTCGAGCCGCTCGAGCGGCGACATCGCGCGGTCGCTGCGGTGGCGCGGCGCGGGCGGGCCGGCCGGGCTCGCGCTGCCGCCGGGCGCGCGCCGCCTCGCCGTTCGCGCCAGCGTCCAGGGCGACCCGGTGACGCTGCGGCTCGCGTTCCTCTCTCCGCGCGGCACGTACGAGATCGCCAACGCGGGCGCGATCGGCCGCACACCTCGCGACGCGACGGTCGAGATCCCCGCGGCGGCGCGCGGCGGCACGCTCGCCGCCTTCCTGTTCGGCCGTGTGCTCGAGGTCGAGGGCCACTCGAAGGGCGAGGTCCCGGCGCAGCTCGGCACGATCACGTTCCACTCGCTCACCGCGGACGGCACACCGCTGACCCTGCGGCGCGACGACCTCACGGGTGTCGGCAACGTGATCGTCCGCGAGCGCGGCGGGATCGTGCGCGCCCGCTACCTGGTCTCGAACGAGAGCGACTCGTTCGTCCGCTTCACGACGCCCGGCGACACCCTTCACCCGGGCGCGATCGTCAGCCCCGAGGTCGCAGCGGCCGCCGACGACAGGGGCCTGGTGGCGGTCGCGCTGCCCGCCGGGTTTCTGGCCGTCCACGTCGACGCGGTGGCGAAGCACTTTCCGACGCTGGACGGCCCGTTCGTCGTGCTCGACCGCGACGCGATGTTCCAGCTCGCGAACGCCCTGCGCCCGGGCGGCGCCGAGACGAACGAGGTCTGGCTGTACACGAAGGCCCCGCGGGCGACGAGCGCCGCCCTCCGCCGGCAGCCGTTCCGCGCACTCCAGGTGCGCGACCGGGCAAGCCTCGAGCACGAACTGCGCAGCGATCCGCTCGCGCGCGCGACGCTCGCGGTCGTGCTGGCGGCCGCGCTCGAGGCGCTGCTCGTGGCCATCCTGGGCGCGATCCTCCTGCTCGGAGTCGGCAGCGGCGAGCAGCAGGCCGACCTCGACGACCTCGAGGAGCAGGGCCTCCCGCCGGCCGAGCTGCGGGCGCATCTCCGGCTGCGCGCGGTGCTCATCATCGCCGTCGGCCTGCTGGCGGGCGTCGTCGCGGGCGTCGTGCTGTCACGCGCAGTGGTCGACCTCGTCTCGCTGACCGCCGGCGCGCTCACCGGCAACCCGCCGCTCGTCGCCGCAGGAGGCGGGCTCGGCGCGGTGGCGCTCGCGGCGGCGCTGGGCGCCGTGCTCGTCGCGGCCGTCAGCGCCGCGTCCCTCCACTCCTTCCGCGGCCGGGAGGCGCGATGAGCCACGCGATCGCCGCGCAGGACGTCTTCCGCATCTACACGACGGACGGCGGCTCCACCCCGGCGCTCCAGGGCCTGACGCTGACGGTCGACCCGGGCGAGCTGCTGCTTGCGGTCGGGCCGAGCGGCTCGGGCAAGTCGACGCTGCTCAGGCTCCTGAGCGGCGTCGAGCGTCCGTCGGCCGGGCGCCTAGAGGTGTTCGACCACGACCTCTCGACGCTCGACCGAAGCTCCAGGGCGGAGTACCGCGCGGAGACGCTCGGGTTTCTCGAGCAGCACTACTGGCGCGCGCTCGACGGGAGCCTGACCGTGCTGGACGCGGTCGCGCTCCAGCAGCGCCTCGACGGCCGCCCGGCCGAGCCCGCCCGCCGCCGGGCAAGCGAGCTGCTGCACCGGCTCGGCCTCGGCGAGCTCGAGACGGCACGGCCGCCGGAGCTGAGCGGCGGACAGCAGCAGCGCGTCGCGGTGTGCGCCGCCCTCGCTCACCGGCCCCGGCTCCTGCTCGCCGACGAGCCCACCGGCGAGCTCGACGCCGACGCCGCCCGCGTCGTCTACGAGACGCTCGTCGGGCTGGCCCGCGAGCAGGGCACGACCGTGCTGATCGTCAGCCACGACCGCGAGGCGGCGGCGTACGTCGACCGCGTCGTCCACGTCCGCGACGGGCGGATCAGCCGCGAGACCGACCGCGGCGGCGAGGCCGAGCGAGTCGTCGTCGGCCGGTCGGGCTGGCTGCAGCTGCCGGAGACGCTGCTGGCCGACGCGGGCATCGGCTCGCACGTACGCGCAACGCGGAGCGACGACGGGATCCTGCTCGCGCCCGTCGGCGACGCACCGGCCGCCGTGCCACAGGCGGAGGCAGTCGCCGCCGAGCCGACACGCGCGGGCCGCGTGGTCGCCTCCGTCCGGGCGGTCGCAGTCGCCTACCCCGGCCGGCAGCCTGTGTTCGGGGGCTACGACGCCGAGTTCGCCGGCGGCGAGCTGACCGCGCTGACCGGCCGCTCCGGCTCGGGCAAGACGACCCTGATCCGGCTGCTCGCGGGTCTCCAGCTGCCCGACGCAGGCGCCGTGATGGTCGGCGGCCTCGAGCTGCAGGACATGAGCCGCCCCGACCGGGCGAAGGTGCGCCGCGAGCGGATCGCGCTCGTGCCGCAGCAGGCACGCGTGACGTCGTTCCTGACGCTGCGCGAGAACGTCGAGCTCGGGCTGGAGCTGCGCGGCGTGCCCGCGGCTGACCGAGCCGACCGCGCCCTCGAAGCGATCACGCGGGTCGGCCTGACAGAGTTCGCCGAGCACCACCCTGACACGCTGTCCGCCGGCCAGCGGAAGCGCCTCGCCCTGGCGCGCGCGATCGCCTTCGCCCCGCTCCTGCTGCTCGCCGACGAGCCGACCGTGAACCTCGACGAGGAGAACGCCGCCGCGATGGCGAGGCTCCTGCGCGCGCTCGCCCGCGAGTCGGGCACCGCCGTCCTCTGCGCCACCCACGATCCGATCGTGGTGGACGCCGCCGACCGGGTGCTCGACCTCGGTGCGGGCTAACCCGGCCGGCAGGCCGCTCCCGCGCAGGTCCGGAGCGCCGCGAGCCGCGCGGCGAGCCGGTCACGCGCCGCCGCGTAGGCGGGATCGGCGTGCCGGCTCTGCAGCTCGTCTGGATCCGTGGCGAGGTCGTAGAGCTCGCGGTCGCCGTTCGTGTACTCGGCATACAGGTAGCGGCTCGTCCGCAGCGCCTCGAACCCGTTCGCGCCGTTTCCGCCCTCGACGAGCAGGTCGCGTTCGGGCAGCGCGCGGCGGCCCTCGGCGATCGGCAGCAGCGAGATGCCGTCGGCCGGCCGGCCCGCGCGGGCGTTCGCGATGTCCACCAGCGTGGGTGCAAGGTCGATGTTCGCGACCATCGCCGACGAGGTGCGACCGGCCGGGAGACCAGGCCCGCGGATGATCAGCGGCACCCGGATCGACGGCTCGTAGAGCAGCACCTTGCCCGTCGCCACGCGGTGCTCGCCGTGGAAGAAGCCGTTGTCGGACGTGAACAGGATGTAGGTGTTGCCGAGCTCCCCTGCGCCGCGCAGCGCCGCGACGATGCGCGCCACGCCCTCGTCCACGGCGAGGAGCGACTCGAGCCGCTGCTGGTAGGCCTCCTCGATCGCCGCGATCCGCGCCGGGCCGAGCCGCGGCTTGTTCCGAATGACGGCCGGCTTGTCGGTCACGTCCGCCTCGTTGAACGAGGGCGGTCGCGGGAGCGGCTCGGAGTCGAAGCGGTCGTGGTGTCGCGGCGCCGGGACGGCCGTTGCAAGGCCGGCCGGGTCGTCGGCCTCGCGCGGCGACCCGGAGTGCGGGGCGAGGTAGGCCACGGAGAGGAAGAACGGCTGCCGGCTCGGCGCGAGCCGCCCGATCAGCCCGACGGCCTTCCGCGTGTAGACGTCCGTCTGGTACGCGCCGTCCGGGTACGGATTGAGCGCGCCGTTCTCGTTCAGCGTGAAGCCGTAGTACGAGTAGGTCGATGGGTCGACCGAGCCGTACCACTCGTCCCAGCCCGGTGGCACGCCGTCGTCGGCCGTGTAGCCGTTGAGGTACTTGCCGAGATGGACGCTGCGGTAGCCGGCGTCGTGCAGCCAGGCCGGCAGCGTGTTCGCGTGCGTCGGCGCGAGCTTGTCGTAGCCGCCGTCCGGCGGCGCGTTGCCCAGGACGCCGTGGTTGTGCGCGTACTGGCCGGTGAGGTACGTGGAGCGCGACGGGCAGCACAGCGAGAACGTGACGAAGTTGTTCGTGAACGTCACCCCCTGACGGCCGAGCAGCGATCGGACATTCGGCATGACGCGCAGCGACTCGACGGTCTGGTCGTCGGTCATGACCACGACGATGTTCGGCTTCTGCTGCTTCGCGCGCGCGACGGCGGCCTCGGAGTCGCCGTGACCCCCGAGCGCGACCGCGAGGGCGGCTACGGCCGCGAAGAGCGTGGGCAGGGCGAGCGCAGCACGGGAGTACGACCGCATCGGGAACCTCCAGCTCTGGTTGCAGGTGATGCTGAAGGGCGCCTGTTAGGCACCCGTAACGGCGAGCCGTGGGTCCTGTAAATCCGCGGCGACCGGGCCGCGCACGCGAAGATGCGCGCATGACCGACTTCCTGTTCTACGGCGACACCGAGCGCTCGTATGCCATGCGCCACGAGCTGCCCGTCGCGATCGGCGACCCGTTTCTGCTCGCGATCGTGGACGGGCGGCTGCACGTCGCCACGAGCTTCCTCGACCGCCCCCGCGTCGAGGCGGCGGCGCCTGACGCCGTCTTGCACGACTTCCGCGACCTCGGCTTCGGCGAGCTGCGCATGAGCGGCCTGGACTGGTTCGAGCTGGAGGTCGAGCTCGCGTCGCGTGCGGCAGCCGCGAGTGGCATCCGCGAGGCGGTCGCCGATCCGGAGATGCCCTTTGCGATCGCCGACCGTCTGCGCGCCGACGGGATCGCACTCGTTCTCGATCAGGGCGCCGTCGCCGCACGACGGCGGGTGAAGTCGGCGGCCGAGCTCGCCGGGATCCGCCGCGCCTCGGAGGCGGGCCATGCCGGCCTGCGCGCCGCGGCCGCCGTGCTCGCACGTGCCGTTCCCGACGGCGACCGGCTCACGCTCGACCGCCAGGTGCTCACCTCCGAGACCGTGCGCGAGGCGCTCCGGGAGGCGTGCCGCGTGCACGGCGCGCCGGCGCCGCCGGACGTGACCGTCTCGTCGGTCTGGAACGGCGGCGGCCACGACCCGGGGTCGGGCCCGCTGCCGGCGAACCTGCCGATCATCGTTGACCTGTGGCCGCGCGACGAGGAGTCGGGCTGCTGGGCGGACATGATGCGGACGTTCGTGGTGGGCGAGGCTTCCGATGAGATCCAGCAGGCGGCCGGCGTCGTCCGCGAGGCCATCGACGCGGCCCGTGCACGCGTGCGCCCGGGCGTCACCGGCCGGGAGGTGTACGACGCTGCGGCCGACGTGATCGAGGCGGCCGGGTACCGAACGCAGCGCACCGAGAGCGGCGGCGTGCCAGAGGACGGCTTCCAGGCGGGACTCGGCCACGGCGTCGGCCTCGCCGTGCACGAACCGCCCGCGATCGGCCTTGCCGGTCACGACCCGTTAGCCGCCGGCGACGTGATCACGCTGGAGCCGGGCATCTTCGTGCCGGGGCAGGGCGAGGTCTGCTTCGAGGACCTGCTGCTCGTCACCGACGACGGCTGCGAGACCCTCACCGACTTCCCGTACGAGCTGGCGCCGTAGCGGCCAGGATCCCGGTGGCGGCTACGGACGCGCCGCCCCGGAGCGGTTGCGATAGTCGGCGCGATGCCGCTCGACACGCTCGCCGCCCGCCACGCGCGCTACCGCCGAGACGACCTTGCGCTGGTCGTCGGCTCCAGCCGGCTGACGCACGCAGAGGTCGACCGACGCGCGAACCGGGCGGCCAACGCACTCCTCGGTCTCGGCCTGACCAAGGGCGATCGGGTCGCGCTCGTGCTGGACAACTCGCTCGAGCTCCTCGATCTCTACGGGGCCGCGATGAAGACCGGCCTGGTCGTCGTGCCGCTCAGCCCGCTCCTGCGGAGCGAGGGCCTGCTGCACCTGCTGCGCGACTCGGGCGCGGCGGCCGTGGTCGCGGCGCCGCGCATGGCGCCCGAGCTCGACGCGATCCGCGACCAGCTGCCGGTCGCCGCCGACCGCTACCTGGCGACGGGGGACGCGCCCGGCTACCGCCCGCTCGAAGAGCTCACGGCGCAGGCGTCCGACAAGCAGCCACCGGACGCGGGCCTGACCGGCGACGACCCGTTCAACGTGATCTACAGCTCGGGCACCACCGGCGACCCGAAGGGCATCGTCCACACGCACGCGATCCGCGAGGCGTACGGCACCGGCTTCGCGAGCTCCTTCCGCATCCACCGCGACAGCGTCGTGCTGCATGCGGGATCCCTCGTCTTCAACGGCTCGTTCGTGACGCTCATGCCGGCGCTCTACCAGGGCTGCACGTACGTCCTGATGGCGGCGTTCGACCCGCGCGCGATGCTCGACGCGCTCGCCGCCGAGCGTGTCACGCACGTGATGACGGTGCCGTCGCAGCTCGTGGCGCTCCTCCAGCACGACGACTTCGACGAGGCGCACCTCCCCCACGTCGAGATGATCGGCTCGCTCGGCGCGCCGCTCCTGCTCGAGCATAAGCAGGAGCTCATGCGCCGCCTGCCGCGCCGCCTCTACGAGCTGTACGGGCTGACGGAGGGCTTCGTGACGATCCTCGACCGCGACGACGTCGAGCGGAAGCCGGGCTCGGTCGGCGTGCCGCCGCCGCTCTACGCCATGCGCATCCTCGGGCCAGACGGCGCCGAGCTTCCGCCGGGCGAGGTCGGCGAGATCGTGGGGCGCGGGCCGATCACCATGCCCGGCTACCTCGGCCGGCCGGACCTGACCGCCGAGACGCTCGTCGACGGCTGGATCCGCAGCGGCGACCTCGGCTACGTCGACGACGACGGCTTCCTCTACCTCGTCGACCGCAAGAAGGACCTGATCATCTCGGGCGGCGTGAACGTCTTCCCGCGCGACATCGAGGAGGTCGCGGTGCAGCACCCGGACGTGCTCGACGTCGCCGTGTTCGGCGTGGCCGACGAGCGCTGGGGCGAGTGCCCGATCGCCGCCGTCAGGCTGCGGCCGGGCTCCGAGCTGGCTGCCGAGGCGCTGCGCGAGTGGATCAACGCGCGCGTCCCGGCCCGCTACCAGCGCGTTCGCGAGGTAGTCGTGCGCGACGAGTTCCCGACGAGCCTCGCCGGGAAGACGCTGCGCCGCGTGATCCGCGACGAGTACCTGCAGCCGGCGTGACCGAGAGCCGCTTCGTCGAGGCGAACGGCCTCCGCCAGCACTACCTCGACAGCGGCGGCGACGGCCCGGTGCTCGTGCTGGTCCCCGGGCTGACGGCGAATGCCCGCTCGTTCGGCGGGCTCCTGGCCGCAGGGCTGGGCGAGCGGCTACGTGTGCTCGCCTTCGACGCGCGCGGCCGCGGCCTGAGCGACAAGCCGGCGACCGGCTACACGATGGCGGACCACGCCGCCGACGTGCTCGGCGCGCTCGACGCGCTCGGCCTGGAGCGGGTCGTGTGCGGCGGCCACTCGTTCGGCGGCCTGCTGACGTACTACGTCGCCGCGAACCACCCGGAGCGGGTCGAGAAGGCGGTGGCGATCGACGCGCCGAGCGAGCTCGACCTCTCGATCCTCGACCAGATCGCGCCGTCGCTCGCGCGCCTCGACCGCACCTTCGCCTCCTGGGACGAGTACGACGCGCTGATCCGCTCGTTCCCGTACTGGGACGGCTTCGAGTGGAACGCGGAGATCCAGGCGTACTACCGCGGTGACGCCGAGGAGCTCCCAGATGGCTCGATCCGCGCCCGCGCGCGGCCGGACGCGATCAGGGCCGTCATCGAGGGCGAGCTCGAGGTCGACTGGCCCGAGACCGTGTCGCGCGTGACCTGCCCGACGCTGCTCGTCCGGGCCACGCGCCCGTTCGGCCCGCCCGGCTCGCCGCCGATCCTCGGCCCCGAGACGGCCCGGCGGGCGCTCGAGCGGCTCCGCGACGGGCGGCTCGTCGAGGTCGATGCCAACCACGTCACGATGGTCTTCGCCCCGGCCGCGCGCCGCGTCGCCGACGAGATCGCCGCGTTCGTCTCGGGCTGAGCGGCAGGCGGGCCGCACGTCGGCGGCCCGCCTGCCCGCAGTTAGGCCGCTAGTCGTCCCACCGCCCACGCAGCGAGCGGAAGAAGTAGTGGTCGCGGTACTTCGCGACGTCACGGCCGATCTTCGCGCCCTGCTCGTCGGCGTTGTGGAAGTGGATCCCCGACCAGACACGGGCCTCGACGATCTCGTCGATCGCCTGCGAGAAGCGGCTGAAGCTCCGCGTCAGCCCCGCGTTGTTGGTGTCGGTCCACCCGATCCTGTCCGTGCCGAAGAAGTCCTGCAGCGTGGCGACGAACGAGCCGCTCAACCCCGCGTGGCCGGAGGAGTGCTCGGTGTACGGCGGCGTCGGGATCAAGGGCTCCCACGTCGGGTCGGGCGCCGTCGCCGGGTTGCCGTCGCTCGCGGCCTCGCGGATGGCCGTGATCGGGCGCCAGAACAGGTAGTGGGCCTTGTCGTTCCAGACGGTGATCAGCGCGTCCGCTGCCGTGAGGTACAGCATCGCGTACAGACGCGCGTTGTCCTCGAGCGACAGCCCCTGCTGCGCCGACAGCATGCGGAAGACCCGGCTCCACGTGCCGGGCGGGTTCTCCGCCCAGTAGCGCGCCGCGTGGGTCTGGTCTGCGGTCCGCACGCTGCTGTTGAGCGAGCCGACCGCCTTCACCTCGGCGAAGTCCTTCGCGTACTCCTTGCTCGTGAGCCTGTACGGGCCCTTCGACCGGAACTGCGTCCCGCTCCGGATCAGAAACGGCTTGACGTCCTTCAGCCAGGCGTTCGGGTCGTTGACGAAGGCGGGCAGCACGGGTCGCCACATGCCCGGATCGGAGCCGACTGCGAAGCGGTACGGCCCGAACCGCCCGTCGTCGAAGCGCGCGGCGATCATGGCCGCAGCCGCCGCCTCGCCGACGGCGATGCCGCCGGTCTTGGCCGTTCCGTCGGGGATCAGGGACAGTGACAGCGCGTACTGCGCGTCGAGGATCGGCTTCTGGGCCGGCACGATGCTCAACAGCACCTTGTAGGCGGCCGTCGCAACCGCGGCGTCCTTCGAGTCGGACCGCCTGGCGACGCGCGAGTTGAGCAGGTAGCCCTCGTAGTCGCCGTCGATCGCGTTGACCGCGTCGTAGATCGCCCCGTGCACCATCGCCAGGTGCGGAACCGCCTGCTGCGGCGGCTGCGGCGTTCCGGGCGTGACGAAGAACGCGGTGGCCGCGTTGGCGTTCCACTGCGTGACCGCGTCGGCACGTGCGAGCGCCGGCGCCGTGAGGGCCGCAAGCGCGAGCGCGGCGACGAGGCCGGCTGCGCGCAGTCGGGGACGGATGCGTGGAAGGGTCATGCGTACTCCTCCTCTCCGGACGTGACGGCCTCGACGACGCGCAGGGGGTCGAGGGCCGCTCGGCGCGCTGCGGACAGCGCGTCGCTCCTCGACGGCGCGTGGAACACGAAGAAGCACATCTCGTCCTCGGGTACGTGAAAGAAACCGTCGAGGCGCACGCAGGTTCCGGCCTGCGTCAGCGTCTCGGCTGCCGAGCGCGCCCGGCTGACGCGGGCCGCGCGCTCGTTCGCGTGGCGGCGGGCCAGGAACGTCTCGACGAGGTAGCTCGGCATGCCGGCCAGCCTCGCGGCGCGGCCGAGGCATGAAAACGTCAGAACGTCTGAACTTTGCTGGGGGCGGGCTCGCAACACGCTCGCAATCCGCTCGCCTCGTCGCTCGCCCGCCCGTCTCGTTCTCCGCACTACGGAGCGGTGAGATAGCCCTCGTAGCGTGCGTACCACGGGTTCCCGAGGCCCGCATGGCCATTCCGCCCCTTCCCGACGACCCCGGCGTACTGGCCGGTTCCGCGCACGACCTCCCAGGTGCCGATGCCGATGTTGTCGCCGTTTCCGACGTAGACCCACTCGTTCCGGTCACGAATCGTGAGCGTTCCTAGCTTCCCGTTGAGCGTCGTGACGGCGCCGTTGTAGATCGTGACTTCCTGTCCGTCGCGCATCACCTTGCGCCCCGGGATGCTCGTCCAGTTGCTGCTGATCGTGCCCGAGTCCGGCTTCAGCGCGCCGAACTGCCGGGACGTGAGCACGAACCTGTTCTGCGGATAGATCTTCATGTCGATCGCGACATGCTGTCGTTTCGCTGCATCAGGGCCTGCCGCCGCCAAGGACGTCAGCGTGACCGCCGCGGCCAGCGCGGCGAGGGCTGCCACTCGAGCTTTCACGTGTACCTCCCGATCCGGAGACTCGTCTGTCGAAGCCGATGGTCGACCGGGTCCGTTTCAGGCCCGTTTCAGACGAGCAACAGCCGACGCTGATCAGCTTCCGCCGGCGAGCCTCCGCCAGAGGTTTTCGACCATCCGACTCACGTGCGGCTCGCCGATCTGTCCGGCGATCGAGAATGCACCGGCGGCGAACACCCGGGCGCCCGTCTCTGTCTCGTAGTAGGTCATCTGGGCGGTGAACCCCGGCCCGAACAGGTCTGGGATCTCTGCGAGCACCTGCACCTGGGAGGGCGAGCTCTCGTCCGTGCGGTCGATCTCGATGCCCCAGCCGTGGCCGAACTGCTTACCCCGGCCGAGCCCGGTGCGCGCGAACACCCACCGTGTCGCCGGCGCGACCGTCAGCGTCCAAGGCGCACGCCGCTTGCCGTCGTCGTTGCCGCGGTACTGCACTCCGACGAGAGCGGCCTCGGGGCGGCCCAGATCGCGCCATTGCTTCGTCTTCACGATCGTGTCTCCGCGCCTGACGACGCGCCAGAAGAAGTTGTTGGCAGAGAGAAACATGAGGTTGCCGCCCAGATCGCGGTAGCCCTCGACGAGGTCGTACTCGCGTGTCGTCACGTACTCGTGGTGCCCGGGGAAGACGATCACGTCGTAGGCGGCAGCCAGTGCGGCGGCGTTCAGTGCATGCTCGAGATCGAACTGCGCGAGGACGTCGACCTTGCGCCTGGTGTGCGCGAGCCAGTTGAGGAAGGGGACGTCGTAGCAGCGGAAGTAGGGTGGCACGCCACGGTTCAGGTACGGGCGCCCGAGCCGCACGACCCGTTTGTTCCAGTTCGCGTACCAGCTGTCGCCCTTCCCGTCGCCGTCGTCGTCGCGCAGGTTGTAGGCCTGCCAGGTCAGCGTCGGCAGCACGACGGCGACTCTGTGCTGACCCAGGCGTTGGGGCGGCACGACGAACGGCGCGAAGCCGACGCGCCCGTCGACCGCGACGAGCCGCGCGAAGTAGAGACCGCTCGGCCACCTCCCCACCCACACCTTGAGCACCCGGTGGCCCTCACTCGAGCCGATCGCGCGCTTCCTGGTCACGGGGACGCCGCTCATAGTGACGTTCGCCATCGCCGACGTACGCGTCGGGGCCACGCGAAACACCTGCAGCGTGATCTGCCTGGCACGTGTGTGGACGACAAGGGATGCCGTGGTGCCGGGCGCGTAGCTCTCCCGACGAAATGCCGCCTCGATGGACGGGATCGGGTCGTGCGCTGTCGGACACTCATGCTCCTCGCGCTCGAGCACGGCGTTTCCCTGCGCACTGCTCGAAGGCGTGGTCCGCGCTGCGACTCCCAGCAGGATCGTCGCCACCAAGACCAGGAGGGCCTTGCCGAGAACGCGGCGCGGGTGGGATCGATCGTGTGTGCCGGCCATGCCGGCACCGTCGATCCGCTCCGTTTCAGGCCCGTTTCAGACCCGCAACAGCTGTTAGCGTCCGGGCCGGGAGGACAGGCAGATGGAGTTCCGGATCCTGGGACCGCTCGAGGCGTGGGACGAGGGCGGCGAGGTTTCCCTGGCCGGGCCCAAGCCGCGTGCGCTACTCGCCGTCCTCCTCCTCCGCCCCAACGACGTCGTTCCAGCTGACCGGCTGATCGACGAGCTCTGGGGCGAGGACCCGCCCGAGCGCGCCGCCGCCGCCCTGCGGGTCAACGTCTCGAGACTTCGCAAGGCACTTCCCCAGGACGTACTGAGCACCAGACCGCCGGGCTACGTCATCCGGGTCGAGCCCGACGAGCTCGATCTCCACCGCTTCGAGCGCCTCGTGGACGAGGGGAAGCGATTGCTCGCTCGCGGCCTGGCGGCCGACGCGTCGGAGCGGCTACGCGACGCGCTGTCGCTGTGGAGGGGCCCGGCGCTCGCGGACTTCGCCTACGAGAGCTTTGCCCAGGCGCCCATCGCCCGGCTCGAGGAGATCAGGCTGGTCGCAGTCGAGCTCCGGATCGACGCCGACCTCGCGCTCGGGCGCCACAACGAGCTGGTCGGAGAGCTCGAGGCACTGGTCGCCGAGCACCCGCTCCGCGAGCGGCTCCGGGGGTATCTGATGACGGCGCTGTACCGGGCCGGCCGGCAGGCAGAGGCGCTGGACGCCTACCAGGACGCGCGCAAGACCCTCGTCGACGAGCTCGGGATCGATCCGAGCCCGGTGCTCCAGGAGCTGGAGCGGGCGATCCTTCAGCAGGACTCGTCGCTGGACGTCGAAGCGACGGCACCTGCTCGTGTCCGGGAGGTCGCGGAGCGGTCGATTCTCGTCGCAATGACGCACGAGACGAGCTTCGACGCACTGCTCGCGGTGGCCGAGCTCCTTGTGCGACACCCGCCTCGCGCCATGATCCTGGCCCAGCTCGTACGGGACGCAGCCGAGCTTCGCTCCGTGTCGGCCTGGCTCGAGGAGCGCCGGTCTGCACTCGAAGCGCGGGGTGTCGTAGCCCGTTCGGCCTCGTTCACGTCGGCGGCGCCGGGTGAGGAGCTGGCCCGGCTTGCGAACGAGCTCGACGTCGATCTCGTTCTCGCCGAGGCCCCCGACGCGCTCCTGGCCGAGGGAGCTCCCGACGAGCAGCTCACCGCCCTACTCGCGGAGGCGCCGTGCGACGTGGCGCTGCTCGCTCCTCGGGACGCAACGCCCGAGGGCCCCGTCCTCGTCCCTTTCGGAGGGGCCGAGCACGACTGGGCGGCGGTCGAGCTCGGCGCGTGGTTCGCGCGCGCCGCCGACGCACCGCTCAGGCTCGCAGGCGCCGCCGCCGTGCCGGAGCAAGGCAGGCGCGACGCGAGCCGCCTGCTTTCGCACGGCGCGCTGGCCGTTCAGCGCGTCCTGGGCATCTCGGCCGAGCCGCTGCTGACTCCGCCGGGTGAGGAGGGCATGCTCGAGGCGAGCCGCGACGCAGGTCTCCTCGTCGTCGGGCTGTCGGCGCGGTGGCACCGCGAGGGCCTCGGACCCGCCCGCCTCAGACTCGTCAGAGAGGCCACCCCGCCGACGCTGCTCGTGCGGCGGGGACTACGCCCCGGCGGCCTCGCTCCTCCGGCCGCCCTGACGCGTTTCACCTGGTCGATTCGCCCCTGAGAGTTGGACTCAGCTCGCGCAGGCCGGCTCGTAGGGCCGTCCTGGAAGAAACTCCCCCCACTCCTCGCGCGTCAGCGTGCGGTTGGCGAGATCGCATGCCCGGCGCTTCCAGGACTCCGGGTCGATGTCCCACAGTGCTCCCTGGCCGTTGCCGTGAACTTCCAACAGCTGGCGTCCGTCGGCCGAGAGATCGATCATCGTCCTGCGATCTCCGGCGGTGAGCGGCGGGCCGATCTGGGTTCCGGTCGCAACGTCCCAGAGAGACGCGACGGGCTCGAATCCGGAGATCGCGAGAGTCCGGCCATCCGGGCTGAACTCGAGGGTAAACGCGCCGTTTCCGCCCTGGTCGAGCTCCCGGACGAGCTTCCGGGTGCCGACGTCCCAGAGCCGTACGACTCGTCCGCTGCCACCGACCGCCAGGAAGTGCCCGTCGGGGCTGAGCGCGACGGAATCCGCCGGCGTGCCGTCGAACGTTGCGATCGACGTGCGTGTGGCCGCATCCCAGACCTCCGCGACTCCGTGTTCTGAACCGGACGCGATCATGGCACCGTCAGCGCTGAAGGAAAGATCGCTCGCGCTGCTACCGGATCCTGGAAGAGCGCGACTGTCTCCGGTTGTCACGTCCCAGAATCTCAGGCCGAAGTCGCTGCTCGCCGAAGCGAGCGTCGCTCCGTCCGGGCTGAAGCCGACGGCGAGCACCCACGACGGGTTCCCCGCGTAGAGCGGCTCGTGGAGCCGCGATCGCGAACGGACATCCCAGAGCGTGAGCAAGGTCCCGGTCGCGGCCGCAAGCGTTCGCCCATCCGGTGAGAAAGCGAGGCTCTTGACCTCGCCGTCCGTTCCGAGCAGGGGCGACCCGACCGGGGTAAGCTCACGCGCGTCCCAGAGCGCGATGCCCCGCTCCTTGAGGCCGACCGCGATCAAGCGGCCATCGGGGCTGAGCCTCCCCGGGTGGCCGTCAAAGCCGGTCCTGGAGAACGTCCGATCGTGGGTGAACGTGAACGGCCGGCCAAGCCTGCGATCACCCGTGAGATCCCAGGCGATCGCCGTGCCGTCGTGACTCACCGTGTAGAGCGTCTGCCCGTCGGGACTGAAAACCGGCTGCTGCACGAAGTTCGAGTGGCCGCGCAGCGTCTCGAGGGGTGTCGCCGACTCGACCTCCCAGCGAGTGACCGTCTTGTCGCGGTTCGTCGCCACGACCATCTTCCCGTCCGGGCTGAAGAGCACCCAGCTCGGGCTCCCTGCGGAATCGCCGGCTGCCGTTCGCACGGTGCCGGCACGGAGGTCGACGAGCTGTACCCCGTGCTTGCTGCCGACCGCGACGGTACGACCGTTCGGACTGACGGCGAGCGCGGGCGCGAGGCCGGTCTCGATCCGCCACGTCCGCGTCTTCCTGCGAGTCCGCAGATCCCATCGCGCCAGCTCACCGTCCTCCGACGCGGTGATGAGAGAGCGATCGTCCGGTGTGAGGGCGAATTGCGGTGACGCGTACCAGACCCCGACGTATGCCCCGACGAAGGCGTCCGGCTCGATCGATCGGCCGACCGGCCTGAGCGTGGCGGCGTCCCGGACGGTGATCTGCGCATCGGCACCACCGAGGGATTCGCCGGACTCGCCGGGCGCGGCGAGGACGACGAGCTGCGCGCCGTCTTTCGTGAAGGCCAGACCCGCGGCGGCTCCGGCGACGCCCGTCTCGGCCAACTGGGCATGCGTTCGGGCGTCGATGAGGCGAACACGGTGGTCGCCGCCGACCGCGAGCGTTCGCCCGTCGGGGCTATACGCGATGCTTTCGCCCACGTCCTCTGCCAGCCGGTACCCGATCTCCGCGTAGGTTCGCGCATCGAAGAAGAGAACCCCGGCGCCGCCAGAGAGCACCGCCAGCCTCTTCCCGTCGGGACTGATTGCGATTCCCCTGAGCACGTCGTCGGGACCGGGACCGTGCATGATCCCGATGGCAGCGGGGCGGCTCCGGAGTGTGGCGAGCAGGTAGCCGCGGGTCTGCGGCGAGTCGTCGATCGCGATCGCCTGGCGGGCGAGGAGGAGCGAGAGGTCGAGGTCGTCTTCGACGAGCGCCTGCGCGCCGAGGCGCTGGACGAACTGTGCTGTCTCCGCGTTTCGAGCTTCACTGCGCTGAATAGCGGCGAAGATCCCGCCCGCGACGGCCGCAACCAGCAAGACCGCGACCCCGACGAGCAGGCCGCGCAGCCGGCGGTTGGTGCGCCTCACGCGCTTGGTCTCCTTTTCGGAAGCTTCGCGGCTCTCGGTGACGAACGCGCGCTCGAGCTCGTTGACGTCGAGCGCGTGATCGGCGGTCCAGTCGAGGGCGGCAGCGAGGCGGGCGCCACGGTAGAGCTCGCCCTGATCGCGACCCGCCGCGTCCCATTCGGTCGCCGCCTGGGTGATGTGGCGGCGAAGCCGGCGCCCTTCGGTGTCCTCTTCGATCCACTCGCGCAGGCGTGGCCACTCACGCAGCAGCGCCTCGTGGGCGACCTCGACGCTTCCTTCCGACACGGTGACGAGGCGGCTGTCGGCGAGGGTTGCGAGCACCTCCGCGATGTCGGTGTCGCGCTCCAGGTCGAGCTCGGCGAGTGGAGCGCGGCGGCGCACTGCCGCATCGCCCTCGCCTTCGCCTACCAGGCGGAGCATGATGGCGCGTACGAGCTGCTTGCGCACATCGGGCACGCGTGCGTACGTGCCCTCGGCCAGCCGCGCGACCGCGCCGTGGACGCCGCCGGACTCGCGGTAGGTGGCCAGCGTGAGGGCGCCCGCCTGTCGCTTCTGCCAGAGCTCGAGCAGGGCGGTGGACAGCAAGGGCAGCGCGCCCGGCTCGCCCTCCACGTCGCCGACAAGCACGTCGGCGAGCTCCGACTCCACCCGCAGCCCCACCCGACCGGCGGGCAGCTCGACGACGCGGCGCAACTCCGAGGCCTGCATGGGTGCGACGAGCACCTGGTTTGTCCCCAGCAGCTCGGCGAGTCCGGGGTAGGCGGCGAAGCGCCCGTAGAAGTCGGCGCGCAGCGCGACGACGACGACTGCGCGACCCCCCGGATCAGCCGCCGCGCGGACAAGCGTCTCGACGAAGGCGGCGCGCTCGCCGTCCGAGCGGCACGCGGTGAACAGCTCCTCGAACTGGTCGACAGCAAGGAGGAGGCGTGCGTCGGCGGGCAGCGCGTTGAGAGCCTCGGCGAGGGGATCCTTCGCTCCCGACACGAGCACGCGGCGAAGCTCCTCCAGCGGCCGCTCCCCGGGACGCAGCAGCAGCCGCCGCCAGCTCTCGCTACCCGGCAGCACTCCTCCGGCGAGGGCCGGGAGGAGGCCGGCACGCAGGACCGACGACTTGCCGCTGCCCGAGGGGCCGACGATGCCGAGGAAGCCGGCGCCGACAAGCCGCGCGACGAGCTCGGCGACGAGCCGCTCACGGCCGAAGAAGTACTCGGCATCGACCGGCTCGAAGCTCGCGAGACCCTTGAACGGGCACACTCCCTCGATCGCAGCACGGGCCGGCGTGACCGGGCTCGAGAGGGCCTGCGCCTGCTCGCGCACGAGCTGAAGGTCGATCACCTTGCCCGTCAGCTCGGCCTCGACCTCGCTCAGGTCGCTCCTGCCCGCGGCAGCCCGTGAGGCGACGTCGACGAGCCGGCGGCTCGCCTCGTCGACTGCGACCGCGAGCGCCGCCCGAGCGAACTCGCGGCAGCTCGGGTAGCGCTGCTCTGGCTCCTTCGCCAGCGCCCTGGCGATGACGGCATCGAGCGCGGCCGGCAAGTCCGGCCGCCCGGCGCTCGGTGCCGGCGATTCTGTTTCGAGGTGTGCGAACACCACCGCGAGGTCCGAGTCATCCCGAAACGGCGGCTGCCCGACGAGACACTCGTAGAGCACGCAGCCGAGCGAGTAGATGTCCGCCCGCCCGTCGATCTCCTCCCCTGCGATCTGCTCGGGAGCGACGTAGTCGATGGTGCCCAGCAGGTGGCCGTCGTCGGCGATTCCGGTCTTCTCGGAGACCCGCGTGGTAAGACCGAAGTCGGCCAGGTAGACGTGGTCGGAGCCGTCGGGACGGGCGCCCGTGTCGAGCAGCACGTTGGAGGGCTTCACGTCGCGATGCACGAGACCGCGCTCGTGGGCCGCATCCAGGGCACTCGCCACCTGCGCGATGACGCCGATCGCGTCCGCAGGGTCCAGGCGGCCGCGCTGGAGGCGCTCTTTCAGGTCACGCCCCTCGACATAGCGCATCGCGATGAAAAGGAGCTCCTCGGCCGTCCCAGCCTCGTAGATCGGGACGATGTTCGGATGGTCGATCGACGCGGCCAGCTCCGACTCGCGCAGGAAGCGGTCGCGGAACGATGCGTCCTCGGCGAGGCCGGCAGCCAGCAGCTTGAGCGCAACCTTGCGCTTGAGCCGCAGATCCTCGGCCAGGTAGACGACGCTCATGCCGCCCCAACCGAGCAGCGACTCGATCCGGTAGCCGGCGAGCTCGGTGCCGACCCGCGGATCGTCGCTCACTTGCACGTGCGCATCCTCGCTTTCGGGACCCGGCAGGAACGATAGGACGACTCGCGAGGATGTGTAACGCGCCAACGTTTCAATGCGGTTTCAAGCGCGTACCTGCGTGAGCCTGTTGGGGTGGGCGCGGCGCCGAACGCGTCACCCGAGCCGGCGCGCCAGCTCGGTGCGCGAGCGCACTCCGAGCTTCGCGTAGACGCGCGTCAGGTGGCTTGCCACCGTACGCTCGGAGAGGAAGAGCGTCGTGGCCACCTCGGCGTTGGTGTGGCCGCGCACGACGAGGTTGGCCACACGGCGCTCCGCGGCCGTGAGCCCCTCGGCGCGCGTCCGCCCGCCGATCGTGCCGAGCTCGCGCTCAGCGCGAGCAGCCCAGCCCTGGGCGCCGATCTCCGCGAAGCCGGCGCGTGCCCCTTCGATCGCATCCCGGGCGGCGCGCTTCTGGCGCTGCCGCCGGTGCACGGCACCGAGCGCGAGGAGCGTTCGGGCGCGCCCGAACGGATCGCCGGCCGCCTCGTGACGGGTTACCGCGTCGTCGAGGGCCGCCTGCGCCGCGCCCACGTCGCCCGTCGCGGCGGCCACGAGGCCGCGGCAACGCATTGCATGCGCCAGCACCCAGTCGCGGCCGAGCCGGCGGGCCCCGGCCTCCCACGCGTCGAGGCGGACGACCGCATCGTCGACGCGGCCGAGCTCGAGGAGCGCCTCGACCTGGTCCGCGCGCCACCACTGCATCGCCGGCTCGATGCGGTCGGGTGCATTCGGGATCGCCTCCGCGTCCGCGAAGCGCGCCACCGCCGCCTCGGCATCGCCGCTCCAGTGCTCGACGAGGCCGAGCAGCGTGTGCGGCACGCTCAGCTTCACCGAGTGGAGCTCCGCGAGGCCGATCGCGCGCTCGGCCGACGCACGGGCCGACCGGAGATCCCCCTGGTAGGCGGCGACGAGCCCCAGCGGGAAGTAGGTCTGCGGCGACCCGGCGTCGTGGCGCGCGTACTGGACGTTCAGGTCCCGGGCGCGCTCGGCGTACCCGGCGGCGGGCGCCAGCCGGGCTGCAAGCAGCTCGACGAGGGACAGGTACCACAGCGCGTTGGCCGCGATGCGCTCGTCGCGGTCGCTCCAGTCGCGCAAGGTTGCCTCGAGCAGGGTGCGCGCCCGCTCTAGCTGGACCGACCAGACGAGGATGTGGACGAGCGAGAAGACGACGTCATTGGGCGCAACCGGTCCGGCAGCCTGCGCGAGTGCGTAGGCCCGCTCGGCCAGCGGCAGCCCGTCCCGCTTGCCGTTGTTGAAGCGGATCAGCGCGAGCCCTGCGAGCGCCTGCGCGAGCAGCGTGTCGTCTCCGACCTCCGCGGCCAGGTCGACAGCCGCCCGCGCGTGGCGCTCGGCGGGCTTCAGCCCGGCGGTGAAGCGGAGGATCAGGCCGAGGCGGAGGTGGACGTACGCGCACAGGGCTGCCGGCGCGCCCGGCTCGCGTAGCGCCTCCTCGAACAACGGGATCGAGCGTCGGAGCTCCTCGAGCTCGATCTCGCCGAGGAGCGCGAGCGCCTCCGCCCGGCGAGCTCCTGCCGGCGCGCGGGCGAGCAGCTCGCGGGCGAGCGCCCGCGCACGAGCCGCGTCGCCGGCGGCCAGGTGCACACGTGCGGTGAGCGTCTTCCGCCGGTCCTGGTCCGCTCGCCGGCCGGCAGGCGTGAGGCGGATCGCGTGCTCGCCGAGCTCGGCCGCGATGCTCGGCGCGCCCTGTGCCTCTGCGGTTGCGGCGGCCCGTTCGAGCGCACGCGCGAGCAGCGCGTCCGGTGTGTCCGTGGAAAGCGCGAGATGTCGGGCGCGCGCAATCGGGTCAGCCACCAGCTCGGCGAGCCGCGCGTGGGCGCGGTACCGCTCACTCGGGGGCAGGCGCTGGTAGAGCACCGAGCCGAGCAGCGGGTGCGAGAAGCGGACCGTCGTGCGCTCGAGCTCGATCACGCCGTCGTCGAGCGCCGGGTCGAGCACGCCCGCGTGGACGCCGGCCGCCGCGAGCTCGTCGAGCGTCAGCCGCGGCTGGGCGGCCGCCAGCACGAGCGCCTCGCGGGTGTCGGCGCCGAAGCCGTCGACACGCGCGGCGATCAACTCCTCGAGCTGCTCTGGCACGGGCAGTGGCAGGGTCGGGTCGCCCGCACCGTCCTTCGCCGCCGCGAGCGCTCGCGCGAGCTCGATCGCGTAGAACGGGTTGCCGCCCGAGACCTCGTGCAGCCGCAGCAGGCTGGGGCGCGGCACGGCGCGTGCGAGGCGGGCGCGCAGGACCTGCTGGAGCGCCCCGACGCTCAGCGGCCCGACCGCCACGTGCTCGACCCGCTCGCGATCGAACGCCTCCTCGACCGGCGACGGCTGGGTGCGCTCGCCGGTGCGCCTGGCCCAGAGCACCAGCACACTCGCTCCGGGAAGCCGGCGGAGGGCGAAGCCGATCGCGCTCGCCGACGCCGGATCGAGCCATTGCAGGTCGTCGATCGCGAGCAGGAGCTCGTCGCGCGCCAGTTCCTGCAAGACGCTGCGGACCGCAACGCCGAGCGCCAGCGCGTCGACGGCCTCGCCCTCGGCCTCTTCAACCAGCAGCGCCACGTCGAGCGCACGCTGTTGCGGAGCCGTCAGGCGCGGGCGCACCTCCGGGAGCACCGCCTCGAAGAGGTCGCCCAGCCCCGCGTACGCGAGCCCCTGCTCGGACTCGAGCGGGCGCGACGACAGGACGCGCAGGCCGCGCTCGCGCGCCACGTCGACCGCGGTCCGCCACAGGGTCGACTTACCGATCCCTGCCGGCCCCTCGAGGGCGATGGCACGCGGGCCGTCCCGGTCTGCGGCATCGAAAAACCACCGCAGCGAAACGAGCTGCTCGTCCCTCCCGACTACCTCGATAGTCATCCGCTGGCCTCAATCGTCTCCCGCGGGCAGGCCCAGTGCAAGCCGACGCGGAAGAGCTCTCCGAGGCACGCCGATGCGCCCCTCAAGTGGGCGGGTCGGAGGGGAAGCTCCGAGGACGACCTCCCCCTCCAGTTGAACCGCGCTCCGGACCGTGGCATCGGACGGGGTCTGAATCCAATGCCGGACGAGCGCAGACCCGCCCGGAGTCGAGTATGACCGATCGCGCAAGGGCACGACAAGACCGCGCGCCTGGGGATTGACAACCCGCGACGGAGCGTCAGGCGATGGAGACGCCCTCGAGGGCGAGCAGGCGGCGCTTGTAGTCGACGCCCAGGCTGCCGTAGCCGCCGATCCCATTCGCCGAGACGACCCGGTGGCAGGGCACGAAAACGGGCAGGCGGTTGTGCGCGCAGAACGTGCCCGCGGCGCGCGGAGCGCGCGGCCGGCCGGCGAGCGCGGCCAGCTCGCCGTACGAGACGACCTCGCCGCGCGGCACCCGGCGCAGCGCCTCGCCGAGCGCGCGGCCCAGCTCGGTCTCCTCCTCCCACGACACCGGCACGTCGTCGAACGAGACGTCCTCGCCGCGGTAGAACGCGACGAGCCGTTCGGTCAGCGGATGGTCGGCGCGATCCTCGCCGGCGCCGCCGCGCGCCGACTCGTGCCAGACCGGCACGTCGCCGTCGAGCCACAGCTCGCCCTCGCCCCAGCCCGGCCGCCGCGTACGTCACACACCGTGGCACGCCCCCAAACGTACAATCGGCGCCCGTGAGCGCCCCCGGCATCTTCCGGCCGCCGCCACCGCGCAACGAGCCGGTGCACGACTACGCGCCGGGCTCGGCAGAACGGGACGAGATCCGCCGCAAGATCGCCGAGATGCGCGCGGAGCGCATGGAGCTGCCGATGGTGATCGGCGGCGAGGAGGTCCGCTCCGGCGAGACCTTCGAGCAGGTCGAGCCGCACAACTTTGCAAGCGTGATCGCCACCGTCCACCAGGGCGGCGCCCCCGAGGTCGAGCGCGCCATCGCCGCCGCCGGCGAGGCGTGGCACGACTGGTCGCGGACTGCCCTGGGAGGAGCGTGCCGCCGTCTTCCTGCGCGCCGCCGAGCTGCTCGCCGGCCCGTGGCGCTCCGACGCTCGTCGCCGCGACGATGCTCGGCCAGTCGAAGACGGTGCACCAGGCCGAGATCGACGCCGCGTCCGAGCTGATCGACTTCCTGCGCTTCAACGTCGAGTTCATGACGCGCATCTACGAGCAGCAGCCGGTCTCCTCGCCGGGCGTCTGGAACCGGATGGAGTACCGGCCGCTCGAAGGCTTCGTCTTCGCCGTCACGCCCTTCAACTTCACGGCGATCGGCGGCAACCTCCCGTCGAGCGCCGCGCTGATGGGCAACACGGTCGTGTGGAAGCCGGCCTCGACCGCCGCCTACTCCGCCCACTTCGTCATGCGCCTCTTCCAGGAGGCCGGGCTGCCGCCTGGCGTGATCAACCTCGTCTACGGCCCGGGCGCTGCAATCGGCGACCCGGCGCTGGCCAGCGACCAGCCTCGCGGGCGTCCACTTCACGGGCTCGACGCCCGTCTTCCACTCGATGTGGCGGACGATCGGCGCGAACATCGCCACTACCGCAACTACCCGCGGATCGTCGGCGAGACCGGCGGCAAGGACTTCATCGTGGCGCACCCGTCCGCGGACGTCGACGCCGTTGCGACGGCCATCGTGCGCGGGAGCTTCGAGTACCAGGGGCAGAAGTGCTCGGCCGCGTCGCGCGTCTACGCGCCGTCGAACCTCTGGCCGAAGCTGCGCGAGCGGCTGGCCGCGCAGGTCGGCGAGATTCGCATGGGCGACGTCGCCGACTTCTCGAACTTCATGGGCGCGGTCATCGACGCCAAGGCGCAGAAGGGCCATCGCGAGGCGATCGAGCTCGCGCGCGAGCGCGGCGACACCGAGATCGTCGTCGGCGGCGGCGTCGACGACTCGCAGGGCTTCTTCGTCGAGCCGACCGTCATCGAGACGAGCGACCCGGACATGCCGCTGATGCGCGACGAGCTGTTCGGCCCGATCGTGACCGCCTACGTCTACCCGGAGGGCCGCTGGGACGAGACGCTCGAGCTCGTCGACCGGACGGCGCCGTACGGGCTCACCGGCGCGGTCTTCGCCGACGACCGCGCCGCGGTGATCCGCGCCGGTGACGCGCTCCGCTACACGGCCGGCAACTTCTACGTCAACGACAAGCCCACCGGCGCGGTGGTCGGCCAGCAGCCGTTCGGCGGCGCCCGCGCGTCGGGCACGAACGACAAGGCGGGCTCGATGTGGAACCTGATCCGCTGGGTCAGCCCGCGGACGATCAAGGAGACCTTCGTCCCGCCGAGGGACTACCGCTACCCCTTCATGGCGACCGACCAGCCGGACGCCGACGGCAACGGCTCCGGCCCGCCGGATCGTCCTTAGGCAGGAGGCTTTGGCGGAATGCCGCTCGTCCGGCGTGGTGCGATGCTCGTTCCGAGGCTAGGACGCAGGGAGCGTTCGTATGCTTGCCATACGGGCGCGACCGAGGACGACGCATCGGGGCGAGCAGCGTGCCGCGACGGGCTCAGGCTGCATTGCGCCAAAGCCTCCTCAACTGGGTAGGGAGCACCGATGCACCAAGCCCTCGACTCGATCGGGGTCTTCTTCGACCACCTGGCAGCGGTCGACAAGCGCGCGATCGGCGTCGCGGTCTGCCTGCACCTCGTCCGCGGGCTGGCCGTCTCGCGCGCCTGGCGGAACGTCATCGCCGAGGCGTACCCGGAGGAGAAGGTGCGCTGGCGCTTCGTCTACGGCTCGTACCTGGCGGGCGTCGGCGTCAACGCGCTGATCCCGGCGCGCGCCGGCGACGCCGTCCGCCTGTACCTGGTCAAGAGCAAGATCCCGAGCGCCACCTACACGACGCTCGCGGCGTCGCTCGCGGTGATGGCGATCTTCGACACGGTCGCGGCGCTGAGCCTCTTCGGCTTCGCGCTCACCCAGAACGTCCTGCCGAGCCTCGACGTCGTGCCCGACCTGCCGAGCTTCGACTTCGGCTGGCTGTTCCAGCGGCCGAGGCTGCTCGCGGGCGATCTCGATCACGCTCGGGATCGCGATCGGCATCGGCGTGGTCTGGGCGATCGGCCACGTCCGCGCCTTCAAGGCGCGCGTCGGCCAGGGCTTCACCGTCGTCCGCCGGCCGAAGCGCTATCTGCGGCGCGTCGCGCTCTGGCAGACCGTCGACTGGACGTGCCGCATCGCGACGACGTACTGGTTCCTGCGCGCCTTCCACGTCGACGCCACCGTGCGGAACGCGTTCGTCGCCCAGGTCGCCCAGAGCCTCTCCACGCTGCTGCCGATCAGCCCGGGCGGCATCGGCACCGAGCAGGCGCTGCTCGTCGTCGTGCTCGCCGGCGAGGCGTCGCGCAGCGCGCTGCTCGTCCCTGAGCGTCGGCATGAAGCTGACGATCCTGGTCGTGAACCTGCTCATCGGCTTCATCGCGCTCTTCCTCATGGCGCGGACGCTCGACTGGCGCGTGCTGCGGCGCCGGCGCGACGAGGAGGCGGCCGCCGAGGGCGCCCGGCCCTGACGAGCCAGGCGGCCCGCGGAGCAGCTAGACGGTTACGCGCGGTCGGCAGCTCGACGATCGCCGCCTCGAACCGCTTCACCGTCGGCGTCGCCGGCGCCGATCATCTCGCATCATCTCGCTGCGCATCGATCCGCCGTCGCCTCGCTGGCTCGCATCGCGTCCTCGCTCTCCCAGAGCGTGAACGACACGAACGTGTCGGTCTCGCGGTCGACGAAGCCGATGAAGCCCTTGTAGCCGTCCAGGTCGCGTGCCGGATGAACAACGTTGTCGCGCACAGTCTGGACCGCCCGCGATGTCCACCGTCGATGTCGTGCACCTTGGTCATGCGGGCGTACATTCCATCCTCCCTTCGAAGACGCGACCGACGCTACGCCTCGCGCGGAGATAGCCAGCCCTCAGCCGCGGCCCGCCTTGTGCAGCTGCGCGTAGATCGAGCGCGCCGTCTTCGCGGGCAGCCCGGGCACCGCCTCGAGGTCCTCCTCGCTCGCAGCGAGGAACCGCTCGGCCGAGCCGAAGTGCTGCACGAGCGCGCGCCGCCGCGCCGGCCCGACGCCTGCGAGCCGCTCGAAGATCGACTCGCTTGCGCGCGCGTCGCGCCGCTGGCGGTGGAAGCCGAGCGCGAACCGGTGCGCCTCGTCGCGCAGCCGCTGCAGCAGCTGCAGCCCCGGCGAGTGCCGGTCGAGCCGCACCGGGTCAGGCCGGTGCGGCAGGAAGATCTCCTCGTCGCGCTTCGCGAGCGAGATCACGGCGACGCGCGGCAGGTCGAACGCCTGCATCGCCGCGAGCGCCGCCGACAGCTGCCCCTTGCCGCCGTCGATCACGACCAGGTTCGGCACCTGGCCGCAAAGCTCTCGTCGTACTCCTCCGCGGTCACGTCGGCGAGCCGCGCGAAGCGCCGCGAGACGACCTCGGCCATCGCCGCGAAGTCGTCCGGCCCGGTCAACGCGCGCAGCCCGAACTTGCGGTAGTGCGCCTTCTTGGGCTGCGCGTCCTGGAAGACGACCATCGAGCCGACCGGCGACTCGGACTGGATGTTCGAGATGTCGTAGCACTCGATCCGCACCGGCAGGCTCTCCAGGTTGAGCGCCTCGCGCAGCTCCTCCATCGCCTCGACGCGCCGCAGCCGCTTCTGCTCGGTGGCGGCGCGCGTCGGTCTCAAGCGGCGAGCTGCGCGTTCTGCGTCGCGAGCTCCTGCAGCCGCCGCTTCTCGCCGCGCTGCGGCGGGCGCACCTCGACGCGCGCCCCGCGCCGCTCGGACAGGAACTCCTCGAGCGCCTCCGTGTCGGTCGCCTCCGGCGGCACGACGATCTCCGGCGGCACGGTCGGCGACGAGCCGTAGTACTCGAGGCAGAACGCCTCCAGCACCGTCGGGATGTCCTGCCCCTCGACGTTCTCGAGGTGGAAGCTGTGCCGGCCGACGAGCTTGCCGTCGCGCAGCGGGAAGACCTGCACCGCCGCCACGGTCGCCGCAACGGCGATGCCGATCACGTCGATCGTCCCGAACTCGCGCCGCTCCGCGGCCTGCCGCTCGGCCAGGTGCCGCACGGCGAAGAGCCGGTTGCGGTAGCGCGCCGCGTCCTCGAACCGCTCGAGCGCGGCGGCGTCGAGTCATCTGCTGCTCGAGCTCCCGCTGGATCGACTTCGTGTCGCCCGAGAGGAACTGGACGACGCCGTCGATCAGCTCGGCGTAGTCCTCCTTCGAGACGTAGCCCGACGCACGGTGCCAGGCAGCGGTCGATGTGGTAGTCGAGGCACGGGATCCCCGAGTGCCGGCCGGGCTGCGGGCCCTCGCACGGCCGGAAGCGGAAGACGCGGTTGAGCACGTCGAGCGTCTCGCGCACCTTCTTCGCGTTCGCGTACGGGCCGAAGTAGACGACGCCGCGCCGGTGCCGCTCGCGCGTGAACATGACGCGCGGGTAGTCGTCCTCGACCGTGACCGCGATGTACGGGAACGACTTGTCGTCGCGCAGCCGCACGTTGAACGGCGGCCGGTGGCGCTTGACGAGCGTCTGCTCGAGGTGGAGCGCCTCCGCCTCGTTGCCGGTCACGATCACCTCGAGGTCGGCGATCCGGCGCGCCAGGTCGGCGACGCCGCGCCGCGTCTCGCCCGACTGGAAGTACGAGCGCACCCGCGGCCGCAGCGACTTCGCCTTGCCGATGTAGAGCACCTCGCCCTGCTGCGTCGCGGAAGAGGTAGACGCCCGGCTTGGCGGGCAGGGTCTTCAGGCGCGGTTCGAGCGCGTGCTGGCCACGCGGCCAGCGTAGCCATGGCCGCTCTGACTACCCGACGCGGCGAACGTGACCGTCCAGCGGACCGAGCGGACGAGCAGGCAGCCGTCGCCCTGGGCCTGCCGTCCTCTTCGCCGCGGAGCGTCACGACGCCGCCATCGCCTTCGGCGCGCGCGGCACGTGTGCGTAGACACCGGCGAGCGGCAGCGGATTCGGCGGCGTGCCGCGCGTCGAGGCAGGCGCCGCTGACGTCGTCGAGCGTGCCGTCGAGCCAGAGCCGGCCGCCGGCGATGCGCAGCGAGAGCGGCCTCATCGTCACGGCGTGCGGCGGGCCGTCGACGATCGCGCGCCGAGACGGCGCCGTCGGGGCACTCCTTGCTGGTCGGTGCCGCTCGCGGTCTGGATCCCGCTCACCGGCAGCGCCGCACGGACGCGTCGTCGTCCGCACCGCCCGCGAGCTCGTGAACTTGAGGACGTTCGAGTAGCTGAGCCCGTCGTGCCGGCAGCCCATCGCGTCCTCGTGCGGCGGCACGAACGCACGATGTCGTCAGCGACCCGACGACCGTCACCGAGTACACGGGCGCACGGCCCGGCCCGCCGTCCCGGCACAGCACACGAGCATGAACGCAGCCGCACGGCTGCTAGCCGACCCCACCCCACCGACGGATCTTCCTGTGACCGCGCCGGGGGGTCAACCAGCGAGGGCTACGATCCCTCGAATGAGGGCTACAGGCTGATGGAAGGCCAGTACGTCGCGTACACCTTCTACCGCGTCGACCCGGCCTGGCGGCGCCTCCCGGTCGACGAGCGCGCGGCCGGCAAGGACGCGCTTCGCGGAGGTGGTCGAGGACTGGGGCGAGCGGATGGCCGGCCTGCGCACGTACTCGGTCGCGGGCGTGCGTCCCGACTGCGACTTCTTTCTCTGGAAGATCACCGAGCGCTACGAGGACCTCGGCGAGCTCGGTGCTGCGCTCAACGGCACGCCGCTCGCGGGCTGGCTCGAGACGCCGTACTCGTACCTCGCGACGACGAAGGCCTCGCAGTACACCTCCGCGCGGCGACCGCGCAAGATCGCGCCGCTCGACCTGCCGTACCTCGTCGTCTACCCGTTCGTGAAGGTGCGCCCCTGGTACGCGCTCACCGAGGCCGACCGGCAGCGCGCGATGGACGAGCACATCCGCATCGGCCGCGAGGAGTTCCCGGGCATCAAGAACCACACGACGTACTCGTTCGGGATCGACGACCAGGAGTTCATGACCGCCTTCGAATGCGAGGAGCCGGCGGACTTCATGCACCTGATGCTCCGGCTCCGCGACTCCGAGGCGAGCCGCTACACCGAGCGCGACACGCCGATCTTCGTCGGCCGGCGCATGCCGGTCCGCGCCGCGCTCGACGCGCTCGACGGTGCCGCGGCACGCGTCGCTCAGTAGGCGTGCTGGTCGCGCCAGACGCGGAACATCGCAAAGCCGCAGATGATCAGCACGAGCAGGAACGCGAGCGCGTCCGGGCCGCTCGCGCCGACCGTGAAGTAGGCGGCGAGGTCGACCACCGCGAGGATGGCGGCACCGTAGAACGCGACCTGCGCGCGGCCCGGCCACATCTCGATGTCGCTGCGCCGCTCGCGCCACATCAGGAAGAGGAAGAACGCAATCGCGATGAAGAACGCGATGCGGGCGATCGCGTACAGCGCGGCGAGCGTTGCGTAGAGCTGGAGCACGACGACCACGAGCGCGATCGCGCCCACGATCAGCAGGCCGCGCACCAGCGGGTTCATCTCTGCGAAGAAGCGCTTCATCCGGCCGTCATGTAGGCACGTCCTGCAAGCAACCCCGCGAGCAGCGTAGCTCCCACGAACCACAGCAACCGGCGCCGCGGCTCAGCCGGCGCGTAGAGCCAGGGGGCGAGCACGGCGAGCAGAGCGAACGTCCCGTAGGCGTAGTGGAGGTGGTCGGCGGCTCGCTTGTTGTCGGAGAGGAGCAGCAGCCCGAGCCCGACCTGGGCGACGAGCAGCGTCTGCACGAGCGCGAGCAGGTGGCGCGCAGCGCCGGTCGCCGTGCCGCCGCGCCGGTACGCGAGCCCGCCGACGATGACCGCGACGGCCGCTCCTGCGAGCACCAGGATCGCCACCGTCTGGTGCGCGCGCAGCACGGCGCGACCCTATCGGTAGGGTGCGCCGGTGGTCGACGAGGGCCAGCCGGCGCCGGACTTCACGCTCGAGTCGGACGCCGGCGAGCAGGTCACCCTGTCGCAGTTCCGCGGCAAGCCGATCGTCCTGTACTTCTATCCAGCGGACGACTCGACGGGAACTTTTTGTAGTACGACCGGCTCGGCATAGACACCGCCATCCTCAGAGCGAGCGATCATCGAGGGCGTGCGATCGACCGTCATCGTTCTAGCCGTGCTGATCGCGTGCGCGGCGTACGAGCTTGCAGTCGCACTGGGGTGGATCTCGATGGGAACGGTGCCCGGCGACGGGCCTCCGGGCGAGGGCTGGATACAGCTAGCGGCCCTACTTGCGATGATCGCCGGCGCGGTGCTGGCATGAACCCGCGACGCCGCGGCAATAACGGTGCCTCTCGCAGCCGCAGCGTTCGTGGCTGCTCGCTTCTACACGTATGACGACTACTACCTTCCGACGCTTCGACGGATCTCGGACCACGGAACGCCGAGCTCGGCCTGGATCTACACGGTCGTGGCGGCGGCTGGTGTAGCGGCAACTTGCGCCCTCGTAAGGGCACTCACGGGAGGCGGTTTGGGCGCCCCCGTAACGCGAAGCCTAAGTGCCATCGTGGTCATCCTCTGCGCTTTCACTACTTTCATCGAGGGCACCGGGCATTAGTCGATCGCGGCAGGCCGGTAGGCTCGCGGCGTGGTCGAGGAGGGGCAGCCTGCGCCGGACTTTACGCTCGAGAGTGACGCGGGTCAGCAGGTATCGCTTTCCGACTTCCGTGGCCGCCCGGTCGTCCTCTACTTTTATCCAGCGGACGACACGCCCGGCTGCACGGCGCAGGCCTGCGGGATCCGCGACGACTGGGAGGCCTACCAGGAGCGCGGCGCCGTCATCCTGGGCGTGAGCCCGGACGACGTCGACTCGCACGTCCGCTTCAAGGACAAGTACGCGCTGCCGTTCACGCTGCTCGCCGACCCGGATCACGCGGTCGCCGAGCTGTACGGCGCCTGGGGCGAGAAGAACCTCTACGGCAACGTGGTGACCGGTCTGATCCGCTCCACGTTCGTGATCGACGAGAACGGCGTCGTCGCGAAGGCCATGCGCAACGTGCGCGCGCAGGGCCACTCCGAGAAGGTGCTCGCCGCGCTCCCCTAGCGCGGTGGCACGAGTGCGGATGAGAGGACTTGAACCTCCACGCCCCTAAGGGCACACGGACCTGAACCGTGCGCGTCTACCAATTCCGCCACATCCGCGCGGACGCGCATTGTAGCCCCGACTCCGCTGCGCTGCCGACCGCGAGCGGCACGGATCGCTCGAATGCCGCGAGCCGTCGCCCGAGTAGCGCGCGGACACGCGGCGAACGGCCGCGGCGTCTATAACTACGATGGTTTCGATGCGTTGGGGTCTCCTGGTCGCGGCGTGCGCTGCGGTGTTCGCGGTCGCAGCCGGGCCGGCTGCCGCCGCCTCGCGGGTCGAGGTGATCGCCGAGCTCGACGCTCCGTCGCTCTCGCAGGCGGTCACGAGCAGCCGCGCGCTCACGTCGGCCGTGCGCCACGAGCGCCTCGACGTCCGCGGTCCGCTCGCCGGCGGCTACCTCGCGGCGTGAACGCGCAGCAGGACGCAGTCGCGCGCCGCATCCGCGCCGCGATCCCGGGTGCGACGGTCCGCTGGCGCTACCGGATCACGCTCAACGCGCTCGCCGTCGTCGTCCCGGCCGGCAAGGTGACGGCGCTCCAGCACGTGCCGGGCGTCGCGCGCGTCACGCAGAGCGTCGCCTACGGTTCGAGCGAGGCGTCGAACCTCGCCGCCGTGAAGGCGTCCCTGCTCTGGGGCGCCGACTTCTCGACGGCCGGCAACGGGGTGAAGATCGGCGTGATCGACGACGGCGTCGACGCCTCGCACCCGTACTTCTCGGGCGCGGGCTTCACCATGCCGGCGGGCTATCCGCGCGGCCAGAAGCAGTACACGTCGCCCAAGGTGATCGCGGCGCGCGCGTTCGCGCCCGCCGGGCTCGGCTGGCGCTACGCCGGCCGGCCGTTCGACCCCGAGAAGTCGTCGCACGCCATGCACGTCGCCGGGATCGCCCTCGGCGACTTCGGGACGCGCACGAACTCCGGGACATCTCTTTCCGGGGTCGCACCGCGCGCGTACCTCGGTAACTACAAAGTGCTCTCCACGCCCGATGCCCGGCGGCGGCCTGAACGGCAACTCGCCCGAGATCATCGCCGGCGTCGAGGCGGCCGTCGCGGACGGCATGGACGTCATCAACCTCTCGATCGGCGAGGCCGAGATCGACCCGCGGGGCGACCTGGTCGCGAAAGCGCTCGACGCGGCCGCAGACGCAGGCGTCGTGCCCGTCGCCGCGGCCGGGAACGACTTCGCCGACTTCGGCCGCGGCTCGATCCTCTCTCCCGGGAGCGCCTCGAAGGCGATCAGCGTCGCCGCCGCCGACGTGAACGACTCGCGGCCGCTGATCAGCTGGTTCTCGTCGTCGGGCCCGTCACCCGTCTCGCTGCGGCTCAAGCCGGACGTCACCGCGCCTGGAAGCGACGTGCTCTCGTCCCTCCCGAACGCCGGTTTCGGGACGCTCAGCGGGACGAGCATGGCCTCGCCGCACGTCGCCGGCGTCGCCGCGCTCCTGCGCCAGCGCCACCCGACCTGGACGGTCGCGCAGATCAAGTCGGCGCTCGTCTCGACGGGTGCACCCGTCTTCGTCAACGCGAAGAGCTCGACCGAAGTGCCGGTCACGCGCGAGGGCGGCGGCCTCATCGACGCCGTGCAGGCCGACCACCCGTACCTGTTCACGGCGCCGACCAACCTGTCGTTCGGGCTCGTGGCACCCGGGGCGAATGTCTCGCGCACCGTCCAGCTCGAAGACGCGGGCGACGGGGCAGGCGCCTGGGCCGTCGCGGTCGAGCCGCAGTCGACGCCTGCGGGCGTTTCGGTGACGTCGCCCGTGTCGGCTGTCGTCCCCGGCCCGCTCGCGATCTCGGTCCGGGGACCGCCACGGCAGCCGAGGGCGACGCGCAGGGCTTCGTCGTCCTCACCCGAAACGGCGTCCGCCGGCGGATCCCCTACTGGGCACACCTCGCCCGGACGGAGCTCGCGCGGGCGAAGGTGACGGTGCTCTCGAAGCCGGGCGTGTACGCCGGGAACACCGCTGGGCGCCCGGCGCGCGTGACGACGTACCGCTACCCCGAGGACGTGTCGGGCCTCGGGCTGCCCGTGCACCTGCTGGGACCCGAGCAGGTGTTCCGCATCCGCCTGCGGCGGCCCGCTGCGAATCTGGGTGCGGCCATCCTCAGCCACAAGCCCGGCGTGGCGGTCACGCTCCGCATGGTGTACGCCGGCAACGAGAACCGGCTCACCGGCGAGGCCGGGCTGCCGATCGACCTCAACCCGTACGGCGTCACCTGGGACGCGCCGGCGCCCGTTGTGGGCGCGATCTCCCCGGCTGCAGGCGAGCTACGACATCGTCTTCGACAGCACGACCGCAGCGGGCGCGGGCCCGTTCACGTTCCGCTGGTGGGTCGACGACCGCGCGCGGCCGGCGCTGCGGCTGCTGACCGCGAAGATCGCCCGGGGCGGCACCGTCCAGATCCGCGCCACGGACGCGGGCAGCGGCGTCAATCCGTCCTCGATAGCGGCGAAGCTCGACGGGCGGCCCGCCGCCTCGAGCTACGACCCGAAGACGGGCGTCGTGGTGCTCGCGGACCCGGGGCTCAAGACCGGTCGCCACAAGGTGCACGTGGCGGTAGCGGACTTCCAGGAGACGAAAAACGACGAGAACCGCGGGGGCGTGCTGCCGAACACGGCCGCGCTCACTGCCTGGTTCCGCGTCGCCTAGCGGCTAACGGTTCCGGTCGCGCTCTTTGATCGTGGGCAGCTGGGCGAGGTCTCGCTCCACGCTCGCGGCGAACTCGTCGCTGTCGTCGAGCTCCTCCGTGCGCACCAGCCGCAGATCGGACTTGCGCCTGCGGCGCTCGCGCGCATGATCGGCTCCGAACGGAAGCCGACCGGCGATGCGCGGCCACTCGGCAGTTACGAGGACCGCAACCGCCAGTCCCAACAAGGCGATCCACAGCCAACCCACGCCCTGATTCTACCGACGCGTGGAGGCACGTCCTACACCCATTGGGGCGAGAAACGTGTTCAGCAGGCGCCCGGGATGACGCTGCCGCCCGGCCCGCGCAGGCTGAAGACCTGCGTGCCGACCACCGTCTGCAGGCAGTACGACGTGGCGTCGGCGCTCGCGACCGCGATGCTTCCCGCGCTCGCGTCGTAGGACGTGAGCGTGAGCCCCTCGTACGTGCCGTGCTCCGCGTAGTAGGCCTGCGCGGCCGGCCCGGCCGCCTCGAGGTTCGACTGTGCGGTGACGGCGCCCGCCTGGCTCTCCTCGCGCTGGATCGCCTGTGGCGACGTCGTCGACGAGCTGCCGCCGCCGAAGACGCCCATCTGCCAGATCGCGCCGACGGCGACGAGCGCCAACAGCAGGCTGATCATTGGTGCGCCTTTGTAGCTCCGGTTCACGAGGCCTGTATCGGCCGCCGACACCTCCCGCTGAAGGACAAAAGCCCCGCGCGAGCAGGGCTTTCGTAGCTCCCCGGGTTGGACTCGAACCAACAACCCTCCGGTTAACAGCCGGATGCTCTGCCAATTGAGCTACCGGGGACCGGCGCGGCCCGTCGGATTGTAGCGGCGTCCTAGCGGCCGTTCACCCGGCCAACCGGCACACCGAGCGCGTTTCCGGCCTGCCGCAGAAGCCGCGCGGCCTCCTGCCAGTTGCGGTCGGCGCGGGACGCGTCCTTCGTCGCCTCGGCCAGCCGGCCGCTGTCCTCGTTGTAGAACTCGAGCTCCGCGCGGACGGCGCGCTGGGCCGCCCGGAAGCCGTCGATCGCGAGCGCACGCCCGTCGCGCCCCGGCGGCGTCGTCGGATGGTCGTGCTCGCAGCGCCGCGATCGTCACGACGAGCCGCGGCGCGAGCCGCTCGCGCTTGTAGCGGCCGATCGCCGCCACACCCGTCTTGAGCGTCCAGCGCACGCTGCCGTCCGACGCCTGCGCGGGCTGCGCCGGCGCGCACAGCGCCAAGAGGACGGCGATGCAGACGACGATGCGCACCTGCCGAGTGTGCCACTCAGGCGAGCGCTGAGACCGCCTCGCGCAGCTCGCCGCGGAACCGCACGAGCTCGGCGTGGCGGCGCTCGTCGTCGCGCGACATCGTTCCCTGCTCGAGCGCCGTGATCTCGCGGTCGACCCAGCGCTCCTTGAGCTCCAGCGCGAGGCCGCGCGCCTGGTCGGCGCCGATGCCCTCGGCTTCGGCGGTTGCCCACAGCTCGGCGTGGAGCGCGGCGGTCTCCTTCTCCTCTGCGCCGCGCTCGCCGGCGAGGAACGCGCGCAGCTGCCGGTGCTCGTCGGTGTCGAAGTGCTCGTCGCCGAGCTCCCGCGCCCATGGCGCCGCCCCGGCCGGATCGAGCACGGCCGCGGCGAGGAACATCCGCTCGAGCCGATCGCCTGCCTCGAGCATCTTGCGCGACACCGTCGGCGCATTCGAGCGCTGCCGGTACGGCGCCAGGCCGGCCTGCAGCTCACGCGGGAGATCGAGCATGTCCGCTGCCAGACGCTGCGCCTCCTGCCGTTGCGGCGAGTCCTTGAAGGGCGCGAGGAACGCCTCGACCTGATCGAACGCGGCCTGCCGGTCCTCCGCCCGCGTGATGATGAGGCGCACGCGGTACAGCAGGTACTGCTCGGCATCGCGCAGTCGCTGCTCGAAGCCGTCCGCCTCGTCGGCGGGATCAGACCCCGGCGGGAGCGCGACGACGCGCACGTCCATGCCCTGTCCATGGGCGAGCTCCATCCCGCGGAGCGTGGCCGCCTCCCCCGCAGCGTCCGCGTCGAAGCAGAGGAAGAGGACGTGTGTGAGCCTCCCCAGCTCCTTGAGCTGCTGCTCGGTGAGCGCCGTCCCCATCGAAGCCACGACCGGCTCGACGGCCGCCTGGCGCAGCGCCAGCACGTCGGTGTTGCCCTCGACCACGATCGCCCGGCCGTGCTTCGCGATCGCGTTGCGCGCCGCGTGCAGTCCGTACAGGAGCGACCCCTTGCGGAACAGCTCGCCTTCCGGCGAGTTCACGTACTTCGCCTTGAGCGGGTCGGCGTCGCGCAGCCGCCGCGCCTGGAAGCCGACGACCCGGCCGCGCGCGTCGGCGAGCGGGAACAGCAGCCGCGCGGAGAAGTAGTCGCCACCACGCCGCCCGGCCAGCCCCGCGGCCTGCAGCTCCTCCGCCGAGAACCCTTGCGCCCGCGCCTTCGCGACGAGCATCGACCCGCGCGGCGCCAGCCCGAGCCGGAACTCGCGGCAGACCTCTTCCCCGAGCCCGCGCCCGGCGAGGTACTCGCGCACCGGCTCACCCGCGGCGGTCTCCCACAGGTAGCGCTCGTAGAAGCCAGTCGCCTGCTCGAGCAGCGCGAGCAGCCGCTCGCGCCGCTTGCGCTCGGCGTCCTGGCGCGGCGACTCGTCCTCGTACTCCAGCTCGACGCGGAACCGCTCGGCGAGCCACTCGATCGCGCCCGCGAAGTCGAGATTCTCCGTCTCGCGGACGAACGTGATCGCGTCGCCCTTCGCGCCGCAGCCGAAGCAGTAGTAGAGCTTGTCGACCGCGTTCACCGAGAAGCTCGGCGTCCGCTCCTCGTGGAAAGGGCAGCGGGCCGTCCAGCGCGCGCCGGCCTTGCGCAGCTGCGTCCGCCCACCGACCAGCTCGACCATGTCGACGGCCCCGCGCACGGCCTCCACGGACGTGTCTTTGATGCGCGGCACTAGAGCGCCGCCGCGTACGACAGCGCGTACCGGTCGGTCATCCCGGCGAGGAAGTCGGTAATCCGCTGCGGCAGCGCACCGTCGCCGGGTGGGAGCGCGTCCGGGTGCGCCTGCAGGTGGTCGAAGATCCGCTCGACCGTCTCCGGCGGCCCGGCGGTGCTCTGCCTGCGAGCCCTCGCCGAGGTACACGCGCTCGAACATGAAGCGGCGCAGGTCGAGCATCGCGGCTCCGATCTCGTCGCTCTGGCGGATGTCGCCGGCCACCGCGGAGGTCTCGACGAGGTCGTGGACAAGCGTGTCGATCCGCCGGGAGCCGGTCTCGCCGAGCAGCTCGATCTCCGTCCGCGGCAGGTCGCCGTGCGCCAGCAGGCCCCCGCGCAGCGCGTCGTCGATGTCGTGGTTGATGTAGGCGACCCGGTCGACGATGCGGACGATCTTGCCCTCGAGCGTTGCCGGCTCGCTCGGCCCGGTGTGGTTGAGGATGCCGTCGCGCACCTCCCACGTGAGGTTCATCCCGCGGCCGTCGCGCTCGAGCACGTCGACGACGCGCAACGAGTGCTCGTTGTGGCGAAAGCCGAGCCCGTAGCGCTCGCGCAGCAGCCGGTCGAGCGCCTCCTCGCCCGCGTGGCCAAACGGCGGGTGGCCGAGGTCGTGGCCAAGCCCGACCGCCTCGACGAGGTCCTCGTTCAGCCGCAGCGCCCGCGCCACGCCACGCGCTATGCCGGTCGTCTCGAGCGTGTGGGTCAGCCGCGTCCGCACGTGGTCGCCGACAGGCGAGATGAAGACCTGCGTCTTGTGCTTCAGCCGCCGGAACGCCTTGGAGTGCACGATCCGGTCGCGGTCGTGCTGGAACGGCGTGCGCAGGTCGCTCTCCTGCTCCGGCTGCGCCCGGCCACGCCCCTCGTACGAGCGCACGGCGAGCGGCGAGAGCCACGTCTCCTCCTGCTCGCGGATGCGCTCCGCGAAGCTGTCGGCGACCTTGGGGGCGAGCTCCGGCACCCCTCCTACGGTAGTCGGTCGGCCTGCTGGCCCCGGCACGCGCGCGTCACAGGATGATCGGCACCGTGCCGCCGTCCACGCTCCACGCGGCCCCGGTGACGTAGGCGGCGCGGTCCGAGCAGAGGAACGTCACGACCGATGCGATCTCCTCAGGCTGCGCGAGCCGGCCGAGCGGGCGCGCGGCCGCCACCGACGCGAGCACCTCGTCGCGCGACTGGCCGGTGCGCGCGGCCTGCTGGTCGGCCAGGCCGCCCGGATCGAGCCACGCACCGGTGGCCGTCGGCCCGGGCGTCACGGCGTTGCAGCGGATCCCGTCGCGGGCGTACAGGTCGGCGACCACGCGCGAGAGCGAGAGCACCGCCGCTTTCGACACCGAGTAATCGGGCATGGACGTCGACGGCCGCTTGCCGGAGGTGGAAGAGACGTTGACGATCGCGCCGCCGCCGCGCTCCCGCAGCGCGGGCAGGGCGGCGCGGATCGCGCGCACGTAGCTCATGACGTTCAGGTGCCACATCGAGTCCCAGTCGTCGTCCGACAGCTCCTCGAACCCGACCTGGTAGGCGATGCCGACGTTGTTGACGAGCACGTCGACACCGCCGAGCGCCTCGCGGGCATGCTCGACGACGTGCTCAGGCCCGCCGGGCTCCGCCAGGTCGGCGACGACGGCGAGCGCCGAGCCGGTCGCCTCCCGGGCCCGCTGCGTGCGCTCGCGGTCCCGCCCGCAGACGACGACCAGCGCGCCCTCGGCGGCGAGCTGCCGCGCGACCTCGAGCCCGATCCCGGCGGTCGAACCGGTGACAATGCACACACGATCGCGGAGGCCAAGATCCACGCGGCTACCGTAGCCGGATGGCGCCCACGACCATCCTGCTCGTCCGCCACGGCGAGACCGCCTGGAATTCCGAGGGCCGGATCCAGGGCCAGACCAACTCGTCGCTGAACGCTCGTGGCCGCGAGCAGGCCGAGGCGCTCGCAGAGCAGCTCGCCGGCGAGCGGATCGACGCCGTCTACGCCAGCGACCTCGACCGGGCGCGCGAGACGGCGGAGATCCTGGCGCTGCGTCTCGATCTGCCCGTCGTCGTCGACCCGGCCCTCCGCGAGCGGAACTTCGGCAGCTGGGAGGGCCGCACGGTCGCCGAGCTCGAGGAGCAGTGGCCCGGCGCGTGGACGCGCTGGCGCGACGGCAACGAGGCCGAAGGAGACGTCGAAGATCACCTCGCGCTCGCCGAGCGGATCCGCGGCGCGATCCGCCGGCTCGCCGGGGCGCATCCCGGCGACACGATCCTCGTCGTCGCGCACGGCGGCGCAATGCGGGTGATCCTCATGGACGCCGACGGCGTTCCGTACCCGGAGGGGAGACAGGGGTTCGGGCGCATCGCAAATTGCGACGTGTCCCGAATCGCCGTCGAGAACGGCACCCTCCGCCGAGTAGACTGAGCCGGCTTGTGGAGGACTACACCAGCAAGTACAAGGGCGAGCAGGTGGAGGTCGCGCTCTTCGGCGGCGATTACCAGGACGGCGTGCTGACGGCGTACTGCGCGATCGACGACGTGGCCCACATCGAGCTCAACGGGCACATCCTCATCCCGCTGCAGAACATCGCCTCGCTGCACTGCACGAGCCGCTGCGACGCCCCTGAGCCCGACTGGCCGCCCCGCGGCTTCGTCGAGGACGAGCGCGAAGACGACACCTGATCGCCGAGTCGTCCGCCGCGCCGTCACCGGCAACCTGCTGAAGGCGTGGCTCTTCCTGCTGTGCGCCGCGGCCTTGCCCGGGGCGATCGGCTGGTTCGCCGGCGGGCTCCGCGTCGCCGCGATCGCGGTCTTCGCGGTGGTGCTCGCCGCCGCGAGCACGTACTGGTACGGCGACCGCATCGTGGCGGGCCTCGTGGGCGCAGAGGAGCTGCCGCAGGCCGAGTCGCCTGCCCTCCGCTCGATGGTCGAGCGCCTGGCGGCCAGGGGCGGCATCGCGCCGCCGAAGCTCTACATCACGCGTGACGGTTTTCCGCGGGCGTTCGCCGCCGGCCGCGGGCCGGCGGGCTCGGCAATCGGCGTGAGCACCGGGCTCCTGCAGGCATTGCCGCCGGCGGAGCTCGAGGGCGTGCTCGCGCACGAGGTCGCCCATATCCGCACGCGTGACGTGCTCGTCCAGACGCCGGCGGTGGTCGTCGCTGCAGCGCTCGTCGAATTCACCCGCATCGGCGGGTTCCTCTCGCGGGCTCTCCTCTTCGTCCTCGGGCCGATCGCCTCCGCGATCGTGAACGCCCTGCTCTCTCCGAAGCGCGAGTTCGTGGCCGACGCGTTCGCGGCGGAGATCTGCGAGACGCCCCACGGGCTGGCCGATGCGCTCGTCAGGCTCGAGCTGGCGGGCGAGCTCGTCGAGTTGCGCGCCAACCCCGCCACCGCGCCGCTCTTCACGCTCGACCCATTCCCGCCCCGCGGGCTGCCGGGTCTCTTCGCGACGCAGCCGCCGCCGGCTGATCGGATCGCGCGTCTCCGTGCGCTCGATCCGGACTGGCCGGAGCGGTTGCGGGCCGCATAGGACCCGGACCCGCGGCATAGTCCGCGACGTGCCGAGGATCGGGCTGCCGTGAGCCGCTCCCACCGCCTGCTCCTGGCGGCGCTCGCAGTCGTGGTCGTAGCTGCGGGCGCACTGCACTACCTGGACGGGCCGGACCTGGTCGCGTTCGCGGCCGCAACCGTTGCCCTTGCCGGTCTCGCCTGGGTCGTGTCGGTCGCGACGGAGACCGTCGGGCACCGCTACGGTCCGGGCGTCACCGGCGTGCTCCAGTCGACGCTCGGGAACCTGCCGGAGTTCTTCATCGTCCTGTTCGCGCTGGCCGCCGGCGAAGTCATCGTGGCGCAGTACGCCGTCATCGGCTCGATCTTCGCCAACGCGCTGCTGGTGCTCGGGATCGTGATCGCCACGGGCGCGTGGCGCGCACGCGACGGGATCATGCGCTTCAACCCGCGCCTCCCGAACGACACGGCCACCCTCCTCCTGATGGTGACGTTCATCATCGTGATCCTCGGCTCCTCCGTCGCCTCGAACGACAAGGCGAGCAACCACATCGACACGATCTCGATCGTCGGCGCCGTGGTGATCCTGGCCGTGTACGTCGCCTGGCTCGTGCCCTACATCCGGAACGAGCAGGCTCCGGAAGCAGGCCGCGGGATGATGGAGGAAGGGATCAGTTTCCGCGCCGCGCTCGTACTGCTTGCGGTCGCCGGGGTTGCGGCGGCTTTCGTTTCGGAATGGTTCGTCGACGAGCTCCGGCCCACGATCGACGAGCTCGGCATCTCCGAGGCGTTTGCGGGGCTCGTGATCGCCGCCATCGCCGGGAACGCCGTCGAGAACGCCGCCGGCGTCGTGCTCGCGTACAAGGAGCAATCCGATCTCGCGATCTCCGTCGTCAAGAACTCGGTCGCCCAGATCGCCGCGTTCCTCTACCCCGCGCTCGTGCTGGTGTCGCTGCTCTTCGCCCACCACCTGACGTTCGAGCTCAAGCCCGTGTACATCGGCGCTCTCGCGCTCACGGCGATCGTCGTCTGGCAGGCGACCGGCGACGGCGAGGCGGCTGCCTTCGAAGGCCTGGCCCTCGCCGGCGCCTACATCGTGCTGGCGACCCTGACGCTCTACGAGTGATGAGGATCTCCGAGACCGAGTTCGCCGCCCGCCGTGAGGCGCTCGCCGCCCGGCTCGAGGAGCGCCGCCTTGCCGGCGCAGTGCTCTTCGACCCTCACTACGTCCACTACTACAGCGGCTTCTTCTTCGTCCCGACCGAGCGGCCGATCGCGCTCGCGCTCGCCGTCGGCGGACGCGGCGGCATGCTCGTGCCGCGGCTCGAGCTGGAGCACGCGCAAGCGAACACCGCCGTCGACGAGGTCGCCCACTACGACGAGTACCCCGGCGACCGCCACCCGATGGACGCGCTCGGCGAGCTGCTCGACGCGCTCGGGGTCGCCGGTGCGCTCGGCGCCGACAGCGACGGCTACCCGTGGGTCTTCGGCTACCGCGGCCCGGGTCTCGGCGAGTGGACGCACGTGGCGGACGTCGTCGAGGACCAGATGACGATCAAGAGCGCGGCCGAGATCGCGCTCCTGCGGGAGAGCTGTCGCTGGGGCAACCTGGCGCACACCCTCCTGCAGCGCTACACGCGGCCGGGCGTCACCGAGACCGAGGTCGAGCGGCGCGCGTCGAACGAGGCGACGTCGGCCATGCTCGACGCGATCGGCCCGCTCTACCGCGCCCAGAGCCCATGGTATGACGGCGCGATTGCCACGTACCGCGGCCAGATCGGCCGCAACGCGGCGATCCCGCACGCGCACGGCAACAACATCGTGTTCGAGGCGGGAGACACGCTGGTGACCGGCGCGTCGGCGCCGGTGTGGGGCTACCACTCCGAGCTCGAGCGCACGATGGTCATCGGGCCTCCGTCACCGGCCCAGACGCGGTTCTTCGGCCACATGCTGGCGCTTCAGGACCTCGCGGTCGAGACGATCCGCCCCGGTGTGCCCTGCGCGGAGGTCGACCGCAAGGTCCGCGCCTACTACGAGCAGCACGGCCTCTGGGAGCACTGGCGACACCACGTCGGACACGCCATCGGGATGCGCTACCACGAGGGGCCGTTCCTCGACCGCGGCGACGAGACGGAGATCCGGCCCGGCATGGTGTTCACCGTCGAGCCGGGCCTGTACGCGGCGGCGCTCGGCGGCTTCCGCCACTCGGACACGATCGCCGTCACGGACGACGGGGTCGAGTGGCTCACGTACTACCCGCGGGATCTCGAGTCGCTGACGCTGCCGGTGTAGGCGTCCGAAGAAGGGACGCTCCCCACCTCCCTTCCTTGAGGTTCATTCGGCGGCGACCGCAGCGGTGTTCCAACCGCTAGGGCCCGAACGCCCCGCAACCGGAGCTCTTGAGCCACCGGGGCACCGCAGCTGCCGCCTGCCGAAGCGCGATGATCGTTTCGGTTCTCCAATCCAGCCGCTCCCTTGCACAGCGTCTGAAATCGGCTTCCGCGCGGCCAGCTCCAACGCTCGCTGCGATAGGTCGCCCGAGTCCGCCCATTCTTGGAGTCCTGCCGCGATCCGGGCTGCCCCGTCGGCTTGGGCCTTGACGCTCGCAACGAGAACGAGTGGGCCCCCCGGAGCCCGGTGGGCTGCCTGATCTCGGACACATGCCGAGTGAGCGCCCGCAACGCCGCCGTGACCGCTCGAACCCGGTCAGCAACGGCTTGCCGCTCGGAAGGGCCAGGAAGAGGGGTCACGAACGCTGACGCGCCTGCATGCGTCGCGTTGTCCATGTCCTTGTTCGCTTGGATGACCCGGGCCTTGGCGACAGCGACGTAGCGTGTTAGCGCGGGCGCGCCAGCCGTCTCAGAAGCCGTGCTGGTGCCGCCGCACGCAGAGGTGACACATGCGGTCAACGCGACAAGAAAGACCCTACGACTTCTCACAGGGGAACCCTGGGCCCGCCCGCCGCTCTCGCACGATGCCTCATCTCGCGACCGTTCTCAGAGTCGCATTGCTCGTGATCTGGTAATCGGACTCGTTACGGATTCGGCCGCGGGTATCTACCCGTTTCGCGAAACCCAGCCCAGAGGTCCGGACTGCCGGCTCGAGGGCGTGGCAGTCTGACATCTCTTGCATCGCCGCCCGAAGACCTCCCCGCGGTTCCGGACAGCCGAAAGCCCCGCGCACGCGGGGCTTTCACTGCTCAAAGAATTCGGCGGCGACCTACTCTCCCGGGGGATTGCTCCCCGAGTACCATCGGCGCTGGCGGGCTTAACTTCTCTGTTCGGAATGGGAAGAGGTGTACCCCCGCCGCCATAACCGCCGAAATTGTCGAGTTGGGCGCAACTGAATGCGCACCCTCAAAACTCCATAGTGGCTTGTGGTGTTCAAAATCAAGACCTCGGGCAATTAGTACGGGTCCGCTCAACACATTACTGCGCTTACACGTCCCGCCTATCAACGTGGTGGTCTCCCACGGCCCTTACTCCCTCTAGGGGATGGGAAGCCTCATCTCGAGGTGGGCTTCCCGCTTAGATGCTTTCAGCGGTTATCCCATCCAGACGTGGCTAATCAGCAGCGCCGTTGGCACGACGACTGATACACCAGAGGTCTGTTCGTCCCGGTCCTCTCGTACTAGGGACGACTCCTCTCAAGCTTCCAGCGCCCATGGTGGATAGGGACCGAACTGTCTCACGACGTTCTGAACCCAGCTCGCGTACCGCTTTAATGGGCGAACAGCCCAACCCTTGGGACCTACTCCAGCCCCAGGATGCGACGAGCCGACATCGAGGTGCCAAACCGGGCCGTCGATGTGGACTCTTGGGCCCGATAAGCCTGTTATCCCCGGAGTACCTTTTATCCGTTGAGCGACGGCAATTCCACTCTCTACCGCCGGATCACTAAGGCCTGCTTTCGCACCTGCTCGACTTGTCAGTCTCGCAGTCAAGCTCCCTTATGCCTTTGCACTCTACGCACGATTTCCAACCGTGCTGAGGGAACCTTTGCGCGCCTCCGTTACATTTTAGGAGGCGACCGCCCCAGTCAAACTACCCACCTGACACTGTTCCTCTGCCGGATCACGGCCAGAGGTTAGAAGCCCAGAACACGAAGGGTGGTATCCCAAGATTGGCTCCACGAGGACTGGCGTCCCCGCTTCAAAGCCTCCCACCTATCCTGGACAACGCACCCCAGACTCCAATGTCAAGCTGTAGTAAAGGTTCACGGGGTCTTTCCGTCCAACCACGGGTACTCGGCATCTTCACCGAGACTGCAATTTCACCGGATCCCTCGTTGAGACAGCGCCCAAGTCGTTACGCCATTCGTGCAGGTCGGAACTTCGCGTGATTCCCCTGTTTCCAGGGGCGCAGACTATCCCTTCGCCCTTGAACATCCGAAGGGCGCCGGCGTTTGATCACGGCCATAGATTTGCCACGAGGGCAGAGAACCGCGATCTCACGTTCTCATATCGAGAACGATCAGTCGTTACGGGGTCAAGCTCCGAAGAGCCGACTTCCCACGGGATTGCCCTCTCGCTATTACGACGTCCTTGACGCGTCGCGTACGAGTAGGGATTCCCCGTTATGAGCCGGTACGGGCAATTCGTTTACCCGACAAGGAATTTCGCTCTTAGCTGTTACTTGTAGACCTGTCCACGTAGCACGTCTTGACAGGCGGGTGGGCGTTAGCCCACCTCCCCACGTCGCCGTGGGGAACGGACCATATCTTCGCCTCACGGATGTGAGGTGGCCGGCGTGTGGCCTCTGAGGATTCTGATCAGTTGTTCTCTCGACTTTCGGTGATTCATCGTCTGTGCCATTTCGGCGATCTCGATGAGTCCCGCGCGAGTGAGGTGCCGACCCGCTGCAATGACTTCCATACAGCGCGCGAACGTCTCGAAGTCGGTTCGCTTGGAAGTGTGTAGCGGATGCTGCCTGAAGAACGGAATGATCCGTTCGAGCAGCTCGGAACGCTTACTTACGTGGTACTGCAGGAGATGCTCGCGATGGTTGTCGTGTCGCCGGTTGAGAAAGATCCGGCCAACCCCGAAGAAGCCCTGGAGCTCCTCGAGGCAAGCACGGCTCTGCTCGCCCTGAACGACAACGAACCGATGCGACACCTGATAGCCGGTCGCGTAGCCAGCTCGGCCCAGTCGGCGCGGTTGCCGAACAAAGCCGATGGAGAAGCAACCTTCCCCATCTACGAAACCGACGACCCAGCCGATCCTGATCAGCCTTTCCTGCTGATTGTCCGCACCCGTCACGTTGTCACTATCGTAAACGTCCGTGCGGACGTCACGATGAGTAGTGCGGGATACTCGGATATTCCAGCATATAGCCGGCTGCACCGACGGGATCACTCCCGCCGGGGGCAACGAAATGTCCGATTCGGAATTACTAGTCCGGAAAGGACGTGTCACCTTAGGACGGTTATAGTTACCGCCGCCGTTTACCGGGGCTTAGTTTCAGAGCTTCGCCTTGCGGCTAACCCCTCCACTTGACCTTCCGGCACCGGGCAGGCGTCAGCCCCTATACGTCGTCTTTCGACTTCGCAGAGACCTGTGTTTTTGGTAAACAGTCGCTTGGGCCGTTTCACTGCGGCCTCCTCGGGCTTTTGGGAGTAAATCCCTAGACCCTACCGAGGCGCCCCTTCTCCCGAAGTTACGGGGCCATTTTGCCGAGTTCCTTAACGAGGGTTCTTCCGATCGCCTTGGTATTCTCTACCTGCCCACCTGTGTCGGTTTTGGTACGGGCACGCCCCACCTGCCTAGAGGCTTTTCTTGGAGGCATGGCTTCCGGAACTTCGCTCTTTACGAGCTCGGCATCCCGTCTCAGGCTTCGTGACCGGCGGATTTCCCTACCGGTCGCCCTACGCGGTTACCCCAGGTCGACCATCGCCTGGGTTTCCATAGCCTACCCCGTCCCCCCATCGGTCATAACGGTGAGTACGTGGTACAGGAATATCAACCTGTTGTCCATCGCCTACGCCTGTCGGCCTCGGCTTAGGTCCCGACTAACCCTGAGCAGATTAGCTTTACTCAGGAACCCTTGGGCATTCGGCGGAGGAGTTTCTCACTCCTCTTTCGTTACTCATGCCAGCATTCTCACTTCCCATGCCTCCACGGCTGGCTTACGCCGCCGCTTCGCCGGCATGGGAACGCTCCCCTACCACTCCACGCAAAGCGTGAAGTCCGTGGCTTCGGCTCCTAGCTTGAGCCCCGTTACATTTTCCGCGCCCGACCACTTGACCAGTGAGCTGTTACGCACTCTTTAAAGGGTGGCTGCTTCTAAGCCAACCTCCTGGTTGTCTGGGCAACCGGACATCGTTTCCCACTTAGCTAGGAATTAGGGGCCTTAGCCGACGGTCTGGGCTGTTTCCCTTTCGAGCACGAAGCTTATCCCCCGCACTCTGACTGCCGTGCTCTGGAATAACGGTATTCGGAGTTTGCCTGAATTCGGTAAGCTGGTAGGCCCCCTAGTCCAAACAGTGCTCTACAGCCGTTATTGAACGCACGACGCTATACCTAAATATATTTCGGGGAGAACCAGATATCTCTGAGTTTGATTAGCCTTTCACTCCGACCCACAGGTCATCCGCTCAGTTTTCAACCTAAGTCGGTTCGGCCCTTCACGAGGTCTTACCCTCGCTTCAGCCTGCCCATGGGTAGATCACTCAGTTTCGGGTCTACCTCCCACGACTGAATCGCCCTATTCAGACTCGCTTTCGCTACGGCTCCGTTTCCTTAACCTTGCCGTG
>CAVTHM010000003.1:0-45000 GCA_963734565.1 uncultured Thermoleophilia bacterium | reverse complement strand
ACGCCCGTTGCAATCTAATCAGTTAGAGCTTGAACTCAAAGTCAGTTCCTTGCCACTCGAAGGGACCCGACGGGTTCAGTTATGCCTCTCCCGGTCCGCAAGCGGACGCGGTCGAGGTTCTCGACGTTTCACGCTGTTGAGTTTTCAAAGACCGCGCTTCCCGGCCGGCTGCACAAAAAAGCCTCTGACTCGCAGAGGCCCTCGGAGTTCTCGGAACTTCGTATCCGATCCCGCCGAGTGCTCTCCGTTCGTCGATTGCAGGGACTTTCAAGTGCCGCCTGGGTGGGCAGCCGAGGAATAGTAGCAGCATCGGCCTGGGTGTCAAGCAGGCCGGTGCGCCCGTCTCACTCTGACACAAAGCGCATGAACCGGCGCTTGCCGACCTGGACGAGCGCGCCCTCGAGCGTGGCCCGCGGGACGTCCAGCTCGGAGACCGGCTCGCCGTTCACGCGGACGGCGCCCTGGGCGATCAGCCGGCGCGCCTCGCTCGTCGACGGCGCCAGCCCGGCGTCGGCCAGCACGGCCGGCAGATGGAGGGGGTCGCCGTCGGGAAGGCCCCGTCGGCCACCTCCTCGGGCGCCTCGCCGCGGCGCACCACGCGCGTGAAGTGCTCCTCCGCCGCCCGCGCGGCCTCCTCCCCGTGCGACCGCGCCGCGATCCAGCGCGCGAGCGCGAGCTTCGCCTCGAGCGGATCGCCCGCAGGCGGCTCCTGCTCCATGACGAGCCGGTACCACTCGGGCAGCTGGTCGTCGGAGATCCGCATCGTCCGCCCGAACTGCTCCTCGGGCGCCATCGTCAGCGGGATGTTGTTGCCGACCGACGAGCTCATCTTCGCCCCGTCCCACGAGAGCAGGAGCGGCGTCGTCAGCACGACCTGCGGCTCGAGCCCGTAGGCCTCCATGATCTCGCGGCCGGCGAGCAGGTTGTAGAGCTGGTCGGTGCCGCCGAGCTCGATGTCGGACTCGATCGCGACCGAGTCGTACGCCTGCATGAGCGGGTAGAGCAGCTCCGAGACCGAGATCGGCTCGCCGGCGGCGTAGCGCTTGGCAAAGTCGTCGCGCTCGAGCAGCCGCGCCACCGTCATCTCGCGCGCGAGGCGGACGACGTCCGCGTACGAGAGCTTCGACAGCCACTCGCCGTTGTACCGCACCTCCGGTGCGCTCGGGGTCGAGCACGATCATCGCCTGGTCGAGGTACGCCCGCGCGTTGCGGTCGATCTCCTCGTCCGAGAGCACCGGCCGCTCGGCCGAGCGCCCCGACGGGTCGCCGATCCGGGTCGTGTAGTCGCCGATGATCAGCACGCCGGTGTGGCCGGCGTCCTGGAAGGCGCGCATGCGCTGGAGCGGCACCGCGCGGCCGACGTGGATGTCCGGCGACGTGACGTCGATGCCGAGCTTCACGCGCAGCGGTCGTCCGAGCGCCAGCTTGCGCTCGAGCCCGCCCTCCGGCAGCACGTGGACCGCGTTCCGCGTCAGCTCGGCCATCGCGGGATTCTGGCAGGACGCCCGAGTACACTTCTGCGGTTCGTGCGGCTACGCAGACGCAACACCGGCGCGCCGCCCAAAAAACGGCGCCGCATCCGCAAGCTTCGCTTCCTCGCCATGGCGCTTGTGCTGCTCCTGCTTGCCTTCGCGTCGTTCACCTTCGGCTTGGTCACGGCCGTCGCGAACCAGGCGTGGAAGCTCGAGGCGGCGCACCAGCAGGCGACCGAGCGCAACGGCTACATCTACGGAACGACGGGCACCGTCCTCGCCGTCCTGCGCGGCAACGAGAGTCGTGTGCTCGTCGAGCCGGACCAGATCGCGCCGATGATGAAGCACGCCATCGTCGCGATCGAGGACCGCCGCTTCTACGAGCACGACGGCGTCGACCTGCGCGGAATCGCGCGCGCCGTCTGGGCAGACGTCACGAACAAGCCGGTCGTCCAGGGCGGTTCGACGATCACCCAGCAGTTCGTCAAGAACGCGATATTCGTCGACGATCGCGTCGATCGCCGCAAGGTGAAGGAGGCTGCCCTCGCCTGGCAGCTCGAGCAGCAGTGGGACAAGGACCAGATCCTGACTGCGTACCTGAACACGATCTACTTCGGCAACGGTGCGTACGGCGTCGAGCAGGCCGCGCTCACCTACTTCGGCCACGGCGCGTCGAAGCTGACGCTTCCCGAAGCGGCGCTCCTCGCTGCGATCCCGAGCGACCCGGCTCGGTACGACCCGTCGGCAACCCTCGCGCGCGCGCGCCGGCGCAACCTCGTCCTCGCGAACTCGTCGACCAGGGCAAGATCACGCGCCGCGACGCACTGCGCGTCCGCAGCGCCGCTGCCGCAGCCCGAGGACATGAGGCCACCGCGGTGAACAGGCCCGTCGCGCCGTACTTCGCGGACTACGTCAAGCAGCAGCTGATCGACGAGTACGGCCCCGCGAAGGTGTTCGGCGGCGGCTTCCGCGTGACACGACGATCGACCTCGATCTTCAGAAGGTCGCGCGGCACGCGATCGGCAAGTGGCTCACCGACCCCGACGGCCCGACCGCCGCGCTCGTCGCGATCGACCCGCGCGACGGCGACGTGCTCGCGATGGTCGGCGGCCAGAACTTCCGCGTGAGCCAGTTCAACCTCGCCGCGCAGGCGCAGCGGCAGCCGGGGTCGGCGTTCAAGCCGTTCGTGCTCGCGCGCGCGCTCGAGCAGGGATCGCGCCCGGCTACGACGCTTCGTCGTCGAAGCCGCTCCTCATCTCGCTCGGCGACCGCTTCTGGTCGGTGCGCAACTACGAGAACGCCTACATCGGCACGGCGACCTCGCGAAGCGACCGTGTACTCCGACAACACCGTCTATGCGCAGCTGACGCGCGCGTCGGCCCAGCGAGCGTCGCGCGGACGCCGCGAAGCGGCTCGGCATCAAGAGCGCCGCTCGATTCCTACCTCTCGATCGGGCTCGGCGCCGAGGCGGTCAACCCGCTCGAGATGGCGCGCGCCTTCGCGACCTTCGCGAACGTCGGGCTGCGCATCGACGGCTCGATCTTCGGCAACGTGCCGCGTGCGGTCCTCGGCGTCGACCAGCAGCCCGGCAACGAGACTCGCGCCGCTCGACTGAACAGCCGGTGCAACCGGCAGGTGCTCGACGCCGCCGAACGCGATGACGCTGAACGCGCTCCTCCAGAACGTCGTCCAGTCCGGCACGGGTAAGCGGCCGCGCTCCGCGGCGGCACGGCGCGCCGGCAAGACAGGGACGACGGAGAACTACGGCGACGCCTGGTTCGTCGGCTACACGCCGCAGCTCGTCACCGCCGTCTGGGTCGGGTATCCGAACGACGCTGCGCCCGATGCTGACGGAGTACCACGGCGAGCCGGTCGCCGGCGGCACGTACCCGGCGCTGATCTGGAAGTCGTTCACGCGAGCGCGCGCTCGCGGATCCGCCACGACGAGCCGGCGGGCTTCGCGCCGCCGCCGGTCCTCTACGGGCTCGTCCGAGCGCGTCGTCTAGCGCGACGGCAGCTCGAGCTCGACAACGGGCTCTGCCGGGGCACGCTCGATCGTCTACTTCACCGAGGGCGGGCCGACGCGGACGGCGAACTGCAGGCGCAACGAGGTCGAGGTGCCGAACGTGGTCGGGCGCGACGCTCGGACATCGCGCAGGCCGCGGCTCGCCGCGCAGCCGCTCGAGCCGACTGTCGTGTACCAGCCGCGCGAAGCCGCTGCCAGCGGGTCGACCGGTGATCGCGCAGATCCCGCAGCGCGGCGCGCCTCTCGTCGTACGACACACGTCACGCTCGTCCTGCGCGAAGGCGCTGCACGGTGTCGTCCCGAAGCGTCGTCGGGCTGCCGCTCGCGCGAGGCGCGCGCCGAAGCTGGAGCAGCGTCACCTGCTCGCCGAAGTCCGCGAGCGTCGCCGCGGCGAGCCGGCGCGTCGTCGCCAGTCGCCGCAGGCGGGCGTCGCCGCGGCGCCCGGCATGACGGTCAGCCTGCGTGGTGCGGGGCGGCTGAGGAAGCGCGAGCCGGCGACGCACGTAGCGCCACGGCCGCTCGGCGGCCTTCGTGATCCCGATCCGCGGGCCGCGGACGACCTCCCGGCGCGCGGCCCGCGGCAGGAGCGCGAACGGCGGCCGGTCGAGCGGCAGGCCGTCGTGCTCGCCCGTGACGCGCGAGCGCCTGGCAGAGTCGCCCCGGCCCCGAGCAGAGCAGGCGCTCGGCGTCGACGCCGCGGCGCTCGCGCATGACCTCGACGCCGTGCGTCGGCTCGAGCGCGCGGATGAGCACCGCCGGCGCCGGCCGACGGCCGCGCAGACGAAGTTGAGGCACCAGTGGATGCCGTACGAGCGATAGACGTAGGCGTGTCCCGGCGGGCCGAACATCGACGCGTTCCGCTCGGTGCGTCCGCGGAACCCGTGCGCGGCGGGATCCTCGTGGTCGTACGCCTCGACCTCGACGATCGTCCCGCCGACGCCGTCGACGAGCAGCGTCGACGCCGATCAGCTCGGGCGCGACCTCGTGCACGGAGCGCGCGAAGAAGTCGCGGCCGATCACGCGCGCGTCGTCGTAACGGAGGAACGCAGGCAGCGCCAGCGCGACGATCGCGGTGCCGAGGACGCACAGAATCCCGCCGGAGACGATCGAGAACCGCAGGCTCGTGAGCGACGCGACAGCGCCCGCCTCGACGTTGCCGAGCGCCGGCGTGCCCGCCACCTGCGCGAGCTCGATGCCCGACAGCCGCCCGCGCATCGTGTCGGGCGTCACCTGGAGCAGGATCGTAGAGCGGAGCACTGCGCTGACGAAGTCCGCAGCGCCTGCAACGGCGAGCATGACGAGTGCGACGGCCACTGACGTCGCGAACCCGAAGGCCGCGATCGCCACCCCCCACCCGCGGCGGCGACGCATACGCCGAGCCCCTGGCGGCGCACGCGGGTCATCCAGCCCGAGACGAGTGACGCGACGAGCGCGCCCGCGGACGGGGCCGCGAAGAGCAGGCCCACCGTCGTCGCATCGCCGCCGAGTTCCTTGCCGAACGCCGGGAAGAGCGCGCTCGGCATCCCGAAGATCATCGCGACGGTGTCGACGATGAAGATGCCGAGAAGCGCCGGCTCCCGCCGATAGCCGGAACCCCTCAGCGATCGAGCGGAGGCTCGGGCGCTCGGCGTCCTCGATCGCCGGCAGGCGTGGCAGCAGCCAGATCGAGACGAGCGAGGCCCCGAAGGTCCCGAGATCGACGAGGTACGCGCCGGCGTAGCCCGACCTGCGAGATCAGCAGGCCGGCGAGAGCAGGCCCTGCGACCCGGGCGAGGTTGAAGACGACGTCCTCGACCGCGATCGCCGCAAGCAACTCGTCGTCCGGGACGAGCTTCGGCGTCAGCGCGTTGCGCGCCGGCCGCTGAAAGCATATGCCGCCGTGCCGCAGCAGCCTCGAGCGACGAACAGGAGCGGCACGCTCGGATCGTCCGCGAGCGCGTTCAGGACCAGCACGACCGTGACCGCGCGCAAGTGCGAGATCGGAGACGAGCAGCAGCTGGCGCCGGTCGACTGCGTCGGCAACTGCGCCCGCGAAGATCGAGACGACCAGTAGCGGCAGGAGCGCGGCGATCCCGAGCAGCCCGACGATGAACGTCGAGCCCGTCTCGTCGTAGACCTGGATCACGATCGCGACCGTCGTGACCTGGCTCCCGATCGCGGAGATGCCGGTGCCGAACCAGAGTCGCCGGAACGGCGGCGACGATCTCAGCGGCGAGATGTCGACCGCGACGCGCGAGAGGCGCCCCATGACCCCCGGACGCTCGGCCGGCTCGAGGATCGACTGGCGGTTCGGTCAGAAGAGGCTGTTCGCCATAGTCAGGCGGCGTCGCGCCGTCGCCTCGAGAAGGCGCCGCGCCCGGCGGCTCAGGTCACCGAGGTCGACCCGGCCCGTCTCGGTCTGTTGCACCAGCCGCTCCGCCAGGTCGACGCCCTGTCGACCAGCTGCGAGCGCGGCGCCGAGTCGCCGCCCATCTCGGCACGATCGTCCGCTCGGTGCGGGACGCGACGATCGGCTCGGCGACGCCCTCGACCCAGACGCGCGTCCGGGCACCGTGTCCGCGCTGCTTGCCGCTCAGGGGCTCGAGCGCGTAGATCTTGTCGGCGCGGGCGAACTTGCCGAAGCCGAGGAAGACCATGCGGTGGCCGTTCGACACGGACCGATTATCACCCCTGGACGACGGCGCGGAGCGCCTCAGCGACGTGGTCCTGATCTTCTCGCTCGAGCTGCGGAAAGAACGGCAGCGCGAGCGTGCGGAGGCTCGCGTCCTCGGCGACCGGGCAGAGGCCCTCGCCGAAGCCGAAACGCTCGCGCATGTACGGCTGGAGGTGGATGCACGGGAGGTACTCGCCCGCCTCGACCCCGCGCGCGCCGAGGTCGCGCGATGAAGTCGCGGTCGAGCCCGCGTCGAGCATGACGACGTAGACGAACCACGACCGGACGTGGTCGGCGTCGTCGGGGAGCGGCACCTCGACGCCGTCGACGCCGGCCAACAGCTCGCTGTAGCGCGCAGCGGCACGGTCGCGGAGCGCCAGGATCTCGTCGAGCTGCTCGAGCTGCCCGACGCCGAGCGCGGCCTGCACGTCGGTGAAGCGGTAGTTGAAGCCGAGGCGGACGTGGTTGAACCAGCGTGCGCTTCGTACGAGCGGCCCTGGTTGCGCAGGCTCTGCAGCAGCTTGCCTGCTCCTCGGAGTGCGTGGTCACGATCCCGCCCTCGCCGGTCGTGATCTGCTTGTTGGGATAGAACGCGAAGACCGCCGACGGCCCGTGCGAGCCGACCGGCCGGCCGTTGTACAGCGCGCCGAGCGCCTCGCAGGAGTCGTCGATCAGCGTCAGCCCGTGCCGCTCGGCAGAGTGCGCGGAGCTCGTCGAGGTCGCACGGCAGCCCGAAGATGTCGACCGCGACGATCGCCTTGCGTGCGCTCCGTGATCGCGGCCTCGACTGCGGCCACGATCGAGGTTCAGCGTGCGCGGGTCGATGTCGGCGAAGACCGGCGTCGCCCCCTCGAGACGAAGCAGTTCGCCGACGCGACGAACGAGAACGGCGACGTGATCACCTCGTCACCCGGCTCGAGCCCGGCGATCTGGCTGAGGAGATGCAGGCCGGCCGTGCCGCTCGAGAAGGCGACCGCGAACGGAGCGCCGACCCGTTCCGCGACGAGCTGCTCGAACCGCTCGATCGTCGGCCCGAGCGACAGCCGGCCCGAGCGGAGCACGTCGAGGACGAGCTCTTCCTCCCGCTCCGTGATGTACGGGCGCGAGAGCGGGATCCGCCTCGGGGCCTGGCTCACGCGTCGGCAGGCTCGCGCGACCGCGTGTCGTCGAGCCACTGCGCCCAGCGCTCGCTCTGGCCCCGAACGATCTCGAGGTACGCCTTCTGGAGCTCGATCGTGACCGGCCCGACGCCGATCTCGACGTCGTCGACCGAGCGGAGCGGCGTCACCTCGGCGGCGGTGCCGCACATGAAGCACCTCGTCCGCGAGGTAGAGATCCGACCGGATCAGGTCTGTCCTCCGAGACCTCGTAGCCGAGATCCCGCGCCATCTGGATGACCGTGTCGCGCGTGATCCCGGGCAGGATCGAGGTCGAGAGCGACGGCGTCGACGAGCGTGCCGTCCTTGACGACGAAGACGTTCTCGCCGGAGCCGTCCGCGACGTGCCCTCGGCGGTCAGCAGGATCGCCTCGTCGTAGCCGGCGCGGTTCGCCTCGGTCGACCGCCAGCATCGAGTTCATGTAGACGCCGGTCGCCTTGGACGCGTGCGGGATCATGTTCGGGCCGATCCGCTGCCAGGTCGAGATCTTCGCCCTGATGCCCGTGCGCATGCGCCTCCTCGCCGAGGTACGTGCCCCACGGCCAGCTCATCATCACCATCTCGACCGGGTTGTCCGGCGGCCGAGACGCCGAGCTCGCCGTAGCCGTAGAACGCGATCGGCCGGAGGTAGCACTCGGGCAGGCCGTTCGCGCCGATCAGCTCGAGGCGACGCCGTCCGCAGCTCCTCGACCGAGTACGGGATCTCCATGTGCAGCAGGCGCGCCGAGTCGTGCAAGCGCTTGAGGTGGTCGGTGAGCCGGAAGACCGCCGGCCCGCTGTCGGTCTCGTAGCAGCGGATGCCCTCGAAGACGCCAGAGCCGTAGTGGAGGCCGTGCGCGCCGACGTGGACCTTGCGCGTCCGCCCAGTCGACGAGCTCGCCCGTTCATCCAGATCTTCTCGGTTTCGCGCATACGATTTACCTCCTCAGCAGGACGTGCGAAAAGTTTACGTGTCCCGCTCGACGAGATCGGCCGGGCGGGCCTGCGTGAGCCGCACGAGGTCGGCCGGCGCGATCTGCACGAGATGGCGCTCCGAGCCGCCGCCGATCCACACGAGCGGGTACACGCAGCAGCCGCCGCTCGATGAGGACCGTCTCCACCTTGCGCAGCGGAAACGGCGCCACCGCGCCGGGCGTGAAGCCCGTCGCATCCTCGACCTGCTCGGCGCCGGCGACGCGCGCCTTCTTCGCGCCGGCCGCCTCGGCGACGCGCTTGCCGTCGGCGCGCCTGTCGCCCGGGACCATGGCCAGCACGTAGCGGCCGTCGCACACGAAGACGAGCGACTTGACGATCTGCTCGAGCGTCGTGCCCGCCGCGCGCGCCGCGTCCTCGGCGGTCGGCGTGTCCATCAGGAACTCCTCGACGCGCCCCTCGGTGCCGGAGTCGCGGAGGACGCGTGCGACCCGCTCGACGGGCTCAGGGAGCGTGGCCACGCGGCCACGATAACGGGAGGAACCTGTGCGGCGTCCGCCGCCGGTAGTCGTCGTAGCCGGGGAATGTGCGGACGAGCCGACGCTCCTCCTCGACCGACTTCCGCCACCAGAGCACGGCGAGCGCGGCCACCACGACGAGCGCCGGCAACGAACGAGCGAGCGCGACCCCGACAAGGAGGAGCAGGAGCCCGCCGTACATCGGGTGGCGCGCGTACCGGTACGGGCCCGACGACACCGGCGAGTCACGCCGTCTCGGCTCCGGGAACATCGTGAAGGCCCCGCCGAGGGCCACCCGCGCCCAGGCGACGATCGCCAGGCCGGCAACCACGAGCGCGATTCCGGCGACCACGAGGACAGTCGGCATCGGGTGCGGCCGGCGGAAGAGGGCCTGCGCCGCGACGATCAGGGCGAGCAGCACGAGCTGGGCGACGACCCAGCCGCCGCCTCTACACCGAGCTCGATGAAGCGGGCGTCGTCGAAGCCCTCCGCTTGGAGGCGGTCCTGGAGCTCCTTCGGCGCCGGCGAGTCGATCGACAGCGCCATCAGCGCCTTCCCGCCCTGCCGGGTGCGCGAGACGGCCATGTTCGCGATGTTCACGCCGGCGCCGCCGAAGAGCGTGCCCACGCGGCCGATCACCCCCGGCACGTCGTCGTAGACGAAGAAGACCATCAGGGGGCTCAGCTCCATCTCGATCCCGAAGCCGAGCGCGGTGACGAGCCAGCCGCGGCCGTCGGTGCCGATCGTCGTGCCCTCGACTGTCGCGTCCGCAACCGTCACGCCGATCAGGTTGGTGAAGTCGTGCGACGTCCGGCGGCGCTCCTCGCTGACCTCGACGCCGAGCTCGGCGGCGACGAGCGGCGCGTTGACCCAGTTGACCTGGCGGTCGACGCGCCCCTGGAAGGCGCCGTTCAGCGCCGAGACGGTCAGCAGGCGCGTATCGCGCTCGGCGAGGCCGCCGTGGTAGGTCAGCTCGATCCGGCCCGATTCGCCGGCCAGCTCGAACGCGAGCCGGGCGAGCTGCGCCGCCAGCGGGACGAACGGCGCGAGCGCGTCCGCCTCCTCGGGGCTGATGGCGGGGATGTTGACGGCGTTCGCGACCATGCGGCCCTCGAGCGCGTCCGCCACCTGCTCCGCGACGACGACGCCGGCGCGGTCCTGCGCCTCGGCGGTCGACGCCGCCAGGTGCGGCGTGACGACGACGTTGTCCAGCTCGAGCAGCGGGCCCGAGTACGGCTCGGTCGCGAAGACGTCGATGGCTGCGCCCGCGACCTTCCCCGACTGGAGCGCGTCGATCAGCGCTGCCTCGTCGATCAGGTCGCCGCGCGCCGCGTTCACGACGCGGACGCCATCCTGCATGTGCGCGAAGGCCGCGGCGTCGACCGAGCCGCGCGTCTCGTCGGTGAGCGGGAGGTGGAAGGTGACGAAGTCGGCGACCGCGTAGACGTCCTCGGGCGACGCGGCGCGCTCGACGCCGAGCTCGCCGAAGCGGCCCGGGGTCACGAACGGGTCGTACGCGACCACCCGCATGCCGAGCCCGAGGGCGCGGCGCGCGACCTGCTGGCCGATGCGGCCGAGGCCGAGGACGCCGAGCGTCTTCTCGGCGAGCTCGGTACCGCCCCATTTCGAGCGCTCCCAGCGACCCTGCTTGAGGGCCGCGTGCGCCTGCGGGATGTTGCGTGCGAGCGCCACCAGCAGGCCGATGGTGTGCTCGGCGGCCGAGATGACCGTCGACTCGGGCGCGTTGACGACCACGATCCCCCGGCGCGTGGCGGCCGGGACGTCCACGTTGTCCACGCCGACCCCCGCGCGGCCGATCACCTTGAGCCGCTCAGCGCCGTCGATCAGGCCGGCGTCGAGCTTCGTCGCCGAGCGGATGACGATCGCGTCGTAGTCACCGAGGCGCTCGGCGAGGTCGAAGTCGCCGTCCTCGTCGACGTCGAAGCGCGCGCGCAGCAGCTCGACGCCGCGCGGGGCGATCGACTCACGGACGAGAACGCGCAGACGGTCGCTCACACGCGGCTGTGCTCGAACGTCTCGAGCGCGCGGGCCGGCCCGGCGCCGCGCTCGATGTCCGCACCGGCCTCGGCGAGTGCCAGCTCGAGGGCGGCAAGGCCCGTGACGACATCGAAGATGTCGACGTAGCCGATGTGGCCGATACGCACGATCTTGCCGCGCAGCTCGCCCTGGCCGCCGGCAAGCGTGACGCCCATCTGCTTGCGGACCGTGGACGAGATCTCCTGGCCGTCGATGCCCTCGGGCATGCGGATGGCGGTGACGACCGACGAGCGGTCCTCGTCGGGCGAGAAGAGGTCGAGGCCCATCGCCTTGGCGCCGGCGCGGCAGGCGCGCCCGAGGCGCACGTGGCGGTCGTAGGTCTCCTCGAGGCCCGTCGCGAGGATCATCCCCAGCGCGACGTTGAGGGCGATGACCAGCGAGACGGCGGGCGTGTACGCCGCATCCGGCTTCGCCTGGGCCTTCCGGTAGCGCTCCCAGTCGAGGTAGAAGCGCGGCGACGTCGACTTCGACGCGGCCTCCGCGGCCGCGCCCGAGACGGACACCATGGCGAGGCCCGGCGGTGTCATCAGCGCCTTCTGCGAGCCGGTCGCGACCACGTCGATCCCCCACTCCTCGGTCTCGATCGGGACGGCGCCGAGGCTGGAGACCGCGTCGACGACCGACAGCGCGCCGGCCTCCCTGGTGACTGCCGCGAGCGCCTCGACGTCGCAGACGACGCCGGTCGAGGTCTCGGAGTGGGTCAGGAAGACGGCCTTCGCGCCGCCGAGCTCGCGCAGCCGCGCGGCGAGGTCGTCCGGCGACGGCGTCTCGCCCCACGGGTAGCGGATGACGTCGGCGTCGAGCCCGTAGGCGGTCGTCATCGAGACCCAGCGCTCGCCGAAGTTGCCGGCGGAGACCACGACGACGCGGTCGCCGGGCGAGCAGGCGTTCGCCACTGCCGACTCCATCGCGGCGGTGCCCGAAGCGGTCATCAGGACGACGTCGTCGCTGGTGCGGAAGACCTGCTGCAGGCGTCCGAGGACCTCGCTCAGCACCGCGCGGTACTCGGCCGTGCGGTGGCCGATCATCGGCTCCGATCCGGCGGCGAGCACCTCGGGCGGCACCGGTGTCGGGCCAGGGGTCAGCAGGTAGCGCTTCACGGGCGTCTTACGGTACCCGCGCCGTAGGCTTGCGCCGTGGAGGCGCTGCTCGCGTTCGCCGCCGCGCTGCTCGCGCTGCGCCTCGCCGGATCGCTCGCCGGGCGCTGGCGCGCGCGAAGGCGGCCGGAGCTCCTCGCCTGGGCCTGCTCGCTGTTCGCGTACGCCGTCGCCGCGGCTGCGCTCGCGTGGGGCGCGTCCTACGGCTGGGGCACGCCGGCGTTCCGCGTCTACTACCTCGCCGGCGGCCTGCTGACTGCGCCGCTGCTCGGCGTCGGCTCGCTGCTCCTGTGGGGCCGCCGCTGGGCCGCGCCGCTCGGCCTCGTCTACGTCGGTTTGGCGGTGGGCGTCGCGCTGGCGATGCCGGTGACCGGCCACATCTCGGGCCATTCGATCCCGCAGGCGCAGGACCACCTCGACTTCTTCCCCGCCCGGTTCCTCGCGATCGTCGCCAACTCGCTCGGCACGCTCGCCGTCGTCGGCGTCGCCCTGCTGACGATCCGCCGGCGGCCGCGGGGGAACGCGTTGATCATCGCCGGCGTCGGCGTGGCGGCCGTCGGCAGCGCGCTCGCGGGGCTCGGCGTGTCCGGGACCGCGGCGTTCGTGGCCGTCGCCGTGGCCCTGCTCTACGCCGGGATCGTCCTCGCGTGATAAGAGAGGAACGTGGCCGTCGCCGAACGTGTCGAGCAGCTTCGCTCCAGCGATCTCTTCGCCGATCTCGACGATGACGCGCTCGCGCGCGTCGCGTCCGAGGCCACGGTGTACGAGGCGCCTGCGGACACGGTCCTGATCGAATCCGGCGTCCCGGCCTCCGGCCTGTTCGTCGTCGTGGACGGCACGGTCGCCGTCGACACGCACGATGGGCGCGAGCACCAGCTCGGCCCAGGCCAGGCGTTCGGCGAGCTCTCGCTGCTCGCGGGCACGCAGCGGACGGGCCGCGTGTGGGCGAAGACGGACGTTCGCGCACTCGCGCTCGACCGCGCCGAGTTCGAGGAGATCCTCGAGACGGAGCCGGCGGTGGCGCGCGCGCTGCTGCGGGTGCTGGCCAGGCGCCTCGTCGAGGCGCAGGCCTCGCGCCGCTAGCCCCTAGGTCTCCAGGAACGCCGTGCGCTCGTCCGGCTCCTCCCGCAGCACGTTCGCGATGTAGTCGTTCACGGCGTCGCGCATCGCGACCGGCTTGCCGGCCGCTTCGGACATGTACCAGCGGTGGTCGAGCAGCTCGTGGAACACCTCGGCCGCGGCGCGCTTCCCGCGCAGCTCCTGCGGGACGGCGACGACCGACGGCTCGAAGACCTCGCTCAGCCAGCGTCCGGCGAGCGCGGCGTCGGAGATCGGCGGCTCGCCCTTGCGCTCGAGCGACGCCCGGTAGGACGAGATGTCGGCGAGGAGTCGCCTGGCCTGGTTCTCCTGGGCATCCAGCCCCGTGAGCCGGAGCAGCCGCCGCCGGTGGAATCCCGCCTCCACGCGCCCCGACGGAATGCGGAGCTGGTAGCCGGTCGGCGTCTTCACCAGCTCGATCTCGGCGGCCTCGAAGCCCAGCTCGTGCAGCTCCTCGAGCCGCTTCTCCAGGCGGCCTGAGTCGTCGAAGTCGAAGACCTCCTCGGCGGTGAGCTCCTCCCAGAGGCGCTCGTACGCGACCACGACCGACTCGGCCAGGTCGGCCGGGTCGCGGTCGTCGGCCCAGCCGAACTCCACCGAGACGTCGAGGAAGTCATGGGCGAGGTTCTCGAAGGCGATCTCGAGGTCGTACCCGCGCTGGCCGTCGGTGAGCCGCGGCTGGAGCTCGCCGGTCTCGACGTCCACGACGTAGGCGGCCAGCGCACCGGCATCGCGGCGGAAGAGCGCGTTGTTGAGCGAGCAGTCGCCCCAGAAGAAGCCGGCCAGGTGAAGCCTGACGAGGAGGCTCGCCAGCGCGTCGAGGAGGAGCTCCTCCGGCTCCTCGAGGCCGCCCCGCCCGAGCACGATCCGGAACGGGAGCGAGTACTCGAGGTACCGCGTGATCAGCACGGCCGGCAGCTCCTGGGCGTCCGGGCCGCGCCGGTCGCCCACGACGGCGACCGGCCGGACGGCGGGCACGCTCGTGCCTTCGAGGTGGCCGAGCAGGCGGTACTCGCGCTGTGCGATCGCGTCCGGGAGCTCCTTGAGGGCGTAGTACGCGCCGCCCACCTCGACGAAGCGTACGACGTGGCGGCCGACGCCGCGCTCGAGCTCGACCAGGTTGGCGGAGGTCCAGGATTCGAGCTCCTCGTCCCACGGCAGCGCGAGAAAGCGCGAGTCGAGCGCGCGGCCGATCAGCCGGTACGTGGCGGTGGTCAGACGGCGGCGCGCACGAGCGCCGAGAGCGCGTGCTCGAGCTCCGCGCGGTTGTCGTCGGTCTCGTAGACGTGGAGCGGATGCGGCGCCAGCTGATGCTCGGTGACGTTCCCGCCGCGTCGGAGGTAGAGGACGGGGGCGATCGAGGCGTCCGGCGCGAGCTCGACGACGGCGGCGACGGCATCGGGCCCGGCGGCGTCGACGAACGACGCGAGCGGCTCGTAGCCCTCGTCGCGCGGGCCGTCCTCGAACGAGACGACGCGGGCCAGGTAGCCGCGCTGCACCCAGAGCTCGGGCGAGTGCGTCAGCTCCTCGAGCAGGAACGGGACGAGCCGGCCGGGCTCGATTGCAGCTCGCTCGCGAGCCATGGAGAAGTGCCGCTCGGCGATGCGCTGAGCGACGAGGCGCGCGTTGTAGCGGAACCCGTTCACCGAGGTCGACTGGCCGGCGCGCTCGACCTTCAGCAGCCCGGCCGCGCCGCCGGAGGCGTTCCCGGCGAAGTAGACCCCCGGCGCGGAGATGCTCTCCCAGAACGGCGTCAGGGCGGGGATGCGGCCGTCGCTGACCGTCGCGACCCCGAGCTCGGGCAGGTCGTTGAGCGGCGTCCTGAACCCCGTGGCGATGATCACGTCGTCGGCCTCGATCGAGAGCGGGCCCGGCTTCGTGGTGCCCTGGGCCACGACGCGGAAGGCGCCGTCCGCGCGGTCGACCCGCTCGATCGCCGCGTCGAGCACGTAGGCGCCGCCGAGCCCGCGGGCGTACTCGTCGAACGGCTGCAGGTAGCGCGTCCGGATCGGCAGCAGCGCGATCGACGACGTGTTGACCGGCCTGGGCGACAGCATCACGACCTCGCGCGCCCAGGGCAGCAGCCCGTTCGCGATCTCGAAGCCCGAGTTGCGCTTGCCGATGATGGCGACGCGGCGGCCCTCGTACTCGCGCGGCGGCCGCGTCTCCGCGTAGTGCGGGACCTGGTCGAAGCCGGGCACCTTCGGCTTCCACGGCTCGGTGACGCCGACGGCGAAGACGGCGGCGCGGCAGCGGTACTCGCCGTCTGAGGTGCCGAGCACGAGCGTGCCGTCGTCCTCGCGCCGCGTCGACTCCCAGCGGCAGCCGTAGCGGACGCGGACGGCCGCCCGCTCGGCGAAGGCCTGGAGGGCCATGTGCATCTCGGCCCGTGACGGGACGTCGAACGAGCGGTCCATGAACTCGGGGACGAGGCCGCGGGCCCCCTCCTCCTCGGCCAGCAGGCTGTTGTGGTCGTAACGCTCGTAGTCGCGCGAGGTGCGCTCGAACGGCGCCGACGGCTTCGTCGGGCTGATCAGGCGCTCGAAGATCGGCATGCGCGCGAACATCCCGCCCGGCGCCTCGTCGGCCGAGATCGCCGCGTGGTCGATGCCCAGGCGGTCGAGGCAGTACGCGGTCTGCAGCCCGCCGGGCCCGCTGCCGACGACGACGACCCCGTAGTCGCCCGGCGGGAACGGCTGCTCGCCGCCCTCTAGCCCTGCCACGTATTGGCGATCCTGAGCCGCCGCGCCTCGTCCTGGAGCATCCGGAGCATCACCGTCGGGTGCTCGAGCAGGAACGGCTCCACTTCGGGGCCGGCCAGCGTGAAGCAGCGAAGCAGGGTCGTCGCCATCACGTCGGCGGCCGGCGGCTGCCCGGTCAGGACGGAGATCTCGCCGAAGAAGTCGCCGCGGCCGAGCGTCGCCAGCGTGCGGCCGTCGATCGAGACGCTCGCCTCGCCGTCGCGGATCACGTAGAAGGCCGCCCCGGAGAGGTCCCGCCGGAGCACGCGGCTCTCGGGCGGGAACGCGACCTCGTTCAGCGTGTGGGCGACACTCTCGAGCGCCGGCAGGGACAGATCGGCGAAGAGCGCGAGGCGCCCGAGGACGGTAACGGTCTCCTCGCTCGCTGCCATCGAAGGCAAACCTTACGGTCTCCGAACAAACCCGGTTGGGGAGCGTTCGTCTAACCTTCCCGAACGAGAACAACCGGGAGTGGTGTGCGCGGGGGCGCCGCTACTCCGACTCGCCGGCTGCGGCCCCACTTGTGCCGGCGCATCCCTGTTCCCGACCTGGGGAGTTTGTGTGAAGAGAGCAATCCTCTCGCTGCTTGCTGTTGCTGCCGTTGCGGCGGCCCTGGTGGGCGGCGTCACAACAGCGAGGGCAAACCCGACCCTCGACGACATCAGCGCCTACCGTCACCTGACCTGGAAGTGGCAGCGCCTCATGGGCGTGCGGCTCGCGACGAGCCACGTCCAGGAGCGCAAGGCTGGCGTGGCGTACCGCACATGGATTCGCGACCTCTGGTACAAGCGGGCGCACACCGCGTGGCGGCATGCCCAGAACCCGCCCCACGAGGCGGCCTGGAAATGCATCCACCGGTACGAGGGAGCCTGGACCGACTCGGGCGCGCCCTACTACGGCGGGTTGCAGATGGACCTGTCCTTCCAGCGGAGCTACGGCGCCGATCTCCTGCGCCACAAGGGCACCGCTGACCACTGGACGGCAATCGAGCAGATGTGGGTCGCCGAGCGCGCCTACCGCTCGGGCCGGGGGTTCTATCCCTGGCCGAACACCGCCCGCTCCTGCGGCCTGCTCTAACGAGGCGGACGGCCCTGGGGCTGTCCCATGCGCCTGCGGAATCCTTCCGGGTTCGGGGCGTGTGGGAGAGCCCCAAGCCGTTTGCCTAGACCTCGGCCGGCCGGCTGCTGCCGCCGAGCAGGCGGTCGAGGAGCAGGACGATCGCGAGGACGGCGAGGAAGCCGAGGATCAGGATCGCCCAGTCCTTCGTGCTCTGAGCGTGCGAGCCGGGCAGGAAGCCGGCGGGCGCGTAGTTCGACTGGTCGACCAGGCGCGAGCTGTGGCCCTGGTTGATGTAGTCGACGAGCCAGTGGCCGCGCTGCTTCGCGAAGCGGACGGCGACGAGCGTCGACTGCGACGAGACCTGGGGCTCCTGGTCGACGGCCGAGACGAAGCCGGCGGTCTTGGCGCCCGCGAACGAGAGCACGGTCGAGATCGCGTACTGCTGCTTCGGGTCGACGGAGACCGGCAGGTGCTTGCCGGCGCGCCAGTCGGCGAGCGCGTACCTGGCCCGTAGCTTCGGGTCGAGCAGGCCGTGCGCCTGCGCCAGGTTCTTCCGGAAGACGACGTCGGCCATGAACGACTCTGCGCGCGGCCGCACGGCGGCGGCCGCCGCCCGCGCAGCAGCGGCCTCCGCCGCCTGCTGCTGCGCGCTCGGGCCGGTCGTCGTCCCGAACGGGTTCCCGGGCGCCGTCCGGTTGAAGGTGCGTGCGCTCGACCCGCCGTGCCGCGGGAGGAGCGCGATCACGCCTGCGCCGATCGCGAGCGCGGCGACGATGCCTACGAGCCACACGACCCGGCGGCGCCGGCGCGGCGACGAGAGCGCGGACATACCAGCCAGAGTACGGCCGCTAGGTGCTCAGAGGCCGCGAGCTGATGCCGCCCGCGTCGTCGACGGCGACGAGCATGAGCTCGCCGCCGCGGCGGAGCACGGCGGAGTCGCCCGCCTGGCTCTCGACCGCCCAGCCCTGCGCCACCCACGTGCCGATCGCGCTGTCCAGCCGCTGCCGGCGCTCGGCGATCGGCATCGTCCGGTCGCGGCGGCCGAACAGGGCGATGACCAGGCCGATGACGCCTGCGGCCAGAAGCGCGAGGAGGATCCAGACCCAGGCCGGCGTGTTGCTCACCGAGCTCTCGCTGACCGTGGTCGTCTGCGCCGGGAGCGGCACGGTGCGCGTCGTCGTCTGCTCGACGGTGTCCGTCGTCGCCTGCGTCGTCGTCTCGGTGGTGGTCGAGAGCTCGGTCGTGGTCTCGGTCGTCGTGGTGGTGTCGGCGCCGGCAAACGTGGCGGCGGCCAGGAGGCCGGCGGCGAACAGCGCGGCGAGCGCGGCGACCTTCACGCCGGCGACTCTACGCCTAATCGCCGATGGCCTTGACGACGACGCGCTTGCGGCGCCGCCCGTCGAACTCGGCGTAGAAGACCTGCTCCCAGGGGCCCAGGTCGAGGCGGCCGTCGGTGATCGGCAGCACGACCTGGTGCGCCATCAACTGCCGCTTGAGGTGCGCGTCGGCGTTGTCCTCGCCATTGTTGTGGCGGTACTGCGACGGCGGGTCGTGCGGAGCGAGGCGCTCGAGCCAGTCGTCGAAATCCGCGATCAGCCCGCCCTCGTCGTCGTTGACGTAGACGGCCGCGGTGATGTGCATCGGGTTGACGAGCACGAGCCCGTGCTGGATGCCGGAGCGACGCACGACCTCCTCGACCTGCGGCGTGATATTGACGTAGTCGCGCCGGTTCGGCGTCTCGAAGGTCAGGTACTCGGTGGCGTGCTTCACGGCGCGAGCTTAGGGGCTGTCCCCGCGAAGCGGGGGCTGTCCCCCGTGGATTGGCCGACGTCTCGGTTTTCGGCACCTCATTTCGGCCGAAGCCGGGCACTGTCCTGTGCACCCACGAGGGACAGCCCCCTTCGGGGACAGCCCCTAGCCGAGCTTCTGCCGCAGCAACTCGTTGACGACCTTCGGATCCGCCTTGCCCCGCGTCTCGCGCATGACCTGGCCGACGAAGAAGCCGAGCAGCCCCTGCTTGCCGCTGCGGTACGACTCGACCTCGGACGGATTCGCAGCCAGGACGCTCTCGACAACGGGTTCAAGCTCAGAGGTGTCGCTGGACACCTCGACAAGCCCGGGCATTGCGCGGCCGGAGGCGCGTGCAGTCACCGCCTCGATGAACACGTTGCGCGGAATGCGGTCGCGTGCAGCGATCGCCTCAGCGATCTCGCCTGGATCTGCGTCCGCCGGATCGAGTCCTGAACGCGCAAAGTCGTTCATTAAGACATTGGAAGTCACCTTCGCATCTGCGCCGCTTTTCACGACGGCCTCGAAGAGCCGCGCCATTGCGACCGACCCGTTCAGCACCTCCGCGTCGTAGAAGGGCAGCCCGTAGTCGCGCTCGAAGCGGCGAATGCGCGCGCCCGGCGGCTCCGGCACCTCGGCCCGCAGGCGCTCGACCATCTCCGCGGGCGGCTCGACCGGCACCAGGTCGGGCTCGGGCAGGTAGCGGTAGTCCTGCGCCTCCTCCTTCGAGCGCAGCGGCGGCGCCGACTCGTGGGCCGGGTCGAAGTGGAGCGTCTCCTGCTCCACGGCTTCGCCGGCCTCGTAGACGCCGATCTGCCGCTCGACCTCGCGCTCGATGCCGCGTGCGGCGAACGCGAACGAGTTCATGTTCTTCAGCTCAGTCCGTGTGCGGAGCTCGGAAGAGCCCGCCGGCCGCACCGACACGTTGACGTCGAACCGCAGCGAGCCCTTCTCCATCTCCGCGTCGGAGATGCCGAGCTCGACCACCGTCTGCCGCAGCAGCTGCAGGAACCGCCGCGCGTCCTCGGCCGAGCGCAGGTCGGGCGCCGTCACGATCTCCACGAGCGGCGTACCGCCACGGTTGAAGTCGACGAGCGTCGCCCCCGCGCCCTGGATCCGGCCGCCGGCACCGCCGACGTGCACGTTCTTCGCCGCGTCCTCCTCGAGGTGCGCGCGCACGATCCCGACCTCCGCCTCTCCCTCTGGCCCGGGCACGAGCACGCGACCGTCCACGCACAGCGGCTCGTCGTACTGGGAGATCTGGTACCCCTTCGGCAGGTCGGGGTAGAAGTAGTTCTTGCGGTGGAACGTCGCGCGCTCGGCGATCCGGCAGCCGAGTGCGTGGCCCAGCTTGATCGTCCACTCGATCGCGCGTCCGTTCGGGACCGGCAGCACGCCCGGGTGGCCGAGGCAGATCGGGCACGTGTGCGTGTTCGGCTCGTCCCCGTACTCCACCGAGCAGCGGCAGAACATCTTCGTCTGCGTCTTCAGGTGGATGTGGATCTCCAGCCCGATGACGGGTTCCCAGCTCACCGCAGCCGCTCCGGGACGTAGTCGAACTGGAGCGCCTGCTCGAGCGCGTGCCCGGCGCGGAAGATCGTGTTCTCCCCGAACTGCCGCCCGATCAGCTGCAAGCCGACCGGCAGGCCTTCGGACAGGCCGCACGGAATCGATATCCCCGGGAGTCCGGCCATGTTCGACGGGATCGTCAGCAGGTCGGCGAGGTACATCGCGAGCGGGTTCTCGGTGCGCTCGCCGAGCCTGAAGGCCACCGTCGGCGACGTCGGGCTGACCAGCACGTCGAAGCGCTCGAACGAGCGCGTCGTGCTCCAGCTTGATCAACGTGCGCACCTTCTGCGCCTGGCCGTAGTAGGCGTCGTAGTAGCCGGCCGAAAGCGCGTACGTGCCGAGCATGATCCGCCGCTTCGGCTCGTCGCCGAAGCCGTCGTGCCGCGTGCGCTCGTACATCTCGCGCACGTCCGCGCCCTCGACGCGGAGGCCGTAGCGGACGCCGTCGTAGCGCGCGAGGTTCGTGGACGCCTCCGACGGGGCGATCAGGTAGTAGCAGGGCAGCCCGAACTCGACCGACCGCGGCAGCTCACACGTTTCGATCGAGGCGCCGAGCTCCTCGAGCTTCGCGATCGCCGCCTGCACGCTCGCCGTCACGCCCGGGCTCGATGCCCTCCGCCTCGTTCAGCTGGCGCGGCACGCCGACGCGGAGGCCCTTCAGGTCGGTGCCCTCGGGGATCGCGACCGGCTCCGGCAGCTCGACGGTGGTCGTGTCGCAGGGGTCGCGGCCGGCGATCGTCCGGTAGAGGAGCGCGCAGTCGCGCACCGTCTTCGTGATCGGGCCGATCTGGTCGAGGCTCGACGCGAACGCGACGACGCCGTAGCGCGACACCGTCCCGTACGTCGGTCGCAGCCCGACGACGCCGCAGAGCGACGGCCGGCTGCTTGATCGAGCCGCCCGTGTCGGAGCCGAGCGCCCAGGGCGCGAGGCCGGCCGCGACCGCAGCCGCCGAGCCGCCGGACGAGCCGCCCGGCACGCGCGCCGGGTCCCACGGGTTGTGCGTCGGCCCGTAGCCCGAGTTCTCGGTCGACGAGCCCATCGCGAACTCGTCCATGTTCGTCTTGCCGAGCAGCGGCATCCCCGCCTCGTAGCACCGGGTCGCCACGGTGGCGTCGAAGGGCGGGATGTAGCCCTCCAGGATCCGCGACGCAGCCGTCGTCTCGATGCCGCGCGTCGCAGACCAGGTCCTTGAACGCGATCGGGACGCCGTTCCGGCCGTTGGCCTCGGTCGTGCGCAGGTACGCGTGCAGCTCGCCGTCGCGCTCGGCGATCGCGGCCGCGTAGGCGGCATGCGAGCTCGGCGCCGGAGGCCTCCCCGCGCTCGACCAGCCCGGCCGCCTCCTCGGCGGTGAGGCGCAGCGTGTCGATCATGCAGGCGGCACGCGGAAGAAGTTGCCGTCGCGGTCCGGCGCGTTCGCGAGCGCCTCCTCGACGGGCAGGCAGGGCCTCGGCTCGTCCTCCGCCCAGACGTTGACGAGGTCGAGCGGATGCGCCGTCGGCGGAACGTCGTCGAGGTCGAGCTCGGCGACCTTCGAGACGGCCTCGAGAATGGCGCCGAGCTGCTCGCCGAGGCGCTCGAGCTCCTCGTCGGTGAGCGACAGACGCGCGAGGCGCGCGACGTGACGAACCTCATCTGGCGAGTTTCCAACGGCCATGGACGCAGATCCTCTCCGAAACGCGACGGGCCCCGTTCGGGGCCCGTTCGACGGTTGATGCGGGTTCCCGGTCTAGACGGGCTGGACGTTCGACGCCTGCAGGCCCTTGTCGCCCTGCACGACCTCGAACTCGACCTTCTGGCCCTCGGTCAGCGACCGATAGCCCTCGGTCTGGATGGCGGTGTGATGCACGAAGACATCGTCGCCACCCTCACGGGTGATGAACCCGTAACCCTTCTCATTCGAGAACCACTTCACGGTGCCCTGAGCCAACGGTGTTCCTCCCTTGAAGCAATGAAACGACGGCCCGGGCACCGAGCCGTCGAACTGACTACGAACCGCGCACACCATAGCCGATCAAAAGGGGAAGGCAACCTCCCCAGAACGGAACCTGGAGGCCTGCACGGCGTTCTCCAAAAGCAGTGCAATCGTCATCGGGCCGACGCCTCCCGGGACCGGCGTAAGGCGCCCGGCGACACCGGCCACGGAGGGGTCGACGTCGCCGAAAAGACCGTCGTCGCTGCGGTTCATCCCGACGTCCACGACGGTGGCTCCGTTCCTGACTCCCTCGGGCCCGATCAGCCGGTCCCGGCCGACCGCGACGACGAGCACGTCGGCCTCCCGCGTCCGCGCCTCCAGATCCGGCGTGCGCGAGTGGCAGATCGTCACCGTGGCGTTCGCGCCGAGGAGCAGCAGCGCGACCGGCTTGCCGACGATCCCGCTCCGGCCCACGACGACGGCGCGGGCACCCTCGAGCTCGACGTCGTACTCCGCGAGCAGCCGCATGATCCCGAGCGGCGTCGCCGGGACGTGCCCGGGCCGCCCGAGGTAGAGCAGGCCGGCATTCACCGGGTGCAGGCCGTCGACGTCCTTCACCGGGTCGATCGCCCCGATGATCGCCGCCTCGTCGAGGTGCCCGGGCAGCGGCAGCTGCACGAGCATGCCGTCGATCGCGTCGTCGCCGTTCAGCTGCTCGACGGTGCGCACCACCTCTTCCTGCGTCGTGTCGGCGCGGCAGCCGGACGTCGCGCCCCTCGATGCCGACCTCGCCGAGCGCTTTGTGCTTGAGACGGATGTAGATCTCGGAGGCGGGGTCGTCGCCGACCAGCACGGTCGCCAGCCCGACGTGGCTGCGCCGGGCGACCTCGTCCTTCAACTCCGCGCGAATCCGCTCGGCCAGCGCCTTGCCGTCCATCAACGTCGCCACGGGCGCGAAACGTTAGCCTGCGGGCCGATGGAGACCGAGGTGGCACCCGTCGCAGACGCCGAGGATCGCAGCGCCTACGCGGGCGTCATGCGCTACTACGAGCTCGCCAAGCGGGCCGAGTGGCAGGTACGCGACCTCCCGTGGGGCGAGCTGCCGCCGATCCCGGAGTACACCGGCGCCCCCAAGAAGCTCGCCCGCCGCCGCGACATGTGGCGCTCGGTCATCACCCAGCAGCTGCAGGCGGACGAGCTCGCGGTGCAGATGTCGGCGCAGCTCTTCTCGCTCGCGCCCGACCCCGAGGCGCAGCTCTACTACACGACGATGGTGCAGGACGAGGCGCGCCACACGGAGGCGTGGCTCAAGCTCATCGACCAGGCCGGCGGCCGCGGCGAGCGCGATCCCTACCTCGACGAGCTCGTCAATCTCACGCTGAACGCGGAGACGCTCGAGGAGAAGGTCTTCCAGATCCAGGTCTTCTTCGAGCGGCTGATCATCCCGCGCTTCCGGATGATCGCCCGCAACTCGCGCGGCACCATCCTCGAGGACATGTGCAACCGGCTGACGATCGACGACGGCATCCACCACCGCTCCGGGGTCGCCTACGAGCGCGTCCTGCTCGCGACCGCCGACAAGAAGACGAAGAAGGCGCTCGTCGACGCCGGCCAGCGGCTGATCCCGATCTTCGTCAAGCACGCGCTCTGGCGCCCGCGCGAGCGCGAGGTCATCGGGCGGCTCATGTACGACACCGACGTGCGCATGCTGCGCCAGGACATCGAGCACGGCATCCGGCTCGCCAAGAGCTTCGGGCTCGACGTCTCCGACGTCCACATTCCGCTGTAAGGGCCGCCCCGGCGCGCCAGGGGCTGTCCCCGCGCAGCGGGGGCTGTCCCCAGTGCTTGGGCCAGAGGTTGGGTCGCACCCATGGCGTGTCGGGACAGCGCGAAGGGGCTGTCCCCGCGCAGCGGGGGCTGTCCCCAGTGCGTGCTGGACAGCGCCCGGATTCAACGGAACAGTCTTCCGAAGACCGAGACATCGCCCAATCACGGGGGACAGCCCCCTTCGGGGACAGCCCCGCGGGGAACAGCGCCTAAGCTCCGCCGTCATGGAGCTGCGCCGCTGGCCCCGCAAGAACGACGCCGAGTCGATCCGCACGCGCCAGGACGCGCTTGCCGGCCTGACCAACGGGCCGGTCTTCGCGCACGACCTCGAGCCGTTCACGGGCGCCACCGAGGCGCTCACCGGCGTGACCGTCGTTCCGACGGCCGTCGTCGGGCCGATCGACGTGGAGCTCGGCGAGTACGAGCTCGAGGAGCCGGCCGGGACGCTCGCCGAGACGCGCCGGAAGCGCGAGGGCGTCTACGTGCCGCTCGCGAACACGGAGGGCGGCCTGGCGATCTCGCTCTACCGGGGCGCCCGCGCTGTCGGCGAGTCCGGCGGGTTCCGCACCTACGTGCTGCGCGACCGGATGACACGCGCGTCGGCGTTCCTCTTCGACGGCGCCGGCCAGGCCGCCGCCTTCGCGCGCTGGATCGAGGGCCAGGTGCCCGCCATGCGCGACTGGCTCACCGGCGCACACGTCGAGGGGCTCTCCAGCTTCGCGCGCCTGCGCGAGATCGAGACGCACGTCCTCGGCCCCGTGTGCCACGTCATGTACGCGTACACGACCGGCGACGCGGTCGGGCTGAACATGGTCACGCGCAACTCGTTCGCGCTCAACGAGGTCTTCGTCCGCGAGCGCTCACCGGTGAAGCCGCGGCGCTCGGTGCTGGAGGGGAACATGGGCGGCGACAAGAAGCCGTCGCATCGCTACTTCGAGCGCGGTGGGCACGGCAAGACGGTGATCGCCGAGACGACGCTCACCGACGAGGCCGTTCGCCGGGTCCTGCGGACGACGATCGACGATCTCCAGGACCTGACGTTCGTCGGCACGCACGGCGCCGTCGCGTCGGGCATGCAGTCGATCGCGTTCACGCCGGCTACGGCGATCGCGGCGATGTTCATCGCCACGGGGCAGGACGTCGGCATGGTCGGCACCAGCTCGATGGCGCACGGCACCGCCTACCGGGTCGAGAACGGCCTCCAGGTCGCGATCCGCCTGCCCGGCCTCGAGGTCGCGACCGTCGGCGGCGGGACGACCTATCCGTACGCGCGCAGCTGGCTGCGCCTGATGGGCTGCGAGGGCGCCGGCAACGTCTACCGCTTCGCGCAGATCGTGGCCGCCGCGACGCTGGCGCTCGAGATCTCCGCCTCGGCCGCGATGGCGACGGCGGGCTCGGAGAACTTCTTCCAGGCGCACTTCGAGCGCGGCGGCGTGCGCTGACGCGCCGCGTCTACCTGATCTTGTAGCTCGTCGTCGCCGGCACGTAGCCGGTCTTGATCGCGCGGAAGAGGATCGAGACCCCCTTCTTCGCGCGGATGCGGAAGGTCACCGACCCGGCCCTGTTCGTGCGCTTCGCCGGGATCTTGAGGCCCTTCCCGGTCACCCGGATGGCCGCGCCGCCGACGGGCTTGTTCGTGAAGTCGGCGACCTTCACCGTCACCTTCGACCACCGCCCCGCGATCGGGAAGCCGGAGAGCGTGACCCGCATCTTCGACGCGAACCCGATCTTCTGGGCCGGCGAGAAGTCGCCCTGGTTCCGGTCGGCGTCGACGGCGGCGACGCGCCAGTAGAGCGTGCCGCCGTTCAGGTACTGCGTCGCAGTCATCGTCGGCGCGTAGGCCGTGTTGTCCGTGCGGATGTCCTCGACGACCTGCCCGAAGTCCTCCGTCTGCGACACCTGGACGCGATACTCCTTCGTGCCTGCCTTCGGCTCCCACGAGAGCAGGAGGTGATCCTTCGCCAGCTCGGAGTGCGCGCCGCCGGGCTCGCCGATCGTGCGCGTGAACGCCATGTCACCCGAGAACGGCCCCGGAACGGTGCCGGCCGCGCCCTTCGCGAACTCGGCGCGGACCTTCCAGTGGAAGAGCCCGGTGCCGGTCATCGTCGTCGCAGTCAGCGCCGGCATCTCGAGACCGGTGATGTCCTTGTGCGTCCCGTCAGGGAGGTCGACCGACACGTCGTACGAGACCGCTCCCGTCACCGGCGCCCACGTCCACGTCGGGATCTGGTCGCCGCTCGTCGGGTTGAGCGGGCTCGGCACGGGTGCGGGCAGCGAGCGGCGGAACGTGCCCGTCGAGGACCAGGAGAGGCCGACGTTGTTCTCGTCGTTCGCGCGCACTCGCCAGTAGAGCGTCGTGTCGGCCGGGTAGGTGGTGGTCGGCGTGTAGCTCGTGGAATCCGTCACCGTGTCCTCCAGCGTCGTCCCGAAGCTCGGGTCCTGCGAGACCTGCATGCGGAAGTCCCGCGCGCCTTCGGCGCGCGTCCACTGGAACGTCGGCTGGCCCGTCACCGTCGCGGCCGCGGCCGGCGCCGTGAGCGCCGGCGCGGTCGACAGCTTCAGGAAGCTCTGCGGGCTGGCGCCGGTCGGCAGGATCCCGACGCCGGTCCCGTCGGCGGTGGTCGAGGGGAGCACCGCCCAGTAGTAGTACGTCGCCTCGTCCGGGTACGTGGTCGCCGACTGGCCGCGCGGCGCGTACGCCGTCACCTTCGTGAAGGCGTAGTCGACGATGTTCGTGAAGCTCGCGTCGGCGGCCACCAGGACGAAGTAGCTGGCGGCGCCGGGAATCGGCTTCCACGTGAAGAGCGGCAGCCGGGTGCTCACGAGGCCGGTCTTCCCGAGCAGATAGTCGCTGTCCGCCGGGCTGCACGGCGGCGAGCCGCAGGTCGGCAGCGTCGGCGCGGCGTACGTGAATGCCTTGGTGCCGCCGGCCAGCTCGGTGAAGTCGCCGTAGACGTCGCTGTTCGTCGAGTCTCGGTCGGAGCGCGCACGGACGCGCGCGCAGTAGCCCTGGCCGTCGACCGGCTGCACCATGTCGTTCGCAACGGCGTGCTTGTCGCCGTACGGGTTGCCGCTCGGGAACCCACCGAGCGGCGTCCACGACGTCGCGGCCGTCGTGACGCTCCACTTCTGGATCAGCGACGCGCTCCACTGGCAGGCGCCGGTGTTGAACGGCACCACGTCGACGAGGTAGCTCGACGCGCCGGGGACGGGATCCCAGCTGATGATCGGGACGCTCGTCGAGTAGCCCGGCCCGGCAGCCTGCGTCACGCCGCTGGTATCGACCATGCGCAGGTTCTTGACCGCCGGCGCCGTCACCGGCGGGACGTTGTCGAACGTCTTCATGAACGGCGCCCCGGTGTTCCAGACGCCCGCGTTGCCGTCCGGGTCGATCGCGCGCACGCGCCAGTAGTAGGTGTTGTTCGGGAGCACGCTGGTCGGCGAGAGCGTCGTCGCGATGGTCGTGCCGGAACAGCAGACCTTCGAGCCGGCGGCGAAGTCGGCGGTCGAGTTGACCTCGACCTCGTAGCGCGCAGCGCCGGACACCGGCGTCCACGAGAACTGCGGGTCGTAGACCTCCGCCGACGGGTCGACGTCGGTCACGGTCGCCGTTGTCGCGGAGGGCCAGCCCCACGAGAACGTCGCGACCGTGGACGGCACGCCCTTGTTGCCGCGCGCGTCGACCGGCGTGATCGCCCAGTAGTAGGTCCCCGGCGCGAAGACGGAGGCGCTCGTCAGGGCGGTCGCGTCCGTGCTCACCGGTGCGCTCGAGCCGCTGTCGTGGAGGACGAGCGAGCCGAGCGCCGGGTCGGTCGCGATCGAGACCAGGTACGACGACGCGTACGACACCGTGCCCCAGGTCAGGCGCAGGGGGTCGGCGGGAAACGAGAGGCCCGCACCGGCCGTCGGCGTCTGGAGCACCGCGGCGCCCGTCCAGGCGTGCTTCCACTGCTGCGGCGTCGTCCACGGCGAGACGGCGCCCGCCTGCGTGATCGCACGGACACGCCAGTAGTAGGTGCCGTTCGGGATCGTCTGCTTCAGCGTCGCCCGGGCGTTCCGGGTGACGAAGTGGTCCTCGTTCGAGCCGATGACCGGCGAGTTGAACCCGCTGTCGGCGGCGACCTGGAACTCGTAGTGGTCGGCTTTGGCGACCGGCGACCAGCCGAAGACCGGGATCGTCTGCGACGCGGCGCCCGGCGCCGGCATCAACGGCTTCGGCGTCGCCAGCTTCGCGGCGTGGGCCGACGTGGCCATCACGAGCGCGACGGCGGCGAAGAAGAGGGCGAGCGGCGTACGAATCTGCATGGCTGAAAGCAGGTGACGGACGGCCGCTCGTCCGTGCTGCTGATCAGGTGATCGAACGCCGCGCCCGGCGCGGCCATCCCTAGTCCGAGGGGGTTCGCCAGCCGCGGAACGCTTCGAGGAGCGCATCCCGCAGCCCCGGCTCGAGCTCAAGGTCGCGCTCGTCGAGGCGGCCGGTCAGCTCGATCATCAGGCGAAGCTGCTCCACGTAGCGGACGCATGGGCCGCACGCGGCGAGGTGCTCCTCGAACCGGCGGCGGTCACCCTCGGAGAGGGCGCCCTCGAAGTAGTCGGTGACGAGCTCCACGAGCTCGATGCACACCATCTCGTCGCCGGCTGTCGCGGTCACATTCAATTGAGTCCAAGTTCGTACGAAAGCGTTACGCGGCGTCGGCGAGGTACTCGTCGAGGGCTGCCCGGACCTTGCTCCGTGCGCGGTGCAGGAGGACGCGCTGGTTGCCTTCCGAGAGGTCGAGCGCGTCGCGCACCTCCTCGCTGCTCCAGCCCTCGACGTCGCGCAGCGAGATCACCGTCCGCTGCACCGGCGGGAGCATGTCGATGGCGTCCGAGATGACCTGGCGCGTCTCCGCGCCGAGGAGCCGCTGCTCCGGGAGCTCTCCCCATGCTTGCGGCGCGGAGGCCCAGTGGCCCGGCCAGTGCGGGTGGTCGGAAGGCAGGAAGCGATCGGGGTCGACCGACGGTTCGCCGTCGCCAAGCTCGGCCTGGGCGAGCGACGAGAACGGGATGCTGCGCGCCTCGCGCACTGCCCGCGTCTTCGCGCGGTTCGTGAGGATGCGGAAGATCCAGGTCTTCAGCGACGACCGGCCCTCGAACCGGTCGATCCCGGCGAGGACCCCGAGCCACGTCTCCTGGACGACCTCCTCGGCCACGGCGCGCGTGGAGACGAAGAGCAGGGCGACGCGCAGCAGCGACGCGCTGTAGCGCTCGACGAGCTCCATGAAGGCGTCCTCGTCGTGTGCGCGCAGGCGCGCGATCAGGCGCTGCTCCTCGGCGTCCACCGGACGCTGCGGCACGACTTCCACCCGGCCTCCCTCGGCGACGGCCGGACGGTATCGCACGCGGCAGGGTCAGCCCAGCGCTCGGTCCAGGTTCACCGCGGCGCTGATCAGCGAGAGGTGCGTGAACGCCTGCGGGAAGTTGCCGAGCAGCTCGCCGCAGGCCGGCGCACCAGCACGCGCGCGGGTGCGCCGTCGGCGCCGGCGAGCTTCAGCGGCAGGCAGAGGAGCTCCCACTCGCCGGGCTCGACGGCGCGCAGGTCGAGGCCTTCGAGGACGACGACGCCGGCCCCGAGCAGCGTCCGGTGCACGTCCTCGCCGCCGATGGTTGGCCCGTCGATGCCGACGAGGAGCACGCCCTGGGCGACGAGCGTCTCCGCGTCGGGGCGCGTGAGCGTCACGCCGGAGCCGGCCGTGCGCAGCAGGACGCGCGCTGCGTCGGGCAGGGCGCCCGGGAAGCCGACAACCTCCGCGGGGCCGACGAGCGCGTCGAGCGGGAGCGCGTCGACTCCCGGCGCTCCGTCGATCACGTGTGCCGGCGCGTCCACGTGCGTGCCGGTGTGGACGCCGAAGTCCAGGCGCGTGACGTTGTAGGCGTCGCCGCGCGCGATCGCGGCGGCGAGCTCCGTCCGGACGGCCGGGTCGCCAGGGTAGACCGGCATCCCCGGGCGGATCGGAACGGTGACGTCGATGACCTCCACGTGCTCCTCCTCTGTAACGCCGAGCCTCCGCCCCGTACTGTGACGCCAGTGCCGGAGCGCTTCGACGTCGTCATCCTGGGCGCAGGCCCGGCCGGAGAGGTCGCCGTCAACGTGCTCGGAAAGGCTGAGAAGCGCGTTGCGCTCGTCGAGCCGGAGCTGATCGGCGGCGAGTGCACGAACTGGGGCTGCATCCCCTCGAAGACGCTGCTGCGCCCGCCCGACCTCAAGGGCGAGAGCCGGCGCGCGCAGGCGACCGGCGAGCCGGCGCTCGACTGGCCCGCGCTCGCGAAGTACCGCAACTGGATGGTCTCGGACCACGACGACACGAAGAAGGTCGCCAACTACGAGAAGCGCGGCGTTCGCGTCTTCAAGGACGCCGGCCGCCTGGCCGGCCCCGGGCGCGTCGAGGTGGGCGGGCAGACGCTCGAGACGGACGCGGTCATCGTCGCCACGGGCGGCGAGCCGATCATCCCGCCGCTCCCCGGCCTCGTCGAGGCCGGCTACTGGACGAACCGGGAGGCGACGGCGCTCGAGGAGATCCCGCGCAGCGCCGTCTTCATCGGCGGCGGCGTCGTCGCCGTCGAGCTTTCCCAGTTCCTCGCCCGCTTCGGCTGCAAGGTGACGATCGTCGGGCCGTCGCTGGCTGCGCGCGAGGACCCGCGTGTCGGCGAGATCCTCGCCGACGTGCTGCGCGAGGATGGCGTCGAGCTCCGCCTCGGCCCGCGGGCGCAGTCGGTGCGCCTCGAGGGCGGCGAGCGGGTGGTCACGCTCGACGACGGCTCCGAGGCGCGCGGCGACGTCGTCGTCGTGGCGACCGGGCGCAGCCCGCGCACGCACGACCTCGGCCTCGAGACGGTCGGCCTCGAGCCGAGCCGGCGCGGCCTCGAGGTCGATGACCACTGCAAGACCGCAGCCGACGGCGTCTGGGCCGCCGGTGACGTCACCGGGGTCGCGATGTTCACGCACGTCGGCAAGTACCAGGCGCGCATCGCGTGCGCCGACATCCTTGGCCAGCCGCGGGTCGCCGACTACCGCGCGGTGCCGCGCGTGCTCTTCACGGACCCGGAGGTGGCGTCGGTCGGGCTGAGCGAGCACGACGCGCGCGACGCCGGCATCGACGTGCTCGTCGCCGACATCGACCTGCCGACGACGATCTCGCGCCCGTACACGTTCGAGGAGGAGCCACGCGGGATCTTCGGCGTGATCGCCGACGCCGAGCGCCAGACCCTCGTCGGCGCGTGGGCGGTCGCACCGCTCGCGGGCGAGTGGATCCACCAGGCGGTGCTCGCGATCCGGGCCGAGATCCCGCTCGCGACGCTCCGCGACACGATCGCGCAGTTCCCCACCTTCTCGGAGGGGTTCGGCGCCGCGCTCCGCAAGCTGCCGGACGAGGCGATCGACCTCGCCTGCGACCACACCGCACACCCCGGCGTCGCGCTCGCGGGCTAGCCGCACCCCGATCCGGCGCCGCCCCGATGCTGCGCCACCCGGCAGCTGGTCCGCTGGGCGCATGAGAGTCCTCGTCGTCTACGGGAGCCGGTACGGCACGACCCGCCAGGTGGCCGAGACGGTCGCAGACGAGCTGCGCCTCGACGCCCGCGTCTTCGTCCAGCCGGCCGAGGACGTCGTCGACATCACGGCGTACGACGCCGTCGTGGTCGGCGCCGGCATCTACATCGGGCGGCTCCACCGCTCGGCGCGCGCGTTCCTGGAGCGCTTCCGGTACGACCTTCAGGACCGCCCATTCGCGGTGTTCGCGCTCGGCCCGGTCAAGGACCGCGAGGCCGACTGGGAGAACGCGGCGTCGGCGCTCGACCGCGCGCTGTACAAGGCGCAGCTGGTCCCGGATGCGAAGGCCGTCTTCGGCGGCGCCGTCGACTCGGCCCGGCTGCACTTCCCGCTCAATCACCTGCCCGCCGGCGACCTGCGCGACTGGGAGCGCATCCGCACGTGGGCGCGCGACCTGCCTGCCGCGCTCGCCCCCCACGAGGAGCTAGTGGCTGACAGCCACTAACTCCGGCGTGAGCGAGAAGGCGCCAACCAGATTCGAACTGGTGTAAACGGCTTTGCAGGCCGCTGCCTAACCACTCGGCCATGGCGCCCCGTGCGTCTGATCGTAGCCGTGTGCCCGGGCGATCTCCTGCGCGTGGGACGCCCCCCGGCGCGTGGTTACGCGGCTGCCGGGGGCCTGAGGCGCCGCACCAGGGCGAACGCGGCCGCGACGCCGACGAGCAGGATCAGGAAGCCCCACGTCAGCCCGGGCCGCAGGAAGCTCGGCAGCATCGGTGTCCGTCCAGCCGCGCTTCCAGAGCTGCTCGTCCCAGGCGTCGTTCGCGGCGTTGAGCGCGCCGTAGACGAGCAGCGCGCCGACGGCGAACGCGGCCAGCTCGTGCAGCACGCGGCCGGACAGGTCTCGAAGGACTCTCGAGAGCGCGAGCCCCGAGAGAACGCACAGCGTCCCGTCCATCCCGTGATGCCGGCCGAGGTGGACGGCATGCAGCGTCGGCTCCGCGCCGGCGCTCGGCCTGATCTGCGCGCCCAGGAAGAGGTGGCCGATCACGGGAACGTGCGAGACGTACACGCCCAGCTCGGCGAACTCCCACGGGAGCGCCACGAAGACCATCACGACGGCCGCCCCGAGACGGAACCAGTCGAGCCGCTCCCACGGGTCAAGCGGGCCGATGCCGTCGCGGAGCGCCCACGCCCAGAGGCCGGCGGCCGACGCGACGCCCGCCGCCGGCACGACGTTGATCCACTTCGCGTCGAGGTCGGCCTGGTCGACGACCCCCGGCACGGCGATCACGGCGCACAGCACCAGCGAGGCGATCGCGACGGCGTGCACCGTGCGCGTCGCCGGAAGCCGCGCCAGCACGAATGGCAGCGTGCAGGCGGCGATCAGCCCGACGGGGAAGTTCACGTAGACGAGCGCGCGGCCGAGGCCGCCGGCGAGCCCGCCGACGCTCACGTGGTACAGCTCGGCCGTCGGGATGCGCGCGTAGGTGACGGTGGTCGCGACGGCTACTGCCGCGAGCAGGGCCCAGACCGCCGTCACCTCGGTGAGGCCCGGGCGCCTCACATGCAAACCACTGGGGACAGCCCCCTTCGGGGACAGCCCCTCATCTGCGTGCGAGGCTGAGCACCAGGGCGAGGACGCCGCCGACGGCGGCCACCCCGACGAGCTGGAGGGCGAGCCCGCCGCCCGGCCGCAGCTCGGCCGCCGAGAGCAGCACCGCGCCGAGCACGATCGATCCCGCCACCAGGAGCGCGATCGTGCCGAGCCGGCGGGCGACCAGGTCACCGCCCTCGAGCACGGACGTCCGCAGCTCCGCGGCGAGGAAGAGCAGCTCGGCCGCGAGCAGGAGGCCCGCCCCCCACACGTCCGCGCGGGTGTCGAGCCCGAGCCCTGGACGCCGGCCGCCACGGCGTATTCGACCACGAGCGCGCCGAGGCCGGCGCCGAGCGGCAGGACGGCACCCGTGAGCGCGCCGACCACCACGAGGATGACGGCCAGCCCGCCGATCAGGGCCAGCGACAGATGCGCGGAGGACACCGCCGGATACGCCGCCAGCGCGACGGCGACGGCCGTGCCGCCCGCAGCGACGCCTAGGCGCGCGCGTGCCTCGCGAACCTTCTGAATGACTCCGCCTCTCCGAGCGCCGCCGCGAGCGGGACGCCCTCCTTCCACTCCACCACCGAGACGCCCGCGCGGTGGAAGTGCGCACGCAGGGTCTCGCGGGTCATCTGCCACAGCCGATGCGCCAGCTCGTCCAGCTCGCCGCTCGCGCCGACCTCGGCGAACGGCACCGGCGAGATCTCCACGACGGCCAGGTCGAACCCCCGCGCGCGCAGGTCGAGCAGCGCGTTCACGGCGCGCGCGTCGAGCAGCGGCGTGAGCGCGATGACGAGCGCCTGCGGCGGCAGCGTCCGCACCGGGATCACGTCGATGTCCTTGAGCGCGTAGTTCTCGATCACCTCGGTGTCGAGCAGCGCATCCACGATCCGGTACCGCTGCACGAGCCCGGACCCCGGCAGCAGCCAGCGCAGGTAGCCGCCGAAGCTGACGAGGCCGATGCGGTCACGCCGGAGCAGGTAGGCGGTCGCGAGCGAGGCAGCGGCGCGGACGGCCGAGTCGAGCGTCGACGCGTCCGCGCGGCGCGCCTCCGCGAAGGTGTCGACGAAGAGGACGACGTCGGCATTGCGCTCGGCGTGGAACTCGTTGACCCACAGCTCCTGGCGGCGCGCGCTCGCGCGCCAGTTCACGCGCCGGACGCGGTCGCCGTACGAGAACGGGCGCAGATCGGCGAACTCGATGCCCTCTGCCTTCTGGCGCGCGACGTCGTTGCCGGCGAACACCTGCGTCTCCGCCGAGTGCAGCGACCGACCGCAGCGTCTCCTCGCGCGGGTAGACCTTCAGCGGCAGGCGCTCCTCGAAGCGCTCCTCGAACCGGAACATGCCGTACCGGTCGCGCAGGCGGACAAACGTGTCGCCGACCGTGTAGCCGCCCCAGCGCACGCAGCGCACCGTGACCGGGACCTCGCGCTCGCCGGTCCGCAGGTCGAAGCCGACGGGGTTCGGCATCCCGCGCAGGCCGTCCGGAAGCGCGAGGTAGATCTCCGCGTGCTCGATCGCGACGTCGGAGCGGACGGTGACGGCCACCTCGACGTCGTCGCCCTCGACGACCCGGTCCCGGTTCGTCGCCACGCCGACGCGCAGGGACGCGCTACGGACGGACGCGAGCGCGAGCACGAGCACGAGCCAGAACGGCGCCGACACGACCGCGAGCTCGGGCCGGCGCTCCACGAGCGCGCCGAGGAGCAGGAAGCCGGCAAGCGCGCCGTACGCCGCCAGCTTCGGCGTCGCGCTACGCGTCACCGCTGGACAGCGCGGCCGCCTCGGGCTCGTCATCCGTGACCGGGGTCGGCACGGAGTCGAGAATCTCCCGGACGACGTCGTCGCCGCGGACGCGCTGCACCCAGAGCTCGGGCCGCAGCGTCAGGCGGTGCGCGAGCGCCGAGGTCGCGACCGCCTTCACGTCGTCCGGCGTCACGAAGTCGCGGCCGCGCAGCGCGGCGCGTGCGCGCGAGAGCTTCAGCACGGCCAGCGAGCCGCGCGGGCTCGCGCCGACCTGGACCCGCGGTGTCTCGCGCGTGGCGCGCACGAGGTCGACGATGTAGCGGCCGACCGGCTCCGAGACGTGCACCGACTCGATTGCCCGCTGCATCGCGAGCAGGGTCGGCCCGTCGACGACGGGCGCGATCGTCACCTCGTCCATCTGGCGCTCGAGCCGGCGGTCGAGCATCTCCCACTCCGCGTCGCGCGACGGGTAGCCGACGCCGATCCGGACGAGGAAGCGGTCCAGCTGGGCCTCGGGCAGCGGGTACGTGCCCTCGTACTCGATCGGGTTCTGGGTCGCCAGCACGAGGAACGGGCGGTCGAGCTGGTAGGTGACGCCCTCGATCGTCGCCTGCCGCTCCTGCATCGACTCGAGCAGCGCAGCCTGTGTCTTCGGCGGCGCGCGGTTGATCTCGTCGGCGAGGAGAAGGTTCGTGAAGATCGGGCCCGGCCGGAACTCGAAGTCGCCCTGGCGCTGGTTGTAGATCGACGAGCCGGTCACGTCGGACGGCATCAGGTCGGGCGTGAACTGGATGCGGCCGAACTGCATGCTCGTCGCCTCGGCGATCGAGCGGGCCGCCAGCGTCTTGGCGAGGCCGGGGAAGTCCTCGATGAGGATGTGCCCGTCGGCGAGCAGGGCGATGACGATCAGCTCGAGCGGCTCGCGCTTGCCGACCACCGCGCGCTCGACCTCGTCCAGGATCCGGGCTGCGAGCCCGGAGACGTCCGCGACGCCGACGATCGGCTCAGATGTGGTCAAGACCCTCCATCACCTCGCGTAGGCGCGGCAGCCCGAGGCCCGGCCCGTGCCGGTCGCGCGGGGGCTGCCGGTCGGGGCGGACGAGGTCCCAGACCACCGGCTCGACGGCGGCCTGCGCGCGCCTCCGGCTGGCGCTCGAGATCGATCCCCCGGCGGTCGGCCAGGCGGCTGGTCACGATCGCCCGGATCCGTGGGCGCAGCCGGTAGTGCAGGTCGTACGCGTTCGCCACGCCGAGCGTGACCTCGCGCTCGACCCGCGCCAGATCGATGACCGCCTCGTCGTCGGGCGGCTCGACGCGGCGCGCGTGGTCGAACGCGGAGCCCTCGTCACGGGCGGCGCCGGTCCGTCCGAGCAGCCAGAGCAGCACGATCGCGCACAGCCCGAACGCGTAGACCTGGAGCGCCAGCGCGCGGCGTTCGGGGACGGCCGCCAGCACGACGACCAGCACGACGGCCGCCGCCACCGCGGCCGCGCCGACGGCGAGGAGGCGGCGCCTCATCGCGCCGCCACGACGTAGCGGTCGGCCTCGCTCGCCCGCAGTTCGTCGCGGATCGTCTCGAGCGCGCGGATCGCGTCGTCCTTCGTCGCCGCGTCGATCTCGTGGTCGCTGAACTTGGCGAGCTCGTAGTAGCCCGTCAGCCGCCGTACCGCCGAGCCGCTCGCCACGAGCTCCTCGAGCACCCGGGACACGTACTCGTGCGGGCGCCTCGGCCGGGCGGCGCTCGAGGCCGTGGCGGCCGAGGATGACCTCCATGCGGGCGTAGGCGGCGATGACCGCTCGGCGCGGGTCGCGCTCGGCGCGCAGGTCGTGCAGCGTCTCGTCGAAGACCGCGGCGAGGCGGGCGTTCAGCAGCGCGTCGGGCTCGGGCAGGTCCGTCCGCCGCATGATGCGCACGCCGGCGGCGAGGATCGCCGCCAGCGTCGCGCAGAAGACGAGCAGGATCGGCAGCCAGTCGATGCCCTCGCCGGACGGCGTCGTGCGCTTCCCGGCGAGGTAGGACAGGAAGTTGGCGAGCGTCTGCGCGCCGGACTGGGTGCGGGCGCCTTCCCCGCGGCCGTCGCGGATGAAGGTGACGACGGCGAACGCGAAGCCGGCGAGCAGGATCAGCAGCATCAGCTGAGCGAGGAGCTTCGAGCCGGTGCGCGGCTGCGGCTTCCCCGAGCGGCCTGGGTTGAACGCGTAGAGGGCGAACGCGACCAGCACGGCGACCAGGATCGCGACGACGAGCAGCGCCGCATTCAGCAGCACGAGCGAGGTCGTCCTCCCGCCGGTGTCCAGCGTGCCGGACGGACGGTCACCCCGGCTTGCGACGACGACGAGCACCAGCAGCACGAGCGCGCCGCCGACCGTCGCGGCCAGGCGCCGCGCCGGAAGCGGCTTCAGGGGGCGCTGATCACGCAGCTCGTCGTCTCGCACAGGGGTCCCATGCTAAGACGCCGTTGCATGTCCCGCCGTTAGGGACAGGTCGAAAGCCGCTCGCCGTGCAGGCAGGTGTCGCGGCCGGCGCCGCCGGCGATGCGGTCGCGCCCCGGCCCGCCGAACAGCACGTCCTGGCCGGACCCGCCGACGATGCGGTCGCCGCCCGCGCCGCCGTGGATCACGTCGTTGCCGTCGCCGCCCTCGAGCCGGTCAGGCCCTGCGAAGCCGTAGATGAAGTCGCGCCCGCCGAACCCGCGCAGCCAGTTCGCGGAGGCGTTGCCGATGATCGTGTCGCCCTGGGGCGAGCCGTCGACGTCCTCGATGTTGGCGAGGCGGTCCAGCCCGTACCCGGTGGCCTTCCCGGTCGCGAGGTTCACGGTGACGCCGTTGTGGGCGTAGTTGAAGTCGACCGTGTCGTAGCCCTTGCCGCCCTTCAGCACGTCGTTGCCGCTACCGCCGTCGAGGTAGTCCGTCCCACCCATCCCGGAGAGGTCGTCGTTGCCCTCGAGGCCTGCGAGGTAGCTGGGGCCGTCGGTACCCACGAGCGTGTCGTTGAAGCGCGAGCCGACCGCGGCCTCCAGGTTCGCAAGGGTGTCGTTGCCCCATCCGGTCGCCGTGCCGGCCGTGAGGTTCACGGTGACACCGGCGGGCGCATCCTCGTAGACGGCGTAGTCGAGCCCGTCGCCGCCGTCGATGTGGTCGTCGCCGGCGTCGCCCGAGATCTCGTCGGCCCCGGCGCCGCCGGTGATGGTGTCGTTGCCGTCGCCGCCGCAGATGATGTCGCGGCCGCCGCCCCCGTCGATCGTGTCGTCGCCGCCGAGCCCCTCGATGACGTCGTTGCCCGCCGTCCCGGTCAGGGTCTCGTTGCCGTCGGTGCCCATGATCGTGGGCTTGTGACCGAGGCAGCCGGTCTCGGCCTGGCGGCCCGAAGCGGCGGGGACGAGGACGACGAGCACGGCGGCCGCGACCGCGGCGACAGGACGGAACGGCATTGAGGCTCCTTTGCGACGGCGGATCGGAACCCTTCTCGGCAGCGGTGCGATGCGGCTTGAGCCTGCCTGCTTCAATGCCTTCGTGACGGACGGCGCGGTCGCGTACGTGCGGGAGCTCGAGCGTCGCGACGAGGCGATCGCCCAGTCGCTCGAGACGCTGGGCTCGCTGCGCAGGCGAACCCGCACCATCGGCGCCGAGGCGACACGCCTTGCCGCGGTGCTCGAGCGGTTCCCGCACGAGCACGAGTTCGCGCAGCATGCCGTCGACCGTGCCGAGGCGGATGTTGCGAGCTCCCGCGGGGAGCTCGAGGCCGCCGAGGCCGAGCTGCGGCGCGGGCGGCGCGACCGGGAGGCCCGGGAGGCGGCCGTGGAGTCCGCACGCGGCACGCTCGAGCGGGCGGAGCAGGAGCTGGCCTCGGCACGGACGCGCGCGGCAGCGGTCGGCGAAGCGCAGCGCTCGGCCGAGCGCGAGGTGGACGTCGTCGTGGCGGCGGCACTGGCTCTCGCCCGCGAGGTGGCCCGCGCTCCCCGCCTCGGCTCACGGACGCCCGCGGCCCCCGAGCCCGGCCTCGGCGGCGTCTCAGACTGGGCGGCGCGCGCCGACGGAGCGCTGCTGCTGGCCTCGAGCGGCCTCGACGACGAGCGTGAAGCCGTGGTCCGCGAGGCGAACGAGCTCGCGGAGTCGGTGCTCGGCGAGCCGCCGCTGCCCGGAGGCGTGCGACGTGTCCGGGAGCAGGTCGAGGCGCGAGACGTGAGAAGCTGAGGCCGTGGGCCCCGCGCTCGATCATCCTGCTGATCCTGATCGTGCTGCTGCTCGTCGGCGGCGCGATCATCGGGCTCGCGGTGAAGCTGCTCTGGTTCGTGCTCATCGGGATCTTGCTCGGTGCGCTGGGTCGGCTGGTGCTCCCGGGCGAGCAGCAGATCGGCTACCTGGCGACGGCGCTCGCCGGCATCGCCGGCTCGCTGCTCGGCGGGATCATCGGCGACATCCTTGACACCGGCGGCGTCGTGCAGTTCCTGATCGCGATCGTGTGCGCGGCCGGCGTGGTCGCGATCCTCGACGGCACCTCGCGCGCGCGGACGTAGCGCGGGTTTGCATCCGGGCGCGCCCGGAAAGCCCTAGACGAACGCACACGGACGCCGAAGGGGGCTTGCAGTGACTGCACGACCTTCGGATGCGAAGGCAATCAGGCGGCGCCAGGGCGTGTTACTGCTCGCCTGCGACACGCTCTTGGAGGACGTCCGCCGCGCAGGGCGCGACGGCGACTGGCGAATCGCGGTGCTGATGCAGCTGCGCCGGTCGATCGCCAGGGAGATACGCGCCGGAGGTTTATGACCTCTTCCGGTTTCCAGAAGACCGCGAGGCGGCGGCGCCTCCCTCTCCCCCCGCGCGCCGCCGTCCTCGCGCGTCAGTGGCTCAGCACACGTGCTTTCGCTGCCGCAGCGTGAGCAGGTGATGGCACGAAAAAGGCCCCGTTTCCGGGGCCTTTGATGGAGCGGATGAAGGGACTCGAACCCTCGACCTTCTGCATGGCAAGCAGACGCTCTAGCCAACTGAGCTACATCCGCCGGCGGGCCGCAGTATAGCCCGGATCCCTTCGTCCCTCCCACGCGCCTCGGTGGCCGCACGGGCCTGCCTAGCGGCCGCTCGAGATGACGCGCAGGCGATCCTGGAATGCGCTCTCAGGCGGCTCTGGCTCGACTGCGGGGAGCTCGTCGCTTGCCAGTTCGGGCTCGAGCGCCCGGAACCGCTCGGTCATATCCACCGCCTCCTGCTTGGCCCGCGCGAGCTCTTCCTCATGGCGAAGCCTCGCCGCCTCCTCCTCGGCGTGGATCTGGGCGAGGCGTTCGTTGGCGAGCGCAACCATCGCGTCCAGCTCCTCACGGATCGCCTCCTCGTCGCCCGCGAGGACTCGCGACGCGATGACCTCGTTCGACTCGGCCACGCCCTCCACGGTCCACTGCGCCCCCTTGAGGTGACGGCTGACGCACGCGCCGTCGAACTCGGCAAGCCAGCGCGCGTCGGGCACGCTGGTCAGCGGGACGCGCAGGCCGAGCTCCGTGCCCTGCGCCACGACGATTGCACGCGACCATTCGAGCGCGAGGTCCACCATCCACATCGAACCGTAGAGACGACCGGCGCCTACCGAAACGCTAAAAGGGGGATCGCTTCAGGAAGCGGCGGCGTCGAGCGCTTCGTTGACGAGCCGGTCGGCGAGCTCGTTGTGCTCGCGGCGGACGGCCGTGTAGACGACGCGCCGGAAGCGTCCCGCGGTCGCCGACGCCTGCTGGTTCAGCGCCTTGAGCGCCTCGTTCTTGACCCGGTACTCGCCGCGCATCTGCTTCACAAGGAGCTCCGAGTCGGAGACGACCTCGAGCTCGTCGATGCCCAGCTCCGCCGCCCGCTCGAGGCCGGCGACGAGCGCCCGGTACTCGGCCACGTTGTTCGTCGCCACGCCGATCGGCTGCCCCTCCGAGGCGAGCACCGTGTCGTCCTCGGCCTCGAGCACGTACGCATAGGCGGCCGGCCCCGGGTTGCCGCGGGCGCCCCCGTCCGTGAAGAGCCTCGCCTTCACCGCGCGGCGTCGAGCTCGGCGAGCCGGGCGATGTTGTCCCGCTCGTCCGCGTCGGGGGCCTCGACGCCGAGCCAGGCGTCGACGATTGCGCGGGCCTCGTCCGGGCTGGTGCGCTTGAGGCTCATGACCAGCACGTTCGCGTCGTTCCAGCGGCGCGCGCCCTCGGCGATCCACGGGTCCCACGCGAGCGCGGCCCGGACGCCCGGAACCTTGTTCGCCGCCATCGAGGTGCCCGTGCCCGTCCAGCAGAAGAGCATCCCCTGGTCGGCATCGCCGCGCGCGACCGTCTCCGCGACCTGACGCGCGACGTCCGGCCACAGGTTGCGGGGGAGCACCGTCAGCTCGTGCCCGCGCTGCTCCAGCTCGTCGACGACGGTGTCCATGGACCTCGCCCTCGTCGTCGGCACCGACCACGATCCGCATGGCGGAACCGTACGCGTTTGCCTCGCGCTAATCATTCGGGTGCGCCGCGTGCACCCAGTGCGGCCCGCCCCAGTGCAGGTCGTACGGGTAGTGGTGGTACACGTGCGCCCAGATCGACCAGGCGAGCCACTGGCTGCAGCCGTAGAAGAACGCGCCGCGGTAGAGCACGAGCAGCGCGTCCTTCGGCAGCCGCTTGTTGAGCCAGGGCCAGAACGCGTCCGCGTTGTAGACGACGTCCTCGAAGTAGCTGCGCGTGATCACGCGCCACGAGAGCAGCCCGTACAGGATCCAGACGAGATCCCACATGCCGCCGAGCCCGCTGAAGTACGCGGCCGCGTCGGTGAAGCGCCCCGTCTGACCCGCGTACGCCCAGGCGTCGACGTGGAAGTGGTGCGTCCACGGGAAGAACCACATCGTCCCGACCGTGTCGCCCGCGTCGGTGATGACGTGGGCCGCGTGCCCGATCATGAAGCTCACACCCCACAGGCGGCTGCCGAAGATGCCCCAGATCAACAGGCCGATCACGACGCCGAACGTCAGCGAGTGCGTGAAGCCCATGCCCGGCCAGCCGCGGTGGAACTTGACCGGGTCGGACGCCTTGAGATCCCACGGCCCCAGGTGGATGCCGTATACGAACCACTTCGTCGCCTGGTCGGGCGCGTACGAGCCGAGCAGCAGCGGGACGAACGCGATCTTCGCGCCCAGGTGCTTCTGGAACGCGTACGGCTCCATGTCATGGGCGGCCCAGCTCAACGCGTGATCCGGCGCCAGAGAGTCGGGATCGCCCAGGCGGTCAGGAAGAGGAACGCCAGCCCGATCCAGAAGGCGACGACGAAGAACCCGTTGATCACGCCGAGCGTGACGTAGATCGCAGCGAGGAAGCAGTACTTCCCGAAGGTGCGCAGCTCCGCGCGGTTCGGCGCCCACTTGCGCACGACGTCGAGAACCGCCACGGCCAACCCTAACCCGGCGGGCGATCGGTGTTAGTTCGTGTCGATCTGCGCGCGCTGGAGCTTGCCCGAGTAGTCGACGTAGACCGACTTCCACTCGGTGAAGACGTCGAGCGCCGCCTGGCCGGCCTCGCGATGCCCGTTGCCGGTGTCCTTCGTGCCGCCGAACGGCAGGTGCACCTCGGCGCCGATCGTGCCGGCGTTCACGTACGTGATCCCGGTCTCGAGGTCGCGCATCGCGCGGAACGCGCGGTTGACGTCGCCGGTGAAGATCGACGACGACAGGCCGAACTTGACGCCGTTCGCGACCCGGATCGCCTCCTCGAACGAGTCGCACGCGGATGAGCGCGGTGGTCGGCCCGAAGATCTCCTCCTGGGCGATGCGCATGCCCGGGCTCGACGTCGCCGAAGATCGTCGGGCGGTAGTAGAAGCCGCCGGTCGAGCCCGTTGCCGGCGGCGACCTCGCCGCCGGTCAGGAGCGTCGCGCCCTCGTCCTTGCCGATCTCGGTGTACGAGTGGATCTTGTCGAGCGCGCGCTGGTTGATCACGGGGCCGACGTCGGTGTCGTCCTCCCAGCCGGGCCCGAGCCGCATCGCCTCCGGCGCGCTTCACGAGCCGCGCCGGAGCGCGTCGTAGACCGGCTCGTGCACGATCACGCGGCTCGCCGCCGTGCAGCGCTGCCCGGTGGTGCCGAACGCCGACCACAGGATCCCGTCGACCGCGAGGTCGAGGTCGGCGTCGTCCATGACGATGATCGCGTTCTTGCCGCCGAGCTCGAGGGGGACGTGCTTGAGCGCCCTCGGCCGCCGCCTCGAGCACCTTCACGCCGGTCTCGCGCGAGCCCGGTGAACGATCACGACGCGGACGTCCGGGTGGCGCACGATGCGGTCGCCGACGCTCGCCGCCGAAGCCGTGGACGATGTTGACGACGCCCGTCGGGACGCCCGCCTCCGCCAGCAGCTCGACGAAGCGCTCCGCACAGGCGCGGCGTGTCGTTCGCCGGCTTGAACACCACCGTGTTGCCGCAGACGAGCGCCGGCACGATCTTCCAGGACGGGATCGCGATCGGGAAGTTCCACGGCGTGATGACGCCGACGACGCCGATCGGCATCCGCACCGACATGTCGAACTTGTCCGGCAGCTCGGACGGCGTCGTGTGGCCGAACAGGCGCCGCCCCTCGCCGGCCATGTAGTAGCGTCATGTCGATCGCCTCCTGCACGTCGCCGCGCGCCTCGGCCATCACCTTGCCCATCTCGCGGGTCATCAGCTCGCGTGAGCTCGTCCTTGTGCGTCGCGCGAGGAGGCTCCGCGAAGCGGAAGAGGATCTCGCCGCGCTTCGGCGCCGGGCACGAGCCGCCACGACTCGAACGCCTCCTTCGCCGCCTCGACGGCGCGGTCGACGTCGGCCTCCGCCGACTTCGGGAAGGTGCCGATGAGGTCGCCGTTCGCCGGGCTCGTCGATTGGAACGTCTCGCCCGTCGAGGCGTCGACCCACTCACCCGCGATGTAGTTCTGGAAGACCCGCGTCTCGACCGCGCTCACGGCGGCCATCCTAGTGACGCGCCGGGTCTACTCGGCGCCTTCGGGCGGGTCGGTCGTGAGGAACGTGCCACGCGCACGCGGCCGCCGCCGGTCGCGGATCTCGCGCTTGCCCGCGCCGCCCCCGTTGCCCTTGCTCTTGCCCTGGCGCGCGCGGCGATCCTCCCCCTCGCGCCGGTCGACCATGACCGTCACGTTGGGGTTGTCCTTGTAGTACTCGACGAGCTTGTCGTACAGCTCGGCCTCGAGCTCTTTCGGGACGACGCAGTAGATCACGCATCGATTGTACGAACGGGGCAAGAGGTCGGAGTCCCGCGAACGAGGGAATGTCCCTCAGGGGCTGTCCCCGCAGGGGGCTGTCCCTCGTGGTGGCGCAGGACAGTGCCCGGCCTCAGCCAGAAGCGTTCGCGAAAGCCGAGACATGACCAGCCACTGGGGACAGCCCCGGCTGCGCCGGGACAGCCCCTACACGCGGGCGATGTTCGGGACGAGCCGGCCGTCCTCGGCGAGCTCGGTGTTCCAGTCCAGGAACATCGTCTCGAGCTCGTCGACCTCGAGGCCGCGCTCCTCGAGCCGCACGGGCTGGGCCGCGTCGAACGAGACGCGGTACTGGTACCAGGACAGCTCCCACGCGACCGTCACGACCACCTCGGTGTTCACGCCGGAGAGCGGGACGATCGAGACCTTCGGCGGCCCCAGGCTGCGCGCGATGCCGCCGACCGTGCGCCGGTAGGTCGACGCGTTGAAGAGCTCCGCCGCCTCGACGAAAATTTCTATCCATTCAAATATGGAGAAGCATGGCCTTGTACAATATAATCGAATCATGGTTTTGCCTGCTTGAGTGGTTCGACCAAATTATGGAGCAACTCGCTTATATTCTAACCTGCGGTTCGCAAAATTTATCAACATGCATATATTTAAACCCGTTGCTTTCAAATAATTCAAGCATTGGGCCATATGATTATCGTCGATTTGTTTTACAGTTTTCAATTCCACCAAAACGCAATTTTCAACCAGCAGATCTGCGATGTAATCACCGACTGGAACTCCCTCATATTTTAACTTGAATTGGAAATTGTTGACTGACTTGTAAACCGACTTTGCTTAGCTCATAAGCAAACGCATTTTCGTATACTTTTTCCAGAAACCCAGCTCCCAATGTATTACTCACCTTATAGGCACATCCAATTATCTGTTCAGTTATTTTATTTATTTCTTCTAAGGTTTTAATCATAGTTTTTTTGTTTGATTTATCTGCGATTATCTGCGTGCATCTGCGGTTTAATATTTTCTGTGTTCTCTGTGTTTATTCCGC
>CAVTHM010000002.1:0-1385471 GCA_963734565.1 uncultured Thermoleophilia bacterium | reverse complement strand
GCCCAGGCCCCCGAGCACGGCCGGGTCGAGGGCGTAGTAGGGGTTGCCGACGGCGGCCTGACGCACCACGCTGCTTCCGGACACGCGCGCCTGCGCGTCGGCGTCGCCGAGGCCCAGCGACACCCAGACTTCGTCGCCGCGCGCGCCGACCGCGATCGGCCGGTGGCCCGTACGGAAGCTCTTCGTGATCCCGCCCGCCACGGGGTCGATGCCGGTCACCGTGCCGCTGTTCGCGTTCGCCACCCACAGCGAGCCGCCGTCGGTCGCGAGCGAGTACGGGACGTTGCCCGTCGCGACCTTGCCCACGACGTTCGCCCGCTTGTCGAGCTGCCAGACGCCGCCGTCGTTCTGCACGGCGAGCCACAGCGACCCGCCTGCGACCCGGGCGTCCTCGACCCAGCCGTCGTGCAGCCTCCCCGTCGCCGCCAGGCTCCCGTCTTTCGGGTCGAGCCGCGTCATGTGCAGCCCGTCGCGGTCGACGACCCACACGTTGTCTCCTTTGGCGGTCACGAGTGCGTTGTCGTAATTGCCCCCGTCCGGCATACGGTGCTCGAACACAATGTCGTTCGTGACCGGATTGATCTTCGCGATGCGCTTCGGGTAGGCGTAGGTAACCCAGACGGCGTCCATCGTCGCGTCGATGCCATCGGCGTTCTGCGGCGCGACTTCCTGCTCGACCTTCGGCGCGTGGAGCGCAATGCGCTGGATCGTCCCGTACTTCGTATCGATGCGGAGCGCCGTCGCCGGCTCGTGCGGGTCGGTCGCCCAGATCGCCCCGCGGACGACGTTCGGCGCGAACGCGGTCGGCGATACCGGGAGCGCGATCTGGCGGCCGAGCTTGTTGCCCCGCGCGTCGACCTGCTGGAGGACGCGGCCACCGGCCGTGATGCCCCAGAACCCGTCGCCGTCCCTGATGAGTCCCCCGATGTCCGTCGAGCCCGGGACGACCGCCTTCACCTTGCCGCTGGACGCGTCCAGCGCGGCGACGCTGTTGGCGGCGAGCGCCTCGTTCCCGCCGCCCAGAGTCAGTAGGAGCACGCCGACGCCGACGCCGACGAGCGCAACGGCTGCGATGCCGCCGAGGCGCGTGCGCGGGCTCGTGCCGCGCGCACGGGTGGCGACCCGGCGGCGCACCTGGCGTCCGAGCCGGGTCCCGGCCGGGACGATCTCGACGGCGGTGACCGGCCGATCGAAGCCCTTCAGGCGCTCCTGCCGGCGCAGGCCGTACCCGACCTCCTTGACCGTCCCGGCGAGGTGGACGACGCCCTCGCTCGCGAGGATCTCGCCTGGGCTCGCCTTCGCGCAGAGCCGTGCGGCGGTGTTCAGCGCGGCACCGCGGTAGCCGCGCCCGACCGGCACGGCCTCGCCGGCGTCTAGGCCAATGCCGATCGCGCGCGGAAGCTCGGTCGCGCGCTGCTGCAGCTCAACGGCGGCCTGCAGCGCCTTCCGGGCAGACTCGAACACGACGAGTGCCTCGTCTCCGCGCAGCTCCAGCAACCGGCCGTCGCGCCGGGAGACGACGTCGTCGACGAGCTCTGCGAACTGCGCTGCGAGCGCCGCGGCCGCCTCGTCGCCGTGCTCCTGGGTGTAGCGCGTGTACCCCCGCACGTCCGTGATCAGGAACGTGCGCAGCTGAGCGACTCGCGCCTGCGCGGCCGGGGCCGCCCCGCCCACCGCTGCGCGCGCCTCCTCGATCAGCGCGGTTGCCGTGGCCGGGCGGTCGTCGGGGCTCTTCGCCAGGGCGTGCGCGATGGCCGGATCAAGCTGAGTGCCGGTGGCCGGCGGCGGGTCGTTCAAATGGGCGAGCACGGACGCCAGCTCGCTCCCGCGGCGGAACGGCGGCTCGGCCGTGAGCGTCTCGTACAGGACACAGCCGAGCGAGTAGACATCGGTCCGACCGTCGATCTCCTCGCCGCGCGCCTGCTCGGGCGCGATGTAGTCGATCGTCCCGGCGAAGGGCGAATCGCGCGTGAGGCTGTTCACCGACGCCGCGTGCTTGGCGAGGCCGAAATCCGCCAGGTAGGCGCGCCCCGTCTCGTCGACGAGGATGTTCCCCGGCTTGACGTCGCGGTGGACGAGACCGCGGCGGTGCGCGGCGTCGAGCGCGTCCGCGACCTGCGCGAGCAGGTCGAGCGCGCGCTCGGGCTCGAGCGGGCCTTCGCTCTCGATCAGCCGGCCGAGGTCGGTGCCGTCCACGAAGCGCATGGCGAGGTAGACGACGCCGTCCGCCTCGCCGGCGGCGTAGATCGGAAGGATGCCCGGGTGCTCGAGCGCGGCCGCGAGGCGCGACTCGCGCAGGAAGCGCTCGCGGAACCGCTCGTCGGCCGCCAGCTCCGGCAGCAGCGTCTTCAGCGCGACACGCCGGTCGAGGCTGAGCTCGTGGGCGAGGTAGACCGAGCCGGACGAGCCGCGGCCGATCAGCGACTCGATCCGGTAGCCGGCAACCGTGACACCCGCGGCGAGGTCGGCCATGGTGCGGAGCGTTACACGATGATCGGCACGGTGCCGCCGTCCACGCTCCACGCCGCGCCGGTCACGTACGCCGCGCGGTCGGAGCAGAGGAAGGTGATCACGGAGGCGACCTCGTCCGGATCGGCCAGGCGGCCGAGCGGCCGGCCGCCCGCGACGGCGGCGAGCACCTCGTCGCGCGTCTTCCCGGTGCGGGCCGCCTGCTGGTCGGCGAGGCCGCCCGGGTCGAGCCACGCGCCCGTCGCCGTCGGTCCCGGCGTGACGGCGTTGCAGCGGATGCCGTCGCGCGCGTAGGTGTCGGCGACGAGCCGCGAGAGTGACAGGACGGCCGCCTTCCCGACCGAGTACTCCGGCATCGAGGTCGACGGCCGCTTGCCCGACGTGGAGGACACGTTCACGATTGCGCCCCCGCCCCGGTCCCGCATCAGCGGCGTGGCGGCACGGATGGCGCGCACGTAGCTCATGACGTTCAGGTGCCACATGGCGTCCCAGTCGTCGTCGGACAGCTCGTCGAAGCCGACCTGGCGCGCGACGCCGACGTTGTTGACCAGCACGTCGATGCCGCCGAGGGCGTCCGCGGTGTGCCGGACGACGTGCTCGGCTGCGCCCGACTCCGAGAGGTCGGCGACGACGGCGAGGGCAGCGCCGGTGCTCTCCCGCGCCTGCTGTGTGCGCTGGCGGTCGCGTCCGCAGACGGCGACGAGCGCGCCTTCGGCCGCGAGCTGGCGCGCCACCTCGAGACCGATCCCGGCCGTCGAGCCGGTGACGACGCAGACACGGTCGTGGAGCCCGAGATCCACGCGGCTACGGTAGCGCCGTGCCCGAGACGACCATCCTGCTCGTCCGCCACGGCGAGACCGACTGGAACGCGAACCGCCGCATCCAGGGCCAGACGAACTCGCCGCTGAACGAGCGCGGCCGGGCGCAGGCGCGTGCGCTTGCGGACGAGCTCGCCGGCGAGCCGATCGCGGCCGTGTACTCCAGCGACCTCGACCGCGCCCGTGAGACGGCCGAGATCCTCGCTGCCCCGCTCGACCTCCCCGTCGTCGTCGACCCGGCGCTGCGCGAGCGCAACTTCGGCAGCTGGGAAGGCCGCACGGTCGACGAGCTCGAGGAGCGCTGGCCGGGCGCCTGGGCGCGCTGGCGCAACGGGAACGAGGGTGAAGGCGACGTCGAGGACCACCTCGCGCTGGCCGCGCGCATGCGCGCGGCGATCCACCGCCTGGCGGCGGCGCATCCCGGCGAACGGATCCTCGTCGTCGCGCACGGCGGCGCGATGCGCGTGATCCTCATGGACGCGGCCGGCCTCGCGTACCCCGAGGGCCGCAACGAGCAGCGGCAGCATCGCCAACTGCGACGTGTCCCGGCTCGCCGTCGACAACGGCACCGTCCGCTTACTGGACTGAGGCGGCGAGCCCGCGCGCCTTGCGGCTCGCCGCCGACTGGCGCTTCTGGGCGGAGAGCTCCACCTTGCGCAGCCGGACGCTTTCCGGCGTCACCTCGACGCATTCGTCCTCGCGGATGAACTCGAGCGCCTGGTCGAGCGGCAGCGCGCGCGGCGGGATCAGGCGGACGAGCTCGTCGGCCGTTGACGAGCGCATGTTCGTGAGCTTCTTCTCCTTGGTCGCGTTCACGTCGAGGTCCTCGGCCCGTGCGTTCTCGCCGACGATCATCCCCTCGTACACGTCGGTGCCGGGCCCGACGAACATCGCGCCGCGCTCCTGGAGGTTCAGCAGCGCGAACGAGTTCGTCTTGCCGCTGCGATCGGCGATCAGCGCGCCGGTCGGACGCGTGCGCAGCTCCCCGTGCCACGGCTCGAAGCCCTCGAACACGTGGTGGAGGATCCCCGTCCCGCGGGTCTCGGTCAGGAACTCCGTGCGGAAGCCGATCAAGCCGCGCGCCGGCACGAGCACCTCCATGCGCACCCAGCCGGTGCCGTGGTTGACCAGCGACTCGGTGCGGCCTTTGCGCAGCGCGAAGAGCTGGGTGACGATGCCGACGTACTCCTCGGGCAGGTCGATCGAGACGCGCTCCATCGGCTCGTGGACGGTTCCGTCGACCAGGCGCGTCACGACCCGTGGCTTGCCGACGGTGAGCTCGAACCCCTCGCGGCGCATCTGCTCGACGAGCACCTCGAGCTGCAGCTCGCCGCGGCCCTGCACCTCCCACGTGTCCGGCCGCTCGGTCGGGAGCACACGCAGCGAGACGTTGCCGACGAGCTCCTGCCGCAGCCGCGATTCGATCAGGCTTGCGGTCACCTTGTCGCCCTCGCGGCCCGAGAGCGGCGAGGTGTTGAGGCCGACGGTCATCGAGAGCGACGGCTCGTCGATGGTGATCGTCGGCAGCGGCCGCGGATCGTCGGCGTCGGCGAGCGTCTCTCCGATGCGGACCTCGGCGATGCCCGCGACGGCGATGATCTCGCCGGGGCCTGCCTCGGCGGCCTCGACCCGGTCGAGAGCCTCGCTGACGTAGAGCTCGGTCACCTTCACCCGCTCGATCTCGCCGTCGGCGCGGCACCATGCCACCGTCTCGCCGCGCCGGATCGTCCCCTGGAGGACGCGGCAGAGCGCGAGCCGCCCTACGTACGGCGAGGCGTCGAGATTCGTGACGAGCGCCTGCAGCGGATGGCCCTCGTCGTACGACGGGGCCGGGATGTGCTCCAGGATCAGATCGAGGAGCGGGCGCAGGTCGCCGGCTTCGCCGAGCTCCGGCTCGAGCGACGCGATCCCCGCCCGCGCGTTGCAGTAGACGATCGGAAACTCGATCTGGCTCTCGTCGGCGTCGAGGTCGAGGAACAGCTCGTAGACCTCGTTCACCACCTCCTCGATCCGCGCGTCGGGGCGGTCGACCTTGTTGACGACGAGGATCACCGGCAGCCGGGCCTCGAGGGCCTTGCGCAGGACGAACCGGGTCTGGGGCAGCGGGCCCTCGCTCGCGTCGACGAGCAGCAGCACGCCGTCGACCATCGTCAGCCCGCGCTCGACCTCGCCGCCGAAGTCGGCGTGCCCGGGCGTGTCGACGATGTTGATCTTCACGCCCTCGTAGCGGACGGCGGTGTTCTTCGCGAGGATCGTGATGCCCTTCTCGCGCTCGAGGTCGCCGGTGTCCAGGATGCGGTCGGCGACCTCCTGGTTCTCGCGGAAGGCACCGGACTGGAATAGCAGCGCGTCGACGAGGGTCGTCTTGCCGTGGTCGACGTGCGCCACGATGGCGACGTTGCGGATGTCGTCACGCAGCGGCATCGGGCGAGGGTAGCCGCGGACAGGTCCCGAACCGCCGTCGTGAACAGCACGGTGCGCCCGTTAGACTGCGTCGGCCCGTGGAGGACTACACCAGCAAGTACAAGGGCGAGCAGGTCGAGGTTGCGCTCTTCGGCGGCGATTACCAGGACGGCGTGCTCACGGCGTACTGCGCCGTCGACGACGTCGCGCACATCGAGCTGAACGGGCACATCCTCATCCCGCTCCAGAACATCGCGTCGCTGCACTGCACGAGCCGGTGCGACGCGCCGGAGCCGGACTGGCCGCCACGCGGCTTCGTCGAGGACGAGCGCGAAGACGACAACTGAGCCGCCGCGGATCCGGCGCGCGATCGCCGCGAACCTTGCGAAGGCGTGGCTGTTCCTGCTGGTGGCCGCCGCGATCCCGGGGCTGCTCGGCTGGTGGGCCGCCGGCGTGCGCGTCGGGCTGATCGCGGTCTTCGCGGTCGTGCTCGCCGCGGCGAGCGTCTACTGGTACGGCGAGCGGATCGTCGCCGGCCTCGTGGGCGCCGAAGAGCTGCCGCGCGGCGAGCTCCCCGTGCTGCGGTCGACCGTGGAGCGGCTGGCGGCGCGCAGCGGGATCGCGCCGCCGAAGGTCTACATCGTCCGTGACGGCTTCCCGCGCGCCTGGGCGGCCGGGCGCGGGCCGGTCGGATCGGCGGTCGGGATCAGCCAGGGCCTGATCCAGGCGCTGCCCCCGGCCGAGCTCGACGGCGTGCTGGCCCACGAGATCGCGCACATCAGGACGCGCGACGTGCTCGTCGCGACGCCGGCGGTCGTCGTCGCCGCTGCGTTGGTGGAGCTCTCGCGGGTCGGAGGGCTCGCCTCTCGCGCGCTGCTCTTCGTGCTCGGCCCGCTGGCGTCGGCGATCGTCAACGCGTTGCTGTCGCCGAAACGCGAGTTCACCGCGGATGCGCTGGCCGCGTTCGTGTGCGAGAGCCCGCACGGGCTCGCCGCCGCCCTGCTGCGGCTCGAGCAGGCGATCGAGCTGGTCGAGCTGCGGGCGAACCCGGCAACGGCGCCGCTCTACACCCTCGACCCGTTCCCGGATCGCGGCCTGCCCGCGCTGTTCGCGACGCAGCCGCCGCCGGGCGAGCGGATTGCCGACCTGCGCGAGCTCGACCCCGAGTGGCGCGAGCGGGTGCGTGCGGCGTGAGGCGCTGGGAGCAGATTCTCGTCGGCGTCACGGGCCTGGTGTTCGTGGCCGCCGGCGCGTTGCACTACGCCGGGGCGCCCTCGGTGCTCGCGTTCTCGGTGGCCACGCTCGCGCTCGCGGGGCTCGCGTGGATCGTGTCGTTCTCGACCGAGCAGGTAGGCGAGCGGTACGGGCCGGCGATCACGGGCGTGCTCCAGTCCACGCTCGGGAACCTGCCCGAGTTCTTCATCGTGCTGTTCGCCCTCTCGGCGGGCGAGGTCGTGGTCGCCCAGTTCTCGCTGCTCGGCTCGATCCTCGCCAACGGCGCCTTCGTCCTCGGGCTCGTCATCGTGACCGGTGCATGGCGCTCGGAGGACGGGATCATGCGCTTCGGCAAGCGGCTGCCGAACGACACGTCGACGCTCGTCTTGACGACCACCTTCCTCATCGTCATCTGCGGTGCGTCGACGGCGGCCCACGACAAGGCCAGCGACAACATCGAGGTCATCTCGGTGGTCGGCGCGGTCGCGATCCTGATCGTGTATCTCGCGTGGCTCGTGCCGTACCTGCGCAACGACCGGGCGGAGCCGACCGGGACGGCACCGCGCGTCGGGTTGCGGGTCGCGATCGCGCTGCTGGCCGTCGCCGGCGTGGGCTCGGCGTTCGCGTCGGACTGGTTCGTCAACGAGCTGCGGCCGACGATCGACCAGCTGGGGATCTCGAGCGCGTTCGCCGGCCTGGTCATCGCCGCGATCGCGGGCAACGCGGTGGAGAACGCCACCGGCGTCGTGCTCGCGTGGAAACGGCGCTCGGAGCTCGCCGTGTCGGTGGTGAAGAACTCCGTGTCGCAGATCAGCGCGTTCCTGTGGCCGGCGCTCGTCCTCGTCTCGCTCGCGTTCACGCACCACCTCACGTTCGGGCTGCCGGTCGTCTACACCGCGGCGCTCGCGATCGCGGCGATCCTCGTGTGGCAGACGACCGGCGACGGCGAGGCGCCGATGTTCGAGGGGCTCGCGCTCATCGGCATCTACGTCGTGATCGCCACGCTGACGCTGTACGAGTAGATTCGCCGCGGTGCGGATCTCGGACGAGGAGTTTGCGGCGCGGCGCTCGGCCTTTGCCGCGCGGCTGGAGGAGCGCGGGCTGAGCGGCGCGGTGCTGTTCGACCCGCACTACGTCCACTACTACAGCGGCTTCTTCTTCATCCCGACCGAGCGGCCGTTGGCGTTCGCGCTGGCGGCGGATGGGCGCGGCGGGATGCTGGTGCCGCGGCTCGAGCTCGAGCACGCGCAGATGAACACGGCCGTCCAGGAGGTGGCGCACTACGACGAGTACCCGGGCGAGCGGCACCCGATGGAGGCCCTGCGCGAGCTGCTCGACGCGCTGGGCGTGCGTGGTGCGCTGGGCGCCGATGCGGACGGGTACCCGTGGATCTTCGGCTACCGCGGCCCGGGGCTCGGCGAGTGGACGCACATCGCGGATCTGGTCGAGGATCAGTTGGCGATCAAGTCGCCGGCGGAGATCGCGCTGCTGCGCGAGAGCTGTGTCTGGGGCAACCTGGCGCACACCCTGCTGCAGCGGTACACGCGAGCCCGGCGTGACGGAGACGGAGGTCGAGCGGCGCGCGTCGAACGAGGCGACGTCGGCGATGCTCGACGCGATCGGGCCGCGCTACCGCGCGCAGAGCCTGTGGTTCGAGGGCGCCCTGGCCGCGTACCGGGGGCAGATCGGGCGTAACGCGGCGATCCCGCACGCGCATGCGAACAACATCGTCTTCGAGGCCGGCGACGTGCTCGTGACCGGCGCGACGGCGCCCGTGTGGGGCTACCACTCGGAGCTCGAGCGGACGATGGTGATCGGGCAGCCGTCGGACGAGCAGCGGCGATTTTCGACCACATGCTGGCGCTGCAGTCGCTGGCCGTCGACACGATCAGGCCGGGCGTCCCGTGCGCGGAGGTCGACCTCGCGGTGCGCCGGTACTACGACGAGCATTCGCTCTGGGACAACTGGCGGCACCACGTCGGGCACGCGATCGGGCTGCGCTACCACGAGGGGCCGTTCCTCGACCGCGGCGACCCGACCGAGATCCGGCCCGGGATGGTGTTCACCGTCGAGCCGGGGCTGTACGCGCCTGCGCTGGGCGGTTTCCGCCACTCCGACACGGTCGTGGTGACGGACGACGGCGTCGAGTGGCTGACGTACTACCCGCGCGACCTCGAGTCGCTCACGCTGCCCGCGTAGTCACGCTCACGTTCGGTGTCGCGCCAGCGGTAGGTGCCTAGTCGGTCGCCGGCACCCACGACCCGGAACCGGGATCCGAGCGGAGCAGGGCGCTGCACGAGTCACATCTGACGATCCTTGCTCCGGAGGCCTCGGCTTGCATGAGGCTCAACTCGGGGTTCCCGATCCGCTCGTATTCCGCCGGCACGGCCCGTGTGCGGTCGACTGCTGGGGCGTGGCAGACGGGACAGGTGTCCATCGCCGCGCAAGCGTACGGAGGTCGGCGGCCGGCGTCCAGCCCGGAAATAGAACAGGCCCCTTGCGGGGCCTGTTCTCAAAGAATTCGGCGGCGACCTACTCTCCCGGGGGATTGCTCCCCGAGTACCATCGGCGCTGGCGGGCTTAACTTCTCTGTTCGGAATGGGAAGAGGTGTACCCCCGCCGCCATAACCGCCGAAAATTGTGAGGTATCTGCGCGTCTGCTTCCGCGCACCCTCAAAACTCCATAGTGGCTTCGTGGTGTTCAAAATCAAGACCTCGAGCAATTAGTACGGGTCCGCTCAATGCATTGCTGCACTTACACGTCCCGCCTATCAACGTGGTGGTCTCCCACGGCTCTTACTCCCTCTAGGGGATGGGAAGCCTCATCTCGAGGTGGGCTTCCCGCTTAGATGCTTTCAGCGGTTATCCCATCCAGACGTGGCTAATCAGCAGCGCCGTTGGCACGACGACTGATACACCAGAGGTCTGTTCGTCCCGGTCCTCTCGTACTAGGGACGACTCCTCTCAAGCTTCCAGCGCCCATGGTGGATAGGGACCGAACTGTCTCACGACGTTCTGAACCCAGCTCGCGTACCGCTTTAATGGGCGAACAGCCCAACCCTTGGGACCTGCTCCAGCCCCAGGATGCGACGAGCCGACATCGAGGTGCCAAACCGGGCCGTCGATGTGGACTCTTGGGCCCGATAAGCCTGTTATCCCCGGAGTACCTTTTATCCGTTGAGCGACGGCAATTCCACTCTCTACCGCCGGATCACTAAGGCCTGCTTTCGCACCTGCTCGACTTGTCAGTCTCGCAGTCAAGCTCCCTTATGCCTTTGCACTCTACGCACGATTTCCAACCGTGCTGAGGGAACCTTTGCGCGCCTCCGTTACATTTTAGGAGGCGACCGCCCCAGTCAAACTACCCACCTGACACTGTTCCTCTGCCGGATCACGGCCAGAGGTTAGAAGCCCAGAACACGAAGGGTGGTATCCCAAGATTGGCTCCACGAGGACTGGCGTCCCCGCTTCAAAGCCTCCCACCTATCCTGGACAACGCACCCCAGACTCCAATGTCAAGCTGTAGTAAAGGTTCACGGGGTCTTTCCGTCCAACCACGGGTACTCGGCATCTTCACCGAGACTACAATTTCACCGGATCCCTCGTTGAGACAGCGCCCAAGTCGTTACGCCATTCGTGCAGGTCGGAACTTACCCGACAAGGAATTTCGCTTTTGCCTTACCTCTCGCATTTCCGAGGCTGGATAACGACTTCCTTTAGATCGTCGTCCCTGCATGTCGCCATGCAGATGGGACTATCTCATCGTCCGCTGTCCCGGATGTCTGGCGTATAGTCTCTGAGGATTCTGATCAGTTCCTGGCGTGGTTTGCGCCGGTTCATGGTTTCCGTGATCTGCGCGATCTCGATGAGCCCGTCCACCGTGAGGTGCCGGCCTTCCGAGATCCGCTCGAACGCAGTCTCGCGAACTTCTCGAAGTCGTTTTGCTTCGACGTGAGCATCGGGTTCGCTCGAAAGAACGGGATGATCGTCTCGAGGAGATCGCCCCGCTTCCGTACGACGTACCGATACAGGTGCTCGCGGTGGTTGTCCCGACGTCTGGTTCGGGATGACCTGTCCAACACCGAAGAACTCACGCAGCCCGTGGAGACACGCGACGCTTCGTGCGCCTTGCGTCACCGCGAACTCGTGTGAAACCTGCCAGCCGGTTCTGTAGCCGCTTCGAGCTCCGCCGCCAGCTTGGCGAACGAAGCCGATTGAGAAGCATCCTTCTCCGTCTACAAAACCAACAACCCAGCCAAGCCTGACCAGTCTTTCCTGCTGATTTTCCGCACCCCGTCACGTTGTCACAACTGTAAACGTCCTGTGCGGACGTCACAGTGAGTAGCGCGGGATACCCGGGTTTTCCAGCATATAGCCGGATGCGCACCGCGTCGTTACCGACGCGGGGGGCAACGATTTGCTCAGAGGATCTGCACTGTCCTTTGAGCCATGTCACCTTAGGACGGTTATAGTTACCGCCGCCGTTTACCGGGGCTTAGTTTCAGAGCTTCGCCTTGCGGCTAACCCCTCCACTTGACCTTCCGGCACCGGGCAGGCGTCAGCCCCTATACGTCGTCTTTCGACTTCGCAGAGACCTGTGTTTTTGGTAAACAGTCGCTTGGGCCGTTTCACTGCGGCCTCCTCGGGCTTTTGGCGCGAAGATCCCTCGACCCTACCGAGGCGCCCCTTCTCCCGAAGTTACGGGGCCATTTTGCCGAGTTCCTTAACGAGGGTTCTTCCGATCGCCTTGGTATTCTCTACCTGCCTACCTGTGTCGGTTTTGGTACGGGCACGCCCCACCTGCCTAGAGGATTTTCTTGGAGGCATGGCTTCCGGAACTTCGCTCCTTTCGGAGCTCGGCGTCCCGTCTCAGGCTTCATGACCGGCGGATTTCCCTACCGGTCGCCCTACGCGGTTACCCCAGGTCGACCATCGCCTGGGTTTCCATAGCCTACCCCGTCCCCCCATCGGTCATAACGGTGAGTACGTGGTACAGGAATATCAACCTGTTGTCCATCGCCTACGCCTGTCGGCCTCGGCTTAGGTCCCGACTAACCCTGAGCAGATTAGCTTTACTCAGGAACCCTTAGGCATTCGGCGGAGGAGTTTCTCACTCCTCTTTCGTTACTCATGCCAGCATTCTCACTTCCCATGCCTCCACGGCTGGCTTACGCCGCCGCTTCGCCGGCATGGGAACGCTCCCCTACCACTCCACGCAAAGCGTGAAGTCCGTGGCTTCGGCTCCTAGCTTGAGCCCCGTTACATTTTCCGCGCCCGACCACTTGACCAGTGAGCTGTTACGCACTCTTTAAAGGGTGGCTGCTTCTAAGCCAACCTCCTGGTTGTCTGGGCAACCGGACATCGTTTCCCACTTAGCTAGGAATTAGGGGCCTTAGCCGACGGTCTGGGCTGTTTCCCTTTCGAGCACGAAGCTTATCCCCCGCACTCTGACTGCCGTGCTCTGGAATAACGGTATTCGGAGTTTGCCTGAATTCGGTAAGCTGGTAGGCCCCCTAGTCCAAACAGTGCTCTACAGCCGTTATTGAACGCACGACGCTATACCTAAATATATTTCGGGGAGAACCAGATATCTCTGAGTTTGATTAGCCTTTCACTCCGACCCACAGGTCATCCGCTCAGTTTTCAACCTAAGTCGGTTCGGCCCTTCACGAGGTCTTACCCTCGCTTCAGCCTGCCCATGGGTAGATCACTCAGTTTCGGGTCTACCTCCCACGACTGAATCGCCCTATTCAGACTCGCTTTCGCTACGGCTCCGTTTCCTTAACCTTGCCGTGGAAGAGTAACTCGCTGGCTCATTATGCAAAAGGCACGCCGTCACGGAACAAGTCCGCTCCGACCGCTTGTAGGCATACGGTTTCAGGTACTATTTCACTCCCCTTCCGGGGTACTTTTCACCTTTCCCTCACGGTACTAGTTCACTATCGGTCGCCAAGGAGTACTTAGCCTTACGGAGTGGTCTCCGTAGCTTCCGACCGGGTTTCCCGTGCCCGGCCGTACTCAGGTACCTGAATAGAGAGGCTGATCTGCTTTCGCCTACGGGACTGTTACCCGCTGTGGTGCAACTTTCCATTTGCTTCGGCTAGCAGCCAACTTTGTAACTCTCCGACCCGCCGGCAGACGGATCACATCAGGCCCTACAACCCCCACACGACAACGACTGCCGTCTTGGCATCGTGCAGGTTTAGGCTCTTCCCTTTTCGCTCGCCACTACTCAGGGAGTCGAGGTTTCTTTCCTTTCCTCGGGTTACTAAGATGTTTCAGTTCACCCGCTTACCGAGCTCCGCCCTATGTGTTCAGGCGGAGTCACGCGCGCATTACCACGCGTAGGTTTCCCCATTCGGAAATCCCGGGATCAAAGGTTGGTCAGCACCTACCCCGGGCTTATCGCAGCCGCCCACGTCCTTCATCGGCTCTTGGCGCCTAGGCATCCACCGCATGCCCTTCATCTCTTGATCATGAAGAACACCATGTTGCCACTATGGAGTTTTCAAGGTGCGCGCGGGCTCAGCCCGCCCAACAGAGATATACCGCCGGCAGGCCGGCGGTCTCTCAAAACTCAACAGCGTGAGCGCCTGGCCGTTTCGGCCAGGTGCATCGAGGTCGACGTAATTCCAGGCGAGCCCAATTCTCGGACGAGACAAACTGCATCTCATCTACGAGTTGGACGCCTACCGGAGTAATAGCTCCGGTATTCCCTAGAAAGGAGGTGATCCAGCCGCAGCTTCCGCTACGGCTACCTTGTTACGACTTCGTCCGAGTCACCGACCCCACCTTCGACGGCTCCCTCCCTTGCGGGTTAGGCCACCGGCTTCGGGTGTTGCCAACTCCCTTGACGTGACGGGCGGTGTGTACAAGGCCCGGGAACGTATTCACCGCGGCATTGCTGATCCGCGATTACTAGCAACTCCGCCTTCATGAAGGCGAGTTTCAGCCTTCAATCCGAACCGGGACCGGTTTTTTGGGATTCGCTCCCCCTCACGGGTTTGCAGCCCTCTGTACCGGCCAATGTAGCACGTGTGTAGCCCAGGACGTAAGGGGCATGATGACTTGACGTCATCCCCACCTTCCTCCGATTTGTCACCGGCAGTCTCCCATGAGTCCCCGTCTTTCACGCTGGCAACATGGGACAGGGGTTGCGCTCGTTGCGGGACTTAACCCAACATCTCACGACACGAGCTGACGACAGCCATGCACCACCTGTGCACGAGCCCCGAAGGGCTGCCGTATTTCTACGACATTCCCGTGCATGTCAAGCCCTGGTAAGGTTCTTCGCGTCGCGTCGAATTAAACCACATGCTCCGCTGCTTGTGCGGGCCCCCGTCAATTCCTTTGAGTTTTAGCCTTGCGGCCGTACTCCCCAGGCGGGGTGCTTAATGCGTTAGCTTCGGCACGGATGGAGTCGACACCACCCACACCTAGCACCCATCGTTTACGGCGTGGACTACCAGGGTATCTAATCCTGTTCGCTCCCCACGCTTTCGCGTCTCAGCGTCAGTGCCGTACCAGAGAGCCGCCTTCGCCACGGATATTCTTCCTGATATCTGCGCATTTCACCGCTACACCAGGAATTCCACTCTCCTCTTCCGGACTCTAGCCAGGTGGTTTCCACCGACGTCTCGGGGTTGAGCCCCGAGTTTTCACAGCAGACCTACCTAGCCGCCTACACGCTCTTTACGCCCAATAAATCCGGACAACGCTTGCCCCCTACGTATTACCGCGGCTGCTGGCACGTAGTTAGCCGGGGCTTCTTCTGGAGGTACCGTCACCCTCTGGGCTATTCACCCGAGTGGCTTCGTCCCTCCTGAAAGCGGTTTACAACCCGAAGGCCTTCTTCCCGCACGCGGCGTCGCTGCGTCAGGCTTTCGCCCATTGCGCAAGATTCCCCACTGCTGCCTCCCGTAGGAGTCTGGGCCGTGTCTCAGTCCCAGTGTGGCTGGTCATGCTCTCACACCAGCTACGGATCGTCGCCTTGGTGAGCCTTTACCTCACCAACAAGCTAATCCGCCGCGGGCTCCTCCTCGGCCGGAGGCCGAAGCTACCTTTTCTCACGAGCCCAAGAGCTCGAGAGGCCATCCGGTATTAATCCGGGTTTCCCCGGGCTATCCCAGTGCCGAGGGCAGATTACCCACGTGTTACTCACCCGTTCGCCGCTGTCCCCATAGCCGAAGCCATGGTTCTCGCTCGACTTGCATGTGTTAAGCGCGCCGCCAGCGTTCGTCCTGAGCCAGGATCAAACTCTCCGTGAAGAGATTGTTTTGCGTTGGGCTTAAACGCCCGTTGCAATCTCAATCAAGTTAGAGCTTGAACTCAAAGTCAGTTCTCTTTCCGCTCCAATACCTCGGATGAGAAAGAGACCCGACGGGTTCAGTTATGCCTCTTCCGGTCCGCAAGCGGACGCGGTCGAGGTTCTCGACGTTTCACGCTGTTGAGTTTTCAAAGACCGCGCTGGCCCGGCCGGCCGCACAAAAAAGCCTCTGACTCGCAGAGGCCCTCAGATTCTCGGAACTTCGTATCCGATCGTCCGACAGGCTCTCCGTTCGTCGTTTGCAGGGACTTTCTTGCGCCGCCTGAGTCGGCAGCCCGTGAATGGTAGCACCACCCATGCCCGTGTCAAGTCGCCGAGGCGACCCGGCTCACTATGACACAAGCCTGACGAAGCGTCTCTTGCCCACCTGGACGACCGCCCCGTCGAGCCTTTCGCGCGCCACGTCGAGCTCTGTGCTGGGCTCGCCGTCGATCTTGACCGCGCCCTGAGCGATCAGCCGACGGGCCTCGCTCGTCGACGCGGCGAGGCCGGCGTCGTGCACGAGCGCCGGCACGTGGATCGGATCTCCGTCCGGAAGCGCATGCGTCGGGATGTCCTCTGGGGCGCGTCCCTCGCGCACGACGCGCGTGAAGTGCTCCTCCGCGGCGCGAGCCCCCTCCTCCCCGTGCGAGCGGGCAACGATCCAGCGCGCGAGTGCCAGCTTGGCCTCGAGCGGGTCGCCCTCCGGCGGATCTTGCTCGAGCACGAGCTCGTACCACTGCGGGAGCTGGTCGTCGGAGATCCGCATCGCCCGTCCGAACATCTCCTCGGGCGCCATCGTCAGCGGGATGTTGTTGCCGACCGACGAGCTCATCTTCGCGCCGTCCCACGAGTTGAGGATCGGCGTGGTCAGGGCGACCTGCGGGTCGAGCCCGTAGGCCTCCATGATGTCGCGGCCGGCGAGGAGGTTGTAGAGCTGGTCGGTGCCGCCGAGCTCGACGTCCGCCTCGACCGCGACCGAGTCGTACGCCTGCATGAGCGGGTACAGCAGCTCGGAAACCGAGATGGGCTCGCCGGCGCCGTAGCGGTTCGCGAAGTCGTCCCGCTCCAGCAGCGCGCGACGGTCATCTCACGCGCGAGGCGAACGACATCCCCGTACGAGAGCTTCGACAGCCACTCGCCGTTGTAGCGCACCTCGGTGCGCTCGCGATCGAGCACGATCATGGCCTGCTCGAGGTAGGTCTGCGCGTTGCGGTCGATCTCCTCGTCGGAAAGCATCGGCCGCTCGGACGACCGACCAGACGGGTCGCCGATGCGCGTCGTGTAGTCGCCGATGATCAAGACGCCCTGATGGCCGGCGTCCTGGAATGCACGCATGCGCTGGAGCGGAATGGCGCGGCCGATGTGGATGTCCGGCGACGTGACGTCGATGCCGAGCTTCACGCGGAGCGGCCGGCCCAGGGCCAGCTTGCGTTCCAGCCCGCCTTCGGGCAGGACGTGCACGGCGTTGCGGGTCAGGTCGGCGACGGCGGCCATCGGGCGATTCTAGGGACGGCTCAGGCGCGGCACGCCGCGAGCTCGGCGGCGTAGAAGCGCAGGTAGGCCGGCATGTGCGCGTCCCAGTACGCGCCCTCGTGGCCGCCCGGCCACACGTGGTACGTGACGCGGGCGCCGTGGGCTCGCACCAGCGAGACGAACGCCGCGTCGGACTGGCGGAACGGGTCGCGGTCGCCGCCGTCGATCCAAACGGGGAGGCCGCTGTAGCGGCCGTGACGTCCGGCTGCGACGAAGAGCTGACCTCGCAGCATGCTCTCGGGGCCGCTGCCCGGCCGTGCAGCAGCACCAGCAGCGGTCGCCGGACGCCGCCCGGAGGGATGACCGCGACCTCGTCGAGGCGCTGCCCGACCCGCCGGCTCGAGAGCGAGTAGTGCACGACCGTCGCCCCGTGCGTGTCGGAGTAGCCCCGCCTCGAGTCGTCGACGCGGCGCTTGACCACCAGGACGACCGCAAGGACGAGGGCGAGTCCGGCGACCAGCGCGAGCCGCCGCACCACGGGATGAGTGGCACGAGCCTGTAGCGGCTTCATGGCACCGGCATGGGGCCGGACTACAATCTCCGCCCTCGTGCGGCTTCGCAGACGTTCACGCGAGGCGCCGCCACCCAAGCGCCGGCGCATCCGCAAGCTTCGCCTTCTCGCACTCGTGCTGGTGCTGCTCCTGCTTGCCGTCGCGTCCTTCTCGTACGGGGTCGTGACGGCAGTCGCCGGCCAGGCGTGGAAGCTCGAGGCGACCCATCGTCAGCAGACCGAGGTCAACGGCTACATCTACGACCGGAGCGGCAAGCGTGTGCTCGCGGTGCTGCGCGGGTCGGAGAACCGCGTGATCGTGAAGTCGGACGAGATCGCTCCGATCATGAAGCAGGCGATCGTGGCGGTCGAGGACCGGCGCTTCTGGGAGCACGACGGCGTCGACTTCAAGGCGATCGCGCGCGCGTTCTGGGCCGATGTCCGCCACCAGCAGTTCGTCCAGGGCGGCTCGACGATCACGCAGCAGTTCGTCAAGAACGCGTACGTCGACAACACGCGGTCGATCGCCCGCAAGCTGAAGGAGGCGATCCTCGCGCGCCAGCTCGACCAGCGCTGGAGCAAGGACCGGATCCTCACCGAGTACCTGAACACGATCTACTTCGGGAACGGCGCGTACGGCATCGAGCAGGCCGCACGCACGTACTTCCAGCACTCTGCGGCGCGCCTGAAGCTCGAGGAGGCGGCGCTGCTCGCGGCGCTGCCCAGCGACCCGACCGCGTTCGACCCGGCCAGCAACCCGCGCGAGGCGAAGCGGCAGCGGAACATCGCGCTGCAGTTGATGTTCGACCAGGCGCTCATCACGAAGCGGCAGTACCACAACGCCGTGCGCAAGCCCCTCCCCCGCCCCGACGACATCAAGCCACCCGGGACGCGCAGCGAGGTCGGCCAGTACTTCACGAACTACGTCAAGCAGCAGCTGATCGACAAGTACGGCACCTCGACGGTCTTCGGCGGCGGCCTGCGGGTGCACACGACGATCGACCTGGGGCTCCAGGCGCGGGCGCGCGAGGCGATCGACAAGTGGCTACACGACCCGAAGGGCCCGACGGCCGCGCTCGTCGCGATCGACCCGCGCACCGGCGACGTGCTCGCGATGGTCGGCGGCACGAACTTCAACAAGAGCCAGTTCAACCTGGCGGTGCAGGGCGAGCGCCAGCCGGGCTCGTCGTTCAAGCCGTTCGTGCTCGCGGACGCCCTCGACCAGGGCATCGCGCCCGAGACGACGTTCCCGTCGCACGAGCTCGACATCCCCTTCGACGGCAAGGTCTGGCACGTCGCGAACTACGAGGGGGACTACCTGGGCTCGGCAAACCTGCGCACGGCGACGACGTACTCGGACAACTCGGTCTACGCCCAGCTGACGAGCACGATCGGCCCGGCAACCGTCGCGCGGATGGCACACCGCCTCGGAATCACGAGCCCGCTGAACCCGTACCTCTCGATCGGGCTCGGCGCGGAGTCGGTCAACCCGCTCGAGATGGCGCGCGCGTACGCGACCCTGGCCCACGGCGGCCAGCGCATCGATGGATCGGCATTCGGCAACCGGCCGCGTGCGATCAGGCTGGTGGGGCAGCAGGGGAAGAACGGCGCCGCCATCGAGTTGAAGGACACGAACAAGCCGGTCTCCAACCCGGTGCTCGATTCGGGCAAGGACGCGCTCCTCACCAACATCCTCGAGTCGGTCGTGCAATCGGGCACCGGCAAGCGGGCGCAGCTGGGCGGCGGCTGGGGGGTCGCCGGCAAGACGGGAACGACCGAGAACCACGGCGACGCCTGGTTCGTCGGCTACACGCCGACGCTCGTGGCCGCCGTGTGGGTCGGCTACCCGAACGAGCTCAAGCCGATGCTCACGGAGTTCAACGGCGACCCGGTCGCCGGCGGCACCTATCCGGCGCTGATCTGGAAGCGCTTCATGACGCTGGCGCTGAAGGACCGTCCCGATCCGCCGACGCAGTTCTCGTCGCCGCCGTCGTACTACTCGTCGCCGGCGTACGTGGTCATGCGCGACGGCCACGCGCAGCTCGACAACGGCGTATGCCGCAACCCCTTCCACGTCTACGTCTTCAGCCAGGGGGGGCCACAGCAGCGCGCGAACTGCCGCGCCAACGAGGTGCAGGTGCCGAACCTGATCGGCTCGCGGAAGAACGCCGCGATCGCGGCGCTGCAGGCGCAGCCGCTCAGGCCCCTCGTCGTCTACAAGCCGGCGAAGGCACGGCAGATGCCGGGCATCGTCGTGGGGCAGAACCCTGGGCCGGCGCGGCGGCTGTCCGCGAACGACCTCGTGACGGTGGTGCTGGCCAAGCCGCTGCACGGCGTCGTCCCGCGGCTCGTCGGGCTGCGCCTCGAACGGGCGCTCCCCAAGCTCGCGAAGCTCAACCTCGCGCCGACGATCCAGCCCGAGAACGCCGACTCGAAGCGGCGCGTGCTCCGTCAGTGGCCGCGGGCTGGAGTGGCGGCGGCGCCGGGGATGCGGGTCAAGCTCGCGGTGCGGGCCGGCTGACGTACGGCGAGCCGGCCAGCAGGTAGCGCCACGGCCGCTCGACGGCCTTCGTGATCCCGATGCGCGGCGCTTGCACGATCTCTGGATCCGCGTCGCGAGCGAGCAGCTCGAACGGCGGCTCGTCGAGCGCGAGGCCGTCGTGGTCGCGCGTCACGCCGAGCGCCTGGCACAAGCGACCCGGCCCGGCGGCCAGCAGCCTCGGGTGATCGAGGCCGCGGCGGTCGACCATCCGCGCGACGCCGTGCACGGGCTCGAGCGCGCGGATCAGCACCGCGTCGGCGACGCCCTCGGGCTCGCACACGAGGTTGAGGCACCAGTGGATGCCGTACGAGCGGTACACGTACGCGTGACCGGCCGGCCCGAACATCGTCGCGTTTCGCTCGGTGCGGCCGCGGAAGCCATGTGCCGCCGGGTCCTCGTGGTCGTAGGCCTCGACCTCGACGATCGGGCCGCCGACGCCGTGGACGAGCAGCGTCACACCGATCAGCTCGGGCGCTATCTCGTGGACGGAGCGGGCGAACCAGTCGCGGCCGAGCTTCACGCGGGGACCCGCTTGGCGTCGTAGCGGACGAGCGCGGGCAGCGCGAGCGCGATCACGGCTGTGCCGGCAACGCAGAGCACGCCGCCCGACACGATCGAGAAGCGGACGCTCGTGAGCGACGCGAGCGCTCCCGCCTCGACGTTGCCGAGCTGCGGCGTGCTCGCGACCTGCGCGAGCTCGATGCCGGAGACGCGGCCGCGCATGTTGTCCGGCGTCGCCGCGAGCAGGATCGAATTGCGCAGGATCGCGCTGACGAAGTCGGCGGCGCCGGCGGCAGCGAGGAAGACCATCGCGAGCCAGAGACTGTTCGCGAGCCCGAACGCAGCGATCGCGGCGCCCCACAGGCCGGCCGCGATGCAGACGCCGACCCCCTGGCGGCGTACGTGGCTCACCCACCCCGAGCCGAGCGACGCGAGCAGCGCGCCGAAGTACGGCGCCGCGTAGAGGAAGCCGACCGCCCCGGCTCCGCCGCCGAGCTCCACGGCGAAGGCCGGGAAGAGCGCGCTCGGCATCCCGAAGAGCATTGCGTTCGAGTCGACGATGAAGATCGCGAGCAGCTCCTTGCGTGTCTTCACGTAGCGGAGCCCGTCGAGGACGGAGCGCAGGCTGGGCCGGTCGGCACCGGGCGCGGCGGGGACCGACGGGAGCAGCCAGATCGCGATGAACGACGCGGCGAAGGTCGTCAGGTCGAGCGCGAAGGCGCCCGAGAACCCAACGACCGCGATCAAGAGGCCGCCGACCGCAGGCCCGGCGGTGCGGGCGAGCGTGAAGATGACGTCGTCGATCGCGAGCGCGGCGGTGAGCTTCTCCGGCGGGACGAGCCGCGGTGTGAGCGCATTGCGGGCCGGGCTCTGGAAGCTGTACGCGGCCGTGCTCAGGGTCTCGGCGACGAACAGCACCGCGATGCTCGGGCTCGGCAGCAGCGAGTTGAGCAGCAGGCCGGCGGTGACGAGCGCCAGCGCGACATCTGAGATGAGCAGGAGCCGACGGCGGTCGACGGCGTCCGCGACGGCGCCGCCGTAGAGCGGAACGACGAGCAGCGGCACGAGCGCCGCGACGCCGAGCAGTCCCACGGCGAGCGTCGAGCCGGTCTCGTGGTAGACCTGGATGGGAATCGCGACGGCGGTGATCTGGCTGCCGATCCCGGAGATGCCGCTCCCGAACCAGAGGCGCCGGAACGGCTTCGAGATCTTGAGCGGTGAGATGTCGACCGGCAGACGGCGGAGCCAGCCGGAGAAGCCCGGCCGGTCGGCCTCGACCGTTTCCGGATCGAGCGGACGCTCGGGCTCGCTCAGGGGCTAGAAGAGCGGGTCGGGTTCTGCCGCGGTGGACTCGAGCAGGTGGCGCGCGCGCTTCGACAGGTCCGGCAGGTCGACGCGGCCGCGGTCGGCGTCCTCGACGATGCGCTCGGCCAGCCGCAGCGCTTCGTCGAGCAGCTGGCTCCCGCGGTCGGCGCTCACGCCCATCGCCGAGAGGATGCTGCGCTCGGTGCGCGACGCGACGATCGGCTCGGCGACGCCCTCCACCCAGACGCGCGTCCGCTGGCCGTCGCCGCGCTCGTCGCCGCGCAGCGGCTCGAGCGCGTAGATCTTGTCGGCGCGCGCGTACTTGCCGAAGCCCAGGAAGACCATCTTCGGCGCGCCCTCTGCCATTGGGGGATTATGCGAGCGCGGAGCGAAGCGCGGCGGCGACACGCTCCTGGTCGACCGCGTCGATGCCTGTGAAGAACGGCAGCGCGAGCGTGCGCTGCGCGATGTCCTCGGCGACCGGGCACGTGCCCTCGCGGAAGCCGTAGCGCTCGCGCAGGTAGGGCTGGAGGTGGACGCACGGCACGTAATGGCCCGCCTCGATGCCCTCGGCGGCCAGGCGGGCGGTCACCTCGTCGCGGTCGACGCCGCGCGCCAGCTTCACGACGTACACGAACCACGAGCGCACGTGGTCGGCATCGTCGGCTGCCAGCACCTCGACGCCGTCCACGTCGGCGAGCAGCGCCGCGTAGCGGTCGGCCGCGGCGCTGCGGAGGGCCAGGATCTCGTCCAGCCGCTCCAGCTGTGCGAGGCCGAGCGCCGCCTGGAGGTCGCTGATGCGGTAGTTGAAGCCGAGCCGCACGTGGTTGAACCAGCGCTGGTCGTACGAGCGGCCGTGGTTTCGCAGGCTCTTCAGCAGCTGCCACAGCTCCTCGGAGTGAGTCGTGACGACGCCGCCCTCGCCCGTCGTGATCTGCTTGTTCGGGTAGAAGGCGAAGACCGCCGACGGGCCGTGGCCGCCGACCGGGACGCCCTTGTACTCGGCGCCCAGCGCCTCGCAGGAGTCGAGGATCAGCGTCAGCCCGTGCTGCTCGCAGAGGTCGCGGATCGGGTCGAGCTCGCACGGGTAGCCGAACATGTCGACCGCGACGATCGCCCGGGTGCGCTCCGTGATCGCCGCCTCGACGGCCGCCGGGTCGAGGCTGAGCGTCCGCTCGTCGACGTCGGCGAAGACCGGGGCGCCGCCCTCGTAGATGAAGCAGTTGGCGGTCGCGACGAACGAGATCGGCGACGTGATGACCTCGTCGCCCGGGCGAATGCCGGCGACGTGGGCGAGCAGGTGCAGGCCGGTGGTGCCGCTCGAGACGGCGGCCGCGAAAGGCGCGCCGACCCGCTCGGCGAGGTGCTCCTCGAAGCGCTCGATCGTCGGGCCGAGCGAGAGCCGCCCGGACCGCAGCACCTCGAGGACGAGCTCCTCTTCGCGCTCGCCGAGGTACGGCCGCGAGAGCGGGATACGCTGGGCGGGCGGGCTCGGTCTCGTCTGCAAAACCGGAGCTATGCGCCGGCAGGCTCGGGGGAGCGGAGCTCGACGTGCTCGAGCCAGTCGTTCCAGCGTGCATCGCCCTTGCCGCGCACGAGGTCGAGGTACGCAGACTGCAGCTGCTGGGTGATCGGCCCGACCCCGAGCTCGTGGTCGTCGACCGACGCGGATCGGCGTCACCTCGGCTGCGGTGCCGCACATGAACACCTCGTCGGCCAGGTAGAGCTCGGTCCGGATGAGGTTCGACTCCGAGACCTCGTAGCCGAGGTCGCGGGCGAGCTCGATGACCGTGTCCCGCGTGATGCCCGGGAGGATCGACGTCGAGAGCGGCGGCGTGATGAGCCGCCCGTTCTTGACGACGAAGACGTTCTCGCCCGAGCCGTCGGCCACGTAGCCGTCGTCGGTGAGCAGGATCGCCTCGTCGTAGCCGGCGCGGTTCGCCTCCATCACCGCGAGCATCGAGTTCAGGTAGATGCCGGTCGCCTTGGCGGCGTGCGGGATCACGTTCGCGCCGACGCGCTTCCAGGACGAGATCTTGCAGCGGATGCCGTTGCGCAGTCCCTCGTCGCCGAGGTAGGCGCCCCACGGCCAGCTCATGAGGACGACCTCGACCGGGTTGCCCGCGGTCGAGACGCCGAGCTCGCCGTAGCCGTAGAAGGCGATCGGGCGCAGGTAGCACTCCGCCAGGCCGTTCGAGCCGAGCAGCTCGAGCGACGCGGTGCGCAGCTCGTCCGTCGAGTACGGCAGGTCCATCCCGAGCAGCCGCGCGGAGTTGTCGAGGCGCTTCAGGTGGTCGGTCAGGCGGAAGACCGCGGGACCGTTGCCGGTCTCGTAGCAGCGGATTCCCTCGAAGACGCCCGTGCCGTAGTGCAGGCCGTGCGAGCCGACGTGGATCTTGGCGTCGCCCCAGTCGACGAGCTCGCCGTTCATCCAGATCTTCTCGGTCTCGCGCATGCGTCTTTCCTCTCTTTCCGGACTCGCCTGAGTGTAGCCCGGCGGCCCGGCCGTTTAGGCGGGCTTAGACCGCTGCGGGCTGCTCGACGAGGTCTGCCGTGCGCGCCTTGGTGAGCCGGACGAGATCGCCCGGCGTGAGCTGCGCGATGTGGCTGTGCGAGCCGGCGCCGATCCAGACGAACTCGTGCATGAGCAGACGACGATCGATCAGCACGGTCTGCACCTTCCGCAGCGGGAACGGCGCGACGGCGCCCGGCTCGAAGCCCGTCGCGTCGACGACCTGCTCCGCGCCGGCGACCCGCGCCTTCTTCGCGCCTGCGGCCGCGGCGATCCGCTTCGCGTCTCCCCGCTGGTCGCCGGGGACCATCGCGAGCACGTAGTCGCCGTCGGAGACGAAGACGAGCGACTTCACGATCTGATCGAGCTTGCAGCCCGCGGCGCGGGCGGCGTCCTCGGCGGTCGGCGTACCGTCGCCGAACTCCTCGATGCGCGCCTCGGTGCCGGTCTCGCGCAGGAACCGGGCGACGCGCTCCACGGGCTCGGGCCACTCGCTCACGCGGCCACGATACTCAGAGCACGTAGGGCAGGAAGCGGCGCGCCGTCCGCTCGCGGTACGCCGGGTAGTCCAGGTACGTCCGCTCGAGACGGCGTTCCTCGGCGAGCGATTTGCGCCACCAGAGCACCGCGAGCGCGACGGTCAGGAGGAGCGCCGGGATCGACCGGGCGAGCGAGACGCCGCCGAAGAAGAGCAGGCCGGCTCCGTAGATCGGGTGACGCGCGAGGCGGTAGGGGCCCTCCTCGACGAGGGCTGCGCCGGCGCGCGGCTGCGGGAACGGCGTCATGGCCGAGCCGAGCGTCCGCGACGCCCAGACGACCAGCGCGACCCCGAGCCCGGCGAGCACGAGCCCGACCACGCGGAGCGGCCCGGCGACGGCTTCCGGCCACGCGGGCGGCAGGAGCCACGTCGCCGCAATCACGGCCATGAGCGCGAACTGGGCGACGACCCAGCCGCTGCCGCGCGACTCAATGGAGGTCGATGAAACGCGCGTCGTCGAAGCCCTCCGCACGCAGGCGCTCCCGCAGCTCGGGCGGCACCGGCGAGTCGATCGAAAGCGCCATCAGCGCCTTGCCGCCGCGGCGCGTCCGCGACACGGCCATGTTCGCGATGTTGACCTCGGCCTCGCCGAAGAGCGTCCCCACGCGGCCGATCACGCCGGGCACGTCGTCGTAGCGGAAGAAGACCATCAGCGGGCTGAGCTCCATCTCGAGCTCGAAGCCAAGTGCGCTCACGAGCCAGCGGCGGTTCTCGCGGCCGATCGTGGTCCCGGCGACGCGCGCCTCCTCTCCCGCGCGGCTCGTCACGCGGACGCCGACGAGGTTCGTGAAGTCGCGGGACGAGCGGCGCCGCTCCTCGCTGACCTCGATGCCGAGCTCGGACGCGACGAGCGGTGCGTTCACCCAGTTCACGTCCCGGTCGACGCGCCCCTGGAACGCCCCGTTGAGCGCGGAGACGGTGAGCAGCCGCGTGTCCCGCTCGGCGAGCGCGCCGTGATAGCTGAGGTCGATTCGCTGCGCGTCGCCCGCGAGCTCGAGCGCGAGGCGCGCCAGGTCGGCGGCCAGCGGGATGAACGGCGCGAGCGCGTCGGCGTCCTCGGCCGCAATCGCCGGGATGTTCACAGCGTGCGGGACCATGCGGCCGTCGAGGGCGGCAGCGACCTGCTCCGCGACGACGATCCCGGCCCGGTCCTGTGCCTCGGCGGTCGACGCGGCGAGGTGCGGCGTGACGACGACGTTGTCGAGCTCGAGCAGTGGGCCGTCGTACGGCTCGGTCGAGAAGACGTCGATCGCCGCGCCCGCCAGCTTCCCGGAGCGGAGCGCATCGGCGAGCGCCGCCTCGTCGATCAGCTCGCCGCGCGCCGCGTTCACGACCCGGGCGCCGTCGCGCATGCGCGCGAACGCGGCCGCGTCGACCGAGTTGCGCGTCTCGTCGTTGAGCGGCAGATGGAACGTGACGAACTCGGCGACGGCGTACACGTCCTCCGGCGACTCCACGCGCTCGACGCCGAGCTCGCGGAACCGCTCCGGCGTGACGAAGGGGTCGTACGCGACGACGCGCATGCCGAGCCCGAGCGCGCGCCGCGCGACCTGCTGGCCGATCCGGCCGAGGCCGACGACACCGAGCGTCTTCTCCGCGAGCTCCGTCCCGGCCCACTTGGAGCGCTCCCACCGCCCCTGCTTGAGCGCGGCGTGCGCCTGCGGGATGTTGCGGGCGAGCGCCACGAGCAGGCCGACGGTGTGCTCGGCCGCGGAGATGACCGTCGATTCGGGAGCGTTGACGACCACGATCCCGCGGCGAGTCGCGGCAGCGACGTCCACGTTGTCCACCCCCACTCCGGCACGGCCGATCACCTTGAGCCGGCGCGCCTGCTCGATCAGCGGCGCGTCCAGCTTCGTGGCCGAACGGATGACGATCGCGTCGTAGCCGTCGATCGACTCGGCCAGGTCGGACGTGCTGTCCTCGTCGACCTCGAAGCGCTCGCGCAGCAGCTCGACACCACGGGCTGCGATCGTCTCGCGGACGAGAACGCGCGGACGGCCGTTCGCGCTCAAACCCGCGTGTGCTCGAAGGTCTCGAGTGCGCGCGCCGGCCCGGCGCCGCGCTCGATGTCGGCGCCGGCCTCGGCCAACGCGAGCTCGATCGCCGCCAGGCCCGTGACGACGTCGAAGATGTCGATGTAGCCGATGTGGCCGATGCGCACGATCTTGCCGCGCAGCTCCCCCTGCCCGCCCGCGAGCGTCACGCCCAACTGCTTGCGCACGGTCGAGGAGATCTCCTGGCCGTCGATGCCCTCGGGCATGCGGATCGCGGTCACGACCGCCGAGCGGTCCTCGTCGGGCGAGAAGAGCTCGAGGCCCATCGCCTTGACGCCCGCGCGGCACGCTCGGCCGAGCCGGACATGGCGGTCGAACGTCTCCTCGAGGCCCGCCTCGAGGAGCATCCGCAGCGCGACGTTGAGGCCGAAGACGAGGGAGACGGCGGGCGTGAACGCCGCGTCCGGCTTGGCCTGCGCCTTCCGGTGGCGCTCCCAGTCGAGGTAGAAGCGCGGGGAGGTCGAGCGGGCGGCGGCCTCGGCGGCGGCCGATGAGACGGACGCCATCGCCAGGCCGGGCGGCGCCATCAGCGCCTTCTGCGAGCCGGTCGCGACCACGTCGATCCCCCACTCCTCCGTCTCGAGCGGCACGGCACCCAGGCTCGAGACCGCGTCGACCACCGACAGCGCGCCCGCATCGCGGGCAGCGGCGGCGAGTGCCTCCACGTCGCTGACGACGCCGGTCGAGGTCTCGGAGTGCGTGAGGAAGACCGCCTGCGCGCCACCGAGCTCGCGCAGACGCGACGCGAGGTCGTCGACCGACGGGGTCTCGCCCCAGGCGTAGCGGATCACGTCGACGTCGAGGCCATACGCCGTCGTCATCGACACGAAGCGCTCACCGAAGTTCCCGGCGCTCACGACCACGGCGCGGTCGCCGGGCGAGCACGTGTTGGCGACCGCGGACTCCATCGCCGCCGTGCCGGACGCCGTCAGGAGGACGACGTCGCTGCTCGTCCGGAACACCTGCTGGAGCCGCTCGAGCGTCGCGACCAGGATCGCACGGAACTCGGCGGTCCGGTGGGAGATCATCGGCTCGGACATCGCCGCATAGACCTCCGGCGGGACGGGTGTGGGCCCGGGGGCCAGCAGGTATCGCTTCGCGCTCATCGCCGATCCAGGCTACCCGCGCCGTAGGCTCTCACCTGTGGAGGCGCTGCTCGCGTTCGCGGCCGCGCTGCTGGCCCTGCGGCTCGCGGGCGCGCTCGCAGGCCGCTGGCGCGCGCGGCGGCGGCCCGAGCTCCTGGCCTGGACGGCCTCGCTCGGGGCGTACGCGGCCGCCTCGGCGGCGCTCGCCTGGGGCGCCGCGTATAGCTGGGACGACCCGTCATTTCGCATCTACTACCTCGCGGGCGCATTGCTCACCGCACCGCTGCTCGGCGTCGGCTCGCTGCTGCTCTGGGGCCGGCGCTGGGCGATCCCGGTCGGGCTCGTGTACGTGGGCCTCGCAGTCGGCGTGGCGGTGGCGATGCAGATCGACCCGAGCGTCTCCGGCCACGACATCCCGGCTGCGCAGGACCACCTCGACGTGTGGCCGGCGCGCGTGCTCGCGATTCTCGCGAACTCGGTCGGCACGCTGGCCGTGGTCGGCATCGCGCTGTTCACCATCCGCCGCCGCCCGCTCGGGAACGGGCTGATCGTGGCGGGGGTGCTCGTGGCCGCGCTCGGGAGCGCGCTCGCCGGCCTGGGCGCCGCGGAGACCGCCGCCTTCAGCCTCGTGGCGGTCGTTCTGCTCTACGGCGGCTTCGTCGCTCCCGTGCGGCGCGCGTGATATAGGAGGACGATGGCCGTCACCGAGCGAGCAGGGCAGCTGCGAGACAGCGAGCTCTTCAGCGATCTGGCCGAGGATGCCCTCGCCCGGATCGCTGCCGAAGCGACCGAGTACGGCTGCCCGGCCGACACCGTGCTGATCGAGGCAGGGGTGCCCGCCTCGGGCGTCTTCGTGATCATCGACGGCCAGGTGGCCGCCGAGACGCACGACGGCCGCCACCACGAGCTCGGCCCCGGCGACTCGTTCGGCGAGTTGTCGATCCTCGCCGGCACGCCCCGCACCGGGCGCGTGCGGGCGATCACGTCGCTCCGCGCGCTCGCCCTCGACCGCAACGAGTTCGAGACGATCCTGAACGACGAGCCCACCGTCGCCCGCGCCCTGCTGAAGGTGCTCGCGCGCCGCCTCGTCGAGGCGCAGGCCAGCCGGCGCTAACGCACTAGGGCTCGAGGAACGCGGTCCGCTCGTCCCGCTCCGCGGGCAGCACCGTGCTGACGTAGTCCGCGACCGCCTCGGTCATCGGGACGGGCTTGCCCGCACGCTCGGACATGTACCAGCGGTGATCGAGTAGCTCGTGGAAGACCTCGGCCGGGGCGCGCTTGCCGCGCAGCTCGGGCGGCACAGCGATGACCGATGGCTCGAAAACCTCCGCCAGCCAGCGGCCGGCGAGCGCAGGCTCCGAGATCGGCGCCTGGCCCTTGCGCTCGAGCGACGCCCGGAACGACGCCAGGTCGGTGAGCAGCCGGCGTGCCTGGTTCTCCTGCGCGTCGAGCCCAGTGAGCCGCTGGAGGCGCCGCCGGTGGTGGCCCGGCGCAACGCGTGTCGCCGGCAGCCGCAGGTGGTAGCCGGTCTCGGTGCGACGCAGCTCGATCTCCTCGGCCTCGAAGCCGAGCTCGTTCAGCTGCTCGAGCCGCTGCTGCAGGCGGGAGGCGTCCTCCGTGTCGAAGACCTCCTCGTCGGTCAGCTCCGACCAGAGCCGATCGTAGGTCTCGATCACGACGTCGGCGAGCTCGACCGGGTCGCGGTCCTCGTCCCAGCCGAACTCGGAGGCGACGTCGAAGAACTCGTAACTGAGGTTCTCGTACGCGATCTCGAGGTCGTAGCGGCGCTGGCCGTCCGAGAGCTGCTCCTGGAGCTCGCCGGTCTCGACGTCCACGACGTAGGCGGCGAGCGCGCCGGCATCGCGGCGGAAGAGCGCGTTCGAGAGCGAGCAGTCGCCCCAGAAGAAGCCGGAGAGGTGCAGCCGCACAAGCAGCCCGGCGAGCGCGTCGAGCAGCAGCTCCTCCGGCTCGTCGAGCACGCCGCGCCCGAGCACCGTGCGGAACGGCAGCGAGTACTCGAGGTAGCGGGTGATGAGGATCGCCGGCAGCTCGGCGCCGTCTGCGGCGCGGCGCTCCTTGACGACGGCGATCGGCTGCACCGTCGGGACGCTCGTCCCCTCGAGGTGGCTGAGCAGCCGGTACTCGCGCGAGGCGATCTCGTCGGGCAGCTCCTTGAGCGCGTAGTACGAGCCGGCGACCTCGACGAAGCGGACGACGTGGCGGCCGATGCCGCGCTCCAGCTCGACGAGGCTCTCCGTCTGCCAGAGCTCGAGCTGCTCGCCCCACGGGAGGGCCAGAAACTTCGAGTCGAGAACGCGGCCCTTGAGGCGATACGTCGCTGCGCCGTCCGTCGACACGGCGGTCAGGGTAGGCGCGCGGTCAGCGGGCGACGGGCACGAGCTGCGACAGCACCCGCTCGAGCTCGGCGCGGTACTCGTCGGACTCGTACGCGTGCATCGGGTGCGGCGGGAGCGGGTGCTCGCGGACGGCGCCGCCGCGGCGCACGTAGAGGATCGGCGCGATCGCCTTGTCTGGGAACAGCTCGACCGCCGCGGCGACGGCGTCGGGGCCGTCCGCGTCGACGAAGTGCGTGAGCGGCTGATAGCCCTCGTCGACCGGGCCCTCCTGCTCGTCGACGCTGACAACCCGTGCCAGGTAGCCGCGCTGCACCCACAGCTCCGGCGAGTGCGTCAGCTCCCCGAGCACGAACGGGAGGAGGTCGTCCGCATCGACTGGGCGCCGTGGCCGCGGACGGGCGAAGTGGCGCTCCGCGAGCGTCTGCGCGAGCAGCCGCGCGTTGTAGCGGAAGCCCGCGACCATCGTCGACGTCCCGGCACGCTCGACCTTCAGCAGGCCGGTCGCGCCGCCCGTGCAGTTCCCGGCGAAGTAGACGCCGGGCGCTCCGACCGCCTCGAAGTACGGCGTCTGCGCCGGGATGCGGCCCTCGCTCACCGTCGCGACGCCCAGCTCGGGGAGGTCCTGGAGCGGTGCCTTGAACCCGGTGGCGACGATCACGTCGTCCACGTCCACCATGAGCGGCCCCGGCCGGGTCGTCCCCTGCGCGACGACGCGGAAGCCGTCGCCGGTGCGATCCACCCGCTCGATCGCCGCGTCGAGCACGTAGGCGCCGCCGAACCCGCGCGAGTACTCGTCGAACGGCTGCAGGTAGCGCGTGCGGATCGGCAGCAGCGCGATCGACTCCGTGTTCACGGGCCGCGGCGAGAGCATCGTCACCTCACGCGCCCACGGGAGCAGGCCGTTCGCGATCTCGAAGCCCGAGTTGCGCTTGCCGATGATCGCCACGCGCCGGCCCGCGTACTCGGGCGCCGGCCGCGTATCGACGTAGTGGTCGACGTGCTCGAACCCGGGCACCTTCGGCCGCCACGGCTCGGTCACGCCGATCGCGAACACCGCGGCGGTGCAGCGGTACTCGCCGTCGCTCGTGGTCAGGACGATCCGGCCGTCGTCCTCGCGGCGGGTCGACTCCCACCGGCAGCCGTAGCGGACACGCACGCCGGCGCGCTCGGCGAACGCCTGGAGCCCCGAGTGCATCTCGCTGCGCGCCGGGACGTCGAACGTGCGGTCCATGAACTCGGGGACGAGTGACTTCGCCTCGTCCTCCTCCGCCAGCAGGCTGTTGTGGTCGAAGCGCTGGTACTCGCGTGCGGTGCGCTCGACGGGCGCCTCGGGCTTCGTCGGGCTGATCAGCCGCTCGAAGATCGGCCACCGGGCGAACATCCCGCCGGGCGCCTCGTCGGCCGAGATGACGGCGTGATCGATCCCGAGCCGGTCGAGGCAGTAGCCGGTCTGGAGCCCGCCGGGGCCGCTGCCGACCACGACGACGCCGTAGTCGCCGGGCGGGAACGGCCGCTCGTCTACCCCCGCCACGTGTTCGCGACGCGCAGGCGGCGCGCCTCGCCCTGCAGCATCCGCAGCATCACGGTCGGGTGCGCGAGGAGGAACGGCTCGACCTCCGGGCCCGAGAGCGTGAAGCAGCGCAGGAGCGTGGTCGCGACGACATCTGCCGCCGGCGGCTGGCCGGTCAGCACCGAGATCTCACCGAAGAAATCGCCTCGTCCGAGCTTCGCGAGCTCCCGCCCGTCGATCGACACGCTCGCCTCGCCGTCACGGATGACGTAGAAGGCGGCGCCCGACAAATCCCGCCGCAAAACGCGGGTATTCGGCGAGAACGCGACCTCGCTCAGGGTGTGCGCGACGGCCTCGAGCGCGGGCAGCGAGAGATCGGCGAACAAGGCCAGGCGGCCGAGGACGTCGACGGTGTCGTCGGTCGCGGCCATCGGAAAACCTTACGTCGCGCAAACAAACAGTGCGCTACAACGGTTCGTCTCAAATCGAGACTGAACACAACTTGGACGTGCGGGCGCGGGGGCGCTCGCGCTCCGCTCCGCCGGCCATGCGGCCTTTCGACCGGCGAGGACCCGTCCCCAACCAGGGAGTTCATGTGAAGAGAGTGCTTCTCTTGCTGCTGGTGCTCGTCGCCGTGACGGGTGCCGTCGCGGGCAGCATCACCACGTCCGCGAAGGCGAATCCGATCCTCGAGGACATCAGGACCTACCGCCAGATCACCTGGAAGTGGCAGCGGCTGATGCACGAGCCGCGCACGGTGACCTGGCGCCGCGAGCAGCGCGCAGGGGTCGCGTACCGCACATGGATTCGCAGGCTTTGGCAGAAGCGCGCCGCGAGCGCCTGGCGCCGGGCGCAGAATCCGCCTCACGAGGCAGCGTGGCAGTGCATCCACCGGTACGAGGGCGCCTGGAGCGACTCCGGCGCGCCGTACTACGGCGGGCTGCAGATGGACATCTCGTTCCAGCGCACCTACGGCGGCGAGCTGCTCGCGCGCAAGGGCACGGCCGACAACTGGACTTCGGTCGAGCAGATGTGGGTCGCCGAGCGGGCCTACCGCTCCGGCCGCGGCTTCTACCCCTGGCCGAACACGGCGCGCTACTGCGGGCTGATTTAAACGAGCGCGTTTCGGGATTCGGGATGCGCCGGAAGGGCCGGCGCATCCTGACCGCCCCAAAGTCCGGCCTCCTTTGTCGGCCATGACGACTCTGGGCGGTTTGCCCGCAGCGCAGATGCTCCGGTTCGCGAACACGGACCGCGGGCCAGGCCCGCCTCCCGTCACCTCGAGACGCGCTCCGCGACTCTCACTGAGTTGACACAGTCCTGGCACTGACACGTGCGCTCCTCGGCGGTAGCGTCGGTCGCGGGCAGTGGGTGGCGCCACCCCCACCCAGGGCGGGGGCGCGCGCGCGTGAATTGAAGGGCTGACGCCGAGCGCTACGCTGCCGCGCGATGGCGACCGTCGGCAGCCCCGCGACAGCGACCGTCCTCGCCGAGTACGCCCGCGACGTCCACTCGCAGAACGGTGAAGACGGCATCCTCGAGCGAATCTTCGAGCTCCTCGGCGTCACGGACGGCACGTGCGTCGAGTTCGGCGCCTGGGACGGCATCCACCTGAGCAACACTCGCAAGCTCGTCGAGCAGGGCTGGCGAGGCGTGCTGATCGAGGCCGACCCGGCCAAGTTCGTCGAGCTCGAGGCGAACACCCGCCAGTTCCCCGGCGTGGTCTGCCAGAACCGGTTCGTGGGCTTCGACCCGCCCGGCGACCTCGACACGATCCTGGCCGCCACCGATCTGACGGAGGACTTCGACCTGCTCTCGATCGACGTCGACGGCAACGACTTCCACATCTGGAAGAGCGTCGCGCGCTACCGCCCGAAGGTCGTCGTCGTCGAGATCAACCCAACGATCCCAAATCACGTCGAGTTCGTGCAGCCGCGTGACATGGCCGTCCAGCAGGGCACATCGGCCCGCTCACTGGTCCAGCTCGGCCGTGAGAAGGGATACGAGCTCGTGGCCACGACTCAGTGCAACGTGCTCTTCGCGCGGGACGACCTCTACCCCGCCCTCGGCATCGCCGACAACGCGCTCGAGACGCTGCGCACGAGCCACGACGACGAGACGTCGATCCTGCATCTCTTCGACGGCACGCTCGTGCTGGCGGGCCGGACGACGCATCCCTGGAACGGCATGGAGCTGCGCAACGAGCGGATCCAGCTGCTGCCGGCGCCGCTGCGCCAGTACACGCCCGAGGCGTCGCCTCGGCTACGCAAGCTCCAGCGGGCCTGGGGCTGGGTGTACCGGACGCGGCCATAGGCGCTTCGGCCGTCCCGGGCCGGTCGGCTCGTCTGTGCCTTGCTAGCTGCGCCGGACGACGATCGTCCGGCTGAAGCCGCCCAGGTAGCCGGCCCCGGCCTGGTTGACGCTCATCGCGATCCGGAGCGTCGAGGCGCCGCGCGGGAGCGTCGCCCGGAACGTGGCCGCGCCGTGGCGGTCGAGTCGAACCCGCTTGACGGTCACCCACGTGCCGCGCGTGTTCAGCCGCTGCAACTTGACGATGCGCCGCGCGAAGGGATGCTCGCCCGACACGCGCGTGGCGAAGCGGTTGCTGCCGACCTTGCGGAACGACACGGCGGGCCGGACGCCGACGACGGCGGCAGGGCTCATGCCGCCCTGCCAACTCGCGAGATAGGACGTCAGGATCGTCGGCGAGACCGGGTAGCTCCAGGCGCCGTTCGCGTCCGTCGCGACGGTCGCGAGCAACCGCGGCGAACCCTTGCCGTACTCCTGCGCGAAGATCTGAACCGTCTCGCCCTGCTTCTTGAGCGGCACCGCGCCGGAGAGGAGCACGGACTGCCCGAACGTCGACGCGGACACAGCCGCCGACACGGTCACGCCGAGGGTCGTGAACGTGGCGTCCGCACCGCGGCTCGTCCCCTGGTCGTTCACGGCGACGAGGCGGTAGTGATAGGTGACGCTCGGCCGCAGACCGGAGACGGCTGCACTGACACCCTTCGCACCGAACGACGAGCCGCCGCTCTTCGCCGACGTCTTGAAGCCGTAGTACAGGCTTGGGCCGTACTCGAAGTACCAGGTCGTGCGGCGCCCGCGCGCGTCGACCGTACCGGTCGGCTTGGCGGTGAAACCGGTGACCTCCTGTGCAGCGCCTGTGCGCGCAGCCGGTGCGCCTGCCGTCGAGAACGTGCGGTCGTGACCGGAAGTCGTCCCCGCGCTGTTGGCCGCGACGAGCCGGTAGTGGTACGTCGTGCCGGCCTTGAGCCCGCTCAGCGAGGCGGACACGTTCGACTTGGATGTCCCCGACCCCGCGCTCTTCACTGACGTCTTCGTGCCGTAGCTCGTGGACGTGCCGTACTCGAAGTACCACGTGGTCGCGAGCCCGTTCGGGACGAGGGTGCCATTGAGCTTGGCGGAGGTCAGCGAGATCGAGGTCGTCGAGCCGGTCGTCGGCGTGGGCGCACCGGTCGTCGAGAACGTCGAGTCGGCGCCGCGGCCGGTGCCGGCGTCGCTCGTGACGACCAGCCGGTAGTGGTACGTGCGGCCTCCGGTGAGGCCCGTGAGCCCGGCCGAAACTGCAACCGGAGCCGTGCCGCCACCCGCGCTCTTGGCGGGCGTCTTCGAGCCGTAGCTCGTGCTCGTGCCGTACTCGAAGTACCAGTTGGTCGCATGGCCGTTCGGATCGACGGTGCCCGCAACCGTCGCGGACGTCAGCGTCACTGCGCTTGCTGCGCCGGTCGTGGCGACCGGCGCGGGCGAGGTCGCGAAGATCCCGTCGACGCCGCGCGTCGTCCCGGCGCTGCTCGTCGCGACGAGCCGGTAGTGGTAGCTCGTCCCGGCCGCGAGCCCGGTGATGTCCGCCGACACGCCGCCGCTACCGGTGCCCGAGCCCGCGCTCTTCGACGAGGTCTTCGTGCCGTAGCTCGTGCTCGTCCCGTACTCGAAGTACCAGTTCGTCGACGTCCCGTTCGGGTTGACCGAGCCGGTGAGCGTCGCGGACGTGGAGCCGACGGCTGTCACGGGGCCGGTCGAGGCGCTGGGAGGCGTGGCGGCGCCGGCTGCGGGAACGAGCGCCCCGGCAACGAGGAGCGCCAACGGAAGAGCGACGCGGAGGGCGAGCTTCTTCACTGGGAACAGGAAATACCCGGCCCCTGTAAGGAGGCTGAAAAGAAAGCGGAAAGAATCCCGCCCACGCGCAAAGACCCCTCGCGGCGGGTCAGTCACCGATCGCCTTGATCACCACGCGCTTGGGCCGACGGCCGTCGAACTCCGCGTAGAACACCTGCTCCCACGGCCCCAGATCGAGCCTGCCTTCCGTGATCGGCAGCACCACCTGGTGCGCCATCAGCTGGCGCTTCAGGTGCGCGTCGGCGTTGTCCTCCCCGTTGTTGTGCCGGTACCGGTCGGTCGGCTCGTGCGGGGCGAGGCGCTCGAGCCAGTCGTCGATGTCGGCGATCAGCCCGTGCTCGTCGTCGTTGACGTAGACCGCGGCGGTGATGTGCATCGGGTTGACGAGAACGAGCCCGTGCTGGATCCCCGAGCGGTGCACCACGTCCTCGACCTGCGGCGTGATGTTCAGATACTCGCGCCGGTTCGGCGTCTCGAACGTCAGGTACTCGGTCGCGTGCTTCACGCGCCGAGCTTTGAGCGGAGCAGCTCGTTGACGACCTTCGCGTCGGCCTTGCCCTGCGTCTCGCGCATCACCTGGCCGACGAAGAAGCCGAGCAGACCCTGCTTGCCGCCGCGGTACGACTCGACCTCCGAAGGATTGGCGGCCAGGACGCGCTCGACGAGCGGCTCCAGCTCGGAGGTATCGGCGACCAGGCCGTCGCCCAGGTACCGCTCTGCGTTGAAACCGGCGACGCCGCTCGCGGCGAGCGCATCGGAGAACGTGTCGCGCGGGATCTGCGAGCGGCCAGCGATGAGCTTGGCCAGCTGCGCGCCGTCCACGTCCGCCGGGTCCACCCCCGTCCGCGCGAACTCGTTCATGAGCACATTCGACGCCGCCTTCGCGTCCACGCCACCGGCGACGACGCCCTCGAACAGCCGCGACAGCGCAACCGAGCCGTTCAGCACGTCGGCGTCGTAGAACGGGAGCCCGTAGTCGCGCTCGAAGCGGCGGATGCGCGCGCCCGGGGGATCCGGCACCTCCGCCCGCAGCCGCTCAACCAGCTCGGCCGGCGGCTCGATCGGCACCAGGTCGGGCTCGGGCAGGTAGCGGTAGTCCTGCGCCTCCTCTTTCGACCGCAACGGCGGCGCCGATTCGTGTGCAGGGTCGAAGTGGAGCGTTTCCTGCTCGACCGTGCCGCCGGCCTCGTAGACGCCGATCTGGCGCTCGACCTCACGATCGATGCCCCGGGCGGCGAACGCGAACGAGTTCATGTTCTTCAGCTCCGTGCGCGTACGCAGCTCGTCCGATCCGGCCGGCCGGACGGACACGTTCACGTCGAAGCGCAGCGACCCTTTCTCCATCTCCGCGTCGGAGATGCCGAGCTCCACCACCGTCTGCCGCAGCAGCTGCAAGAAGCGGCGGGCGTCGTCGGCCGAGTGCAGGTCGGGCGCCGTGACGATCTCGACCAGCGGTGTCCCGCCGCGGTTGAAGTCGACCAGCGTCGCCCCCGCGCCGTGGATCCGCCCGCCCGCGCCGCCGACGTGCACGTTCTTGGCCGCGTCCTCCTCGAGGTGCGCGCGGACGATCCCGACCTCGGCGTCGCCGTCCTCGCCCGGCACGAGCACCTTCCCGTCGACGCACAGCGGCTCGTCGTACTGGGAGATCTGGTAGCCCTTCGGCAGGTCGGGATAGAAGTAGTTCTTGCGATGGAAGGTCGCGTGCTCGGCGATCCGGCAGCCGAGCGCGTGGCCCAGCTTGATCGTCCACTCGACCGCCCGGCCGTTCGGAATCGGCAGCACGCCCGGGTGGCCCAGGCAGATCGGGCAGGTGTGCGTGTTCGGCTCGTCGCCGTAGGAGACCGCGCAGCGGCAGAACATCTTCGTCCGCGTCTTCAGGTGGACGTGGATCTCGAGCCCGATGACCGGTTCCCAGGTCAGCGCAGCCGCTCCGGGACGTAGTCGAACTCGAGCGCCTGCTCGAGCGCGTGACCGGCACGGAAGAGCGTGTTCTCGCCGAACTGTGGGCCGATCAGCTGGAACCCCACCGGCAGGCCCTCCGACAGCCCGCACGGGATCGAGAGCCCGGGCAGGCCCGCCATGTTCGACGGGATCGTGAGCAGGTCGGCGGCATACATCGCGAGCGGGTTGGCCGTCCGCTCGCCGAGCCGGAACGCCACCGTCGGCGAGGTCGGGCTGACGAGCACGTCGAAGCGCTCGAACAGCGCGTCGTGCTCGCGCTTGATCAGCGTCCGCACCTTCTGCGCCTGGCCGTAGAACGCGTCGTAGTAGCCGGCCGACAGCGCGTACGTGCCGAGCATGATCCGCCGCTTCGGCTCGTCGCCGAAGCCGTCGTGGCGCGTGCGCTCGTACATCTCGCGCACGTCTGCGCCCTCGACGCGCGGCCCGTAGCGGACGCCGTCGTAGCGCGCCAGGTTCGTCGACGCCTCCGACGGCGCGATCAGGTAGTAGCAGGGCAGCCCCAGCTCCACCGAGCGCGGCAGCTCGCACGCGGCGACCTCGGCGCCCAGCCCCGCAAGCAGGTCGATCGCGGCGCGAACGCTGTCGGAGACGCCCGCCTCGATCCCTTCGGCCTCGTTCAGCTGCCTCGGCACGCCGACGCGCAGCCCCTTCAGGTCGTCGCCCTCGGGGATCGCGACCGGCTCGGGGAGGTCGACGGTGGTGGTGTCGCACGGGTCGCGCCCGGCGATCGTCCTGTACAGCAGCGCGCAGTCGCGCACCGTCTTCGTGATCGGCCCGACCTGGTCGAGGCTCGACGCGAACGCGACAATGCCGAACCGCGACACCGTCCCGTACGTTGGCCGCAGCCCGACCACGCCGCAGAGCGATGCCGGCTGCTTGATCGAGCCGCCCGTGTCGGAGCCGAGCGCCCAGGGCGCCAGCCCGCCGGCGACCGCAGCGGTCGAGCCGCCCGACGAGCCGCCCGGCACGCGCTCCGGGTCCCACGGGTTGTGCGTCGGCCCGTAGCCCGAGTTCTCGGTCGACGAGCCCATCGCGAACTCGTCCATGTTCGTCTTGCCGAGCAGCGGCATCCCCGCCTCGTAACAGCGAGTCGCGACGGTCGCGTCGTAGGGCGGGATGTAGCCCGCGAGGATCCGCGAGGCCGCGGTCGTCTCGATGCCGCGGGTGCAGATGAGGTCCTTGAAGGCGATCGGCACGCCGTTCGCCGCGTTCGCCTCGACCGTCCGCAGATACGCATGCAGCTCGTCGTCGCGCTCGGCGATCGCGGCCGCGTAGGCGGCGTGCAGCTCGGCGCCGGAGACCTCGCCGCGCTCGACCATCGCGCCCGCCTCCTCGGCGGTGAGGCGCAGCGTGTCGATCATGCCGGCGGCACCCGGAAGAAGCCGTTGTCGCGGTCGGGCGCGTTGGCGAGCGCCTCCTCTACGGGCAGCGACGGCCGCGGCTCGTCCTCGGCCCACACGTTGACGAGGTCGAGCGGGTGGGCCGTCGGCGGGACGTCGGAGAGATCCACCTCCGAGACCTTCGAGACCGCCTCCAGGATCGCGCTCAGCTGCTCGCCGAAGCGCGCCACCTCGTTGTCGGTGAGCGTCAGGCGCGCGAGGCGCGCGACGTGCCGAACCTCCTCTGGCGAGATCGCCATGCGCGGATCCTTCCTGAAACGACGCCGGAAACGCGACGGGCCCCGATCGGGGCCCGTCGACGGCTGTTGCGGGTTCCGTCCTAGATGGGCTGGACGTTCGACGCCTGCAGGCCCTTGTCGCCCTGCACGACCTCGAACTCCACCTTCTGACCCTCGGTCAGCGAGCGGTAGCCCTCCGACTGGATCGCGGTGTGGTGGACGAAAACGTCGTCCCCGTCCTCCCGGGTGATGAACCCGAAGCCCTTCTCGTTCGAGAACCACTTCACGGTGCCCTGAGCCAACTTGTGTTCCTCCCTTGAAGCAAATGAAACGACGGCCCGGGCACCGAGCCGTCGACCTACGTTGAAGCGGGCACAGGGTAGCGAATCAGACCGGGAACGCAACCTCGCCGGAACGGAATTTCGCGGCCCGAATCGTGTTCTCCAGAAGCAGTGCGATCGTCATCGGCCCGACCCCTCCCGGGACCGGCGTGACGAGCCCCGCGCGCTCTGCCACGGCCGGGTCGACGTCGCCGAAGAGCCCCTCGTCGGAGCGGTTCATCCCGACGTCGACGACGGCCGCGCCTTCCTTCACGCCGCCGGGCTTGACGAGGCGGTCGCTGCCGACGGCGACGACGAGGACGTCGGCCTCGCGCGTCCGCGTGGCGAGGTCGAGCGTCCGCGAGTGGCAGATCGTCACGGTGGCGTTCGCCGCGAGCAGCAGCAGGGCCATCGGCTTCCCGACGATCGCGCTGCGCCCCACCACGACCGCACGCGCACCCTCGAGCGGGACGTCGTACTCGGCGAGCAGCCGCATGATCCCGAGCGGCGTTGCCGGCACGTGCCCCGGCCGGCCCAGGTAGAGCAGCCCTGCGTTCACCGGATGCAGCCCGTCCACGTCCTTGGCAGGCTCGACGGCCCTGACGATCGCCGCCTCATCCAGGTGCTCCGGCAGCGGCAGCTGGACGAGCATGCCGTCGATCGCATCGTCGTCGTTCAGCGCCGCCACGGCGGCGAGGACCTGCTCCTGCGACGCGTCGGCTGGCAGCCTGACGTCGCGGCCCTCCATGCCGGCTTCGGTCAGCGCCTTGTGCTTCAGGCGGATGTAGATCTCGGACGCCGGGTCGTCGCCGACGAGCACGGTCGCCAGGCCGACGTGGTCGCGCCGCGCGACTTCCTCCGCCACCTCGGCGCGGATGCGCTTCGCGAGCGCCTTCCCATCCATGAGCGTCGCCACCGGCCCGAAACGTATCCTCCCCCGTCGATGGAGACTGAGGTGCTACCCGCCGAGGAGCAGTCCGAGGACCGCAGCGCCTACGCAGCCGTCCTGCGCTACTACGAGCTCGCGAAGCGCGCGGAATGGCAGGTTCGCGACCTGCCGTGGGGCGAGGTGCCGCCGATCCCGGAGTACACAGGCGCACCGAAGAAGCTGGCGCGCCGCCAGGACATGTGGCGGTCCGTGATCACGCAGCAGCTGCAGGCCGACGAGCTCGCCGTGCAGATGTCCGCGCAGCTCTTCTCGCTCGCGCCCGACCCGGAGGCGAAGCTCTACTACACGACGATGGTGCAGGACGAGGCCCGCCATACCGAGGCGTGGCTCAAGCTCATCGACGAGGCCGGCGGGCGCGGCGAGCGCGACCCCTACCTCGACCAGCTCGTCGAGCTGACGCTGAACGCCGAGACGCTCGAGGAGAAGGTCTTCCAGATCCAGGTCTTCTTCGAGCGGCTGATCATCCCGCGCTTCCGGATGATCGCCCGCAACTCGCGCGGCACGGTGCTCGAGGACCTGTGCAACCGGCTGACCGTCGACGACGGCATCCACCACCGGTCCGGCGTGGCGTACGAGCGCATCCTGCTCTCGAATGCGTCGAAGAAGACGCAGCGGAGGCTCGTCGAGGCGGGCAACCGGCTGATCCCGATCTTCATCCAGCACGCGCTCTGGCGGCCGAAGGCGCGCGAGGTGATCGGGCGGCTGATGTACGACGCGGACGTCCGCATGCTCCGCTCCGACATCGAGCACGGCGTGCGGCTCGCGAAGTCGTTCGGGCTCGACGTGAGCGACGTCCACATCCCCATCTAGTTTCCCGGCAGAGACCGCTTCGCTCTATTCGAATGGGGAACCCCCGCTTCGCGGGTTCCCCCCTCGAGCTCCCCCCTCCCGGGTAGACGTCACACGCGACTTCGCGCGACGTGGCTCCCGCCCGGGCAAGCCGGACTCCGCCGGTCAACTCCCTAGAGTGCGCCTGCGATGGAGCTCCGCAAATGGCCCCGGCGGAACGATCCCGAGTCGATCCGCGTTCGGCAGGACGCGCTCGCCGGTCTAACCGACGGGCCCGTCTTCGCGCATGATCTGACTCCCTTCGCGGGCGCGACCGAGGCGCTCACCGGCGTGTCGGTCGTGCCCACTGCCGTCGTGGGGCCGATCGACATGGAGCTCGGCGAGTACGAGCTCGAGGAGCCGGCCGGCGCAGTGGTGGAGCAGGGGCGCCGGAAGGAGGGCATCCACGTGCCGCTGGCCAACACCGAGGGCGGGCTCGCCGTCTCGCTCTACCGCGGGGCGCGCGCCGTCGGCGAGTCGGGCGGCTTCCGCACGCACGTGCTGCGCGACCGCATGACGCGCGCTTCGGCGTTCCTCTTCGACGACGCGGGGCAAGCCGTCGCGTTCTCGCGCTGGATCGCCGACCAGGTGCCCGCGATGCAGAAATGGCTCTCGTCCGCGGCGGTCGAGGGCCTGTCGCGCTTCGCAAAACTGCGCGAGCTCGAGACCCACGTCGTCGGCCCCGTGTGCCACGTGATGTACGCGTACACGACCGGCGACGCAGTCGGGCTGAACATGGTGACCCGGAACTCGTTCGCGCTCAACGAGTCCTTCGTTCGCGACCGCTCGCCCGTCAAGTTCCGCCGCTCGGTGCTCGAGGGGAACATGGGCGGCGACAAGAAGATCTCGCACCGCTACTTCGAGCGCGGCGGCCACGGCAAGACGGTCCTCGCCGAGTGCACCCTCACCGAGGAGGCCGTGCGCCGCGTGTTGCGCACGACGATTCCCGACCTGCTCGACCTGGCGTTCGTCGGCACGCACGGCGCCGTCGCCTCCGGGATGCAGTCGGTCGCATTCACGCCCGCGACGGCGATCGCCGCAATCTTCATCGCGACCGGCCAGGACGTCGGCATGGTCGGCACGAGCTCGATGTGCCACGGCACGGCGTACCGCGTCGAGGGCGGACTGCACGTGACGGCACGTTTCTCCGGCCTCGAAGTCGCAACCGTCGGCGGCGGCACCACGTACCCGTACGCGCAGAGCTGGCTGCGCCTGATGGGCTGCGCCGGCGCGGGCCAGGTCTATCGCTTCGCGCAGATCGTCGCCGCTGCCACGCTCGCGCTCGAGATCTCCGCCTCCGCCGCGATGGCGACCGCCGGCTCGGAGAACTTCTTCCAGGCGCACTTCGAACGCGGAGGCGTCCGCTGACGTGAGCCGCGAGCCAAACTAGACCGCCTGGGCACCCGGATCCCGCCCCACCACGACCCACACTGCTGGGGCTGCGGCGACGCGCCCGGCGGGCTGCGGCTGCCGCTGCCCTCAGCGGAGGGTGCCGCGAGCTATGAGGCGCGGTTCGCGTTCGACGAGCGCCACCAGGCGGGCCCGGGGCTCGTCCACGGCGGGCTGGTCGCCGCCGCGCTCGACGAGGCGTGCGGGCTGCTCGCGACCTGGTACCGCTTCCCCACCGTCACGGCCCGCCTGGCCGTGCGCTACCGCAAGCCGGTCCCGATCAACCTGGAGCTGGTCGTCCGAGCGGAGCTCGCGGGCGACGACGAGCGGCGCCTCCGGGTCCGCGGCGAGCTCGTCGACGGCGAGACGCTGCTCGCAGACGCCGAGGGGACCTTCCTCGCTGTCTCGCTCGAGCACTTCCTGCGGACGCCCGAGGGCCGGGCCGCCCGCGACGCCTGGCACGCAAGCACGTAGACGAGGGAGCGGGCCGGACGCCTCCCCCGAAACGCCCGGCCGGCCGCGCTCCCTGTGATCAGAGGACGGCCGCCGGCCCGCCAATCTTTCGCAACGCTACCTGACGTTGTAGGTGTAGCTCGCCGGGTCGAAGCCGGTCTTGACGGCGCGGAACACGATCGCGGCGCCCTTGCGCGCCCGCAGCCTGAAGGTGGTCGAGCCGGCGCGGCTCGTGCGCCGGGCGCCCACCTTGAGGCCCTTTCCGGTCACCCGGACTGCCGCGCCCGCCACGGGCTTGTTCGTCGCGTCGACGACCTTCACGACCACCGCCGACTTCCGCCCGCGCATCGGGAAGCGCGTGAGGTAGACGCGCATCTTCTTGGCGAAGCCGATCTTCTGCGCCGGCGAGTAGTCGCCCTGGTTGCGGTCGGCGTCGACGGCGGCGACGCGCCAGTAGAGCGTGCCGCCGTTGGCGTAGGCCGCGGCGGTGAGCAGCGGCGCGTAGCTCGTGTTGTCGGTGCGGATGTCGTCGGCGACCATGCCGAAGTCCGGTGTCTGCGACACCTGGATGCGGTACTCCTTCGCGCCCACCTTCGGCTCCCACGAGAGCACGACGTGGTCCTTCGCCAGCTCGGAGTGCGCACCCGCCGGCTCGCCGATCGTGCGCGTGAACGTGACATCGCCCGAGAACGGCCCGGGCACGACGCTGCCCACGACGCCCTTCGGGAAGTTCGCGCGCACGCGCCAGCGGAACAGCCCGGTGCCGGTCATGGACGTGGCGGTGAGCGCCGGCATGCGGATCCCGCTGAGGTCCTTGTGCGTCCCGTCCGACAGGTCGACCGAGACGTCGTACGAGACCGCTCCGGGCACGGGCGCCCAGGACCATGTGGGGATCTGGTCGCCGGTCAGTGGGTTCGTCGGGCTCGGCACCGGTGCCGGCAAGGTGCGCCGGAAGGTCGCCGTCGGCGACCACGAGAGCCCCACCTGGTTCTCGTCGTTCGCGCGCACGCGCCAGTAGAGCACCGTGTCGGCGGGATACGTCGTGTTCGGCGTGTAGGTCGTCGAGTCGGTGGTCGTGTCCTCGAGCGTGTTGCCGAAGCTCGAATCCTGCGAGACCTGGATGCGGTAGTTCCGCGCCGCCTCGGCGCTCGTCCACTGGAAGGTCGGCTGGCCCGTGATCGTCGAGGCCTCGGCCGGCGCGACCACGGCCGGCGGCGTCGAGAACTTGATGAAGCTCTGCGGGTTCGCTGTCAATGGCCCGGTGTCGACCCCGTTGCCGTTCGCGTTCGTCGCCGGCAGGACGGCCCAGTAGTAGAAGGTCGCCTCGTCCGGGTACGTGGTCACGCTCTGCCCGCGAGGTGCGTAGGCGGGGAGCTGCGTGAACGCGTAGTCGACGATGTTCGAGAACGACGCGTCCTTCGAGACGAGCACGAAGTAGCTCGCCCGCCCCTGGAGCGGCTTCCAGGTGAAGAACGGCATGCGCGTCGTGGACGTCCCGGTCTGCGGCAGCAGGTAGTCGCTCGCCGCCGGATTGCACGGCGCCGCACACGGGTCGGCGGTCGGCGGACCGCTCCAGGTGAAGGCCTGGCCGCCGCTGGCGAGGTACGTGTAGTCGCCGTAGACGTCGCTGCTCGTCGAGTCGCGGTCGGAGCGCGCTCGCACGCGGGCGCAGTACGAGTGCCCTGCGATCAGGTTCGCCTGGTCGGTGGCGACGGCGTGCGCATCGGAGTACGGCTTGATGCTGTTCCACTGGTAGCCGAGCGGCGTCCAGGCCGTTGTCGCAGTCACGGAGTTCCAGCGCTCGGGCGGCGCGCTCGAGCTCGACCAGTTGCACGACCCGACCTGGAACGGGGCGACGTCGACCTGGTAGCTGGAGGCGCCGGGCACGGGGTCCCAACGGATGATCGGCACAGTTGTGGTGTACGCGGGCCCGGCCGTCTGCGCGGTGTCGGACGTGTCGACCATGCGGAGGTTCTTGATGCTCGGCGCGGTCACGGGCGGCACCTTGTCGAACGTCTTCGTGAACGACGGCCCGACGTTCCAGACACCCGCGTTCCCGTCGGCGTCGATCGCGCGGACGCGCCAGTAGTAGGTGTTGTCCTTGAGCACTACCGTCGGCGAGAGCGTCGTGGCGATGGTCGTGCCCGTGCAGCAGACCTTCGAGCCGGGCACGAAGTCGGGCGTCGGGTTGACCTCGACCTCGTAGCGCGCCGCGCCGTTGACGCCGGTCCACGAGAACTGCGGGTCGTAGACCTCGGTTGCCGCGACGATGTCCTGGACGGCGGGCGTGCTCGCTGAAGGCCAGCCCCACGAGAAGGCTGCAACCGAGGACGAGGTGCCCTTGTTGCCGCGCGCATCGACCGGCGTGACGGCCCAGTAGTAGGTGCCCGGCGCGAACACCGACGGGCTCGTCAGCGTCGTCGCCGCCGTGGAGACGGCCGAGGTCGAGCCGGCATCGTGCAGGACGAGCGAGCCGAGCGAGGGGTCGCTCGCGACGGCCACGAGGTAGGAGGCGGCGCCCGGGACGCCGCTCCAGCTCAGGCTGAGCGGGTTGGCCGGGAACGAGAGGCCGACACCTGCCGCTGGAGCCTGCAGCGTCGCGGCCGCGGTCCAGGTCTTCTTGAACTGCTGCGGCGTCGTCCACGAGGAGACGCCGCCCGCCGTCGTGACCGCGCGGACGCGCCAGTAGTAGGTGCCGTTCGGGATCGTCCGCTTCAGCGTGGCGCGGGTGTTCTTCGTGACGAAGTGATCCTCGCCCGACCCGATGACCGGCGAGTTGAAGCCGTTGTCGGCCGCGACCTGGAACTCGTAGCGGTCGGCGTTCGCGACCTTCGTCCAGCCGAAGACCGGCAGCGACTCCGAGACGGCCCCGGCCGCCGGCGCGACGGGCTTCGGGACGGCGATGGTCGCCGCGTACGACGGGTGCGCCGCGGCAAGTGCCAACGCGGCGAACGGAAAGGCGAAGAGTGCGCGAGTGCGGCTGGGCATAAGCGAGCGTCGGGGGCGGGCGCCGCATGCCCACGTCCCGTTCTGCACCCTCCATCGAACGCCCGTGAAGGCGCCGCCATCCCTCCTGCGAGGGGGTTAGCCGCGCCAGTCGCGGAAAGCTTCGAGAAAAGCTGCGCGATCCTCCTGCGCGAGGTCCTCCACGCCCAGGCGGCCGGTCAGATTGAGCGTCATGCGGAACTGCTCCATGTAGTTCCGGCACGGCCCGCACGCAGCCAGGTGCTCCTCGAATCGGTGCCTGTCGACCGGCGAAAGTGCGTCTTCGAAGTAGGCGGTGACGAGCTCCACGAGCTCGATGCACACCATCTCCTCGCTGCCGACCGGCACCGTCACGTCGGTTCCGTCCGGCCCCGGCCCGAGACGTTACGGAAGTCTTAACCGGCGGCGCCTGTAACGGCGCGGAGGCCGCGCAGGACGGGGGCGGAAGCAAACGAGGAGGCCCCATGAAGGCGATCGCCGTCCATCCCGGAACACCCGACTCGATGCACCTGCGCGACGCGCCCGACCCGTCGGTGGACGACGTCGAAGGGGGCCGCGGCGTCCTGGTCGAGGTGCTGCGCGTCGGCGTCGACGGCACCGACAAGGAGATCAACGCGGCCGAGTACGGGGCGGCGCCGCCCGGCGACGACTACCTGATCACCGGCCACGAGAGCTTCGGCCGCGTGCTCGAGGCCGGCCCGAACGTCCCCTCCACACTCGCGCCCGGGACGTTCGTCGTCGCGATGGTGCGCCGTCCCGGCTCGAGCCCGTACGACGCGATCGGCCTCCAGGACATGACGACCGACGACACGTACTACGAGCGCGGCATCAACCTGCGGCACGGCTACCTCGCCGAGCGCTACGTCGACGACCACCGCTACATCGTCCCGCTGCCCAACAGCCTGCGCGAGGTGGGCGTCCTCCTCGAACCGACGACCGTCGCCGAGAAAGGGCTGAACCAGGCCTGGGAGATCCAGCGTCGGCTCAAGATCTGGCAGCCCCAGCGCGCCGCCGTGATCGGCGCGGGGACGGTCGGCCTGCTCGCGACGCTGCTCCTGCGGCTGCGCGGGCTCGAAGTCGTCTGCTACTCGCGCCGCGAGGGGCCTTATCGCAACAGCGAGCTGATCGAGGAGCTCGGTGCGCACTACGTGAGCTCGTCGAAGCGGCCGCTCGAGGAGGTCGCAGCCGAGCATGGGCCGTTCGACGTGATCTTCGAGGCGTCCGGCTTCAGCCCGCTCGCCTGGGAGGCGGCGGTGTCGCTCGGCAAGAACGGCGTGCTCGTGCTCGCGAGCGTCACCGGCGGTGACCGCACCTACGAGGTGCCGGTCGACAAGATCAACCAGGGCTTCGTGCTCGGCAACAAGGTCATGGTCGGCACGGTGAACGCCTCGCGCGCCGACTTCGAGAGCGGCGTGAACGACCTCGTGAAGGCGGAGGCGTTCTATCCGGGCTGGCTCGGCAAGCTGCTCACGACGCCGATCGGCGGGCTGGAGCGCTGGGACGAGATGCTGCGTGCGCTGACCGAGGACCGCGAAGCCATCAAGGTTTACGTCGAAGTGAGCTCGGACGGCGCGAGCGCGGAGCGAGTGCCGGCCCACGCGGCCGCGCAGGCGTAGCGCCTCCCCCGAGGACACGTCGGGTTAGTGCGATTCGCGATCGGCGCGCCCGTCGCGCCCCTGGACGTGGAGCTTGGCGGTCAGCGGGCATGCTCGCGGCGCCCGGGTTACCGGGCACCGCGAGGACGTTCGTCCACATTTGAGACTGCGTGGTTGACTCGACCGGTCGGTCCTGTCAGCGGAGGCGGAGGTGCCGGAGCAGCCATTGCGCGCGGTATGTCGTTGCAGCCCGGTTGAGATCGTGACCGGCCGGATACCAGCGAAGCTCCTTGGGGTTTCTCGCTGCGGCATAGAGGGCGAGGACATCGGCGCGTGGTGAAAGCGTGTCCTTCGTGCCGTTCTGGAGCAACACCGAGGCTCCCGTCGCCTTGCGCAGCCAGCGCACGGGGTCGACCACGCCGAGCGTGGCGACATATGGCCCGAGCTCGGCCGGGCCGAGCTTGGTGCAGAAGATGGGGACGTAACCCGTGAGATGGCCTCGCCCGGACTTGAGCACAAACGTGTGGATGCGATGCTCGACTCCGGCTAGCGCCGCGGTGACCGAGGCGCCCCGGCTGAAGCCGCTGGCTGCGAGGCGCGTCGTGTCGACGTTCGGAAGCGTTTCGGCGACGTCGACCGCGCGGCGGCGGCTGATCACGTAGCTGACGTGGAAGTCGACTTCGCGCTGGGCGTCGCGGCAGTTCCCGGTCGGCGCCTCGTCGACGAGTAGCGAGGCGGCACCGCCGCGGGCCAGGTCGATGGCCTCCGGCAGCTGCTGCCGGCGGTCGCCTCCCGCGCCCGGCGACCAGATGATGAGGGGCCACGGACCACCGGAGGCGGGGTGGACGAAAAGGGCCTTGAGCCGGAGCGACGGTGTCGCCTGGTACGCGAGCTCCTGGCGCACGATGCCGTTGACGGTGTTCGTTTTGCCGAGCGTCACGTTGAGGGGCGCCGAGGGGTCGTATCCGAAAAGCGGGCCGGCGGCACTCGAGCTTCCCGTAGAAGTGCCCGTACCGAGCGCGAGGCCGAGCACCGCCAGGAACGTCGTGAGCGCGATCCTGTTCATGGTGATTCCCTCCTGTCGTGGATGCTGAGGCGCTCCTGGGCGCGGAGCGGCTCGCGGAGTCGTTGATGCCGGTCAGATGCGGGCCGGTCGACCCGTCGATCGCTCCGTCCGATGAGCGCGAGGCTGCCGGCCAGGACGAGCGCGACACCGAAGCCGGCCGCAGCGCCGATGGCCGCGTCTCCCCAATGGAACCCGCGGTCGTCAACGTGAACGACGATGGGGTCCGCGGGCTTCTTCGGTTGCGCGGAGTTGCCGCTCGCGAGGGTCGTCGGGCTCAGGGTCATGAGCGCGAGCGCGGTCGCGATGGGAAGCAAACGGGTCGGCGAAGTGAAGGTGCGCACGCCCGAACGTTGCGCTCGCGCGCCTAAATCGCATGGAGGAAGGACCTATGCCGTGGTAAAACCGCTGCGCACGAGCCACTTCCGCCGGATCCCCGGCAGAGGGTGAGGCGAGCGATGGAGTTCCGGATTCTCGGCCCACTCGAGGTCGAGGACAACGGTCGGACGGTCCCGCTGGCGGGTGCGAAGCAGCGATCGCTACTCGCGTTGCTGCTTCTGGCGCGTGGCCGGCCGGTCTCGACCGACCGGCTCATCGAGGAGATCTGGAACGGAACGCCGCCGGAGACGGCGCTCAAGAGCGTCCAGGTCTATGTATCCCAGCTTCGCGCGGCGCTGGCCGACGGTCGCCTCGTCCGTCGGGAGCGTGGCTACGAGCTGATCGTCACGTCCGGCGAGCTCGACGCCGACCGCTTCGAGGAGCTCGTTCGCTCGGCGTCCGGCATCGCGCCAGAGGCTGCGGCCGCGCGCTTGCGCGAGGCGCTTGCCCTGTTCCGGGGCGAGCCGCTTTCAGATCTGAGCCTCGAGCCGTGGGCGCAGTCGGAGATCGCGCGGCTCCAGGAACGACGGCTTGTCGCGCTCGAAGCCTGCGCCGATGCGGATCTCGCGCTCGGCCGCCATGGCGAGCTCGTACCGGACCTCGATGCGCTCGTCGCGGCCAACCCATTCCGTGAGCGTCTGCTCGGGCAGCTCGTGCTTGCGCTCTACCGATCGGGACGCCAGGCCGAGGCCCTCGACGCGTACCGGCGCGGCGCCGCGCGACTGCGGGACGAGCTCGGACTCGAGCCGGGGCGAGGGCTCCAGGAGATCGAGCAGCGCATCCTGCGTCAGGATCCCGATCTCGACCCGCCGCGTAATGCTCGGTCGCGCGGCGATGCCGGCAGGCGGGGCTGGAAGCTGATTCTGGTAGGCGCCTGTGTCGTGCTGGCAGCCGCAATCGGAGCAGGCGTGGCGGTGGTGACGACGCGCAGCAGCGCCGGCACGCTTGCCTCTGTTCCGCCCGGCGTCGCGATCATCGACACCTCGAGCGGCCGTCTCGCCGCGCAGATTCCGTGGCGCGAGATCAAGTTCCCAGCCCTCGCGTTCACCGGCGACGGCAGCTTCTGGGTGTGGACGCTCGACGGCAACGCGCTCGTGCGAATCGACCCTGCCGACGGGCGCATCCTCCGGCGCATCAGCTCACCGTGGGGCGATGCCACGCTCTCGGCGCTCGTCGACGGCCCCAGCGTTTGGTTCAGCGGGACACAGCTCGCGCGCATGGACGTCGCGTCCGGGAGCGAGGCGGACCGCTACTCGCTGACGAGCGACCCGCATGGAGACGGGCTGGCCCAGGTCGCTCGCGGCAGTGGCTCGCTCTGGGTCACGCGACAGCAGGCAGGCGAGCTGCTGCGGATCGATCCCGTAGGCGGCAGGGTGCAGAAGAGATTCGCGAATCTGAGCTCGCCGTATGCGGTGCGTTTTGGAGACGGCGCTGTGTGGGTGGTCACCTTCGACGGCGTGGAACGGGTCGACGCCGCGACGAACACCATCACGCGTACCGCTCTGCCACCGCCGGTTGCCGAGCTGGCGGTCGGGGGCGGCTTCGCGTGGGTGTCGAACGAAGCGAAGGGCACCGTCTACAAGATCGACCGGTCGGGACGAATCGTGGCGACCTACGAGACCGGCGACGGTGCCAGGGACATGTCGTATGCGAACGGAACGCTCTGGGTGGTCAACCAGGACGTGGGCTCGGTCACGGGCATCGACGCCGTGAACGGCGCGAGGCGGACCTCCGCTTCGGTCATCCGCTCCAAACTGTCGCCGCGTTGAACGGGAGGCTGCTCGTCAGCGTCAGCCCCGGACGCACGTACGAGGACCGAATTGACACGCTGAAAGGCAAGGTCGCGCGCCTCTTCGGCCCCGCATTCGAATTCGACCACCCTGATCCAGCGATCTCGGGCAACGGGTACGTGCACGCGCTCACGTTCCAGGCCGAGCGTGCGACCTGCGCACCGCTGCTCGGCTACCCCGACGCGCCCCCGCCACATGGCCAACGACTCGTTCCGGAGGTCGCAGCCGCGCTGCCGGTGCTTTCGCGCGACCGGCGGACATACACGTTCACGGTCAAGGAAGGCTTCCGCTTCGCGCCGCCCTCGAATGCACCACTCGACGCCCGGTCCTTCCGCTTCTCGATCGAGCGGGCGCTCAATCCCAAGCTCGGTCCGCGAGCGCCCGGGATCGGCTTCCTCGGCGACCTCGAGGGTGTGCAGGCCTTCCGCGCCGGGCGTGCGGCGCACGTTTCGGGCATACAGGTGCGCGATCACCGAATCTCGTTCACGCTCACCAGGCCGTCGCCGGACTTCCTAGAACGGCTTGCGCTTCCGTACTTCTGCCCGGTCCCCCCAAGCACCATCACCAAGGTCGACGGCGTCGGCGTGTATACAGGGCCAGCGCCGGCCGGCGCCGGCCCGTACTCGTTCAGCGGGCTCGTCTGGAACGGCGAGTACGAAATCCTCAGGCGAAACCCGAACTACGGCGGCTCTCGACCGCAGAGACTCGACGCGATCGCCATCCGCGAGGGCGTCGACACCGAGAAGGCGGTCGAGCGTGTCCAGGAGGGCGGCTGGGACGGAATCCAGGACGAGCAGTTCAACGTGCTGCTCGCCCCGGGAGGGGAGGTTGCGCGCCGCTTCGGAGGAGAGCGATCCGGTGCGGTCTCGTACCGCGGGTTCGGGCGAGCGGTTACGACCTACCTCGCTCTGAACGCGCGAAGTGCCGCACTCTCCGACGTCACCGCGCGTCGAGCGCTCGCGCGCGCACTCGACAGGGCCACGCTTGCCGCTGTCCTGAACGAGACTCCCACCAGTCGCCTGTTACCTCCTGCCGTTCGCGGAGGAAAACAGCCGGGTTCGGCCGACGCGCAGCTCGCGCAGGCACGCCGACTCCTAGGCGCGAGACATTCCACGGTGCACATCGCCGTGCGGGCGGGAGATGAGCGAAGCAGCCAACTTGCGACCGTGCTGCAGGCTCAGCTCGCGCCCCTGGGGATCGACGTGCGGCCCAGGGTGGTTCGTGACGTCGCGGCCGCCCTCCGCGAGCCGCGCGATGACATCCAAGTCGCAGCGCTCACAACGTCGCTCGACTATCCGGATCCTGCTTCTTTCCTTACTCGGATGCTCGGTCAGGACGTTCCGGCCCACTGGATTCCGATCTCCACGCGCGCCGCAATCGAGCGCCTCGATCGCATGACCGGGGTGGCACGCGACCGCGCGGCGCTCGCCCTCGTCGATCGCCTCGCCACGAGCGACGTCCCCGTCGTTGCGTTCGGCACGCAAGAGCTCGGCGTGGTGGTGGGACGGCGCCTCGGGTGTCGTGTCTGGAACGGTGTCGACGCGGGCCTCGATCTCGCTGCGCTCTGCCTCGCCCACTCCTAGGCACGTCTCTGAGGAAGAGCCGGTGTCGAAGAAAGCCCTCTGACCGACTCGAACCGTCGACCCCCTCCTTACGATTCAGGTTCGGGCGGTCTCGAGCACTTCCGGGACATCCCGACGTGTCCGCGCGAGCGACACCAGGCACGAGCCATGGCCCGCCGGTTCATGCCGCTGAGGGACCTGCCCAAGTGTCTGGCACCAGCCCTGTCCGACCGAGCCGGCTAGCCCGAGCCTTTCGCCGACGTGTTCTAGGCGGCCGCGGGCGCGGTCTCGTCCAGGTAGGCCTCGAGCGCAGCGCGCACCTTGCTGCGCGCCCGGTGGAGCAGGACGCGCTGGTTGCCCTCGCTGATCCCGAGCGCCTCGACGACCTCCTCGCTCGGCCAGCCCTCGACGTCGCGCAGCGAGATGACCGTGCGCTGCACCGTGGGCAGCGCGTCGATCGCGTCGGAGATGACCTGCCGCGTCTCCGCGCCGAGCAGCCGCTGGTCGGGAAGCTCGGCCCACGCGCGCGGCGCCGAGGCCCAGTGGCCCGGCCAGCGCGCGTGGTCGGCGGGCAGGAAGCGGTCGGGGTCGACGGACGCCTCGTCCCCCGCGGCCTCCGCGCCGGCGAGCGACGAGAACGGGATGCTCCGCGCCTCGCGCACCGCCCGGGTCTTGGCCCGGTTCGTGAGGATCCGGAACAGCCACGTCTTGAGCGACGAGCGGCCCTCGAAGCGGTCGATCCCGGCGAGCACGCCGAGCCATGTTTCCTGCACGACTTCCTCGGCGACCGCGCGCGTCGCCACGAACAGGAGCGCGACCCGCAGCAGCGAGGCCCCGTAGCGCTCCACGAGCTCCATGAACGCCCACTCCTCGCGCGCACGGAGCCCGGCGAGCAGGCGCTGCTCGTCCGCGTCCACCACGCGTTCCGGCACGACCTCCACTCCACCTCCCTGGGGGCGACGGCCCGACCGTATCCGTACGGCACACGGACGGGCAAGGCGACGCGTCCACGCGCGGCCGTGCAAGCTTCGCCGCGCCCGTCCCCGCATCGAAAGGAGACGCATGCCTGCCCTGACTCGCCCGTCCAAGTTCAGGTACTCGGCCCTCATCGAGATCGGGGCTTGCCCGATCGGCCTCTCGCCGTCGCTCAAGTACCTCGACGCCTCCCGGCTCGAAGAGGTCGAGCGCGCGGAGATCGAGGTCGGCGCCCTCGAGGGGAGTTGCTGCAGCCGCACTGTGAGGGCGATCGTCGAGAAGGGCCTCGTGACGAGCATCGCGGTCGACGGCTGCGCCGACCGCAACGACGACGAGCCGCTCCACCCGGAGGTGCAGAAGCTGCTCAGGGCGGCCGCACGGGAAGCGAAGAAGAAGCGCCGCGGGCGGTCGGCGGCGCTGCCGATGCCGGTCAAGAAGTTCCTTGCGAAGCCCGAGGCGGCAGTCACGCTCAACTGCTATTGCGTCTGCGTCTTCGGCTCGATCTGTTACCTCTGCTGCCCGCGCCCTGACGACAACTCGCAGTACAGCTGCAGCCGCTGGTAGAGCGGCGCCGCTCAGCGGAGCGCGCGATCCAGGTTGAACGCGGCGCTGATCAGCGACAGGTGCGTGAACGCCTGCGGGAAGTTGCCGAGCGCCTCGCCGGTGCGCCCGATCTCCTCGGCGTAGAGGCCGAGGTGGTTCCCGTAGGTGAGCATCTTCTCGAAGGCGAGCCGGGCCTCGTCGAGCCGGCCCGCACGCGCCAGCGCCTCGACGTACCAGAAGGAGCAGATCGAGAACGTCCCCTCGTCGCCGCGGAGCCCGTCGGGCGAGGCCGCGACGTTGTAGCGGTACACGAGGCTGTCCGAGACGAGCTCGTCACCGATGGCGTCGAGTGTCGAGAGCCACCGCGGGTCGGTCGGCGCGATGAACTTCGTCAGCGGCATCAGCAGCACCGAAGCGTCGAGCACGTCCGAGCCGTAGGACTGGACGAACGCGCCACGCTTCTCGTTCCAGCCGCGCTCCATCAGCTGCCGGTAGATGTTGTCGCGCTCGGCCACCCAGTGCGGGAGGTCGCACGGCAGTCCACGCTGCCGCGCCACACGGATCGCGCGCTCGACCGCGACCCAGCACATGAGCCGTGAGTACGTGAAGTTCTGGCGGCCGCCGCGCGTCTCCCAGATGCCCTCGTCGGGCTGGTCCCAGTTCACGCAGACCCAGTCGATGAGCCCGGCGAGCGCGGTCCACGACTCGTGGTAGATCGGCGTGCCGTACTTGTTGTAAAGGTAGGCGGAGTCCATCAGCTCGCCGTAGATGTCGAGCTGCAGCTGGGTCGCCGCGCCGTTGCCGATGCGCACGGGTGCGGAGCCCCGGTAGCCCGCAAGATGCGTGAGCTCCTCCTCGGTCAGGTCGGCCCGCCCGTCGATGCCGTACATGATCTGAAGCGGCCCCTCGCCGCGACCATCCGACTCGCGCACGCGGGCAGTCAGCCACTCCACGAACGAGGCCGCCTCGCCCGTGAAGCCGAGCCGCAGGAGCCCGTACAGCGTGAACGCGGCGTCGCGGACCCACGTGTAGCGGTAGTCCCAGTTGCGCTCGCCGCCGAGCTGCTCGGGAAGACTCGTCGTCGGCGCCGCCACGATCGCGCCCGTCGGCGCGTAGGTGAGGAGCTTCAGCGTCAGCGCCGAGCGGTTGACCATCTCGCGCCACCGCCCCTCGTAGCGCGAGTGGCCGAGCCAGTTCGACCAGAACGAGACCGTGTCCTTGAACTGCTCGCGAACCTGCCCCTCGGAGTAGTGCGGTCGCTCACCGGGCTCGAGCGTCTGCAGCACGAAGGACGCCGTCTCGTTGGCCGCGACGGTGAACTCCGCCCGGACGCCGCGCTCAGTGCGCTCCAGCGGCACCTTCGAGAACAGTGCGAGGCCGTCGAGCTTGCCGGGCGGGTCGAAGACGGCGCCGGGCTCGTCCACATGCGTCGAGTGCTCGACGCGGGCGTAGTCGAAGCGGGGCTCGACCTCGACGCGGAGCGTCACCTCGCCGCGGATGCCGAGCACGCGGCGCACGAGGCGATGCGTGTGCTGCTCCGCCGGCGTGTGAGCGACCGGCATGAAGTCGATCACCTCGACGACGCCCTCCTCCGAGAGGAAGCGCGTGATGAGCACGTTCGTGTCCGGGAAGTACAGCTGCTTGACGGTGGCGGGGTGCACGGGCGTGAGCCGCCAGTAGCCGCCACGATCGGCGTCGAGAATCGACGCGAAGACGCTGGGCGCGTCGAAGCGCGGCGTGCAGTACCAGTCGATCGTGCCGTCGATGCCGACGAGCGCCACCGTGTGCAGGTCGCCGATGACGCCGTGGTCGCCGATCGGCAGGTAGCCGTCGGCGCGGTCGTCCGCCGCCTCGAGCCGGGGGCCGGGAGCCGTCTCCGTCATCCGCCGGGAAGCGTCGCAGGTGGTTCGTACGGCGTGCCGGTCACCGGCGCAGCAGCACGCGGGCCGGCGCGCCGTCCGAGCCGGCGATCTTCATCGGCAGACAGAGCAGCTCGTACGCGCCGGGCTCGGCGTGGCGCAGGTCGAGCCCTTCGACCGCGACGATGCCCGCGCCGAGCAGCACCCTGTGCGCGTCCTCGTCGCCGATCGAGAGGTAGTCGATCCCGACGAGCCGCACGCCGCGCTCGACGAGCACCTCCGCCCCGCTCCGTACGAACTGGACGGAGTCGTCCACGAAGGTGTCGCTGCCCCAGAGGTCAGAGTTGGGTGTGCGGAAGAGAAGCCGCTTCGCGTCGGGCAGGCCGATCCGTTCGAGCGCCTCGCGGTCGAGGACGCCCGTGACGGAACGGGCATCGACCACCGCCGCCGGGCCGACGAGCGCGTCGAGCGGCCACGCGTCGACGCCGTGCCCGCCTTCGAGGAAGTGCACGGGAGCGTCGACGTGTGTGCCCGAGTGCACCCCGAAGTCGAGCCGCGTCAGGTTGACGACGTCGCCGCGGCCAATCGAGCTCGCGAGCTCCGTCTTGACGGTCGGGTCGCCGGGATAGGTGACCATGCCCGGCCGGATCGGCACGGTGACGTCGATCAGCTCCACCCGCCGATTGTGTCGTGTAACGGGAGCTCCGCGCCGCCAGACTAGGCCCGACCTCGAGCGAAAGGACGGCGATGGCGGACAGCTTCGACGTGGTGATCCTCGGCGCGGGCCCGGCCGGCGAGGTGGCGGTGAACGTGCTGCTGAAGGCGGGCAAGCGGATCGCGCTCGTCGAGCCGGAGCTGATCGGCGGCGAGTGCACCAACTGGGGCTGTGTCCCGTCGAAGACCCTGCTGCGCCCGCCCGACCTGCTCGGCGAAAGCCGCCGCGCGCAGGCGACCGGCGAGCCGAGGCTCGACTGGCCCGCGCTCTCGAAGTACCGCGACTACATGGTCTCGGATCACGACGACACGAAGAAGCGCGCAAAGTACCGCGAGCGCGGCATCAGCGTGTACGGCGAGCCCGGACGGCTCGACGGGCCGGGGCGCGTGCGCGTGGGCGACGAGGCGCTCGAGACCGACGCTGTGATCGTCGCCACGGGCGCCGAGGCGATCATCCCGCCGCTGCCCGGCCTGGCCGAGGCCGGCTACTGGACGAACCGCGAGGCGACCGCCACGACGGAGATCCCGAAGAGCGCGGTCTTCATCGGGGGCGGCGTCGTGGCCGTGGAGCTCTCGCAGTTCCTCGCCCGCTTCGGCTGCAAGGTGACGATCGTCGGCCCGACGCTGGCCGCACGCGAGGACCCGCGCGTCGGCGAGCTGCTGCAGACGATCCTCGAGGAGGACGGCGTCGAGCTCCGCCTCGGCGTCAAGGGCGAGTCGGTGCGGATCGACAGCGGCGAGCGCGTGGTCTCGCTCGGCGACGGCACGGAGGCGCGCGGCGAGGTCGTCGTCGTCGCGACCGGCCGGCGGCCGCGGACGCACGACCTCGGCCTCGAGACGGTCGGCGTCGAGCCGGGCCGCCGCGGGATCGACGTGGACGAGCATTGCAAGGTGACGGACGGCGTGTGGGCGGCCGGCGACGTCACCGGCATCGCGCAGTTCACGCACGTCGGCAAGTACCAGGCGCGCATCGCGGCGGCCGACATCCTGGGCAAGCCGCGCGTCGCGGACTACCGCGCTGTGCCCCGTGTCCTCTTCACCGACCCGGAGGTCGCATCGGTGGGCCTGAGCGAGGCCGACGCGCGCGAGCAGGGCATCGACGTACTGGCTGCGGCGATCGACCTACCCACCACGATCTCGCGCCCCTACACCTTCGAGGAGGAGCCGCGAGGCATCTTCGGCGTGATCGCGGATGCGGAAAAGCAGGTGCTGGTCGGCGCATGGGGCGTCGCGCCCCTCGCCGGCGAGTGGATCCACCAGGCGGTGCTGGCGATCCGCGCGGAGATTCCGCTCGCGACGCTGCGAGACACGATCGCCCAGTTCCCCACGTTCTCGGAGGGCTTCGGCGCCGCGCTGCGTGCGCTGCCGGACGAGCAGATCGACCTGTCCTGCGACCACACCGCGCACCCGTACATCGCCGTTTCCTGACTCGCAGCCCGGGAAAAGGGCCCCCAGACGACAAGGAGGTCTCCATGCCGGGCAAGAGGGCGAACGTCAAGAACGAGAAGCAGTACGAGGCGCTCAAGGACAAGGGCATGTCGAAGGAGCGCGCCGCGAAGATCGCCAACTCGCCGGACGCGTCGAAGCACGGCGGCAAGGCGTCCCACTCCGGCAGCGGCAACTCGAGCCAGGGCGGCACGACGGCGCAGAAGAAGGCCGCCGGCCGCAAGGGCGGCAAAGCGACCGCCCGGAAGAGCTAGGCAACCGGATCGGGCCGAGGGCGGCTTCGCCGCCGCTCTCGGCCGACCCCGCCGCGTGCCGCTCGTTAGGCGGCGGCCCGCCTGTCCCCCACGACGTACGCCACGATCAGCGCCAGCGGGAAGAACACTAGGCTGAAGATGAAGAACAGGATGAAGCTGTGGCCCTTCCGCGCGGCCACCCGTGCAGGCCAGAACGCGATCGCGATCCAGATGAACAGGAACAGGATCGTCCAGATCCACCAGCCGCTGGCAGCGACGAGCATCTCTACCTCCCGTGTGCGGTTGCGAGGCTCCGCGGAGCCCCTGGTCGCCCCGTCCCATCCGGTCGAGGCAGACGGTAGCGACGAACAGACTCGCTCCCGGCGGCCGCGCGCTCATCATCCGCAGGAATGACCGCGGCCCGATACTCGTGATCGGCTACCGCCTCAGGAGGCTGTCCCTCCGTTGGCGGAGCTGGGTGGCCAGCGCGATGTTGTTCTTCCGTCGGCAGCGGTCGAGTGCCTGCTCGAAGGCTGCGCCTGCCTCGTCGGCGCGACCGGCCGCCGCCAGGACCTCCGCCAGGTCCCAGAGCGCCAGGCACTGATCGTTGAGCCAGTCGGTTTCCTCGGTCGCAGCCACCCCCTCGCGCGCCAGTCGCTCGGCCTCGGCGAGCTCGCCCCGGTGCGCGTGGACGCGTGCCAGCGGCTGGCGCCAGACGGCCCCTGGCGCGAGCCCGAGGCCGCGCTCCTCTTCAAGGGCTCGCACGCGTTCCACACACTGCTCTGCCTCGTCGAAGCGACCGAGCAGGCAGAGTGAACGCGCGAGGAGCGGGACGTAGTAGTTGAGGAACCCGAACTGCTCCGTCGCCTCGAGCCACTCGCACACCAACCGCAGGTGTCGGCTCGCGGCCTCGTAATCGCCGGCGAGCATGGAGAGCTCGGCAAACGTCCACTCGCTCCAGCTGGCATCGTCGAGCTCGCGTAGCCTCGCGGTCGCCTCCTCGGCAGCCTGCCGCGCCTCCTCGCCGCGGTCGAGCATCGCGAGCGGCCTGGCGCGGCCGAGTTGCAGCCAGGGCGACGGCGCCTCTCCAAGCAGGCGGTCGAGGACCTCGAGCGCCTCCTCGGCCGGCCGCGATCCGCCGGCCAGCGCGGACCCGAGATCGTACGGAGCGATGGCCGGGCGACCGGCGAGCCGGAAGTGGTGGTACGCCTGCAGCGATGCCGTCGCCCAGTCGTCGGCCCGGCCACGCGCGTTCGCCACGCCGTAGCCGAGCGCCCACCACACTTCCGCCAGCCCCGCATGATCCTCGACCTCCTCGAGCCGGCTGCGTGCGGCGAGGAGCAGCGTCTCCATCTCGTCGAGCTCGTCCGGCGAGCTCGGCGCGACCATTTGGCGGTAGTGAACGGCCATCGCACGTCCGAGCGCCGCACCGATCTCGTCACCGCCCTCCGCAGCCTGCGCCCCCGCCTCCGCGCAGAGCCGGGCGGCTCGGCCCGGATCTTGCACGAGGGCCCGCGCGAGGTCGAGCGCGGCGTGAACGTCGGGTCGGAGCGGACGCGTCAGCGTGAGCGCGCGGTCGAGCAGCCCGATCGCGGCGCGCGCGTCGTCCCTGTCGAGGGCCCGCCGCCCCGCGGCGATCAGTCGATCGCCGGCGCGCAGCGTGAGCGCGTTGTCGGGCTCACCCAGCTCGGCCTGGTAGCGGGCGGCCTGCTCGAGGTGGTAGCCGGTGAGCTCGTCCCGCTCGACGAGGGTCGTCTTGCTCTCGAGCCAGTCGGCGAAGCGGCGGTGCAGGTCTGCGCGAACCGTCTTCGGGAGGGCGTCGTAGGCGGCGTCGCGGATGAGCAGATGGCGGAAGCGGAAGCCGTCCTCGCCCGGGAACTGCGGCCGGTCGGGGCGGATCAGCTCGTGCCGGACGAGCGCGGCGAGTCTCGGCAGCACCTCCGTCTCCTCCGGGGCGAGCGCCTGCACTGCGCCGCGGTGGAAGATCTCGCCCTCGACCGCTCCCCGCTCGAGCACCGAGCGCTCCTGCGGCTCGAGCTGGTCGAGCCGGGCCGTGAGCAGCGCGCGCAGCGTCGGCGGCACCTCGAGCTCGCCTCCGGCTGTCGCGAGCGACAGCATCTCCGTGATGAAGAGCGGGTTCCCGCCTGACCTCTCGGCGATCCGCGTCCGCACATCCTCCGGCAGCGATTGCCCGATCAGCGCTTCCGCCTCGTCGGGTGGGAGCGGCTCGAGCCGGAGTGGGACCGGGCCAGGAGGGTCGGCGCTCGAGCAGCTCCGGGCGGGCCATGCACAGCAGCAGGATCGGTGCGCCGGCCGAGAACAGCCGCGTCGACTCGACGAGATCGAGGAACCGCTCCTCGCCCCACTGCAGGTCGTCGAGCACGAGGACGAGTGGCGCCTGCTCCTCGAGCAGCTTGCGAAAGGCCCACGCGATCTGGTCCGCGCTCGTCGGCCGGTCGCTCTCGCCGAGCAGCGACCGCACGGCGGCCGCCGCCTCTTCGTCCGAGGGCAGCGTGTCGAGCTGCTTGATCACCTCGACGACGGGCCAGTAGGTGATCCCCTCGCCGTACGGGAGACAGCGCGCCCGCACGACCCGCGCCTCGATCCCTGCGAGTGCCTCGGCGACTAGGCGCGACTTTCCGACACCGGCCTCGCCGACGACCGTGAACAGCTCGCACGACTGTTGGCCGTTCGCGCGCTCCCACGCATCACTGAGGAGCTCGACCTCGCGCTTCCTTCCGACGAACGGCCGGTCGTGCGCACGGGCGGGTGCCTCCCCGACCGCCAGCAGGCGGAACGCCGCCACCGGCTCGGGCTTTCCTTTCAGGTCGAGCGGTTCGACCTCCTCGACCTCGCGCCGCCGCGCCGACGAGCGTGCGGGTAGGCGCCCCGATGAGCACCTCGCCCGGGGCAGCCGCCTGCTCGAGCCGTGCGGCCACGTTCACCGCGTCGCCGGTGACGAGCGTGCCGCGCTTGCTCGTCAGGATCTCGCCCGTGTTCACACCGATCCGTGCCTGCAGCTGGAGCTCCGGCATCGCGTCGCGCATCTCCTGCGCGGCGCGCAGCGCACGCAGCGCGTCGTCCTCGTGCGCAACCGGCACGCCGAAGACCGCCATCACCGCATCGCCGATGAACTTCTCGACCGTCCCGCCGTGGCGCTCGACGATCGTCTCCATGCGCTCGAAGTACCGGCGCAGCCGGCCCTCGAGCACCTCCGGATCGGTCGCGTCGCCCAGCGCGGTCGACTCGGCCAGGTCGCAGAAGACGAGCGTGACGGTCTTGCGCTGCTGCCGGGCGGGGCGGGCCGTCTCGGTGCGCGTCGGCGGCTCCGCCGCGGACGGCCTCGGAAGAGTCGGTGGGGCGGCGGCGGAGAGCGATTCGTCCTGCTCGAGGACCGCGCGCTCGAGGCGACGCAGCTCCTCGCCCGGCTCCAGCCCGAGCTCGTCGACGAGCAGGCGGCGTCCCTCCTGGTATGCCGCGAGCGCGTCCGCCTGGCGCCCGGCCCGGTACAGCGCCAGCATCAGCTGGCCGCGCAGGCGCTCGCGCAGCGGGTGCTCCCGGACGAGCCCCTCGAGCTCGGGCACGAGCTCGGCGTGCCGGCCGAGCTCGAGATCGGCGTCAATCCGCTGCTCCAACGCTGCCAGCCGCTGCTCCTCCAGGCGGGCACGCGCGGCCAGCGCGAACGGCATGTCGAGCTCCGCGAACGGGACTCCTCGCCAGAGGGCGAGCGCTTCGGTGAGCAGCGCCGCGGCCTCGGCCGGGGCAGCACCCCGGGCGCGTGCCACCGTCTCCTCGAAGCGCCGCAGGTCGAGCTCGCCGTTGCGCGTACGGACGAGGTAGCCGGGCCGCTGGGTGACGATCACGTCAGCGGCCGAGCACCTTCCGCAGCTGCGAGACGTGCACCTGCACGGCCGTCGCGGCCGTCTCCGGCGGCCGCCCGCCCCACAGCTCCTCGATCAGGCGGTCACGCGCAACAGGCTCGTTCGCATGCAGCAGCAGAAGCGCGAGCAGGGCGCGCGGCTGCGCGCCGCCGAGCTTCAGGACCCGGCCCTCCGCCTCGACCTCCAACGACCCCAGGATCCGGAACTCCAACCCCGCGTCGCCTCCTTCAGCTGGCCTGGGACTCGAGGGCGTACGCGACAGCCTGCTCGAACGTCATCTCTCGACCGACAGCGACGGCGGCGGCGAGCTGTTCCTCGCCGAGCATGGATTCGAGCGCGACCCTTGTCTCCTCGTTCAGGAGGCGCTCATCGGGCTGAGGCACGTGCCCGGTTTCCTCCCGCAGCGTTTCCATCGCGCCGGTGAGTGTGCCCGCCCGCTCCGCATCCCCCTTGGAGACAGCGAGCGCCGCCAGCTCCTCCAGGCACCAGATAGCCAGCTCCTTGTCGAGCAGCGCCTGGACACTCTCGAGACTCTCGCGCAGGAGCGCCTCCGCCTCGTCGTTTCTGCCTTCGCGAGCGGCCACGGATCCCAGGTTGCACAGGCCTCCTGCCGCCATTCTCTCGTCGCCGAGCTGGCGGAAGAGTGTGATGCTTTCCTCGAGGCAAGCCCGCGCCCGCACGTTGTCCCCCTGGCCCTGCGCAAGGGAGCCCAGGTTGTTGGTCGCCATCGCGAGAATCCAGGTGAAGCCTTCCGCGCGTGCGAGTTCGGCGCTTTCCCGCCACGCGGCGGCGGCTGGCTCGTGGTCGCCGAGGGCGTGATTCGCCAGGCCCAGACCGATCAGCGAGCTCGCTTCACCTTCGGTGTCGCCGAGGAGGCGAGCAAGCTCGAGACGCTCCTCCCCGAGCACGAGTGACCGCTCGTACTCGCCAAGCCGGTGCGCGAGCAGACAGGCTCCGAACAGGGCCTTCACGCGAGGCACCGATTGGTCGTCGTGCGCCGCGAGTGCCTCCTCGCACCGGCTGCTTCCTTCGCGCAGGTGACCGTGGACGTACCAGAAGCGCATCAGCGCACCCACGAGCCTGAGCTCTTCGTCGCCGCGGTCCGCGCGCCGCAACGAGTCCAGAGCCAGGCGGAAGTTGTCGTGCTCGGCTTCGAGCCGTTCCAGCCACGGTGCCTGCTGTGACCCGGTCAGATGGGGCTCGGCTTCCTCCGCCAGACGGAGGAAATAGTCGGCGTGGCGCTGCCGGAGACTGGCACCGTCTCCCAGATGCTCGAGTCGCTCGACCGCGTACTCGCGGATCGTCTCCAGCATCCAGAAGCGCTCCTCCGTATACCGGAGCAGGCTCTTGTCGACGAGCGACTGCAGGACGTCGAGGCTCGCGCCGACGACTTCCTCGGCCTCCTCGAGGGTGCAGCCGCCGCGGAAGACCGCGAGCCGGGCGAAGAGGGACTTCTCCTCGCCCGGCAGCAGGTCGTGCGACCACTCGATCGTCGCTCGCAGTGTCCGCTGGCGCTCGGGTGCGTCGCGGGCGCCGCCGGTCAAGAGCGGCAGGCGCTGCTCGAGCCGGTCGCGGATCTGGGCCGGCGAGAGTGCCTTCGTACGCGCCGCCGCCAGCTCGAGCGCAAGCGGCAGGTCGTCCAGGCGCCGGCAGATCTCCGCGACGGCACCGTCGGCGCGGAAGTCCGGCTTGATCGCGCTTGCCCGCGCTAGGAAGAAGTCGACGGCCTCCTCGGGTGCGAGGGAGGGCACCGGGTACTCCTGCTCGCCCGTGACATGCAGGGGCTCCCGGCTGGTCACGAGCAGGTCGAGTCTCGGGCACACGGCGAGCAAGCCCGCGAGGTCGGCGGCGGCCTCCACGACATGCTCGAAGTTGTCGAAGAGCAGCAGGATCGCCGCGTCCCCGATGTGCTCGGCCAGGCCGTTCCTCGCCCCCAGCGCACGCCCCGCCGTCTCCAGCACGAGCCCGGAGTCGCGCAGCGGGGCGAGCGGCACCCAGAAGACACCGTCGAGGTAGCGCTCCGAGGCCGCTGCGGCCGCCTGCAGCGCGAGCCGCGTCTTTCCCGTGCCTCCGGGGCCGGTCAGCGTCAGGAGGCGGACGTCCGGTCGCGAGACCAACTCGTGTACGTCGTATAGCTCTCCCTCACGGCCCAGGAAGGGCGTGGAGGGTATGGGCAGATTCGTTCGGCGCAGGCTCTTGAGCGGAGGAAAGTCGCCGTCTCCGAGCTGGTAGATGCGCTCGGGCGCCGACAGGTCCTTCAGCCGGTGCCCGCCCAGGTCCCGCAGCCCGTCCGCGCCCACGAGTGCAGCGGTCGAGGCGGAGACCAGCACCTGCCCGCCATGGCCCGAGGCAGCAATGCGCGCCGCACGGTGTACGTCGACTCCGACGTAGCCGTCGCCGCTCGCCAGCGGCGTGCCGGTGTGCAGGCCCATGCGCACAGCGACGGGCCCGCTTGACAGGACGGCCTGCGCGTCCGCCGCGGCTCCGAGCGCGCCCGGCGCCGTGGGGAAGGCGACGAAGAAGGCGTCGCCCTGCGTATCGATCTCGACGCCGTCGTGCCGGGCGAACGCCTCGCGTAGCAGCCGACGGTGCTCGGTGAGCGCGTCGGCGTACTGCTCGGCGCCGAGTTCTCGCTCGAGCCTGGTCGAGCCTTCGATGTCCGTGAACAGGAAGGTGACCGTGCCGGTCGGCACCCGCGTGCCCGCCGGCCCGGAAGCTGTGGTGAGCGATTCGTCCTGGGCGAGGATGGCCCGCTCGAGGCGGCGCAGCTCCTCGCCTGGCTCCAGCCCGAGCTGCTCGTCGAGCAGCCGGCGGCCGGACTGGTAGACGGCCAGCGCGTCTGCCTGCCGCCCGGAGCGGTACAGCGCGATCATGAGCTCGCCGCGCAGGCGCTCCCGCAGCGGGTGCTCCTGCACAAGCCCCTCCAGCTCGGGCACAAGCTGGGCGTGACGGCCGAGCTCGAGGTCGGCGTCGATCCGCTGCTCCAACGCCGCCAGCCGCGCCTCTTCCAGGCGGGAGCGCTCTGCTTGCGCGAACGACGGGCCGAGGTCGGCGAGCGGCGCGCCGCGCCAGAGCGCGAGCGCCTCGCGCAGACGATCGGCGGCCTCGGCCGGGCTCGCGGTCCGGGCGCTCGCGACCGTCTCCTCGAAGCGCTGGAGGTCGAGCTCGCCGTCTCGCGTGCGAACCAGGTAGCCGGGCCGCTGGGTGACAATCACCTCGCGGCCGAGCGCCTTGCGCAGCTGCGAGACGTGAACCTGAATTGCCGTCGCAGCGGTCTCCGGAGCCTGGCCGTCCCAGAGCTCCTCGATCAGGCGGTCCCGCGGAACCACCTCGTTCGCATGCAGGAGCAACAGGGCGAGGAGTGCACGCGGCTGCGCGCCGCCCAGCTTCAGCAGCCGCCCCTCCCGCTCGACCTCGAGCGGCCCGAGGATGCGGAAGTCCACTACTCGAGGCCCTCGCGCGCGTAGGCGACCGCCTCGTCGAGCGTCAGCGCGCGTCCTTCCGACTCGGCTGCGGCCAGTGCGGCGTCGTCTTCGACTGGAAGAGTCATGATCAGCCCGCGCAGCCGCCCCTCCTCGTCCCAGGGAACGAAGCCCAACTCCTCGCGAAGCGCGACGACCGCTCCAAGGATTCGCGCGGCGCGAGCCCCTTCGTGCCGGTTCACCGCGACCTCTCCCGCGACCAGCAAGGAGCGGTACACCTCTTCCCGATCTCCGCGATGCCTTGCGAGGGGCAAGGCATCGACGAGAAAGGCTTCGGCCTCGTCGAGGTCGCCCTCGGCGAGGGCAACCGAGGCGAGGGCCGTGTGACAGGCGGCCTCGCCGCCCTCGTTCGACAGCGTCCGGTGCACCTCCAGCGACTCCAGAAAGTACGTGCGCGCAATCTCCGGCGCTGCGTCGTAGAACAACGCGATGCAGCCAAGGTTGTAGGCGATCGTCGCCAGGCCTCGAGTGCTGCCGCCTGCCCTGGCGAACTCAGCTGCTTCCAGGTAGAGCGCCCGTTCGCGTTCGGCGTCGTCTTGGAGGAGGGCGAGGCCGACGAGATACCTCGCCATCAGTCGATCGTCGCCGTGACCGCGAGCGAGCTCGAGGCCTTGTTCTGTCCATCGCTTCGCATCGGCGAGGTCGCCCGTCTTGAGTGCGACGCGCGCCGCACCGGCGAGAAGCTCAGCCTGGTCGAGTGACGACGACTGGGCGGTCTCGATCGCACGGCGAAGGTAGCCGAGCGCTTCTCCGTAGAACCCGCGAATCGAGAGGTAGTACGAGGTGACCCAGGCCAGCTCGACCTCCACGCAGGCGTCGTGGCCCTGGGCCCAGCGAATCGCCTTGCGCAGGTTCTCCAGATCCGCGTCGAGCCGAACCAGCCACTCGGGTTGGATCGCACCCTCGGAGCTCTCATGGGCGCGTTTCGCCAGGTCCAGGTACCAGTGCGCGTGCCGCTTCAGCGTCTCGCCTGCGTCCGCCTCGCCTTCGATTCGCTCGAACGCGAACTCGCGAACCGTCTCGAGCATGAGGAAGCGGGTTTCGTCGATCGGCTTGAGCAGGCTGAGGTCGACGAGGGCGGTGAGGGCGTCGAGGCTCGCCGCGCAGACGTGTTCCGCCGCTTCGAGCGAGAAGGTGCCGGCAAAGACGGCGAGGCGGGCGAACAGCTGCTTCGCGTCGCCGTCGAGCAGGTCGTAGCTCCACTCGATCGTCGCGCGCAGGGTCTGCTGGCGTTCGGGTGCGTCGCGGGCACCGACGGTGAGGAGCGGCAGTGCGCGGTCGAGCCGCTCGAGCAGCGCGCCGGGTGCGAGGAGCTTCGTGCGGGCGGCGGCGAGCTCGATGGCGAGCGGAAGGCTGTCGAGCCGGCGGCAGACGGCGGCGATCGTCTCGTCTGGCTCGACGACGCGCCCTGCTTCGCGCGCGCGCTCGACGAAGAGCGTGACGGCATCCGCCTCGGCGAGCGGGTCGAGCGGGTACTCGTGTTCTCCGCGCAGGCGCAGCGGCGCCCGGCTCGTGACCAGCAGCCGCAGGCCCTTCGCCTGAGCGAGCACTTCTCCGAGCGCGGGTGCCGCGGCGAGGAGGTGCTCGAGATTGTCGACCAGCAGCAGCAGCTCCTTGTCCCGCACGTCCGCGGCGAGCTCGCCCCTTGCGCCGATCGTCTGTGCGATCTGCGAGACGACCAGCTCCGCGTCGCCGAGCGCGGCGAGCGGTACCCAGAAGACGCCGTGCTCGAAGGAGCCCACGAGCTCGGCCGCTACCTGCAGCGCGAGTCGAGTCTTCCCCGTCCCGCCCGGCCCGGTGACGGTCACCAGGCGCGTCCCGTTGCGGAGCAGCTGAAGCAGCTCGTCGAGCTCGCGCTCGCGTCCGAGCAGCGGGCTCGCCGCCACCGGCAGGTTCGTCGCATCGAGCGTCTTCAGCGGCGGAAAGTCGTCCGCGCCGAGCTGGTAGAGCCGCGCCGGCGCGGTCAGGTCCTTGAGCCGGTGCTCGCCCAGATCCTGGACGTCCACGTCGACCAGGTCACGTGTCGTCGAGGACAGCAGCACCTGACCGCCGTGACCGGCAGCCGCGATCCGTGCACCCTTGTGCACGTCCACACCGACGTAGCCCTCGCCGGTCGCGATCGGCTCACCGGTATGGATGCCGATGCGTACTCGCACCGGCCCATCCGCAAGCGCGTGCCGCGCGTCATCGGCGGCGGCGACCGCGGCCGCAGCTCGTGGGAAAGCGACGAAGAAGGCGTCGCCCTGCGTGTCCACCTCGTAGCCGTCGTGCCGGGCGAACGCGTCCCGGAGTAGCCGCCGGTGCTGCTCGAGGGCCCCCGCGTAGGCCTCGGCTCCGAGCAGCTCCAGCAACTGGGTCGAGCCCTCGATGTCGGTGAAGAAAAGCGTCACCGTTCCCGTCGGCGGCGCGGCGGCCATCCCCGCCGGTGCGAGGGCCGGCTCGTGGTTCAGGATCGCGCGCTCCAGCCGCTGCAGCTCGTCGCCCGGCTCGAGGCCCAGCTCGTCGACCAGCGCACGGCGTCCCTCCTGGTAGACCGCCAGCGCGTCCGCCTGCCGCCCGCACCGGTACAGCGCGACCATCAGCTGGCCGCGAAGCCGCTCGCGCAGCGGATGGCCCTCGACGAGCCCCTCTAGCTCAGGCACGAGCTGCGCGTGCCGTCCGAGCTCCATGTCGGCGTCGACCCGCTCCTCCAGCGCCGCCAGGCGCTGCTCCTCCAGGCGGGCGCGCGCGGCACGCGCGAACGGGGCGTCGAGCTCCGCGAGCGGGACGCCACGCCAGAGGGCGAGCGCCTCGGTGAGCAGCGCGGCGGCCTCGGCGGGGGCGGCACTCCGCGCGCGTGCGACGGCCTCCTCGAAGCGCCCGAGATCGAGCTCGCCGTCGCGCGCACGGAGCAGGTAGCCGGGCCGCTGCGTGACGATCACGTCGGGGCCGAGCACCTTGCGCAGCTGCGAGACGTGCACCTGAATTGCCGTCGTGGCGGTCTCCGGCGCCGAGCCGCCCCACAGCTCCTCGATCAGGCGGTCCCGCGGAACCACCTCGTTCGCATGCAGCAGCAGAAGCGCGAGCAACGCACGCGGCTGCGCGCCGCCGAGCTTCAGGAGCCGGCCCTCGCGCTCGACCTCCAGCGGCCCCAGGATGCGGAATTCCACGGCCGCCGCCTCCCTCAGCTCGCCTCGGAGTCGACGGCGTAGGTCACCGCCTGCTCGAACGTCATTTCTCGGCCGATCTCAAGGGCCGCAGCGACCCGTTCCTCGCCGAGCTCGGATACGAGCGCGCGCTCCGTCTGATCGTTCAGGCGCTGCTCTTCGGGCACCGGCGCATGGCCGGTTTCCTCACGCAGCGTCTCGAGCACGCCGGTGAGCCTCGCGGCGCGCTGCGCATCGCCTCTGACGACTGCCAGCGCCGCCAGCTCTTCGAAGCACCAGATCGCCATCTCCTTGTCGACCAGCGCCTGGGCGCGTTCGAGGCTCTCGCGCAGGAGTGTCTCGGCCTCGTCGTTCCTGCCCTCGCGAGAGGCCAGGATGCCGAGACGGGCGAGGCCTCCCACCGTGTCTCTCTCGCTGCCGAGCTGCCGGAAGAGAGCCAGGCTCTCCTCCAGGAGAGCTCTCGCCTGCACGTAGTCCCCCTCCTCCATCGCCGTGCCGCCGAGGTTCGCGTTTGCCATCGCCAGAATCCAGGTGTAGCCGCCCGCGCGGGCAAGCTCAGCGGCCTCGGACGCGTCCGCCAGCGCCCGCTCGTACTCGCCGAGGGAGTGGGCTAGCAGGGCGACGGCGAGCAGCGACAACGCCACTCCCTCAGCGTCTCCGAGACGACGAGCGAGCTCGAGTCGTTCTTGCGCGAACGCGTCCGATCGCTCGTAGTTGCCGAGCCGGTGCGTGCACAGCATGGCGGTGTACAGGGCCTTCACACGTTCCGGCGACTGGTCGTCGCACGCGGCGAGCGCCTCCTCGGCACGGCGGCTTCCCTCACGCAGATGGCCGCGCAGGTACCAGAAGCGCGCAAGCGCACCCACCAGTCCGAGCTCGTCGGCCCCGCGGCCCGCCTGCCGCAGGGAATCGATGGCCAGACGAAGGTTCTCGAGCTCTGGATCGAGCCGTTCGAGCCAGGACGTCTGTTGGGCGCCCGGCCTGAGATGGGACTCGGCTTCCTCCGCCAGGCGCAGGAAATAGTCGGCGTGCCGCTGCCGGAGCCCCTCACCGTCCCCTTGGGCGTCGAGTCGCTCGGCGGCGTACTCGCGGATCGTCTCCAGCATCCAGAAGCGCTCCGCCGAGTGCCGAACCAGGCTCTTGTCGACGAGCGACTGCAGGCCGTCGAGGCTCGCGTCTACGACCTCCTCGGCCGCCTCCAGGGTGCAGCCGCCGCGGAAGACCGCGAGCCGAGCGAAGAGGGACTTCTCGTCGTCCGTCAGCAGGTCGTACGACCACTCGATCGTCGCCCGCAACGTCCGCTGGCGCTCGGGTGCGTCGCGGGCGCCGCCGGTCAGAAGCGGCAGGCGCCGCTCGAGCCGGTCGCGGATCTGCGCCGGCGAGAGGGCCTTCACGCGTGCCGCCGCAAGCTCGAGCGCGAGCGGCAGGTCGTCCAGGCGCCGGCAGATCTCCGCGACCGCACCGTTGGCCTGGAAGTCCGGCTCGATCGCCTTTGCCCGCGCGAAGAAGAATTCGACGCCCTCCTCGGGGGCGAGCGAGGGCACCGGGTACTCCTGCTCACCTGTGACATGAAGGGGCTCGCGGCTGGTCACGAGCAGGTCGAGCCTCGCGCAGGAGCCGAGCAAACCGGCGACGTCGGCCGCCGCTTCGGTCAGGTGCTCGAAGTTGTCGAAGAGCAGCAGCATCGCGTTGTCCCCGATGTGCTCGCCCAGCTCAGCCCTCGCTCCGACCGCCTGCCGCGCCGTCTCCAGCACGAGCTCAGGGTCGCGCAGCGGAGCGAGCGGAACCCAGAAGACGCCCGCGGGGTAGCGGTCGGACGCCTCCGCGACTGCCTGAAGGGCAAGCCGTGTCTTGCCGGTTCCGCCGGGGCCGGTCAGCGTGAGCAGGCGGATGTCGGCTCGAGAGACGAGCTCCTGAACATCGCTCAGCTCCCGCTCGCGGCCCAGGAAGGGCGTGGTGGGTACGGGCAGGTTCGTGCGTTGGAGCGACCGCAGCGGTGGGAAGTCGTCGTCGCCGAGCTGGTAGACCCGCTCCGGAGCGGCGAGGTCCTTGAAGCGGTGCTCGCCGAGATCGCGGAGCTCGGCGTCGACCAGCGCCGCGGTCGACGACGAGACGACGACCTGGCCCCCGTGCGCGGCCGCCGCGATCCGCGCCGCGCGGTGCACGTCGACGCCGACGTAGCCCTCGTCGCCGACCAGCGGCGTGCCCGTGTGCAGGCCCATGCGCACACGCACCGCCCCCGTCATCACGGCCTGTCCTTCGGCCGCGGCCGCCAGCGCGCCCGGCGCCGTGGGGAACGCGACGAAGAAGGCGTCGCCCTGGGTGTCGATCTCGACACCGTCGTGGCCGGCAAACCCCTCGCGCAGCAGCCCCCGGTGCTCGGCGAGCGCTTCCGCGTACTCCTTGGCGCCGAGCTCTTGCTCGAGCCGGGTCGACCCTTCGATGTCGGTGAACAGGAAGGTGACCGTTCCGGTCGGCAGCTGCGCCGCTCGCCTGGGCGCTGCCGAGAGCGATGGGTCCTGCTCGAGGATCGCCTGCTCAAGGCGGCGCAGCTCCTCCCCCGGCTCCAGGCCGAGTTCCTCGTCGAGCGTTCGCCGGCCGTCCTGGTAGACGGCGAGCGCGTCGGCCTGCCGCCCGCAGCGGTAGAGCGCGAGCATCAGCTGGCCGCGGAGGCGCTCACGAAGCGGATGCTCGTGGACGAGGCCCTCGAGCTCGGCGGCGAGTTCTGCATGACGCCCGAGTTCGAGCTCTGCGTCGATGCGCTGCTCCAATGCCGCCAGCCGGGCCTCTTCCAGGCGGGAGCGTTCCGCCGGCGCCAACGACCCACCGAGATCGGCCAGCGCAGGCCCGCGCCAGAGCGCTAGTGCTCCGCGCAGACGATCCGCAGCCTCGGCCGCACTCGCGGTGCGGGCGCTCGCGACTGCCTCCTCGAAGCGCTGTAGGTCGAGCTCGCCGTCGCGCGTACGGACCAGATAGCCGGGCCGCTGGGTGACAATCACTTCGCGGCCGAGTGCCTTGCGCAGCTGCGAGACGTGCACCTGCACGGTCGTCGCGGCCGTCTCGGGAGGCCGGCTGCCCCAGAGCTCGTCGATCAAGCGGTCCCGCGGAACCACCTCGTTCGCATGGAGGAGAAGCAGGGCGAGCAGGGCGCGCGGCTGCGCGCCCCCGAGCTTCAGGACCCGGCCGTCCGCCTCGACCTCCAACGGCCCGAGGATGCGGAACTCCATGCTCTTCTCGCTCTCTCTTTAGCGGGGCTTTAGGTCCTCCCAAGCGCTCTTTTAGTCCCTCCGGGTCTTGTGTGCAAAGACCGCGATCCAGTGGTCGACGACGAAGGAGGAGACCGTGAAGGCTTTCAAGACATTTCTGGTGATCACGGCGACGATGATCGTGGCCGTTGCCGCAGTCCCCGCCGCCCAGGCGAGCAGCCCGACCGCCGCCCAGCTGCGCGGGCTCGAGATCGCCGGCCAGGCAATGAACAGCCTCTGCCAGACCTCGACGCTCTCCCGCGAGGGCTACGTCGCCCTCTGCGGCACCAAGGGCGCCGAGCACCAGCCGACGGCGGCCGAGCTTCGTGCGTACGAGATCCGCGGCAACGCCATGGACGCCCAGTTCCAGCCGACCGCTTCTGCGCTTCGCGCGCTCGAGATCCGCGGCCAGGCAATGAACACCCGCTGCCAGACCTCGACGCTCTCCCGCGAGGGCTACACCGCTCTCTGCGGCAGCAGGGGCGCGCAGCAGCAGCCGACCGCGGCCGAGCTCCGCGCATTCGAGATCCGCGGCCAGGGGATCGCGGACCTCTCCCAGAGCTCGACGCTCTCCCGCGAGGGTTACATCGCGCTCTTCGGCACCAAGGGCGCCGAGCACCAGCCGACCGCGGCCCAGCTGCGGGCGTACGAGATCCGCGGGCAGGCAATGAACCGGTTCGCCACCGACACGCCGGCGAGCGTCACGGCCTCCCCCTCCTTCAACTGGGGCGACTTCGGCATCGGTGCCGGAGCAGCACTCGGGTTCGTGCTGCTCGCCGGCGGGATCGCGGCCGGCCTTCACTACGGCCGCAGGAGCAGCGCGCCTCCGCGCACGGTCTCCTAGGCGCGGTGCTTCCAACCGGCCGGGGCGCCAGCGGTTTCGGCGCTCCGGCCGGTTCTCCGTTAAGGCGCCGCCCGGGCGAGGAGATTCACGTCGCGGCCCGTCTGTCCCCCACGACGTAGGCCACGATCAGCGCCAGCGGGAAGAAGAACAGGCTGAAGATGAAGAACAAGATGAAGCTGTGGCCCTTCCGCGCGGCCACCCGCGCAGGCCAGAACGCAAGCGCGATCCAGATGAAAAGGAACAGGATCGTCCAGATCCACCAGCCGTTCGAAGCGACGACCATCTCTACCTCCCGTGTGCGGTTACGAGGCTCCGGCGGAGTCCTCGGTCGCCCCGTCCCATCTGGTCGAGGCAGACGGTCACGCCGGACAGACTCGCTCCGCGCGGCCGTGCTCTCATCACCCGCACGGGATGACAGCGGCCTTAAATCGACTCCCTGCCGTTTTCTCGGCGGAGGCCAGCTTGCCTGGCCGCGGCCACAACGCGGCCCCGGCGCGTCTGACCTGCCGTGATCCCCGCGAAAGTCGTCATGCCGAAGCGGAGCGAGGCGGACGTTCGCGGGGCCAAAGGCGCCGACCGGATTCGAACCGGTGTAAACGGCTTTGCAGGCCGCTGCCTAACCACTCGGCCACGGCGCCCGAGCGCGTCTCATCGTAGTCGTGCCTCAGGCCGACGACCGGCGCGTCGCCGCGTAGACGGCGAGCACCGCCGCGATCAGGAACAGCCAGCCGAACGTCAGTCCCGGGCGCAGGAAGCTCGGCAGCGTCGCGTCGGTCCAGCCGCGCTTGACGACCTGCTCGAACCACCAGTCCTGGGCCGCGTTCAGGACGCCGTAGACGAGCAGGTCCGCCACCGCGAACGCGGCCAGCTCGTGGAGCACGCGGCCGGAGACCCGCGCCACAACCCGCGAGAGCGCGATCCCCGAGAGCGCCAGCAGCGCGCCGTCCATCCCGTGGTGGCGGCCCAGGTGCACGGCGTGGAGTGCCGGCTCGGCGCCGCCCGGGTTCGCGCGGATCTGCTCCGCGAGGAAGAGGCGGCCGACCAGCGGCAGGTCGGACGCGTAGAAGCCGAGCTCGGCGCAGATCCACGGAATCGAGGCGGCCACGATCACCACCGCGGCGCCGACGCGCAACCAGTCGACCTGCCCGAACGGCTCGACCGGCCCGATGCCGTCGCGCAGCGCGCGGAGCCACAGCGCCGCCGCCAGCGCCACGCCCGCCGCCGGGACCGCGTTGACCCACTTCGCATCGAGGTCGGCCTGGTCGACGACGCCCGGGACCGCCACCACCGCGCACAGCGCGAACGAGACGAGGAGCGCCGCCCGCGTGGCCCTGGTCGCGGGCAGGCGCGCGGCCACGAACGGCAGCGTCGCGGCAACGGCCAGCGCGCCCGGGAAGTTCACGAAGACGAGCGCGCGCCCGAGCCCGCCGCGGAAGCCGCCGACACTGACGTGGTAAAGCTCGCTCGTCGGCAGGCGCGCGTACGTCACGACCGTGGCCACGGCCACGAGCGCCAGCAGCACCCAGACCGCGGTGACCTCGGCGAGGCCGGGCCGCAGCGGCCTCACCGGCGCGCGAGGCTCAGCACGAGGGCGATCACGCCTGCGACCGCCGCCACGCCTGCCAGCTGAAGCGCGAGCCCGCCCGCCGCCGGGACCTCCGCGGCCGCGAGCAGCGCGGCGCCGAGCACGACCGACCCCGTCACCAGCCCGAACATCGTCGCGAGGCGCCGTACGACGAGGTCGCCGCCCACCAGGACAGCGCCTCGGACCTCGGCGGCGAGGAACAGCAGCTCGGAGGCCAGCAGCAGGCCCGAGCCGAAAATCGCAGCGCGCGTGTCGAGCTGTCCGCCCCCCTGCTCCCCCACCGCCACCGCGTACTCGACCACCAGCGCGCCAAGCCCCGCGACCAGCACCGGCGTCAGCCCCACCAGCGCCCCGGCGCACGCGAGCGCGGCGCCCATGACGCCCACGAGCCCCAGCAGCGGCCCGCCCTGCTCGGCGAGCGCGGCGGCATACGCCGCGAGCCCCAGCGCCACGGCGCCGCCGCAGCCGACGAGCGCTAGGCCCGTGCGAGTCGGGCGAAGCGCCTGAATGACTCGGCCTCCTCGAGCGCGGCCGCGAGCGGCACGCCCTCCGTCCATTCGACCACCGACACGCCGGCGCGGTGAAACCGTGCCCGCAGCGACTCGCGGCTCATCTGCCACAGCCGGTGCGCGAGCACGTCCAGCTCGCCTGCCGGGCCGACCTTCGCGAACGGCACCGGCGAGATCTCGACGACTGCGAGATCGAAGCCGCGCGCGCGCAGGTCGAGTAGTGCGTTGACGGCGCGCGGGTCGAGCAGCGGCGACAGCGCCACCACGAGCGCCTGCGGCGGCAGCGTCCGCGGCGGGATGATGTCGATGTCCTTCCACGCGTAGTTCTCGATCACCTCGGTGTCGAGCAGGGCGTCGATGATCCGGTAGCGCTGGATGAGACCCGAGCCGGGCAGGAACCAGCGCAGAATGCCGCCGAAGCTCACGAGACCGACGCGGTCGCGCTGGCGCAGGTACTCCGACGACAGTGACGCGGCCGCGCGCACCGCCGCGTCCAGGGTCGAGGCGTCGAGCCGCCGCGCCTCGACGAAGGTGTCCAGGAAGAGCACGACGTCGGTGTTGCGCTCGGTGTGGTGCTCGTTGACCCAGAGCTCCCCGCGGCGGGCGCTCGCGCGCCAGTTGATGCGGCGCATGCGGTCGCCGTACACGAACGGGCGAAGATCGGCGAACTCGACCCCTTCCGCCTTCTGCCGCGCGACCTCGTTGCCGGCGAACACCTGCGTGTCGCGCGGCCGCAGGGCCGTCCGAAGCGTCTCCTCCCGCGGGTAGACCTTCAGCGGCAGGCTCCGCTCCCAGCGCCCCTCGAAGCGGAAAATGCCGAAGCGGTCGCGCGTCCGCACGTGCACGTCGCCGAGCACGTAGCCGCCCCAGCGGTCGCAGCGGATCCGCAGCGCCTGCTCGCGCTCGCCCCCGCGCAGCCCGAACGCGACCGGGTTCGGCGTCTCCGCGGCGGCGGCGAGGCCCGCAGGGAGCGCGACGAGCAGCTCCGCGTCGACCGGCGCCTCCGACCGCACCGTGACGGCCAGCTCGACCTCCTCCCCCTCGACCGCGCGCTCGCGGCCGAGCTCGACGTCGATGCGCAGCTCAGGCTCGCGCACGCTCGCCAGCGCCAGGGCGAGCACGAGCAGGAACGGGGCCGAGACGACCGCCAGCTCCGGCCGCTGGGCGACGAGCGCACCGAGCAGCCCGAAGCCCGCAAGCGCGCCGTAGGCGGCGAGCTTCGGCGAGGCGCTACGCGTCACGTGCGGAGACCGGCGCCTCGGCCGGAGCCTCCTCGGCCGGCGGCGTCGGTACCAAGTCGAGCAGCTCCGCGACGACATCGTCCCCGCGCACGCGCTGCACCCACAGCTCGGGTCGCAGCGCGAGCCGGTGCGCGAGCGCGGCCACCGCCACAGCCTTCACATCGTCCGGCGTCACGAAGTCACGCCCGTGCAGCGCAGCACGCGCACGCGTGAGCTTCAGCAGCGCCAGCGATCCGCGCGGGCTCGAACCGACCTGGACCCGCGGCGTCTCGCGCGTCGCCCGCACCAGGTCGACCATGTAGCGGCCGACCGGCTCGGACACGTAGACGTTCTCGAGCGCCCGCTGCATCGCGAGCAGCGTCGGCCCGTCGACGACAGGCTCGATCGCAACCTCGTCTGTCCGCCGCTCCAGCCGCCGCTCGAGCACCTCCCACTCCGCGTCGCGCGACGGGTAGCCGATGCCGATCCGGACCAGGAAGCGGTCGAGCTGCGCCTCGGGCAGCGGGTAGGTGCCCTCGAACTCGATCGGGTTCTGCGTCGCGAGCACGAGGAACGGCCGCTCGAGCGGGTACGTGACGCCCTCGATGGTCGCCTGCCGCTCCTGCATCGCCTCGAGCAGCGCGGCCTGGGTCTTCGGCGGCGCGCGGTTGATCTCGTCGGAGAGCAGCAGGTTCGCGAAAAGCGGCCCAGGGCGGAACTCGAAGTCCGACGTGCGCTGGTTGTAGATCGACGAGCCGGTCACGTCCGAGGGCATCAGGTCGGGGGTGAACTGGATCCGACCGAAGCGCATGCTCGTGGCCTCGGCGAACGAGCGCGCCATCAGCGTCTTCGCGAGCCCGGGGACATCCTCGATCAGGACGTGGCCGTCCGCGAGCAGCGCGACGAGCACGAGCTCGAGCGTGTCGCGCTTGCCGACAACCGCCCGCTCGACCTCGTCCAGGATGCGCGCCGCGCGCGCGCCGACCTCGCCCAGGCTCAGCGTGTGCTCAGATCCGGTCAAGTCCCTCCATCACCGCCCGCAGGCCCGACAGTCCGAGCCCCGGCCCGTGCCGCTTGCGCGGCGGCTCGCGGTCGGGGCGGACAATCTCCCACACGGCGTCGTCGAGGGCCTCGCGGGCCGCCTCGGGCCGGCGCTCGAGGTCGATGCCGCGCCGGTCGGCAAGCCGGCTGGCCGCGACCTCGCGGATCCGGGGACGCAGCCGGAAGTGCAGGTCGAAGGCGGTCGCCACTCCGAGCGTCACTTCGCGCTCGACCCGCGCCAGCTCGGGCAGCGGCTCGTTCGCCTGCGCCCGCGGCGTACGGGCGTCGTCGAAGGCCGAGTGCTTCAGCCGCCAGGCGCCGGTGCGGCCGAGCAGCCACAAAAGCACGAGACCGCAGAGCCCGAACGCGTAGATCTGGATCGCCAGCGCGCGCTGCCCGGGCACCGCGGTGAAGACGACCACGAGCGCCACGAGCGCGATCGCGACGGCCGCAACTCGCGCCGAGAACTTCACTGCGGCGCCACCACCAGCGCCTCGGCCTCCGTCGCCCGAAGCTCGTCGCGCACCGCTTCGACGGCGGCGATCGCCTCCGCCTTCATGGCAGGGTCGATCTCGTGCGCGCTGAACCGCGCCTGCTCGTACAGGCGCGTCAGCCGGCGTACCGCGGAGCCGCTCGCGACGACCTGCTCGAGCACGCGTGACACGTACTCGTGCGGGGCCTCCGACGGACGGCGCTCCATGCCGTAGTTGCCGAGGATGCTCTCCATCCGGCTGTAGGCGGCGATCACCGCCCGGCGGGGATCCTGCTCGGCGCGCAGGTCTTCGAGCGTCTCGTCGAAGATGCGCGCCAGGCGCGCGGCGAGCGCCGCCGCCGGCTCAGGAAGGGGACGGCGCCGCATGAACACGATCCCGGTCACGGCGAGTGCGATCAACGTGGCGGCGAACAACATCCCGGCCGGGAGCCAGTCGACGGTTCCGTGGCCGGTGCCGCTCGAATCCGCCTGAAGGTTCTGCAGCGTCTGCGCGACGCTGTCGGCGGCGGAGCGCGGACGGACGCCCGGCCGCCCGCCGCGTATGAACGCGACGATCGCGAGCACGAAGCCGCAGAGGAGCGCGAACGCCAGCAGCTGGCCGAGCAGCTGCGGCCCCGTGCGCGGCTGCGGCTTGCTCGACCGGCCGGGCTGGAAGGCGTACAGCACCATCGCAACCATGCCCGCTGCGATGATCGCGAGCACGAGCAACGTGGCGTTGACGATGACCGTCGAGGTCGTCTGGCCGCCGGTGTCGACCCCTCCCGATGGTCGGTCGCCGCGGCTGGCGATCACGACCACGAAGACGAGCCCGAGCGCAGCGGCGATCGTGACCGCGATGCGGCCTGACGGAAGCGGCCGTTTCGGCCCGCGCTGGGGGTCGTCCTCGCGCACCGGTGCCTCGATGGTAAGACGCCGGAGCGAGTTTGCCGTTAGGCGACCGCTATGGACAGCGGGAGCGCTGCTCGGCCGCGCCGCAGCGATCACGGCCCGGCCCGCCGTCGATGCGGTCTCGTCCGGCGCCGCCGTTCAGCTTGTCGCCGCCCGGCCCGCCGGTGATCCGGTCGTCTCCCGGACCGCCCCAGACGACGTCGTTGCCGGCGCCGCCCTCGAGGCGGTCACGGCCGGCGACGCCGAGGATGCGGTCGCGCCCGCCGAAGCCGCGTAGCCAGTTCGGGTCGGCGTTGCCGATGATCGTGTCGCCCTGCGGCGAGCCGTCCACGTCCTCGACGTTCGAGAGCCTGTCCTTGCCGTAGCCGAGCGCGCGCCCGCTGGCGAGGTTCACGACGATCCCGTTGCGGGCGAAGTTGAAGTCGACCGTGTCGTAGCCCTTGCCGCCCTTCAGGAGGTCGCTGCCGCTGCCGCCGTCGAGGTAGTCGGTGCCGCCGCCCGCGGACAGGTCGTCGTCGCCCTCGAGGCCCGCCAGGTAGTTCGGCCCGTCCGTCCCGACCAGGCGGTCGTTGTAGCGGGTGCCGACCGCCGCCTCGACTCCGGCGATCGTGTCGGTGCCCCAGCCGGTCGCTTCCTTCGCCGAGAGGTCGACCGTCACGGCGGCCGGCGACTCCTCGTAGACGGCGTAGTCCAGCCCGCCGCCGCCGTCGACCTTGTCGTCGCCGGCGTCGCCCGAGAGCTCGTCCGCCCCCGCGCCGCCGTCGATCGTGTCGTTGCCGTCGCCGCCGCAGATCACGTCCCGCCCCCCGCCGCCGGAGATCGTGTCGTCCCCACCGAGGGCGGCGATGACGTCCGACCCGGCGGTGCCCGTGAGGGTGTCGTTGCCGTCCGTGCCGGTGACCGTCGGCCGCTTGCCGAGGCAGCCGGTGGCCGCCTCACGCCCGGAGGCGGCGGGGACCAGGGCGATGAGCGCGGCGAGCGCGAGTGCGGCGGCGAGACGAACGTGCATGGATCTGCTCCTTTGGTGCGGCCGGTCGGAACCCTCCTCGGCAGCAGGCGGCTTCGCCTTGAGGGCGGCTGCTTGAATGCCGCCGTGGCGCAGGGGCCGCTCGCATACGTCCAGGAGCTGGAGCGCAAGGACGACGCGATCGCCGCTTCGCTCGAGACGCTCGCCTCGCTGCGCGCCCGCACGCGCGCGCTCGGTGCGGAGGCGGCGCGGCTGGCGGCGGTGCTCGGCCGGATGCCGCACGAGCGGGCGGCGGCGGCCGCGTCCGTCGAGCGCGGCGAAGGCGAGGTGCAGCGCCGGAAGGCCGAGCTCGCAGACGCCGAGCAGGCCGTGGCGAAGGCGAAGCGCGACCGGGAGGGCCGCGAGCGCGCCGTCGAGCTTGCCCGCGGTGCGCTCAGCCGGGCGCAGGAAGAGCTTGTCTCGTCGCGCGGCCGGGCCGAGGCCGTCGCGGGCGCACAGGCGACGTCCGAGCGCGAGGCGGCTGCGGTGGTCGCCGCCGCGGGCGCGGTCGCGCACGAGCTGGGAGGCGCGCCGCGGCTGGCGTCACATGTGCCGGAGCCGCCGGGGCCGGGCCTCGACGGCGTAACGGACTGGGCGGCCCGCGCTGACGGCGCGCTGCTCCTCGCCCGCAGCGGCCTCGACGACGAGCGCGACGCAGTCGTGCGCGAGGCGAACGAGCTCGCCGCAGCCGTGCTCGGCGAGTCGACGCTCGCAGGCGTTCACCAGATCCGCGAGCGCGTCGAAGCGGCGATCGGCGCCTCCTAGCTGAAAGACTGACGGCGTGGCGCCCGTCGTCATCATCATCGGTGCGGTCATCGTGCTGCTGCTGATCGGCGGCTGGGTGATCGGGCTCGCGTTCAAGCTCCTCTGGTTCGTGCTGGTGGGGATCCTGATCGGCGCGCTGGCGCGGCTGATCCTCCCCGGCCGGCAGGCGATCAGCTGGCTGTGGACGGCCGGGGCCGGCATCGCCGGGTCGCTGCTCGGCGCGATCCTGGCCGACCTCTTCGACGCCGGGGGCATCGTGCAGCTCCTGGTCGCGATCGGGTCGGCGGCGATTCTGATCGCGCTCTTCAGCGGATCGCGTACCTAGCGGATCCGTCCGGCGCGCGCGCCCTACCGTCCGCCGCGCGAAGCCTGCTGCTCGGCCTCACCTACTGGACGGTCTGCGAGCTGTGGTGGATGACGATCGGAAAGCGCATCTTCTCGATCCGGGTCGCGTCGGCCGACGGCGAAGGAATGACGTGGCGGCAAACGCCTACTGCGCCCCGTGGACGGGTTCCCGTACTTCATTCCGTACCTGGTCGGCGTCATCGCCGCGAAGACGAACTCGGCGATGCGGCTGGGCGACCGGGCGACCGGGACGTGCGTCGTCGGGCGCGACTAGCCGCAGAGGTTTGGATCGGGGAGGCGCCGGGGACCCCGAACGAGGATGGACCAAGACCGAAGGAGGTACGCCTGTGAGGGCCTATGCCTGTTAGACCTTCGGACGAGGAGGAGGTACGTCGTCGGGCAGGGGTTCTGTTGCTTGCCTGCGACTCGCTTCTGCGCGACATACGGCGCGCAGGGGCACCGAACGGCGATTGGCGCGTGAGCGCGCTGCGGCGGCTCCGGCGGTCGCTGATCCACAACCTGGCCTCCTCGGCGTAGAAGTTCGCGAGACGGCGGCGCCCTACTCTCCCCCTTCCCCGGCGCCGCCGCTCTCGCGTCTCAGTCGTGCTCGCGCGAGCGGTGCGGCGTGCCCTGGTGATCGGGCTGCGTGTTCTGACCGGTGATCCAGCGCTGCACCTACGCGGAGCGTGGCCATTTGCCTTCATGATCGACCGTGACGCGGCCCACGCAGTGGGTGTGCCTTCGCATGAACCAACAAAAAACCCCGCCTGAGCGGGGCTTTCAGCGAAGCGGATGATGGGACTCGAACCCACGACCTTCTGCATGGCAAGCAGACGCTCTAGCCAACTGAGCTACATCCGCCGGCGGGCCGCAGTATAGCCCGGATCCGTGAGCCCCTCCCACGCGGCCTCGGTGCCCCCACGGGCCGCCTAGCGGCCGTCGCTCAGGACGCGCAGGCGATCCTGGAATGCGCTGTCGGGCTGGTCGGGCTCGACGGCGCCGAGCTCATCGCTTGCCGGTTCGGGCTCGAGCGCCCGGAACCGCTCGGTCATGTCCACCGCCTCCTGCCTGGCCCGCGCGACCTCTTCCTCGTGGTGAAGCTTCGCCGCCGCCTCCTCGGCGTGGATCTGGGCGAGGCGTTCGTTGGCGAGCGCCACCATCGTGTCCAGCTCCTCACGGATCGCCGCCTCGTCGCCCGCGAGGACTCGCGACGCGATGACCTCGTTCGACTCGGCCACGCCCTCCACGGTCCACTCCGCCCCTTTCAGGTGGCGGCTGACGCGCGCGCCCTCGAACTCGGCAAGCCAGCGCGCGTCGGGCACGCTGGTCAGCGGGACGCGCAGGCCGAGCTCCGTGCCCTCCGCCACGACGATTGCACGCGACCATTCGAGCCTGATCTCCGTCATCCGCATCGCACCGTAGTGCGATCTTCGGCAGAAACGCGCGCCCGAATGAGGGATCTCGTCAGTTGGCGGCCCCGTCCAACGCCTCGTTGACCAGCCGGTCGGCGAGTTCGTTGTGCTCCCGGCGGACGGCCGTGAAGTCCACGTGCCGGAAGCGTGCGACGAGCCGGCCGGCCTGGTCGTTGAGCTTCTGCAAGACGTCGTTCTTGACCCGGTACTCGCCGAGCATCTGCTTCACCAGCAGCTCCGAGTCGGAGACGACCTCGAGCTCGTCGAGGCCGAGCTCGACAGCACGTTCGAGACCGGCGACGAGTGCGCGGTACTCGGCGACGTTGTTGGTCGCGACGCCGATGGTCTGCCCCTCCGAGTCGAGCACCGTGCCGTCCTCGGCCTCCAGCACGAACGCGTACGCCGCCGGCCCCGGGTTGCCGCGTGCGCCGCCGTCGGTGAAGAGCCGCGCCTTTATTCGTGCCTCCACGTGCCCCCAGGGGGTCCCCAGCGACCCCTGGGTCCAGCGTATCGAGGCGCGGCGCACGGCACTGTGCCGGAACTGTGTCGGAAGTCGCGCATCGCGGGAGCGGTCACCTGCGGCCGTCGAGCTCGGCCAGGCGCGCGATGTTCTCGCGCTCGTCCTCGTCGGGCGCCTCGACCGCGAGCCACGCGTCGACGATCGCGCGGGCGGTCGTAGGGTCGGTGCGCTTCAGGCTCATCACGAGCACGTTCGCGTCGTTCCAGCGCCTCGCTCCATCCGCGATCCATGGATCCCACGCCAGCGCCGCCCGCACGCCGGCCACCTTGTTCGCGGCCATCGACGTCCCGGTGCCCGTCCAGCAGAAGAGCATCCCCTGTTCGGCGTCGCCGCGCGCGACCGTCTCCGCGACCCGTTGCGCCACGTCCGGCCACACGTCCTGCGGCAGCACGGTCAGCTCGTGCCCGCGCCGCTCGAGCTCGTCAACGACCGCGTCGAGCACCTCGCCCTCGTCGTCCGCCCCCACCACGATCCGCATGGCGAACCTAGAGCTCGCGCTCGGGCGCAGGCGCAACGCCCGAGTCGCCGGTGTTCGGCGTCCCGCGCGGCTCGATGAGCAGGATCTGCGCATCGCCACGGGAGACGGGCCGGTGCTCCACGCCGCGCGGCACGACGAAGAGCTGGCCGGGCCCGAGCTCGACGTCGCGGTCGCGCAGCTGGATCGTCAGCCGCCCGTCCAGCACGAGGAAGAAGTCATCCGTCTCCGGGTGCGCATGCCAGACGAACTCGCCGCGCACCTTCGCCACCATGATCTTCGAGTCGTTGTAGTAGCCGACGATCCGCGGGGAGAACGCCTCGTCGATCGTCGCGAGTGCCGCCGCGAGATCGACCGGCTCGCTCACGCGTTGTCGATCTGCGCCCGCTGCAGCTTGCCGGAGTAGTCGACGTAGACCGACTTCCACTCCGTGAACACGTCGAGCGCCGCCTGGCCGGCCTCACGATGGCCGTTGCCTGTGTCCTTCGTGCCGCCGAACGGCAGGTGCACCTCGGCGCCGATCGTGCCCGCGTTGATGTACGTGATCCCCGTCTCGAGGTCGCGCATGGCGCGGAAGGCACGGTTCACGTCGCCGGTGAAGATCGACGACGACAGGCCGAACTTGACGCCGTTCGCGACCTGGACCGCCTCCTCGAACGAGCGCACGCGGATGAGCGCGGTCGTCGGCCCGAAGATTTCCTCCTGGGCGATGCGCATGCCCGCCTCGACGTCGCCGAAGATCGTCGGGCGGTAGTAGAAGCCGTCGGAGAGCCCGTTGCCGGCCGCGACCTCGCCCCCGGTCAACAGTTTGGCGCCTTCGCCCTTGCCGATCTCGGTGTACGAGTGGATCTTGTCGAGCGCGCGCTGGTTGATGACGGGGCCGACGTCCGTGTCGTCCTCCCAGCCGGGCCCAAGCCGCATCGCCTCCGCCGCCTTCACGAGGCGCGCCTGCAGCGCGTCGTAGACCTGCTCGTGGACGATCACGCGGCTCGCCGCCGTGCAGCGCTGCCCCGAGGTGCCGAACGCCGACCACAGGATCCCGTCGGCCGCGAGGTCGAGGTCGGCGTCGTCCATGACGATGATCGCGTTCTTGCCGCCGAGCTCGAGGTGGACGTGCTTGAGCCCCTCGGCGGCCGCCTCGAGCACCTTCACGCCCGTCTCGCGCGAGCCCGTGAGCGTGACGACGCGCACGTCCGGGTGGCGCACGATGCGGTCACCGACGTCGCCGCCGAAGCCGTGGACGACGTTGACGACGCCCTTCGGCACGCCCGCCTCGGCGAGCAGCTCGACGAAGCGCTCGCCCAGGCGCGGCGTGTCGTTCGCCGGCTTGAACACGACCGTGTTGCCGCACACGAGCGCCGGCACGATCTTCCAGGACGGGATTGCGATCGGGAAGTTCCACGGCGTGATGACGCCGACGACGCCGATCGGCATCCGCACCGACATGTTGAACTTGTCCGGCAGCTCGGACGGCGTGGTGTGCCCGAACAGCCGCCGCCCCTCGCCGGCCATGTAGTAGGTCATGTCGACCGCTTCCTGGACGTCGCCGCCTGCCTCGGCCTTGACCTTGCCCATCTCGTGCGTCATGAGGTCGGTGAGCTCGTCCTTGTGCTCCGCGACGAGGCCGGCGAAGCGGAAGAGCATCTCGCCGCGCTTCGGCGCCGGCACCAGGCGCCAGCTCGCGTAGGCCTCCTTCGCTGCTGCGACTGCGCGGTCGACGTCGTCCGGCCCCGACTTCGGGAACGTGCCGATCAGGTCGCCGTTGGCCGGGCTGTGCGACTCGAAGGTCTCGCCAGAGGCGGCGTCGACCCACTCGCCGTTCACGTAGTTCTGGAAGGCTTGCGTGCCGACCGCGCTCACGGCGGCGATCATATGTTCTTCCAGGCAGTTTCCGGCCGCTGCGAACCCAGCCCGTGTTCTCTCGTTCCGCAGACCTCTACGACGCCCTCTACGCCACCTTCAAGGACTACGAGGCGGAAGCCGCACGACTGCGTGAGCTGATCGCCGAGGGCGTCCCGCGCGCCGCGACGCTTCTCGACGTGGCCTGCGGCACGGGCAAGCATCTCGAGTTGTTGCGCGAAGACTTCGAGGTGACCGGGCTCGACCTCGACCCGGAGCTGCTGGGGATCGCCCGCGAGCGGCTTGCGGGCGTCGACCTCCACGAGGGGGACATGACGGGCTTCGACCTCGGACGCCGCTTCGACGTGGTTCTCTGCCTGTTCTCGAGCATCGGCTACGTCCGCAAGGACGAGCGGCTGCGCGCGGCGATCGCGGCGATGGCCCGCCATCTCGAGCCGGGCGGCCTGCTCGTCGTCGAGCCGTGGCTGGCGCCGGAGGCGTGGCGGGAGGGCCATGTGGCGATGCTCGTCCTGGACGAGCCCGAGCTGAAGGTCGTGCGCATGAACCGCGCCGACCGCGACGGTGACGTCAGCGTGATCGACTTCCACTACCTGATCGGCACGCCCGAGCGCGTGAACCACTTCACCGAGCGTCACGAGCTCGGCCTGTTCACCGACGGGCAGTACCGCGACGCCTTCGCCGCGGCCGGCCTTGTGGTCGAGCACGACCCCGAAGGGCTCATGGGCCGCGGGCTCTACCTCGGCCAGCCGCAGTGACGGACGCCTGCGGGCGCGGCGTACTCCGAGCGATGCGTACCGCGGCGACCCTGATCGGCGTCCTGGCGCTTGGCGTCGCGGGCTGCGGCGGCTCGGAAGGGCCGGGCGACCAGTCGACCGGACTGGTGATCGTGGAGCAGGTGCAGACCGGCGGGCCGTACTACATCGAAGGCGCGAAGTCGTACGTAAGCGCCGAGCCGGAGGGCGGCGGCGACGGGCGGGAGGTCGAGCTGTCGACGGGCCGGACTGCGACCGGATCCCTGCGGCTGGACGCCGGCCGCTACACGTTCAAGAGCTGGCAGCGCCCCTGCGAGGGCAACTGCGGCTACCTTGATCCGCCGACGGACCAGTGCAGCGCGCCGGTGGAGGTCGCGTCCGGCGGCGAGACCCACGTGACGATCAAGCTACGCCCCGGCAAGGGCTGCGAGATCGTCCTCCCATCCTAGATCGAGCCTTCGGGCGGCTCGGTCGTGAGAAAGGTGCCGGGCGCGCGCGGCCGGCGACGGTCGCGGGTCTCGCGCTTCCCGCCGTACTCGTGGCCCGCGCGCCGGTCGGGGCCGTCGCGACGGTCGACGATGACCGTCACGTTCGGGTTGTCCTTGTAGTGGTCGACGAGCTTGTCGTACAGCTCGTCCTCGAGCTCGTGGGGGACGACGCAGTAGATCACGGGGTCGATTCTACGGAGCGGCCCCGAGGGCGCACTCCCTCGTTCGAGGGACTCGCCGCGCGAGCCACGTCCCGTGCCTGGCACCGGTCCGCCGCCTAGCCTCGCGAGCGCGCCCAGGCGGCGAACGCCTCCACCGCGTCGACGACCCGCTCGAAGCGGATCGAGTGGAACAGGTCGAACGAATGCTGCCCCCATGGCAGCGCCGCGTACACGACCGGACGGCGGGAGACGCGCCGCAGCTGCTCGGCGAACGATCGCGCGTCCTCCGCGACGACGAGGGTGTCCCGGTCGCCGTGAACGACCAGGAAAGGCGGCGCGTCCTCCCTCGCATGGTCGGCTGGCCGCACCCCGTCCGCAGGGCCGTAGTAACCGCCCAGACAGACCACCGCGGCGACGGGGACGTCCGCCGTCAGCGCGGCCGTCGCGGCCAGGTGTGCGCCGGCCGAGCTCCCCGCCGCGAAGACGACGTGCGGGTCGGCGCCGTACTCGCGGCCGCCGGCGCGCACCCAGGCGAGCACCCGTCCGACATCGAGCAGCTGGTCGGCGTACGGGGCCGGCCGCCGGTAGTTCGCGCTTACGCACACCCAGCCCTGGCTCGCCAGGCGATAGAGCAGAGCACGCGCCTGGCGGTTCTTCTTGCCGCTGCGGAACGTGCCGCCGTGGAAGTGCACGAGCACGGGAGCGCCGGCCGGATGTGACCTGTGGCGGTACACATCGAGGGCGTTTCGCCGTCCGGCGTTGCCGTAGCGCAGGTTCGCCACGCGCTCGACGTCACGGCGCCGGAACAGGTACGGCGCCACGAGGATCCGCGCCCACGGCAGCCGGCGCGTCAGTCGAACCGGCGTCCCGAGCGCGTCTCCCAGCGCGCGCTCGAGCGCCGGTCGGGTCGCGCCGGCTCGCCACGCGACGAGGACGAGCCCAGCGGCCGCGAGGGCTGCGAGGCCGACCACGGCCCAGCCGGCCGGCCCGCTCACGTCGTGGTCGGCGAGCGCAAGGGCGGTCGCTCCGGCGAGCAGGAAGAGGCCGACGAACGGCAGCTCGTTGACCAGGAAAGCGAGCCAGAAGCTCGCGCGGAACGGGCTCGAACGGCGCGGCCTCGGCGGCCGTAGCGCGACGGCCGTGCACGTCGCCAGCAGCCCGGTCGAGATCAGGTAGCCGATCGGCATGGAGCGAAGACGGCTCGCACGGCCGTCATCTTCCCGGCGACGGCGCTAGACGCGGGCGATCGAGGGCACGAGCCGGCCGTCCTCGGCCAGCTCGGCGTTCCAGTCCAGGGAGCCGGCCTCCAGCTCGTCGAGCTCGAGGCCGCGCTCCGCGAGCCGCACGGGCTGCGGCGCGTCGAACGAGACGCGGTACTGGTACCAGGAGAGCTCCCACGCGACCGTGATGACGACCTCGGTGTTGACGCCCGACAGCGGCACGATCGAGCACTTCGGCTCACCGAGACTGCGCGCGATCCCGCCGACCGTGCGGCGGTACGTCGACCCGTTGAAGAGCTCCGCCGCCTCGACGATCGCCTGCTCCGGCTTCGACAGCCGCCGCAGGATCGGCTCCGCCATCACGGGCTCCTCCGCCCCGGCCCGCTTCGGGTCGAAGATCGCGGCGAGCGAGAGCCGCCGCCGGCGCCGCAGCGGTGCCGCGGCCGGCGTGGTCGGCGAGCCCTCCTTCACCCAGCCGTGCTGGATGGCGACCTCGCTGCAGAGCGGGCAGACGTCGACGTAGTGGTCGCCGCCGTCTGGCGTGAACCGCGTCGCGCGTTCGCCGACGAGCAGCGTGCGCTCGCAGATCGCGCAGATGAGCGCGGCATTCGCCGGACGGACGGCGCGCACGCTCAGCTCGACGCCTCTTCCTTCTCGGCCTGCGCCGCCGCGATCACCTTCTGGGCGATGTGCGTCGGCACCTCCTCGTAGCGCGCGAAGTGCATGTGGTAGTCGCCGCGCCCGCCCGTCATCGACGTGAGCGCCTGCGGGTACGTGAGCATCTCCGACATCGGCACCTCGGCCTTGATGGTCGTCATGCCGCCCCGCGGCTCCATGCCCTGCAGCCGGCCCCGCCGAGAGTTGAGGTCGCCGTTCACGGCGCCCACGGTGTCATCCGGCGCGGTCACCTCGACCTCCATGATCGGCTCGAGCAGCACCGGGTCGGCCTTCTCGTAGGCGGACTTGAACGCCATCGAGCCGGCGATCTTGAACGCCATCTCGGAGGAGTCGACCGAGTGGTACGAGCCGTCGACCAGCACCACGCGCACGCCCTTGACCGGCGCGCCGGCCAGCTCGCCGTGCTGCATCGCCTCCTGGATGCCTTTGTCGACAGCAGGCCGGAACCCCTGCGGGATGACGCCGCCGACGATCTTGTCGACGAACTCGTACTCCTGGCCGGCGTCGAGCGGCTCGAGAACGATGTGACAGTCGCCGAACTGCCCGCGGCCACCCGTCTGCTTCTTGTAGCGGCCCTGCGCGCGCGACTCCTTGCGGATCGTCTCGAGGTACGGAACGCGCGGTTGGCGCAGCTCGACGTCGACGCCGAAGCGGCTCTTGAGCCGGTCGACGGCCACCTCGACGTGCATCTGGGAGAGCCCGGAGAGGAGCTGCTCGCCCGTCTGCGGGTCGCGGCGCAGGATCAGCGTCGGGTCCTCCTCGTGCAGGCGCCGTACGCCCGCGGCCATCTTCTCCTCGTCACCCTTCGCCGTCGGCGAGATCGCGAACGACATGACCGGCTCCGGGAAGTCGATCTTCGGTGTCTCGAGCTGCAGCTCGTGCTCGGCGTCGGCGAGCACGTCGCCCGTCTGGACGTCCTTCAGCTTCGCTACGGCGCCGATGTCGCCCTCGCCGATCTCGCTCACGGAGATGTGGTCCTTGCCCTGCATGAACATCAGCGAGCCTGTGCGCTCCTTCTGGTGCGTCCGCGAGTTGACGACGTTCGAATCCGTGGTGAGCACGCCCTTCTCGACCCGGAAGACGTTGATGCGGCCCGCGAACGGATCGGCGACCGTCTTGAAAACGAAGGCAGCGGTGTCCGCCTCGTGCAGGTCGACGACCGGCTCCTTCTTGGCCGGCGACGGCACCCCCTCGACGAGCAGGTCGAGCAGCGCAGCGGTGCCGAGGTTCTTGGTCGCCACGCCCGCGGCGACCGGGAAGATCTCGCCGCGCGTCACCGCGGACTTCAGCGCCTTCGCGACGTCCTCGGCAGGCGCTTCGCCGCTCTCGAGGTAGCGCTCCATCAGCGCCTCGTCGGTCTCGACGACGGCGTCGATGAGCTGCTCGCGGTACTGCGCGACCTGGTCTGCCAGCTCCGCCGGGATCTCGACGGGCTTCGCCTCGCGCGCGCCCTCCGGGCTCATGTACGCCTGCTCGTGAAGCAGGTCGACGATGCCGGTCAGCTCGTGCTCCGAGCCGATCGGGAGGCTCACCGCGATCGCACGAGGCGAGAGCATCTCCTGGAGCTGACCGAGCGTGCGCAGGAAGTCGGCCCGCTCGCGGTCGAGCATGTTCACGAAGAAGACGCGCGAGAGACCCAGCTTCTCGGCGCGGTCCCACACTCGGCCCGTCTGCACCTCGACGCCCATGACGGCGCTGACGACGATCAGCGCGCCCTCGACGACCATGAGCGACGAGATCGTGTCGCCCTGGAAGCTCGAGTCGCCGGGCGTGTCGATCATGTTGATCTTCCGCCCCTGCCAGTCGACGTGGGTGAGCGTCGCGCCGATCGAGGTCGCGCGGCGCTGCTCGTCCTCGTCCCAGTCGGAAACCGTCGTGCCCTGCTCGATCGAGCCGAGGCGATTGGTGGCGCCGCCTTCGAAGAGCAGCGCCTCGACGAGCGAGGTCTTTCCCGTCCCGCGGTGTCCGACGACGGCGACGTTGCGAATCTTCCCGGGCTCGAGAGCGGGCATGCGGTGCGTTCCTCCTGGTGTTGGGGACCCTCGTCGGCGGCCGGAGGCGACTATAACGCCCCGCTGAGCAGCCGTTTTGCGAGTCTAGCCGCGAGCGGGAGTGGCAACGGCTCGGCGCGAGTGGTTCGCTTCCGGCCGTGAGCGTGGCAACCGAGCGCAAGCTCGTCACCGTCCTCTTCTGCGACCTCGTCGGCTCGACGGCGCTCGGCGAGCGGCTGGACGTCGAGGCGCTCCAGAGTGTCCAGGCCGCGTACTTCGATCGAATGCGCGCGGTCGTCGAGCAGTTCGGCGGCACGGTCGAGAAGTTCGCGGGCGACGCGGTGGTCGCCGTCTTCGGCGTGCCGACGCAGCACGAGGACGACGCGGAGCGCGCGGTGCGCTGCGCGCTCGGGCTGCGCGAGGCGCTCGTCGGCCTGAGCGACACGCTGCGGCCGCGGTTCGGCGTCGAGCTCGACCTGCGGGTCGGCGTCGTCACCGGCGAGGCGGTCGTCGGCGGCGAGGCGCTTGCGACCGGCGACGTGATGAACACCGCCGCGCGGCTCGAGCAGGGCGCCGCGCCCGGGCAGATCCTCGTCGGGCGCGAGACGATGCTGCTGACGGAGGAGGCCTTCGAGTACGGCGACGAGGTCGCGCTCGAGGCGAAGGGCAAGCGCGAGCCCGTGCCCGCGTGGCCCGCGCTCAAGACGGCCGCGGGCCGGACGCGCGCCCGCTCCCCGCTCGTCGGGCGTGCGCGCGAGCTGGAGCTGCTCGCGGGCGCGCTCGAGCGGGCGATCGCGGATCGTGAACCGCAGGGCGTCGTCGTGCTCGGCGAGCCGGGCATCGGCAAGAGCCGCCTTGCGGAGGAGTTCGCGCAGCGGGCGAGCGGCCGCGCAGGTGTCTTCCGCGGCGCCTGCCTGCCCTACGGCGAGGGGAGCGCCTGGCTGCCGTTGGCCGGCGTCGTTCGCCAGGAGACGGGGATCGGCGACGCCGACGGCGAGGCGGCCGCGCGGGCGAAGCTGCGGCAGGCGCTCGAGCCCAGGCACGCGGCGGACGAGCTGCCGCTCGTGGAGGCCCAGCTCGCAGCGCTCGTCGCCCGCGCGCCGGCCGGCTCGGAGCAGGAGCTGCTCTGGGGCGTGCGCCGCTACCTCGAAGGGCTCGCCGCCGCACGCCCCGTCGTCGTCGTTCTCGACGACCTGCACTGGGCCGACGACGCGCTCCTCGACGCGGTGCAGGAGCTACTGCAGGCGCTCGCCTCGGTCCCGCTGACCGTCGTGCTCCAGGGTCGGCCCGAACTCCGCGACCGCCTGACCGAGCTCATAGCCGACGAGCGGACGAGCGTCCTCCGGCTGGACGCGCTCTCCGAAGAGGACGCGTCCACACTCGTCGACAACCTCGCGGGCGTGCTCGGCACGGGCTGGGCCGCCGAGGTGCGGGCGGCGATCGTCGAGCGCGGCGAGGGCAGCCCGCTGTTCCTCGAGGAGATCGCCGCACTGGCGGACGAAGACGGGGTCACGGCCGCCGTCCCGCGCTCCCTGCGGGCGCTGATCGGCGCGCGCCTCGACCTCTTCGAGCCCGAGACGAAGCGAGTCGCGCAGGCCGCCGCGGTCGTCGGCGACGTCTTCTGGGACGGAGCAGTCGCGGACGGCGGCGGCGGCGCCGCCGCGCTGCGACGGCTTCGCACGGGCGGCTTCGTCGACGAGTTGGCCGAGAGCGCGTTTCTCGGCCAGCGGCAGTTCCGCTTCCACCACGCCCTCATCCGTGAGGTGACCTACGAGTCGATCCCGAAGCTCGAGCGCTCGGCGCTTCACCGGCGCGCGGCCGACTGGCTCGGCGGGCACGCGGAGCGCCCCGACCTCAGCGTGCCGATTGCGCGCCACCTGGCGCAGGCCGTGTCGCTGAGACGCGAGGTGGCGCCGCTCGAGCCGGTCGAGCCGGAGCTCGTGCGCTCCGCGGTCGAGGCGTTGCGTACGGCCGCTTCCTGGTCGTCGGCGAACGCCAGCGTCCACCAGGCCGCCGAGCTCCTGCGCAGCGCCGTCGACATCGCGGGCGACGACGACGAGCCGGCACAGCTCGCGAGTGCGCAGCTCGCGGCCGTGCTCGCCCGGTCGGGTGCGGCCGACGAGGCGGTGGAGCGTGCCGAGCGCGTCCTCGCGGGCAGCGCGACGCCTGAGGCCACGGCGCTCGCGTCGCTCGCGTTGGCCGAGGCGGCGCGCGCCCGCGGCGACGCCGACGGCATGATCGAAGCAGGCAACCGCGCGCTCGAGCTCGCCGAGCCGCTTGCACTGCGGGACGTCGAGGTCGAGGCGCACGACATCGTCGGCCTCGCCTACAGCTGGTCGGGCCGTCGTCTCAGCCTGGCCGTCGAGCACCGGCGCCGGGCCACCGAGATCGCGCGCGAGCTCGGCGACCTGCCCCGCGTGGCGTGGAGCATGGCCGGCCACCCCGCGATCGCGCTGATGCAGATGGGGCGCATCGACGAGGCGGAGCGCCAGGTCGACGAAGCGCTCCGCCTCGCCACCGAAACCGGCAGCCTCCGGGCGCTCGAGGCGTCGCACGCGGTGCTCTCGGTGCTCCGTCGCGCGCAGGACCGGCTGGAGGATGCCGCGGAGCACGGCCGCGAGCGGGTGACCCTGGCCGAGCGGCTCGGCGAGACCATGTGGCTCTTCAACGCCTTGACCGTCAACCTCGCCCGCGCTCTCGTCGACCTGGGGCGGCTCGACGACGCCTGGACGGCCATCGACCGCGCGCTGAAGGTCTCCGGTGCGAGCAGCGTCCCGGACGACCTCGCGCACGCGATGCGCGCCGAGATCCTGGTGCGACGGGGACGGCTCGACGAGGCTGACGCCGAGGCTGCGCTCACCGGCTGGCCCGACTCGTACGAGGAGCTGGCGGAGCTGCGCGCGGCGCAGGGACGGATCGGCGAGGCGGAGGAGATCTGGCAGCGCGTGCTCGCAGAGTACGCCGGCGGCGAAGCTCGGCTCGAGCGCGCCGAGGCCGTCGTCGCCTACGCCCGATTTCTCGCTGCTCAAGGGCAGCGGGACGGGGCAACAGCCCGGCTCAGTGAGGCGCGAGCGCTCGTCGCCGGCGCCGGCGCGAAGCTGGTCGAGCGGCTGATCCGCGAGGCCGAGGCGGCGCTCTAGGTCGACATCGCGCGCGCCCCGCCGGCGAGGCGCGCCTTCAGGCGGAGGATCGCCTTCGTGTGCAGCTGCGAGACGCGGGACTCGGTCACACCGAGCACATCGCCGATCTCGCGCAGGGTCAGCTCCTCGTAGTAGTAGAGCGTGACGACGAGCTTCTCGCGCTCCGGCAGGCGGGCGATCGCCTCGCCGAGCGCCTCGCGGAGCTCCGTCTGCGCGAGCGCGGCCTGCGGCTCGGGGCCGCTCGTGTCCTCGATCGTGTCGATGAGCGACACCTGGTCGCCCGAGGAGCCGGAGATCGTCCAGAGCTCGTCGAGCGCGGCGATCGAGGAGCGCGAGATGTCGGTGAGGCTGTCGTCGAGCTCGTCCTCCGTGATGCCGAGCTTCGTGGCGATCTCCTCGTCGGTCGGCGCGCGGTGCAGCGTCTTCTCGAGCTCGGCCATCGCCCGCTCGATCTCGCGTGCCCGCGACCGCACGGAGCGCGGCACCCAGTCGAGCGAGCGGAGCTCGTCGATGATCGCGCCCTTGATGCGCGCGATCGCGAACGTCTCGAACTTGATGTCGCGCGTGGGGTCAAAGCGGTCGATCGCGCTCATCAGCCCGAGCAGGCCGTAGGAGACGAGGTCTTCCTCGTCCACATGGGCGGGCAGCCCGCTGCCCACGCGGCCCGCGACGTACTTCACGAGCGGCGCGTACGTGAGGATCAACCGGTCGCGAAGGTGCTTGTCCTTCGTCTTGGTGTAATCGAGCCAGAGCTGCTGGGTGTCCTCCGCCACGGCCTAAGAGAATACGGGGCGGGCCGTCGGACTCCTCATCCGGCCGTCTCATGCCCGCTCCAGGCGCTTGCTATTCGCCGGCCACGTCTCGGCGCAGGAACACCAGGTACGCCGCGAAGAGCGGCACGAACGTGTAGAGCGCACACACCCATACCGCACGCCGGATCGGGAGCCAGTCGGCCGGCACGCGCAGGAAGCCGTGCCAGGCCTCGAACTGCGTCCCGAGCAGGTACGGCCGGATGCTCTCCGTGCCGGGCAGCACACCCAGCAACTGCATCAGCAGCGCCCACATCAGCGTTCCCACGACGGCGGCCGCGCTGTTGCGGGTGATCGTCGAGAGCATCACGCCGAACGCGGCGATCGCCACGAGTGGCAGCGCGTAGACGGCGACGCTCGCGCCGAGCAGCCCCAGGCCGTGGAGTGCGGACACCTCCGTCCCGGAGAGCGTCCGCAGCGGATGGAAGCCCCAGGCGAGGCTCCCGGCGACGACGCCGACGAGCGCGAGGGCGACGATCGCGGCGACCGTGTAGGTGACCGCGGCGAGCACCTTGCCGGTGAACACCTCGCCGCGGTTCCGGGAGCGCGTGAGGATCGTCTTGAGCGTCCCGTTGTGGCTCTCCGACGCGACGATGTCCCCGGCCACGAGCGCCGTGATCAGGGGCAGCCCCCAGATCGACATGAAGAAAAGTACGACGAACGGCGTCGCGAGCCCGGTGTCGCGGATGTTCCGGCCGAGCAGGATGTCGTTCGGGCCGCCGGACTGGAAGAGGAGCACGACGACGAAGATGACGGGCACGAGCATGGCCACGCCCAGGCCGAGGTACGTCCTCTTCTGCGCCATCAGCTTGGCGAGCTCCCAGCGGTAGACGCGAGCGACGCCGGCCATCAGGCGACTGCCTCCCGGTCGGCGTCGGACGACTCGCCGCCCGTCATGCCGAGGAAGAGCTCCTCGAGGCTGGCCGTCTCCGGCACGAGCGCCGTGAGCCCGATCTGCGCCTGGCCGAGCGCAACGGTGAGGGCGGCGATCGCCTCCTCGTCGCCGCGCAGGCGCAGGTCGCCGTTCGACGCAGGCAGCACCTCCACCCCGCTCTGCGCGAGCGACAGGGCCCGGGCCCGCTCGGGATCGGTCGTGCGCATGCGAAAGCCGGTCGACGCGGTCGCAAGCAGGTCGCGTAGCTGCCCCTCGTAGATGATCGAGCCCTTGCGGATGATGGCCACGCGGTTGCAGAGCTCCTCGACCTCGTTCAGCAGGTGGCTCGAGAGCAGGATCGTGATCCCCTCGTCGGCAAGGTGGCGAACGAGCAGGCGCATGTCGCGCATGCCTGCCGGATCGAGGCCGGTCGTCGGCTCGTCGAGGAGGAGCAGGCGCGGGCTGCGCAGGAGCGACGCCGCGATGCCCAGCCGCTGGCGCATCCCGTGCGAGTAGCCGCCGACCTTGTCCTTCGCCCGGTCGCGTAGCTCGACGATCTCGAGCACCTCGTCGATGCGCGAGCGCGCATCGCCGCCGTCGTAGTCGGCCAGCATGCGCAGGTTCTTGCGGCCCGAGAGATACGGGTAGAAGCGGGGCCCCTCAACGAACCCGGCCACGCCCTCGAGCGCCCGTGCGCCCTCGTGCAGCGGGTTCCGCCCGAACAGCTCGGCGGTGCCGCTCGTCGGCCGGATCAGGCCGAGCAGCATGCGCAGCGACGTCGTCTTGCCGGCGCCGTTCGGGCCGAGGTAGCCGAAGACGTCGCCGCGCTCGACGGTCAGGTCGACGTGGTCGACGGCGGTGATCTCCCCGTAGAGCTTGACGAGGTCGCGCGCCGCGACGGGCGGCGCATCACTCACCCGACGTCTGCGGCGGCGGACTCGGCCACCGCCGGCGTGACGGAGCCTGCGACGATCGTCGAGACGCCGTCGCGCTGCCACTCGAGGATCGTGGCGAGCGGCGTCGCGAGCTCGTGTGCGCTGTGGCCGCCGACGTTCACGGTGGGCAGGCTTCCGAGGGGGCCGGCGTGGTCGGCGGCGGCCTTGCGCTCAACGACGGCGATGGCGCCCAGGTTCTCGCCGTACACGGCGACGGCGACCTGCGAGTCGCCGCTGCCGACGAGGCGGACGGCCGTCCGGGCGCGGCCGGCCACGCTGTCGGGGAACGTGACCGGGAAGTTCGCGGCCGCCTTGACCGCGGCCAGGCCCTCGATCGACTGAGAGTTCGTGTCACCGGACGAGGAGTCGTGGCCGGACGGCGGCGACAGGTCGACGACCGTCGCGCCCGCGGGCGGCGAGATCGAGACGTCTCCGTCGGAGACACCGCCGAACGTGATGTCGGTGACGGCGAGCTGGAGCACGGGGCTGCCGGCGCCCTTCGCATAGATGCCCACCCGCAGCGGCACGCCGTTGAGCGCGTCCCAGGCGAGCTCGGCCCGACCGAGCAGGCTGCTGTGGTCCTTCGGCTCGATACGGACCGAATAGGCCGGCTCCCCGGCCACGTCCGTCGGCGTCGCGCCGGACACGTCCGCGTGCACGGCGAGCCGGTTCAGGGCGTCCTGGATCTCCGCGACCGAGGGCGGCGTCTTCGCCGCCTCGGTGCCGCTGCCGGCGTCGTGACGGGCCGGCAACGTGGCCCGGTAGACGGTGTTGGACGACGCGTCGTAGACGGTGACCTGGTCCCCGTTCCAGACGATCTGCGCGTCACCGGCGTCCGACTGGAGCTCGATGCGCCCGCGGCCGTCCCCCGTGACCCACAGCCTCCCCGTCGCGCCGGTCAGGAGCGGCGAGCCGAAGTGGCCCTCTCCGAGCGCGCTGCCCGGGACGAGGCCGTTCGTGAACTTGATGCGTGCCGAGACGCTCGACGGCCGGTCGGCCGTCAGCGCGTTGTGCAGCGCCTGCGTGAGCGGTTCGGGAGGCGGAGGCGATCCACCACCGGCGATGGCCACCGCCGCCGTCAGCGCGGCGATTGCCAGGAGCCCACCTGCCGACAGAAGGAAGAGGAGACGCCTGGTCGGGAGTGTGCGCAGAAGCTTCACGTTCGACCCGCCGGAAGTATTCCTATCGCCGGGTTAAGGCCGCCTGAACGCGTCAGCCCGGCCGGCGGGCGCCTCGGAGGGCGGAGACGGCGAGCGTCGCGATCCAGATCGCGATCACGCCGGCGGGCACCGCGACGAACCATTGCGAGGCGACGGCGGCCGCGTACGCGATGCCGGCGAAGATCAGCGCGAGCGCAAGGAAGAGAACGCCCAGCGCACGCCGCTGGGAGGGAGCCCGCACGCCGCGATGCTACTCGGCGTCCTCCTCGTCGGCGAGCTGCCGGCGGCGCTCTTCGTCTTCGTCGATCTCACCGCGGTAGGTCTCGCCGGGCTGCTGGTCGTCGAGCTCGTCCTCGGCGGTTTGTGCCTCGTCTTCCTGCTCGATCGGGTTTTCGCTCATGGGCGCGTAGTTCCCTGCGGCAGACGGCCCGAATCCTCGTTCTGGCGCGGGTAAACTCGTGCCGTCGAACCGCCTAGGGGCGTAGCTCAATTGGCAGAGCACCGGTCTCCAAAACCGGGGGTTGCAGGTTCGAGTCCTGCCGCCCCTGTAGACCAGAAGCCCTGCTAGCCGGTCGGTTCCGTTGCCTCGACTGAATCGGAAGCCGGAGCTTGATGACCGCTCAGGATCGTCCGCTCGGCGATCGACGATGCACGCACCCGTGAGCCATCGTGATGGTGACGATCACGCGCTCGAGATCCTCCGTCGGTCGACAAAAGGGGTATCCCGCGCGTCCGTGGCGGCTTGACCTGGCTCGCGCAATCGGTGGCACCCCGCACACCGAGTACCCGGAACCCCTCATCCTCGCTTCACGCGCGCCACGCACACTGAACCCGTGCGCGTGCTCGTGGTCGAGGACGAGGAGCGGCTCGCCGGACTTCTGGCCCGGGGGCTCCGCGAGGAGGGATATACGGCCGACGTGGCCGCAGATGGCGCGGAAGCGCTCTGGATGGCGAACGCCGGCGAGTACGGCGCGATCGTGCTCGACGTCATGCTTCCGAAGGTCGACGGCTTCGAGGTCTGCCGGCGGCTCCGCGCCGACGGTGTCTGGGCGCCGGTCCTGATGCTGACGGCACGCGACGCGGTCGACGACCGCATCACCGGGCTCGACGCCGGCGCCGACGACTACCTCGCCAAGCCCTTCTCGTTCGACGAGCTGCTCGCCCGCCTGCGGGCGCTGATCCGGCGGGCACCGGTCGAGCGTCCGGCCGTGCTGCAGGCCGGCGACCTGCGGCTCGATCCCGCGGCGCGACGGGCCTGGCGCGGGTCGAAGGAGCTCGACCTCTCGGCGAAGGAGCTCACGCTGCTCGAGCTCTTCCTGCGGCGGCCCGGCGTCGTGCTCAGCCGCGACCAGCTCCTCGAGGGCGGCTGGGACATGGCCTTCGAAAGCCGCTCCAACGTCGTCGACGCCTCCATCCGGTCGTTGCGGCAGAAGATCGACCGCCCGTTCGGCACGGACTCGATCGAGACCGTCCGCGGCCTCGGCTACAGGCTGCGCCAGCCGTGACCCGCGTGCCGATCAGGGTTCGGCTCATGCTTGCGTTCGCGCTGGCGATGGCCGTCGTCCTCGCCGTCCTCGGCGGGTTCGTCTACCTGCGTGTCGGCAATACGCTGCTCTCGTCCGTCGACCAGTCGCTCCGAGCTCAGGCTCGCGAGGCATCCACCCACGCGCGCGGCGAACATGGGCTCGTCGACCCTGACGCCGCCGGCGGGACGACGCTTGCGCAGGTCTTCGACGCGCAGGGCGCGGTCGTACGCGCGAGCGCGCTCGGCATCAATCGCCTCCTCTCCCCGGCCGACGCGCGCCGCGCCGCGGCCGGGCAGAGCCTCTTCCGCACGGTCAGGCTCGACAGCCCGGGCGGCGAGTGGCGGGTGCTGGCCGTCCGCACAGCGGGAACCAGGCAGGCCGTCGCGGTGGCCCGCTCGCTCCAGCCCCGCGCAGAGACGCTCGACCGGCTGTCGCGCGAGCTCCTGATCGCCCTGCCGCTCGGGCTCCTGCTCGCCTCGCTCGCGGGCTACCTGCTCGCGGCCGCCGCGCTCCGCCCCGTCGAGGCGATGCGGCGCCGCGCCGCCTCGATCACGGCAGCCTCGCCCGACGTGCTCCCTGTGCCTCAGGCCCGCGACGAGATCTCGCGCCTGGCCAACACGCTCAACGACATGCTCGCCCGGCTGCACGCCGCGTTCGAGCACGAGCGGCGCTTCGTCGCCGATGCCAGCCACGAGCTGCGGACGCCGCTCGCGCTCCTCCGCACCGAGCTCGAGCTCGCCGCTCGCCGGCCGCGCACCCACGCCGAGCTCGAAGACGCAGTCCGCGCCGCGGCCGCGGAGGCCGAGCGACTCTCCCACCTCGCGGAGGACCTGCTGCTGATCGCACGAGCCGAGCAAGGCGCACTACCCGTCCGAGCAGAGGCGGTGGAGGCGGGCGACATCCTCGCTTCGGTTGCCTCGCGCTTCGCGACGCGGGCCGCCGAGCTCGGGCGTTCTGTCCGGGCAGAGCCCGCGGACGCGCTCGTCACGCTGGACCCGGCGCGCGTCGAGCAGGGGCTCGCCAACCTGGTCGAAAACGCCCTCGCCCACGGCGACGGCGACGTCGTGCTGGCTGCGCTCGAGAACGAAGAAGACGTCGAGCTCCACGTCACCGACCGGGGGCCCGGCTTCCCGGACGCATTCCTCGAGCGCGCGTTCGACCGCTTCAGCCGGGCGGACGAGGCGCGCAGCCGCGGCGGGGCCGGCCTCGGCCTGTCGATCGTGTCCCTGATCGCACAGGCCCATGGAGGAGACGTGGGCGCCGCGAACCGCCCCGACGGCGGCGCGGACGTCTGGCTGAGCGTCCCCCGCGCGCCGTCGGCGCCGCGCCACCGCGTCCACGCGCCCGCCGCAAACTCTTAGGGGCTCCACAGGTTCGCCTCATCGAAGCGTCATCTGGCGCTGCGACCCTCCGACCGATGGGCTCCCTCCCGTCAGCACCACGTCATAACCCCCGCGCCGCCGCAGGCGCCCGTGACGCGGCGGCGCGCCGCTTGCGGCGGGTCACCGGCGGCGCGATCGCCCTGACCGTCGCGCTCGGTGGCCTCTTCGTGACGTTCGCCGCCGGCTCCACGCACGCCAAGAAAGCCGTCACCGCAGCGGCGGCCGCCACCGCGACCGCCCCGGCGGTCATTCGCAATGCCCCCGCTCCACCCCTCGTGTCCGCGCAGGGCGCCGCCACACCGGCGTCCGCGCCCCAACCCTCCCAGTCCTCCCCGCCACCGGCGGCGCCCGTGCAGTCCTATACGCCGCCGGTGGTCGTGTCGGGAGGATCGTGACCCGGACAGCGTCGTTTCGCGTCTGGGGCACCACCGCCGTCGTCGCCGTCACCGACGCGCGGGCGCTCCCCTCCGCCCGCGCGACCGTCGACGGGCTCCTCGAGCGCGTCGGCGCGGCCTGCAGCCGCTTCCGGGGCGACTCGGAGCTCTCGCGCGCAAATGCGTGCGCCGGGACCGCGGTCGGAATCTCGGATCTGCTCGCGGAGCTCGTCGAGAGCGGCCTTGCGGCCGCGCGGTCGACCGGCGGCCTCGTTGACCCGACGCTCGGCGCCGAGCTACGGGCGGCCGGCTACGACCGGACGTTCGCGCTCGTCCGCACACGCGGGTCGTGGGCGCTGCGCCCGGTCGCGCCGCGCCGCTCGACCTGGCGCGACATGGAGCTCGACCGCGACCGGCTGCTGCTCACCGTCCCCCGCGGGCTCGAGCTCGACCTGGGCGCGACCGCCAAGGCCTGGACGGCGGACGCTGCCGCCCACTCGATCGCGAAGCGTCACGGCACGGGCGCACTGGTCTCCCTCGGCGGCGACGTCGCAGTCGCGGGGCCTCCGCCGCCGGCGGGCTGGGCTGTCCGCATCGCAGACGACCACGCAGCTCCCCTCGACACCGCCGGGCCGGTCGTCGCAATCGCCGAGGGCGGCGTCGCAACGTCGGGGACTGCGGTCCGGCGCTGGCGCACCGAGCAGGGCACCGCGCACCACGTGATCGACCCGCGCACCGGAAGACCCGCGGACACCCCGTGGCGAACCGTGACCGTCGCCGCCGGAAGCTGCCTGATCGCGAACACCGCCTCGACCGCCGCGCTCGTGCTCGGCGAGGCCGCACCGGGCTGGCTCGCGGAGCAGCGACTGCCCGCGCGCCTCGTTCGCGAGAGCGGCGCGCCGAGCCTCACCGGCGGGTGGCCCTCCGAGGCGGTGGCAGCGTGATCGTCGCAGCCGCAGCCGCCGCCTCAAACGCCAAGACCTTCTGGTTCGTGACCCGCGGCACCGGCGTCGTCGCCCTGCTGCTCCTGACGGCGTCACTCGTCCTTGGGGTGCTGACCACCGCCGGCTGGCGCACCGCCCGCTGGCCGCGCTTCGTGTCTGCCGGACTGCACCGCAACCTCACGCTCCTGGCCGTCGCCTTCGTCGTCGTCCACGTCGTCACGACGGTCGCGGACGGCTACGCGCCGATCGGCCTCAAGGACGCCGTCATCCCGTTCGTCTCGCCGTACCGCCCCGTCTGGCTCGGCCTCGGCGCGGTCGCCTTCGACCTGCTGCTGGCCCTGATCGTCACGAGCCTCCTCCGTGCGCGTTTCGGCTACCGCATGTGGCGCGGCGTGCACTGGCTCGCCTACATCTCCTGGCCGGTTGCGCTCACGCACGCGCTCGGTACCGGCAGCGACGCGCGCACCGGCTGGCTGGCGGCGGCCGGCTTCGCGTCGCTCGCCGCCGTCGCCGCCGCCGTCTTCGCCCGCCTCGCCCTGAGCGGGCAGGCGCCGGGGATGCGCCTCGCCGGGGCCGGCGGCGTCGTGCTCGCAGCGCTCGGCGTCCTCGCCTGGTACCACGGCGGGCCGGCGCAGCCGGGCTGGGCCCGGCGCGCCGGCACGCCCTCGACGCTCCTCGCGAGCCGCCGGGTCGTCGTGCGGCCTACGTCGAGGCCGCGCCCGGCCGTTGCGCTGCCGAACGCGCCCTTCTCCGCCTCCCTGAACGGGAAGATGAGCGAGTCCACCGACTCGAGTGGGCTCGTCACCGTCGTCATCACCGGCCGCCTGCACGGCGGGCCTGGCGGCGCCGTCCGCATCGACCTCCGTGGCACGCCGGCAGACGGGGGGGTTGCGATGACCGCGAGCGGCGTCTCGTTCGTGCCGGCCGGAACGAGCGCCGTCTACACCGGCAGCGTGACCGCGCTCAGCGGCCAGCAGGTCCAGACGGACGTCAGGACGGGCGCGGGACAGCGGCTCCAGCTCCAGTTTGCGCTGAACATCGACTCAGGCTCTGGGGTCGTCAGCGGCTCCGTCGACGGCCAGCCGGCGTGACGCTGACGGCAACGCGCCGCGCCGTGCTCCCGCCCGCGGGCGTGGGTCGGATCCTCGCAGCCGTCCGCGGCGACGGCCGGCCCGCCTCCCTCTACGAGCATCTCGAGGCCTTCGGGCCGCTCGACGAGGGCCGCGACCTCATCGCCGTCACCGAGGCGAGCGGGCTGCGCGGCCGCGGTGGCGGAGGCTTCCCGACCGGGAAGAAGCTTCGGGCCCTAGCGGACGCCCGGGGCCGCCCGCTCGTCGTCGTGAACGCGGCCGAGGGCGAGCCGGCGAGCGGCAAGGACAAGGCGCTGCTCCGCCACACGCCGCACCTCGTGCTCGACGGTGCCGCGGCCGCCGCGGTCGCGCTCGGCAGCCGGGAGGTGATTGTGGCCGTCGGCCGGGGAGCACGCGCGGAGCACGCCGTCGTGGCCGAGGCCCTGGCGGAGCGCCGCGACCCCCTGCGCTGGCGGCTCGCCGTCGTCCCGGATGCCTTCGTCGCGGGCGAGGAGACTGCGCTGCTCGCCGCCCTCGCCGGCCGCGGGGCAAAGCCCACCGTCAAGCCTCCGTACCCATTCGAGCGCGGCCTCGAGGGCGCGCCCACGCTCGTGCAGAACGCCGAGACGCTCGCCCATCTGGCCCTCATCGCACGCTTCGGCGCCGACTGGTTTCGCGGGCTCGGCACGGAGGACGAGCCGGGTACGGCCCTGGTCACGCTCTCCGGGGGCGTCGCACGCCCCGGCGTCTACGAGATCGAGCTCGGAACACCGCTCTCGCACGTGCTCGAGCAGGCCGGCGGGCCGGCCGAGCCCGCGGGGGCCTTCCTCGTCGGCGGCTACTTCGGCGGCTGGACGGCCGACCAGCACCTCCCCCTGACCCGGGCGAACGGCCTCGGCGCCGGCGTGATCGCCGTGCTTCCGGCGGGCGCATGCGGCGTCCGTGAGAGCGCCCGAGTCGCGCGCTACCTCGCCGGTGAGAGCGCCGGCCAGTGCGGGCCATGCCAATTCGGCCTGGACGCGCTCGCAGCCGGCCTGGAGCGTGTCGCGGCCGGGCAGGCGGACGAGCGCAAACGGCTGGAGCGCTGGGCGAAGCAGGTCACCGGACGCGGCGCGTGCCGTCACCCGGACGGGGCCGCGCGCTTCGTCGCGAGCGCGCTCTCGGTCTTCCAGGACGAGGTCGCCCAGCACCTGCGGCGCGGCCGGTGCAGCGGCAGCGACCGCCGCATCCTCGCTACCGGGGCGCGTGCATGAGCCGCGTCCTGCGCATCGACCCGATTGCCTGTGACGGCCACGGGCTCTGCGCCGAGCTCTTCCCCGAGCGGGTGACGCTCGACGACTGGGGCTTTCCGATCATCGACGATAGGCCTGTGCCGGCCGAGCTCGAGCGGCACGCTCGCCGCGCCGTCCGCGAGTGCCCGAAGCTCGCTTTGCATCTGGAGCAGCAGCGGGTGCGCGCCAGGACGTCCGCTAGTCGCCCGTAGGACCCCGAGCTCGCCGCTGCCGCCGAAACCAGCGGCGACACCACCAGGCTGATGAAACCTGCGCGAGTTTGAGCTCGCCACCTGGCTCGAGCAAGGCCTCACCGACGACGCTGGCAGCCGGGCCGACTGGCTCGTCGCCTCCGCCCGCGAAGCCGCCAGCGCCAGAGCGTCAGCGCACTCCCAACCGCGGCCGCGACCCGCCTCGCCACCGGCCACCCCGACCAGGCCCGCGACCTGCTCACCGAGCTCGACCAGACCGCCGGCCCCCACGAAAACCCCAACTACGCCACGCGGCTGCCGGCGATGGTGCGAACCGCGCTCGCCGCCGGCGACCCCACCCTCGCCCACACCCTCACCGACCGGCTCCAACCCCACTTCCCCCTCCACCAGCACGCCCTCACCGCCAGCCGCGCCCAACTCGCCGAACACGCCGGCGACCACACCGAGGCCGCCGCCCTCTACGCCGACGCCGCCGAACGCTGGCGCGAGTTCGGCAACGTCCCCGAACACGCCCACGCCCTGCTCGGCCACGGCCGCAGCCTGTTCGCCCAAGGCCAGCCCGGCGCCGAACAACCGCTCAGCCAAGCCCGCGACCTGTTCGACTCCATGGGCTACAAGCCCGCGCTCGACCAGACCGAGAAACTGCTCGCCACCGTCACCGCAACAGCGTCCTGGGCTCCTCGCACCTAGTTCGGCGGACATCCAAAACCGGGGGTTACAGGTTCGAGTCCTGCCGCCCCTGTCGCGCCAAGGGCCTGCTAGCTAGTCGCAATCGATGCCGCTGCGCGAAAGTGAGAGAGGCCCCCGTTTGACCGGGGGCCTCTTTCCGAGTGGTGCCGCTCGAAGCGCCGCGCGTTACTCGCGGTTACCGCTTAGGGATCACCTGCCGAGTTGGTGAAGGTGACGACGTTCACGGCGGGCCCGAGCGTCCACGCGATGTGGACCGGGTTGCCCGCGTACGGGAACGTCTTGCAGTGCTGGCCGGTCGGGCTGTATGCCGCCGGCTGGCAGTTGGTCAGGACCGGGAAGTTGCGGTTGTTCCCGGTGACGCCCAGGCCCGTGACGTAGAAGGTCCCCGGCCCCGGGGTCGCGTCCGTTGCCCCGTTCTCGACGACGCGCACCACGCGGTTGGCTCCCGCCGCGGTGAGGACGGGGAAGAAGACCTCCTCGCCGTCAAGCGAGAAGAGCTCGCACTCGCCCGGGTGGATCGGGCCCAGGGTGAACTGCACGGTGCCGCCGAACAGGGCGTCGACGTACACGGTGTACGAGAAGGTCTTGCCGCTGAGCGCGTCGGCCGAGCCGGGCGTGATCGCCTTGCAGACCTTGATACGGGCGAACTTGGGCCGGTTGTAGTAGGTGACGAGCGTCTCGCCGCTCGGCCCGTAGGGAACCAAGACGGTGACGGTGCGGGTGGGCAGGTTACGGCTGACCTCGCGGTCGGCCGGGGCGACGGTGATGCCGTTCCCCGGGGCGTCCGGATCGAGCTCGTAGTTGGTCTCGACGAGCTCGGTGACGGTGTGGTTGCCGACCGAGACGCGCATCGGCGGCGAGCACGTGCCGGCGCGGACGTTGATCACGCCACCGCCGTCAACGCGGAAGCGGAACGTCGGCTGCGTCGTCACCAAGAACAGTTGCTTGCAGATCTCGAGCAGGCCCTTCGCGGTGTTCGTGATCGTCACCGTGTTGATGCCGGGGGCGATCGTGATCTCGCCCTCACCGCTCACGTCGATGAACTCGTTGCAGTGGTCATCGCCGTTGGGCTGCTCCATCGGCAGGACCTTGCCGCACGTCTCCTGGACGTCCACGACGCTTCCGATCGGGAAGTACCCGACGATCTTGCACTGGGTCTGAGCGGCTGCCGTGATCCAGATGCCGTCGTACGCGGCGCCGTCCTCGCGGATGTCGAAGTAGAACGACTGGCCGATCAGATCAGCGCTGCCGGGCCCGAGGGCCTTGCAGACCTTGAGCTGGCCGCGCAGAGCCTTGTTGATGAAGTGCACCTGGGTCTCGTCGTTGGCGCTGTCGGAGACCGGCACCTCGACGGTGGCGACGCGGTTGATCCAGTTGACCGTCAGCAGGCGGTCTTCGGGATACGTGAACACGTCGTGGAGCTCCGTGTTGGCGCGTGCGTGCTCGGCGACCTCGTTGACGCCTGCGGCGACCTGGATCGGCTCGGAGCACTGCCCGGCGAGCACGGTCAGCTCGTAGGTGGCGCCGGCGGCATCGGTGACCGTGAAGTCGAACGGGCCACTGACGTCGGGATCCGACCAGGTGACGTTCTTGCAGACCTCGAGCCAGCCGTTCCCTGCGGGCGGGGTGGGCTCGTTGTCGTAGTACGCGACCGTCATGCCGGCGCCGATCTGGATGACGGCGTCACCGGAGGCGGTGTTGAAGTCGAGCAGGTTCTCGCCCGGGTCGGTGTCGATCCACTGGATCTCCGAACCGGCCGGGATCTGCTCGTGCACGGTGACGATCGAGCCGACCTGGAAGGTGCCCAGGATGCGGCAGGTGTAGTTGGCCGGATCGTCGAAGGCGTCGTTGGCCTCGGTCGAGACCAGCGGGCCGCCGTTGACGCTGAACGAGAACTGGCGGCCCAGATAGGCCGGGGTCTCGGTCAGCTTGCAGACCTTGAGCGACCCGTAGTTGCCACCGGCCGGCTTGTTCGTGAACGTGACCAGCGTCTCCGACGACGTCGACGCACCCGTCGTGACCGTCACCGAGCGATTAGCCAGGTTGTCCGACAGCTTGCGCAGCGACGGGCGCACCGTCACCGACGCGACATCGGTGGCCGGATCGGACTGCGCCTCGGTGATCGTCGCTGTGGAACCCGACAGCGAGATCGGCCCGGAGCAGCGGCCACCGTTGATCGGGCCGACGCTGAATGCCGAGCCACCCGACGGGGCAACCGTGTAACTGAACGGCCGGCCGGACATCCCATTGGCCGACGACTTACAGATCTCGATGACCTGCGCCGACGCCGCCTGCGCACCCACAACCAGCACGCCCGCGCCGACCAGGACAGCTAGGACCGCGCAGCGGCGCAGCACCCTCGACATCCCCCTCATTACTCTCCCCCCTTCGGCGCCCGGCACCGCGCGCGTACGCAGCAACGGGCCGCTTTCCCTACTCAGTCACACGATTTTCCGCCGCTGCGCGACCGGTTCCATCGCCCACGCCAGGGGATCCGCGCCGTCGCGCGTCCCGCTGGTACATCCCAGGCCGGTTCCATGCCCTGTTCCACCTGAACAGAAGGCCCGCCTGGAGGCGGAGGGCAGGTCCTTTCGTGCGGCTTAGGTGCCGCGCCAGTCCGCCCCGACCACTGAGTCTGAACTTGGTACCGAACTTGGTACCGACCTGAGCGCACCTCAGCGCACCTGATGGGATCGGAGCGGCCCCGAAAGGCCGCTCCTGCAGCCAGACGCACCTCACTCGGTAGATCTCCAAGACCGGTGAGGTCTGGCAGCCCCAGGCTGGCTCGGTTCGACTCCGGGGCCGCTCCGTATGAGCAGAAGTGCCTGCTTACACGTGGCTCTGACCCATCTGGCACACGAGTAGGCCTCTCCGCGCTCAGACAACGGGTCAACGACGGCAACGAGGGTCGCGGCCAGATCGCGCTGGCGACTACGGCGAACCAAGCAGAGCGAGGTTGTAGTCACTGCCGGCCGCAATCCCCGTTACGCCGCTTCGTCTGGTCGCGACCGAGTCGCGGCACTGTCCAAGTGCGATAGGACTGTGGCAACCCCACGCGACCACGCTGCCGTCGTTCTTCAACGCGAGGTCTTGGAACTTGCCGGCTGCGATGGCCACCACGCCACTTCTGGCCGCAGTTGGAACGCGGTCTTTCCCACAGCAGCCCCAGGCAACCACGCCCCCGTCGCGCTTCAAGACCATTCCGGGCGCAACCGCAGTCACAGCGTTTTTGGCAGCTGCGGGAACGGTGCAATATTCGCGACCACGTGAGACGCGGCAACCCCAGGCAACGACCCTGCCGTCGCGGTTCAATGCCAGGCTGGACTGAGTGCCGGCTGCGATCGCTGTCACCCCGCTCTTGGCTGCGGCCGGAACGTCGCACTGCCCCCAGTCCAGGACGGTGTCCGCGTGGGACTGGTGGATCGTGCCGCAGCCCCAGGCGACGACGCTACCGTCGCGCTTCAGCGCCAGGCTGTGATAAGCGCCGCCGGCAATCGCGATCACTCCGCTCTGGGCCGCAGGGGGAACGGTGCACTGGCCCGCGTCCAGGGTCGGATACCCACATCCCCAGGCGATGACGGTGCCGCTGCTCTTTAGCGCGAGGCTGTGCCAGAGGCCGGCTGCGATCGCCATCACCCCGCTCTTCGCAGCAGCCGGAACAGCGCATTGCCCGAAGTCGGTGTCTGCGGGACAGTGCCAAGCGATGACCTCGCCGGTCTTAAGCAATGCCAGGCTGTGAACCTCGCCGGCCGCGATTGCAGTCACGCCGCTCTTTGCACCCAGAGGGACTGGAATGTCAGCGACAACGACGCCGCGTGACGAGGATCCGCTCCCGCCGCAGCCAGCCAGAGCCACCAGCGCGATCGCGCAGGCCCACAAACCAACTCGGGCCGCCCCACTGCGGGGACGGAACGTCATTCGCCACCTCCATGGCGGCTGGCAAGTGGCCACAGGTGGTGCCACCAACAGGATCTAGCCGAAGCGCTGTGCGCTCATCAGCGGAAACGCTGAGTTCCCGATCCCGGCCACCTCGACGACTGACTGCGTCCACCCGTCTTCGGACGCCTCATGCTGAGCTGCGCCTGAAGGAAAGCCCCCAGCCGCGCGTCCCCTACTTCACGCCGGGGACGCGCCGCCACCTTGGTCTGAAACTTGGTACCGAACTTGGTACCGACCTGAGCGCACCTCAGCGCACCTCAGCGGGTCGGAGCGGCGCCAAAACGCCGCTTCCGTAGCCAAACGCACCTAACGCCGCAGACCTCCAAAACCGGGGGTTGCAGGTTCGAGTCCTGCCGCCCGTGTTTCGCCTCGCTAGTCGCTGCGCGACTGTCCACCGGCTCGCGATCGGGATATCGTCCGCGCGCTGAGAAGTCGACGAGAGGAGCGCACCATGCGTCGGTTGGCCGTTGTGATCGCAGTGCTCGTCCTAGGCGGCGTCGCCGGGAGCACGGCCTTCGGGGTGTCCTTGAATCCATTCAAGACTCCGGACGCAATGGAGCGCTTCTTCCTCCACGGCGTCAGCGGCGGCGTGTTCCTGCAGAAGGGCACCACGCATTACGGCCCGGTCGTTGCGGTCGCGTGCCGCGGTGAAGGCCCGTCCAAGATGACTGCTCAGGGGAAGGCGTTCCGGCGCGCAATCTGCGCCGTCCGGGTGCCGAACGCCGCGCGACTGCTCGTGTTGCGCTACCACACCGACGGCGCCTTCGAGATCCTCGGCTTCCGCTGAGGCGGCGCTAGGCGATCGCCACGAACTGCGAGGCGACCTGCTCGTCGATGGCGCGCGGCACGGGCACGACGCACGACTCCGGCCCGACGGTTCCGGTCGCGACCGCCTCGAGGCACCGCGCCTGCAGGGCGAAGCCGATGTCCATCGACTCGATCGAGTTGCCGAGCGGCCGCGGGCCGGCGAGGTTGACCATGTGGCCGCCGGTCAGGACGGTGGCACCCGCCTCCGTAAGCGCCTCCGCCTCGATCTCCCATGGGAAGTGGCCGGCGTTCGCGAGCACGGCGCCCGGCTTCAGCTGCGGCGCGTCGGCGGCCGTCACCACGCCCTCCGCGCCCGTGACCGTGATCACCACGTCGGCCGAGCGCAGCGCCTCCTCGCGCTCGGGCACGAGGAAGCCGTCCCACAGCGCGTGTAGCCGCTTCACCGGGTCGACCTCGACGACCGACACGATTGCGTGCGCCGCGCGGAAGTTCGCGGCGACGCCCTGCCCGCACGCGCCGTAGCCGAAGACGGTCACGCGCCTGCCGTTGGTCGAGAGATTCGTGATGCGCAGGAAGGACTCGAGCACGCTCTGACCGACCGCGTGCTCGTTCTCGGCGAACTGCTTGATCGGGCTGTCGTTGATCACCAGCACCGGTACCCGCAGCCGGTCGCGCAGCGGCTCGAGCCGCATCCGGCCCGACGTCGTCTCCTCCGTGCCGCCGCGCAGGCCGTCCCACGGCTCCTCGAGGGCGCGGACGAAGAGGTCGCCGCCGTTGTCGAGCAGCAGGTCGGGCTGCGTGCGCACGACCTCCCATAGGTAGCGGTCGTGCTCGGCCGGGTCGCTCGTCGGCCCACCCACGACCTGCACGCCGCGCGCGGAGAGGTAGTCGCACGCCTCCTGCTGCGTCGTGTTCAGGTTCCCTGTCGAGACGAGCTCCGCGCCGCCGCGCTGCAGCGTGAGGAGCAGCGCGACGGTCTTCGGCTCGACGTGGATGCCGGTGCCGATCGTGAGGCCCGCGAACGGCTGAGTGCGCTCGAATTCCTCGCCGATCGCCTGGAGCAGGCGGCAGCGCTCGCGCACCCACTCGATCCGGTCCATCGGGCGAGTTCTACCGGCCCGGGAACAGCTAGAGGCGGAGCCGCCGCGAGGCGGCCCCGCCCTCAAGGTTCAACTCTGTGGAGTCGCGCAGACGACGCGCATCTCGCTGGCAACCGTGTTGTACGCGAACCAGTAGACCTCCCACGTGCCGGCGTCGCTCGTGCTCGGGCCGCTCCAGGTCATCGCCACGTACTGGCGGTAGTCCGGGTCGTCCGTCGGGCCCGTTGCGACGATCCCACCGCCGAGGGCGCGCTTCCCGCTCGGGCACGTGATCGTGCTGTCGTGGAACGTGCCTGCGTCCACGGTCGGAACCGGCTCGGCGTAGACCTCGTAGCCCAGCAGGCCGCCCGCCGCGCCCGTGTCGCCCTTCGGGCCCTGGATGCCCTGCGCGCCGGCGGCGCCGGTGTCGCCCTTGTCACCCTTGTCGCCCTTCGCGCCGGCCGCGCCCGCGTCGCCCTTGCCCGCGACCATCTCCCAGTCGGCGGTCGTCCCCGGCGTGTGGCCGATGTTGCCGCCCGCCTTCGAGATCCACGACGAGCCACCGGACGAGACGACGTCATTCAACGCGTACGTCGTGCCGGCAGCGTAGGCGCCCTTCCAGGCACCGATCACACCGGCCTGTCCCTGGAGGCCCTGGTCTCCCTTGTCGCCCTTCGGGCCTTGGATGCCCTGTGCACCCCTGTCCGCGACCAGCTCCCAGTCGGCGGTCGTCCCAGGCGTATGCGCGAGGTTGCCGTCCGACTTCGAGATGTACGAGGCGCCGTTCAGCGAGACGACATCGTTCTTCGCGTACGTCGTTCCCGATGCGTACCCGCCCTTCCAGACGCCGATCAGCCCGGGCGCGCCCTGGTCGCCCTTCAGGCCCTGCAGGCCCTGAGGGCCGGTCAGGCCCGTCGGGCCGGACGCGCCGGTGGGTCCTGCAGGACCAGCAGGTCCCGTGTCGCCCTTCGCGCCCGAGGCGCCGTTGTCGCCCTGCGGCCCGGCCGGTCCTCGCGCCCCTTTCAGGCCGACACGCGTGCTGGAGCTCAGGTCGACGATGCCGATCGAGCCGTCCTTGATGTCCTTTCCGGTCAGCAGCTTCTTGGCCGCGGGTCCCGCAGCGGCAGTCCCCGCGACAACGGCAAAGACGACGGCCAACGCCGCCACGAACTTCGCGTTCATCGCCCCATCCCCCTAATGATGAAAAACCCCCTGTGCACCAGTTGTACCCCATTCCGGCCCGAACAGAAAGCCCTCGATTGCGCTGGGGACAACTTGTGCGAAGCCGGCGTGAGGCACCTGCGCACCCGGCCCGGCCGGTGGGACGAGCCGTTCCCGCCGGCGACCGCCACCGCAGCGGTACGGTGACGGCCGCTCGAGACCGACCGCCGTCAGGAGGAAGAGAGACGGCCGGCCGGCGGGGTGCGCAGGAGCCTCACGCCTGACCCCCTCCCGACTCTTTCGCGCACGACCTGAACCTCGCCTGAAAGCCCCCAAACCCCGCGCCGTACGGCTGTTCAGGCGCCCGTCAGGCGCACCCGTCATCATCCAGACGACGTGGATCTCCCGCACCCGCGCCGCGCGACCGGCCGGCCCGAGTAGCCGATGGGCGCGCTCTCGACCCTCCTGCACGACGCGCTCGCTGCGCTCCTTGCCGTCTCGCCCGCGGCGCTCGCCGCCGCGCTCGCGCTCCACGTCCTGAAGATCGCGGCCGAAGCGCGCTCCTGGCACGGGATCGTGGCGCACACCTATCGCGACGCGCGGTTCCGCGTCACCTTTGGCGCCTTCACGGGCGCGATCGCCGCCAATGTCGTCCTTCCGGCCAAGATCGGCGAGGCGCTGCGGCTCGGCATCGTGCGCAAGCGCGTCCGCGACTCGAGCAGCTCGACGATCGCGGCGACGATCGTCCTCGAGACGGTGATCGAGACGGCGTTCAGCGCCGTGCTCGTCGTGGTCGTCCTGCTCGCCGGCCGCTCCGTGGGCTCGCTCGGCACACCGTTCGGCGCCGTCAGCGCCGCGGCCGGCCACAGGTCCGCGCCGTTCGTCGCCCTCGGCACGCTCATGCTCGGCGCGGCTGCCGTCAAGCTCCTCGGGCCGCGCCTGCGGAGGGTCGCGGCGGACATGCGACGCGGGTTTGCGGTCGTCGGCGCGCCCGCGGCGCTCGGCCGGTCGGTGCTGACCTGGAAGCTGCTGGCCTGGACATTCCGCCTCGCGACGGTCTACTTCTTCCTTGTGGCGTTCCACATCCCGGCGACTGCATGGACGGTGCTCCTGGTGGTGGCGGCGCAGGTCGCGGCGTCGCTCGTGCCGCTCTTACCCGGCAACGCGGGCGCCCAGCAGGCTGCGCTGGTGGTCGGCCTGGCGGGCTACGCGACCGCGGCCAGCGTCGTCGCGCTCGGCGTCGGGATGCAGGCCGCCACGAGCGTGATCGACCTTCTCCTCGGCGCCCTGGCCGTCGGGCTCGTGACGTCGCGCGACGAGCTCCGCCGTCTCGTGCGCGGCCAGCGGCGCCGCCGCCTCGCCGAGATCTGAGCCGAGGGCTTTCGTGATCGAGCCACGCGTGTTCGTGCTTGAGGACGACGGTGAGCTCCGCTCGTTGCTGCGCCGCGGCCTGACCGAGGAAGGCTTCGCCGTCGAGACGTCGGCGACGGCCGGCGAGCTGCTCGACCGGCTTCAGGAAGAGGAGGCGGACGCGCTCGTCGTCGACATCGGCCTGCCCGACGCGGACGGGCGCGACGTCGTCCAGGCGCTCCGCGCGCGCGGCGTCGGCACGCCGGTGCTCTTCCTCACCGCCCGCGACGCGCTCCCCGACCGACTGGCGGGCTTCGCGGCGGGCGGCGACGATTACCTCACGAAGCCGTTCGCGTTCGCCGAGTTCGTCGCGCGTCTGCGCGCGCTCGTCCGCCGCGGCGGAGCCGACCTGACGCTCGAGGCAGGCGGCATGCGCCTCGACCCGGCGACGCACGCGGTCTCGAGCCGCGGGGAGACGCGTGAGCTGACGCCGACCGAGTTCCGCATCCTCGCGCGCCTGGCGGCGGCGCCCGGGGCGGCAGTGCGGCGGCGCGAGCTGATCCAGGCGGCCTGGCCGCACGGCGCGATCGTCCACGACAATACGCTCGACGTGTACATCGCCCGCCTGCGCCGCAAGCTCGGCGAGCTGCCGTCGGCGCCGCGCATCACGACCGTCCACGGCATCGGCTACTCGCTGAAATGACCAGTCGGCTGAGGCGTCTGGGCGTGCGGTCCAGGCTCCTGCTCGCCGTCGGCGGCGCGCTGGCCATCGCGCTGATCGCAGGCGTAGCGGGATTCGCGGCGATCCTCGGGAACCGCCTCGACTCGGATGCCGACGCGCTCGTTCGCGCCCAGGCGGAGGCCGAGGCTGCGTCGCTCGTCGTCCAGGGCGACCGCGTCACCGTGCCGCAGCGATTCGCGGAGACCCGCGTGGGCGCCCAGACATGGGTGTTCGGGACCCGCGACGAGGTCCTGGAGCGCCCGCGCGCGAACGCCGAGCTCCAGGCGGCCGCCGCCTCGCTCGCCGGCGGCTCGCAGCGCCTCCTGGACATCCATCACGCCCGGCTGTTCGCATTGCCCGTCACGCGCGACGGCCGCCGCTTCGGGACGGTCGTCAGCGCCGTCTCGCTCGAGCCGTACGAGGAGTCGGAGCGGACCGGGCTCGTCGCGGCCGGGCTGTTCGCCCTCGGCCTCCTCGCGATCGTCCTGCTCATCACGCGTTTGATCCTCGGCAAGGCGCTCCTGCCCGTGTCGCGGATGACCGAGGACGCGGCAGCGTGGAGCGAGCACGACCTCGACCGGCGCTTCGAGCTCGGCGAGCCGTACGACGAGCTCACCCGGCTGGCCGCGACCCTCGACGCGCTCCTCGACCGGCTCGCCGCCAGCATGCGGCACGAGCAGCGGCTCACGGCCGAGCTCTCGCACGAGCTGCGCACGCCGCTCGCGCGAATCAGCGCCGAGGCAGAGCTGGCGCTCAGCCGGCCGCGCACGGGCGAGGACTACCGCGCCGGGATGGAGGCCATCGGCCGCAGCGCCGAGCAGATGGCCCGCACGATCGACGCGTTGATGGCGGCCGCGCGGCAGGAAGCGCGCGTCGAGCGCACCAGCAGCGACGCGCGCGAGGCGGTCGAGCTGGCCGTCGAGGCGGCGCGACCGGCGGCCGACGCGCGCGGCATCGAGCTGCGCGTCACGCTGCCGCCGGCGCCGCTCACCGTTGCGCTCGGCTCCGACCTGCTCGAGCGGACCGTCCAGCCGGTGCTCGACAACGCCGTGCGCTACGGGCACGCGCTCGTCCAGGTGGAGCTGGCCCGCAACGGCGCCAGTGCCGTGGTCACGGTGCGCGACGACGGGCCGGGCGTCGAGGAAGAGGAGCGGGACGCCGTCTTCGAGCCCGGCGCGCGCGGCGCCGCGGGCCGCGCGGGCCGGGGCGCCGGTCTCGGGCTCCCGCTCGCGCGCCGGCTCGCGCGCACCGCGGGCGGCGACGTGGTGCTCATGAACGGGTCCGGCGGCGCCAGTTTCGCCGTCCGCGTGCCGCTCGCTTGACACTGCGGCAGAACCCCGTGCAAATCGTCCTGCCGGGCGCGTAGGGTGCCCCCCGGCATGCGTATCGCCATCGTCAGCGACTACTACTACCCGCAGTTGGGCGGGATCACCGAGCACGTCCACGGCCAGGCGACGGAGCTCACGCGCCGCGGCCACGACGTCACGCTCGTCACGTCGCGGCTGACCGTTCGGCCGTCCACGGCCATCGACGAGGCGCTGCCGCCACGCACGTTCGAGCTCGCGCGGATCGCGCGCGCCTGGCCGTTCTACGCGAACGGGTCCGAGACGCTGCTGTCGCTGGTCGGGCCGACGGCACGGATCCGGCTCCAGCGCCTGCTCACGCCCGAGCGGTTCGACGTGGTGCACGTGCACAACCCGGTCGGCCCGTTCCTGCCCGTAGCCGCCACGTGGTGGTCGCGAGCTCCCGTGACCGTCGGCACGATGCACAGCGTCGTTCCCGACGGGTACCGCCTGCTGCGCGCCGCGCGCCCGGCGGTTGCGTCCGTGCTCCGGCGCCTAGACGCGCGGATCGCCGTGTCGCAGGCGGTCGTGGAATCGTTGTCGCCGTCTTTCCCGGAGCTCGACTGGACCGTGGTGCCGAACGGGGTCGACACCGATTTCTTCTCGCCGGACGCCGCGCCCCTCGGCTCGGCGCCGGGCAAGCGCACGATCGTTTTCGTCGGCCGCTTCGACCCGCGCAACGGTGTGCGGCACATGATCGGTGCGTTCACGCTCCTGCGCCGGACGCGCGACGATGTGCGCCTCGTCATCGTCGGCGACGGCCCGCTGCGGCCGATCGTCGAGCGGATGGTCCCCGCGAACCTGCGCAGCGACGTCCACTTCGCGGGGCGCGTGAACCAGCTGCGGCCGCGCTACCTCGCAGGCGCCGAGATCCTGTGCACGCCCTGCAGCCTCGCCTCGTTCGGGATGGTGCTGCTCGAGGGCATGAGCGCGGGCCTGCCGGTCGTTGCGAGCCGCCTGCCCGGCTTCTCGCTGGTGATGCGCGACGGCGTCGACGGGATCATGGTCGACCGCGCCGACGACGAGGCGGGGTTCGCCGCCGCGCTCGGCGAGCTGCTCGACGACCCGCGCCGCGCCGCCGCAATGGGCGCGGCCGGCAGGCAGCGGGCGCTCGACACATTTGCGTGGCCGGTCGTCGTCGACCAGCTCGAGGCGCTGTACGCAGACCTGCTCGGCTCCCGGCGCAGCCGCGTCGCGCTCGCCGCGGCTGCGTGAGCCCGAAGCACAGGACGTGGGCCGCCTGCGGAGCGCTCGCGGGTGGGCTCGTCGCGCTGGCTGCGCGCCGCGGGCCGCGGACCGGCCTGGCGGCGGCCGCGCTCACCGGCGCGTGGCTCTACGGGACATTCGCGCCGCGCTCGCGGCTGTTCGGCGCGCCCGCGGCCACGGTCGCGCGGCCCGGCGAGCTCGCGCTTACCTTCGACGACGGGCCTGACCCGCGACACACGCTCGCGATTGCGGAGCTGCTGGCCGAGCGCGGGCACCGCGCGACGTTCTTCGTCCTCGGCCGCGCCGTCCGCGAGCACGGCGACACTGCGGCGGCGGTGTGCGCGGCCGGCCACGAACTCGCGTCGCACGGGGACGACCACCGCTTGCTCGCGCTCGCCTCGCCGCACGCGGTGCACGCGCAGCTCTACGCGGCGGAGGCGGCCGTGCGCGACGCGACCGGCGAGCTGCCCGCTCCGCTCTTCCGCGCCCCGCACGGCGTGCGCAGCCCATGGCTCGGGGCCGTCGCGCGGGCGGCGGGCTACCGCGTCTGCGCGTGGGACGGCAGCGTCTTCGACACCGCGCTCCCCGGCGTCACGACGATCGTCGAGCGCGTCCGGCCGCTGCTCCGGCCGGGCGCGGTGATCCTGCTGCACGACGGCGACGGTTCGGGCCAGGGCGCCTCGCGCGAGCAGACGGTCGCGGCGCTGCCCGCGATCCTGGACGAGGCGGAGCGACGGGGCCTGCGCTCTGTGCCGCTGAGCACGCTCCTGCGCTAGCCGTTCAGACGATCTTCAGCACTCCTCGGACATAACGAGGGCATGAGCGCCGCCCCCGCCGCGGCTCACCCGCTGCCGCTCGCCCGGATCCTCCTCGTGGTGCGCGACGCGCCCGCGATCGGCGCGCTGCTCGACGCGGTTCGCGACCGCGCGGCGCACGGATCGGCGCGCTTCCACCTGCTCGTGCACACCTGCGCGGGTCACCCCGACCTGTCGGAGCCGGAGCGCCATCGCTGCTACCTCGACGGCGTGAGTTTGCTGACGAGCTCGTTGCCGTTGCTCACGGAGGCCGCCGGCTCCCCGGCCGAGGGCTCCGTGTCCATACGGCCCGACGCAGCCGACGCGATCGAGGACAAGCTTGCCACCGGGCGCTACGACGAGGTCATCGTCGCCGTCCTGGCGCCGGCCGTTCGCAGCGACGTCCGGCTCACGAGCGTCGCCTAGCTCTCCTGCAGCGCCGGCTCGCCGACCGCGCTGGTGCGGATGCGGCGGCGGATCACGAACGCCATCGTCAGCGCGGGCAAGGTCAGGACGACGCCCGCGACCCGGACACCTGCCGCGCCGGCGATCGCGCCGTCCAGGAGGCTCGCGAACGGGCGTAGCCCGAGGAACGCCACGGACCAGAGCGCCATCACGCGACCGCGCTGCGCCTCGTCCACGTCCAGCTGCAGCTGCGTGGTCGCGCGTGCGTTGGAGGCGAGGTAGCCGAAGCCGCCGACGAAGAGGAACGCGAGCCCGATCCCGAGCGACGGCGAGAGCGAGAACAGCGCGACGCCGCCGGACAGCAGGAGGAGCGTCACGACGGTGAGGCGCCGCGAGCCCGTGCGGCCGGCGAAGAAGAACGCTGCCGTCACGGCGCCGGCGCCGAAGACGCCGACGATCACGCCGGACACGGTGTCGGGGTAGCCGAACTCGTGCGCGAACGCGGGCGACAGCGTGTTGATCGGGTCAGACGCGAACCCGACGACCATCACGACGGCGAGCAGCCACAGCAGGCGCGGCCGCTCGCGCAGCAGGCGCAGCGACTCGCTGAACGGCGCGTGTGCGACCCGCCGCTGCGGCCGCGGCCGGATCACCAGCAGGGCGCCAACGAACAGCGCATACGACGCCGCGTTGATGAAGAACGCCCACGGGATGCCGAACGCGGCCACCGCCGCCGCGGCCAGCACCGGCCCGAGCGCCCGCGCGATGTTGAACGTCATCGAGTTGAGCGCGATCGCGGAGCCAAGGTCGCGGGCCGCCACGAGCGACGTCACGAGCGCCTGCTGCGCGGGTGCCGAGAACGCGCTCACGACGCCCATCAGCAGCGCGAACGCGATCACGAGCGCCGCGCCGACGAGGTCGGCCAGTGCAAGCGCCCCGAGCGTCGCGCTCAGCGCGACCGCGACGCTCTGCGTCACGAGCAGCAGCCGGCGCCGGTCGAACCGGTCTGCGACGCCGCCCGTCCACGGCGCCAGCACCAGCACGGGCAGGAACTGGCAGAAGTTGAGGACGCCGAGCAGGAACGCGGAGCCCGTCAGCCGGTAGACGAGCAGCGACGCGGCGAGGTTCTGGAACCAGGTGCCGCTCGCGGACAGCGCGTTGCCGACGAAATACGGCCCGAAGTCGCGCTGCCCGATGACGTGGAACGCGGCCCGCGGCCCTCGCAGCTGCGGCGTCTCCAGATCCCCGCCCGACACCGGTGGAGCTTGCCAGCCTGCGGGGCGGCCTGAGCCGCCCCGCAGGCGACGGCCGCGCTACTTGACCGTGAAGCTCCCGTTCATCGACGACTCGTGGGGCGAGCAGTAGTACTTCCACGTGCCCTTCGTGAGGTTGATCGTGTAGGTCTTCGTCCCGGTCCCGCTCACGTCGGAGAGGTCCTTCTCCCACTTGGGCTTCTCGGGCTTCAGGCGTTCGAGCACGAAGTTGTGGATGGACGCCTTGTCGGTGATCTTGAAGGTGTACTTGCCCGCCTTGAGCGACTTCACTTTCTTGCCGTTCTGCGTCAGCGTGATCGTGAAGCCTGGGCCTACGGTGCCCGTCAACGTCGGCTTGGCCGCCGAGCGCCCGAAGGCGGCGGAGGCGGCGACGGCGACGACGAGAACGGCCGCAAGCGCCAGGAAGAGGTGGCGTTTCATTCGACGGCCCCCTTTGGTCGTGGTCACGGGGGGGTTTACGCGGCGCGCCGCCGCCCGGTTTTACGGAATGCGGCTGAAGGCGAAGAGCGAGGCGCCCGCGGCCAGCAGGGCGAGGATCCCGGCGGCCAGCACGAACGCCCAGGTGATCTCGTCCTTGCCCGGCTCTTTCGCGAGCAGCGTGCCGATGTCGTCGTAGGCGGACTGCAGCGCGTCGTTCGTCACGGCGTCGAAGTACTTCCCGCCCGTCTGCTGGGCGATCAGGCGGAGCGCGTCGCGGTCCGGCGGGACCGGGATTTGGCGCACGCCGAAGTTCAGGATCCCGCTGTCGGTGCCGAGCGCGATCGTGTAGACCGGCACGCCGAGCTGCTTTGCCTTCGCCGCGCCGTCCTGCGGGGTCAGATCGCCGGCCGTCTGGAAGCCGTCGGAGAGGAAGAGCACGGCGACCGGCTCCTGGTCGTCGCCCGCGGCCGGCCGCAAGGCGGCGAGGCGCCGCTCCGGCGGCGGGCCGACCGCGTCGCGGGCGAGCTTCGCGGCGCGGGCGACGGCGTCGCCGATCGCGGTGCCACGCTGCGGCGTCAGGTACCCGACCGCGTTGCGGACGAGGTCGCGGTTGCGCGTGACGGGCGCGACGACCTGCACGTCGCCCGAGAACGCCACCATCCCGACCCGGAACTTCGGCGGCAGCTTGTCGAGGAACTTGTTCACGGCCGTCTGGGCGGCCGAGAGACGGTTCGGCTTGATGTCGTCGGCGAGCATCGAGCCCGACTGATCGATCGCGAGCACGATCGTGGCCTGCTCGCGGGTGACCTGCGTGTCGAGCTTCGGGCGGGCGAGCGCGACCGCCGACGCCGCGAGCGCGAGCAGGAAGAGCGCCGGCGGCAGCCAGCGCCGCCAGGCGCCGGAGCGGTCGACGACGGTCGCAAGGATGTCCAGGTTCGTGAACGTCAGCGCGTAGCGCGACGGCCGGCGGCGCGCGAACGCGTACGCCACCAGCACCGCCGGCACGACCAGGAGCGCGAGCAGTGCCAGCGGGTAGGTGAACGTCACCGCGGGCCCCTCGCGCAGAGCAGGTGCACCTGGACGACCACGCGGGCACCCCGCGGCACGGCAGTGGTGCGTGTCGCTCGCACGACGACAGCGTTCCCGTCACGGCGGGTCGCCACCCGTACGCCGTTCAGGACGGCCGCGGCGGGCTGGAGCTTCGTCCGCAGGCCCGCGGCCGTCGACCAGCCGACGAGCCGCTCGCCGCCACGGCAGCTCGCGGTCACCTGCCGGCTCGCGCCGCGCAGCGGGATCGAATGCACCCGGCGCAGCACCGGCAGCGGCTTCACCGCGATCGGGTGGTACGCCGTCGTCGAGCGACCGCCGCCTCCGCTCGTCGGGATGCAGCCGAGCACCGGCCGGAAGGCCGTCGGAGCACCGCGGGCATACGTGGCGACGAACACGACGCTGCGCGAGGTCGTGAATCCCCGGGTTGACCGGGCTGCCGAGCTTGCCCAGGAACGTCACGTCGAGCGTCCGGTCGCCGAGGATCGCGTCGAGGCCGCCGGCGATGCTGTCCTTCGGGCACGTCACCTCGAAGTACGTCATGGTCATCCCGGTGGCCGGCGCGGCGGGGACGACGACCCACGGCCCGGGGACGCTGATGCACACGTCGAGGCCGCGGCACTCGTTCGTGGCGCCGCGCCTCGCCTGCGAACGCGAGCGGCACGAGCGCGACCGCCGCGATCAGCAGCGCGCGCTTCACGGCATCCTCCGGAACAGCGCGGCCGACAGCGCGCCCGACGCGAGCAGCAGCAGCATCCCTGCTCCCGCGAACGCCGCGGTCACCTCGGCCGGCTTGCGCTCGTGGCCGAGCCGCTTGCCGAGCTCCTCGTACACCGCTTCAGGTTCTGCGTCGTCGGCGGCGGCGAAGGCCTGGCCGCCGCTCGATGTCGCGACCTGCTTCAGCGCGTCCGGGTCCGGCGGCACGCGCACGCGCTCGGTGTAGCCGCCCGTGAGCTTGCGCGTGACCACGCCGTTCGGTGTGCCGATCAGGATCGAGTAGATCGGGACGCCTGCGGCCTTCGCGCGTCGCGCAGCAGCCTGGTCGGCGTGATCGTGCCCTGTGTCTGGGCGCCGTCCGAGATGACGAGGATCGAGGCCGGCGGCGGCTTGTTGTTGTCGTCGCGCACCGAGCGGGCCGATCGGAGCGCGAGCGTGAGCGCCTCACCGAGCGCGGTTCCTTCTCCCGGTTGCACCTGGCGCAGCGCGTCCGGACGACCTGGCGGTCGTGGCTGGGCGGCGCGACCACCGCGGCGCGGTCGGCGAAGGTCACGACGCCGACGCGGAGCGAGTCGGGCACGACCTTCAGGAAGCGCTGGATCGCGTCTCCGGCTGCGGCGAGCCGCGACGGCTTCACGTCGGTCGCCGTCATCGAGCGGGACGTGTCGATCGCGAGCATGACCGTCGCCTCGTTCCGCTTGACCGTGCGGTCTGCATGCGGCCGTGCGAAGCCGGTGACGAGCGCGGCCACCGCGAGCAGCAGGATCGCGACCGGCAGGTGCCGGACGCGGCCCGGCGACTTGCCGATCACGTTCGGGAAGATCGCCGGCGAGGCGAAGTGCCCCGCGTCGCTCTCCCGCCGCCGGCGGTCGAGCAGCACGTAGGCGACCGCGGCCGCCGGAACGAGCAGCAGCGCCAGCAGCGCGAGCGGCCACTGGAACGTCACCGCCGCGGTCCTCCGCGGCGCAGGAACGGGACGAGCAGTCGCAGCCAGTCGCCCTCGGTCGGCAGCACGATGTGGCGCACGCCCACCGAGGTGAAGAGCGTCGACAACTCGCTGCGCTCGGCAGCCGCGGCGGCCGCGAAGCGCTGCCGGAGCTTCTCGCTGCGCGTGTCGACGCGCAGCCGCCGCCCGCTCTCGGGATCCACCAGCCAGAGCTCGCCCATGGCCGGCAGTTCCTGTTCGCGGGCGTCGCGGATCTCGATGGCCAGCACGTCGTGGCGCGCCGCGAGCGCCAGCAGCTGGGCGCGCCAGTCGAGGGGCCCACGGAAGTCGGAGACGAGCGCGACGACCGCTCGCTGCCGCGCGGCCCCCGCGGCTCGCGCGAACGCGGCCGCGAACGACGTCCGCCCGGCCTCCGGCTCGTGCTCCTCCCGCAGCGCCTCGAGCAGCGCCGAGCAGCCCGGCGCGGCCCTGCCTGGGCGGCAGGATCTCCTCGTCGCCGCCGAAGGAGACGACGCCGAGCCGGTTGCCGCGCCGGGTCGCCACGTGCGCCAGCGCGAGCGCGGCGCCCTCCGCCACGTCCGCCTTGCGGCGGTCGGCAGTGCCGAACCGCATCGAGGCCGAGGTGTCGAGCACGACCCACGTCGTCAGCACCCGCTCGGCGAGATGGACGCGCACGTGCGTCACACGCGTGCGGGCCGTCACGTTCCAGTCGATCTGGCGCACGTCGTCGCCCGCCTCGTACGGGCGCACCTGGGCGAGCTCCGTGCCCTGTCCCGAGGCGGGTCGAGCGGTAGTCGCCCGCGAGCATCCCCTCCACACGGCGCCCGATGGTCAGGTCGAGCGCGCGGAGGAGCGTCCCCGGAAGCGGCCCGGGGCCCGGGCGCGACGGGTCGCGCGGCCGTGCGAGCGCGTCGAGGTTCACGCGGCCTGACGGCGTCCGAGGTCGATCTGCGGCACCGGGACGACGGCCAGCACCCGGTCGAGGATCAGGTCCGGCGCAACCTCCTCGGCCAGCGCCCGGTACGACAGCACCAGCCGGTGGCGCAGCGCGTCCTTCGCGAGCTCGCACACGTCGGTGCCGACCACGTAGTCGCGGCCGCGCATGAGCGCAAGCGCCCGCGCCGCGTTGACGAGGCTGATCGGCCCGCGTGGGCTCGCGCCGTACGAGACGTACTCGGCGAGCTCCGGCAGGTCGTGCTCGGCCGGGCGCCGCGTCGCGTCCGCGACCGTCACCGCCCAGCTCACGAGCGCCGGGTCGACGTAGACCTCGGCGACTGACCGCTGGATCTCGAGCAGGTCCTCGATCGTGAGCGTCTGGCGCAGGATCGGGCGCGTCGACGAGCGAGCGCTGGACGACGGTCAGCTCGTCGTCGTGCGCCGGGTAGTCCGACGAGCACCTTGAGCATGAAGCGGTCGATCTGGGCCTCCGGCAGCGGATACGTGCCTTCCGACTCGATCGGGTTCTGCGTCGCCATGACCAGGAACGGGTCCGGGACCGGATAGGTCGTGTGGCCGATCGTGACCTGGTGCTCCTGCATCACCTCGAGCAGCGCCGACTGCACCTTCGCCGGCGCACGATTGATCTCGTCCGCGAGCAGGAAGTTGCAGAACACGGGGCCGAGCTCGGTGTCGAACGAGCCGCTGTCCGCCCGGTAGATCCGCGTGCCGACGAGGTCGGACGGGACGAGGTCGGGCGTGAACTGGATGCGGTTGAACGTGCCGCCGAGCACACCGGCGGTCGTCTTGATCGTCAGCGTCTTCGCGAGGCCCGGCACTCCTTCGATCAGCAGGTGCCCGCCGGAAAGCAGGCAGACCAGGACACGCTCGAGCATCGCCTCCTGCCCGGCGATCACGCGCCGGATCTCGAAGAGCGCCTCCTCGAGGCGGTCATGGACGGTGGGGCGCTCGGGCTGGGTCGGGTCGGGCTCGGGCGTGGCCACGGTCGCTCCTTCGGCTCGGTTTTATCGGTGGGGGCGGCCTCCGCAGGCCGCGGTGGTGGCTCCGATGAGAGCACAAGGAGCCTAAGAGCGGTGTGAAAGTTCAATCCGGCAGCCTGCGACCGGGGTACCCTGAGCCGTGGTGAACGCCGTGAGCATGCGCCGGCGCTTGGACGAACGCCTCGCCTGGACGCTCGTCGCGCCGCTGCTCGCGCTCGCCTCGCTCGCCGGACACCAGGCCGGCTACCGGATCGCCGTCCCGAATGCGGCCGCGCGGGCCGATGCACTCGCGCACGACGGCCACGGCTACTTCGCGCTGCTGCCCCTCGCCACCGGCGCGCTCGTCGCGCTGACGGTGCTCGCGCTCGCCTCACGTGCACGCGGCGGCGGTCGCTCGTCGCTGCCGCTGTGGCTGGCTGCGGCGCTCCCGCCGCTCGGCTTCGTCGTGCAGGAGACGCTCGAGCGCCTGCTCGGCGCGCATCACTCCGGTGTCGGCGCGATGCTCCACGAGCCCGCGTTCCTCACCGGCCTTGCGCTCCAGCTGCCGTTCGCGCTCCTGGCGCTGCTTCTGGCGCGCCGCCTCCAGCGGTTTGCGGACACGATCGCGCTCGCGCGGCGCCGCTTCTCGTGGCCCGTTCCGGCCGGGCACCGTCCGCCTGCGGACGTGGTCCTCGTGCGGCAGCGGCCGCTCGCGCTGGCGCGCAGCGTGCGCGGCCCGCCCATTCGCTCGCGCTAGCCGCCCACGGCCGGCCGTACCGAACGGCCGGGAACGACGAAGAAGAGCGAGCCATGACTCCAAGCAGGTCGATAGGGGCTGCGCTCGCAGCCCTCATGCTTGCGCTCATGCTGCCGGCGGCAGCGAGCGCGCACGCCATCCTGCTGCGGAGCGACCCGTCGAACGACAGCGTCGTGCAGCAGCAGCCGCGTGCCGTCACGCTCCGGTTCAACGAGCCGGTCGAGAGCGCGTTCGGCTCGATCCGCGTCTACGACTCGTCCGCGGAGCGGCTCGACAACGGCGAGGTGACGCGGCCCGACGACAAGACGGTCGCGACGGGGATCGACGGCCCGCTCGAGCCCGGCACCTACACGGTGACCTGGCGGGTGGTCTCGGCCGACGCCCACCCCGTGCACGGCGCGTTCGTCTTCCACTACAAGAAGGCGGGCGTCAAGCCGGGCGGGATCGCGGCGTCGCTGAACCTCGAGCCGCCGCAGAGCGTGACTGTCGCCCTCGACGTGGCGCGGTTCCTCGACTTCGCGCTCCTGCTCCTGCTCGCGGGCGGCGCGGGTGCGCTGCTGTGGGCGCTCGCGTCGGCGCCGGGCCAGGTGCGGCGGCGGCTCGGCACCGTGCTCGTGGGCGCAGCGGTCGGGCTCGCAGTCGTGGCGCTGGCCGGGATCGTCTTCGAGGGCGGCGTCGCCGGCGGGTTCTCGCTCGGCGAGTCGCTGCGCTGGTCGGTCTTCCACGGCGTGCTCGAGACGCGCTTCGGGAAGGTCTGGCTCACGCAGGCGTTCTTCGCCGCGGTGCTCGCGGGGCTCGCGCTCCTCGTGCGCCGGGGCGGCGACCGCTGGCCCGCGTACCTGACGGCCGGGCTCGCGATCGCGCTGCTCGCCACACCTGGTCTCGCCGGGCATGCGCACACCGCGGGCGGCGTCGCGCTCGTCGCCGACGTCATTCACCTGGCCGCCGGCGCGGCCTGGACGGGCGGGCTGCTCTTCCTGATCCTGGCGCTGATCTGGGCGGCGGGCGACCGCTGGCCGCTCGCGTCCCGGGCGGTACCGCGCTTCTCGAACGTCGCGGTCGTCTCGGTCGTCGCGTTGATCGGCGCGGGCACCGTGAACGCGTACCTCGAGGTGAGGGCGTGGCGCGGCCTGTGGGACACGAACTACGGCTTGCTGCTGCTCGCCAAGGTCGCGCTCGTCGTGCCGCTGCTGGCGCTCGGCGCGTACAACAACCGCTTCGCGGTGCCGCGCCTTCGCGCGGGAGTCGCTTCGGTCGTCGAGCAGCGCCGCTTCCTGCGGATGGCGGGCGTCGAGGTCGCGATCATGGTCGCGATCGTCGCGGTCACCGCCGTGCTCGTATCGGAGGCGCCGGCGAAGGCGTTCGTCGCGCCGACGGGACCGGTCGCGGTGGAGAAGCCGCTGGGCCCGCTCGACCTGAACCTCGTCGTCGACCCGGCCAAGGCCGGGCGCAACGCGATCCACCTCTACTTGCTGAAGGCGAACGGCCAGCCCGCAACGGTCGCGGAGGCGAACCTCTCCGCATCGCTGCCGAGCCGGGCGATCGGCCCGCTGCGCTGGAAGGCGCAGCGGCTCGCGCCGGGGCACTACGCCGTATACGGCGCGCACCTGGCGATCCCCGGCGACTGGCAGCTGCGCGTCGACGCGCGGCAGGGCCAGTTCGCGGCCTACACCACCACACTGTCGATTCCAGTCCGGGAGGGCTAAATGATTCGCAAGACCATCGCCGTTCTCGTCGCCGCCGTCGCGCTGGTGGCGGTTCCCGCCGCGTGGGGCCACGTGACGATGAACCCGAACCAGGTGCCGGCGGGGAGCGAATCCCGCTTCGACCTGCGCGTGCCGAATGAGGAGGAGAGCGCCGACACGACCAAGGTGAGCGTCGAGTTCCCCGAAGGGGTGAACTTCGTGAGCTTCCAGCCGAAGGCGGGCTGGACGCGCACGGTGACGATGAAGAAGCTGGCCAAGCCCGTGACGTCCGACGACGGAACCGTCACCGAGCGCGTCGCAACCGTCACGTGGTCCGGCGGCAAGATCGCCCCAGGCGAGTTCGACGAGTTCGGGTTCAGCGCATCGGTGCCGGATACCGCCGGCACCGTGCTCGTCTTCCCGGCGGTGCAGACCTACTCGGACGGGAAGGTCGTGCACTGGGTCGGCGACGCGAGTGCGGACGAGCCGGCGCCGCGCGTGACCCTCACGGCCGCCGCGGCCGACCACCACGACTCGACGACCACCACGACAGCCGACTCGTCGTCGGAGCACTCCGACAACAACCGCGCCAACGTCGCTCTCGTGCTCGGTGCCGCGGGACTGGCCGCCGGCATCGCGGCGCTCGGCTTCATCGTCTCCGGGAGGCGCCGCGGGTGAGACGGATCTTCCTCGTCGTCCTGTGCGCGCTCGTCGCCGTTCCGGCGGCGGGCGCGCACCTGGGCGGCCCCAAGGGGTTCAAGTCGACGGTGACGAGCCTCACGCCGGCGACGACGGGCATCAAGGCGATCATGCTCGGCGGCGACGACCGCATGGTCTTGCACAACAACACCGGCAAGGTGCTGGTCATCAAGGGCTACTCGGGCGAGCCGTACCTGCGCTTCTCGCCCGACGCCGTCTACATGAACGACCACTCGCCGGCGGTCTACCTCAACTCCGATCGCTACGCGAACGTGCAGGTGCCGCCGAAGGCGACGGCCAAGGCGAAGCCGCAATGGGAGAAGATCCTTCCCGGACATGCCTTCACGTGGCACGACCACCGGGTGCACTGGATGAGCCCGATCCTGCCGCCCAGCGTCCAGAAGAACCCGAGCGCGACGCACCACATCTTCAACTGGACGATCCCCGCGACCCTGGACGGTAAGCCGCTCACGATCCACGGGACGCTCAACTACGTGCCGCCGCCGTCCTCGTCGAGCCCGCGCTGGTGGCTGCTCGCCGTGCTGCTGACCCTCGCCCTCGTCGGCGCCGCCGCCGCGTTCTTCCTGTACCGCCGCCAGCCGGCCTCGCCGCGGACCGCATGACCGCGATCGCCTACGTCGCCGGGGGCGTGCGGGCGCGGCCCGTGGCTGCGCACCTGACGCTGATGGGGACGGTCGCGTTCAGCGCCGGCGTGCACGCCGGCCTCGTCGCGGCGCACTGGGAGGAGACGCCGCTGCTCGGCGTGTCGTTCGCGGCGTCGGCGGTGCTGCTGACGGCGCTCGGCGTCGCGCTCGGGATGTACCCGGCCGGCGTGTGGCCGCCGCGGGCGATCGCGGCGACGTTCTTCGCCCAGATCCTCGCGTACTTCGTGTTCACGGAGCGCATCGCCGACCCGCTCGGGCTCGCGACCAAGGCCGTGGAGGCGGTCGGCATCGTCGTCGCGCTGGCGATGCAGCCGGCACCGGAGCTCGAGCAGGAGCGGCGCTCCTTCGGCCCCGTCTACGTCTTGCTTGTCGCGTTCGCCTTCGTCGTCGCGCTGCAAGCTTCGGGGCACCACCACCACTAGCGCCGCTCAGCCTGCGACGACGGCGTGGAGGGTCTCGTCGCCCACCTCCTTTCCGTCCGCGTCGTACGAGCGGACCCGCACCGTCAGCGACGACGTGTCCCTGTCGATCCCGTCGGTCGTGCTGATCCGCACCGGGTACGGGTCGCTCGCGTCGTAGATCTCGCGGAAGTGGTCGTGGTCGACGACGAGCCAGCGCGCCCGCGGCGCCGGGTTGACGAAGACGTAATGCCGACCGTCTTGCGGTCGGCCGTCAGGCAGTTCGTGATGTCGAGGCGGCCGTCGTGTCACCCTCCGCCGACCTCCCAGCGCCCGCTCGCCGCCCCACACCACGGCCCCCGCGGCTCATTTGCGCGCGGCGCGCCGTCGCACGCGACGAGCGTCCGGCGGTCGGCCGTCGCGAACGTGAGCGTCTGCCCGTCAACGGTCACGCGCTCGACCGCGACGGGCGGCGCGCCGCCCAGGAACCTTCTTCGAGGCAGTCGACGTACGGCTCGCGCTCGAAGTCGAGCCCGCGCACCACGCGCGTCCCGGTCACGACGGCGCCGTCGATGCCCGCCAGCGTCGGTGGGAACGGCAGCCGGCGTACCGAGCCGTCGCTGAGCCGATCGGGCGCGTCAAGGCCCGAGCCGCCGCAGCCGCCGGCGACCGCGAGCAAGCGAGCGTGGCGACCATGCCGGCCGCCACGCCGCCCAATCCTGCTGACTCTACGCGTCCCAGCCGAGCCGTCGCACACCTCCGTAGGCCGAGTGCCACGGTACGTTCGCGTCCAGATGTTCACCCCGTAGGCCTCGCCCTTCGCCTCGATGATCTGGTCGCTGCCGTCCGCGTTGCGCGCGTAGATCATCCCGACGTGCGATCCGCGCTCGCGAGCGCGTCCATCCGGATCAGCCCGCTCTTCGGATACGTGATCGTTCGGCGCGCCGTCGCCGTTCTGGAAGCGCCGCGGCGCTGTACGGCCCGTGCACGTTGCGCAGCATGTTCCACTGCCAGGCGCCCTGGTTGATCTCGTCCAGGTCCTCGCGCCAGACCTTGAACGTGAAGCCCGAGCAGTCGGGTCCCTCGCCGCGCGTGTCCGAGCCTCGACTCGGATCGCCGGGCGAGTCGTCGACGTCGTTGTCGTTCCAGCAGCCGCCGCCCCACTGGTAGCCCTCCCAGCGGGCGCGCAGCGCAACCTTCATCGAGCCGTCGCGCGTGAAGTAGTTCGTGTACTGCGGCGGGTTGTTGTTGCAGTACGCGCCGGTGAAGTTCGTGTGGTAGGCCCACGCAGCTCCGGCCGCCGGCCAGCGAGTGTCGCCAGCGCGGCCGCGAAGGCGAGCGCCGAGGCGCAGGCCTGCGTCGCATCATCAGCGCACCTCCAGGTCGAAGCGGTCGACGTGGACGCCGGACGGCGTCGAGCCGAGCCGGTACACGCGCGAGCCGGCCAGGCGGAAGCGCGACAGCGGCGCCGTCTCCGCCCAGTCGGCGGCGGCCACTGAGAACGACGACTGCGAGGCCACGCGCGCCGAGTCGCGCGACCGTGAACTCGCTCCGGTCGTCGGTGTACGACCGCACGACGAGCACGACGCCGTCGGCGTACGGCTCGGCGAGCTGGACCTCGCCCGAGCGGTGTCGAGCTGTGCACGCGCCAGGCGCGCTCGACGCCGCCGGCGCCGACGACCGCGACCCGCACCTCGTCGCCCGCGCGCAGCACGACGACGTGCCGCGTCCTGCGACACTGGACGCGCCGACTCGGCCGCCAGCCCCTGCGCGCGGCGCCGAGCGTCGCGCCGTCCTCGACCGCCGGCACCCACTGCTCCGACGGGCAGCTGCTTGACGACCGGCCCGGCGGGCCCGATCCGGACCTGGGAGGCGGTGCGGTCGGCGAGTGGGACGACCCGCTCCGGCGGCGCCTCCGGCGCGAACGCGCGGAGCAGCGGCGCGCCACGTCCTGCCGTCTCGAGCACCCAGAGGTCGCCGCCGATCGACGGCGAGATCGGCGAGCGTGCCGTTCACTGCGAGCGGCACGGCCGACGTGGCCGCCGCGCCCGGCCGCGAGCTCGAGCGCTCGCTGGTGCACCTGGTCGAGCAAGCGTCACCGTTCCGTCTGCCGCGACGGCGAACGCGCCGGGCCCGACCGGCGTCGAGCCGGGGCCACCCTCGAGCCCCGCCTCTGCCTGCCCGTCCCCCCAAGGGACGTCGAGCACGCGCTTCGACGGAGCGCGCGCCGTCCCGAACCGATGCGCGCCGAGCTCGACGTCGACCGGCGCGGCGGCGCGGTAGCTCCGCTGCGGCGCGGCTGCGCCGCCCGGCGGCAGTGTCGTCGTGGCGCCCGGTCGCGCGATTGCGCAGCACGGCGTAGTACGAGAAGCCGGCCGGCGAAGACGCGATCGCGTCCGGGAGCCGCACCGAGTAGCGCCCGTCGGCCGCCTTGCGGTCGAGCTGGAGCGGAAGCGCGCGAAACGAGCCGGAGCTGCCCGCTCGTACGTACACCGTGCCGGCGCCGTCGCACTCGTCGCGTGGCGGCGCCGTCCGGCGGCGGGCAGTAGACGTCGTAGCGCAGCGTCACGGCCTCGCCCGGCAACGGTGATCAGCGGCGGCACGTGGGTGGCGTCGATCATCCGCGCAGGGTCGAGGCCGGTAGCGGGTTGGCGTCGCCGACGCCTCGAGGCGGGCCCGAGCAGAGCAGGCGAGCCGCCGAGCGCATGGCCGACCGGCGGGCCGGCCGCGCCGCAAGCGCAGCCGGAGCCTGGAGCGCCGCGAAAGGCGTGTGTTTCCATCCTCTCCCTCCTTTCGTCGACCGCGGGGCGCGCGCCGAGCGGACTCGTATCTCGTTGTCATCAGGGTAAACAGCCGTGCCCAGGACCGCCAGTCGCTCTTGCAGCCATGTCCGCGCAGGACGGAGCCCGCCGCGTTCAATTGGTCGACGTGGAGCCCGATCTGGACGAGAGCCCGCGCCAGCGCGCCGAGCGCGAGGCCGTGGAGCGCGCCGCTCGCCGACGTCGCCGCTGCGCGGCCGGCCGCTCCCCCACCGCGTGCGGCTCGAGCGGACGACCCTCGAGCGCTACCTGCGCGCCGTCGGCGGCCCGCTGCCGTACATGCGCCGTCTGCGTCGATCGAGGACGGGACCCGCCGCCACGAGCAGGTGCTCGCGGAGCACCGGGACGAGCTCGCCGCCGACACCGCCGGGCGACGCTCGCAGCCGCGTGGAGCGCGGAGGCGAAGGACGTGGGACTTCGCCGACGTCAACCGCCTGATCGAGCAGCACAACCGCTGGTACCCGGTCGAGGCGCAGCTGCCGATGGACCCGCGCACCGGCGACTACGCCCTCGTCGGCGGGCGGCCGTACTCGCGGAAGCCGCTCGACGCCGCGTGGATGCTCGAGCGCTTCCCCGCGCCTGTTCAGACTCTGTAAACCCTGGTTATCAGGGCAACAACGGCGGGAAGGCGGCGTCAGACTGCGTAGACGTCCCCGTCCAGAGGAGCTTGCCCGTGAAGCGATTCGCCGCCGTCCTCGCCCTGCTCGCCTCGACCGTCGCCGCGGGCGCGACGGCACAGACAGCCCAGCCCGCGCCGCACATGCTCGTCGGCATCTTCGACGACGTCCGAAACGCTCGGCGAGCCCGACACGGCGTTCCCGATGCTGAAGAGCCTGCGCACCCAGGTCGTGCGCGTGACGATGTACTGGGGAGGCAACGGCGGCGTCGCCGGCAAGAAGCGCCCGGCGCATCCGACGAACCCGAACGACCCGGCCTACAGCTGGGGCGCCTACGACAACATGGTGCGCGCCGCGGCCGAGCAGAAGATCAAGGTGCTCTTCTCGATCTGGGGGACGCCGGCCTGGGCCAACAAGAGCAAGGGCCTGAACCACGCGCCGACGCTCGCACGTGACCTGCGTAACTTCTCCTACGCAGCGGCGAAGCGCTACAGCGGCACCTTCGTTCCGGACGTGGCCGACCCGAACGCGTCCACCGACCCGCTCCCGCCGTCCGCCTGTGGCTCGTGTGGAACGAGCCCGGCAACCCGATCTTCCTCACGCCGCAGTACAAGCGCGTCGGGAAGGGCAAGAAGCGTCACTGGGTCGCCCAGAGCCCGATCGACTACGCGCGCATGTGCACCGCCGTCTACACCGGCGTCCACGCGACGCTCCTGCGCAACGAGAAGGTCGGCTGCGGCGCCACCGGGCCGCGCGGCAACAACAACCCGTCCTCCGCGCGCACGTCGATCGGCCCGCTCCCGTTCCTGCGCGGCGTCAAGAAGGCGGGCCTCAAGAAGTTCGACGCGTGGGCGCACCACCCGTACTACGCGCGCCCGACCGAGACGCCTGCCTCCAAGCCGACGTCCAACCGGGGCAAGCGCGGCCGCATCGCGCCGCCCGTCGTGCTCGGCAACATCCAGGAGCTGATCGACGACGTGACACGCGCTCTACGGGCGCAAGCGGATCTGGATCACCGAGTACGGCTACCAGACGAACCCGCCCGACCGTGCCTTCGGCGTGACGTACGCGAAGCAGGCGGCCTACATGCGCCAGGCCTACGCGATCGCCCGCAAGAACCCGCGCATCGACATGATGGTGTGGTTCCTGCTGAAGGACGAGCAGCGACTAGGGCGGCTGGCAGTCCGGGCTCTTGTCGGCGGCCGGCAAGAAGAAGCCCGCGTTCAACGTATTCCGCGCGCTGCCCCGCTAGGGGGCTTCGGTGGAACGTCGCTCGTCGCAGGGGTGCGATGCTCGTTCCGAGGCTAGGACGCTGGGCGAGTTCAACCGGTCGTCGCAACAGTTTGTTGTTGACTTGATAGCAAATACTCGTTCAGCGTTTCCGCTGGTGTCTTCCAGCCGAGTGTCTTGCGGGGTCGGCTGTTGAGGGCGGCGGCGACGGCGGCGAGGTCGTCGGCGCTGTGTCGTGGAGAGGTCGGTGCCCTTGGGAAGTACTGGCGCAGCAGCCCGTTGGTGTTCTCGTTGGTGCCGCGCTGCCAGGGGCTCTGCGGGTCGCAGAAGTAGACCTGGAGGCCGGTGTCGATCCGCAGCTGGGCGTGCTGGGCCATCTCGGCGCCCTGGTCCCAGGTCAGCGACCGGCGCAGCTGCTCGGGCAGCGTCGTGATCGAGGCCGTGATCGCGTCGCGGACGGCCTCGGCGCCGTGGCCGGTCGAGCGCCGGCCCGTTCTTGCTCCGCGGCTGGTCGCCGTGGCCGTGCATGCGCGGCAGGTGCAGCAGCATCGTGAAGCGGGTGGTGCGCTCGACGAGCGTGCCGATCGCGGAGCTGTCGAGGCCCGAGGATCAGGTCGCCTTCCCAGTGGCCCGGCACGGCCCGGTCGTCGGCCTCGGCCGGACGCTCGCTGATCATCACCTCGGCGGTGACGAACTGCTTGCCGCGCGCCTGGGCGCGTGCGCGCGGGACGCGCAGCGCCCGTCCGGTGCGCAGGCAGGCGACGAGCTCGCGCTTGAGCGCGCCGCGGCCCTGGACGTAGAGCGCCTGATAGATCGCCTCGTGCGAGATCCGCATCGACTCATCATCGGGGAAGTCGATCCGCAGCCGGTTCGCGATCTGCTCCGGACTCCACGACTTCGCCCAGCGCCGATCCTGGCGGCGACCGTGCCGACGACCGATCCAGCGCACCTCCGGCCCCGGCACCGGCTCGCCGTCCGGCCTGGCGATCGCGCCGGCGAGCCGCTCCTGCACGTAGTCGCGCAGCGCGTCGTTGGCGGCCAGCTTCGCCGACCTTCGGGCGGCTCGCGCGCCGCTCCGCGTGCCACTGCGCGGTCGTCGCCCGATACTCCAGGCGATACGTGCGAGTCGACGCGTTGCGGCGCAGCTCCCGCGAGATCGTCGACGGCGACACGACCCAGCCGGCGGGCGATCTCGCGCACCCCACGCTGCTGAGCACGAAGGATCGCGATCTCCTCCCGCTCGGCGAACGACAGATAACGGCCCGACAGCGGGGCCAGCGTGATTGGCGGCATCCCGCCAGCCTGCCGGAACCATCGGATCCGACCGCCTGCGACACCCCGGTCGCGACCGCGGCCTCCTCGCTCGACGCCCCGCGCGCGATCGCCTCCCAGAACCGGACCCGATCCTCACGCCGCGCCACCGACGGCCGGCCCGGCGACCGCATCTGACCCCGCATCGCACGAACCGCCCGCTGACGCTCCCGAACGCCCATCGCAACCACCTCCATCACGAGGTGTTGCGACGACCAGTTGAATCCGCCCAGGAAGCGTTCGTATGCTCGCCATCCGGGCGCGACCGAGGACGACGCATCGGGGCGAGCAGCGCGGCCCGGCGACTCAGACGTCGTTTCGCCGAAGCCCCCTAGATCCGGAGAAACTGCACGGTGTCTCCCGCGGCGAGCTCGCCCTCGCCGCGGGGGACGAGCACCAGCGCGTCCGCCTCGGCGGCTCGCGCGATCATGTGCGACTCCTGGCCCGAGACGGGCACGAGCGCAGCGCCGTCTCGCCGCGCCCGGACGAGGTCGTCGCGCGCGGCGTTTCGCCGGACCGTGGCGCCCAGCGTCCCGGGCTCGAACGGCGGCTCCGGGGAGCGGTGGCCCTGGAGCGCGAGCAGCGCCGGCCGCACGAAGAGCTCAAAGCAGACGAGCGACGACACCGGGTTGCCGGGCAGGCCGAAGACGAGCGTGTCGCCGCGGACGCCGAACCAGAGCGGCTTGCCCGGGCGCATCGCGATCCGCCAGAAGACCTCCTCGACGCCCAGCTCCGCACCCACTCCACGCACGAGGTCATGCGGGCCGACCGAGACGCCCCCCGACGAGACGAGGACGTCGTGCTCGAGACCGCGGCGGAGCGCGTCGCGGTGCGCCTCCGCATCGTCGGTAACCGCCTGGAGCGGCTCCGGCTCGCCGCCCGCGGAGCGCACGAGCGCAGCCAGCATCGGCCCGTTCGCGTCGTAGATCTGGCCCGGTTCGAGCTTGCTTCCGGGCGGGCGCAGCTCGGTGCCGGTCGTGAGGACGGCCACCCGCGGACGCCGCCCCACCGTGAGCCGGGCTGCGCCGCCGGCGGCGAGCGCTGCGACGTGCGCGGCGCCGAGCACGACGCCGGCGTCGACGATCGTCTCGTCGTGGCGCAGATCGCCGCCGCGCGGCCGCACGTGCGCGCCGGCAACCACCGCCTCGCCGACGTGCAGGACGCCGTCCGTCTCGGAGACGACCTCGATTGGCACGACCGCGTCGGCGCCGCCGGGGACCTCGCCGCCCGTGGCGATCGCCATCGCCTCGCCCGCCTGCAGCGTGCGGCCCGCGGGGCGGCCCGCGGCGATGCGCTCGACGACCGGGAGGTCGCCGGGCGTGTCGGCGGCGCGCAGCGTGTAGCCGTCCATCGCCGAGCTGTCGAAGGGCGGCAGGTCGACGGCCGAACGCGCAGCCTCGGCGAGCACCCGGCCGGCGGCGGCGCGCACGTCCACCTGCCTCGGTCTCGAGTGCCCTCGCGCGCTCGAGAACGCGGCGCAGGGCCTCGTCGATCGGGAGCAGGTCGGCCACGGTCAGCTCTGGCGGCGCCCCGAGACGGCAGCGAGGGCGCCGAGCCCGATCAGGATCGTCCCGGAGGCGTAGCGGGAGACGTTCGCGGCGCGCCGGTTGCCGCGGAGCCGGGACGCGAGCGTGCCCGCGGCAAGCGCGTAGGTGCCGTCGCTCACGAGGCCGAGCAGCATGAACGTGACGCCGAGCAGCAGGATCTGCAGCCCGACCGCGCCGGCTTCCGTGTCGACGAACTGCGGCAGGAACGCGAAGAAGAAGAGGGCCGTCTTCGGGTTCAGGATCTGGACGGTCGCGCCGCGCGCGAGCCGGCGGCGAGCGTCGAGCTCCATCGCCTGCGGCTCGTCGCTCGTACGGCCCAGGAGCGTGCGGATGCCGAGGAAGACGAGGTACGCGGCACCCGCGTACTTGACGGCGTCATAGGCGCGCGCTGAAGAGACGAGCAGCGACGAGAGCCCGATCGCCGCGGCGGTGACGTGGACGAGGGTGCCGATGTGTACGCCGAGCGTCGAGACGAGCCCGGCGCGCCGGCCGCCCTCGATGCTCTGCGAGACGATGTAGAGCACAGCGGGCCCGGGCACCGCCAGCAACGCGAGCGCCGCGACGACGAAGAGGCCGTAGAGCGCGGGATCCGGCATCGCCGATTCGTAGCAGACGCGATTGACCGGCTCGCGAGCGTGGTGCCAGAATCCCGCCGCGCCGTTGGGGATGCCGGCGACGTCCGCGCATCCGACGAGGGGAGAGCAATGGAGCCAAGCCCGAGGCCACGCCTCGCACCGTCCTTCCGACATCTAGGCAAGGAGCTCCCATGCGCAAGACAGTGTTCGCAGCGTCAGCCGCGTCGACGGTGGCGCTGACCGGCGTGATCCTCGCGCTGCTGGTCGCCGGCGGCGCGCTCGCAACCGGCTATGGCACGACGAGCACGACCAGCGTCCCGTCCACGCCGCCGACAACGCTCGGGCTTCACTGCCAGCTGGCCGAGCACCAGCCGCCCGAGCCACTCGCGATGACGACGTCGCACGTCAACACCGTCTTCCCGACCATCACCACGGTGGTCGAGAAGGAGGTCGCGCTGTGCACGCGGACGGCCGGCGACCAGGTGCGCGATCTGGAGACGTTCGTCCGGATCGAGACCGACCGCGGCTATCCGACGGCCGACACGACGCGGATCCAAACGACGCTCTGCATCAACGATCTCGGCGCCGGCACGGTGCGCTGCTCGGCAACGCCGGTCGCGCTCGGCCCACCGCTCACGAAGCCGCTGGCCGATTGCTCGTATGCGGCGGAGCAGCCTCAGGAGCCGATCGCCATGGACTCGATCGACACGGGAGCGTTCGGCGAGAAGCTCATCAAAGTCGACAAGACCGTCTACAGCTGTGGCCCGGACAGCGTCGCGGACCTCTACACGTTCACGTCGCGTGACACGAGGCCTGACGAGGTGACGACCTTCTTCGGCGTCGTCTGCTTCAAGTCGGCGACGGCCGGCCAGCCGCCGTCCGCCTGCAACACGTTTTCCATCTCCTGATTCGACTGCCGACGGCCCGGCGCGCGAGCACGCGCCGGGCCGCCCGGTACGCTCGCCGCGCATGGCCGTGCTGATCACGCACGCGGAGCGCGGCTCGGAGGACTTCACGCGCCGCCGGGAGCGCATGAGCGCGCTCGTCGAGGAGCTGCGCGAGCGCAGCGCACGCGTCGCGGCCGGCGGCGGCGAGAAGGCGCTCGAGCGCCACCGCTCGCGCGGGAAGATGCCCGTGCGCGAGCGGATCGACCGGCTCCTCGACCCGGGCACCGCGTTCCTCGAGCTCGGCGCCCTCGCCGCGTGGGAGGTCTACGACGGCCAGGCGCCCGGAGCCGGGATGGTCACCGGCGTCGGCGTCGTCGAGGGCCAGGAGTGCGTGATCGTCGCCAACGACGCCACCGTGAAGGGCGGCTCGTACTTCCCGCTCACCGTGAAGAAGCACCTGCGCGCCCAGGAGGTGGCGGAGCAGAACCACCTGCCGTGCATCTACCTCGTCGACTCGGGCGGCGCCTTCCTGCCGCTGCAGGCCGAGGTGTTTCCCGACCGCGAGCACTTCGGGCGGATCTTCTACAACCAGGCACGGCTCTCGGCGAAGGGCATCCCGCAGATCGCCGCGGTGATGGGCTCGTGCACGGCCGGCGGCGCCTACGTGCCCGCGATGAGCGACGAGACGGTCATCGTGCGCGGCACCGGGACGATCTTCATCGGCGGGCCGCCGCTCGTGAAGGCAGCGACCGGACAGGACGTGACCGCCGAGGAACTGGGCGGCGCCGACGTGCATGCGCGCCGCTCGGGCGTCGCCGACCACTACGCGACGTCCGACGAGCACGCGCTGGCGCTCGTGCGGCAGATCGTCCGCAACCTGCACCGCACGAAGGACGCGCCGTGGGAGATCGCCGAGCCGGAGCCGCCCGTCGCCGACCCCGACGAGCTGTACGGGCTCATCCCCGAGGACTTCCGCCAGCCGTTCGACCCGCGCGAGGTGATCGCCCGGATCGTGGACGGCTCACGCTTCGACGAGTTCAAGGCGCTCTACGGCGAGACGCTCGTCACCGGCTTCGCGCGCATCGAGGGCTACCCGGTCGGGATCCTGGCCTCGAACGGCGTGCTGTTCGCCGAGTCGGCGCAGAAGGGCGCGCACTTCATCGAGCTCTGCTGCAAGCGGAAGATCCCGCTCGTCTTCCTCCAGAACATCACCGGCTTCATGGTCGGGGTCGAGTACGAGGCGGGCGGCATCGCGCGCGACGGCGCGAAGCTCGTCACCGCGGTCGCGTGCGCCGAGGTGCCGAAGTTCACGGTCGTGATCGGCGGCTCGTTCGGCGCCGGCAACTACGGCATGTGCGGCCGCGCGTACGGGCCGCGCCAGCTCTGGATGTGGCCGAACGCCCGCATCTCGGTGATGGGCGGCGAGCAGGCGGCCACGGTGCTGACGATGGTCGGCGACGCCGACCCGGACGAGATCCGCGCCAAGTACGAGGCGGAGGGCAACCCGTACTACTCGACAGCGCGGCTCTGGGACGACGGGATCATCGACCCGCTCGATACGCGCCGCGTGCTGGCGCTCGGCATCTCGGCAGCGCTGAACGCGCCTATCCCGGAGACCACGTTCGGCGTCTTCAGGATGTGAACCAGGGTCTGTCCCCAGGTGTATCGGGGGCTGACCCACACAGGCTGACTCGATGGAAACCCGGTGCGTCGGTCGTTGGGTCTGTCCCCAGGTGTATCGGGGGCTGACCCGCGTGGTTGGAGCGCGCAGGGCGCTCGACTCCAGCAATGCTTGGGTCAGCCCCCGGCTGCGCCGGGGACAGACCCACGAGAGGAGGAAGGGCATGGCGTACGACGTCGTCGACGTGAGCGAGCTGGAGGGCGAAGGCCCCGGCGGGATGGTGCGCAAGACGCGGCGGGCGCTGAACGCAAACGCGTTCGGCTTCAACTACTTCACGTTCCCGCCGGATCAGGAGGGGCGCGAGCACGACCACTCGGAGAACGGGCACGAGGAGGTCTACTTCACGGTCAAGGGGTCAGGCGTGATGACGATCGACGGCACGGACATCGAGATGAAGCCGGGACGGTTCATCCGCGTCGATCCGGGCTCGACTCGCATGCCCACGTCCGGGCCGGACGGCCTCGAGTTCGTCACCTTCGGCGGGCCGCAGCAGGGCGCGTACGAACCGCCGCCCTGGGGGTAGGCTCCCGCGCCATGACGACGACTCTTGAGCTCACCGAGGACGAGCTGACCCTGCTGCGCGCAGCTCTCCACTCATACCTGGACGACTTCGGGCACGAGGAGGCCGACGTGCTCCGACGGATCAAGGAGCTGCTCGCAAAGCTCCCGCCCGCCTAGTGCTCCTCCGCTTCGTCCTCTGGAACCTGGCCGACTCGCAGACCACGATCGCCGAGCTGCGGCGCTACCTCCGCGACGAGTCGGTCGACGCGTTCGAGGAGGTGCCCGGCCTGCGCTTCAAGGCCTGGATCTCGGACGAGGTCACCGAGCGGTGGGGCGCGATCTACCTCTGGGAGTCGCGCGAGGCGGCCCTGCAGGAGCTGCCGAGCCGCGCCCGCGAGCTGATCGGCAAGGAGCCGGACATCGGCGAGGAGTTCGACGTCGAGGCGACGATCGAGGGCGACTTCGCCTTCGAGCAGCTCTCACGCCTTGGCCTGGCGTTCGAGGAGGACGTCTAGTCAGTACCGTTTAGCGGTATGCCGCTGACAAGAGAAGGACGCGGGACCGGCGCCGCGCTGGCGGTCGACCTCGTCAACACGTGGGACGAGCTCCACACGCCGAAGGACCTGATCGAGGACCTCGCCGACGTCCGCTACCTGCTCGAGTGGCACGGGCTGTCGGGCGCAGCGCAGGCGACCGGCGAGCCAGACGTCCAGCGGCTGCGCGACCTGCGCGACCGCTTCGACGCCGTGTTCGAAGCGACGGACGAGGACGAGGCGGCGTCGCGGATCAACGACCTCGTGCGCGACTACGGGCGCCCGCCGCAGCTCGAGCGCGTGGATGGCGGCTGGCGCCTGCGCTCGTGGCCGGACGAGCGCGAGGGACTGGACGCGGCGGCCGCGTTCGCCGCGGTGGGCCTGCTCGAGGCGCTGCGCGACCTCGGCTGGGCCCGCTTCGGCCGCTGCGCCGGCTCGCCGTGCCGCTGCGCATTCGTCGACCGCAGCCGCAACCGCAGCCGCCGCTACTGCTGCGCGCTGTGCTCGGACCGCGTCGCCCAGGCGAGCTCGCGCGCCCGCCGGGCGGCGGCGCCCCGCTGAGCGGGACGCCGCCGTCGCGAGGCCTCCCAGGAGGTCTAGGCCAAGGCGTCGCAGGTGGCGGGGAACTGGCTCGGGTCCTGCTGCCCGGTGGACTTGAGGATCTGCAGCGGCACGCCGGTGGCCGCGTCGGCGACGTAGATCACCGTGCCGACGTTCGCGAACACCGATCCCTGGCCCGGGACGGTGATGTGGCCGTCGTTGCCGTGGATCGTGACCTTGACGGTGTCCGGGCCGTACGGCTCCTGGATCACCGGGCCGGCGAGCACCGTCGTCGCCGTCTTCCCGTTGGCCGGGTTCGTATACGTGATGTGGAAGTCGATCGCGTGCACGACGACCTTCCCGCTCGAGTAGACGGTCTGCCTGAGCGTGCCGACCGTGTGCGCGTCGAACGGGAACGGGCACAGGCCGGTGAACGTCCGCGTGCGGTCGAGGTGCAGGTCCGTGGTGGTCGGCTGATCGGCCGCGGCGACGGGCGCGAACGCCATCACAGCGGCTGCGGCGAGCAGCGCGAAGCCGGTCCTCTTCGTCATCGTTTCCTCCCTTGTCAGCTACCGGAGTGGCTGACGCGCGTCAGGAGCTAAGACGCCAACGGTACTGACGAGTTAGAGGACGACCGTCTCCGGGAACGTCGCGTCGCCGGCGAAGCGCTCGAGCCGGTACGGCGCGAGGTCGACCGGCGGCTCGTCGCCCGCCAGCTCGGCCGCCACCGCAGCGCCGACACCGGGCGCCTGCATGAAGCCGTGGCCGGAGAAGCCGGCCGCGACGTACGCCCCCTCGCCGACCGGGCCGATGATCGGGTGCGCGTCGGGCGTCATGTCGTAGAGGCCGGCCCAGGCGCGCATCACCGGCACGCCGGCCGCCGCCGGGTAGCGGCGTGCGGCCCGCTCGCGCCATTCCTCGACGAGCGACTCGTCGACCCAGGCGTTCAGGCCCCAGCGCGGCGCCGGCTCCGTCATCGCGAGGCGCAGCCGGTCGTGGCCGACGCGCCGGAAGTGGAAGGTGGTCTCGCCTTCGATCGTCATCGGCAGGTCAGCAGGCACGCCCGCGACGGGCCCGATGTCCGCCAGCTGCCGGCAGAGCGGCCGGATGGGCAGGTCGACGCCGCGTGTCGCGGCGAGCTCGGGCGAGTACGCGCCGCACGCGATCACGAGCGTGTCGGCGTCGAGCGCCGCCGCGTCCACGCCGTCCCGCACCTCCACCCCGCGCTCGGCCGCGCGGCGGACCAGCTCGCGCGTCACCGCGGCCGGGTCGGCGATGCCGTCCTCGCGGCAGATGACCGCCCCGAGCACGTCGTCGACCGCGAGACCGTCGACGAACGACGCGTCCACCGCCTCGACCGGTACGCCAAGCTCGCGCTGCGCGGCCGCGCGCTGCTCCAGCTCGCGCAGCCCGTCCTCGGTCGTCGCGAGGAACAGGTACCCGACCTGCTCGAAGAGCGGCTCGCCGAGCTCCTCGAAGAGCCGCACGCTCGCCCGCGCGAGCCGCACCTCCGCCTCGGTCGAGAACTGCTGGCGCACGCCTCCCATCGCCTTGCCGGTCGCGCCGCTCGCGATCGAGTCGCGCTCGGCAAGCACGACGCCGTCGACGCCGCGCAGGGCGAGGTGGTACGCGATGCTCGCGCCGACCGCGCCGGCGCCGGCTACGACGATGCGAGCCATGCGTCCAGCGCGCGGCGCTCGGCGTCGTTGAGCGGGCGCAGCGGCGCGCGCACGTCCTCGCGGATCGGCACGCCCTTGCTCGCCACGATGCGCTTCAGCGCCGCGTGACGCGGGTACGCCTCGACGGCCGCGCGCAGCTCGGCCATGCCGGCCGCCTCGGGGCCGGTGGGCTCGGCGACGGCGGCAGCCACGCGCTCCGGGAAGGCCGAGGCGAGCGCCGACACGGCGCCCACCGCGCCCGCGCCCATGCCACGGGCGATCAGCGCTTCCGGGCCGACGAACACGTCGAGCCCTTCGATCAGGTACGGCGAGAAGGCGTCCCACGGCGCGTCAGAGACCTTCAAGCCGACGAGGTTCGGAACGCGCTCGCGCAGCTCGAGGACGACCTCGGGCGGCACCGGGTAGCCGGAGGCCGCCGCGAACTCGTAGACGTAGAACGGCAGCGGCTCGGCCGCACGGGCCGCGGCCGTGAAGTGCGCGAGCAGCGCCTCCTCGTCGAGCCGGAAGTACGGCGGCGCGATCACCGCGACCGCCGCAGCGCCCGCCTCGCCCGCGCCCGCCGCGAGCCGCACGGTCGTCGCCGTCGTCTGCGCGCCGCAGTGCGCGATCACGTTCAGGCCGGCGCGCGCGAAGAGCTCCACCGAGCGCAGCCGCTCGTCGGGGTCGAGGGAGATGCCCTCGCCCGTCGTGCCGCCGGCCAGGATCCCGCGGACGCGCCCCGCGAGCAGGAACGCCGCGTACGGCTCGAACGCGTCCTCGTCGAGGCGGGCGCCGCCGTCGCGGAGCGGCGTGAGCGCAGCGGCGAGCGCACCGCGCAGGGGGATTGAGCCGGGCGGGGCCACGGGCCGCAAGCGTAGGCGAGGGCCCGGCGGCGCGCCCTGCGTAAGCTCCGGCGCGATGGCGGGGCTACGGATCGAGCGCGACGGGGCGGTGCTGCGCGTGACGCTCGCGAAACCCGAGCGGCGGAACGCATTCGACGCGGAGCTGATCCGCGAGCTCGCCGACGCGTTCGCGAACGTCGACGGCGAGCGCGCCGTCGTGCTCGCCGGCGACGGGCCCTCGTTCTGCGCCGGCGCGGACGTCGAGTGGCAGCGCTCCTCCATCGACCTGACCTACGAGGAGAACGTCGAGGACGCGCTCCGGCTCTACCGGATGATGGCGGCGATCGACGGCTGCCCCGCGCCGCTCGTCGTGCGCGCGCACGGCTACGTGCTCGGGGGCGGCTCCGGGCTCGTCGCGTGTGCCGATATCGCGATCGCGGCCGACGATGCGGTGTTCGGCTTCTCGGAGGTGAAGCTCGGGATCATCCCGGCGGTCATCTCGCCGTTCGTGCTGCCGCGGATCGGAGCCCATGCGCGCCGGTACTTCCTCACCGGCGAGCGCTTCGACGCGCCGACGGCGCTCCATATCGGGCTCGTCGACGAGGTCACCGCCGACCCGGACGCTGCCGTGGAGCGCGTCCTCGACGAGCTCGCATCCGCAGGCCCGGAAGCGGCGCGCGCGGCGAAGCGACTCGTGCGCGAGGGGCCGCGAGACGAGGCGACCACCGAGGTCGCCGCCGGTCTCCGCGCCGGGGCCGAGGGCCAGGAGGGCCTGCGCGCCTTCCTGGAGAAGCGCCCGGCGGCCTGGCGCACGTAGGTGGCGGGCACGATCCGCAAACTGCTCGTGGCGAACCGCGGCGAGATCGCGGTGCGCATCTTCCGCACCTGCCGTGAGCTCGGGATCGCGACGGTGGCCGTTGCGGCGCCCGACGACCGCGGCGCGCTGCATACGCGCGTTGCGGACCAGACGGTCGAGGTCGCCAACTACCTCCATTCGGAGGAGCACATTCGCGCTGCGAAGAGCGTGGACGTCGACGCGATCCATCCGGGCTACGGCTTCCTCGCCGAGAGCCCCGCGTTCGCCGCCGCGGTCGAGGCTGCGGGGCTCGGCTGGGTCGGCCCGGACGCGGAGGCGCTGCGGCTCGGCGGCGACAAGCTCGAGGCGAAGCGCATCGCGCAGGAGGCCGGCGTCCCGGTCGTGCCGACCGGCGAGCCGGACGAAGTCGGCTTCCCCCTTGTGGTGAAGGCGGCGGCGGGCGGCGGCGGGCGCGGCATGCGCGTCGTGCGCGACCCGGCCGAGCTCGAGGATGCGATCGCCGCCGCGCGACGCGAGGCGCAGGCGGCCTTCGGCGACGACCGCGTCTTCTGCGAGCGCTACGTCGAGCGGCCGCGCCACGTCGAGATCCAGCTCGCCGCCGGCGCCGAAACGGTCGCGCTGGGCGAGCGCGAGTGCTCGATCCAACGCCGCCACCAGAAGGTGCTCGAGGAGTCGCCCGCCGTCGACCCCGAGCTGCGCGGGCGGATGAGCGACGCGGCCGTCGCGTTCGCACGCGCCGTCGGCTACCGCAGCCTCGGCACCGCCGAGTTCATGCTGACCGGCGACGAGTTCTTCTTCCTCGAGCTGAACGGCCGCATCCAGGTCGAGCACCCGGTCACCGAGCTCGTGACGGGCCTCGACCTCGTCGCGCTCCAGCTGCGGATCGCCGAGGACGAGGGCGCCTCACCGCCAAGTAACAGTCTGTTACAAGGCCATGCTGTTGAAGTGCGCCTCTACGCCGAGCACCCGGTCACGTTCCTGCCGCAGACGGGGCGCATCGAGCGGCTGCGGCTGCCGGACAGCCTGCGCGTCGACGCGGGCGTGGCCGAGGGCGACGAGGTCGGCGTCGCCTACGACCCGATGATCGCCAAGCTGATCGCGCACGGCGAGTCGCGCGACGAGGCGCTCGACCGGCTGGCCGAGGCGCTGAGCGAGACGGAAGTCGCGGGCGTGACGACGAACCTCCCGTTCCTGCGCTGGCTCGTGCGCCACCCGCGCGTGCGCACCGGCGAGACGACGACGGCGTTCCTGTCGGACTACCCGCCGCTGTCGCCGTACCCCCGCAAACCGAGCAACCCGTGGCGCGGCGCGTTCCGCCTCAACTTGCCGCCGCCTGCGCCCCACTCGCCGCCTGACGTCGACGCCGCGGCGCACGCACACGGCCCGGGCAGCGAGTCGAGCGCGCTGACGGCGCCGATGCCCGGCACGGTCATCAAGGTGCTCGCGGAGCCGGGCCAGAGCGTCGCGCCGCGCGAGCCGCTCGTCGTGCTCGAGGCGATGAAGATGGAGACGCCGGTCGTCTCTCCCTACGAGGCGGTCGTCAAAGCGGTGCACGTCGCCGAGGGCGACCTGGTCGGCGGCGGTCAGCTGCTGGTCGAGCTCGAGGAGTAGCTACGCGGTCTTGGGCCGTCCGGCGACCGCAGCGCTCATCCCCCGCCACACGAGCAGCGCCGCAAGCGCGACGCCCACGAGCACGCCGATCCAGAACCAGCCGTCGCCGAAGTCAGGCTTCAGCACCATGTCGTAGAGCACGAGGTACAGCAGCACGAGGTCGGCACGCGACAGCGCCAGGATCCGCCGCACGCGAGCCTGAACCGCGGGCGACGCCGGCCCCTCCGCCTCGATGAGCTTCGAGATCCGGCCCGACTCCGGCCCGAAGAACAGCAGCCCGGCCAGGAAGGTGACCGCGAACAGCACCAGCGCGATCACGACCCAGTCGTCGCCGAAGCCGTAGAAGTCCGAGTTGATCACCATCAGGATCCCCGCGACCAGGACGAGCAGCGAGGCCGGCAGGAAGACGCGCATGCCGATCCACTCCGTGTCGGCCGCGAACGCCGCCGTGCGGACCGGGTCGTCGGAGCCGAGCGCACGCAGCGCGAAGAACTGGATCGCCGCGCCGCCGCCGAGCCAGATCGTCACGCAGGCGAGGTGGACGAACAGCAGGAAGTTGAACCAGGTCAGGTCCACGAGACCCTCCTTCGCGCGGTTCTACTGGAACAGCTTCTGCAGCTTCATCGCGGCGCCCATGTCGCCCTTGACCTTCAGCTTCCCGGTCATGAACGCCGTCATCGGGTTGAGCTCGCCGCCCACGAGCTTCTCGAAGTCGTCCTCGCCGATCGTGATCGTCGTGGCCGCATCGGTCTCGCCCTCGGTCACCTTCACGCCGCTCGCGTCCTCGACGTCGACCTTCCAAGCGCCTGCGCCGGTCACGTCGAAGAGGTAGCTGGCGTTGATGCCCTGCGCCTTGCCGGCATCGACCCGCGCCTCGAGGGTGTCGAAGAACTCCTTTGCGCTCTGTGCCACGTCGCCTCCCGTTGTCGCCCGTTTCGGCGACCCTAGCCGACTCAGACGCGGTGGTGGCGGGCGATCAGCGCGCGCGAGAGGTCCCACTGGGCGCGCGTGATCTCGGCGCGGTTGCGCTCGAGGTCCGTGCGGCTCGCGCCGGCGGAGCGCAGCTCCTGCCGCCGCGCAACCAGGGCGGCGAGGCGGTCGAGCAGGTGCTCGGGCGAGCCGTCGGCGACCGGTTCCGGCTCCTCCGCCGGTGCGTGCGGCTCGATCGTGGTCACGAGCGGAGGTATCGGGCGTCTGCGGAAAAGCTTGAGGGCGCTCACGAAGACGATCATTCGCGGCGGACGGCCGTATTCCCTCTCGACTAGCATCGCCGTCTGTGCTGGTCGAGGTAGCACCTCGGCGCGTGGAGGCGCTCGCCGTCGGCACGCTCGCCGTCCCCGCTGCCCGCTCCGCGCCCGCGCGGGCGGGCGGGCTGAACGGCAACGTCGCCGCGCTGCTGGCCGGCCTCGCGAACGAGGAGCTCCCGGACAACGCGGGCGAGACGGTCGTCGTGCGCGGCGACGGGCTGCGCATCGTCGCCGCAGGGGTGGGCGACGGGCGCGATGCCGACGACATCCGGACCGCGGCCGCCGGCGTTGCGAAGGACCTCGCGCGGATCGGGGGCCGGGTTGCCTGGGCGCTCGACCCGGAGCTGCCCCTGCCGCTCCGCGAGCAGGCGCGCGCCGTGGTCGAGGGTCTCGTGCTCGGCGCCTACGACCCGGGCCGTATGAAGACCGGCGAGCACGGCAAGCCGCCCGAAGCGCTCGTGCTCCTCACGGACGAGGACGCCGACGGTGTGCGCCAGGCGGCCGAAGGCGCGGCGGTCGTCGCCGCATGGACCAACCGGGCTCGCGACCTCGCCAACGAGCCGCCGAACTCGCTCACGCCTGAGGCGCTCGCCGCTCACGCCGAATCGTTCGCGGACGCGTCGCCGTACCTCACGGCGGGCGCGCTCGGCCCGGACGAGATCGCGGAGCTCGGCATGGGCGCGTTCGCTGCGGTCGCCGCCGGGAGCCACAACCCCGCGCGCCTGATCGTCATGCGCTACGACCCACCGGACGCGTCCTCGGACGTGGTCCTGGGCCTGGTCGGCAAGGCGATCACGTTCGACACGGGCGGGATCTCGATCAAGGGCGCCCTCTACATGGAGGACATGAAGGGCGACATGGCGGGCGGCGGCTCGGTGATCGCCGGCATGGGCGCGATCGCCGAGCTCGGGCTGCCGGTGCGCGCCCTCGCGGTCGTCGCGGCCACCGAGAACATGGTCGGCGGCGGCGCCTACCGGCCCGGCGACATCCTGCGCGCGGCGAACGGCAAGACGATCGAGGTCGTCAACACGGACGCCGAGGGGCGCCTCGTGCTGGCCGACGCGCTCTGGTACGCGAGGCGCGAGGGCGCAACGCACGTCGTCGACTTCGCGACGCTGACGGGCGTGATGGAGAAGATGCTCGGCGACCTCTACGCAGGCGTGTTCGGCACACCCGATGCGTGGCGCGACCTCGTGTGCGCGGCGGGCGAGGCTTCCGGCGACCACGCCTGGCCGATGCCGCTGCACCCGCGCTACCGGCGCTACGTCGACTCCGACTACGCCGACCTGAAGAACCAGAACGTGCGCGGTCAGGCGTCGCCGGCCTACGCCGCCGAGTTCCTGAAGGAGTTCGCCGGCGAGGGCCCGTGGGCGCACATCGACATGGCCGGCACCGGGTTCTTCACGTGGACGCGCGGCGACTACCTCTGGCAGCGCGGCGGCACCGGGTACGGCGTGCGGCTGATCGCGGAGCTCGCCCGGCGGCTCGCCGAGGATGGCGCACCGTGAACCTCGACCTGACGCCAGAGCACGAGCTGCTGCGGCGCACCGTCCGCGACTTCGCCGAGCAGCGGGTCGCGCCTGTGGCCGCAGAGCTCGACATCGAGCACCGCTTCCCCTACGAGCTCGTCGCGGAGCTGGCCGAGCTCGGGCTGATGGGCATGACGATCCCGGAGGAGTACGGCGGCGCCGGCAGCGGACACGGTCTCGTACGCGATCGCCGTCGAGGAGCTGACGCGGATCGACTCGTCGGTCGCGATCACCATGGCCGCGCACCACTCGCTCGGGACGCTGCCGATCTGGTACTTCGGAAGCGAGGAGCAGAAGCGGGAGTGGATTCCGCAGCTCGCGTCGGGCGAGAAGCTCGCAGCGTTCGGGCTGACCGAGCCGGACGCGGGCTCGGACGCCGGTGCGACGCGCACCCGCGCCGAGCTGCGCGACGGCGAGTGGGTCGTGAACGGCTCGAAGATGTTCATCACGAACGCCGGCACCGACATCTCGGCGTGCGTGACGATCACGGCGCTCACGGGCGAGGGCGAGATCTCGAACCTGATCGTCCCGAACGGCGCGCCCGGCTACGAGATCTCGCGCGCCGATGGAGAAGCTCGGCTGGCGCGCCTCCGACACGCGCGAGCTGTCCTTCAAGGACGCGGCACGTCCCGGAGGGGAACCTGCTCGGCCCGCGCGGCGACGGGTTCCATCAGTTCCTGCAGATCCTCGACGGTGGCCGCATCTCGGTCGCGGCGATGGGCGTCGGGCTGGCCCAGGGCGCGTACGACCTCGCGTACGCGTACGCGAAGGAGCGCCGAGCAGTTCGGCAAGCCGATCGCGAAGTTCCAGGCCGTGCAGTTCCAGCTCGCGGACATGGCCACCGAGATCGAGGCGGGCCGCGCACTCGTCTACAAGGCGGCGTGGCTGAAGGACCAGGGCCGCCCGTTCGCGCTCGAGGCGGCGATGGCGAAGCTCTACACCGGCGAGCTGTCGCACAGGGCCGCGAACTCGGCGCTCCAGATCCACGGCGGCTACGGCTTCATGGAGGAGTCGGCCATCTCGCGCCTCTACCGCGACCAGAAGATCCTCGAGATCGGCGAAGGGACGAACGAGGTGCAGCGCATGGTGATCGCGCGGCACCTGGGCCTCTAGTGCCCGAGGGCACCGTCACGCGCCCGGACGGGCGCACGGTCGCGTACGCGACCTGGGGCGACCCTGACGGCCGCCCGCTCCTGCAGATCCACGGGACGCCCGGCTCGCGGCTGTCGCGCAGCCCGCACCCCGACGAGTACGTGCGCGCCGGCGCGCACGTCGCGACCTTCGACCGGCCCGGCTACGGGCGGTCGTCCCCGTGGCGCGACCGCACCGTCCTCGACATCGCCGACGACGCACTCGCCGTCGCAGACGCGGCTCGGCTGGGAGCGGTTCAGCGTGCTCGGCATCAGCGGCGGCGGCCCGCACGCCCTCGCGCTCGGCGTACGCGCGCCGGAGCGGATCGCGCGCCTCGGCGTCGCCGTCGGCGGCACGCCCGGCGAGCTGGTCGACCTCGACGACCTGATCGAGCACAACCGCGAAGGGCTGCGCCGGGTGCGCGAGGAGGGCCGCGAGAGCCTCGAGGAGTTCATGGCCCCGATCGCGGAGGCGCTCGCCGCCGACACGATGGGCGCCTTCGACGCCGCGATGGCGGACGCGCCCGAGCCGGACCGCGAGTGGATGGCGCGCCCCGAGGTGCGGGCAGACGCTCATCCAGGGCATCAGCGAGGGGTTCGCGAACGGGCCGCAGGGCTGGTTCGACGACGCGTGGGCGCTCAGCACCGACTGGGGATTCGCGCTCGGCGACGTCGCGGCGCCGGTCTGGTTCTGGTACGGCGAGCTCGACCGCAACGTCCCGATCGGTGCTGTCCGGAAGATGACCGCACAGCTCGACGTGGCCGCCTTCGAGCTCATCCCCGGCAAGGGCCACTTCGGCTGGCTCGAGCAGGAGGACCAGGTGCTCGGGACGCTGCTCGCGGAAACGCCCGCCCGCTGATATAGCCTGACCTACCGTGATCTTTCGGCAGTTTGTGGACGAGGATCTCGGGTGCGCGTCCTACCTGGTCGGCGACGCCTCGACGGGCGAAGCGGTCGTCGTCGATCCCGCGTACGCGATCGATCAGTACCTCGTGCAGGCCGCGCACGACGGCGTGCGCATCGTCGCCGTCCTCGAGACGCACACCCACGCCGACCACGTCTCCGGGCATGGGCGGTTTGCGCTCGAGCACGGCATCCCGGTGCGCATCCACCCGATCGCCGAGCCGGAGTACCCGTTCGAGCCCGTCGAGGACGGCGCCGAGATCGTCACCGGCGAGGTCGCGCTGCGCGCCATCCACACGCCCGGCCACCGGCCCGAGCACACCTGCTTTGCCGTCATCGACCGGTCGCGCGGCGACGAGCCGTGGCTCCTGCTGACCGGCGACTCGCTCTTCGTTGGCGACGCCGCCCGGCCGGACCTCGCCGTCGAGGCGCGGGAAGGCGCCCGAGACCTGTACCACAGCCTCAACCGCCTGCTCGAGCTCCAGGACGGCGTCGAGGTCTACCCGGGCCACGTCGCGGGGTCGCTGTGCGGCGCGCACATGAGCTCGAAGGCGTCGACCACGGTCGGCTTCGAGCGGCGCTTCAACCACGCCTTGCGCGTCGTCGACGAGGATGCGTTCGTCGACGAGTCGGCCGGCGTGAAGGCACCGAAGCCGCCGAACGCGGAGCGGATCGTCGCCCTCAACAAAGGCCCCGTTCGTCGGCGCGCCGGAGCCGATCGGGCTGCTGGCGGAGCCCGGCGATGCCGTCATCCTCGACGTCAGGCCGCTCGACGTCTACCTCGCCGCGCACACGCACGGCGCGATCAGCGTGCCCATCGACGGCACGAGCTTCGCGACGAAGGCCGGGTTCATGCTCCTCGACGACGAGGCGGTCGTCATCCGCGCCGCGACCGAGGACGAGGCGCAGCGCGCCGCCCGCAGCCTGCGGGCGATCGGGATCCTCGAGCTGGCCGGCTACGTGCTCGACGGCACCGACGACGAGCACACCGAGCCGGTGACGCTCGACGAGCTCGAGCAGCTGGTCGAGAACGACGCGGTCGAGGTGTTCGACGTCCGCGAGCCCGACGAGCACGCCGAGGGCTACATCCCGGGAAGCCGCAACATCCCGTACCGGCTCGTCCGCCGCTGCGCGGACGTGCTGGCGACCGAGAAGCCGATCGTCACCGTCTGCGAGAGCGGCCCGCGTGCCGCTGTTGCCGCCAGCGCCCTGACCCACGAGGGGCTCGACGCCCGCCCGGTGCTCGGCGGCGGCGTCACCGAGTGGGAGGAGCGCCACCAGACGGTCGCGTTCCGCCGCTGCGGCGACTCCTAGCTGGCGGCCGCCAGCAGCGACTCGGCCTCGCGAATGTGCGCCGTCGCGCCCACCGACTGGTAGAAGGCGAGCGCTCGCCGCGCCTCGGCGTCCGCCTCCGCAGCCCGCCCTGCCGCCAGCCAGCCGGTCCGCGGCCCGCATCCGTACGTCGGCCTCGACAGCAGGCGCCGGGAGCTGCGCGTAGATGTCGGCAGCCTTGGCGAGGTCGCCGTCGACGAGCGCCACCGCCGCATCGACCCAGGGCGTCCGGTCGAGCTGTGCGAGCATCGGCCGCAGCTCCTCGACGAGGCCGTGCCGGTCGAGCACGAACCAGATCTCCTTCAGCCAGTCGTCGCCGAGGCTGCCCCCGGTTCTGCCCTTGGCCAGTACCTCGCGGGCGAGCGCGAGCGCTCCGTCATCGCCGAGCTCCTCGTACGCGCGCGCCGCTATCGCGAGCGACGGCATCAGCATCTGGAGGTCGCGGGCATTCCGCGCACCGCTGGCCGCCCGCTCGAGCCATGGACGGGCGTCATCGACCGCACCGCGGGCGACGAGCAGCCGGCCGTGCCACGCGAACACGACGGGCCCCATCCAGAAGGGCGTCGCGAGATGCTCCTCGGCGAGCCGGGCGATCCGCGGGGCGGCCGTGTCCCAGCTGCCCTGCAGGTAGTCGAGGTTCGCCACCTCGCCCGTCAGCCAGCGCGTCGGCTCACCGACACCGAGCTCGGTCGCCAGCTCGAGGGCTTCGACGGTCAGGGCGCGCGACTTCGGCAGGTCTCCCAGGCCGGTCGTGATCGACGCCAGATTGCCGAGTGCCCGGATGAGCTCCGGCGCATCGCGGCCTCGCGTGATCTCGATGCTCGCCTCCAGATCGCCCAGGCCGCCCTCGAAGTCGCCGAGCCCGACCCGAGCGATGCCACGGGAGTTGAGCGCGTGCGCAGAGATGACCGGCAGGTCGAGCTGTTCGGCCATCGCCAGCGCGCCGGTCGCCCGCTCGATCGCACGGTCGTAGGCGTCCCCCAGGCCCGCGAAGCGAGCGAGCTCGGCCAGCACGTACGCCTTGGCCCGAGAAGGCGGCGCGTCCGCGACGAGCTGCTCCGCCGCCGACAAATGCAGGTCAGCCTCGCCGGGCCGCGCATTCAGCCACAAGCGCTCCCCGATCGTCATCTCGGCCCGCGCGGCCTCCTGGCTCGCACCTGCCGCACGAAAGACGCCTGCCGCCTCGGCGACGGGGCCGATGTCATCGACCGAGCTATACATCAGCGCCGTGGCGCGGTCGACGACGAGCGCGGCCCAGGTCTCGTCGTGCGCCTCGGTGAGCTCGAGGGCCGCGTCGAAGAAGCGGCCCGCACTTTCGAGTGCGCCAAGCGACTGCGCCCGCCGGCCCGCTTCCGCCAGCGCCGGGAGCGATCGGCGGGCCAGCGCTTGCGTGTCACGCCCCGCCGCCCGCGCGTACTCGAGCGCCTGCGCGTAGTGGTGCGCGAGCAGTTCCGCCGTCTCCTCGCCGCGCCCGAGCGACTCGATCCACCGGGCGACGCTCTCGTGCCGGTCCGCGCGCTCTCCGCGCGGGATCTCGCCGTACGCAACGTCGCGCACGAGCACATGCCGGAAGGCGTACTGCGCCTCGCCCTCGACCGACGACCGCCGCTCCCGGCGGATGAACTCGCGGCGCTCGAGCGCCTGCAGCATCTCCTCCGGGACAGCCTCTCCCAGGGCACCCGGCCAGAAGACCTTGCCCACGACGGCTGCGCCCTGGAGCACGCGCTTCGCGTCCGGAGCGAGCGCGTCGAGTCGTGCGGCGATGAGCGCCTGCACTGTGTCCGGGACCGGGAGGTCGCCGTCGCCGGCGCCGCGCTCGGCGACTAGCCGCGCGAACTCCTCTGCGTACAGCGGGTTTCCGCCGGCCCGTGCGAGCACAGCGGCCTGGACATCTGCGGGGAGTACCGACCGCTCGAGCAGGGCGTGCACCAGCTCGGCGGTCTCGCGATCGGTCAGCGGCGTCAGCGAGAGCGTGACCGCGTTCGGCTTGCCGCCTCCCCAGCCGGGCCGCCGCGCGAGCAGCTCAGGCCGTGCGCTCGCCACGACCAGCAGCGGCACGTCCGTCGCCCAGTCGACGAGGCCGTCCACGAAGTCGAGCAGCCCGTCGTCGGCCCAGTGCAGATCCTCGAATACGAGCACGGTGGGCCGCTCGCTCGGCCAGGCCCTCGAGGAATCGGCGCCAGGCGGCAGTCGCATCGGTGCGCCGCTCGGCGCCCGGCTCGTCGGCGAGCCCGACCAGCGGGCCGAGCGACTCCTCGATCCACCGGCGTCGCCCTGGACGGATTCCTCGACCGTCCGGTGGAGCTTCTGCCCGGGCCGCCTCCGGTGCGTCCGTCTCCAGGATGCCGGCCTCGGCCTTCACCATCTCGCCGAGCGCCCAGAAGCTGACGCCCTCGCCGTAGGGCAGGGAGCGGCCCTGGCGCCAGCGGATGAGCTCCGGCATCGGCCTCGACCACGAGCGACAGCTCGGTGACGAGCCGGCTCTTGCCCATGCCGGGGACGCCGACGATCGTGACGAGCTGCGGCTCGCGTGCCTCGCGGGCGCGGGCGAGTGCGTGCTCGAGCTGGCCGAGCTCGTGCCTGCGGCCGACGAGCGCGGTCACCGGGCGCAGGTCGACGTCGACGCCGAACCCGGCGCGAGCAGCGACGGCCTCCCACACCGGCACCGGGTCGGCCTTGCCCTTCGCGGCGACCGGCGCGTGGCTCGCGGTACTCGATCGCGCGGTCGGTCGACGCGATGCGTCGCCGCGCCGACGAGGATCCCGTTGACCGGCGCGGCCGACTGCAGTCGCGCCGCGGTGTTGACCACGTCGCCGGCGACCATCGCCTCGCCCGCCTCGGGCCGCGCGTCGACCGCGACGAGCGCCTCGCCCGTGTTGACCGCGAGCCGCACCTCGACGTCGCCGTCCTCGGCCGCCCAGTCGCGGATCGCGAGCGCCGCGCGGACGGCGCGCTCCGGGTCGTCCTCGTGCACGACCGGCGCGCCGAACACCGCCACCACCGCGTCGCCGATGAACTTCTCGACCGTGCCGCCGTGGTGCTCGAGGATCGCCGCGCACCCGCCCGTGGTAGGCGGAGAGCAGCGCGCGCACGTCCTCCGGGTCGAGCTGCTCGGCGCGGGCGGTCGAGCCGACCAGGTCGCAGAACACGATCGAGACGACCTTGCGCTCCTCGCGAGCCGCGGGCGCGGCCGCCAGCGCGGTCCCGCACTCGGAGCAGAACTTCGCGCCCGGGGCGTTCTCGAACCCGCAGTTCGGGCAGGCGCTCACGAGGCGGCCGCCAACGTCTCGGCGTCGCCGAGGTACCCACTGGCGCCAACCGACCGCCAGAACACCAGGGCGAGCTCGAGCTCCGCTTCGCCCGCCGCCTGGGCGCCCGCGTCGAACTGCTGCTCGGCAGCGCGCAACCGAGCCGCTGCCTCCTGCGATCGCGCACCGATACGGCCGTAAACCGCGGCGGCACGCGCGAAGTCGCCTTCCACGACGGCGCGGCCCGCCTCGACCCACGGCGTGCCGGGCGCCGTCGCCGCGACGGCGAGGAACTGCTCGGTCAGCCCAAGCTCCAGCGCTGCCACTGCGAAGTGCCACCAGTAGAAGCTGCGGAGGCCCATCCGCTCCCGCATCGCGCCGATCAGCTCGTCGAGCAGCAGCCCCGCCGACTCCGGCTCGCCGAGCTCGAGGCAGACGTGCGCCCGCAGCGCGAGGATGGGCAGGAGCGCCTGAGGATCGCCGACGGGGCGTGCCAGCTCGAGCGCTCGCACGGAGTCCTCGCGGGCAGCGTCCCGGTCGCCGGAGGCAAGACGGATCAGGCAGCGCATCGACAGGTACGACGGCTCCAGGTAGTGCGGCGCACCTGCCTCCATCGACGCGATCTCCCGATCCGCAACAGGCATGAGCTCGTCCCACCGGCCTGTCATGTACGCAAGCTGTCCGCGCTTCTCCCCGATCCAGCGGAGCCAGTCGACGTAACCGAAGCGCTCCGCGTTCGCGGCGGCGCGCTGGCTGATCACCTGGGCCCGCTCGAGCTCGCCGAACTCGAAGAGCGAGTGGAGGAGGTTGTTGTAGCCGCGCAGGGCCTGGACCGAGCCTCGCCGCTCGAGGATCTCGATGCTCTCTTCGAGCTCGGCAATCGAGCCAATGTCGCCCAGTCCTGTATGGGCCGCAGCGATGCTGCCCAGCGCATCGGCGCGCAACTCGTCCAATCCGAGCTCGCTCGCCATCTCGAGCGCTTCGGCGCCGAAGCGCACGGCCTCCTCGTAGCGGCTCTCGAGCATGAGATAGCGCGACACCTGCCCGAGGACGAGCGCAGTGGCGTGCGACGGAGGCATGCCTGCCACGAGCGCTGCAGCGCTATCGATGTGTGCCCGCGCCGGCCACTGTCTCGCCCTTCCGCCAGTGCAATTCACCGAGCAGAATCTCCGCCTCAGCGGCACGCCCGGCCTGGCCGGCAGCCACCAGCCCGTCCCTGGCTTCTTCCAGCGCGTCGACGCCTTCGTCGAACTGTCCCTGCGCACGGCCGAGCTCGAGCAGAAGCTCGAAGCGCTCCGGGTCGTCGGCCGGCCAGAGCTCGAGTGCCGCACGGTAGAACCGTGCGGCAGGACCGAAGGCGTTGAGCGCGGACGCACGGTCGCCGGCCTCGCGGAGCGCCGGCCTCGCCTGCTCGGCCAGCCCCGAAACGTCCTGCCCGGCAGCGCGGGCGTACGCAAGCGCGCTCACGTAGTGGTGCGCGAGCAGCTCGGCATAGTCCTCCGGCCGCCCCAGGGTCTCGATCCACGCCGCCGCAGATCGGTGCAGGTCGGCGCGCCGCGCACGCGGGATCTGCCCGTAGGCGACGTCGCGAACGAGTCCGTGGCGGAACGACGTACTCGTTCTCGCCGGCCGACCGAGGAACGACGCTCACGCTGGACGAACTCCTTGCGCTCGAGCGAGTGCAAGGCCGCGTCGACGGCAGGCGGATCGGCTTCGCCGAGTGCGGCCACCGAACCGACCCAGAAGACGCGGCCGACGACCGCGGCGTGCTCGAGCGCGGCCTTCTCGCTCGGCCGGCAGCGCGTCGACCCGGGCGGCGATCAGTCCCTGGATCGACTCGGGGAGCGGCAGGTCGCCTGCGTCTGCGACCGGGCGTGCTCCGCGGCGATCCGGGCGAACTCCTCGGCGTAGAGCGGATTCCCGCCGGCGCGCTCGAGCAGCGCCGCCTGCGACGTCGGCCGGCAGCACCGCCTGGTCGAGCAGCGCGTGGACGAGGCGCGCGGTCTCGTCCTGCGAGAGCGGCGACGAGCGACACCGTCGTCGCGTTCAGCTTGCCTCCGCCCCAGCCCGGCCGGCGCGTCAGCAGCTCGGGTCGCGCCGTGCAGACGAGCAAGCAGCGGCACGCCGGTTGCCCAGTCGACGAGGTGGTCGACGAAGTCGAGCAGGCCGTCGTCGGCCCAGTGCAGGTCCTCGAAGACGAGCACGAGCGGGCCCGCGGTCGCCGAGCGCCTCGAAGAAGCGCCGCCAGGCCGCGAACGCCTCGGCGCGCGTGTCGCCGCGGCCCTCGCTCGTCCTCTGCCATGGCCGACGAGCGGGCGCAGATTGCGACTCGACCCAGCTCGGCCTCGTCCTCGTCGCACGATCGCCGCGACGGCGCGCTCGAGCTTGCGCGTCGACCTCGTCGCGCGTCGTCGCTCTCGAGGATGCCGGCCTCCGCCTTGACGATCTCGGCGAGCGCCCAGTACGCTGACGCCCTCGCCGTACGGCAGCGAACGGCCCTGGCGCCAGCGCGATCAGCTCGGGGTCGTCGCGCGACGACCTCGAAGAGCTCGCGCACGAGGCGGCTCTTGCCGATCCCCGGCACGCCGACGAGCGTCAGCGAGCTGCGGCGCGTTCTCCTCGCGCACGCGCGCGAGCGCGCCCGTGCAGCAGCTCGAGCTCGCGCGCGCGGCCGACGAGCGGCGCACGCGGCTCGGCGCGAGCTCGACGCCGACGCGGGCACGCGCCGCGACGGCCTCCCACACGGAGACCGGCTCGGCCTTGCCCTTCGCCTCGACCGGCTCGGCGTCGCCGGTAGTCGATCGCGCGCTCGGTCGCGCGGTACGTGGCCTCGCCGACGAGGATGCCGTTGACGGGCGCGGCGGCCTGGAGGCGGGCGGCGGTGTTGACGACGTCGCCGGCGACCATCCCCTCGCCCGCCTCGGGCCGCGCATCCGACGGACACGAGCGCCTCGCCGGTGTTGACCGCGATCCGCACCTGCGACGCCCTCGTCCTCGAGCGCCCAGTCGCGGATCGCGAGCGCCGCGCGCACCGCGCGCTCGGGGTCGTCCTCGTGGACGACCGGCGCGCCGAAGACGGCCATCACCGCGTCGCCGATGAACTTCTCGACCGTGCCGCCGTAGCGCTCGAGCTCGTCGCGCAGCCGCGCGTGGTACGGCCGCAGGATCGCGTCGCACGTCCTCGGGGTCGAGCGCCTCGGCACGCGCGGTGAAGCCGACGAGGTCGGCGAACACGCACGGTGACGACCTTGCGCTCCTTCCGCGTGGAGCCGGCCATGGCGTCGAGTCTAGGACGCGCGCCCTTGCGACAGCCGCAGCGGCCCGGCGTAGTGCCAGGCACGGAAACAATTCGTCCCCAGGAAGCCGCCCTCCGGAAGCCGGATGCGGGACAGATCGGCACGGTGCGTCACACTGTTGCGACCGTGCCTGGCACGGGTGGGGCGCCGCTGCCGCCTCGCCGTCAGAGCAGGCGCTTGACGGGGTAGCCGGCCGCCTCGAGCGCGGCGATCAGCGCCTCGCAGTGCTCGCGGCCGCGCATCGTCAGCGTCAGCTCCACCTCGGTGTCGCCGACCGGGAGCTCGACGCCTTCGCGGTGGTGCTCGACCGCGACGATGTTGCCCCGCTCGTCTGCGATCAGCGCGAGCAGCTTGAGCAGCTCGCCGGGCCGGTCGGGGACACGCGTCCGGAACGACGAGCGAGCGACCGGCGAGGGAGAGCCCGTGGCGCGCGACCGAGAGCAGCAGCGTCGGGTCGATGTTCCCGCCGGAGAGCAGCGCGACCGTGCGTGCCGGTGCCCTCGACCTTGCCCTTCGAGCAGACGCGGCGACCGAGGCCGCGCCAGCGCCCTCGGCGACCAGCTTCAGCCGCTCGAGCAGCAGCACGATCGCCTCGCTGATCTCGTCGTCCTCGACCGTGACGACGTCGTCGAGCCGGTCGCGGAGGATCGCCGACGTCAGCTCGCCCGGCTGCTTGACGGCGATGCCGTCGGCGATCGTCCAGCCGAAGGACGTCGACCCGGCGAAGGGCGCCATCGCCGCCGCCTGCACGCCGACGATCCGCACCTCCGGCCGCAGCTCCTTGAGCGCGAGCGCGATCCCGGACGCCAGCCCGCCGCCGCCGATCGGGACGATCAGGGTCTCGATCCCCTCGACCTGTTCCGCAAGTTCGAGCCCGATCGTCCCCTGGCCGGCGATCACCTGCTCGTCCTCGAAGGCGTGGATGAACGTGGCGCCGTGCCGCTCGCACATGGCCACCGCCTCGGCCAGCGCCTCCTCGAAGCCGGCGCCGACGAACTCGACGCGCGCGCCGTAGTTCTGCGTCGCCTCGACCTTGGTCATCGGCGCGTCCTGCGGGCACGAACACCGTGGCCGGAATGCCCGCCTCGCGCGCCGCCCACGCGACGGCCTGGCCGTGGTTGCCCGCGCTCGCGGCCACGACGCCGGCCGCGCGCTGCTCATCCGTCAGGGTCGCGATGCGGTTGACGGCGCCGCGGATCTTGAACGCGCCCGTGCGCTGGAGATTCTCCGCCTTGAGCAGCACCTCGCGGCCCGCGAGGCGCGACAGCGTCTCCGACGAGAAGACGGGCGTGACGCGCGCGATCCCGGCGATGCGGGAGCGCGCCGCCTCGATGTCAGCGAGGCTCGGAACCGTTCGGATCGACACGGAAGACCTTCTCCATGATGTCGCGTACGGCGGTGAGCGGGTCGAGCTCGCGCGCGCCGACCGCGTCGAGGAGCCGCTTCAGCTCCGGATCCTCGGCCACGGACTCCTCCAGATGGCGCTTCGCCCGCGCGGACGCGACGGCGAACACCTCGCGGCCGAGGTTGCGCCGGCGCCGCTCCGCCAGCTCGTCGCTCTCCTCCAGGTGGGCGCGGTGCTTCTCGATCGCCTCCCAGAGCTCGTCGACGCCCTCGCCGGTCGCCGCCTCGGTGAGCAGGATCGGCGTCTTCCACTCTCGCTCGCGGTCGAGCGAGAGGATCGCGCGCACCTCGTTCAGCATCGTCTTCGCCATCGGATGGTCGCGCTTGTTGACGACGATCAGGTCGGGGATCTCCATCACGCCGGCCTTGAGCGCCTGGATCGAGTCGCCGGAACCGGGCATGAGGACGAGCACGACCGTGTCGGCCACGCCGACGACCTCGATCTCGCTCTGGCCCGTGCCGACCGTCTCGAGGAAGAGCACGTCCTTGCCGGACGCGTCCAGGATCAGCAGCGCCTGCAGCGTCGCCTCGGCCAGCCCGCCCAGGTGGCCGCGCGTGCCCATCGAGCGGATGAACACCTCCGGGTCGAGGAAGTGCTCCGTCAGGCGGATGCGATCGCCGAGCAGCGCGCCCTGCGAGAAGGGGCTCGACGGGTCGACCGAGATGACGCCCACGGTCTGCTCCGACGCGCGCACAAGGCGCACGAGCGCGCTCGCGAGCGTCGACTTCCCCACGCCCGGCGGCCCGGTCAGGCCGATCGTGTACGCGTGACCGGTCGCGCCGTACAGCTCGCGGACGAGCTCGTATGCGCGGGGATCGCCGTCCTCGACGAGGCTGATCGCCCGCGCCAGCGTGCGCCGGTCGCCCTCGCGGACGCCGGCGGCGAGCTCGTCCTGTGTCCAGCTGCGCGCCATCAGGCTGCGGGCTCCGGCGTGAGCGCGTGCCGCTCGTCCACGTCCGCGCGCGGGGCGAGCACGTAGCCCAGCAGCGCGGCCAGCGCGGCGAACGCGGCGGAGAGCGCCCACGCCCACCGCGCGCCGATCGCGTCGGTCACGAGCCCGGCGGCCGCCATGGACACGCCGAGCACGGCGTAGTTGGTGCTCATGATGATCGTGAAGGCCCGGCCGCGAAACTCGTCGGGCGCGCCGCGCTGCACGAGGAGCGCGTTGCACACCACGGCGATCCCGTTGCCAAAGCCGACCACCACCATCGACGCGGCCGCGATCCAGAGCGACGGCGACAGCGCGCCGGCGACGAGCCCGAGCGCGAGCACGCCGATGCTCCCGCCGTAGACCGACGCCATCGCGTACCGCTCGACGAACGTCCCGGCGAGGTAGCTGCCGAGCACGAGGCCGAGCCCGCTGGCCCCGATGAGCAGCCCGAAGCCGAAGTCGCCGCCGTCGAGCGTCTCCTTCGCGAACGTGATCTCGGCCACGTTGACGCCGGCGGACGAGATGAAGAACACGTTCCACGCGACGAAGACCGTCAGCAGCGGGCGGGCGGTCAGGACGAGCCGCAGCCCCGCCATCAGGTCACGCACGTGCCCCTCGCTCACCGCCTTTGCCGCCTGCAACAGCCGCGCCGGGATGCGCGCGATCAGCGCGGCGGAAAGCGCGAACGAGACCGCGTTCAGGAGGTACTCCGGATCCGGCCCCCACAGGGCGACGAGGATCCCGGCGAGCGGCGGCGCGAACAACCACGCGAGGTTCTCGGAGGCCTGGAGCAGCGAGTTCGCCTGCGGCAGGTCGTCGTCGTCCACGAGGTTCGGCATGCCCGCATAGACCGCCGGCCGGAAGAAGCCGGTGGCGAAGCCTGAGACGGCGGCAAGCGCGACGATCAGGCCGGGGCCGCCGGCGAACGGCAGCACGAGGAACACCGCGCAGCGCACGAGGTCGGCGACGATGAGCACGCGCCGCCGCGAGAGCCGGTCGACGAGCGGCGCGAGCAGCAGCCCGACCGCGACCATCGGCAGAAAGTCGGCGGCGAGCAGCGCCGCGATCCAGACGCTCGAGTGCGTCTTGTCCCAGACGTCGACCGTCAGCGCGACGAACGCCAGCCAGCTTCCGACGCCCGACGCGACGGCCGCCACCAGCAGGAGCCGGAACGCCGGGGCACGCCCCAGCAGCTCCATCCTCGACCCGAGCCCTAGCTCCACGCGAGCCACGCTAACAGGCGGATCCGACCCGTCCTGCTCGATTCCTAGCCGTCGAAGTCGATCGAGGGCCGCAGGTGCAGACGGGCCGGATCCACCCGCGTGACAATAGACGGCTCTATGACTGACGCGAGCGAGCGCCTGTGCGAAGAACGCGTTCTCGTCCTCGGTCCCGACCGTCACGCGGATCGCGCCCGGCGCGCCGAAGCCGGCCGTCGGCCGGACGATCACGCCCTCGCGCAGGAGCGCCTCGAACAGCGGCCGCGCGTCGTCCTCGCCCGTCTCGGCGAAGACGAAGTTCCCGATCGCCGGCCCGACCGGCTCGAAGCCGTTCGCCCGCAGCGCCTCCTCGATCGCCGGCCGGCCGCGCCGGTTCTCCTCGCGCCGCCGCTGCGAGCTCGCCGCCGTCGTCGAGGCTCGCGAGCGCGGCCTCCTGCGCCGGTGTCGTCACGTCGAAGGCGCGCCGCACCTTGCCGATCGCCGTGACGATCTCGGCCGGCGCGATCGCGTAGCCGATCCGCAGCCCGGCGAGCCCGTAGATCTTCGAGAACGTCCGCAGCACGACGACGCGCCGCCCGGACTTGAGGTACTCCTCCACCCCGTCGGCGTAGTCCGGGATCATCGACGTACTCGTGGTACGCCTGGTCGAGCACGGTCAGCACGTGGTCGGGGACGAGGTCGAACCAGTCGTCGAGCTCGTCGCGCGTGCTCATCGTCCCGGTCGGGTTGTTCGGGTGGCAGATGTAGACGATCTTCGTCCGGGGCGTCACGGAATCGAGCATCGCCTCGAGGTCGTAGCGCCCGTCGCGCAGCGGCACGGTGACCGGCGTGGCGCCGACCTTGCGCGCGTCGATGACGTAGCTCGGGAACGACGGCCAGCCGCAGACGATCTCGTCGCCCGAGTCGAGCGCGAGCTGCGTGAGGCAGTCGACGAGCCCGTCGGACCCGGCGCCGACCGTCACCTGCTCGTAGCGGACGCCGAGCCGTTCGGCGAGCGCCATGCGCAGCCGGTAGATGCCGCCGTCCGGGTAGCGGTTGAGCTCGCGGATGGAGCGCTCGATCGCCTCGACGGCGGCCGGGAACGGCCCGTACGGCCCCTCGTTCGACGCGAGCTTGACGACGCGTTCGAGCCCGAGCTCGCGCTGCACCTCCTCGACCGGCTTGCCCGGCTCGTACGGCACCAGGCTCGCCACGGCCGGCTTGAAGAAGCTGTCCGCGATCTCGGAGAGCGGCGTGTGCACGCAGTCGAGTCTATTCGGCTGGTTTAGAGTCCTCGCCCGGGGAGTCCTGGTCGATGAGGAAGGCAGCCGTCATCGTCGTGCTTGGAATGCTCGTCGGCCTCGCAGCCGCGGGCTCGGGCGACGCGCGCCGTGGGCGCACGATCCACGTGCACTCGAACGCGCAGTTCGCGAAGGCGGTGGCGAAGCTGCGCTGGTCGGGCGGGACGATCGTGCTCGCGCCGAAGCGCTTCGCAGGGGAGCTGGTCGTCGGCCCGCGCGGCTGGGCGCCGCTGCGCATCGTCGGCAAGCGCGGCACCCACGTCGAGCAGCTCACGCTCTGGGCGACGCGCCGCGTCTCGGTGAGCGACCTGACCGTGTCGCCGGTCTCCCAGGACGCGAAGATCGTGGCGTTCCAGTCGAGCCGCATCGATCTGAACCGGATCGTCGTGAGCGCCGCGGGCACCCGGTACGCGGCCACCGTGCAGCTGCCGATCTCAAACCGCGTGACGATCCGCAACAGCCTCTTCACGCACTGCGGAGACCGCGCGCCGCAGATGGTCAACTGCGTCTTCCTGCGCTTCGTCAGCAACCTGACGATCTCGGACAGCCGCTTCCAGGACTGCCGCGGCTGCGACTTCGTCAACGGCCGGTTCCGCTCGAACCTGACCCTGCTCCGGAACCACTTCGCGCGCACGCTGCCGTGCCACATGGGCCGCTACCGCTGTGGCCACCAGGACCTCGTGCAGATCTTCGGCGGCCGCGGGCTGCTCGTCCGCGGCAACACCTTCGGCATCTACCGGCGCGGCGCCGCGCAGCTCTACATCACGAACCGCATGCGGCGCGTGCGGATCGTCAACAACGTCTTCCTCGGCACCGACCCGCGCGTCCCCGGCTACCACGCGCGCGTCGCGATGGTGATCGGGAGCGCCGCGACGAAGCACGTGCCGCGCGGCGTGCGGATCATCAACAACACGATCCTGACCGGCGCGCGGCGGGTCGACGGCTACGAGGGCTCGATCCGGATGACGAACCAGTACGGCGCCGTGCCGAAGTCGGCGCGGCCGGTGCTCGCCAACAACGTCATCGCCGTGCTCGAGGACCCGAACCAGGTGTGCAGCGAACTGCAGGAGTCGACGTCTAACGTGATTCTCGACGGCGAGGGCTGCTCGGACTCCGACGTCGCGTCGAGCGAGATCTTCGGGCGGGAGGGCCGGCCGACGCAGTTCTCGGCGTTCCTGCTGGGCCGTGCCGACCGCCTGTGGGCGCCGCCGGTCGACATCACGGGCCGCCCCCGCGGCGCCGAGCCGGACATCGGCGCGTTCCAGTACTTCGGCGCTCGCTAGCCCGAGGCGCTTCCTAACAGGGACAGTCCCTGTTCAGGGAACGAGCCGGCGCGCCATCAGGATGGCGTCGAAGTAACGGCCGCCGCGGCGGTAGTGCTCGTGCCGGTAGCCCTCGCGGATGTAGCCGGCGCGCTCGTACAGGGCGATCGCGGCCTCGTTGTGCGGGAAGACGTGCAGCTCGAGCTTGCGTATACCGCGCTCGGCCGCCCAGCGCTCGGCGGCGTCGAGGAGCGCACGGCCGATGCCGCGGCGCCGCCAGTCAGGGGCGACCATCAGGCCGATGTCGGCCACGTGTCGGCTCGCCGGCTGCGGGTCGCGCGCGACCGACAGGCGGCCGACGATCTCGCCGTCCTCGGCCTCGGCGACGATCACGACGGCTCCGTCGTGGTGGCGGAGGGCGCGCAGGTAGCGGCGCTCGTCCCCCGCTCCGCGCCACTCCTCGGTAGGGAGCCACGCCTCCGGCTCGGCCGCGACGAGGTCGCCCAGCTCGGCGAGTGCCTTCGCGTCGGCCGGCTGCGCATGGCGGACGGTCACCTTCACACGACCACGCCGTGCCCGCCGCGGCGCGGGTCGCCGGCGGCGTGGAGCTCGCCGTCCGGGCGCAGCTCGACGGCAGCCGCACCGCCGAAGAAGAGGTTCCGCCGCCGCCAGCGGACGAGGTCGTAGCCGCGCTCCGCGAGCGCGTCGACCTCCTCCCTGGCCGCCCCGCCCTCCACGTGCACGTGCTCGTCGTCGGCGTACAGCCGCGGGTGCGCGATCGCGTCCTCCACGGACATGCCGTGGCGGACGACGTTCACGACGACCTGCAGGATCGCGCTGCGCAGCCGTAGCGAGCCCGCGCTGCCGACGACCAGCCGCGGCCCGGTCGGGCCCATCACGATCGTCGGCGCCATCATGCTCGTGAGCCGCCGGCCCGGCGCGGCGCCGGCCACGTGGAGGTCGTACTCGCCGAGCATGTTGTTCAGCTGGATGCCCGTGCCGGGGACGATCACGCCCGAGCCGCTCCCCGTCGAGATCGTCAGCGACGCGGCGTTCCCGAGGCGGTCGACCACCGAGATGTGCGTCGTGCCGCGCGCCGTGGGCGGCTCGTTGGCCGGGCCGCCTCCCATGCGCGCGAGCGCCGCCCGGAGACTCGCCTCGCCCAGCAGCCGCTCGCGCAGCCCGCCGCGGTACAGGGCCGACGGCGTCCACGCGGCCCGCGCCCGCGACTGCTCGCGCATGATCGCGACGACCTCGGCCATCGCACCGGCGCTCCCCGCGGGCTGCTTCGGCAGGCGGTCGAGCAGCGCCAGCCCGTAGCCGATCAGCAGCCCACCGGACGACGGCGGCGGGTTCGACAGGAACTCGTGCCCGTCGAACCGCACCGACACGGGCCGCCGCCGGACCACGCGGTACCGTTGCAGATCTTCCAGCGTGATAGTGCCGCCGCCGGCGCGCACGTGCTCGACGAGCCGTTTGCCGAGCTCGCCGCCGTAGAGGGCACCTGCGCCCTGCTCGGCGATCAGGTCGAGCGTGTCGGCGAGGTCGCGCATGACCAGCCGGTCGCCCGTATTGAGCCGGTGCCCCTCCGGCCCGTAGATCGCACTGGCCCTCGGGCTGTGCGCGCAGGATCAGGTCGAGGATCGCGTGCAGGTACGCCTGGCCGGCGCCGAGCTCGACGCCGTCACGCGCGAGCTGCGCGGCCGGCGCGATCAGCTCCGCCCACGGCAGCCTCGCCGTACGCTGCGGTGCGCAGCCGCGAGCCCGGCGAGCGCGCCCGGGACGGCGTTCGAGGCGGCGCCGATTCGGAAGACCTGGTGCGCGCCGCCGCCCGTGAACTCGACGTCGACCTCGTCCATCGGCCCGGCCGCCTCGCCCTTGCGGCAGGCCCAGGCCGGGCACGGCGACGAAGAAGTCGAGCAGCCGCGTCGCATCGTCGCGCGCCGTGTGCACCAGCATGAAGCCGCCGCCGCCCGCGCCCGTGAGCGGGCTCTCCGCCACCCACGACGTGAACGCGGCGGCGAGGCAGGCGTCGACCGCCGAGCCGCCCGCCTCGAGGACGCGTGCGCCCGCCTCGGCCGTCAGCGGGTGACCGGCAGCGATCGCGCCGTGCAACGACGGCTAGCTGACAGCCGTCGTCGGCGTCGCTGAGCGGCGAGCTCACGAGCGCGCTGGGACCGTCCGCCGCGGCGAGCAGGAGGCGCCCGGCGCGTCGCACCTCGAGGAGCGTCATGCCGTCGGCCGCCTTTCCCACGCACACCGCCCCGCGCTTGACCTCCCAGTACGGCATGTAGCGCACGGCGAGCCGGTACGTGCCGGGCTCGGTGAAGCGCATCGCGATCCGGTCGTGCTTGAAGGCGCCGAGGTGCACGTGTGCCGGGCCGGTGCACGATCGGGCGCGGCGTCCTCGACCTCCCAGATGCGCCAGTCGGGCGTCGAGTAGACGAGCCGGAGCCCATCCACGCCGCGCTCCAGCAGCAGTGCCTCGCGGTCGGCGCCCTTCTTGCCGAGCGGGAGCGTCGGCAGCATCACGTAGCGCACGGCCATGCGTTTCAGCCAGTGGCGGTACCCCGCCGGCGACAGCGGGTCGCGGTACAGGGCGCCGTTCTCGGCGATGTCCATCTGCCGGTACCAGCCGCGGGCGAGCGGGAAGCCGGAGCTCGGGATCCACCAGGCCTCCCAGTGGTCGGCGGTCGGGACGACCTCGACGCGGAAGGCGCCGCCGCGGTGGTCGTGCAGGTAGGTGCAGCGCCGGCGCCCAGAACGCCCGGTCGGAGGCGCGGCTGTCGATGCGGCTCGAGACCGCGTTCGCGTAGGGCATGACGTTGTAGGCGAGCGCGAGGGTGAGCCCGAGGACCGCGATCCCGCGAGGCCGGAAGCGTGCGACGAGCACGGTGAGCAGCATCAGCGGGAAGACGACGGAGCGCAGGCGCGTGACGTTCTCGCCGACCGGGCCCGGGATCAGGAAGAGCGCGACGCACGCGAGCAGCCAGAAGCCGAAGAGCGCGGCCAGCACCCCGCCGCGAGGCGCACGTGAGGCGATGATCACGCCGAGCCCGGCGACCACGAGCACGGTCGCGAGCTCCACGCCGCGGAACGGGTAGCGGCCGCCGGTCGGGAACAGGCGCAGCGCCGCCAGCTCGACGCCCGCGGCGATGCTCAGCCCCGCCGCGAAGAGCAGCGGCCTTGCGGTTGATCTGCCGCCGCGACACGGCGATCGCCGCGAGCACGATCACGAGGAAGACGAAGGCCAGCGGGCTGAAGCCGAGCGTGAGCGCGCTGCAGCCGACGGCGAGCGAGATCCGGCCGGACTGGAGCGCCGCGATCGTCGCGAGCAGCATCGCGAAGCCGGCCGCGTAGCTGTATGTCCCGGTGAAGAGCGGCCCCGCGACGAGCACCGCGAACGCAGCGCGACGGCCAGACCGCGGCGTCGTCCCACTCGCGCTCGCAGATCCGCTCGAAGAGCATCGCCGCCCGCGACGACCGAGCCGACGACGACCACGACGTTCCCGAGCGATCGCCGCGACCGGGTAGTACAGGAGGCTGTACGAGACGAGCGGGTACTGGCCCGCGAACCAGAGGTTGTCCCAGAGGTAGACGTTCTCGCGGACGAGCAGCGTGCGGTAGAGGTGCGCGGGCACGTCGCCGCCGGTCGGGCCCGACGAGCACGACGATCAGCGCCGCGGCAGCGGCGATCAGGCCCGTCAGAGCCACTCGTAGCGACGGGCGGCAGCGGCCGATGCGGCGTAGGTCGTCATCTTCGGGGTCCGCCTTCCGGCCGCCGCGCGGGCCCGAGACGGCCCGCGGCAGGCTTGTACCGTTCGCGCATCATCCGCGTCGCCGCAATCCTAGGGGTCTGCTGCGGCCGTGCTTCGCCGGTGAAGCGCACGCGCGAAACGTTTCGGGTCGTCGTGGTGCCCGGCCTGCAGGCGCACGACCTGCGCCCGGTCGCCGGTCGCGGCGCCGTCGGGCTGCTCGTCGCGGGCGCCGGGCCGGAGACGAGCGCGCGGGCCGCCGAGGCGATGCTCGCTCGCGGCGTCGTGCGCAACTCGCTCCGTTCCGGGCTGCCCACCGGGCCGGTGCGCATCCGCTTCACGCGCGCGCGGTCGATCCCGACGGGAAGCGGCTTCATCGTCGTCGGGCTGCCGCAGGGCGGGCCGCAGCAGAACAACCGGCGGTTCGCGGTCGCGGTCGTCGGCGGCGGCTTCCGCGGCGTGCTCACGTCGCCGAGCACGCGCATCCCGGGGATCGTCTCGATCGCGGACATCGCGCCGACGGCCCTCGGCGAGGACGGCGGGCTCGGCTCGGAGCCGCGGAGCGACCCGCTCGCCGAGCTCGCGACGCTCGACCGGCGAATCGACGACCACAACCGCTGGCGGTCGCGGACGGCGACGTGGCTCGAGCTGGCGCTGGTGGCCGTGGCCGTCGTGTCGGGGACGGCGGCGGTGCTCGGCGCGGCGGCGTTCCTGCTCGCCAACCTCGTGCTCGGCGCCGTGGACGTCCCGCCGGGCGTCTCGTTCGCCGTGCTGCTCGCAGCGGCACTCGCCGGGCTGCTCGCGGTCCGTTGGCGGCCGCGGCCGGGCGTCGTCGCGGCGTTCCTGGCCGCCGTGCTCGGCGCGTACCTCGTGTCGTTCGAGATCGACGAGCGCTGGGTCGCGCTGTCGCCGCTCGGCCCGACGCAGAACGCGCGCTTCTACGGGATCTCGAACCTGCTCGAGACGTTCCTGCTGATCCCGTCGCTGGTGGGCGCGGCCCTGCTGTGGCGGCGGCCGGTGCTCGCAGCGGGGGTCGCGGGGCTCGCGTTCCTGACGATCGCGGGCAGCCGCTTCGGCGCCGACGGCGGCGGCGCGATCGTGCTCGCGGTCGGCTTCGGCGTGCTCGCGGCGCTGCTCGCCGGTGCGGGGAAGCGTGGTGTCGTGCTCGCCGCGGCGGGGGCCGTCGTGCTCGTCCTGGGGTTGCTCGGGCTCGACGCCGTGCTCGGCGTGTCGAGCCACGTCACGCGCGCCCTGGAGGGCGGGCCAACGGGGCTGGCCGGCGATCTCTGGGACCGCGTGACCCTGTCCTGGAACCGCGTGACGGACAGCGCGTCGACGGCGATCATCGACCACGCTCGCGCTTGCCGGGCTGGCGGCGCTCACAGTTCGAGCGCTCCGGCTGCAGGAGCCGATTCGCGACCGCGCGCTCCCGCTTGCCTTCGCCGCGGCGATCGGAGCGTCGATGATCGTCAACGACTCGCCGAAAGACGTGGCGCTCGCGGGCCTCGCGGGCTACCTCGCGGTCGAGTCGCTGGCCCTCGGACCGGCGAGTGCAGCCCAATCCGTGCGCCTCCGCCTGCTCCCGCGCCGGCGGCCGGTTGGCGCAGCCGCCTCCCGCGCCAAGTAACAGACTGTTACAAGGCGCGGGAGGGGCCGCGGTCTTTCAGAGATCCGTGAGGAAGCTGGGCGGCTCGAGCGGATCGTCCGAGCGCGGCGTGGACCGCTCGGAGCTCGGCCGGTCCTCGAGGATGAACGTGCGCCGCTTCGGCGCCCCGCTCAGGCCGGTCGCGACGACGGTCACCCACACCTGGCCGGCGAGCCGCTCGTCCACGGTCGCGCCGAAGATGATGTTGGTGTCGTCGACGGCCGCCTGCTTGATCACCTCGGCGGCCTCGTTCACCTCGTAGAGCGAGAGGTCCTCGCCGCCGGAGACCGAGAGCAGGATGCCGCGGGCACCCGCGATCTCGGTCTCGATCAGCGGTGACTTGAGCGCACGCTCCGCCGCGTCACGAGCGCGGTTCTCCCCGGTCGCGTAGCCGATGCCCATCAGCGCCGAGCCGGCGTCCTTCATGATCGTGCGCACGTCGGCGAAGTCGAGGTTGATGAGCCCGGGCGCCGTGATCAGGTCGCAGATCCCCTGCACGCCCTGGCGGAGCACGTCGTCGGCCAGGCGGAACGCGTCGAGCATCGACGTCGCCCTTGTCGACCACGTCGAGCAGCCGGTCGTTGGGGATGACGATGACCGTGTCGCAGGCCTCGCGCAGCTGCGACAGCCCGAACTCGGCGGTCTGCTTGCGCTTCGTGCCCTCGAACTTGAACGGCGTCGTGACGATGCCGACCGTGAGCGCGCCCACGCTGCGGGCGATCTCGGCCACCACCGGCGCCGCGCCGGAGCCGGTGCCGCCGCCCTCGCCGGCGGTCACGAACACCATGTCCGAGCCGCGCAGCGCGCGCTTGAGCTGGTCGTAGGCTTCCTCGGCCGCCCGCTTGCCGACGTCCGAGTCGGAGCCGGAGCCAAGCCCGCGCGTCAGGTCGGTGCCGATGTGGATCTTGAGCGGCGCCTCGCTCATCGCGAGCTGCTGCACGTCCGTGTTGACGCCGATGAACTCGACCTCCGCGATGCCCGCGTCGATCATGCGGTTCACCGCGTTGAGGCCGGCACCGCCGACGCCGACGACGCGGATGACGGCGAGATAGGCCGCCGTCCCCGGCGCAGGCACGCGATGAGCGCGCGGCCCCTGCTCCGGGAGCACGCCGATCGGGTGGACGGTCGCCCCTTCGGCTTCTTGCGGTTGCGGTGGCTCTGCCCTTGCCGGCTCACGCTCGGGCTCGGCCTCGCTCTTGCGGGCCGCCTGCTCCTGCGCGGCTTCGGTCGCCTTGAAGAGCTCCGCGAGCGGGCCCTCGCGGAGGCTAGCGCGCTTTCGCGCCATTGAGCACCTCCTTCGCCAGGTCGCGGTAGGCCTCCGCGGCACGGCCGGTCGGGTCGTACTTGAGGACGGAGGAGCCCTTCACGGGCGCCTCCGCGAAGCGGATCGTCTTGCGGATGCGCGTGTTGAAGACGAGGTCGCCGAAGTTCTCCTGCAGGATCTCGATCGCCTCGCGCGAGTGCAGCGTCCGGCCGTCGAACATCGTCGGCAGGATCCCGATGATCTTCACGGTCGGGTTCAGGTTCTCGCGGATCATCGTGAGCGTGTTCTCGAGCTGGACGAGGCCGCGCAGCGAGAGGTACTCGCACTGGACAGGGACGATCACGCCCCACGAGGCGACGAGCGCGTTGATCGTCAGCAGCCCGAGCGACGGCGGCGTGTCGATCAGGATGTAGTCGTACTCCTCGCGGACGGCGAAGAGCGCCTTCTCGAGCGACCGCTCGCGGCCGATCGTCGCGGACATGGCGAGCTCGGCGCCGGCCAGGTCGATCGACGAGACGGCGATGTCGATCTCGGCCTCGTGGACGACGTTCTCGATCGGCAGGCGGTGGACGAGCACGTCGAACATCGACCGCGTGAGCGAGTCCGGGTTGAACCCCTGGCTCATGGTGAGGTTGCCCTGCGGGTCGAGGTCGATCGCAAGCACCTTCAGCCCCTTCTCCCGGAGCGCGACCGCGAGGTTCAGGGTGGACGTCGTCTTGGCGACGCCGCCTTTCTGGTTCGCAAATGAGATGACCGTGGCCGGGTCCCCCTCCTCGGAATCGGTGGGCTCGCGTGGGGGGCGCGACAGCAGGCGCAACGACATGGGCGCCTCTTTCGGTCAATGGTAACGGAGTCCTCCGCGTTTACCGCACTGCGGAGCCGATTGCCGCACGCGCGTCGAGCGCGTCGCGGCAGCGGTCGAGCGCGCGTGCCGCGTCCTCGGCGCCCGGCCCCTCCGCGGCGAGCCACTGCTCGGCCTCGGCCAGGAGCTCCCGCAGCTCGGTGAGCACCGAGCGCGCCGGGGCGCCGGCCAGGTGCAGCTGCTCGACGCGGTCGAGCCGGTCGAGGACGCGGCGTGCTTCCTCCACGGCTCGACCGTAGCCCCGAAGGTGTGACGTGTCTGTGCCGGACGTGTGCCAAGGAGGGCTTGGCGAAACACAGCTGTGTCCGTCGCGGCACGCTGCTCGTCCCGATGCGTCGTCCTCAGTCGCCCCAATACAACTTCGGTATTGAGGCTCCCTGCGTCCTAGCTGTCCTGCCCACACAGGTTGTGAACGGTTGAGAGGTCATCCGGCCCTCCTTTGAGGGTGTGCGGGTCTGCCAAGACCTGCGCCCAAAGGAGGGCCGGGATGGATCTGCACGCTAACGCGAAGCTCGGACTGGCTGGCCGGCGCGAGCTGGTGCTTGCGATCGAGGGCGGGTTGTCGTTGAAGCGGGCTGCAGCCCGTTTCAGTGTCTCGCCGGCGACCGCGCATCGCTGGTGGCACCGCTGGATCGAGGGTGGCGCTGTGTGCCGGCGCTCGTCGATCGGTCGTCGCGGCCGCTGCGCCAGCCTCGGCGGCTGAGCGCGTCGATGAGGAAGCAGCCGATCCTGCGTGCGCGGCGAGAGACGAACCTCGGCCCGGGACGGCTGGCCGGGATCGTTCGGCGAGCGCGCTCGACGATCTGGAAGGTGCTCGCCGCCACGGCCTCTCCCGGCGGCCACGCGGGCAGCGGCAGAGCTTCCGTCGCTACGAGTGGTCACGCCCGGGCGCCCTGTTGCACATGGACGTCAAGAAGATCGCCCGCTTCAGCGTGCCCGGTCACCGCGTCACCGGCGATCGCACCAAGGATCGTGCACCGTCACGTCGGCTACGACTACCTCCACTGCGTCGTCGACGACCACAGCCGCATCGCCTACGTCGAGCTGCACCCACGCGAAGACGCCGACAGCAACGCGCGCACGCTCGAACGCGCGCTCCGCTTCTTCGCCGAGCTCGGCTCGAGCCGCCCGACGCAGTGATGACCGACAACGCAATCGTCTACCCCCACGGCCGCCGCTTCCGCGACCTGCTCGCCACGCACCAGACCACGCACATCCGCATCCCGCCCTACACGCCACGCTGGAACGGCAAAGTCGAGCGCTTCATCCAAACGCTCGCAGACCGAATGGGCCTACAGCCGCAGCTGGCCCAACTCACACCACGCGCCCGCAGCCTGCAAAGCTTCATCCGCTACTACAACCGGCAACGCCCACACAGCTCACTCGCAGACCGGCCACCCATCAGCCGCGTTCACAACGTCCGTGGGCAGGACACCTAGCCTCGGACCAAGCATCGCACCACGCCGAACGAGCGGCGTTCCACCAAGCCCTCCTAGACAGCGAGCGGCTCGGCGGCAAGGGCGAGCAGGCGGCCGCCCGGGCGCGGGCGCACGCCGAGCAGCGACTCGTCGAGCGCGGCGCAGAGCTCGACGCGGTCGCCGAAGAGGAGCGTCTCGACCAGGGCGTCGCGGACGGCGTCGCCGGCCGCTGCCCCATCGTGGCCGTCGACGAGGGGCCTGAGCCTCGCGTGCTGCTCGGCCCGCTCACGCCCGTTCTCGCCGAGGAGCACCGCGGCGCGGAGGGCGGCGGCCCAAAGGCCGTTCCCTGCGCCGAGCAGCGACTCGAGCGACGTGCGCAGCTGCTCCGAGCGGAACGGCTCGTCCTGGAAGAGCGAGAGCTCCCAGCGGTCGAGCGCCTCGCCGAGCTGGGCGTCCTCGTCGGCGCCGGCGACCCGCTCGCGGAGCCGGCGCGCGAGGTCGCCGCGGAACACGTCGAGGCGGGTCGGCTCGCCGGGCGGCTGGGCGGCCGCGATCGGGAGCGACGGCTTGACGCCGACCGGGTGGCGGTCGATCCGCTCGAAGTACACGGGGCCGGTGGCCAGGGGACCGCCGACGGCGAGGCGGAGCGCCGTGATCGCGTCGGCCAGCTCGGCCGCCGCGTCCGGACGCGCGTGGGAGCCGGCGGCGAGCGCATGGGTCAGCTCGAGGACGTTGGCGCGGTCCGGCTCGCGCGCGAAGCGCTCCGGCAGCAGGCCGCTCGCCTCGGGCCACGGGCCTGCGAGCTCGCCCGTGACGAACGGCCGCACCTGAACGCCGCCGCCGAGATCGACCGCCGAGCCGACCTCGAGCCCGATCACCGGCACGACGACCACGTGCAGGCGCTCCGTGCCGAAGAGGGCGCGCTCCAGCTCGCCGTACTCGCGCTCGAAGAGCGCGTCGTCCCAGTCGAAGCCCCCGCGCGCGTCGGCGATGCGGGCGACGAGGGGCAGCAGGATCGTCTCGGTGAACGCCTCCTCCCCGCTCCGCCCGCCCGTGAGCGAGCCGGCGAAGAGCGCGGCGGCGGGCTCGCGCGCGAGCTCCTCGAAGGCGAGCCGCGCGTCGGGCAGCTCGGCGAGCCTGTCGGCGCGCGCCTCGACGAAGGAGAGGATCAACGGGCGGAACTCGTAGAAGGTCGTGCGCCCACTCGCCTCGTGCTCCTCGAACGCGAACGGCACGTCGGCGCCGCGGTCGACCTCATCCTGGAGCAGCGCGAAGCCGGCAAGGCAGTAGAGACGCAGCGCGTCGTGCAGGTCGGGCGAGCGGTGGCTCACGGAGAGGGGTACGCGGCGACGCACCGCACTCCTGCGCTCGAGGCCCCGCTGACCGCCACCTGTCTGGATCGCGTCACACTTGCGCGCGCGTTTAACACCCGTGCCTGGCACCAGATGGGAGACCGCGGCGGCTACCCCATCCGGGGCTGCAGCGGGCTTTTCGAACGCGCCGCGCGGATCACGTTGCAGAGGCGTGCGCGTTTCTCATACGTGCCTGGCACCGAGCGAAGCGGCGCGCGGACATGTCCGCAGACGAACGGCGTGATGTGCTCAGCCGGGCTCCGGCCCGGGCTGGCAGACCGGGCACCAGTACGCCGTGCGGTTGTCGTCCCCCTGGCCTCGCGAGCGGATCGCGGCCTGGCAGCGCGGGCAGGGCATGCCGGCGCGGCGGTAGACGTGCCGCTCGGTTCGGACGCCGTCGGTGGATCGCCGCATCAGCTCGGCGGCCGCACGAAGCACCGCACGAAGCTCGTCGTCGGAGACATCGCCGAGCGGGCGCCAGGGCGACACGCGCTCGGCCCACATGGACTCCGCTCTCCACACGGTTCCGATCCCCGAGACGAGCCGCTGGTCGAGCAGCGCGTCCCCGACCTCCCGCGCCTGGTCGCCGCGGCGCAGGTTGGCGAGCATCCGGTCGAAGTCCGGCTCCGGCGCGAGGATGTCCGGGCCGAGCCGGTGCACGGCACGCGAGTTCAGCTCCAGCACGCGGCCGCCGTACTGGAGTGCCTGCGCCCTGCTCCCGCGAAGCACGAGCCATGGCCGCCCGAGCACCGGGGCGTCGAGCGCGACGACTCGCCAGCTCCCCGACATGCGAAGGTGGCTCCGCACCGTGACGCCGCCCTCGAAGCGCAGGATCAGGTTCTTGCCGACCGCCTCGACCGACTCGAGCACCCGCCCGTCGACCTGCTCCGCCACGCCTGTGACCTGGCCGCGCGGGTTCGGCGACTCGGCGCCGACGCGGTCGCCCACAAGGACTTGCAGCCGGAGTGCAGCGCGGTGCAGGCTGTCACCCTCGGGCACGAGTCACGATTTTGTCACACTTGTGTCCCATGGCCTTCCAGCCTGAGCCTGGGCTCAACATCGCCGCGCTCGCCAGGAAGACCGGCGTCCCCGCGCACACGCTGCGCAAGTGGGAGCAGCGCTACGGCGTCCTCTCCCCCGCGCGCACGAGCGGCGGCCAGCGCCGCTACAGCGAGGTCGACGTCGCGCGGGTCACATGGCTTCGCGAGCGGCTGAAGGACGGCTACCGCATCGGTCACGCGGCGGCGCTGCTCACCGCGGCCACGGCGCCGCCGGCGACCACGCCCGCCGAGCTCCAAACGGGCCTGCTCCGCGCGGTCGGGCGAACCGACCTCGAGGCGATCGAGCGGCTGCTCGACCAGGCGTTCGCGCTCCATCCGCTCGAGACGGCCGTGGATGAGATCGTGGCGCCCGTCCTGATCGAGGTGGGCGCGAGCTGGGAGCGAGGCGACATCTCGGTGGCGCAAGAGCACCTCGTCTCGGCCGCCGTCCGCGGACGGATCGTGCGCCTGCTGGCCGACCGGCGACCGGGCGTACGCGGCCGCGCCGTGCTCGCCTGCCCGGCGGGCGAGCGGCACGAGCTCGGCCTGCTCATCCTCGCGGCACTGCTCTCCGCCGACGGGTGGGGAGTCGTCTACCTCGGCGCCGAGACGCCGGCGCACGAGGCGCTCGACCTCGCGTCGCTGCTCGAGGCGGACGTCCTCTGCTTCAGCGTGACGCTCGCGGCGCACGTGCCCGCGATTCAGGCTGCGCTCGAGCGCGAGCGGGGCCGGCGGCCCGACGTCGTGATCGGCGGGCAGGCAGTTGACCGCGACCGGGCCCGCGCCCTCAACGCCCGCTGGGCCGGCGACTCCGCCCGGCGCGCCGTGCCTGCCCTTGCCAGGCTCGCCAGGTGACCCGGCTTCGCTCCGCCGCCGCCGGCGCCGCCGCGGCCACGGCCTGGGCCGCGCTCGAGCCGCTCGACACCCGCCTCCTCCGCTGCGACTACTCGGACGTGGCGCTCCTGGGCAAGGCCGTGTCGCGCCGCCACTGGCTGCCGGCCGGCCTCGCGGTCCACGCGGCGAACGGCGCCGCGTTCGGGCTCGCGTTCGACGAGCTGCGGCGCCGCACCGGCCTCGAGCCACGCCGTCTGGCGCTCGCGGCCGCACTGGCGGAGCACGCGGCCCTCTATCCGCTCTGCTGGTTCGTCGACCGCTATCACCCGGCGCGCGGCGAGCCGGGGATTCCGCCGCTGCTGCGCAACGGGCGCGCGTTCGCGCAGGCGACACTGCGGCACGCGGTCTTCGGGCTCGTTCTCGGACGCCTAGCGGCCCGCTGACCGGATGCGGTAGAGCCCTCCCTCGAGATCCACGTCACCGCCCGCGCCCGCAATCGCGACCTCGACTGGATGCGGCTCGGCCGCTCGCCCCGTCGGCAGCCAGCCGCGCCCCGTCGCCGACAGGATCACCGTTCTGGCCTTTTCGCCGGCGAACGCCAGCCGGTCCGGCTCGTCGACAGTCCCGGTCCAGACCTCGATGCCGAGCCGACCGAGCCCGGCGGCCATCGCGGGCCGGTCCCCCACCAGCCCAAGCTCCGAGAGCCCCAGGATCTCCTCGCTCCGGAAGTCGCCCGCGGCGCCGCGCTCGCCGATGCCGCGATGCGCGATCAGCTCGACGATGTTGCCGGCCGGATCGTGGAAGTAGCAGGCCAGCGCATCCCAGTTGGAGAAGTCGAACACGACGCTCCCGTCAGCTCCTGGCAGGAGCTCGACCCGCTCCGCCGCCCACGCGAGCGCGGCGTCGAACCGGTCGCCGGGCACGAGCAGCGCGAAGTGGTAGAACGGCTCGCCCTCGCCGGGGACGAACTCGAGCGTCGTCTCGCCGATTGCCGAGCCGAGCCCTAGCGCGGCGCCGTAGAACTCGTCCAGCTGCGCGCCGGCCGGAGCAGCGAGCGTGACGTGGACGAAGCGCACTACGGCCGCAGCACGGCGCGGCGCGGGCCCGGCCAGGAAGCCGGCCTCGACGAGCAGCGGCATCAGCTCGCTCTCGGTCACGGGCTGGCCGTCGAAGCGCTCGACCGCCAGTCGCTTGCCGCGGCCGCGCTTCACGTGAGCGACCAGCGCGGCGAGCGCCGGCCGGAGCCACTCCTCGTCCGGCTCGCGCAGCGGGACGAGCGTCTTGCCGCCGCGCTCGACGAAGAGCGCCGCCTCGCCGTTCAGCAGCACGACCTGAGCGCCCGCGACGCGTGACGCACGGCCGCCGGCCCGCTTTGGCCACGGCAGCACGCCGCCGTACGGCTGGGCCGGGTCGGCCGCCGCGAGCACGAGCGCGTCGACCTCGTCCTCCGGCGACGTGCGGAGCTCGCGCAGCCGCTCGACCGCGCCGCCGAGCGCGAACTGCGCGCCGCCGAGGCCCTCGACGAAGTAGCCGCGGCGGCAGAGGCCGAGCGTCTCGAGCGCCTTCAGCTCGCCGTACACCGCGCCGTAGCCGCCGGCGATCCCCTCTGCCCGGACGCCGTCGCGCGTGACGATGCCCTGCCGCTCGAGGAGCAGCTCCGCGAGCGCGCGGCGATCGGGGCGACCGGCGAACAGCTTGTCGGTCAGCGACCAGCGGCCCTGCGTGGCGGTCGTCCCGCTCGCCCGGCGGCGCGAGAAGCGGCGCTGGCGACTGGCCGCACGGGGCACGCCGTAGCGGCGGCCGGCGCGCAGCGGCGTCCAGGCGTCGTTCGTCACCTCGCCGGCCCAGACGAGCTCCCACAGCGCGGGCAGCACCTCCTCGGCCTCGAGCCCGGTCGCGGCGACGAGGTCGAGCCAGAACTCGGCGCTGCGGCCGAGCGCCCGGCGGATCGCCGCGTGCGCCGTCCCGTCCGGCTTCTCGGCGGCCGCCGGCCGGCCGAGGACCGGCGCGTCCTCGCGGAAGTACAGAGCGACGCGGTCGAGCCCGGCGCCGACCCAGACCAGCTCGCCGGACGCGCACAGCTGGTCGAGCTGGAGCGGCTGGTAGTTCGGCACGCGGCGCGGCAGCACCTCGCTCTCCCACAGCGCCACCGGCAGCGCGAGCCCCTGCAGCGGGACGAGCGCCTCGCGCAGCGACGCGCGCCGGTCGATCCCGTGCCAGCTCGGCAGGAAGCGCCCGAGCGCCTGCCTGCTCGGCCGGCTCGACCTCGCGCCGCAGCGCGGCGAGAGACGCACGCCGCAGACGGCGCAGCACGTCCGGGTCGCACCACTCGCGCTCGGTCCCGCCCGGGCGGAGCTCGCCGCGGACGAGCCGCTCGTCGCGCTCCAGCTCCCGCAGCTCCGGCTCGACGCGCTCGACCGGCACGCCGAACCGCTCGGCCGACCTCCGCGGTCGTGAACGGCCCGCGGCCGCGCGCGAAGCGCGCCAGGAGCGTGCGCAGCGGCTCGTCGCCCGGGTCGAGGAAGGCGTCGGGCAGCCCGCCCGGCGGCATCGCCCCGATCGCGTCGCGGTAGCGTCCCGCGTCCTCGGCGGCAGCGAGCGCCTCGCGCCCGCCGATGCGCACTTTGATCACGCGCCGCTCGCGCAGCAGCGTCTCGGCGAAGCCGGCGTCGTACTCGCCCTCGAACAGGTGCCCGCGCAGGAGCAGCAGGTCGTGCAGCCCGTCGACGTCCTTCGGCGAGCCGCGCAGCTGCGACTCGACCTCCTCGATCGCGCCCGGGTCGAGCAGGTCGCGCAGCTCCTCCTGGCCGAGCAGCTCGCGCAGCAGGTCGCGGTCGAGCGACAGCGCCTGCGCACGGCGCTCCGCCGCAGGCGTGTCGTCCTCGTACATGTACGTCGCGATGTAGTCGAAGAGCAGCGAGGCCGCGTACGGCGACGCTGACGGCGGTCTCGATCTCGACGAGATCGAGCTCGCGCGTGCGGATGCCCTGGAGCAGCCGCTTGAGCGCCGGCAGGTCGAAGACGTCCTGCAGGCACTCGCGGTACGTCTCGAGGATGACCGGGAACGAGCCGTACTTGCGCGCGACCTGCAGCAGGCTCTGCGCCTTGAGCCGCTGCTGCCAGAGCGGCGTGCGCTTGCCCGGGTAGCGGCGCGGGATCAGCAGCGCGCGCGACGCGTTCTCGCGGAAGCGCGCGCCGAAGAGCGCCGTCTGGCCGAGCTCGCCGACAACGAGGTCCTCGAGCTGGTCGGGGTCGATCGAGCAGCTCCTCCACGGGCGGCGGCTGGTCGGCGTCCGGGAAGTGGAGCGCGATGCCGTCGTCCGACCAGATCGACTGCGCGTCGACGCCGAGCCCGTCGCGTAGCCGCGCGGTCATGGCCATCGCCCAGGGCGCGTGGATGCGCGCGCCGAAGGGCGTGAGCACGCAGACGCGCCAGTCGCCGATCTCGTCGCGGAACTTCTCGATCACGACCGTGCGGTCGGAGGGGACGGCGCCGGTCGCCTCGGCCTGCTCGCGCAGGAACGTCAGGAGGTTCTTGGCGGCGCGCTCGTCGAGCCGGTGATCGGCCTGCAGGCGCGCCATCATCTTCTCGTCGGTGAGCCCGACGAGCTCGCGCGAGGTTCGCCCGATCGCGGCGCCGAGCTCGTACGGCCGCCCCACGCCCTCGCCCTTCCAGAACGGCACTGCGCCCGGCACGCCCGGCGCGGGCGAGACGAGCACGCGGTCGCGCGTGATCTCCTCGATCCGCCACGTCGAGGCGCCGAGCAGGAACGTCTGCCCCGCCCGCGCCTCGTAGACCATCTCCTCGTCGAGCTCGCCGACGCGGCCGCCGCCCTCGACGAGGAACACGCCGAAGAGCCCGCGGTCGGGGATCGTGCCCGCGTTCGTCACCGCCAGCCGCCGCGCGCCCGAGCGGCCGCGGATCACGCCGGCCGTGCGGTCCCAGACGATCCGCGGCCGCAGCTCCGCGAACTCGTCGGACGGGTAGCGGCCGGCGAGCATGTCGAGCACGTTCTCGAGCTGCTGGCGCGAGAGGTCCGAGAACGGATACGCGCGCCGCACGAGCGCGTGCAGATCGTCGACCGCGATCTCGTCGTCGGCGCAGATGGCGACGATCTGCTGCGCGAGCACGTCGAGCGGGTTCCGCGGGATGCTGCGTCTCCTCGATCGCGCCGTCGAGCATGCGCCGCACGACGACCGCCGACTCGAGCAGGTCGGCGCGGTACTTCGGGAAGATCCGCCCGCGCGAGACGGCGTCGAGCTCGTGGCCGGCGCGGCCGACCCGCTGCAGCCCGCGCGCGACCGACTTCGGGCTCTCGACCTGGATGACGAGGTCGACGGCGCCCATGTCGATGCCGAGCTCGAGCGACGAGGTCGCGACGAGGCACGGGATCTCGCCGCGCTTCAGCAGCTCCTCGATCTCGACCCGCTGCTCGCGCGCGATCGAGCCGTGGTGGGCGCGCGCGATCTCCTCCTCGGCGAGCTCGTTCAGCCGCAGCGCGAGCCGCTCGGCGAGCCGGCGGTTGTTGACGAACACGATCGTCGAGCGGTGCTCGCGGACGAGCTTCGAGCAGCTCCGGGTAGATCGACGGCCAGATCGACTGCGAGTTCCGCTCGGTGCCCGCGTCCATCTCCTGGCCGTCGGCCGGCACCGGGTACGAGAGCTGCGACGTCGACGGCAGCTCGCGCATGTCCTCGACGGGCATGACGACCTGGAGGTCGAGCTCCTTCGCGCGGCCGGCGTCGACGAGCTCGATCGGCCGGCCGCCCGCGACGAAGCGGCCGATCTCCTCGAGCGGGCGCTGCGTCGCCGACAGGCCGATCCGCTGGAACGGCTCCTCCACGAGCTGCTCGAGCCGCTCGACGGTGAGCGCCAGGTGCGCGCCGCGCTTCGTCCCGGCGACCGCGTGCACCTCGTCGAGGATCAGCGTGTCGGACGCCCTTCAGCGTCTCGCGCGCCTGCGAGGTGAGCATGAGGTAGAGCGACTCGGGCGTCGTGATGAGGATGTCCGGCGGGTGGCGGAGCATCTGCTGGCGGTCGCGCTGCGGCGGTGTCGCCGGTGCGCACGCCGACCTGGAGCGAGCTCTCGAGCCCGGCGAGCGGCCCGCGCAGGTTGCGCTCGACGTCGTAGTTCAGCGCCTTGAGCGGCGACACGTAGAGCAGCCGGATTCCCTTACCGGATCCCGGCTCCGCCTCGAGGCGGTCGAGCCCGAAGAGGAAGGCGGCGAGCGTCTTGCCCGACCCGGTCGGCGCCTGGATGAGCGTGTGCGCACCCGAGGCGATGACCGGCCAGCCGCGCTCCTGCGCCGGCGTGGGCGCGTCGAAAGCGCGTTCGAACCACGAGCGTGTGCGCTCGGAGAAGACGTCCAGAGCAGCCACACGGCCAGCCTAGCCCGCAGCTGTCACACGAACAAGTGTTCGTTCAGGACAGGCTGACGGCGTGCTCGCCGACGACCAGCGTCACCGGCCCGCGGGCCCGCGTCGCTGCCCAGTCGGCGATCGTCTCGAGGTCGGCCTCGACGCCTGCCGCGTCTCGTCCCACCGCGACCACGCGGACGAGCCAGCGCGTCGGCGTCAGCTGCACGATGTGCGCGTAGCGCCGGGCGAGCGAGAGCACGTCGAGCGCGTCCCAGCGGCTCGTCACCTCCACGTCGACGAGCGGCCGGTCGAGGAGCAACGTCTCACGGGCGAGCGACGCGAGCTGAGTGGGCGCGCCCGCCATCGTGGCCTGGGGGCTGGGCACGCGACCACGGTACGCCCACGGGCGTGAGACGCGGGTTGGCGTTCTGTTGAGATTCCGAAACGGTCAGTGGAGAAGCGCCCGGAGCGCCTCGAGGTCGGCCCGGTAGGCCGCGTCGTCCATGGGCTCCGACTCGTCCGGGAACGGGAATGGCCAGCCGGGCTTCGGATCGTCGGCATAGCGCGGAACGACGTGCGTGTGGAGGTGCGGCACCGAGTTCCCGAGGACGTCGTAGTTCATCTTCACCGGGCCGAACGCCCGCTCGATCGCGGCACCGACGCGCAGCACCTCGAGCCAGTACGTGGCCGCCTCCTCGGGTGCGAGCTCGGTCGGCTCGGCGACGTGCCGGCCGCGCCACGTGACGATCGTGTAGCCCCGCTGGACGTCGTCGCGGCTGAGGTAGGCGTCGGCGACGTCGCCGGCGAAGATCCGTGCGCTTCCGTGGCTCTCGTCGGGCCGGCCCTCCGCGCAGAGCGGGCAGCCCTCGCCGCGGCGCAGCGCGTAGAACTCGTCCGGCCACTCCACGGCGCGGAGTATCGTCGGCCCGTGGCCGAGTCGCCCGAGCGAGCTCTGGGAGCGCGTCGCCGGCTCGCTGCGCATGCCGCCGGTCGAGGACTGGGAGTCGTTCCCGTTCGACGGCGACATGCGGCCGCGCGCCGCTCGCGCGGCCCGTCGAGCGCGAGGCGCCGCGCCACGGCGAGGGCGGCGTCGGCTGCTGGGCGTGCAGCGCCGGCGACGACGAGTACCTCTGGACGACCGACCGCTGGCGGCTGCGCGCGCTCGGCCCGACCGGGCTGCCGGTCGTCCTGATCCTCGAGCCGCGCGAGCACTACGACGCAGCCGGGCGACCTGCCCGGACGACCTCGCCGCCGAGCAGGGCCTCCTCCTCGCGCGCATCGAGCGGGCCGTGCGGTCGGTCGAGCACGTCGGCCGCGTGCACGTCGGCCGCTGGGGCGACGGCTCCGAGCACCTGCACTGGTGGTTCCTGGCACGGCCGGCGCGCTTCCCCCAGCTGGTCGGCAGCTTCGCCGCGATCTGGGACGACATCCTCCCGCCCGTGCCCGAGGACGTCTGGCGCGCGAACCTCGACGTCGTCCGGCAGGCTCGCCTAACTGAGTATCGTCGGCGCGTGCCGGGGCGACGAGCCGACTACGAGCGCGAGAGCCGCGAGCGCTGGAGCCGCGTCGCCGCCGGCTGGGAGCGGCGCGACGGCCGAGCAGTGGGCGGCGACCGAGGCGGTCAGCCGCGACCTCGTCGACCGGCTCGGCGCTGCAGCCCGGCGAGATGGTGCTCGAGCTGGCCGCCGGCGTCGGCCGGACGAGCCTGCTCGCCGCCGAGGCCGTCGTCGCCCGGCGGGTGCGTGATCTCGACCGACTTCGCGCCCGCGATGGTCGACGCCGCCCGCCGGCTCGCCGAGCGCAGCGGCGTCGACGCGGTCGAGCACCGCGTCATGGACGCGCAGGCGCTCGACCTGCCCGGACGCGAGCGTCGACGCCGTCCTCTGCCGCTGGGGGCTGATGCTGTTCGGCGACGCCGCGCGGGCGCTCGCCGAGATGCGGCGCGTGCTGCGGCCGGGCGGGCGCTTCGGCTGCGCCGTCTGGGCGGCCGCGCCGGAGCAACCCGTGGGCGAGCGTCGTCGGCCGCGTCTTCGTCGAGCGCGGGCTGATGGAGCCGCCGGTGCCCGACGCGCCCGGGATGTTCAGCCTCGCGGACGCCGACCGGCTCGAGGCGCTCCTCCGCGGCGCCGGCTTCGCGTCCGTGGAGATCGAGGACCGTGCCCGTGCTGTTCCGCTGGCCGAGCTTCGCCGCGTACTGGGAGGTCACGACCGACCTCGGCGGCGGCATCGCCGACGCGCTCGCGCCGCTGCCCGGCGAGGAGCGCGACGACCGTCCGCGACGAGATCGAGCGCGGCGCGGAGCCGTTCCGGACCGCGGACGGCTACGAGTTCCCCGGCCTCTGCCACAACGCCGTCGCGTCGTGACGTACTCGATCGTCGCGCGCGATCCGGACACGGGCGAGCTCGGCGTCGCCGTCCAGACGCGCGCGTTCGCGGTGGGCAACGCCGTGCCCTGGGCGTCTCCGACGGTCGGCGCGGTCGCGACCCAGTCGTTCACCGAGCGCAGCTACGGCCCGCTCGCGCTCGAGCTGCTGCGGATCGGGCGTGCTCCCGAGGACGCCCTCGCCGGCCTCGTGCGCGCCGACCCGCAGGAAGCGGTCCGTCAGGTCGGCGTCGTCGATGCACTCGGCCGCACCGCCGCGCACACCGGCGAGCTGTGCATCCCCGAGGCCGGCCACATCGCCGGCGAGCGGCTTCAGCGCGCAGGCGAACATGATGCGCAGCGCCGAGGTCTGGCCGGCCATGGCGGAGGCGTTCACGGCGGCGATCGGGTCGCTCCCGCAGCGGCTCCTCGCCGCGCTCGACGCGGCCGAAGCCGCCGGCGGCGACTTCCGCGGGCAGCAGGCGGCCGCCATGCTCGTCGTCGCCGGCGAGACGACCGGTCGCACCTGGGACGAGCATGTGGTCGACGTGCGCGTCGACGATCATCCCGCAGCCGCTCGTCGAGCTCCGACGGCTCGTCGAGCTCACCGAGGCGTACCGCGGCCTCGTCCGCGGCGAGGTGGACGACGACGAGGCGCGCCGCGCGGGCGTGCGCGACGACGAGCTCGACTGGCTCGCCGTCGGCGGCCGCCTGGCGGACCGGCGACCTGGAGACCGCGCGCCGAGCGGTTCGGGGCGCCTCATCGCGCGCGAGCCGAAGTGGGAAGCCGCCTGGCGTGCGCTCGAGCGCATTCCTCCACCCGAGCTCGACGAGTAGCATCGAGGCATGGCGACCACCACGGTCGACGCGCTCCACTTCACGGGCGACCCGGAGGCGGACGCGTTCCTCGGCCGCGAGCCGCTCGCGCTGCTGATCGGCTTCTGCCTCGACCAGCAGGTGACGGTGCAGAAGGCGTTCTCGTCGCCGCTCGAGCTGTCGCAGCGGCATCGGCGGCCTCGACGCCGCGCAGATCGCCGGCATGGAGCCGGCGGCGCTCGAGGAGGTCTTCCGCGCCAAGCCGGCGCTGCACCGCTACCCGGGGAACATGGCGAAGCGCGTGCAGGAGCTCTGCCGCGTGATCGTGTCCGAGTACGGCGGCCACGCCGAGCGCGTCTGGACCGACGCGGCGGACAGCGCCGACCTCAAGCGCCGCATCGAGGGGCTCCCCGGCTTCGGCGACATGAAGGTGCGCTCGCTCACCGCCGTGCTGGCGAAGCGGCTGCGGCGTCGAGAACTGGCGAAGGAGATCGCGCCGGACCACCCCACGCTCGGCGACGTGGACTCGCCCGAGGCGCTCGAGGAGTACCAGGCGAAGAAGCGCGCCTACAAGGCGGCCGTCCGGGCCGGGCAGCCCGGCAGCCTGGTAGCGGCGACGGTTCACGTCGCCCTGGCCGAAGACGAGGTCGCTCGCGGCGGGCGCCCTGATCGCGCGCGCCTTCCACCACGACCCGCTCAACGTCCATCTCTACCCGGACGAGGCCGAACGTGCGCGCGTCTCGCCGCACATGTTCGAGGCGCTCGTCCGCTTCGACCACCTCTTCGGGCAGGTCGACCGCCTCGACGACTTCGCGGCCGTCGCGAGCTGGCAGCGCCCGGGGGTCGAGGAGACGCCGGAGCGGCTGCGCAGGGCCGGCTTCGACGAGCTCCCCGGCGAGGTCCCGACTCGAGAAGCTGGCCGCCGTCTTCGATGCGGATCGGGGCCGCTGTCGAGCTCGCCGCGCCCGGGCCGCACTGGCACCTGCGGCTGCTCGCCGTCGACCCGGCCGTCAGAGCGGCGGCACTCGGCGCGTCGCTGCTGGAGCACGGCCTGCGATCGCGCTCACGCCGACGAACGGCCCGTGCACGCTCGAGACGTTCGCGGAGCGGACCGTGCCCTTCTACGTCCGCAACGGCTTCGAGGTCGTCGTCGAGGACGTCGAGCCGACCCTCGGCCTTCGCTACTGGGTGCTCCGCCACCCCTAGTCCCTCGAACAGGCTCAGGGCATGCGCTTGGCCCGGCGCCGATCCCGTGAGCGTGCGCCGCCTCGCCGTCCCGCTTGCGCTCGCCGCCGTGCTGGCCGTGCTCGCCGCGCGCCGCGACGGGAGCGCCCCTGCCGGGCGCGCCGAAGTGCGCGGTCTTCCCCGCGTCGAACCCGTGGAACCAGCGCGTCGACACGCTGCCCGTCGCCGCCAACTCGGACGCAATCGTCTCGTCGATCGGGCGCGACCGCGGGCTGCACGCCGACTTCGGCTCGGGCCTCTGGGACGGCGGCCCGATCGGCATCCCGATCACCGTCGTGTCGGCGAAGCCAGAAGAAGAGCCGCGTCTCGTTCGACTACGCCGACGAGAGCGACAAGGGCCCGTACCCGATCCCGGCGAACGTCGCGATCGAGGGCGGCCGCCAGTCGGACGGCGACCGGCACGCGATCATCGTCGACCGCTCGACGCTGCAAGCTCTACGAGCTGTACGCGCTCTACCCGCAGGGCGGCGGCTGGAAGGCCGGCTCGGGCGCGATCTGGAGCCTCAACTCGAATCGCCTGCGCCCGTCCGGCTGGACGTCGGCAGACGCGGCCGGGCTGCCGATCTTCCCCGGGCTCGCGCGCTACGACGAGGTCAAGCGCGGGCGCGATCGACCACGCGCTGCGCTTCACGGTCTCGCGCACGCGCAAGGCGTTCGTCTAGCCGGCGCGGCACTACGCGAGCGTCGTACACCGACCCGTCGCTGCCGCCGATGGGGCTGCGCGTCCGGCTGAAGGCGAGCTTCGACACGCGCCCCTACCCGCCGCAGGCGCGCGATCGTGCTCGAGGCGCTGAAGCGCTACGGGATGATCGTCGCCGACAACGGCTCGGACTGGTACATCTCCGGGCGCCCCCGACCCGCGCTGGTCGAACGACCAGCTCCACACGCTCGGCGGCGTCACCGGATCGAACTTCGAGGTGGTCGACACCTCGTCAGCTGCATCCCTAGGTCGCGCAGCGCCTGCCCGAACGCCAGTAACAGACTGTTACTTGAGATCGGCCAGTGCCCGGCGGGCCGCGAGATGCCCGCACATGCCGTGCACGCCGCCGCCGGGCGGCGTCGACGCCGAGCAGAGGTAGAGGCCCGGGTCGGCCGGTGCGGTACGGGACGAGCTGGCGCGCGGGCCGGAAGAGCGACTGCGCGAGGGTCATCGCGCCGCCGTTGATGTCGCCGCCGACGAGGTTGCGGTTGTGCGCCTCGCAGCGCGCGCGGGCCCCATGGCGCTGCGCGCGAGGATGAGGTCGCGGAAGCCGGGCGCGAAGCGCTCGATCTGCGCCTCGATCGCCTCCGTCGCGTCGCCCTCCCAGCCGTTCGGGACGTGGCAGTACGCCCACGCCGTGTGCTTGCCGGCCGGCGCGCGGGTCTCGTCCAAGAGCGCTGTGCTGCGCGAGCAGGACGAACGGGCGCTCCGGCGGCCGGCCTGCCCACGGCGCCCGCTCGGAGGCCGCGAGCTCGTCGAGCGTCCCGCCGAGGTGCACGGTCGCGGCGCGCCGCGCATCCGCGCGGCCGTCCACGGGATCGGCCCGTCGAGCGCCCAGTCGAGCTTGAACGCGCCCGGGCCGTAGCGGTAGCGGCGCAGCGCGGCGGCGTAGCGCCGCGGCAGCTCGGCGATCCGGAGCAGCTCCGGCGGCGAGACGTCGGCGAGCACGACGCGCGCGGCGGGCAGCGGCGTCGACCGGCGAGTCCGAGGTGGATCTCGCCGCCGAGCGCGCGCAGCTGCGCCGCGAGCGCATCGGCCAGCGTCTGCGCGCCGCCGCGCGGGAACGGCCAGCCGTAGACGTGGCCGAGCGCGAGCAGCGTGAGCCCGACGGCGGCGCTCGGGCGCGCGCTCGAGCGGCAGCATCGAGTGCGCCGCGTTGCCGGCGAAGAACGCCTGCGCGCGCTCGGCCGCGAACGTCCGCTCGGCGAGCCCGCGTGGCGCCGCCAGCGCGTCGCGCGCGGCCGCGAACGCTCCGGGCACGCCGAGCGCGCCGACGAGCGCGGACTGCGACCGCGGCGACGGCGGCACGCAGCGGGGCGAGGACAGCAGCCTGCCGACCGCGTGCCAGCGCGGACGAGCGGTCCGACGAGCCGCCGGTACGCGTCCTCGTCCGGGCCGAGCTCGACCGGCGGTCGCGTCGACGCTCCGCTCGAGCGTGACCGCGGTGCCGTCGTCGAACGGGTGCGCGACCGCAGCGACGGCGACTCCAGCCACTCGACGTCGAGGTCGAGCCCGCGGAAGAACGGCGAGCCGACCGCCAGCGGGTAGATCGCCGAGCAGACGTCGTGCACGAAGCCGGGCAGCGTCAGCTCGGCCGAGCGCACGCCGCCGCCGACCGTGTCGGCTGCCTCGTGCACCTCGACCTAGAGCCCTGCCTGCGCCAGCGTGATCGCAGCGGCCAGGCCGTTCGGCCCGGATCCGATCACGACAGCGTCACGCACAGTCGCCAGGGACTGTCCCGGTACGGGACTGTCCTTGCACGCCCGACCCGCCGGCAGGGTCAGTCCACCGTCGGGGACAGACCCACGGACCCCGGGTCTCAGCCGCGCCGGCGAGCAGGAACGCGCGGTTCTCGCGCAGCATCTCGCGCGCGATCACGACCCGCTGGATCTCGTTCGTGCCCTCGTAGATCTGCGTGATCTTGGCGTCGCGCATCATGCGCTCGAGCGGGTACTCCTGCATGTACCCGTAGCCGCCGAGGATCTGCACGGCCTCGGTCGTGACCTCCATGGCGACGTCCGAGCAGTAGAGCTTGGCCATCGCCGAGTACTTCCTCAGCTCGGGCGCGTCCTCGTCGACCAGCTGGCCGATCTTGTAGAGCAGGCCGCGCGCGGCCTCGCACTTCGTCTCCATGTCGGCCAGGTAGCCGGCGATCAGCTGGTGGTTCGCGATCGGCCTGCCCATCGTCTCGCGCGAGCGCGCGTACTCGAGCGCGTAGTCCGTGGCGCCCTGCGCGATGCCGAGCCCCTGCGCGCCGATTCCCGGCCGCGAGCGGTCGAGGATCCGCATCGCGATGCGGAAGCCGTCACCCTCCGCACCGAGCAGGTTGTCGGCCGGGATCCGGCAGTCGTCGAAGAAGAGCTCGCCCGTCGTCGAGCCCTTGATGCCCATCTTCGGCTCGATCCGCCCGACCGAGAACCCGGGCGCGTCCGCCTCGACGACGAAGGCCGAGATCCCGCGTGCCCGGCGGTCGGCTCGGTCTTGGCGAAGTCGACGTACACGGACGCGACGCCGGCGTTCGTGATGAAGCGCTTGACGCCGTTGATGACGTACTCGTCGCCCTCGCGCCGAGCCTCGGAGCGCATCGCCGCGGAGTCGGAGCCCGAGCCCGCCTCGGTGAGCGCGTAGGCGGCCAGCCATTCGCCGGAGGCGAGCCGCGGCAGGAAGCGCTCCTTCTGCTCGTCCGTGCCGGCCAGCTTGATCCCGAGCGAGCCGAGCTCCTGGACGGCGATGATCAGCCCGCTCGTCGCGCACACCTTCGAGACCTCCTCGATCGCGACGAGCGTCATCAGCGCGCTTGCGCCGAGGCCGCCGTACTCCTCGTCGTAGCAGGATCCCGAAGATCGCGTGCTCGCGATAGAGCTCGACGACGTCCCACGGGAACTCGGCCGACTTGTCGATCTCCGCGGCCCGCGGCGCGATGCGCTCGCGTGCGAGCTCGCGGATCAGCTCGCGGATCTCTCGCTGCTCGTCGGTCAGGGGGTCGAGAGGCACGAGCGGAGTGTATTCCCGCAGCGGGTTTCCCAGGCCGTCCGGCGGGGTACGCAGCACGCCTCGAAAGGAGGCAAATCAGTGGGCATTGGAGTCAGTCTCGTTCTCATCGCCGCGGGGGCCATCCTCGTCTGGGCGGTCGACGCCACCGTGTCCGGCGTGAGCCTCGACGCGGTCGGCGTGATCCTGCTCGTCGTCGGCGCGCTCGGTCTCGTGCTCTCGATGATCTTCTGGTCGAGCTGGGGCGGCATTCACTCGTCGCACCGCGAAGAAGTCATCGTCGACCGGCGCTGACGCGCTTTCCCTCGCGGCGGAGGGCGCCTCGCGCCCTCCGCTACCGGCCTCAACGCATCGCGCGCGCACCGTGCTGTCCCTTTCGGACAGGCGCGGTGCGCGCGCGCGAAGCCTCAGACGATGGCGCCCGCGGTCTGCTGCACCTCGACCGGGAAGGTCGTCTCCTGCGGCGGCGCTGCGAACCCGCCGGCGATGCCGGCAGACATCATCGGCATCAGGGTCTCGTCGCGGAAGCGCTCCCAGCTCTCCTGCGAGTCGTGGACGGCGATGATCGTCCAGCCGGCCGCGGACGGGCCGGCCGCGTGGAAGATCTGGCCCTCCGGGAGGCTCCCGTCCGCCGGATGGACGGCGGCGACCGACTTCTCGTACTGCTCCTTGGTGCCGCCTGTGAACGTGTGCACGACGCCGTACGCCATGTGACTGCTCCTTTCGGGAAGGACCTAGGACTCGACGAGGATCACGAGGCTCTCGGGGATGACGCCGTCGTAGGCCATCGCCTCGGCAGCCGCGGACGTCTGCATCGCCGCCGCCATGGCGTCCATGTCCGGGACGTCCATGAGCACCGCCACGCGGGTCGGATTCTCGGGGTCGACGAACGTGCGGATGTTGGTGACGCCGAGCGGACCGAAGAACTCCTCCCGCTTCGGCGAGGCCAGCCAGTGCTTCGTGTCCTTGACGTCGTGATGGCCGATGACGGTGGGCATGCCCCTCCTACTCCTCCTGTGGTCGATGGGCCGCCAGCACGGCCCGGCTGCGGCGATCCTACGCCCATCGTCATGAACGGGCGCTGAACGGATCGGCGCGGCTGCGTACGCCGGTGCCGGCGTTTCGCCCGGTGGAACATGACCGGTTGACGCAGGCCTCAAGATGTCTTCCGTCGGACCAGGTCGCATCGGCAATCGACATCAACCTCGAGGAGGAAGTCATGTACGCACGCGTAGCGACGTTCCACGGTGACCCTGCCGGCGTCGATCAGGCGATCGAGCGGTTCGCGATCAGGTGGCGGGCGACCCGCCGCCGGGCCTCGAGGGCGCGAAGCTGCTCATGCTGGTCGACCGCGCTTCCGGGAAGGGCCTCGGCATCACCCTCTTCGACAGCGAGCAGGCAATGCACCGTGGCGACGCAGCGCTCAACGAGATGAACCCGGGGACGAGCGGGTCACGGGCGTCCGTCGAGTTCTTCGAAGTTCCCGTTCATACGCTCTGACCGTCTCGCGCCCTTCGAGCGCGAAATGGAGCGCACGCGGCTACTCCGGCTCGTGGGTGACGGCCTCGATGTTGTTGCCGTCCGGGTCGAGCACGAACGCCGCGTAGTAGCTCGGGTGGTAGTGCTCGCGCACGCCGGGCGGGCCGTTGTCGCGGCCGCCCGGCGCCGGTCGCCGCCGCATGGAACGCGTCGACCTGCGCACGGCTCTCGGCGCGGAGCGCCACGTGGGTGCCGTGGGTCGTCTCAGGACGCTGGGCGATCCAGAACCACGGCTTGCCGTCGCGGTCGAACCCGCAGAAGCCCGGGAACTCCATCCCGACCGAGAACCCGAGCGGCGGCAGCGCGGCCACGTAGAACGCGCGGCTCGCGTCGTAGTCGGAGACGTTGAGGATGACGTGGTCGATCACGTGCTCAACGGGAGAGCGCCGTTCAGAAGATGAGGTAGAGCACCTCGCCGACCATGGCCGGCTTCTCGGCGCCCTTGATCTCGATCTCCACCGCCAGCCGGTAGAGCACGCCCTCGTTCTTGGGCTCGCTCGAGACGATCTTCGCCTTCAGCCGCACCTCGGAGCCGACGGGCACGGGCGACGTGAAGCGCACCTTCTCGATCCCGTAGTTGAGGCCCATCCGCGCGTCGGTGACGTTCATCATCGTGTAGAGCAGGCCGGGGATCAGCGACAGCGAGAGGTAGCCGTGGCCGATCGTGCCGCCGAACGGGCCCTGCGCCGCCAGCTCGGGGTTCGACGTGGATCCAGTTGTGGTCGTTCGTCGCCTCGGCGAACGCGTTGACCGCCTCCTGCTCGACGGTGCACCCACTCGCTCGCGCCGAGGTCGTAGTCGCGCGCCTCGCGGAGCTCCTGCATCGTCAGCGTCGCCATCAGCGCGCCCTCAGCGACTGTCCGCCGGCCTTCTGCATGCCGGCCATCATCCCATCCGGCGCTGGCCCCGTCCGGGAAGCGGTCGCGCAGCTGGGAGAGCAGCTCGTCCGCGTCCCAGCGGCCGTCGGCGGAGAAGAGCTCGCCCGCCTCCCACGGCACGCAGCACGTTGACCTGGCCGCCCCAGACGAAGAAGACCTGGCCGGTGATGTCCTGCGCCTCGTCCGCGCTCAGCGCGACGACGAGCGGCGCCATGTTGCCCGGGTCGAGCGGGTCGAAGCCCTCCTCCGGGGCGTCCATGTCCCCGAAGGTCATCTCGGTCATGCGCGTGCGCGCGTTCGGCGCGAGGCAGTTGACGGTCACGCCGTAGCGGCCGAGCTCCTGCGCCGCGATCACGGTCATGCCGGCGATGCCGGCCTTGGCGGCGCCGTAGTTCAGCTGGCCGACGTTGCCGAAGACGCCCGACGGGCTCGACGTGTTGATCACGCGGCCGCGAACCTTCTCGCCGGCCTTCGACTGCTCGCGCCAGTAGGCGCGCGGCGTGCCGGAGCGGCGCCGAAATGCCCCTTGAGGTGGACGGCGATGACCGCGTCCCACTCCTCCTCGGTCATGTTCACGAGCATGCGGTCGCGGAGGATCCCGGCGTTGTTGACCAGGATGTCGAGGCGGCCGAAGTGCTCGACCGCTGCGCTGACCATCTGCTCCGCGGCGGCGAAGTCGGCGACGTTGGCCGCGTTCGCCACCGCCTGGCCGCCCGCGCCGACGATCTCGTCGACGACGCCCTGCGCCGGGGTCGCATCCGAGCCTTCGCCGGCGACCGAGCCGCCGAGGTCGTTGACGACGACGCTTGCCCCCGCCTCGGCGAGCGCGAGCGCGTGCTCGCGGCCGATCCCGCGACCCGCGCCGGTGACGATCGCGACCTTGCCCTTGAGGTCTGGCACGTGGTCTTCCTACCACACCCGGATGAGCGGGACAGCCGTTGTGTCTGCCATCACACGCCGCTCCCGCCTGACAAACGTGACCGAGCCCGCACAAGGCTGTCCGTCGTGACAACACAGTTGACAACAGGGCGCTTAATTTGCATCATTCCACCGTCTCCACTCCGACTGCGGCGGGAAGGCCGGTTGTGACGGAGATCGCGTTCGTTTTTCGACTGCTCCTGGCCGCGCTATTTCTCAGCGCAGGGGTGGCGAAATTCGCCCGCCGGACGGAATTCCAGTGGGCGCTAGAGCGCTATCAGATCCTCCCGTGGCAGCTCGTGCGTCCAGTCTCCCGCACGCTGCCCATCGCGGAGGTCATCGTCGGCGTCCTACTTGCGGTCGGGTTGCTCCTGCCGCTCGCCGCCATTTCGGCGGCAGCGCTTCTGGTCGCGTTTGCCGGCGCCGTGGCGATCAACCTGCTACGCGGGCGCGAGATCGACTGTGGCTGCCTGGGCATCACCGCGCAGCGGGTGATCGGGTGGCCGCTCGTCGCGCGCAATCTAGTTCTTGCCGGCGCTGCGCTGCTCGTCGCGGGTGTCGATCCGCGGTTGATTGCGACGGACGCGCTCCTTTCGGGAGACAGCGGCGCAACGCCGACCTGGAGCGATGTCGTACCGCTGGTCACGCTCGCGGTCGCGTCGCTCGCCGCCGTTGCAATCATCCAGGAGGGTGTGACCCTCCGCGAGGTGGTGCGTCGCCACGAAAGCGTGCTGCGGTCGTGACGACAGCTTGGACACTGGCGTTCATCGCGCTCGCTGCGCTCGTTCTCGTAATGGCCGTCGTGGTGCTCGGCGTCCTTCGGAGAGTCATCCCGCTGCTCGAGCGCGTATCTGTCGATCCAAGGGTTCAGCCTGAGTTCGGCGCCGAGGTCGGAACACGCGTCGAGCCGTTCTCGCTCGAGACGCGTGCCGGGGAACCGGTGGCGTGGAACGCATTCGTCCCCGGACGATCGTTCCTCGTGGTTGCGTCCTCATCCTGCAAGACGTGTGGCCAGTTGGCCGACGAGCTCGTCGCCGCGCCGGATTCCATTGACGGCATACACCTTGTCGTCGTGCACGACGATCCCCAAGAGGGGTTCCATCCCGAGCTCGAGCGGCGAGGCGTCGTGCTCTACCAGACCGCCGGCCAGGCCACGTCGGGCTTGCAGAACCGGGCGGTCCCCCAGGCGTATCTGGTTGACAGCAGCGGTCTCGTGCTCGCGCGGAAGATCGTGCACTCGGTGGACGAACTGCGCGAGTTAGTACCCAGCGCCGGAAGGAGGGTCGATCGAGAAAGACCCCAGCCAGTGTCTGCGTAGCGGAGTCATTGAAAGGAGCCCAGGGCATGGACGTTCCGAATCTCGAGGAAGCCGACTGGGAAGCCAGGACGAGCCGGACGAGTTTTCTGAAGCGAGTGGGTGCCCTCGCCGCCGTGGGCCTCGGCGTCGCCGCCGCCCTCCCGCGAACCGCGAAAGCGGTTGTCTACTGCTGTCCCAACTATGAGTTCTGCCATCACCAGGGCCAGGTCAACTGCGGCGACGACCACACGCAATGGATGTACTGCCAGACGATCGATTGCTGCTTCTGCTGGGGATCGCCAAATCCGGGATGCCAGCACCTCCAAGGAGTGCCGTGCTGACCGCACAGCGGCACTGAAGGCGCTCCGCAACGAGTCTCTCGGCCAGTCGCTACCCCTTCTGTGGCCCGCTCAGCCCGCCGGCGGCCAGCGGGCCGCCGGGGGGCGTGGTGATTGGCTGCGCAGAAGCGGTTCGCGCCGTATCGTGAATGTATGCAGTTCTCGGATTTTCAGGCAGAACGCGACAAGGGAGCATGGGGCATGCCCACGTCGGACGGGTGAGGCGCATTAGGTGACGCGTCGTCGGCAGGCATGGACCGTTCCGGCACTCATCGTCGCAGCGGCGCTCGTCGTGTCTGCGTCGGCGCGCGGGCGGGTCTGGGCGTCGCCGACGCATGAGAGCGGCCATCCGCGGATCGTCGTGCTCACGGGCCTTGTGCTGCTCGGGCTTCTCGCTCTAGCCGGTGGATGGCGATTCCTTCGAAAGGCAGGAGGACCTTCGTTCGACAGTCTGGGCCTGGTGCTTACGGTGGTGATTGCCAGTGCCGGCACTGCCGCCATCGCGCTCACATTCCTGTACCTCGGGAAGTACCACTGGGCGGGTGGCGGCCACAGTCTCGACCGGCGCCCGGGGCATCCCTATGGTGGAGCTCAGGGCAGCGGAGGGGTCGGCAAGCCTCGCGGCCACGAAGACTCTCCGCTTGTGTACCTGGCGGCGGGTGCCTTGGTGCTCGTCCTCATTGCAGCTGTCGGCATTGCGCTCTGGCGGCGGCGTTCCCGCGACGAGCCCTTTCCGGACGGGGACGAAGCGGCGTCTGCGGTTACTGCCGTCGTCGAAGAGTCGCTCGACGCGCTGCGTCGCGAGACTGATGTGCGCAAGGCCGTGATCGCGTGTTACGCGCGCATGGAGCGGGCGTTCTCGGGCGTGGGGCTGGAGCGGGCGCGGTCCGAGGTTCCGTACGCATACCTGGCGCGCGTGCTGGGATCACTGCGTGTTCCGGACGAAGCGGCCGAGCAGTTAACGCGGCTATTCGAGGAGGCGAAGTTCAGCCAGCACGTGGTCGACGAGACGATGCGGAACGACGCGATCAACTGTCTGCTCGCGCTGCGTGCCTCGTTGCGGCCCGCCGCGCGCCTGACGCCGTATCAACAGCAGGCATCGCTTGCGTAGGATCGTGGCATCGCCGTCTGTGCGGTGGGCCGCCGCCGCAGCCGTGCTGTTTCTCGGGCTGGTGATCGCCTGGCCCGGCGCAACCACGCCAACTGTTCAGGTGATCGGGCTCGGCGGCGCCGTCGCGGTTGCCTATGCCGCCGTCAGCCACTTCGCCGCCCTCTGGCCCGGTGAGCCCGGGGCGGAACCCGCCCAATCGAGCGATCCCGTCGCCGAGGAATACACGCGCCTGCGGCGCCAGATCGAGCTCGCGGTCCAGCCGGACGGCGGTGCCGATGCGTTCCTTGCGCGCGAGCTACGGGAGATCGCGCGGCGGCTGCTCCTGGTCCGCGGAGTCGACCTGGGCCGGGACGAGGAGCGCGCGCGGCGGCTGGTCGGCGACGGCGCCTGGGAGGTCATCCGGCCCGGTCACCGCAACGCCACGATCGGCGCGGACAAGCTCAACCTTGTGCTCACCCGTTTGGAGGCGCTCTAGTGCCTGGCCTCTCGCTAGTCGCCGAGCAGTGTCGCCGGATCCTGGATGAGGTCGAGACGGCGATCGTCGGCAAGCGCGACGTCCTCGAACTCGTCCTGGTCGGGCTGCTCGCCGACGGCCACGTCCTGATCGACGACGTACCCGGCCTCGCCAAGACGTTGATCGCCCGCTCGTTCGCCGACGTGACCGGGCTGAGCTTCAAGCGCGTCCAGTTCACGCCGGACCTCATGCCGGCCGACGTGAGCGGCTGGTCGTTTTTCGACCAGCGCCGGGGGGAGTTCGAGTTCCGCGCCGGCCCGGTGTTCACGAACCTGCTTGTCGCCGACGAGATCAACCGCGCGCCGCCGAAGACGCAGGCGGCGCTGCTTGAGGCGATGCAGGAGCGGCAGGTCACGATCGACGGCGAGACGCGGCCGCTCGACCGGCCGTTCCTCGTCCTCGCGACCCAGAACCCGATCGAGTACGAGGGCACCTATCCGCTGCCAGAGGCGCAGCTGGACCGTTTCCTGCTGCGCATCCGCGTCGGCTACTTGGAGCGAGCCGAGGAGTGGGAGATGGCTCAGCGCCGGCTCGATCGTCGCACCGACGACATCCAGCTGGAGCAGGTCTGCGACCGCGAGACAGTGCTCGGGCTCCAGCAGGCGGCGGAGACCGTCCACGTCGCCGAGAGCATCGGCCTGTACGTGGTCGATCTCGTGCAGGCGACCCGCGCAAGCGGGCGTGTGCTCCTCGGCGCCGGCCCGCGCGGCACGCTAGCGCTCCTCAAGCTCGCGCGCGCACGCGCGCTGCTCGACGCACGTGACTACGTGACGCCCGAGGACGTCAAGGCCGTCGCGATCCCGGCGCTCGGCCACCGAATCGTCCTGCGCCCCGAGCTCTGGGTGCAGAACGTGCGCGGAGACGACATCGTTGCCGATGTCCTCGACGACGTCGCGACGCCTGCGGCGGAGGACCTTCAACGCGAATCGGCATGACGAGTCAGGCGACCGCGAAGCTCGTCGTCTACGCGACGCTGGCCACGGGTGGCTTCGTGGCGGCTGTCCTCGTCGGTGTTCCGGCGCTGGGCCTGTTCGCAGCGCCGTTCGCGGCCATCGCGGGGTACGGCGCCGTTCGCGCAGCGAATCCGAGCGTCGAGGTGTCGGCGCACGTCGACTCGGCGCGCCTGGCCGTCGGCGACACGCTCGACCTCCGCGTCGAGCTCGAGTCCGACATGCCGCTGACAGTGCACATCGAGGCGGCGCTGCCACCCGGCGTCGCACTGCGCGACGACACCCCCGACCCGGTCCGCCTGCGGCCGGGCCGACACGCTGAACTGGAATTCCGGCTGCGCGTCGACCGCTTCGGACGGTGCGACGTCGGCACGCTCATGCTTCGCGCGACGGACGACTACGGCCTGCTCATCCACGAGAGCCGTGTCGAAAGGCACCTGGTCGTCGACGTCTACCCCGAGCCGGAGAGCCTCTCGTGGCTGCTCGTCCCCGCTCGCGTCGGCTCGGCCACCGGCGACCTCGTCTCACGCGAGAAGGGCGAGGGGTTCGAGTTCGCCGAAGTCAGGGAGATCCAGCCGGGCGACAGCACGCGCCGCGTCAACTGGGCCGCGACGTCGCGGCGAGGCGTCGTCCACGTGAACCGCCACCACCCGGAACGAAACGCCGACGTCGTCCTCGTGCTCGACGCGGCGACAAATCCGGCGCGTACGGCTCCCGGGCTTCTCAACCGCGCGGCGGGAGCGATCCTCACGCTCACGGAGCGACACCTGAGGCGCCGCGACCGGGTCGGACTGTTCGTCTACGGCGCGAGCCCCACCTGGGTGGCGCCGCGCAACGGACGGGACCAGCTCTACCGGATCACCGAGGCGCTTATGACGACGGACATCGACGGCGCGGACGTCGTGCCCTCCGTAGGGGCGCTCTACGGGCGGATGATTCCTCCCCGGGCGCTGATCGTCGCGTTCACGCCGCTCTACGACCAGCGCACGCTCGACGGGCTGCTCGAGCTGCGCGGACGCGGCTACGACCTCGCGATCATCGAGCTCCCGGTCAACCCGGTCGCGGCGGAGGAAGAAACGACAGCGGTCGCGCGAGTCTGGGAGCTCAAGCGCCGCTCCGTACGCGCCCTGTGCGCGAGCGCGGGCGTTCTGATCGTTCAGTGGCAGGATGGCGCGCCGCTTGCGGCGGCGATCGCCGAGGCTAGGGAATGGCGACGGGGCGGCCTGCGCGCATCGGCTTAGTCGTTTGCGCGGCGGCGGTCGCCTGGGCCGTGGCGCTCGGCACGGCCACGGTCGTCGCCGGCGACCCACTGTTCGCCGGCCTCGTGTCTGGCGTTGCAGTGGTGGTGCTGGTGGTCGCACTGATCCTTCGTTCGCCCCTCTGGGCGGGCGTACCGATCGCGTTGCTGGCGCTCTCATACGCCCAGACCGATCCGAGCCTCGTGAACGCAGGAACGGCAGCGTTCGCGGTCGGCCTCGTCGTGCTCGCCGAGCTGTTGTTCTTCGCACTCGCGGTCATGGCGACGGTCCCACCTGCACTGCGGGCGGCGCTACCCGCTCTCGGCCGGATCGTGGTCGGATCGGCGGCGGTCGTCGCCGTCGTCGCTCTGGCCTCGTCGGTCTCGCTGCCACGCAGCGCCTGGCTCGTGCCGCTCGGGTTCGCGGCGGCCGTCGCCGGCATAGGCGCGCTCCTCCTCGCGCTCCGTGAGGCGACGGAGAGTTGGAGTTGACACCGTAGGATCGCCGCCGTGCAGTTCGATGGGAGCGCGGTCCAGAACGCGATCTACGTGGCGCAGGAGTCGCCCGGGCCGGTCTCGGCGGCCGACTGGGAGGCGCGCGCCGAGGAGGTGCTCGAGCCCGGGCCGTTCGGGTACATCGCCGGCGGGGCCGGCGCCGAGGCGACCATGCGCGCGAACCTCGAGGCGTTCCACCGGCACCGCCTGCGGCCGCGGATGCTGACCGGGAACACCGAGCGCGACATCTCCGTCGAGGTGCTCGGTACGCGCTCGCCCGCGCCGTTCTTCCTCGCGCCGATCGGCGTGCTCTCGATCGCGCACGCGGACGGAGAGCTCGCCGTCGCGCGCGCTGCCGCGGCGACCGGCGTGCCGATGATCCTCTCGTCGCGCGGCCTCGCACTCGATCGAGGAGATCGCCGAGGCGCTGGGCGACTCGCCGCGCTGGTTCCAGCTCTACTGGGTCAACGACCGCGAGATCGCCGCGAGCTTCGTGCACCGTGCGGAGGCGGCCGGCTACGGCGCGATCGTCCTCACCCTCGACACGCTCACGCTCGGCTGGCGGCCGCGCGACCTGCGCGGCGCCTACCTGCCGTTCATCCAGCGGCGAGGGCTGCGCGCAGTTCTTCACCGACCCCGTCTTCCTGCAGCCGGCTCGATGCGCCGCCCGAGGAGGACCCGCTGACCGCGGCGGTCCGGATGCTCGGCACGTTCCCGAACCTGCCGCTGAAGTGGGACGACCTCGCCTGGCTGCGCGAGCAGACCTCGCTGCCGATCCTCGTGAAGGGGATCCTCACCGCCGAGGACGCCGTCCGCGCGCGCGACGCCGGAGTGCAGGGCGTGATCGTCTCGAACCACGGCGGCCGCCAGGTCGACGGCGCGGTGGCCGCGCTCGACGCGCTCGTCGAGGTGCGGCGCGAGCTCGGCGACGACGCGGTCGTGCTCATGGACAGCGGCATCCGCACCGGCGCCGACGTGCTCAAGGCGCTGGCGCTCGGCGCGGACGCGGTGCTGCTCGGCCGCCCGTACGCCTTCGCGCTCGCGTGCGGCGGCCAGGAGGCCGTCGAGACGGCGATCCGCCACCTGATGGCCGAGACCGACCTGACGCTGGCGCTCATGGGCGGCACCGTCGCCCGCGACCTCGACGAGACGTGGATCGCGGCGTCGTCCTGACCGAGCTCGGGCGGTTCGCCGTCGAGGAGCTCGAGCTCGGCGAGCCCGGGCCCCGAGGACGTCCTCGTCCGCATCGAGGCGAGCGGCGTCTGCCACACCGACCTGCACGTCGTCGAGACCGGCTGGGCGACGCGGTTGCCCGGCCGTCCTCGGCCACGAGGGCGCCGGCGTCGTCGAGGCGGTCGGGCCCGGGCGTCGAGCATGTCGCGCCGGGCGACCGGGTCGTGCTCGGCTGGCGCTCACCGTGCGGGCGCTGCGCCTGGTGCGAGCGCGGCGCGACGCACCTCTGCCGCACGCCTGTCACGGCGAAGACGCGGCCACGGCTCGCCGACGGGACCGAGGCGGGCGGCGTCCTGCGGCTCGGCACGCTCGCGACGCGGCATTCGCGCACGAGCGCGCGGCGGTCGCTCGATCGACGGCTCCCGGCCGAGCAGGCGCTGCCTGATCGGGTGCGCGGTCGCGACCGGCGTCTGCTCGGTGCTGAAGACGGCGCAGGTGTGGGAGGGCGCGCGCGTCGGCGTGATCGGCTGCGGCGCGGTCGGCCTCGCCGTCATCCAGGGCGCGCGGATCGCGGGCGCCGCGGAGGTCTACGCGATCGACCTCGACGAGCGGAAGCTCGAGATCGCGCGAAGCGCTTCGGCGCGACGCACACCGGCGAGGGCACGCGGCTCGACTTCGTCTTCGACGTCGTCGGCCGGCCCGAGACGGTCGCGCAGGCACTCGCGATGCTCGGCCACGCCGGGACGCTCGTCTACGTCGGGCTCGCCCAGCCGGGCACCTCGGTCGCTTCGACCTCGAGCGGCTCTTCGACCGGCGCACGCGCATCCTGGTCTCGCACGGCGGCGACCACGTGCCGGCCGACGACTTCCCGACGCTCGCCGGCTTCGCGCGCGACGGCCGCCTCGACCTCGGCGCGCATGGTCACGAAGCGGATCGGCCTCGACGACGTGCCCGAGGCGTTCGAGGACATGAAGCGCGGCGAGGTCATCCGGTCGGTGGTGACGCTGTGAAGTTCCCGCCGCCGGTCGCCGAGCTGATCGGCGTCGAGGTCGAGGAGATCGGCGCCGGCGAGTCGGTGATGACGCATGGTCGCCGAGGAGCGCCACTCCAACCCGATGGGCACGATCCACGGCGGCATCCTCTGCGACCTCGCCGACGCGGCCATGGGCGTCGCGTTCTTCTCGACGCTCGAGCCGGGCGAGTCGTTCACGACGCTCGAGCTGAAGATCAACTACCTGCGACCGTTCTGGACCGGGAAGCTGATCGCGCGCGGCAAGGTCGTCCACCGCGGCAAGACGGTCGGCATGGTCGAGTGCGACATCGTCGACGACCAGGAGCGGCTCGTCGCCCGCTCGTCGAGCACGTGCATGACGCTGCGCGGCGAGATGGCGGAAGGCCGTTAGCGGACACGCCGGAGATCGCCCCGCAGGATCACGGTGCCGGCCCGGTCTCGCACGTAGTACACCTTGACCGGGTCGTCGAGCTCGTGACGCGCGAAGAAGAACGCCGTGCCGATGCGCCCGCGGAACCGCACGAAGCGGAGCTGGACGCGCTTGCCGGAGGCCAGCCGGACGTCCGCCGACCTGGCCCGGGCGTCGAACGTGTAGCCGAAAGGCCGCGACCCACCGTCGAAGCCGCCGCCGTGCTTGCTTCGCAGCCCGCATCCGAACGACTGTCCAGGAAACCACGCGTAACACATGCCGTCGTCCTTCCGCTTCGGCGCCGCCAGTAGCTCGACGCGCCCCGTGGCCGGGTCGAGGACGACAGCGACGTGCGCGCGGTCGGCGGCCTTGGGCAGGTGCACTCTCGTCGTGTGCGTTCGACCGGCGACGAGATCGATCAGGCGGCCGCCGACACCGAGCGGAGGAGCAGCGGCGGCAGCGACCAGCACCGCGGCCGCGGCCACCGCGATGAGCGCCGCCGGACGCGACGGGCGGCGCCCGGCAGCGCTGCCAGCGCGACGGAGCACGTCGTCCCAGCGCCGGGTCTCCTCGGTGAACGGCGGCACGAGCCGGTCAAAGGCGTGGTCGAGCAACTCGGTCATGCGACCTCCTCTGCGAGTGCCTGTCGAATTGCGGCCCGTGCCGCGTTCAGCGTGGCACCGACCGTCCCCGGACGGATCGCGAGAGCGGCGCCGATCGCGTCGTAATCGAGATCCGCGTAGTAGTGGAGGAAGACCACCTCGCGCTGGCGCTCGGGCAGAGCCGCGATCGCGGCGCGGAGCTCGTCGTCCGGCTCCGCGGGGCCGCCGTTGCGTTCGAGAGGAAGCTCCTGCTCTCGCCCGAAGCGGCGAAGCGAGCGGCGGTGGTTGCGAACAGTGTTGAGGACGACGCTCCACGTCCACGCCTCGACCGTCCCGGTGCCGGCGTAGCGGTCGCGCTTGGCGACAGCCGCTGCGAATCCCTCCTGGACGGCGTCGCGCGCCGCCTCGCGGCTTCCCAGCATCGCCGCTGCCACCCGCAGGAACCGCTCGAGCGAGCGCCGGTAGATCCCCTCGAGGGCATCGAGCGACGCGGGCTCGCATTCACGGCTCATCGGCAAGTACGACACTAGGCAGGCGCTCCGTTCTTTAGTCGCCGCGAGCCGTCCGAAAGAGCCAATTGCCCTGGACGAGCTCTCACGGCACCATCGGATCGTGGCGACACCGGTCTATCGTGAGGTCATGAGCGAGCGTCTCCGGCTGACGATCTCGTACGACGAGGCTGACGAGGATGGATGGATCGTCGCGCGCGTCAACGAAGTCCCGGGGGCGATCAGCCAGGGCCGCACCAGGCAAGAGGCACGCGAGAACGTCCTCGACGCCCTCCGTCTGATGCTCTCCGACGACGAGGGAGCGGCCGGAGACCGCGGCGACCACGTCGAAGTCATCCTCCCCGCTTGAAGCTGCGCGACCTCGAGCGGCACCTGGCCGCTCACGGCGCGCGCAAGACAGGCGAGGGTGGCAGGCATACGAAGTGGCGGAACACGGACGGATCGCGGGCGACGGCCGTGCCTCGTCACGGCGAGATCGGTCCTGGTCTCGTCCGCGCCATCTGCAGGCAGCTCGACATCCCGCCCCCGTAACGATCGAGATGGCCGAACGGCGCCAACCGTCTCGCCGGGCCACCTTGCAGCCGGAACGACTGGTCGGCACCATCCGAACGTGGATGAGGTGATCTCGCACCGGGACGTCACGACGGTGATGAACATCCTCAGCCGCATCGAGATCGAGGTCAGGACAATCCGGCAATTCCTTCTGGAGGAGGACAGATGGCGAGGAGACGCCAGAAGATGACGCCTGAGGAGCGCGCACGGATGGACGCCGACCACGAGAGTGCGCAGGCGATGGTGCGCGAGCGAATCGCCTACCACACCCGTATGGCGGACCAAGAAGATGCGCGACGCGCGCGGCGGGCCCGCCGCTGGGCTCCGCTACGCCGGCTGCTGAACGTCGGCCGCTAGCACGTCCTCGACCGCGCGCTCGTAGCCCGCATCCGCTTCGGGCACCCAGCCGCGCGTGAGCCGGGAACGGCCGATCAGCTCGGCGGCCGCCTCCTCGCCGTCCCGCATCAGTGCCAGGCACTGGACGAGCCGCACGAGCGTCGTCACCTGCCTCCTTCCCTGCGCCGTTCCCCACTCCGGCTCGGCGACGGCGCGCACCAGGCCGTACTCGAGCCGCTCTTGGACGTGGCCGAGGCCGTCGCCGATCGCGCGCGCGCGCTCGAGGACGAGGTCGACGGCGTCCAGCCGCGTCAGGTCGCGGAGCACCTGCGCGCACAGGACGTTGTGCGTGCCCTCCCAGCTCTCGAACACGATCGCGTCGCGGTAGAGGCGTGGCAGCGGCGAGAAGTCCTCGACCGTGCCGTTGCCGCCCAGGGCCTCGATCCCGCGGCGCGCAACCGCCGTTGCGGCCAGCGACGTGACGACCTTGTTGGCGTTCACCAGGATGCGGAACCACGTCTCGTCATCGGCCGTCGCTGTCCCCGCGTCCAGCTTCTCGACCAGCGCCGTCACCTCGAGCGACGAGGCGAGGGCCGCCATCGTCTCCGCCTTCATCACGGCGAGGTTCTCGCGCACGAGCGGGAACTCCGCGATCGGCTGGCCGAACGCCTCGCGGTGCTCGGCGAACGTCGCCGCCTCCAGGTACGCGCGGTGCATCAGCCCCGCCGAGCCGAACGCGTTCAGCCAGCGCGAGGTGTTCAGCACGACGCCGGCGGCGATGCGGAAGCCGTCCTCGAGCGCGCCGACCGGGTACGCCAGCGCGCCCTCGAACGCGATCTCTCCGGTCGCGAGCGCCCGCGTGCCGAGCTTGTCCTTGAGCCGCTCGAGCCGGAAGCCGTTCGGCGCGCCGTTCACGAGCCGCGGCACCAGGAAGCAGCCGATCCCGCGCGTCCCGTCCCGCGCACCCGCGGCCGTGCGGTCACGACGAACTGGTCGGCGTCCGCCACCGAGCAGAACCACTTCTCGCCGGTCAGCCGCCACGCGTCGCCATCGGGAACGGCCTCCGTGCGGTTCGCGCCCACGTCCGAGCCGCCCTGGATCTCCGTCAGGAACTGCGCGCCGCGCTGGCAGCGGTCGTAGTTCGTCTCCAGGAGCGGCGGCAGGAAGCGGTCGCGCAGCTCCGGCGACGCCTCGCGGCGCAGCGCCCGGATCAGCCCCGCCGTGCAAACCACCGGGCACGAATGGCCGCCCTCGCCCGCGTGCGCGAGCACGTAGAGCAACGCCGCCTGCTGCCACGGGTTCTCCGTGGCGAGCACACCTGACGCCCAGACCGCACGGCCGGCGCGGTGGTACTCGGGGTCGAACACGACCGCGAGCCCGTCGACGCGAGGCCCGTTCGCCTCCGCGACCGCGACTGCCGGGTCGATCACGTGCGCGACGGCGGAGCCGAACGTGGCGAGCCGCTCCGCGTCCACCCGCCCGGCGAGGACGCGGTCGAGATAGGGGTCGGCGAACCGCTTGGGCCTCGCCGCACGCCAGGCGTCCAGCGCCGTCTCGTCCACGGGGCGACTGTACGGGTTAGGGTTGGCACGTGGAGCTCCGCGACAGTCCGGAGGAGGCGGCCTTCCGCGACCAGGTGCGCGAGTGGATCGAGACGAACCCGCCGGACGAGGATCGGCGCGAGTGGAGCCGCAAGCAGTACGAGGCGGGCTACGCCGGCCTGACCTGGCCGCAGGAGTACGGCGGCCAGGGCGCCCCGTACACGCACCAGGCGATCGCGCTCGAGGAGTTCGCGCGGGCCGAGGCGCCGCCGCACATCGGCGTGATCGGGCTCGGCATGGCCGGGCCGACGATCATGGCCCACGGCACCGAGGAGCAGAAGCGCCGCTACCTGCCGAAGATCCTCTCGGCCGAGGAGATCTGGTGCCAGGGCTTCTCCGAGCCCGGCGCCGGTTCCGACCTCTCGAGCGTGCGCACGTCGGTCGCGGTCGCGCGACGACGGCTTCGTCGTCAACGGCCAGAAGGTCTGGTCGTCGTTCGCGCACATCGCCGACTTCTGCATCCTCGTCGGGCCGCAGCGACCCGGACTCCGAGCGCCACGCCGGCCTCACGTACGTGATCGTCGACATGAAGGCGCCGGGCGTCGAGGTGCGGCCGCTGACGCAGATCACCGGCGAGGCCGAGTTCAACGAGATCTTCTTCAGCGACGTCAAGGTGCCGCGCGAGAACCTGCTCGGCGAGATCGGCGGCGGCTGGCAGGTCGCGATGACCACGCTGCTCCACGAGCGCGGCACGCTCGGGTTCGCGCTCGCCGGGGCGCTCGACGTCCAGGTGCGCAAGCTCGTCGCGCTCGCGAAGGAGCGCGGCGCAGACGACCCGATCATCCGCGACCGCGTCGCCGCAGGAGTGGATCGAGCTGCAGGCGCTGAAGCTGACGAACATGCGCTCGCTCACGACGCTCGTCCAGACCGGCATCCCCGGGCCCGAGGGCTCCGGTCTCGAAGCTGCACTGGTCGGAGCAGAACCAGCGGCTGACGAAGCTCGCGATGGAGATCCTCGAGCGGCGAGGACGACGGCTACTGGCAGCACCAGCAGCTGCGCTCGCGCGGCAACACGATCGAGGCCGGGACGTCGGAGATCCTGCGCGGGATCATCGCCGAGCGCGTGCTCGGCCTCCCGAGGAGTCGCGCTAGATGCAGTTCGCGTTCACCGAAGAGCAGGAGCTGCTGCGCCGCGAGGCCCGCGACGCGCTGTCGAACGGCGGCTGGACGCGCGAGGACGTCGCCGACTCCGAGATGGGCTTCCTCGACCGCGCCGTCCTCTACGAGGAGGGCGGCCGCGCGAACGTCGGCGAGTCGCTCTTCGACGAGCTCGCGCCGCAGGAGGAGCAGCTCGCGATGCTCGCGCTCGAGGCCGTCGGGATCGGCAAGGCCGTGCTCGAGCATGGCGATCGAGTACGCCAAACCGCGTGCAGTTCGGCAAGCCGATCGGGATCTACCAGGCCGTCTCGCACCCGCTCGCCGACACGTACGTCGAGACGGAGCTCGCCCGCTCGCTCGCCTACTGGGCCGCCTGGTGCGTGGCCGAGTCGGACGACGAGCTGACCGTCGCCGTCGCGGCAGCGAAGTCGTACTGCGCGGACGCCGCGGTCGCCGCCTGCGAGCGCTCGATCCAGGTGCACGGCGGCATCGGCTTCACCTGGGAGCACGTCCTGCACCGCTACTACAAGCGCGCGCTCGCCATCCAGGCCTACGGCGGCTACAGCCGCGTGCACCGCGCGGTCGTCGCCAAGCACCTGCTCGGCTGAGAACCGCGCTCGTCACCGGCGCGTCGTCCGGGATCGGAGCTGCCACCGCGTCGCGGCTCGCGGCGAACGGCTGGCGCGTGCTCGCGGGCGTACGCGACCCGGCAAGGCGCCGGCCGGGACCGAGCCGGTGCAGCCTCGACGTGACGAGCGCGGACGACATCGCGGCGCTCGCCGGGATCGAGTCGCTCGACGCGCTCGTCAACAACGCCGGCATCGCGATCGCCTCGCCGCTCGAGACCCTGCCGCCCGACGAGCTTCGCCGCCAGCTCGAGGTCAACCTGGTCGGGCAGGTCGCCGTCACGCAGGCGCTCCTCCCCGCGCTCCGCTGGCGCGCCGGCGGCCGGATCGTCTTCATCGGATCGATCGCCGGGCCGCAGCGCCCTGCCGTTCCTGAGCGCCTACGCCGCCTCGAAGCACGCACTCGAGGCCGTCGCCGACTCGCTGCAGCGTGGAGCTCGCGCCGTGGGGCCTGGCGGTCACCGTCGTCGAGCCGGGGACATCCGCACGCCGATGTGGCAGACGCGCCGCGGCGTACGCGGACGGGCTCGCCGAGCAGGCCGGCGACCGCGCGGCCGGCCGTACGCCGAGCGGGCGGCCGCGTTCCGCGCCATCGCCGCGAAGCGCGGCGCCTACGGCGCGCCGGTCGAGGCGGTCGCGCCGTGGTCGAGCGCGCACTGACGAGCGACCGGCCGCGGACGCGCTACGTGGTCGGCCGCGACGCGCACATCCGCGCAGCCATCGAGCGGCTGCCGGACCGGCTGCGCGACCGCGTCTACGAGCGGCTGCTGCTGCGTGGGTGAGGCTGCACGCGCGCGCGCGGACTAACCGTCACGCGGCGGAACGATTGGCTCGGCGTACAGAACGTCGCCAGATTCGCCGAAGGCGACGATCTCAGCTAGATCGCCAGCCGGGATCGGATCGATCCTGTAGGCATTGTGTCTAACGGAGGTCATCCCGACGATCTCGCCCGAGGCTCTTCGCAATCCCACGCTGGCAACGTTGTCCGCTGCGATGCCTTCGCTACGCCAGACCGAGAAATCTCTCGTGTCGAAGCTCCCACGCACGACCGTGAAATCGAGAATCGGGCGTTTGGCGGACGGGAACGCTTCCGCGCATTTTATTGCGCCGAATCTCTGCTCACGCAGATTTGCTGCACCAAGTCCGAAGCAATCCTGACCGATTCGGTAAAACGCGCGCGGTCCGTCTGTGCCGAGCAGACGAGCGTCAGCGCCCGGTCTATCGAGCCGCACAAAGATTCCCTTGTCTCGATCCGAGAGGGCGACCGGCGAACCCGCTGCCGTCACGCCGGGCTCGTTCGACGACGCTCCTCCAGTCCACGACGGCGCAGCGACAACAATTGCCCCAGCCGCGGCGAGAACGCTAACTACGGCGAATGCTCGAGCGAGCAGAAGATGGGATGGCCTGCGAGGACGAGTCATCAGAAGTCGTAAGCGTCAATGAACAAGTACGATCCCGCACCGCTCCAGTAGACGATCTTGTTCTGGGTATACCCACTGCATCCATAGTCGCTTGTCACCCAGTAATCACTGTCGACTCCGTACTCATAATCCGCTGCGCACGCAGTTCCGTCGGGGTTGAGCCAACCGTGCAAGACCCAGTCGCCACTGTGCTTGTGGACGTATTGGTCGTCCCAGTACGTGAAGCCAGACGTCACCTCCCTGTTCACGCTCGAGGACATCTGATTGTGCCCCCACGACCAGTAGCCCGCGGAGACCGATGCGGGCAACGCGAGCACAAGACCGACCAACACCAAGCTGATCACCCGGTACACGACGGCAGCCAGCTTATTACCTTCCGAGCACAAAAGTCAAGACAATGGTTTTCCTACCGATGAGCCTCGTCTCCTTAACAGTTGCCTCAAGTTTTGCGGAGGATTCGCGTGGTTTCTGCACGTGAGCGCGGGGCCTGCCGCTCTACCGTGACCCTGCACGTCCGCAGTTTCGGAGACGGCGGGCGGACAGCGCTCTGCCTTCACGGCGTCGGCCGGACCGGCGAGCTCTACGCGCGGCTCACGTCCGCCCTCCCCGGCTGGCGCCTCGTCGCGTTCGACCTGCGCGGGCACGGGTTCTCGTTTCCCGACCCTCCATGGAGCATCGGGACGCACCTGAACGACGTGCTTGAGACACTCGACCGCGACCGGCCGGACGCCTGGATCGGCCACAGCTTCGGCGGCCGCCTCGTGGTCGAGCTCGCGAACCGCAACCCGGAGCTCGTCCCGCGGGCCGTCCTCCTCGACCCGGCAATTCGCATGCGGCCCGACATCGCCCTTGCCGAGGCGGACTCCTACGTTCGCCGCCCCGCATCGAACTTCGCGACCCCGGCCGCCGTCGCAATGCTGGGCGAGCTCGCCGGGCCACACGCCCGCGTGGAGGCGATGACAATGCCGACGCTGCTCGTCGTGCCGCACGAGGGCGGCGTCGTCGGCCCGCGCCAGCTCGCCTGGACCGAGGCCCGCTGCCCCGATCTCACGGTCACGCGGGTCGGCGGCGACCACAACGTCCTCGAGACCGCGTTCGACGAGACGGCGGCGGCCGTGCGGGAGTTCTTGTCCTGACCGCTGCTTTCCAGGAAGATAGGTCCGGCACTCACCGAGGAGGGAACGGCCCGATGAACGGCCTCATGATGGATTTCCAGCTGACGCTCCCGCCGCTCCTGCGGCGTGCGGAGACGATCTTCGGCGACCAGGAGGTGGTCTCGCGTCTCCCGGATCGCAGCTTCCACACGTACACGTTCCGCGATCTCGCCCGCCGCTCGAAGCAGCTCGCAGTGGCGCTGCAGAAGCTCGGGCTCGAGCGCGGCGACCGCGTCGCGACGCTCTGCTGGAACCACCACCAGCACCTCGAGGCGTACTACGGCATCCCGTGCGGCGGCTTCGTCCTGCACACGCTGAACCTGCGCCTGCACTGCGACGACATCGGCTACATCGCCAAGCACGGCGGCGATCGCGTCCTGATCGTCGACCAGCAGCTCGTCCCGCTCTGGGAGCAGTTCAAGGATCAGACCGACATCGAGCACGTCTTCGTCGTGGAGGACGGCTTCGAGGAACTGCTCGACACGGCCTCCGCCGACGAGTGGCGCGACCCGGAGCTGGACGAGAACGAGGCCGCGGCCATGTGTTACACGAGCGGCACCACCGGCCGGCCGAAGGGCGTCCTCTACTCGCACCGCTCGACGACCCTCCACGCGCTCGGCGTCGCCACCACGTCACCGCTCGGGCTGCGGATCAGCGAGGCGGACTCGATCTGCCCGGTCGTGCCGATGTTCCACGCGAACGCCTGGGGCTACCCGTACCTGGCGGCGATCACCGGCTCGCGGATCGTCTTCCCCGGGCCGTACCTCGACCCGGAGAGCCTGCTCGAGACGTTCACGAGCCAGAAGGTGACGTGGACGGCGGGCGTGCCGACGCTGTGGCTCGGGATGCTCCAGCTGCTCGACGCCGAGCCCGGCAAGTGGGACCTCTCGCACATGCAGGGCATGCTCGTCGGCGGCTCAGCGGTGCCGCGGTCGCTGATCGTCGCGTACAAGGAGCGGCACGGGCTTCGACATCGTCCAGGGCTGGGGCATGACGGAGACCTCGCCGGTCGCGTCCGTGACCGACTTCATCGGCGACCTACGCCACGCTGACCTGGACACGAAGTACGACTACTCCGCGATGGCCGGTATCCCGCTGCCGCTCGTCGAGACGCGCGTGATGCTCGGCTCCGAGGAGCTGCCGTGGGACGGCGAGTCGATGGGCGAGCTCGAGGTGCGCGGCCCCTGGGTCGCTGCCTCCTACTACGACGACGACGAGCTCAAGGACCGCTGGAGCGAGGACGGCTGGTTCCGCACCGGCGACATCGTCTCGATGGACCCGCGCGGCTTCATCCAGATCAAGGACCGCTCGAAGGACGTCATCAAGTCGGGCGGCGAGTGGATCTCGTCCGTCGAGCTGGAGAACAAGATCATGGGCCACCCGGCCGTGGCCGAGGCCGCCGTCATCGCCGTGCCCGACCCGAAGTGGCAGGAGCGCCCGATGGCGGTCGTCGTCCTCAAGCAGGGCGAGTCGGTGACGGAGGAGCAGCTCAAGCGAGTTCCTGAGCGGCCAGTGCGCGAAGTGGTGGGTGCCCGACCGCTTCGAGTTCATCGACGAGATCCCGAAGACGGCGGTCGGCAAGTTCCGCAAGACGGCGCTGCGCGACCAGTTCGCCGTCGCGGCCGAGGAGGAGCCGGTCTCGACGTGAGAGCGATCCTGCTCCGCGAGACCGGCGGGCCCGACCGCCTCGAGCTCGCGGAGGTGCCCGAGCCGGAACCGGGCGAAGGCCAGGCCGCTGCTGCACGTGCGTGCGGCGGGGATCAACTTCGCCGACGTGCTCGTACGCCAGGGGCGCTATCCGCAGGCGCCGCCGCTGCCGACGGTGCTCGGGAACGAGGTCGCGGGCGAGGTCGACGGGCGGCGCGTGATCGCGCTGCCGCAGGGCGGCGGCTACGGCGAGCGTGTGCTCGTGGACGCGAGCGCGCTCGTGCCGATCCCCGACTCGGCCAGCTTCGAGGAGGGCGCCGCCTTCCTGCTCACGTTCCTGACGGCGTGGATCCCGCTGACGCGGCAGGTGCGGCTGGAGCCCGGCGCGACCGTGCTCGTGCATGCGGGCTCCGGCGGCGTCGGCTCGGCGGCGATCCAGGTCGCGAAGCATCTCGGCGGCCGCGTCGTGGCGACGGCGAGCACCGAGGAGAAGCGGCGTGTCGCGCTCGACCTCGGCGCGGACGAGGCGCTCGCCTACGAGGATTTCGACGCGGAGGTGCGGGCGGACGTCGTGCTCGACTCGGTCGGCGGCGACGTCTTCGAGCGCAGCCTGGGCGTGCTGAACCCGCTCGGCTCGCTGATCGGCATCGGCTTCGCGGGCGGCTGGTGGAAGCCCGTCGACCCGGGCCCGATCGTCGGCCGCAACGTGGCCATCGTCGGCTTCTACCTCGGCCGGCTCATGCGCCACCGGCCGGCAGGTCGTGCAGCAGGCGATCGGCGAGCTGCTGCCGCTCTGGGAGAACGGGACGCTGAAGCCGCTCGTCGGGTCGACCTTCCGGCTCGCAGACGTCGCGGAGGCGCACCGGCTGATCGACGAGCGCCGCCACGTCGGCAAGGTCGTGCTCGTCCCGTGACGCTGGCGCTGGTCACCGGCGGCGGCTCGGGCATCGGCCGCGCGATCGTCGCAGCGGCTCGCCGCGGACGGTGCCGACGTGGTCGTGGTCGACGTCGACGAGGTGGCGGCGCAGCGGTCGGCGAAGGCCGTCGACGGGCGCGCGGCGGCCGCGGACGTGGGCGACCCGGCCGAGTGGGAGCGGCTCGCCGGGACGATCGACTCGCTCGACATCGCGTGCCTCAACGCGGGCGTCGTCACCGAGGAAGGGGACATCGACGACGTCTCGGACGAGGCGTACCGGCGGATCATGCGCGTGAACGTCGACGGCGTCGTCTTCGGGCTGCGCGCGCTGGTGCCGGCGCTGGAGCGAAGCGGCGGCCACGTGATCGTGACCGCGTCGCTGGCCGGGCTCACGCCGATGTCCTCGGACCCGATCTACTCGGCGACGAAGCACTTCCTGATCGGCCTCGTGCGCAGCGTCGCGCCGCCGCTCGCAGCTGCGGGGCGTCCGCGTGAACGCGGTCTGCCCCGGCATCGTCGACACGCCGCTGATCGGCGACGGCAAGGAGCGGCTCGAGGCGGCCGGCTTCCCGCTGCTCCAGGCGGAGGACGTCGCCGAGGCGGTCGCGCGCGCCCTGGCGAGCGGCGAGACCGGGCAGGCGTGGGTCGTCCAGCCTGGCCGCGACCCCGAGCCGTACCGCTTCGGCGGCGTCCCCGGCCCGCGCGTCGCGGGCGCGGAGGGCATGCGCCCGCCCCTATGAGCGAGGGCGAGCCGCTCGAGCGGCGGCCGCCGGAGGACGTGGAGCCGGACCTCCCGCACGTCTGGCGCACGCTCGGCTACCGCCGGCCCGTCGCCGAGGCCGGGCACGTCGTCGTCGAGTGGGATGCGCCGCCCGAGTACGGCTTCCCGGCGAACGGCGGCCACATCGTCCACGGTGGCCTCGTCGCGACGCTCCTCGACACCGCCATGGGCGGCGCGTGCTGGACGCTGCTCGGCGACGGCGAGTCGTTCCTCACGGCCGAGCTCCGCACCGAGTTCCACCGCGCCACGCGCCCGGGGCTGCTCCGCGCCGACGGTCGTGTCGTCCACCGCACCAAGCGCCTCATGTTCTGCGCGGGCGAGCTGTACGACGCGGACGGAACGCACCTGGCCAGCGCCCGCTGCACGCAGGTGCTGCGCGGGTCGGCCGGGAGCTGACCGCCTGCGGCAACGTGCGTAGCGGCGAGCAGTAGAAAGTACTGTCCAGTATTTGTCTAGACTTTGAGCGCGATGGGGCGCCTCTCGCGCATCGTCTCCGGCCGCCGGTCGGTCTACGTCGTCCTCGCCGTCTGGCTCCTCGTCGTCGGCGCGCTCGGCCCGTCCGCCGGCCGCTTCGAGCAGGCGCAGAAGAACGACGCCGCGAGCTTCCTCCCCGGCGACGCCGAGTCGGTCGAGGTCCTGAACGCCGGCAAGCGGTTCCCGCAGGGCGACGCGACGGTCGCGAGCGTCGTCTACCGCGACCCGGCCGGCCTCGACGCGGCCGACCGGCGGGCGATCGCGAAGCGTCTCCGACGGAGTCGCCGCGGCGGGCCTCCAGGGCGTCGCAGCGGCCCTCGCTCGCCCGTGCTGTCGGAGGACGGGACGGCGGCGCTCGTCACCGTCCCGATCCTGGCGGACAGCGACATCGACCGGATCGTGGCGGCCGTCGACGAGATCCGCACGGTGATCGAGCGACACGGCGCCCTCGTCGCTCGAGGCGCACGTGACCGGGCCCGCGGGCTTCTCGGCCGACGCGAGCAAGGTCTTCGACGGCATCAACTCGACGCTCCTGTACGCGACGGCCCTGCTCGTCTTCGTCCTGCTCGTCCTCATCTACCGCAGCCCGATCTTCTGGTTCCTGCCGCTCCTCTCCGTGCTCTTCGCCGAGAGCGTCGTGCGCGGGCTCGGCTACCTGCTGGCCGAGGCGGGCGTCGTCATCAACGGCCAGGTCGGCGGCCTCCTGCTCGTACTCGTGTTCGGTGCGGGGACGGACTACGCCCTCCTCCTGACCGCGCGCTACCGCGAGGAGCTCCGGCTCGTCGAGGACAAGCACGAGGCGATGCGGATCGCCGTCCGCCAGGCCGGCCCGGCGATCGTCGCGTCGGCAGGCACCGTCGTCGCCGCGCTCCTCTGTCTCTCGTTCGCGCGGCTGAACACGACCGCGGGCCTCGGCCCGGTCGGCGCCATGGGCGTCGCCGTCGCCGCCACCGCGATGCTGACCCTCCTCCCCGCGCTCCTCGTCGCTCGGCGGGCCGGCGGGCGTTCTGGCCGTTCGTGCCGCGCTTCGGATCCGAGGAGGCGTCGCGCCGCGGCGCGTGGAGGCGGCTCGGCGAGCGGATCGAGCGGCGCCATCGCGCCGTGTGGATCGTCACGGCGCTCGCGCTCGGGGCGATGGCGCTCGGCGCGCTGACGCTCGACGACAACCTGACGAGCGCGAACGGCTTCCGCGGCTCCGTCGAGGCGGTGAAGGGCCAGCAGCTCCTGCAGCAGTCGTTCCCGGCCGGCGCCAGCGCGCCGACGACCGTGCTCGTCCCGGAGCGGACGCAGGTCGACGCAGCGCTCGCGGCCGCGCGGGGATCGGACCTCGTCGCGGCGGTCGGGAAGCCGGAGACGGGTCCGCCCGGCGCGCGCTTCTCGGTGACGCTGAAGGCCGACCCGTTCTCGAAGCCGGCGTTCGCGGCGATCGGCCCGCTGCGCGAGGAGCTGCGAGCCGCCGCGCCGAGCGCGCTCGTCGGCGGGCCGTCGGCCGAGGAGGCGGACGTCCGCGCCGCCAACGCGCACGACACGCGGCTGCTCGTGCCGCTGGTGCTCGTCGTCGTGTTCGCCATCCTCGTGCTGCTGCTCCGCGCGGTGGCCGCCCCGCTGATGCTGATGGCAACGGTCGTTCTGTCCTTCTTCGCGGCTGTCGGCGGCAGCCTGCTGCTGCTCGACGTCTTCGCGGACTTCCCGGGCGAGGATCCGAGCTACGCGCTCTACTCGCTTCATCTTCCTCGTCGCGCTCGGGGTCGACTACAACATCTTCCTGATGGCCCGCGTGCGCGAGGAGGCGCAGCGCGGACCCGACCCGCGAGGCCATGCTGACGGCGCTCGCCGTCACCGGCGGCGTCATCACCTCGGCCGGCGTCGTGCTCGCCGGGACGTTCGCAATCCTCGCCGTCCTGCCGCTCGTCGCGCTGACGCAAGTGGGCGTCACGGTCGCGTTCGGCGTCCTGCTCGACACGCTGGTCGTGCGCTCGGTGCTCGTGCCGGCGCTGACGTTCGACCTCGGCGAGCGCACCTGGTGGCCGGCGCGGCTGTCGGGCCGCGCCCGCGGCAAGCGGCGGCAAGCGACACGCGCTCCCACCTGAGACGTGAATCGAGGGTGCGGCCGGTCCGCCAAGCGCCCGAGCCCGAGCCGTCCCGATTCGGCGGCGTCCCACGGCCCGCGCGCCGCGGGCGCGGAGGGCATGGCGCCCGCCGCTCTGACGCGCTAGCAATAGCGGGCTTCGGCTCCTCCCAGCGTTCTGTCCAGGTAGAACGATCCCGTCGGCAGATGTGCGATCGCAGTGCGCACAGCCGTGCAGGAGTGCGGCCGGTTGACGTGGCCGTCGTCGACGTAGTCGTCGAGCACAGCTTTCCAGCCAGGGCCACTCAGCGGCAGTCCGCGCGTGTCGCCGACGACCGCGACGTTGCCGTTCAACGATACGTTGGCGTTATCCGGGCCGGGCGTCGAGGTGGCCGGCCAGCCGCCGCTCTGGTCGGCGACGTACTGCGGCCGGCCCGCCCGGAACACGAACTTCTCGTCGTCGCGCTTTGCCAGGTACGCGACCCACCGCTTGTCGTTGAAGACGACCACGCGGCAGCCGACCGGGTTCGGGTCCGTCTTCTGGAGCGGCGAGCCGCCGAGTGTGAGATTCATCTGGATCCCCGCGTGCGTGTAGCCCTGGCGGACCAGCTGCGCGACCGTGGCCCGGTCGTGCGCGTTGCCCGCGGCGTTCCAGGCCTTCGCACATTCCTGGAAGCCCGGCTTCACGCTCTCGTGGCTGCCACCGCACGCACCGGCGAGGAGCGGCAGGGCGACAAGCAACGCGATGGCGACTCGCCTCATGGGTGTCATTGATCCTGCCGTACGATCGCGCCGAGCGACGACGGGAGGAGACATGCCATTGCTGCGCGGCCGCCGCGACGACGGCGGCACCAAGTACCGGATGCGCGAGAAGATGTTCGCGATCGGCGACGACTTCTGGATCGAGAACGACGACGGCGACAAGGTCTTCAAGGTCGACGGCAAGGCGCTCCGGATTCGCGACACCTTCGTGCTCGAGAACGCCTCCGGCGCAGAGCTCTACACCATCCAGGAGAAGAAGCTGACCATCCGCGACAAGATGGAGCTCGAGCGCGGCGGGAACACCGTCGCGACGATCAAGAAGGCGCTCATCAGCCCGCTGCGCGACCGCTACTCGATCGAGGTCGAGAACGGCGACGACCTGGAGGCCAAGGGCAACATCGTCGACCACGAGTACAAGATCGAGCGCGACGGCGACAAGGTCGCCGAGATCTCGAAGCGCTGGTTCCGCGTCCGGGACACGTACGGGATCGAGATCGCCCCGGGGGAGGACGACGCGTTCATCCTCGCCCTGACAGTCTGCGTCGACCAGATGGGCCGCGGATGACCCTGCTCTGGTTCTTCATCTGGTTCGTCTGCAACCTCGTCGGCGACAAGGAGGTGCTGACCTTCGACCCGGTCAACTGGTGGGCCGGGACGCTGCTGTTCGCGGTCGCCGTCGACCTCGCCGGCGTGCACGCGTTCAAGGGCGGCCGGGGCCGCTGACCGTCAGGTCGTGAGGCGCTCGGCCTCGTTGACGTACGCGGCCTCGTCGATCGCGTCCTTGACGTTGTAGTAGATCCCGCGCGCCTGCGCGAGGTCGTTGCCGATCGCCGTCAGGCCGATGCGGCCCGCCACCGCCAGCGCGCTGACCATGTGGAGCACGACGCCCGTCTCGGTCTCGCCGTCCCAGCCGAGCCCCTTCTCGGCGACGATGTCGAGCAGGTCGTCCGGCGTCAGCGACCGGTACGCGGGCGAGTCGAGGTGGTCGGTGGCCGCGTAGCACTTGATGTCGCCGTAGCGCGTCCGGTACTCCGCCGAGAGCGGCTCGTAGGCGCCGTCCGTGAGCGCTGTCAGCGCGAACAGCGGGTGCGTCGTCCCGCCGCAGCGCAGGTTGATCTCGACCGCGTACGGCCGCCAGAGCGCCCCGCGCTTCACCGTGACGAAGTCGATCGCCGCCCGCCCGATGGCGCCCTCGCGCGCGAGCCTCCGCCCCACCTTGAGCGCCTCCGCCGCCAGCCGCTCCGCGTAGTCGGGAGCAGCCGGGAAGTGACAGCCGAAATACGTGAGCCCGTAGGTACCGCCGAGGACCTGGTCGTGTGTCGACATGACATCCACCTGACCGGCCGGACTGACGCGCAGCTGCACACTCGGGCTGCGGACCTCGCCCTCGATCAACTCCTCGACGATGCCGCCTTCGCGGTCGAACGCCTCGAGGTACGCGTCCGGGTTGGTCTCGTCGTCCTCGAGCTCGAGCGCCCCGCGTAGGTCGCGCTCGGCCGCGTGCAGGTCGACGATCGCGTTGCCCAGCCCGCTCACGCCGTCGTCGAGCTTGAGGATCGCGCGCCGCGCGCGCAGCGAGCGGCCGCGCAGCTCGTGCAGCGCCGGGAGGATGTCGTCCTCGCCGCCGAGCTCGAGCCCGACGGGGTGCGGCACGCCCTCCTCCTCGAACACGCGCCGGCTGCCGCTCTTCGTCCCGAGCCAGCCGATCGCCGGGTCGGAGCCGTAGATCGGCAGGCCGAGCCGCACGGCCAGCTCGACCTCGTCCTCCGTGACGCAGAACGGGAGGATGATCGCCATCTCCGGGTTCGCCGACCAGGTCGCGGATCCGGCGGATCGCGCCCGGATGCTGGAGCAGCTTCCGCGTCAGCGGCTCGTTGCGCCCGTCCACGAGCGAGACCGTGTCGAAGCGGCTGCGCGCCTGCGGGGTGTCCAGCTCGGGGACGAGGCTGAAGAAGTAGTCGAGGACGCGCGGGTGGATCGGCTGCGACGTCACGTAGATCGACGCGGGACTTCGGTGCGCGCGAGCAAGCTCAGCACGAGGCACAGGAAGCGCTCCTCGTAGGCCGGGAACACCGGGATGAGCTGCTCCGGCACGTCCAGGCTCACCGAGTGGACGACGACCATCGTCCGCTCGACGTCGCCGACCGAGCGCAGCGTCATGTTCGGCCAGTAGGTGCGGAGCTGCGCCTGCAGCTCGGCGAACGAGTGCTCAGTCACGGCCGGCTACGCGGACGAGCGCCTTGCCGCGGTTCTCGCCGTTCAGCATCCCGATGAACGCGGCCGGGGCGTTCTCGAGCCCGTCCGTCACGTGCTCGCGCCAGCGGATCTTCCCCTCGCCGACCCAGCGGGCCAGCCGCAGCGCGCCCTCCTCGAATCGGTGCGCGTAATCCGTGACGAGGAAGCCCTCCATGCGCGCGCGGAACACGATCAGCGCGCCCGGGTGGAAGCTCGGCTCGGGCCGTTCCGCGTTGTACTGCGAGATCTGGCCGCAGATGACGATGCGCGAGTTGAGCGCGAGCCGGCCGTGCACCGCCGCCGAGATGTCGCCGCCGCAGTTGTCGAAGTACACGTCGACGCCGCCGGGGCAGCACTCCTTCAGCCGCGCGCGCAGGTCCTCGCCCTTGTAGTCGATCGCCTCGTCGAAGCCGTACTCGTTGAGCAGGTCGTCGCGCTTGTCCGCGCCGCCCGCGATGCCGACCGTGCGGCAGCCGGCGATCTTCGCGATCTGGCCGACGATGCTGCCGACCGCGCCGCCCGCGCCGGAGACGACGACCGTATCGCCCGGCTTCGGCTTGCCGACGTCGAGCAGCCCGAAGTACGCGGTCAGGCCGGTCGCGCCGACGGTGTGGAGCGCGAGGGTCGGAGGGTCGAGGAACGGCGGCACCTTGCGCACGGTCCCGCCGCGCGCGACGGCGTAGTCCTGCCAGCCGAGCTGGCCGACGACGAGGTCGCCCTCCTCGAAGCGGCCGTCCTGCGACTCGACCACCTCGCCGAGCGACTGGGCCGTCATGACCTCGCCGATCTCGACGTGCTTCGCGTACGAGCGCGCCGTGCTCATGCGGGCGCGCTGGTACGGGTCGACCGACGTCCAGAGGACGCGCACGAGCACCTCGCCCGGTCCGGGCTCGGGCACGGGCTGCTCGACGAGCGCGAAGTCCTGCTCCGACGGGAACCCGGTCGGCCGCGCGGCGAGCGTGACCGCGCGCGAGGTGGCTACCTGAACCGCCACGTGCCTCCGCTCTCGAACTCCTTGAGGATCCGCCGCGCTGACGACCATGCGGTGCACCTCGTCAGGCCCGTCGTAGATCCGCGCGCCGCGCGCCATCACGTACATGACGCCGAGCGGCGTGCGGTCGGTCAGCCCCAGGCCGCCGTGCACCTGGATCGCGCGGTCGATGACCTCGTTCAGCACGCGCGCGGCGACGAACTTGATGATCGAGATCTCGACGCGCGCCTCGTCGCCCGCGTCGATCTTGTGCGCGGCGTCGAGCGTCATCAGCCGGCACGCGTGGATGTCGGCGGCCGAGTCGGCGATCCAGTTCTGCACGGTCTGCTTGTCGGCGAGCCGCGAGCCGAACGCCTCGCGCTCGAGCGCGCGCGTGCAGAGCAGCTCGAAGGCGCGCTGCATCTGGCCGAGCCAGCGCATGACGTGGTGGATGCGGCCCGGGCCGAGCCGCTTCTGCGCGATGCGGAAGCCGTCGCCCGGCTCGCCGAGCGTGTTCGCGACCGGCACGCGGACGCCCTCGTAGGTCACCTCGCAGTGCGTCGACCAGCCGCGGCCCCGGTGGCCGAAGATCGGCACGGGCGTGATCGTGATCCCGGGCGCGTCGGCCGGGACGATGATCTGCGTGGCGCGCTTGTGCGGCGGCGCGTCCGGGTCGGTGACGGCCATGACGATCGCGAACGCGGCGCCCTCCGCCCCGCTCGAGAACCACTTGTGGCCGTCGATCACCCACTCGTCGCCGTCGCGCACGGCGCGCGTGCGCAGCGTCGTCGGGTCGGAGCCCGGCACCTCCGGCTCGGTCATCGAGAAGAACGAGCGCACGTCGCCGGCGACGAGCGGCTCGAGCCAGCTGCGCTTCTGCTCGTCGGTGCCGAACATGTGCAGGATCTCGCCGTTGCCCGCGTCGGGCGCCTGGCACCCGAAGACGTACTGCGCCCAGACGGTGCGGCCGATCTCCTCGTTCAGGTACGCGTAGGCGAGGAAGCCCTGTCCGGTGCCGCCGGCCTCCGGGCGGCAGGTGCGGCGCCCACAGCCCCTCCTCGCGGGCGCGGGCGCGCATGGCGACTGAGCATCCGCTCGGCGGTGTCGTCCTCGCGCGCGAGGGCGGCCTCGGCCGGGACGATGTGCTCGTCCATGAAGGCCCGGTAGCGCGCGCGGAGCTCCTCGAGCCCGGCGGGTGGGGCGAGTTCCGTGACCGCCACCCCGTTAGCATCGCACGCAGTGCGCCTCGGCTTCTACATGGGCTACGCCCCGCCGGGGACGAACCCGCTCGAACTGATCGACCTCGCGCAGGAGGCGGAGCAGCTCGGCTACTCGTCCGCGTGGGCTGCCGAGGCCTGGGGCACCGATGCGGTGAGCGTGCTCGCGTGGCTCGGCGCACAGACGGAGCGGATCAAGCTCGGCACGGCGATCCTCCAGCTGCCCGCGCGTTCGCCGGCGAACACGGCGATGACCGCGGTGACGCTCGACCTGCTCTCCGGCGGGCGCGTGATGCTCGGGCTCGGCACGTCCGGCCCGCAAGTCGTCGAGGGCTGGCACGGCGCAGCCGTGGGTCAAGCCGCTCGGCAAGACGCGCGAGTACGTCGAGCTGGTGCGCGCAGCCGTGCGCCGCGAGGTGATCGAGTTCGACGGCGAGCACTACCAGGTGCCGTACCGCGGCCCGGACGCGACGGGCCTCGGCAAGCCGCTGAAGATCATGGCGCGGCCGCTCCGCGCCTCGATCCCGATCTACCTCGCGTCGCTGAAGCCGCGCTCGGTGAGGCTCGCGGCGGAGATCGCCGACGGGTGGCTACCGCTCTTCTTCTCGCCGGAGCGCGCGCGAACGTACTTCCCGGAGCCGTTCGCGCGCGAAGGGCTCGAGATCGCGCCGTCCGTGCCGGCGGTGCTCATGGACGACCTGGACATGGCGCGCGACTCGCTGCGCCCCTACTACGCGCTGTACGTCGGCGGCATGGGCGCGCGCGGCGCGAACTTCTACAACGACATGGCCCGCGCGTACGGGTTCGAGGAGGCGGCCGAGAAGATCCAGGACCTGTACCTCGAGGGCCGCCATCGCGACGCGGCCGCCGCCGTACCGGACGAGCTCGTCGACGAGATGGCGCTCGTCGGGCCGCGCGACCACATCGCCGACCGGCTGGCGGCCTGGCGCGAGTCCGGCGCGACCGAGCTGCTGATCTCCACGCGCGACCCGGCGACGCTCCGTACGATCGCCGAGGTGGCCGCGTGAACGTCCAGGAGCTCTTCGACCTGCGCGGGCGGGTCGCGATCGTCACCGGCGGCGGCAAGGGCATCGGGCTGCAGATGGCGACCGCGCTGGCCGAGCTCGGCGCCGACCTGCTGCTCTGCGCGCGCCATCCGGAGCGCTGCGAGGCGGCCGCCGAGCGAGCTGTCGCAGGCGTACGACGTGCGCGCGATCGGCATGCGCTGCGACGTCGCCGACCCGGACGAGGTGCAGGCGATGGTCGATCGCGCCGTGTCCGAGCTCGGCCGCATCGACGTGCTCGTCAACAACGCGGGCACCGTCTGGGGCGGCCCGGCCGAGGACGTCCCGCTCGAGGGCTGGCAGAAGGTCGTGAACGTGAACCTGACCGGCGTGTTCCTCTGCTCGCAGACGGCCGGGCGCGTGATGCTGGAGGCTGGGCGCGGCTCGATCGTCAACATCGCGTCGGTCGCAGGGCTGCACGGCAGCGGACCCGGACTACATGAACTCGGTGCCGTACCACGCGACCAAGGGCGGCGTGATCGCGCTGACGCGCGACCTGGCGTGGAAGTGGGGCCGCCGCGGGATCCGGGTGAACGCGATCGCGCCCGGCTGGTTCCCGTCGGACATGTCGAAGCTACGTGCTCGACCAGTTCGGCGAGACGCTGACGCGGCGGATCCCGCTCGATCGCTTCGGCGGCCCGGACGACCTGAAGGGCGCGGTAGCGCTGCTCGCGTCCGATGCCGGCGCGTTCATGACCGGCCACACGCTCGTGGTCGACGGCGGCCAGTCGGCCTAGGGACCAGGCACGGCCACGGCCGCGAGCACCCGCTCGGCAGCGGCATGAAGACCAGCTCGTGGAGGTCGCGCGCGTACACGAGCCCAGGCGCCTCGATCGCGGCCGATCGCAGCGAGGTGGCTGCCCTCCCCGCGCGCCGACGATCACGTCACGGCCCGTGCTCGAGCCGAACGGCATGGACCCAGAACGCGGCGCCCCTACGCAGGCCGGCCCGCTGCCTCCATGTTCCGCATCATCACTTCCATCGTCTTCGCGAGCTCGGCAGCCGGCGAGAACATCAGCACCTCGGCGCCCTCGTAGGTGTACGGCGTGTGGCCGGCCGGGGCGTAGAAGGCGTCGCCCGCCTCGTACGTCTCCTCGCGCTCGCCGAACTTGAAGGTCATCTTCCCCTTGAAGACGTAGCCCCAGTGCGGGCACTGGCACCGGTCGTTCGGCGCCCCGCGCAGGATCGGCGCCCCGTCCATGGCGCCCAGGAACGTGTCGAACGAGACCTTGTAGCCGTCGAGGTCCTCGGCGAACTCGTGGACGACACCCTCGACGCGCTGCTCCTCGGACGCACTGGTCTTCGAGACCTTGGGCATGGCGGCTCTTCCCGCTTCGGGTCGTCGCCGACCCTATGCCCGCGTCCCTGAACGGCCATGAACGCTACGCCGCGAGCAGCGCCGGCTCGTCGATCGTCAGTGTCCGCGCATCGGCGTCGACCGTCGCCTGCACTCCGAGCGGGAGCGTCGCCAGGCTCGCCCCGTGCCCCAACGGGAGGTTGTAGAGGATCGGGACGCCCAGGTGGCCGAGGCGGCCCTCGATGACCTCCTCGAGCGTCTTCGACCGCGGCGACGACGTGTACTCGTCCCACTCGCAGCCGGCCAGCTCGCCGACGACGATGCCGCGCACGCCGTCGAGCTTCCCGATCTGGTCGAGGTAGAGCAGCGCGCGGTCGATGCGGATCGGCGCGGTGCTTACCTCTTCGAAGAAGAAGATCGCGCCGTCGAGGTCGAGCTCCCAGGGAGTGCCGATCGTGTAGATGACGTCGCCGAGGCAGCCGCCCACGAGCCGCCCGCTCGCGCGGCCGGGCGCGAGGGAGACAACGGTGAGCCGGTCGTCGTCCGCCGGGATCGGCCCGGTCGTCTCGCCGGCGAGCACGCTGAGCAGCCGGTCGGTGGTGAAGGACGGCGGCATCGGGACGCCCACCATGGTCAGACTCGGCCCGTAGAAGGTCGCAAGGCCGGCGTGCTTCTGGAGCGCCGCGTGCATGCGCCGTGATGTCGGACAGCCCGAAGAACGCCTTGGGCGTCTCGGCGATGGCGTCGAAGTCGAGCAGCGGGATCACCTGCGCCGAGCCGTAGCCGCCGCGCATCGTCTGGATCGCGTCGATCTCCGGGTCGGCGAACGCGGCCTGGATGTCGCTCGCGCGGACATCCGGGCTGCCCGCGTGCCAGTGATCCTCCTCGAGCGCGCCGGGCATCAGCTTCGCGCGGTAGCCCTGCGCCTCCCACCACGCGAGGCCGCGCTGGACCTCGGCACGCGTCTCGGCGGCGCTGCCGGGCGTGACGATCGCGATCGTGAGCCGGGTGGTGCGGCGGGCGCGAGTTTCACGCCGTGTCCCGGTCGAGTGCCGCGAACGCCGCCTCGACCATGCGCGGCACGCCCTCCTCGAACCGCGCCGCCTGCGGAGCCTCGCCCAGCTCGCCGCGCGCGTAGCGGCCGTAGATCGCCTCGCAGAAGATCGACGCCTTCCACCAGGCGAGCGCCTCGAACCAGCCGAGGCGCTCGAGCGGGCGGCCCGTGCGCTCCTCGTAGCGCGCGAGCAGCTCGGCGCGGGACGGGAAGCCGGGCGCTCGCGGTCGCCGGCGACGTGCCGAGCGCGGTCGGCGGGCCGCCGGGCTCGATGTACGTGGCGACCAGGTAGCCGACGTCGGCGCGCGGATCGCCGATCGCGCCCATCTCCCAGTCGAGCACGGCGGCGATGCGCGGCGCGTCCTCGGCGACGATCACGTTCCCGATCCGGAAGTCGCCGTGGACGACCGCGTTCGGCAGCGGCTCGGGGATCGAGGCGGCGACGCGGTCGGCGAGCTCGGGCACCGGCAGCTCGCGCGTCCGGTTCACGTCCCAGAGCTGCTGCCAGCGGCGCACCTGGCGCTCGAGGTAGCTGCCCGGCCGCACGAACGGCTGCAGGTCGGGCGCGTCGACGTCGACTGCGTGGATCTCGGCGAGGTTGTCGACGAGGTCGAGCCCGACGGCGCGTCGCGCCTCGCTCGCTCGTCGAGCTGCGGCGGCAGCTCGTCCAGGACGACCGTGCCCTCGACGAACTCCATCACGTAGAACGGCACGCCGAGCACCGACTCGTCCTCGCCGACGGCGACGATCGGCGGCACGCGGATGCCCTGCTTCGCGAGCGCGAGCTGGAGCCGCGCCTCGCGCACCATGTCGTGCGCCGAGGGCGGCAGCGGCGGCCGCGGCGGGCGGCGCAGGACGTAGCGGTCGTCGCCGCGCTCGAGCAGGAAGCTGAAGTTCGAGCCGCCGGCGACGCCGATCCGCTCGGCGCGCACGCGGCCCGGCGCCGAGGCCGTGCTCGTCGAGGAACGCCTCGACGCGGTCGAGCACGATGAGCGGGTCGGTCCCGGGCTCGGCCGTAGCGGCGATCTCTCGAGGCACGCGGCCACCGTAACGGACGAACTCGGCGCACATCCGGCACCCAATCGCTACGCAAGCCTTGATACCCGGGTCTGACCCCGGTGTTGGAGCCTCGGGACCGGGCCGGCGCGGGACCCGTCCGTTAGGGGCGGAGGCTTTCGAGCCGCTCGCGGATCGCGCGGCGCGCTGCGTCGAAGACGTGCTCGTCGCCGAACAGCTGGTACTGCGCGTTGGCCGCCTGGGCGAACGCGTCGAGCTGGAAGGCGATCTCGCGTGCGCTGCACGTCCGGGTCGATCTCGCCGAGCTCCTGCGCCTGCTCGACCGCGTGCTCGAGGTACGACATCCACGACCGGAGCATTGTCGCGGATGTGGTCACGCACCGGGCCCTGGGCGGTTGTTGAACTCGAACGAGGCGACGCGAAGAAGCAGCCGCCCGGGAAGACGCGTCGCTCCGATGTAGCCGATCATGTGGTCGCAGAGCGCCCAGACGCGCGCCACTCCCTTCGGCGCCTCGCGCGCCGGCGCGATCACCTCCTGCGACGACGACCGAGCCGCGTGCTCGACGGTCGCGATCTGCAGCTCCTCCTTCGAGCCGAAGTGCGCGAACAGGCCGCTCTTGCTCATGTTCGTCGCCTCGGCGAGGCGGCCGATGGAGAGCGGCTCGAGGCCCTCCTCGGTCGCGAGCGCGGCCGCGACGTCGAGGATCGCATGCCTCGTCCGCTGCCCTTTCGACTGCGTTAGCACGATCGTTCGATTCTACACCGCATTTTCACAAGTGTCTACGGATCGTCTTGACAAAAAAGAACGATCGTCCTATTCTGCGACACATGCAGATCGACCACGTGACCGTCCCCGTCAGGAGCTACGACGCCGGCCAAGCGCTTCTACGAACGGGCGCTCGCGCCGCTCGGCTTCGCGATCCGCCTCGACTGGCCGGACCGCCACCGCGCCTACTTCGGCCTGCCGGGCGAGCCGTCCTCCCTCTGGCTCTCGAGTCCCCCGCCGCCGGCAACCCTCGAGCTCTCGCTGCCGCGCCGCCGACGCGCGCATGCGGTCGAGGGGTTCCACGAGGCCGCGCTCCCGCCGGCGGCGCGTCGCTGCACGGGCCGGCATCGACCGCGACCGCAGCGCGCGACCTACACGGCCCGCGTCGTCGACCCCGACGGCAACGTGCTCGAGGTGAGTTCACCGCGGCCTGCGAGACAGCCTGGCGGACGACCCGCTCTCGCAGCCTGAGCGGCCAGCCGCACCGCGTACGATCGCGCCGACCGCGACGAGGGAGGAACCGTGCAGGCACACGTGGAGCACGACGAGGTCGTCGAGCTGATCCGGCTCGACCCGCGGCAGGAGGAGCACGAGGCGATCCGCGAGCTCTGGAAGTCGCACTCGATCGCCGAGGACAACCGCGACCTGCCCGGGCTGCATCGCGACGCTGACCGACGACTGCGTCTACGAGGTGCGGCCCGGCGGCCACCGCTGGGAGGGCCACGAGGGCGCGGCGCGCTTCTACGCGCGAGCTGCTGACCGCGTTCCCCGACATCCACTTCGACCTGACCGGACATCGTCATCGGGCCGCAGGGCGTCTGCGAGGAGGCCCGCGTCGCCGGGCACGCACCAGGCGAAGTGGCTCGACTACGAGCCGACCGGCGAGTTCCTCAAGTGGAACGTCGTCGATCTTCTTCCCCTGGGACCGCGAGCGGCGGCTCTTCAGGGGCGAGAAGGTCTACACGGACGCCGCGGGCTTCATGCGCTGAGCCAGCGGGCGATCCGCTCGCCGAGCACCTCGCCGCGATCCTCCTGCAGGAAGTGGCCGCCGCCCTCGACGGTCTCGGCAGGCTCGGCGCCCGGGATCAGCTCGGCGAAGCGCTCCCCCACGCGCGGCGAGAAGACCGGGTCGGAGTCGCCGAACATGACGAGCGCGCGCCCCGGCCACGTGCGCAGCCCCTCGCGCACCTCGAGCATCGTGGCGGCGGACGGATGCTCGGGCGCAGTCCGGCACGAGCTCCGGGAACATGAGCACGCCGGTCTTCGACTCCGGCGTCGGGAACGGCGCGTCGTAGGCGGCGACCACCTCGTCCGTGCAGCTCGGTCGGGCACGTGATCCGGATCAGCTGGCCGGGCTGGAAGTCGGTGCCGGTGCGCCGCACGAACTCGCGGAACTGCAGCCACGGCTCGCCGGGCGGCCGCCCGGAGTAGATGCCCGTGTTGAGGACGACGAGGCGCTCGATCCGCTCCGGGTGCTCGACGGCGAGCCGGAAGCCGAGCGGCCCGCCCCAGTCGTGGAGCACCGCCGTCACGCGCTGCAGGTCGAGCTGCTCGACGAAGCCGCTCGAGCACCTCGTAGTGGCGGTCGTACGTGTACCAGCCGCGCTCCGTCGGCTTGTCCGAGCGCCCGAACCCGGCGTAGTCCGGCGCCACGACCCGCGACAGGCGGCGAGGGACGGGATCAGCTTGCGGTAGAGGAACGACCACGTCGGCTCGCCGTGCAGCAGGAGCACCGGGTCGCCCTCGCCCTCGTCGAGGTAGTGGATGCGCAGGCCGTCGACGTCGGCGTAGTTCGGCTCCCACGCGTAGCCGGGCAGCCCGCGAAGCGCTCGTCGGGCGTGCGGTAGACGTCCACTCGGCCGACCCTACTGTGGTACGAACCGCGGCGTGAGCACGCCGGATCTCGCCGCGATCGTCCCGCTCACGGGCCTCCTCGGCATCGAGGTCAGCCACGCCGAGCCCGACGAGGTGCGCGGGCGCATGGCGTGGGCGCCGGAACGCTGCACGGCCGACGGCGTGCTGCACGGGGGCGCGCTGATGGCCTTCGCCGACACGCTCGGCGGCGTCTGCGCGTTCCTCAACATCTCCGGCGGCGGCACGACCGCGACCGTCGAGTCGAAGACGAACTTCTTCCGAGCCGTTCGCGACGGGCACGTCGACGCGGTCGCGCGGCCGCTGCACGTCGGCCGGAGCTTCATCGTCGTGCAGACGGACGTCTACGACACCGAAGAGCGCCGCGTCGCTCAGGTCACGCAGACGCAGGCAGTGCTGCGCTGAGGAACGCCCACTGGGCCTCCGCGGCAGCGCGAGCGATCGCGAGCGGATGTCCGCCGAACCCGTGCAGTGCCTCCGGCCAGACGCGAACCTCCGCCTCGTTGCCCGCGGCTCGCCAGCGGGCGGCCATGAACAGCGAATCGTCGAGTAGCGGGTCGAGCTGCGCCGCGTTGAAGTGGGCGGGCGGCAGGTCGCTCAGGTCGGCGTAGAGCGGCGAGATGTGCGGGTCGCGTCGGTCCTCCTGCGCCGTCCCCGGGACGAAGCAGTCGCGAAACAACGCCCTGACGGCCTGCGAGAGGACCAGGTCGTCGGACCGGAGCCGTGCACTCGGCGTCAGCGACAGGTCGAACGAGCCGTAGTTGAACGTCGCGGCACGGAACGCGCCCGTGACGTCGTGCCGGTCGCGCAGGCGCAGGAGCGTCGCGGCGGTCAGCTGCCCGCCCGCCGACTCGCCGCCGATGCGCGAACACGGCCGGCGCGCCGAGCTCGTCCGCGCCGCGGTCGAGCAGCCAGAGGGCCGCGTCCTCGCAGTCGTCCGGCGCAGCCGGAAACGGGTGCTCGGGAGCCAGCCGGTACTCGAAGCTCGCGGCCACGAGCCCGGTCGCGTTGGCGAGCCCGAGCAGCCGCGAGTCCTGCTCGTCGCACCCGCCGAGCGTCCAGCCGCCGCCGTGGAAGTGCAGGTAGACGCCGGTCGGGTCGCACGGTCGGGCCGCAGGAGGCGCAGGCGCCGGTCGCCGGCACGCGTCGCGATCGAGCGGTCCTCGCGCCTCGTCCAGGAACACGGGCGCCGGGAAGACCCCGCCGCGCTCGCGACGCAGACGGCGGGTCGTCTCCACCGGAATCGTCTCGACCGACGGTGTTCCCGCGAGCAGGCGTGCCAGCTCGGCGTTGAAGGCGCGCGCTTCGGCGAGCGCGTCCTCGCCGACGTCTTCGATCAGCGGAGACGCTCGACGATCATGGCCATGCCCTGGCCGCCGCCGACGCACATCGTCTCGAGGCCGATCGTCGCGTCGAGCTCGTCGAGGTCGTTCAGCAGCGTGCACATGATCCGCGCGCCGGTCATGCCGTACGGGTGGCCGAGCGCGATCGCGCCGCCGTGCGGGTTGAGCTTCTCGCCGAACGGGTCGACGCCGACCTCGCGGCAGACCGGGATGACCTGCGCCGCGAACGCCTCGTTCAGCTCCATCACGTCGACGTCGTCGATCGTCATGCCCGCCTGGTCGAGGACGCGGCGCACGGCGCCGATCGGGCCGACGCCCATGATCTCCGGCTCCACGCCGCTCACCGACGAGGCGATGATCCGCGCGCGCGGCTGGATGCCGAGCTCGCGCGCCTTCGTGTCGCTCATGACGACCACCGCGGCGGCGCCGTCGTTCAGCGGGCACGAGTTGCCGGCCGTGACCGAGCCGCCCGGCTTGAAGGCGGGGTCGAGGCCCTGCAGCTTCTCGAGCGTCGACTCGCGGCGCGGGCCGTCGTCGAGGTCGAACGACGCTGCCGTTGACCGGGAAGGGCGTGATCTCGCGGGCGAAGAAGCCGCTGTCCTGCGCAGCCACGGCCCGCTCCTGCGAGCGCTGGGCGAACCGGTCCATGTCGTCGCGTGACACGCCGTACTGCTCGGCCACGTTCTCCGCGGTCATGCCCATCGGGATGTAGACGTTCGCGATCGGCGCGTCGTCGCCGAACAGCTTCGGGTGCAGCTCCTCGGCGTCCTTCGGGTAGCCGTCGACCTGCGTGATCGACTCGACGCCGGCGGCGACGTAGACGTCGCCCTCCCCCGCCCTGATCGCATGGAAGGCCATACGGATCGTCTGCAGGCTGGACGCGCAGAAGCGGTTCACGGTCGTGCCCGGCACCGAGTGCGGCAGCCCGGCAAGGAGCGCCGCGCGGCGGGCGAGGTTCATCCCCTGGCGCTCCTGCGGGAACCCGCAGCCGACCATCACGTCGACGATGTCGGCCGGGTCAAGGCCGGGCACCTGGTCGACCGCGGAGCGGATGGCGAAGGCGACCAGGTCGTCGGGGCGGGCATCGACGAGCGAGCCCTTGCGCGCGCGCCCGATGGGCGTACGCGTGGCGGCGGCGATGACGGCTTCCGGCATCACGTGAGAGCGTATCCGGGGCGAAGCGCGGTGCGCAGCGCGGCGGCCGTGAGTTCCTGTGCATCGGCCGCGGCGTCGACCTCGCCCACGAGCGAGAAGAACCCGTGCACCATGCCGTCGAAGCGCACAAGCTGCGTCGGGACACCGGAGGCCGCGAGCCGTTCCGCATACAGCTCTGCCTCGTCCCGGAGGGGATCCAGCTCGGCCGTGACGACGAGCGCGGCCGGAAGCCCGGAGAGGTCGGTGGCGCGCAGCGGCGACGCCAGAGGATCGTCCCCGTGCTCGGCGACCTGCAGATAGTGCGACCAGCACCAGGCCACGTCGTCGCGATCGAAGAACAGCGGGTCGACGGCCTCGCGGCGCGACGAAGTCTCCACGCGATGATCAAGCGGCGGATAGACGAGGAACTGGAACGCGAGCTTCGGTCCCCGCGCTCGGGCCACCAGGGTCACGACGGCCGCGAGGTTCCCGCCCGCGCTCACGCCGCCGACAGCCAGTCGACCAGGGTCGATGCCGAGGTCGGCCGCGTGCTCGGCCACCCAGGCCGTCGCTGCATAGCAGTCGTCCACGGCCGCCGGAAAGGGATGCTCTGGCGCGCGCCGGTAGTCGACGGAGACGATGCGGCATGCGCTCGCCAGCGCAAGCCGCCGGCAGACCGCGTCGGCGCTGTCGAGCGATCCCAGCACCCACCCGCCGCCGGAGAAGTAGACGACACCGGGCTCGGAGGCAACGGACGCGCTGTAGAGACGAGCGGCCAGCGCTCCGGCGGGGCCGGGGATGCGCAGGTCGTCCACGCGGACGCCATCCTCCCGTGCGGCCGTACCGACCCCTGCGGCACCCTCGGCTGCTCGCGCCTCCGCGACCGACAGCTCGCGAAGCGGGCGCGCTCCGGCCGCGAGCCGACGGCGGCGCAGCTCCGCCACCTGTGCGTACGTGCTCACGGCGTTCGCTCCCAGGCGTGCCGGGCCGCCCCGAGCAGCGCTGCGTCCTCCAGGTGTGCCGCCCGCGCGACGACCGTCGCGTTGCGGCCCAGCCCCGCGCGGAGGCCGTCCTCGAGGAGATCCCAGGCGCCCGCGATCGACCCGCCCACGACGAGCACCTCCGGGCCGAAGCTGCCTACCGGCTCCGCGAGGAATTCGGCAAGGTCGGAAGCGAGCCGGTCGAAGACGTCTCGGGCTTGCGTTTCGCCGTCACGCGCGCGCGCCGCGATCTGCTCGACGTCGGGCGCGCCGGAGCCGTAATGAGCGCGGATGGCCGCACGCGAGACCGTCTGCTCCACGGGTGCGCCGCGAAACAGACGCCTGTAGAGCTCCCCTTCGCCCGACACGATTTTGCCCTCGTCGAGGTACGCCGATCCGAGACCGGTACCGAGCGTGACGCCCATCGCCCGGGGGCCTGCGCGCGCGGCCCCCGCCCACCATTCCCCCAGCAGGAACGCCGCCGCGTCGTTCAGGAACACGAGCGCGCGCGTTGGCAGGCCGAGGGCCGAGCTGAGCTCACTCCGCAGGTCGACGCCACGCAGCGGCTCGAGCTTGTGCTTCATCGCGGACACGCCGGCGTCGTAGTCGAACGGGCCCGGAACGGCGATGCCGACGGCCACGCACTCCTCCGTGGCGACGGCGGAGGCGGCGCCGACGATCGCCGTAAGGAGCTCGTCCTCGCTACTCCCTGCCCGGAGCGCCGCGCGAGCGCGCTCCTCGACCGCTGAAGAGGCGATCTGCACACGACCCGCGGACGCGTGCGTCCCGCCGATGTCAAGCGCGACGACGGATCGGGGCGTCACGGCACGAACGCCTTCACGACCTTGCACGGACCGCCCCGGATACGACGGATGTGGTACGAGCCGGTCGCAGCCGGCACGACGATCGACTCGGCATACGACAGCCGGTGCTCGCCACGGGCCGTCTCGATCACGACCTCATCTCCGGCAACGAGGTTGAGCGCATGGAAGCCGCCCCCGGTCTCGTCGACGACCTCGTCGACGAAATCGAGGCGGTGGACGGCGAAGAACAGCTCGGGTGTCCGCCCCAGCGCGAGCTCCTGCCAGCCCGTCCCGGCGCGGACCACGCTCGGCTTGGGCATCAGCCGCCGGACCTCGGCGCCGCGACGATCGGCGTTCAGGTTCGCGAAGGCGTGCTCGACGTGGACAGGCCGCAGCTCCCCGTCGACGTCTCGGCGCAACCAGTCGTAGAAGCGCAGCGTGTAGAGGTACGGCGTCGCGCTGATTTCGAGGACGACGTTGCCGGCGCCACTCGCATGCGGCGTTCCGGCAGGGATGAGGTAGAGGCGATGCTGCTCGGCCGGATGCGCCAGCAGGTACCGCTCCGGCTCGAAGGCGACGCCCGACCGCTCCGCCCGGCGCGCGTCTGCCCGAAAGGCATCGAGATCTGCATCGTCGCGAAGCCCGAGGAACACCTTGGCCCCCGGGCTGGTGGCCATCACGTAGTACGTCTCGTGCTGCGTGTAGGGCAGCCCGAACGTCTCGCGCATGTAGTCCTCATCGGGGTGCGTCTGGATCGAGAGGTGACCCCCCTCGAGTGTGTCGAGGTAGTCGAAGCGAACCGGAAACGAGGTGCCGAACCGCGCCTTCACTGCCGCTCCGAGGATGGACTCGGCGTTCCCGGCCATGAGGAGCTCGAAGCCGACCTCCAGCCGCTCGCGCCCGCCCAGCAGCAGCCCGCTCTCCGGCGTGATCAGCTCGTACGACCACGCGAGGTTGGGTGCGGCCGTTTGTATGCCCAGCGTTCGGCGGAGCCACTGGCCGCCCCAGGGTCCGGGGAGGAAGGTGGGCCGCGTCCTGAACGGATTGGTCGCCAGCGACCGGAGCGAACGGCGCAACGACTCGCCGTCCAGCCACCGCGGAGCGGCCGGGTCGGTGAGGTCGATGTACGCGTCCAGGCGAGGCTCGAGTGTCCGCTTGTGACGATCCTGGAGCGGCCAGTCCACGAAGAGCAGGCGCCGCTCGGAGCCGGTCGACCCGCGGCCCTGCCCGATGTTGAGGCCGCGGCCGCCGCGCACCGCTTCGAGGGCGTGACCCTTCGGAAAATCCGCATACCAGAGGACGTCGTGCCGCACGAGAGCGCTCCCCGGCCCGTAGACCACGGTGACCTCGCCGTTCGGCAGCGCCGCCAGCCCCTCCCAGAGCTCCTCGATGCTCCCCTCCCAGACCCGAGCGAAGACCGGATCTCGCGGGATGTCCGAGCTCGCGGTTCGCCGCTCGATCTCCGACCACCGCGCGAACCCCTCGCGGGCGTCGACCAGATGAGACTGCAGGCCTGCCGCACAGAGCGCCTCGCCGAGCGACGAGGCGAACGGTCCCCAGGGAAGGGCTGCCGGGCCGTCGACGGCCACGACGCAGTCGCCCCTCGCCCCGGCCTCGGCCGCGAGCGTTGCGTACCCCGCGCGGACAGCACCGCCGACCACCGGATAGGTGGGGTCGGGGTCGTAGCTCATGCGGCCGGGGTCGCGAGCAGGTCGAGCGTGAGCGCGGCGCTCCACGAGAACTCGCCGCTCCCGAGCGGCGCGCCCGTGTCGGGCTGGTAGTACTCGCTGAATCCGGCCGCGCGCACGAGCCGCAGCGTCAGCTCACGGAGCTCACGCGCCTCCTGCAGAAGACCCGCACGCTCGAGGCCGCGGATGAGGAACCAGTTCATGTTGACCCAGACGGGGCCCCGCCAGTACCGGCGGGGGTCATAGGCATTGCTCGACTTTTCGACCGTCGTCACCGCCCACGGCGCGTCCGGCGCCGGCCCGAGACGCTCGGGCGCCCAGATCACCTCCTCGAACAGGCGGCGCGCGCGCGTGCGGTCGAGGCCGCCGCCGTAGAGCGGGAAGACGTCGCCCACGGTCTGGGCGACCTCCGGCTCGTCCCCGTGCAGGTCGTGCTCGCGATACGCCGAGGCCTGCTCGTCCCAACGGGCGGACAACGCGGCACGGACGCGCGCGGCGCCCGCCGCCGCGCGACTGCCGGTCTCCCCGAGCTGCGCCCAGAGCCACGCGAGATCGTGCTCGGCCGCCGCGAGCACGGAGTTGAACGTGAGATCCACGAAGGCAAACGGCGCCTCCGCGAGCGACGCGGGGCGGTAGCCGCAGGCACGCAGACGGGCGACCACAGCCAGGTAGCGAACGTAGTCGCGGTCGGTCGGGCGCTCGTCGGCAGCCAGGCGGCGGCGATCCGTGCGCGACACCTCCGGAGCTCCCGTCACGTCCACGCGCGCGAGCGCCGCGTCGAAGCGCGGCGAGTTGTCGGCCGACTCCCAGGGATGCAGGATTGCGACGAGTCCCGAGCCGTCGAGATCGCGCGCGCGGTGCAGCCAGCGGTGCCACGCCTCGATCGCCGGCAGCACCTCCTCGAGGAACGCCTCGTCGGGCGCCGCCTCGTGCAGCGCTCGCACCGCCGAGGCCAGGACAGGCGGCTGCGTCAGGCCGCTCGTTGCGAGCGCCGGCGCAGCGTCGCACGCGCCCGAGCTCCAGAGCTCGGGGCCTGGCGAGTAGTCGACCGGCTGCGGGTGGAAGACGATGTGCGGCACCATCCCGTCCTCCCACTGCCCGCCGAGCAGCGAGCGCACCTCGAGTCGGCCGCGCGACGGATCGACCGTCGCAAGGCCGATGGCGATGAGCGCTGAGTCCCAGTTCCACTGGAACGGGTAGGTCGCGGCCGACGGCTTCACGAACATCCCGGTGTCGTTGGCGCGCAGGATCGCGCGGGCGCGCCGCGCGAGCTCCGCGTCCCGAAGGGCATCGACGCTAGTTTTTGTCACGTGGGCGTAGCAAAATCACTCGCGCCCCGGCCGTCAAACGGGTGCCGTCGCGCCGGCTCCGCGGGCGGACGCTCCGACTAGCCCACGATGGCGATCGATCCCCAGCAGCCGATCCCGATCTACTACCAGCTGAAGACTCTCCTCCTCGAGGAGATCTTGAGCGGGCGCTACGGGGTCGACGCGCGCCTGCCCACCGAGCACGAGCTCTGCGCGCGGTACGGCATCAGCAGGACGCCGGTGAGCCGGGCCCTCTCGGAGCTCGCCGACGACGGCGTGATCCTGCGTCAGCGACGTCGCGGCACGTTCGTCAATCCGCACTGGCTCCGTCGACGCCCGGATTACCCAGAGGTGCGCGTGATCGTCTCGGAGGGCCCGTGGGGCCACCTGTTGGAGGACGCAGCTCCCGACGACATCCGGGTGAACGTGGTCACCGTGCCGTTGCCGTCGCTGCACCAGGCGCTGACACACGCCGTCGCCGACGGGCAGGCCCCCGACATCGCCATCATCGACTCGGTCTGGATCCCCGAGTTCGCGGTCGACGGGTTCCTGCACTGCCTCGAAGATCTCGACGAGGACTGGGTTCTCCGCGAGTGGAAGCGCGATTTCCTGCCGCCGCTCCTCGCCACGAACCGCTATGACGGCCGCACCTACGGCGTATCACCGCTCGCGAACGTCGCCGGCGTCTGGTACCGGCGAGGGGAGTTGGAGGCCCTCGGGGTCGACCCGCCCACTACCTGGGCCGAGCTACGCACCGTGGCGCGCGCCGCCGCCCGCAACGGGATGCGACACCCGGTCGTCATCACCGGCGGCTCCAAGGGCGGCGAAACGACGGCGTACTGCCTGATCGCCCTGCTCGCGTCGAACGGCGTCGAGGTGCTCGGCCCGGACGGCGTGACGCTGGACTCGCGTGCGACGGCGCAAGCGCTGCGCTTCCTGCGCAGCCTGGTCGAGGAGGGTCTCATGTCGATCGACGTCCTCGGCTACGAGTGGACGCGGCCCATCCGGCTGCTCGGCGACGGAAAGGCGGCGATCAGCTTCGGCGGGAGCTATGAGGCGCGCACGGTGGCAGAGGCGCTGGGCGTGCCGCTCGACGAGCTGTTGGATCACGTCGGCTTCATCCCGGTCCCCGCAGGCCCCGCCGGCGCTCCTGCGAGCGTCGCGGGGACGATGAGCTATGGGATCTTCCGTCAGGCACCGCAGCCGGGGCTTGCCATGCGGCTGCTGGAGCGCGCACTCGCGCCCGACGCGCTGGCGGCCGTCGCCCGGACGACGGGGCGCATTCCGGCCCGGCGCTCGGCGATCGAGCTCGCCGCACCGGATATCGGCTTCCTGGCGCAGACGTCCGAGCTGCTCGCGCGCGCCGTGATCAGGCCCGCAACGCCGCTCTATCCGCGCGTCTCGGCCCAGCTGCAGGCGATGCTCGAGGCCACGCTCACCGGAAGACTCGGGCCGGCGGCCGCGGCGCGGCGCACGGCCGAGTTGATCGGAGCGATCACCGGTCTGCCGGTCGTCCAGGACGTCGAGGGCACCCGGCGGGCCCGCGTGGCGGACCGGCTGACGGTCTAGTAGGACGGGGACTGCCGCCGAGCTCCTGGCCGCGGCACCGACGGCGCCGGCGGCTGCCAGCGCGCAGATCAGCAGCACGGCCGCGCCGCCGAGAAACGTGAGTCTCGGATCGAGAAAGGCGTCGAGCGGGGCGCTCGGAAGCAGGCCGATCGACTTTGCTCCGGGGTTGCCGAGGAAGACGCCTCCCCAATGCGCGCCCGAGGGCGCTCGCGTCGACCGACCGCTGCGTCGCCGAGCTGGCTGATGGCCCGGCCGCGTGGGCGCGAGGGACGTCGGGTCGGCCGAGCAGGGTTCGTACGCCGGCCGCTCTTCGACGTCGGGCCTCATTGACTCTGTTCGACCTATTTGATATCTCCGCGTAGCAAATGGAGCCCGACTCGGGTGAGCGCGACGCCCCAACGGCCCATGCGGACGGCGGCCATCGCATTTCTTCGAGCGACGGCGACCTCGCGCGGCAGGCGATCGGCGTGCTCGACGGCAACTGGATGGGCCATGCCACACGAGCCTCCGCCCGGCTGTATCCGCACCAGTGGAGCTGGGACTCTGCATGCATCGCGATTGGTTACGCCGGACGAAACCAGGAGCGCGCCCAGGCCGAGCTGCGCTGGATCTTCGCCGGGCAATGGGCCGACGGTCTGGTGCCGCACATCCGCTTCGCCGACGACGCCCGGTACTTCCCGGGCCCCGAGTTCTGGCAGACCGAGCGCTCCGCCGACGCGCCCGAGCATCCGAAAACGTCGGGGATCGTCCAGCCGCCCGTGCACGCCACCGCCGTCCTGCGCGTGTACGAGCGCGCGCATAACCGCGACCAGGCACGCGCGTTTCTCGAGGAGCTGATGCCGAAGCTCGTCGCCTGGCACGAGTACCTGTATCGCGAGCGCACCCGGGACGGCGGCGGTCTCGTCGAGATTTGGCACCCGTGGGAGTCCGGCATGGACAACTCGCCGCTCTGGGACGAGGCACTCAGCCGCATCGCCCCGGCTCGCGACGCGATTCCGGACTACAAGCGCGTGGATCTCGACTTCGTCGACGCCGACCAGCGTCCGACCGACACCGAGTACGACCGCTACGCCTACCTGGTCAAGCTCTACCGCGACGCTGCGTACGACGCGGGCCGCATCCGCGAGGAGTGCCCGTTCGTCATCGTGGACGTCCTCTTCAATTCGCTGCTCGTCCAGTCGAGCCGCGACCTGGGCGAGATCGCGCGGATCCTCGGCGCCGACCCTCAGCGCTTCGACGCATGGGCCGATCTGACGGCCTCGGCCGTCGAGACCACACTCTGGGACGAAGCCGCCGGGTGCTACGCCGACTTCGACCTCCGGGCAGGCGAGCCGGTGCGGGCGCACACGGCTGCCGCCTACGCGCCGCTCTTCGCGGGCATCCCGACGCTCGAACGGGCGCAGCGGATGCGGAAGCAGCTGATGGCCGCGACGGCGGTCGCCATCGACGGGTTCGGCAGGGTGGTCGCCAGCGTGGCGCCTGCCGACGCGAACTTCGACCCGGCTCTGTACTGGCGCGGGCCGGTGTGGCCCATGATCAACTGGGTCATATGCGCGGGCCTCCGGCGCTACGGCTTCGACGAGGAGGCGAGCGAGATCCGGGCCGCCTTGCTCGAGCTCGTGCGGCGCGAGGGGTTCTGGGAGCACTACAACGCGACGACCGGCCGCGGTCAGGGCACCGAGCAGCTCTCGTGGACGGCGGGGCTCGTCCTCGACCTGCTCGATGCCGAGCGCGACGGCAGGGAGGTGGCGTCATGAGCAAACGCGGGACTCTCGGGGTCCGCGGCAACAGCGGTCGTCATATCGGACGGGGAGCCGCCCGCGGGCGGCGCCAGGACAGAAACGGAGGGATCGTGCGCAGATTCGGACTCTTGATCGCCGCAGTCGCGTGCCTTGCCGCGGCCGCGGGGATCGCAAACAGCGCGTCAGCCGGCCGGCAGAGTGCCGGCGACGTCGTCTTCCTCTCGAATCAGCTGGCCCAGGTCACGGAGGTGAACCAGGTCCGCAACACGCTGCTCAAGGGCTTCGACGGGAACGTCGACTACGTCGTGCCGCCCGTCGGCCAGCCGCAAGTCTTCTTCAACCGCATCCAGGCCGAATCGCAGGCCGGCAAGGGCACGGTCAGCCTGCTCGGGGGCCTGCACGGAGACTACGTCACGCTGCAGCCGTACCTCACGGACTTGACGTCCTTCACGAAGACACAGCTGAAGGACTCGCACATCCCGGACGACGTGATGGCACTCGGCCGGCTCGGGACGAAGAAGCAGTACTACATCCCCTGGATGCAGGCGACCTACATCATGGTCGCGAACAAGCAGGCACTCCCGTACCTGCCCAAGGGCGCCGACGTCAACGCACTGACCTACGGGCAGTTGCTCACGTGGGCGAAGAACATCTCGGACAAGACGGGACAGAAGCGGGTCGCCTTCCCGGCCGGCACGAACGGGCTGCTCGCCCGCTACATCCAGGGCTACCTCCTGCCGTCGTGGAGCGGCGGGGTGGTCTCCACCTTCAAGAGCAAGGGCGCGGCCAACGGCTGGAAGTACATGCGCTCGCTCTGGCGCTACGTGCATCCCCAGTCGCTGTCCTACAACTTCATGCAGGACCCGCTCCTGAGCGGCGAGGTCTGGGTTGCCTGGGATCACGTCGCGCGCCTCGTGAACGCGATGCGGGCCCAGCCCGACGACTTCGTCGCCTTCCCGGCGCCGAAGGGGCCAGAGGGACGCGGCTATATGCCGGTGCTCGCCGGCCTCGCGATCCCGAAGACCGCGCCGAACGCGGCCGGTGCAAAGGAGCTCATCAAGTGGATGACGGGCGTGGCGACCCAGGCACGCACGCTCGGGTCGGTCGGCTTCTTCCCGGTCCGCGGGGCAAGCTACTCGAAGCAGCTGGGCGAAGGCCTGCTCGCGATGAACGCTGCGGTGCGCAAGACGCAGCGGGCGAAGGACGCGCTGAAATCGCTCCTTCCGGTAGGCCTCGGCGCCGAAGGTGGCAACTTCAGCAAGATCTACGTCGACACCTTCGTGCGGATCGTGGTGCGCAACGAGAGCATCCCGAAGGTCCTGAACGAACAGGGCGCGCTGCTGCAGGCGTTGATGGACAAGACGCAGGCACCGTGCTGGGCGCCCGACCCGAAGAGCACCGGTCCGTGCAAGGTGAAGTAGGGGCCTAGGCCGAGCTGCTCATCCGATGTCGACGGTCGCACAACCGGTTTCCGTCGGGCGTCGGCTCAGACGGTGGGAGGGTCTGCCCTACGCGCTGATCCTCCCCACCGTCGCCTACCTCGGCCTGTTCTTCGCCTGGCCGATGGTTCAGGCGTTCGGGCTCGCGTTCCAGATCGACGGCGAGTGGACGTTCGCGCCGTTCCGGACGATGTGGAACGACGCGAACTTCGAGTCGGCGCTGCGCTTCACGCTGCTGCTCGTCGTGGTCATCGTGCCGCTGCAGTTCGTGCTGGCGCTCGCGATGGCGCTGATCGTCAACTCGAAGATCCACGGGCGAGGCCTCTTCCTCGCCATCTTCATCCTGCCGCTCGCGATCTCGGACCTGGCGGCGGGGCTGGTCTGGCAGGCGATCCTCACGGAGCGCGGCTATCTCAACACCGCGCTCGAGAAGCTCGGCCTGATCGACCAGGAGTACATCTGGCTCGACCCGACGAAGCCGAACCACCTGCTCATTGCCGTCGTCGTCGCCGAGCTCTGGCGGTCGACGGCGTTCGTCATGGTCATCTTCCTCGCGGGGCTGCAGAGCATCCCGCCCGAGTACACGGAGGCGGCGGAGGTCTTCGGCGCCGGCCTCTTCCAGCGGATCCGAACCGTGATCCTGCCGATGCTCAAGCCCTCGATCCAGGTCGCGCTGCTCTTCCGGATCATCTTCGCCTTCGAGGCGTTCGCCGTCGTGCTGGCCATCACCGGGCGAGCGAAGACGACGCTCGCCACGGAGGCGTGGCGGTGGCAGGCCGACTACTTCGACAGCCACGTGGCGGCCGCGTACTCCGCGCTGATACTCGTGCTGTCGCTGCTGTCCGCGGGGGTCGTCATCTGGATCTTCCGCACGCCGCGGGAGCAGATGCTGCGATGAGCGCCTCCTCGTCGGCAGCCCGGGGCGTCGTGGGCCCGCTCTCGCGGGTGCTCCTCTACGTCGTCGCGATCTTCCTCTCGCTCTTCGTGCTGTTCCCGCTGTACGTGATCACGCTCGCCGCGTTCTCGACGGAGGAGGCGGCCTACGAGTACCCACGGAATCTCCTTCCGAACGACCTGTCCACGGAGACGATGAGCTTCTTCGTCCACTTCGCAGGGATGACCGACGCGCTCTGGCGCAGCGTCATCGTCGCCGTCGTGACGCTGATCCTGTGCCTGGCGATCGGGACGCCCGCCGGGTACGCGATCGCACGGTTCTCGTTCCGGGGCTCGGACACGGTGCGGCTCTCCGTCGTCGCCACGCGGGCGTTTCCGATCGTGATCCTGTCGATCCCGCTCGCCGTGATCTTCATCCGCTGGGGGATCGACGACTCGGTTCAGGGTGTGGCCATCGCGCACACGGCCCTTGCGCTCCCGTTCGTGGTCCTGACGACGGCGAGCGTGTTCGCGGGCGTTCCCGCAGAACTCGAAGAGGCGGCGCAGACCCTGGGCTGCAGCCGCGCGTCCGCCTTCGTGCGGGTCGCGCTCCCGCTCGCTCTCCCGGGGCTCGCGGCGAGCGCCATCTTCGTCTTCATCATCTCCTGGAACGAGGTCTTCGCCGCCTCGCTCCTGACGCTGCGGCACCGCACGCTGCCGGCGGAGGTGCTTGCGCTCCTCGAGGGAGCGCCGCTCAACTTCCGCTTCGCCGGCGCGTTTTTCCTGTTGGCGCCCTCGGTGATCGTCATCCTGATCATCCGGCGGTACCTGTTCACGATGTGGGGGCGGGTGGTCAAGTAGATGGCTGACGTTCGCTTTGAGTCCGTTCGGAAGACGTTCGGCAAGGTCGTTGCTGTCGACGACGTGAGCCTCGACGTGTCGCACGGCGACTTCGTCGTCCTGCTCGGGCCGTCCGGCTGTGGCAAGACGACGCTGCTGCGCTGCCTCGCAGGCCTCGAGAAGGTCGACGCCGGGCGGATCGTGATCGGCGACCGCGACGCGACCGACCTGCCGCCGCGCCGGCGCCGGATCTCGATGGTCTTCCAGAGCTACGCCGTGTTCCCCCACTTGAACGTGCGCAAGAACATCGCGTTCGGGCTGAAGATGCAGAAGGAGTCGAAGGCGCTCATCAAGGAGCGCGTCGAGTCGTCCGCACAGCTGCTCCACATCGAGAACCTCCTCGACCGCTACCCGTCGCAGATCTCGGGCGGCCAGCGTCAGCGCGTCGCCGTGGCACGGGCGATCGCGACGAACTCGGACGTCCTGCTGATGGACGAGCCGCTCTCGAACCTGGACGCGTTGCTGCGGATGGAGATGCGCGCGGAGCTGAAGGCGCTCCTGCGTCAGCTGGGCGCGACCACGATCTACGTCACGCACGACCAGATCGAGGCGCTCAGCATGGGCGATCGCATCGCGGTGATGAACGCCGGCAGCATCGTCCAGCTCGACAACCCCCTCCAGGTCTACGACCACCCGGCCGACACGTTCGTCGGCGGCTTCGTCGGTACGCCGCCGATGAACTTCCTCGCCGCGGAGCTGGCGCCGAACGGCGCGGCCGGCCCGGTCGTCCACGTCAGCGGCGGTTCGTTCACCGTCGGCAACGGCGCGGCGGGGCTGAGCGGACGGAAGCTGATCCTCGGCATCCGCGCCGAGTCGATCGAGGTCGAGCCGACCCGCGCAGACGGGTTGATCGAGGCGACGGTCATCGTCGTCGAGCCGCTCGGGTCACACAACCTGCTCACCGTCCGCAGCGGCGAGGACATGCTGAAGGTCTCGACGTCCCCGCGGCTGTTCCCGGAGCCGGACAGCTCGGTGTGGCTGCGAATCGAACCCAACCGTATTCGCTGGATGGATCCCGACACGGGCCGCGCGATTGACGACCAGGGCGCGCCCACAGCGACGACCCCTGCCTGACGCCGCGACGATCCGGGCTGCCGAGGAGGCGGGGCTCGACTACCGCCCGGCCTTCCCGACCGCCCGCCGGCCTCGGGTCGCGATCGCCGGCTGCGGCGCGATCGCGACGAGCCACCACCTGCCCGCCTACACGGCGTGGGACGTCGACGTCGTCGGGGTCTACGATCCTGTGGCGGAGGCGACCGCCGGGATCCGCGAGCGCTTCCCCGTCGTGCGGCGGGTGTACGACACCGTCGACGAGCTGCTCGACGACCACGAGGTGGAGATCGTCGACGTCGCGACGCGGCCGGACGTTCGTGTCGAGCTGATCCGGCGTGCCGCCGAGGCCGGCAAGCACGTGCTTGCCCAGAAGCCGCTCGCGCCCGACCTGGCCTCCGCCCGCGAGGCTGTCGCGCATGCCGAGCGCCACGGCGTGAAGCTGGCCGTCAATCAGAACGCCCGCTGGCTACCGCCGTGGCGGATTGCCACCCTCCTCGTCGAGCGTGGAGCGATCGGCGAGGTCGTTGCGGTTACGCATCTCCAGGACCGGCCGCTGCCGCCGCTCGTCGGGACGCACTTCGACGACCTGCAGCACTTCGTCCTCTACGACTACTTCATCCATTGGATCGACATCTGCCGCTGCTGGCTGGCAGACAAGGAACTCGAGGCCGTCCGCGCTCTCGACTTCCGGACGCCGGACCAGCCGGCCCTCGCACAGTCGCCGTGGGCTGCGTGGCTCGCGCTGCAGTACACCGACGGGTCGAGCGCGCTGATCCGCAGCGTCGGCGAGGCGCGGACCAGTCGTCCCGGCTGCCCGTTCTGGGTGCACGGCACCGAAGGCACGATTCGCGGCAGCGTCCTCGTCGAGTCCGACTTCGTCGAGCTCGACCGCGACGGCGAGCTCACGCGCTTCCCGCTGGATGTCTCCTACTACGACGGCTTCGCCGCCACGCTCGGGGAGCTCGCGTGCGCGATCGACGAGGATCGCGAGCCGTTCAACTCGGGGCGGCACAACCTGCTCTCGCTGGCGATGACGTTCGCCGCCTGCGAGTCGGCGGAGCAGGACGGACGGCCCGTGACTGTGGCGGCGACGCCGTGAAGGCCGGCGTGATGAACGCCGTCGTGGGCGGTGGCCCCGTAGAGACGTTTCGCGGCGCGCAGCGACTCGGCTTCGCCGGCGTCGAGGTCGACCTCACCCGCGACGAGCTCGGCGCGGCCGAGCGGCTGGACGAGCTCCAGCGCGCGAGCCGGGCGTCGGGCGTGGGCGTCCCGAGCCTCGTGCTCGGCGAGCACAGCGACCGCGGCGGCATTGCCGACCGCGAGCCGCAGGTCGCGCAGGCTGCGCGCGAGGACGTCGAGCGGGCTGTCGACTGGGCCGTCGCGCTCGACGCCGACGCGATCCTCGTCCCTTTCTTCGGCCGCGCTGAGCTCGTGGACGACGCGGACATCGGGCGGGCCGCGGGCGCCTTCCGGCCGCTGTGCGATGACGCCGGCTCGCGCGGCGTCACGCTCCTCTATGAGGGCACGCTGCCGGCAGCAGCCGTACGCCAGCTCGCGGTGCAGGTCGAATCTGCCGGCTTCGGCTGCTACTTCGACCTCGCGAACGCGGTAGTCCGCGGCTATGACAGCGCCACCGAGATCCGCGCGCTCGGCGACCTCGTGCGGCGCGTCCACTTCAAGGACACGCTTGCGCGAACGGGCGACTGTCCGCCCGGGCTGGGGCTTGTCGACTTCGCCGGAAGCGCAGACGCGCTACGCGAGATCGGCTACGACGGGTGGATCGTGCTCGAGACGCCGCCGGGACCGCCCGAGCTCGTCGCCCGCGACCTCGCGTACGCCCGCAGCGTCCTTCCCGAGCTCGGCCGGGGCGAGTGGCCGCAGCTCGGGATCTTCACCTACGACTTCGGCGCGGGCGAATGGGACGCGCTTGCCGAGGCCTGCCGAACCATGGGCCTCACGACGGTGCAGCTCGGCACGGCACTCCTGGAAGAGGGCCTCGAGCGGCCCGACCTCGCCGACCGGCTCCAGGCCGAGGGCGTGGCCATCGGCGCGCTCGCCGGGTACCGCAACCTGGTGGCGCCGGACGAGGCCGCGCGGCGGGCGAACATCGAGTTCATTGCCCGCTGCCTCGACCTCGCTCCGCAGCTCGGGACCTCCGTCGTCGCCACCGAGGCGGGCACGCGCCACCCGTCCGGCGAGTGGACGGATACGCCCGAGAACTGGCAGCCACGGTGGCGGGCGCTTCTCGACGACGCAATCGCGGAGCTGCTTCCGATCGCCGAACGATCGGGCTCGATCCTGGCGCTCGAGGGCTCGGTCAAGCACGTGCTCAGGACCGCCGGGCACATGATCGACGTCCTCGAGCGCTTTCCGTCGCGGCACCTGCAGGTCGTCTGCGACCCCTACAACTACGTCTCGAGCCACCTGGTTCCGACGCGTGAGCGGGTCGCGGCGGGGTTCCTCGACCGCTTCGAGCACCGCTTCGTGCTCGCCCACCTGAAGGACGTCGACCCGGGCGGCGCCGAGGTGAACACCGGCGAGTTCGGCACGGGCATCTTCCCTCAGCGGCCGTACATCGAGTTTCTCGCGACGCGCCGGCCCGACCTGCCGCTCATCCTCGAGCATCTGCCCGTCGAGCACGTGCCGGCCGCCGCCGAGCGCGTCCGCGCGCTCGCGTCTCAGTACGTCAGCAGCACCCGCAGCGCATCGCCGGCGTTGCCGTCGATCAGTTCGTAGGCCTCCGTTGCCCGCGCGAACGGGATCCGGTGCGTGACGAGCGTGTCGACGTCGAGACGGCCGTCTGCCAGTAGGTCGAGGGCCGTCTGCCGCAGGCGGCCCCGGTCCCAGCCCGGCGCGCGGTGAGGCGCTCCCCAGCCGCTCATGCTCCCGACGAGTGTCAGGCGGTTGTGGTGGAACTCCTCACCGAGCGCGAGCTCCTGGCCGACCGGTGCCACGTAGAAGCCGGCCGCGACGACGACGCCCGCAACCCGAGCGCTTCGCAACGCGTGCTGCAGCGCCGCGTGCCGCCCGGAGAACTCGATGGCCACGTCGACTCCTGCACGGCCGGTCGCGAGCTTGATCTCGAGACCCGTGTCCCCGCCGGTCGGATCGAGTGTGAGATCGGCGCCCCAGCCGGACGCGAGCTCGCGCCTGCCCCGAACGGGGTCGACGGCCGCGATCCAGCCTGCGCCGTTCAGTGCAGCGAGCTGGACGGCGAGCAGCCCGAACGTGCCGAGGCCGAAGATCGCTACGCGGTCGCCCGGCTTGACCGCGGCGTCGTGGACGGCCTGGAGCGCGATCGTCGCCGACTGCAGCAGCGCTCCGCGGTGCGGCTCGAACCCGTCCGGCAGGAGCGACCAAGGCGGGGACGCTGCCGCGCAAGACAAGGTCTGAGTCTCCCGGTGCGGCAGCGCGGCCTGGACGCGGTCGCCTATGTCGACACCCTCGACGTCGCCGGCGAGCCCGGTCACCGTTCCGACCCACTCGTAGCCCAGGCGTATCGGGGGCCGGACGCCGTCCGCATCGTCGAGGAACACGCGCAGATCGGGATCGAAGCGCCGGCTGCCGAAAGGCGAGACGCCGCGATAGAGCGCGAGCTCCGTCCCATGGCTGATGCCGCTCACGAGCGCTTCGGCCCGGATCTCCCCCGCCTGCAACGGCTGCTCCTCGTACTCGACGAGCCGCAGCTCGCGCGGGCCGGTGAGGATCAGTTCAGCCGGCACTCGGAGTGAACGCGGACTCGCCGGTCAGCAGCCGGCCGAGGATCAGCTTCTGGATCTGGCTCGTGCCCTCGTACAGCGTCGTGACGCGCGCGTCGCGGAGGTACTTGCCGACCGGGAACTCGTCGACGTAGCCGTAGCCGCCGTGCACCTGCACCGCCGCGTTCGCCGCACGTACGGCCGCCTCGCTCGCATAGAGCTTCGCGACCGACGACTCGAGCGTGTGCCGCCGGCCGGCGTCCGAGGCCGCCGCCGCGCGCCACGTCAGCAGGCGCGCCGCGTCCGTCTCGACCGCGATCTCCGCGATCAGCTCCTGCACCAGCTGGAACGCCGCGATCGAGCGCCCGAACTGCCGCCGCTCTTTCGCGTACCCGACCGACGCGTCGAGGCAGCCCTGGCAGATGCCGACACAGCCGGCCGCGAGCGAGATGCGCCCGTTGTCGAGCGCCGACAGGGCCACCTTCAGCCCGCCGCCGACCTCGCCGAGCACCGCGTCCCCGCCGACCCGCACGCCGTCCAGGAACAGCTCGGCGGTGTCCTGCGCGCGCAGCCCGAGCTTGCCGTCGATCTTCCGCGCCGAGAACCCCTCCGCGTCGGTCGGGACGACGAAGCACGTGACCCCCTCCTCCCCGGCCCGCGCGAACACGAGCGCGAAGCCGGCCCACGAGCCGAGCGTGATGAAGATCTTCGAGCCGGAGAGCACCCAGCCGTCGCCGTCGCGCTCCGCGCGCGTCGCGAGCGCCGACGGGTCGGATCCCGCGCCCGGCTCGGTGAGCGCGTAGCACCCGAGCCGCGCGCCCGAGCAGAGCTCGGGCAGCAACGCCGCGCGCTGCTCCTCGGTTCCCCACTTCACGATCGTCTTGCCGACGAGCCCGACGCTCACGGACACGATCCCGCGCACGTTCGAGTCGGCCCGCCCGAGCTCCTCGGCGATCAGGCAGTACGAGACCGTGTCGAGCCCCATCCCGCCGTATGCCTCCGGCAGGGCGGCGCCGAGGAACCCGACGTCGGCGAGCTTCCCGACGATCGCCCGGTCCATCGTCTCCGAGCGGTCCCACTCGCGCGCGAACGGGACGATCTCCCGGTCGCAGAACTCGCGCGCCGAGGCCCGGATCAGCTGCTGCTCGTCGGTGAGCTCGAAGTCCACGTGCGCTCTCTAACAGACGGGGCCGGTTCGCACCGGCCCCGTCCGTCAATCGGATGTCGCGACGCCTAGCGGCGCGTCATGACGAGATCGCCGAACTCGGTGAAGTGGCCGTTGTTGAACCGGCGCAGCTTCTGGTACCGGATCGGGAACGCGCTGTTGGGCGACGTCCGCAGCGTCGCGCCCTTCAGCAGCCACGGGAAGTTCTTGATCGTCAGGTGCGACGGCCGCGTTCATGAGCGACTGCCGCGTCGGGTTCTTGCCCGCGCGGTACAGCGCCTGGACGAACGTGTCGGCCTTCGCCATCCCGTAGAAGAACAGCGTGTCGTCCCGCGGCTCCGGGAACGACGGCGCGTACTTCGCCATGATCTGCTTGTAGAGCTTGATCTGCGGATCGTTCGCGTACGACGGATCCGACGGATCCTTGAGGTACCCGGTCGAGACGACGCCGTTGACCGCGTCAGGCGAGCCGGCAGAGTTCTGCGCGGCCGTCATGAACGAGTCGGTCGCGCCGACGGAGTTGACCAGCTTGTTCCGGCCGCCAGCCGAGTCGGTACGCGACGACGAGCGCCGTGATCGACTCGGTCGGCGTGGCGACGACCACGAGGAGCGTGTCCGCACCGGACGCGCGCAGCCGGGCCGTCGAGGCGCCGAACCGCGGCCGCACCGCCGCCGCGCGGGTAGCTCTGCGACGCGACGATCGCCGACTGCGCCGACGGTCTTCTGGAACCCGTAGAGGAACTCCTTGCCGTAGTCGTCGTTCTGGTACAGCACGGCGACCTTCATGTTCTGGAGGTTCGCCTTGGCGTACCGGCCCATCAGGATGCCCTCCTGGACGTAGTCCGGCTGCCAGCCGATCGTCCACGGGTGCTCCTTGTACGTCGTCCCGAACTGGCTCAGGCCCGTCGAGACGTACAGCTGCGGAACCTTCTTGTCGTTCAGGTAGTCGCGCACCGCCTGCTGGTTCTCGGTGCCGAGACCGCCGAGCATCGCAAAGACCTTGTCCTGCTCGACCGCCTTGCGCGTCTGCTGGACGATGGTCTGCGCCTCGCTGTACTGGTCGTCGTAGACGTTCAGCGAGATCTGGCGACCGTAGACGCCGCGCTTGCCGTCCGACTTCGCCTTACGCGCGTTGATGTAGCTGAAGTAGGCCTTCATGCCGGTGCCGATGCGCGCATACAGCGACGCGGGCCCGCTGAGCGGCAGCGTGCTGCCGATGGTGATGGTGCGGCTGTTGATGCCGTCGGCCTGCGAGCGGCCGAACGCCCCCGGAATGACCGCCAGCGTGGCCACCATCGCGACCAGCCCGAGGACCAGGATGAAACGCTTCATAGATACGCTCCTGTTCGGAGATTGACCCCAGATTTCCACAACTTCAGACGACTATAAGACGCGCTTCGTTAGGGATGCAATACGCTGGCCTAGTCCCGCGGCTCCGTTCGGCAGCAGGAACAGCACCAGAAGCAGGATCACACCGTAGACGACGGACGGCACGCCCGGGGTCGTCTTGTCGACGTCGTCGACCGGCAGGCCGATCTTCTGCGCGAAGTTGACCACCGGCGCCGAGCACGTCGCCGGAGTAGCTCGGGATGTACTGGACGAAGACGCGCGCCGACGATTGCGCCGAGCAACGACCCGGGCCCCCCGACGACCAGCCCAGCCAGCAAGAGGATCGAGAGCGTCAGCGGGAAGCTGCCGGGTGTGACCGTGAACTGCAGGATCGCGAACAGCGAGCCGGCGATGCCCGCGTAGAACGCCGAGACGCCGAACGCCATCGTCTTGTAGCGGGAGAGGCTCACGCCCGGACGCCGTCGCGGCCAGCTCGTTCTCCCGGATGGCACGCAGCGCGCGGCCCCGCTTGCCGGCGATGAACAGGAACGCGAGCACGTAGAGGATCGCCACGCATCCCCACGTCGACGTAGTAGAGCCACTCGTCCGTGTTGAGGCGCCCCGACCGGGCTCGTCGGCAGGGCGAGCAAGATGCCGCCGGTGCCGCCGGTGAGGCTGCTGAGGGCGATTGCGACCGACGGGATGATCACCGCGAGCGCGAAGGTCGCAAGCGCGAGGTAGACGCCCGAGAGCCGCAGCGCCGGGAAGCCGAACAGGAAGCCGGCGATGCCGGCGACGAGCCCGCCGGCCGGAACCGTCAGGAGCTGCGGCCAGCCGTGATCCACGGACAGGATCGCCGTCGTGTACGCGCCGAGCGCCATGAAGGCGCCCTGGCCGAGCGAGATCTGCCCGGTGATCCCGGTGAGGATGACGAGGCCGACGAGGGCGGCTGTGTACACGCCGACGTAGGTGAACTCGACGATGCGGAACCCGTGGACGAACTGCGGGATGAGCGCCACGACGACCGCGACCGCGCCGTACCCGATCGCCTTGGGCAGCCAGGACGGCATCAGACGCGCCTCACCACGGCCTTGCCGAACAGGCCCGCCGGGCGGAAGAGCAGCACGAGGATCAGCACGACGAACGCGCTCGGCAGCAGCAGGTCGGGCGGGAAGGTGCCGACGAACGGGATGCTGTCGCCGTAGGCGCCGAGAAGCGTCGTCCCGACGCCGATCAGAAAGCCGCCGACGACGGCGCCCACCGGGCTCTCGATGCCGCCCAGCACCGCCGCCGCGAAGGCGTAGATCAGAACCGTCTGCATCATCGTTCGGGCGTGAGGAAGACGATCGGCGCGACCATCATCCCGGACACGGCGCCGAGGCTCGCGGCGAAGCCCCATCCCATCGCGTACATCCAGCCGACCCGGACGCCCATGAGGCGGCTGGCGACGCGGTGCGATCGCGGCCGCCCGCATGGCGAGGCCGAGCTTCGTGAAGCGGAAGAAGGCCCACAGGACGAGCACGCGTCACGAGCGTCACGACCACCACCCCCACGTCCTGGCGGGCGATCGTGACACCGCCGATCGTGAACGGCTTGGGGCTGAACGGGCCGAGGAACGTCTTGAGCTCCGGCGACCAGATCCACTGACGCCAGCCCGTTGAAGATCACGAACAGCGCGATCGTGGCGAGGATGACCGTCAGCGGGTTCTTGTCCTCGAACGGCCGGATGATCACCCGCTCGGTCGCCGCGCCGAGGACGAACGCGATCACGATCGTCGTGAAGAACGCGGGCCAGAACGAGAAGCCGTGGTGCGTCGACCAGCGACCACGCGATGTACGTCGTGAACATCGCCATCTCGCCCTGCGCGAAGTTGACGACGTGCGTCGTTCGATAGATGAGGACGAGCGCCAGCGCGAGGCTCGCGTACACGCCGCCGATCGCCAGCCCGGAGACCAGCTGCTGGAAGAACTCCGACCAGGTGAACGCGAGGGAGATCGCCATCAGTAGCCCAGGTAGCTCCTGCGGACGCCTTCGTGCTCACGCAGCTCGGCACTCGCGCCCTCCACGGCGACGCGACCGACTTCGAGCACGTACGCGCGGTGCGAGACGCTCAGCGCGATGTTCGCGTTCTGCTCGACGACGAGCACGGTCAGGCCCTCCTGCTCGTTCAGCTCGTGGACGACCCGGAAGAGCTCCTGCGTGACGAGCGGCGCCAGGCCGAGCGACGGCTCGTCGAGCATGAGCAGATTGGGGCGGCCGACGAGCGCCCGGCCGAGCGCGAGCATCTGCTGCTCGCCGCCGGAGAGCGTCGACGCGTGCTGGTTGCGGCGGTCGCGGATCCAGGGGAAGTAGCCGCAGACGCGATCCATGTCGGCGCGCACGCCACGGTCGCGGCGGGTGTACGCGCCCATCCGCAGGTTCTCCCAGACCGTCAGCTCCGGGAAGAGCCCTCGGCCCTCCGGGACGTGCGCGATGCCGAGCTTCGCAAGCCGCTCGGGGGACTTCCTCCGGATGTCCTTTCCGGCGAAGGTGACCGACCCGGTCTTCGAGACGAGCCCCGAGATCGCGCGCAGCGTCGTCGTCTTGCCGGCGCCGTTGGCGCCCAGCAGCGCGACCACCTCGCCCTCGTCGACGGTCAGCGACACGTCGTGCAGCGCCACGATCGGGCCGTAGCGCGCCTCGACGTTCTCGAGCTCAAGCAGCCGGGTCATTGTCCTCCGCGGTGTCGGGCTCGTCCGGGTCGGCCGGCAGCGGCTTCGGCTGCGTCTGGTGCTCGTCCTCGGGCGCGCCGAGGTACGCCTCGATCACCTGCGGGTCGGCCTGCACCTCGGCCGGCACGCCCTCGGCGATCTTGCGCCCGAAGTTGAGGACGTGGACGCGCTCGGACACCGACATGACGAGGTTCATGTGGTGCTCGACGAGCAGGATCGTGAGCGCGTAGTCGGCCCGCAGCCGGCCGATCAGCTGGGCGAGCTCGCCGACCTCCTCGTGGTTCAGGCCTCCGGCCGGCTCGTCGAGCAGGAGCAGGCGCGGCTTCGAAACGAGCGCGCGGGCGATCTCGACCCGCTTGAGCGTCCCGAACGGCAGCCCGGTCGCGGGCCGCCCGGCCAGGTCGGCGAGGCCGAGATACGCCAGCGCGGCGAGTGCGTCGGCGCGCGCCTGCTTCTCCTCGCGCCACCCGAGCCGCGAGTGTGCGCCGAGCAGCACGTTGTCGAGCACGCTCATCATGTGGAAGAGCGCGACGTTCTGGAACGTGCGCGCGATGCCCTCGCCGACGATCCGGTGCGCGGGCATCTTCAGCACGTTGCGGCCGTCGAACACGACGGTGCCGCGCTCGGGCGTGTAGAGACGCGTGATGACGTTGAAGAGCGTGGTCTTGCCGGCGCCGTTCGGGCCGATCAGGCCGGCGACCGTCCCCTCGTCCAGCTCGAGCGACACGTCGTCGAGGGCGAGGATGCCACCGAAGCGGCGGTTGACGTGCTCGACGGTCAGCAGCGCCATGGACTCGAAGCCGAGGTGCGGGTCGTCGACGGAGGTCTGGCGGCCGGGCGTCTGGCGAGTTCCATGGCGGGAGCGCGATCATATGACGCCGGCAGCTGTTGAATAGCGGGCATGGTCGAGGTCGCCCCCGGCATCCTGCGCGTGACGTTCCCCCTGCCGTTCGGGCTGGACCACGTTCACAGCTACCTGCTGCGTAGCGCAGCGGGCGGCTGGACGGTCGTCGACACGGGGCTCGGGCTGCCGGATGCAGGCCAGCGTTGGAGCGAGGTGCTGGCCGAGCTGGACGGGCCCGTGGAGCGCATCTTCATCACGCACTTCCATCCGGATCACGTGGGCGCGGCGGCCGAGGTCGCCGAGCTGACGGGCGCCCCGGTGCTGCAGGGCACGGTCGACCACGCGCAGTGTGTCCGGGCCTGGAGCGACGGCAGCGCCGAGCGGCTCGCGGAGCACATGCACGCGCACGGGCTGCCGGACGACCAGCTCGAGACGCTGCGGCGCGAGTCGGGTGCGCTGCGGTCGCTCGCTCATTTCACGGCTGCACCGGAGACGGTCGCCGAGGGCGACTCGGTCGACGGCTGGGAGGTCGTCCTCCTGCCGGGCCACGCCGACGGGCACCTGGCCCTCCTGCGCGACGACGTGCTGATCGCCGGCGACGCGATCCTCGGCGCGATCACGCCGGCGGTCGGCCTCTACCCCGAGGCGCGGCCGAACCCGCTCGACGACTACCTCAGCTCGCTGCGCCGGATCGCCGAGCTCGGGCCGCGGGTCGCGTTCGCGGGCCACGGCGAGCCGGTCGAGTCGCCGGCGGCGCGCGCACACGAGATCGTCTCCCACCACGACCGGCGGCTGGAGGACACATCCGCTGCGCTGCGCGGCGGCCCGCAGACCGCGTACGAAGCGTCGCTCGAGCTGTGGCCGGAGCGGCTCGCACCGGTGCTGCGCCGCTTCGCCCTGGCGGAGACGTGCGCGCACGCCGAGTACCTGGTGCACGCCGGGTCGGCCGAGCGCCACGAGGACGGCGGGCTCGTACGCTACGAGGCGCCCTCGTGATCCTCGAGAACGGCATGATCCGGACGCTCGACCCGTCGCTGCCGGTGGCGCGGGCGCTTGCGATCGCGGGCGACGAGGTCGTCGGCGGTGTCGGCACGCACGAGCGGGCCCTCGCGAGCCCGGAGCGGGTCGACCTCGGCGGGCGCTGCGTCGTGCCCGGCTTCGCCGACGCGCACGTGCACTTCCCGACGTGGGCGGTCGCGCGGAGTGAGGTACGCCTCGAGGAGACGCGCTCGCTCGAGGAGGCAGTCGCGCGCGTCCGCGACGCGCTCGGCGGGGTGCGGCCGGACGGCTGGCTGCGCGGCCGCGGCTGGCGGAGCGGCGACTGGGCGCCCGCGGTCGAGCCGACGCGCGAGGCACTCGACGCGGTGACGGGGGACGTGCCGGCCGCGCTGCTGGCGCGCGACTCGCACTCGCTCTGGCTCAACTCCGCCGCGCTCGCGCGGGCCAACGGCGACCTCGAAGTCGCAGGCGGCGTCGTTGAGCGCTACGACTCCGGCGAGCCGACGGGCGTGCTGCGCGAGGAGGCGGCGTGGCGCTTCCGCGACCTGCACGTTGCGATCGATGACGGCGAGTACATCGACGCCATGCGGGCGGCGCTGCGGGTGGCCGCGGCGCGCGGCGTCACGTCCGTGCACGACAAGGACGGCTGGCTCGGCGCCAACCGCATGTTCCAGCGCCTGCACGCGGAGGGCTCCCTGACGCTGCGGGTCTGGCAGTCGCTGCCGGCCGACAAGCTCGCCGAGATCGAGGTGCTCGGGCTACGGCCCCGGCTCGGCGACGACTGGTTCCGGCTCGGCTACCTCAAGTGCTTCATGGACGGGACGCTCGGCTCGCAGACGGCGCGGCTGCTGGACGGCACGGGCGTCGAGATCACGAGCCGCGACGAGCTGGCCGCCATCGTGCGGCGGGCGGCGCAGGTCGGCTGGCCGGTCGCTGTGCACGCGATCGGCGACCGGGCGAACCGCGACGCGCTGGACGCGTTCGAGGCAACGCATAACGAGTGGGCGCCTCGCGGGCTGCGGCCGCGCATCGAGCACGCGCAGCTGCTCGACGCGGCGGACGTCGGCCGCTTCGCGGAGCTGGGCGTCGCCGCGTCGGTGCAGTTCAGCCATGCGCCATCCGATCGCGACCTGGCGGAGCGCCTCTGGGCGGGCCGACTGGACGGCGCGTACGCGTACCGCTCGCTGGTCGACTCCGGCGCGGTGGTCGCGAACGGCTCCGACGCGCCGATCGAGGAGCTCGACCCGCTGGCCGGCATCCGCGCCGGCGTGCTGCGGACGCTGGACGAGCGCCCGCCGTGGCGGCCGGAACAGGTAGTGACGGTGGAGGATGCGCTCGCCGCGACCTGCCTCGCCCCCGCCTGGCTGGCGGGAGACGAGCGCCGGCGCGGCAAGCTCCTCCCCGGCTACCTGGCCGACCTGGTCGTGCTCGACCGCGACCCTGTGACGTGCCCGCCCGAGGAGCTCGCCAACGTCCAGGTCGTGGCGACGATGGTCGGCGGCCGCTGGACCCACAACCCTCCGCCCTGGTGAGCGCTGGGGTCAGATCTTGCGCTCCTCCGCCCCGGTGAGCGCTGCGCCTACGCGCGCAAGCCTGCGAGCGCGCGGTAACACGCGGCGGCCGCCTGCACCCCCAGCGGCATGTACTCCACCAGCACGCGCTCGTTGGGCGAGTGCACGTTGCTCTCGAGCAGCGCGATGCCGCTGAGGATCGTCGGGATGCCCTTGTCCGCCAGCGCCGGGATGATCGGCAGCGTGCCGCCCGAGCGCACGAGCAGCGGGCGGCGGCCGAAGACCTGCTCGAAGCCGTCCTGCGCCAGCTTGACCGCGGCCGCGTCCGCCGGCACAAGCCCGGGCCGCGCCGAGGACCAGCGCTCGACCGCCACGTCCGCACCGGCCGGCGCCGCCTCGCGGAGCAGCCGCTCGACCTCCGGCGCGACGACCTCGGGATCCTGGCCGGGCGCGAGCCGGATGGAGACGTTGGCCTCCGCGTGCACGGGCAGCACCGTCTTCTGGAGCTGCGGCGAGCCGCCCTCGATGCCGTGGACGTCGACGGCCGGTTCCGCCCAGGTGCGCACGTAGAAGTCGCGCGCCGCGTCTCCGTCGATGGGCCGAGCGCCCTGGTCGGTCAGCATCTCCTCGCCGGGCACGAGCCCGCTCCAGTCGGAGAGCTCCTGCTGCGTCGGCGCGGCGACGCCCGTCCGCAGCGGCTCGGGCAGCCGCCCGTTCTGGGGCATGACGCCCGAGAGCGTCTGCATCAGCGCGTGCATCGCGTTCAGGGCTCCGCCGCCGTAGAGGCCGGAGTGCAGGTCACGCTCGCCGGTCCGGACGGACAGGTGGAAGTAGGCGAGCCCGCGCGTTGCGATGCCGAACTCCGGCACGCCGCGCTTGGTCATGCCGCCGTCGAAGATCAGCGCCGCGTCCGCCCCGCGCTCGTCCGCGCACGAGGAAGTCGACGATCGAGTGGCCGCCGACCTCCTCCTCGCCGTCGCAGGCGATGCGCAGGTTGACCGGCAGCTCGCCGGCCTGCGCGAGCTCCTCGGCCGCCTTGAGCAGGCAGTAGAGCTGGCCCTTGTCGTCGGCGACGCCGCGCGCGACGAGCCACTCGCCGGAGACGGTCAGCTCGAACGGCGGCGAGTCCCAGAGCTCGAGCGGCGCCGGCGGCTGCACGTCGAAGTGGCCGTAGACGAGCACGGTCGGCGCCTCGGCGGACTTGCGCGACGCGCGGATCTCGCCGATCACGAGCGGCGCCGGCGCGCCGGTCTCGACCAGCTCCGCCTCGCCGCCTGCGCGCTCGCACGAAGTCGCGCACCCAGCCGGCGGCCGCGACGACGTCGCCGGCGTGCGCCGGGTCGGCGCTGACGCTCGGAATGCGGATGAGCTCGGCGAGCTCGTCGAACCAGGCCTGCTGCATCGAGCGGGCGAGTCTATGCGAGCGCCGCTACGGCCGGTACGGCTGCGGGTCTTGACCGGCTCCAGCAGCGCACGTGTCTGCGGAGACTCCCGCAGAATCTCGAACACGGGTAGCGGATGGTGCTCGTGTCGCCGCCCATCGACGGATCGCTACGCCAAGTCGACTCGAGCGGGAAATACGTGCGCCGGTCGACGACGTACACGTAAACGCTCGCCTGTCCAGACGTTTCCGACGAGCTTGTAGGGCGGCTTGTACTCGATGACGAGTCTGTAGGCCGGCCGACCCCGATACGTGGTCACGTCGTCCGCGACGACCGTGCCCTGCTCCAGCCACCTGCGATACGCCTGCATGGGCTCGTTGCCCGACTGAACCCCTGGTCCAGAATCTGCCGGCCCACGGAGGATCAGCGTCTTCGGGTCGTCCTTCCAGCCCGTCTGGCTGAACGTCTTGGAGCGGCCCACGAAGACGACCTGCACGACGACTCGGCCACGAACAGTCTCGACGATGCGCTTCCGGCTTGGATCGGCAAGGTTGATCCAGACTTCTTTATGCGTGCGCCCCAGGTCTGGCCGCGACGGATCGTCGTCGACTGCCACGAAGTGCATGACGCCGGTGCCTGGCGAGACTGCTGCAAGCGCGCGGTCGGCGATGTTCGGCGTCCTCCCACCGAGGCGAAGCGCCACCGCCACTGCGCCGCACGCCGCCGCAACGCCGGCGAAGCCGAACGCGAACGGCCACCGTGAGCAGCGCCCTGCGGACGGCTACGCGACGTCGCGCAGCTTCTGCGCGTCGGCGAGCGCGCGCAGCTTCTTCAGCGTCTGGTTCTCGATCTGGCGGATGCGCTCGCGCGTCACGTTGAACGTGCGGCCCACCTCGTCCAGCGTGCGCGGGCGCTCGCCGTTCAGGCCGTAGCGCAGCTCCAGCACACGGCGCTCCCGCTGCGACAGCATCGCCAGGATCCGCTTGAGCGTGTCCTTGCGGAGCGTCTCCTCGACGTACTCCTCGGGCAACGGCTCGTTCTCGTCGGTCAGGAAGTGCCCGAACTCCGACTCCTCGTCGTCGCCGACCGGCTTCTCGAGCGACACCGGGACCTGCGACGAACGGCGGATCTGCTCCACCTCGTCGACGGTCAGATCGAGGTCGGCAGCCACCTCGGCCGACGTCGGCTCGCGGCCGAGGTCGCCGCGCAGCTTGCGCTCCGACCGCACGATCTTGTTCAGCTTCTCGACGACGTGGACCGGCATGCGGATCGTCCGCGCCTTGTCGGCGAGCGCCCGCGCCACCGCCTGGCGGATCCACCAGGTCGCGTACGTCGAGAACTTGAAGCCCTTGCGGTGGTCGAACTTCTCGGCCGCGCGCACCAGCCCGATCGTCCCCTCCTGGATCAGGTCGAGGAACGGCAGCCCCTGGTTGCGGTAGCGCTTCGCGATCGAGACGACCAGGCGCAGGTTGGCCTCGACCATCTCCTGCTTCGCCCGGTGATCGCCGCGCTCGATGCGCTTCGCCAGCTCGACCTCCTGCGCCGCGGTGAGCAGGTCGACCTTGCCGATGTCCTTCAGGAACAGCTGCAGGGCGTCGGTCGAGACCTCGCGCGCCGGCGCGACCTCTTCGGACTCCTCGTCCGCGTCGCCGACCACCTCGATCTGGTGCTCCTCGAGCGCGACGTAGAACTCGTCGAGCTGCCCCGGGTCCAGGTCGAGCTGACCGAACGCGAGCGCGATCTCGTCAGACGTGAGCGTGCCGTGCTCCTGCCCTGCAGCAAGCAGCGCCCGCGCCTCGTCGGTATCCAGGATGTCTCGGACGGGCCGGCGTGCCGGCTTCCCGTCCTCTGCTTCAGCGTTCACTCGGCCCCCCTCCGATAACGCGTTTCTCACCGTAGCTGTGGGTTCAGACCCCGTCAACGACCCCGGGATCATTCCTTGCCATCTGTCGCGCCGCATAGGCCGAACGGCTCATCTTCACGGGGCCTGAGTCCTAGCCGCGTGCGCGCGCCGGAACTCCGCCAGCCAGTGCGCCGCTTCGCGTGCCAGGGGGTCGGCCGGGTCGATCGCGCGCGCCTTCCGAAACTGCTCCTCGGCCGCTGCGATCTGCCCGCGATATGCCAGCAGCAGGCCGAGGTGGAAGCGCACGGTCGGCGCCTTCGGGAAGCGCTGCGTGAGCGGCCCCAGGCGTGAGAAGGCGCGGGCCGGCTGCGTCCGTGTGAAGCGGGAGACGGCAACCGCCACCTGCGGCTCGGGATCGTTCGGCGCCACGCGCACGGCCGACGCGAAAGCGCGCTCCGCCGAACGCTCGCGGCCGAGGAGCTGCAACGCGATGCCGTAGACGATCCGCGCGTGGACGTCCGGCTTGCGGGCCGCCCGCTGCAGCTTCGCCAGTTGCGCGGTGTCGAGGCGGCTCAGCGCCGGCACATGGAAGCTCGGGATGAACACGGGCTCGCCCTTGGGCGTGTTCGGATTCAGCAGATGATCGGCGGTCAGCGACGAGGCCGTATCCGGCTGCGCCTCGTAGGCATCGAGCCACGCCTGGCTCGCGCCGCGGTTGTCGCCGCTCCAGAAGCGGGCGAGGCCGAGGTTCAGCAGCACGAGCGAGTTGCGCGGGTAGCGGCCCGCCAGGCCCTCGAGCGATGCGACGGTGCCGTCCGGCCACGTGGCGAACGACGAGCCGACCTGCGCCTCGGGCGAGGAGTAGCGGTCGAAGATCCGGCCCGCAGCGGCGGCCTGGTTCCCGTTGTAGAGCGTGACCGCGCGCCGCAGCTCCTTCGCCTCGGCGTCGCTGCGCAGGCCCAGGTCGAGGGCGATCGGCGGCAGGCCCTTGCGGGCCGCCGAGCGGCCGTTGTCCGAGCCGTCGTCGCCGCCGGCCGCCACGAGCACGACGGCCGCAACGACCACGACGGCCGCCGCGCCGATCAGCGCCAGGATTCGCGTGCGCGGGCTCACGGCCGCGACCATAGCGGCGCCCCGCTCTCGGTAGCCCGCCGCGGCCCGGGTACATTTGGTCGATGGAAGTCGCGGCCCAGGGGATCACCGTGGTCGACGTCGAGCGGGCGCGTGAACTGCTCGCGGGCGACGACCCGCCGGTGCTCGTCGACACGCGCGAGCCGGCCGAGTGGAGCCAGGGCCACCTCGAGGGCGCGACGCTCGTGCCACCGGCCTCGGTGGAGGAGCGGATTCGCTCCGTGGCGCCCGATCGCGACCGGCCCGTGCTCCTCTACTGCCGCAGCGGCGTGCGCTCGCTGCGCGCCGCGCAGCTGCTCAAGTCACTCGGCTACGCCGACCCGATCAACGTCGACGGCGGGATCATCGCCTGGGAGGCGGCCGGCTACCCGACGATCATGGACAGCACGCTGGAGCGCGACCAGGTGCGCCGCTACAGCCGTCACCTGCTGATCCCGGAGATCGGCGAGGAGGGCCAGCGGCGGCTGCTCGACTCGAAGATGCTCCTGGTCGGCGCGGGCGGGCTCGGCTCGCCGGCCGCCCTCTACCTCGCGGCCGCGGGCGTCGGAACGATCGGGATCGTCGACGCGGACGTGGTCGACGACTCGAACCTCCAGCGCCAGGTGCTCCACTCCACGGCGTCGCTCGGCCGCCCGAAGGTCGAGTCGGCACGCGAGCGGATCGCGGGCCTCAACCAGGACGTGAACGTGCTCGCCTACGAGGAACGGCTCACCTCCGAGAACATCGACGCGATCCTCGACGAGGGCTGGGACGTGATCGTCGACGGCGCCGACAACTTCCCGACGCGCTACCTCGTCAACGACGCGTCGGTCTGGCACAACATCCCGGTCGTGCACGGCTCGATCTACCGCTTCGAGGGCCAGGCGACCGTGTTCAAGCCGTTCGAGGGCCCGTGCTACCGCTGCCTGTTCCCGCAGCCGCCGCCGCCCGAGCTGGCGCCGAGCTGCGCCGAGGGCGGCGTGCTGGGCGTCCTGCCCGGCGTGATCGGGTCGATCCAGGCGAACGAGGCGATCAAGCTCGCCGTCGGCATAGGCCAGCCGCTCGTCGGCCGGCTGCTCCTCTACGACGCGCTCGAGGCGTCGTTCACCGAAGTGACGCTGCGGCGCGACCCGGACTGCCCCGTGTGCGGCGAGCACCCGACGATCACCGAGTACATCGACTACGTGGAGTTCTGCGCGGGCGCATGACGGTGACGGTTCGGATTCCGCCGACGCTGCGAAGCGAGACGGGCGGCGAGCGCGAGGTGCCCGTAACCGGCTCGACCGTGTCCGAGGTGCTCGACGACCTGACGCGCCGCTACCCCGAGCTCGCGCAGCGGATTTACTCCGACGGCGGCCTCGCGCGGTTCGTGAACGCCTACGTCGACGGCGAGGACGTGCGCACGCTGCAGGGGCTCGAGACCGAGGTCAAGGACGGCTCGACGGTCATCCTCCTCCCCGCCATGGCCGGCGGGCACGCGTAGAAGACAGGAATCGCGGGGACACCGTGGACGTTGTGGCTCACAGCCACGCCTAGACCCCATGGCGATCAAGACGACTACCTCACTCCTCGACCTCGTCGGCTCGACGCCGCTCGTCGAGCTGGGCCGGCTCTCGCCGAAACCGGGCATCAGGCTGTTCGCGAAGCTGGAGGGCCAGAACCCGACCGGCTCGATCAAGGACCGCGTCGCGAAGGCGATGATCGAGGACGCCGAGGCGACCGGCGAGCTCGAGCCCGGCCGCGAGCTGCTCGAGGCGACGAGCGGCAACACGGGCATCTCGCTCGCGATGGTGGCGCGCCTGAAGGGCTATCCGCTCACGTGCGTGATGCCCGCGGACGCGACCGAGGAACGGCGGCGGCTGCTCGCGCTCCTGGGCGCGAAGGTCGTGCTCTCGCCGGCCGGTGAGGGGACGAACGGGTCGGTGCGCGCTGCTCAGGAGCTGCGCGACCGCGACCCGCGCTACTTCATGCCGCACCAGTACGAGAACCCGGCGAACCCCAGGGCGCACTACGAGGGCACCGGCTCGGAGATCGTGGAGGCGCTCGACCGCGTGGACGTGCTCGTCGCCGGTCTCGGGACGGGCGGCACGCTGATGGGCGCCGGAGCGCGGGTGCGCGAGGCGTTCCCGGACGTGGTCGTCGCGGGCGTCGAGCCGCTGCCCGGCGATCCGGTCATCGGGCTCCGCTCGCTGGAGGACGGCTACGTGCCGCCGATCCTCGACGTGTCGAAGCTCGACCGGAAGATCCTCGTCTCGAACGAGGAGTCCGTGCAGGGCGTGCGTGCGCTGCTCGACGGCGAGGCGATCTTCGCGGGCGTCTCGTCGGGCGGCGTGGTGCACGTGGCGCGCCGGCTCGGCGAGGAGCTCGACGAGGGCGTCGTTGTGTGCGTGCTCGCCGACGGCGGCTGGAAGTACCTCTCGGCGGCGTTCTGGGCGGCCGAGGACGTCGAGCAGGCAATGGAGCGCACCGTCTGGTGGTGATCCCCGCCGAGCTGCGCGAGGAGCTCGTCGCTCACGCGCGCGAGGCGCTGCCCTACGAAGCGTGCGGCGTGCTCGTCCTCGACGGCGAGCAGGCCGTGCGGTACGTGCGGGGGCGGAACGCGGCCGAGTCGCCGTACCGCTACCACCTCGAGGTCGACCCGGAGGTCTGGTTCCTCGAGGACGCAGGGCTGGAGCTGGCGGTCTTCCACTCGCACCCCGAGACGGAGCCGCGGCCGTCGCGGACGGACATCGAGTCGATCGGGCTGTGGGAGGGCCGTCCGTACGTGATCCTGCGGGCCGACACAGGCGAGTTGCGCGCGTGGCGGATCGAAGGCGGCGCAGTGGCCGAGGAGCCGCTCGTCGGGTAGCGCGGTGAGCGCGCGACACGCCCGTGAGACGGTCACCCGTCTGAGACAAGCCGCGTTCGGCAGATCGACCAAGACCGACGGGACAGGATTCATCCTGTCCCTCACCCGTCTTAAACAGGCGTAGTCGGCAGAGCGCTGGTCTCGCAAGGAGAGCCACGCGCTGCGGCACGCGGCAAGACAGTCACTGGTGCGCATGCCGTCTTGCTGGGCTCCGAGAGCGAGCGCTCTCAGACGCGTGAGGGACAGGATAAATCCTGTCCCTCGAGCTCACGGGTCTCCGAGCGCGAGTGGTCTCAGACGGGTAACGAGCTGGCGCCTGGCAAGACAGCGTCACGCAGCGCGCGCCGCGGCCGCGTCGAGCAGCGCGGCGACGATCTCGTCGAGCTGGGAGTCCTTGGTGAGGCAGGCGACGGCGCCGGCCTCGCGGAGCGCCGCTTCCTCGCGGAGCGTCGTCGAGGCGGTGAGCACCACCACAGCGGTCTCGCGGCACACGGCGCGCAGGGCTGTCGTGGTCTGCACGCCGTCGATCCCCGGCAGCCGGTAGTCGAGCAGGACGACGTCCGGCTGCTCGCGGCGGCACACCTCGACCGCCTCCTCCCCGCCCGGCACGTCGGCGATCACGTCGATGTCGTCGCGACGGCCGAGCAGCAGGACGAGCGCCTCGCGGAAGACGTCGTTGTCCTCGACGATGGCAACGCGGATCGGGGCGTCCACGGGGTCAAGGTAGCCCTCGCGCCCGACGTCGCACCACCAGTCCCGGAGCCTCCGTTCTCGGAGTCAACCAAGACCCCGACCCGTCTGAGACAAGCCGCACGCGGCAGCCGAGCAAGACCGACGGGACAGGATTCATCCTGTCCCTCACCCGTCTGAGACAGCCGGATGTCGGCAGACCGCTGGTCTCGCAAGGAGAGCCGCGCGCTTCGGCACGCGGCAAGACAGTCACCTGCTACGCATGCCGGTCTTGCTCGGCTCCGAGAGCGAGCGCTCTCAGACGCGTGAGGGACAGGATGAATCCTGTCCCTCGAGCTCACGGGTCTCCGAGCGCGAGCGGTCTCAGACGGGTAACGACCTGGCGCGTTCCGGCGAGAGCAGCGCGCCCTCAGATCGCCTTCTGGACCTTGCCGGCCTTGAGGCAGCGCGTGCAGACGTAGCCGCGCGTGGCCTTGCCGTCCAGGATCATGCGCACGCGCTGCAGGTTCGGGTCGAAGCGGCGCTTCGACGCGACCATGGAATGACTCCGGCTGTGGCCGAAGGAGGGCTTCTTCCCGCAGATGGCGCAGACGCGTGACATGGACGGCGAGTGTAGCGACCGTTACGCGGGTTTCGCGTTCCCGCGGAGCTTGGCGAACACGTCCGCCATCTCGAGCCCGGTCCGCACCGCCTCGGCGCCCTTGTCGACCCGTTCCTGCGCCTGCTCCACCGTGTCGGTGGTCAGGACGCCGAACGCGACCGGCACGCCCGTCTCGAGCGCCGCGAGCTGGAGGCCGCTCGCCGCCTCGCCGGCGACGTAGTCGAAGTGGGGCGTGTCGCCGCGGATGACCGCGCCGAGCGCGACGATGCACGCGTAGCGCCGAGTCTTGGCAAGCGCCATGGCCGCGAGCGGCAGCTCGAACGCGCCGGGCACGGGCATGATCGTGACGGCATCGTGCGCCACGCCCTCCTCGTCGAGCGCGGTCAGCGCCGACGCGAGCAGCGCGCCGGTGATCTCGCCGTTGAAGCGCGAGACGACGACGCCTACCGCGCGGCCCTCGCCGCTCGGCGCTCCTTCGACTGCCCCATACCCGTCGGGCACGCGCAGCTCGCCGCTCGCGTGCTGGGCCGGCTCGGGCACATCCACCGGCACCGGCATCACGGTCTGCTCCGGCGCGGCCTCGGCTGCGGCCATCGGCGGGCGCAGGAGCGGGCCGTCGACGGGCGCGAGCTCGGTCTCGGGCAGCTGCTCGGTCACGCCTCATCCTCTCCCATCAGGCGGATGTCCTGGTGGTGGAGGCGGTGGCCGAGCTTGTCGCGCTTGGTCTCGAGGTAGCGTCGGTTCTCGGCGTTCGGCGGCACCTCGATCGGCACCTGCTCGACGACCGTCAGGCCGTAGCCCTCGAGCCCGGTCAGCTTGCGCGGGTTGTTCGTGAGGATGCGGATGGTCGTGAGCCCGAGGTCGGCGAGGATCTGGTTGCCGATCCCCCACTCGCGGGCATCGTCGCTGGAAGCCGAGCTCGAGGTTCGCCTCGACCGTGTCCAGGCCCGCCTCCTGTAGCTCGTATGCCTTGAGCTTGTTGAGGAGGCCGATGCCGCGGCCCTCCTGCGACATGTAGAGCAGCACGCCGCGCTCCTCGCCCGCGATCTGCGGTCAGCGCGAGGTCGAGCTGCTCACCGCAGTCGCAGCGCAGCGAGTGGAACACGTCGCCGGTCAGGCACTCGGAGTGGACGCGGACGAGCACATTCTCGGCGCCGTCCACCTCGCCCTTCACGAGCGCGACGTGCGGCTTGCCGGTCAGCTGCTCGCGGTAGGCGACCGCGGTGAAGCTCCCCGTAGGAGGTCGGCAGGCGCACGGCGGTCGTTCGCTCGACGAGCTTCTCGGTGCGGCGGCGGTACTCGATCAGGTCGGCGACCGTGACGAGCGTGATTCCGTGGTGTGCGCAGTAGTCGACGAGGTCGGGCACGCGGGCCATCGCCCCGTCGTCGCGCATGATCTCGCAGACGACGCCGGCCGGGTTGAGCCCGGCGAGCCGGGCCAGGTCGACGGAGGCCTCGGTCTGGCCCGCGCGGCGCAGGACACCGCCGGCGCGCGCCTCGAGCGGCTAGATGTGGCCCGGACTGGATCAGGTGGTGGGCGTCCTTGGTCGGGTCGATCGCCACCTGGATCGTGTGCGAGCGGTCGTGCGCCGAGATCCCGGTCGTCACGCCTTCCCGCGCCTCAATCGTGTTCATGAAGGCGGTGCCGAGCGGGGTCTCGTTGTGCTCGGTCATCGGTCGCAGGCCGAGCTCGTCGCAGCGCTCCTCGGTGAGGCACAGGCAGATGAGGCCGCGCGCGTGCGTCGCCATGAAGTTGATCGCCTCGGGCGTCGCGAACTGGGCGGCGATCACGAGGTCGCCCTCGTTCTCGCGGTCGGGAGCGTCGACGACGACCACGAACTTGCCGTGGCGGATGTCCTCGATCGCCTCTTCGATCGTCGCGAACGGGGTGGTCACGGGCGTCGTCATCGTCGTCACCCGGATGATCGTAACGGCCCGAGAGTCACCGACGGACGAGGCGCTCGACGTACTTCGCGAGCACGTCCGCCTCGAGGTTGACCTCGTCGCCCGGCTCGAGCCCGGCGAGCGTCGTGACCTCGAGCGTGTGGGGCACGAGCGCGACGGCGAAGCCGTCGTCATCGAGCGCGGCGACGGTCAGGGACACGCCGTCCACCGTCACGGATCCCTTCTCGACGCAGTAGTCGAGCACGGCCGCGGGCGCGTCGAACCAGACCCGCGTACCGTCGCCCTCGGCGTCGACGGCGCGGACGCGGCCGACGGCGTCCACATGGCCCTGGACGTAGTGGCCGCCGAGCGGGTCGCCGGCGCGGAGCGCGGGCTCCACGTTGACGTTGTCGCCCTGCGTGAGCCGGGCCAGCGTCGTGCGCCGGAGCGTCTCCGGCACGGCGTCGAAGGAGATGCGCCCGTCGCTGACCGCGACAGCGGTGAGACAGACGCCGTCGAGCGCCACGGAGTCGCCCTCCGCGGTCAATGCGGCCGTTGCCGGCGCCTCGACCGTGAGACGCGCGCCGCCGTCGGAACCGTCCAGCGCGGCGATGAGACCCAGCTCGCGAATGATCCCGGTGAACACCCGTCCACACTAGCCCCGCGAATCATCACAAAGTCGGCGCAAAGCGGCACACACGGGTGCGTCATCGGGTGCTGCAAGACGATCGCAGCGGGGAGGAGGCTGGGGCACCTAGGCGCAACCTGTTCCGCGTGGAGATGGCCCGTACGGCCGCGACCCGCGGGGACAAGAGCGGGGCTAGGCGCCGAAGACGAGCGTCTGGAGCGTCTCGCGGGCGATCATCTCGAGCTCGCCGGAGCTGACCTCGCGCTCGCGCAGCTCGGTGACGAGCTCGTCGACCGCCTCGCGCTGCTCGTCGCCGAGCTCGGAGGTGCCGGCGCTCTCGAGCTCGGCCCGCAGCTCGTCGTCGTCCAGATGCCCGGCCAGCCAGTGGGAGATCGCGTTGACCAGGCGATCGGCGGCGTGGCGGGACACGTCAGGGCTCGTTGACATAGGCGGTGAGGAGGAGGTCGTCTCCGCTCCTCCGGCACTCCACACCGTAGACGTCGCGGCCTCCCGCGCCGCGGGCGAACATGCGCGGCCCCTCACCGGCGACCGTCGGCGCGACGAAGAGCAGCAGCTTGTCGACCAAATCCTCGCGCAGGAACGACGTCGCGAGCGTCGGCCCGCCCTCGAGGAGCAACGACTGCACGCCCTGGTCGCCGAGCCGGGCAAGCTCCTCCGCGAGCGGCCCGGAGAGCAGCTCGAAGTCGAGCCCCTCCGGCAGCGGCCCTTTGCCGAACACGAGGCGGCGCGGCTGCCGGCGCACCTCGACGTCGCGGGCCGTCAGCGCCGGCCGGTCGGCCTGCACCGTGCCCATTCCGACGGCGACCGCGTCGGACGCCGCCCGCAGCTCGTGCACCGCCCGCCGGCTCTCCTCGCCGGAGATCCAGCGCCTGCCCGGCACGGCCACGCGTCCGTCCAGCGTGGTCGCCAGCTTCAGCGTCACGAAGGGCCGGCTGCGCGCCGCCCAGGTGCGCCACGCCTCGTTCTGCCGCCGCGCACGGGCCGCGAGCTCGCCGTCCGCAAGCTCGACCTGGATGCCCGCCTCCCGCAGCCGCGCGAGCCCGCGCCCGTCCGTTCGCGGGTCCGGGTCGCCCGCGCCGACGACCACCCGCGCCACGCCCGCCGCGACCAGTGCGTCCGCACACGGCGGCGTCCGCCCGTGGTGCGCGCACGGCTCGAGCGTCACGTACACGGTCGCACTGCGAGCGCGGTCGCCCGCCTGCTCGAGTGCCACGACCTCTGCGTGCGGCCCGCCCGCTCGCTCGTGCCAGCCCTCCCCCACGACCTCGCCGTCGCGCACGATGACCGCGCCGACGACCGGGTTCGGGTGCGTCGTCCCGCGGCCGCGCTCGGCCAGCTCGAGCGCCCGCTCGAGGGTCACGAGACGAGCGCGGTCAGCTCTTGATACGCGGCGCCCGGGTCGTCGCCGGCGAACACCGACGTGCCCGCGACGAGCAGCGTCGCGCCCGCCTCGCGGATCCGGCGGATGTTCTCGGCGCCCACGCCGCCGTCGACCTGGATGCGCACCTCCGCCGGCAGCAGGCCGCGCAGCTCGCGGATGCGGTCGAGCGCCTCCGGCATGAACGCCTGCCCCGAGTACCCGGGCCAGATGCTCATGCAGAGGACGATGTCCGCGCCCTCCGCCGCCCGCGCGGCCTTCGCGACCGAGGTGCCCGGGTTGAACGCGACGCCGGCGCCGAGGCCGTGCTCGTGGGCGAGCGCGATCAGCTCCGCCGTGCCGCCCACCTCCGCGTGCACGGTGACGCTGTCGCCGCCCGCCCGGGCGATCTGCGGGATGTGGCGCTCGGGGTTGTCGACCATCAGGTGGCAATCGAGCAGCGCGCCGCGCTCGTGCACGAGCGGCGCGATCGCCTGCAGGACGATCGGCCCGATGGTGATCGGCTCGACGAAGTGTCCGTCGCCGACGTCGAAGTGGAAGACCCTCACGCCGGCCTCCAGGCAGCGCTCGACGCCGTCGGCGAGGTGCGCGAAATCGGCCGCGTACAGCGACGGCTCGATCTCGACCTCGCGGGCGTCGCTCCAGCTCACGCCGCGATCCTAAGGCGGGCGATGAAGAAGCCCGACGTGCCGTGGACGTGCGGGAGCGTGAGCAGGAACTCCGGCCGCGTCGGATGGCGGAAGCCAGGCCATTCGTCGCCGAGCTCGGGATCCGGTTCGAGGCCGCTCGCCTCGACCACCGCCTCGTTCTCGTCGCGGTTCATCGTGCAGACGGAGTAGGTGACCGTTCCGCCCGGCCGCACGCGCTCGGCCGCGGCGCGCAGCAGCGCGAGCTGGAGCTCCGGCAGCGGCTGGGCACGCCAGCGCAGGTCGGGCCGGCGCGCGAGCACGCCGAGTCCGGAGCACGGCGCGTCGACCAGCGCGTGGTCGAAGCCGGTCAGCTCTGGCGGCAGCTCGAGCCCGTCGGCGTGCACGACGGTGACGTTGCCGGCGCCGAGCAGCGCGGCGTTCGCCTGCAGCTCGCGCGCCCGGCCCTCGTGCTTCTCGACCGCGACGACCTCGCCTGCGAGCTGGGTGGCCTTGCCGCCCGGCGCGGCGCACAGGTCGAGCGTCCGGTCGCCCTCCCGCGCGCCGACGGCGAGCCCCGCGAGCTGCGACCCACGGCTCTGCGGCCAGACGAGGCCCCGCTCGAGCCAGGCCGGCTCGATCCGGTCGACACGCAGCGCGTCGGGCAGCAGCGCATCCGGCGCGCCGGTGACGGCCCCACTCGCACGGCGCCGGTTGAGTCGGACAATCGTCTCCGGCGGCTCGTTCTGGGCGGCGAGCAGCGCCCGCGCGTCGTCCGCGCCGAAGTCGCGCCAGAACGTCTCGGCGACCCAGTTCGGATACGAGTGGCGCAGCGCCGCCTCCTGCGGCGTGCCCTCGGGGAGCGTCCGCACGAGCGCGCGCCCGCCCTCCGCGACCCGCCGCATGACGGCGTTGGTGAACGCCACCGCCCGCTCGAGCCCGGCGCCGCGCACCAGCTCGACGGACTCGTTCGCGGCCGCCCGCGCGGGCACCGCGTTGAGATAGATCACCTGGTAGGCGCCGAGCCGCAACGCGGCGCGCACCGGCGGGTCGAGCTTGCGGACCGACCGGCGGCCAAGCGTGTCGATCGCATGGTCGAGCGTGCGCACGCGCTGCACCGAGCCGTAGGCGAGCTGCTGCGCGAAGGCCCGCTCGCGCGGGTCGAGCCCCTCGACGGCGACCGCCAGCGCCCGGTCGGCGTACGCGTCGTCTTCGAACACGCGCCGCAGGACGCTGAACGCCGCGCGGCGTGCCGGCGTCGCGCTCACGGGCGGCGCGCGTAGCCGCGCAGGAACTCGGCGCCGGTCATGCGCTTGCGACCGTCGGGCTGCACCTCGAGCAGCTCGACGCCGTCGACGACGAGCGCGGAGCCCTCCGCGGCCGGGCGCGCTCGCCACACGGTCAGCGGCACCTGGTTCACCTCGGTGCGCGCGCCGATGTGCGGCGACAGCGCGCGGATCCAGTTGAGGACGTCCTCGCGCGACCAGTCGAGCTCACGATCGGCGGCCGTGATCTTCTCCGCGTAGGTGGCGCCGTCGTGCGGCTGGTCGCGGAACTCCGGCGCCGCGAGTACCCGCTCGAGCAGCTCGGCCGCCAGCTCCCCGGCCCGCGCGTAGACGGTGCCCGCATCGTCGGCCGGCCCGACCGGGAACGCCTCCTGCGCGGCGATCGGGCCCGCGTCCAGCTCGGCCGTGGTTCGGTGGATCGTGACGCCGGTCTCGGTGTCGCCTGCGATCAGCGCCCGCTCAATCGGCGCCGCGCCCCGCCAGCGCGGCAAGAGCGACGGGTGGACGTTCAGCCAGAGCGCCCGCTCGAGCAGCACCGTCGGGATGAGCGCGCCGTACGCGGCGACGACCATCGTCGGGACGTCGACCTCGAACGAGGCGTCCAGCCGCTCCGGCTGGCGCACGGGGATGCCGAGCCGCTCCGCGACCTCCTTGGCCGGCGGCGCGCCGACTTTCCGCCCGCGCCCGCGCGGCCGGTCGGGGCGGGTGAGCAGGAACGCGACGTCGTGGTTCGCGGCGAGCCGCTCCAGGACATCGGCGCCGAGCGGCGCGGTCGCCGCAACGCCGATCCGCACCTAGTGCCCCTCCAGGCGATACACGCCGGCCCCTGGCCCGCCATCACACGGCGCGAGAGCCCACCCTCGGCCTTGAAAAGGTTGACAACCTTCCCTGCGGCCGAGTGCGGCCTCTCGCTTGGCGCTGACGACCCAGAAGCTCGCCAGCATCACCTGAAGGGGCACTAGCGGTCGAGGACGGGCTGCGGCCGCAGACGGGCGAGCGCCTCTCGGCGCGCCTCCTTCGTCGTGCGGTCGAGGATGAGGATCCCGTCGAGGTGGTCGATCTCGTGCTGCGCCACGCGCGCCGCCAGGCCTTCGAGTTCCATCGAGAGCTCGTTCCCCTCCACGTCGCGGCCCTCGAGCTTCACCCAGAGCGCGCGCTCCACCGGCGCGAGCACGCCCGCGAGCGAGAGGCAGCCTTCCTCGTCGGTCTCGCGCTCGTCGCCCTTCGCCACGATCTCCGGGTTGATCACCGCGAACCCGTCCTGCTCCGCGTCGGGCTGCATCACGACGATCCTCCGCAGCACGCCTGCCTGGTTGCCGGCCAGACCGACACCGGAGGCGTCCTTCATCAGCGCCGTCATCCGCTCGGCGAGCCGCCGCAGGTCGTCGTCGAACTCCTCGATCTCCTGCGCGCGCATCCGCAGGACGGGGTCGCCGTACTGGCGGATCTGCGCCAGCGCGAGCCGCCGCCGGGCGACGTGCTCGGCGTCGAGCGGCCCGTCGCGGGTCTCGGTGTGGGTCTCGCTGTGCGTCTCGGCTTCGGCTTCGGCCACGGCGGAAGTCTAGGAGGGTTTGGTGGGGATCCGCTCGCCCGGCGTGGTGCGATGCTCGGTCCGAGGCTAGGACGCAGGGAGCGTCGATAGCCGTGCCCTCGGGGCGACCGAGGACGACGCATCGGGACGAGCAGCGTGCCGCGACGGGCACAGGCTGCGTTTGGCCGAAGCCCCCTACAGCGACTGCGGATCGACGTCGACGACGGCGGTCAGCCCGGCGCGCCGCATCGCAACCGACGCCGCGGCGAGCATCCGCGCGGCGCGGCCTGCGACGGCGCGCGGCGTGTGGGTCTTCGCCACGAGCTGGGAGCGGTGCCGCCCGCGCAGGCGCAGGAGCGGCGCCGGGCCGAGCAGGTCGGCGCCGACGCCCTCGAGCCCCTTGCGCAGCTCGACCAGGAGACGCTCCACCGGAGCAGGCTCGTCGCCGGCGACGAGCACGCGCACGAGGTGGCGGAACGGCGGGTAGCCGAGCTCACGCCGCCGCTCCAGCTCGTGCGCCATGAAGCGCTCCACGTCGTGGCGGGCGGCGTACTCGACGGCGACCGAGTCCGGCTGGAACGTCTGCACGATCACACGGCCGGGCGCCTCCCGCCCGCTGCGGCCCGCGAGCTGGGTGATCAGCTGGAACGTGCGCTCCTCGGCGCGGAAGTCGGGGAGCGCCATGCCGGTGTCGGCGTCCACCACGGCAGCGAGGGCGACGCCTGAGAAGTCGTGGCCCTTCGCGACCATCTGCGTCCCGAGCAGGACAGAGCGGTCGGTCGAGGCGAAGCGGGCAAGCGCCTCGGCGAGCGCGCCCGGCTTGGCGGCGGCGTCGGCGTCGAGCCGGATCCGCTCCAGCTCCGGGAAGTGCTCGGCGAGCTCGCGCTCGAGCCGCTGCGTGCCCGCGCCGATCCGCGCCAGGTCGGGCGAGCCGCACGTGGGGCAGTGCTCGAGCGCCGGCTGGACGGCCGAGCAGTGATGGCAGTGCAGCTGCCCGTCCGCGTGCAGGACGAGCGCGATGTCGCAGTTCTCGCAGCGCCGGGTCGTCCCGCACGCGCGGCAGTGGATCGCCGGCGCGACGCCACGGCGGTTGAGCAGCAGAATCGCCTTGCCGCCCTCCCGTGAGATGCCGTCGAGCCCGGCCATCAGCGGCGCCGAGAGCGGGTAGCCGGGCTCGCGGCGCAGGTCGACGACCTGGACCGGCGGCAGCGCAGCCGCGATCCGGCCGCCGAGCTCCAGCCGCTCGAGCGTCTCCCAGCTCTCGGGGCGCGGCGTCGCGCTCCCGTAGACGGCGACCGCCTGCTCGAGCGCGGCACGCTTGGCGGCGACCGTCCGCGCGTCGTAGCGCGGGTCGGCCTCCTGCTTGTACGAGGCGTCGTGCTCCTCGTCGATGCAGACGACGCCCAGGTCGCGCACCGGCGCGAAGATCGCCGAGCGCGCGCCGACGACCACGCGCGCCTCGCCGCTCGCGACGCGCTCGCGCTCGTCGCGGCGCTCGCTCTCCGCGAGCGCCGAGTGCAGCACGGCCACGCGGTCGCCGAAGCGCGCGGTGAAGCGCGCCAGCGTCTGCGGCGCGAGCGCGATCTCCGGGATGAGCACGATCGCGCCGCGGCCACGTGCGAGCGCCTCCTCGCAGGCACGCAGGTAAACCTCGGTCTTGCCGCTCCCGGTCGCGCCGTAGAGCAGGAAGTGACCGCCGCCTCCATCGAGCGCTTCGATGATCCGCGCGCCCGCGGCCCGCTGCGGCTCCGTCGGCTCGGGCGCCAGGCGGACGGCACCGGGCAGCGACTCGCGCGCGACCGGCGACGGCTTCTCGAAGCGCCGCTTGCGCACGTGCGGCGCGACAAGCGCGAGCGTGCGGCCCGCGGTCGAGCCGTAGTACTCGGCGATCCAGAGCGCGAGGTCGACAAGCGCCGGCGGTAGCCGCTCGACAACCGCCTCGACGTCCGCGGGGTCGATCCCCTTCGGCGCCTCGTCGGCCGTTGCGACGACCACGCCGCGCCGTCGAGCGCCGCCGAAGCGAACCGACACGACCGCGCCCTTCTCGACGTCCTCGGGCACCGCGTACGTGTATGCCTGGCCGATCGCGCGAGCGGTGACGAGCGGCTGGACGTCGGCGAAGTGGCGGGCCACCTCCGCAGGCTATGGCCGGGCCGGGACGGCGCGGGCCGTGACGAGCAGCGCGTGGATGGTGGTGCGATAGCCGCCGGCGGCGTCGATCGCCGCGCGGTGCCGCTCCTCGAGCCGGTCGCGGCGCGCCTGGTCGAGCTCGAGGTACGCGGACGCGGTTCGGACGTGGGCGAGCACCTCGTCCGCCGTCTCGTCGATCTCGCGCGCCCGCGTCTCGATGCGCACGGCCTCGAAGAGCCCGGCGGCCTCGGGCACCCCGAGGTCGTGGTTGCACAACCACGCCCAGACCTCCGAGACGTTGTCCCGCCGCGCCTCCGCGCCGGCGAGCTGCTCGGCCACCGTGCGCGGGACCCACCGCGGCTCGTCCGGTCGCGCCTCGCGCCAGGCGGCCCGGAACGCGTCGTGCACCGGGCCCGTCGTGTCCACGGTGTGCGTCAGCAGCGCGAACCTCCCGCCCGGCCGCAGCAGCCGGGCGACCTTCGCCCAGCCGACGCGCGGATCCACCCAGTGGAACGCGGTGGCCGAGAACACCGCATCCCACGAGCCGGCGGGGAGGTCGACGTCCTCAAACCGGCCGATGTGGAACTCGACGGGTGCGTCTCCGACAGCCCGCCGGGCGACCGCGACCATCCCCTCGCCGGGATCGAGGGCCTCGAGCTGGAAACCACGCCCCGCAAGGTCGCGCGTGAGCTTCCCGGTGCCGCAGCCCACCTCGAGCACGCGCGAGCCCTCCGTGAGGCCGGCGCAGGCGATGTCCACGAGCTCCGGCGGATACGTCGGCCGGACGCGGTCGTACTCCTCCGCGACGGTCTCGAAGAGGAGGCCGCGCTCTGCCACGCCGAAAAGCTTAGGTCGCGAGCTCGGCCGCCTCGATCACCCAGTCGGTGGCGAAGCCGAGGAACAGCCCGAGCAGGAGCATCCACGTGACCAGGATCGGCAGGTTGAAGCGCCGGTTCACGGCGAACAGCTCCTGGACGACGTACAGGATCGAGCCGGCGGCGACCGCGAAGAAGACCACCGACAGCGCCTCGCTGACCCACGCCTGGCCGACGACCGTGCCGAGGAAGGTCGGGCCGCCGCCGATCAGGCCGAGCAGGAGCGAGGAAGCGCCAGGTCGGCCGGTCGGCGTCCGCCGACATCGGCCCGATGATCCCGAAGCCCTCCGTGGCGTTGTGCAGTGCGAAGCCGATGATGAGGACGAGCGCCAGCGAGATCTCGCCCGACGCGCCGGCCTGCCCGATCGCCAGCCCCTCGCCGAAGTTGTGCAGGCCGATCCCCGTCGCGATCAGCAGTGCCAGCCGCTGTGCCTCGGACGAGCCGCTCGAGCGCCGTGCGGCCGGCGAACTCGTCGACCGCGGCTGCGCCCGGGCCGACGAGCGGCGACGAGCGCCGCGTTGCGCATCCAGCGGTCGTAGTAGACGAGGCTCATCATCCCGGCGATCACGCCGGCGGCGAGCAGCGCTGCCAGCCCGATGAACGCGCCCCAGGAGCCGCCGCCCTCCACCGCTTTCTCGAGATGCCCCTCGACCGGCTCGACGCCGTTTGCGAGGACGTCCCACAGCAGGAAGAGCAGGATCCCGGTCGCCATGGCGCTGAGGCCGGCGCGCACGCGGACGTCGAGGTTGCGGAGGCGCGCCGCGGGCAGCCCGAGGAAGATCGTGAGCCCGGCGATGGCGCCGAGGGCGAGGATCTGGGCGGTGGACACGTCTCTCCTTGATCGATGTAAGGGGGGCCTTACAAGGACGCGGAACTATAGTGACCCGCCCGGGCAGGCTGCAAACGAGGAGGCGTCCGATGGCCGGCCATTCGGTCGACGAGTACCTGGAGACGATCTACTTCCTCGCCTTCCCGATCGGCGAGTACCGGCCGCTCACGGCCGGCTCCCCCACGCTCGCCTCGCGCGTCGCGGAGATGCTCGGCGTGTCGCGTGCGTCGGCCGGCGAGATGCTGAAGCGGCTCGAGGCGGAGGGGCTCGTCGAGCGCGGCGAGAACAAGGAGGCGCTCCTCACCGCGTCCGGACGCGAGCGCGCCGAGCGCGTCGTCCGCAAGCACCGGATCATCGAGCGCCTGCTGACCGACTTCATGGGCTACACGGCCGCGGAGGCGCACGTGCACGCGGACGAGCTCGGCGACACGTTCACCGACGACATGGTCGAGCGGATCTCCGAGAAGCTCGGCCACCCCGACCGGTGCCCGCACGGCTGGCCGGTCGATCCCGAGTTCGAGCAGGCAGAGAACGCCGAGCTGGCCGCGGCGGCGGATCTCACGCCCGGGGCGCGGGCGACGATCGTGCGGCTCGCCGAGCACGACGGCGAGCTGCTGCACTGGTTCTACGACGAAGGGCTCGTCCCGGGCCGCGAGATCGAGGTGCGCTCCACGGACGGCGGCGGGCATGACGGCGCGGCGCACGCGGCGAGAGGCGTCGCAGAGAAGGCCGCGGCCGGGCCTTCGAGCGCCCGGCTGAGCGCGCGCTTCGGCGCCGTCAAGATGACGTGTCCGGCTGCCGGAGCCTCTTCAGCGTTCAGCGCCTCCGCCGCCGTTTCCGGGGCCCCCGCCACGAGACCGGAGTGTTCAGTCCGCTCGCCGAGCGACTAGTGCGGGCTCGAGGATCTCAGCCGCGATTCTTCGCGAGCGCCCGGTTCCGAGGAGCGCCAGCTGCGCGGCCGGTGCTGGCCGTACCGTCGCGTGTCGAGCTGAGAGCGCCCGTGCCAGGCGTTCGCTCCGGAGTCGGCGGCTGTTCGACGTCTCGGCCTCGCGAGGTGACCGTCTTCGTGGCCGAGGCGAGGCGACCCGCCGGCGTCGACGCGTCGCGAGCCGGCGGCCGCGCGCAGCGCGTCGACCTTGTCGAGCCACTCCCACGTGAAGTCGTGCTCGTCGCGGCCGAAGTGGCCGTACGCGGCCGTCTTCGAGTAGATCGGCCGGCGCAGGTCGAGGTCGCGCAGGATCGCGCCCGGGCGCAGGTCGAAGTGCTCGCGGGCGAGCTGCTCGATCTTGTCGGTCGAGACGTGCTCGGTGCCGAACGTCTGCACCGCGATCGACACCGGGTGCGCGACGCCGATCGCGTAGGCGACGTTCACCTCGGCACGGTCGGCCAGGCCGGCGCCGACCAGGTTCTTCGCCACGTAACGGGCGGCGTAGGCCGCCGAGCGGTCGACCTTCGTCGGATCCTTGCCCGAGAAGGCGCCGCCGCCGTGGCGCGCGGAGCCGCCGTACGTGTCGACGATGATCTTGCGCCCGGTCAGGCCGGTGTCGCCCATCGGCCCGCCGACGACGAACTTGCCGGTCGGGTTGCAGTAGAAGAAATCCTTGTCGTCCAGCAGGCGCCGCTCGTCGTACAGGTGCGGCGGCAGGATCGGCCGCAGGACGTGCTCGGCCAGGTCCGGCTTGATCAGCGAGTCGGCGTCGAGCCCCTCGCGGTGCTGCGTCGAGATGAGCACGCGCTCGATCTCGGCCGGCCGCTGGATGCCGTCCTCGCCGACCTCGTAGCGGATCGTCACCTGCGCCTTGCCGTCGGGACGCAGGTACGGCAGCACGTCGGCCTTGCGCACCGCGGCGAGCCGCTGGCAGAGCTTGTGCGCGAGCATGATCGGGAGCGGCATCAGCTCCTCGGTCTCGTTCGTCGCGTAGCCGAACATCATCCCCTGGTCGCCCGCGCCGACCTGGTCGAGCGGGTCGTCGTCGCCGGCGTGCTGCACCTCGTACGACGCGTCCACGCCCTGCGCGATGTCGGGCGACTGCTCGTCGAGCGCGACGATCACGCCGGCCGTGTCGGCGTCGAAGCCGTACTTCGCCCGGTCGTAGCCGATCTCGCGCACCTTGTTCCGCGCCAGCTTCGGGATGTCGACGTAGCACTCGGTGCTGATCTCGCCCGCGACGACGATGAGGCCCGTCGTGATCAGGGTCTCGCAGGCGACGCGGCCCATCGGATCCTGCGCGAGGACGGCGTCGAGGATCGAGTCGGAGATCTGGTCGGCCATCTTGTCGGGATGGCCCTCGGTGACCGACTCGGACGAGAACAGGAACGTGCGCGCAGCCATGAGCCCGGGACGCTAGCCGATACCGACGAACCCGCTGAGGAGCACGGTGTCCCCGTTCGTCGTGCCGGATGCCACGACCGACCGCAGCGGCTTCAGGTTCGCACGGACCTCGGCGTCCGCCTGGGTGCCCGCGAAGCCGAGGACGAAGGGCACCGCCGTCTGCAGGTCGGCGTAGACCAGGCCCGTCACCTTGTCCGGGACGTTGGCGGCCGCCAGCTGGCTCGTGTAGGCGCTGTCGTCGGCGAGCCGGTCGGAGCTTCCGCGCAGCTGCTCGAGGCCCGCCTTGCTGGTGCTGATCTCGAGCTTGCCGTCGCTGACGACCCAGAGGATCGAGAACTGGCCGCCGGAGAGCTTCAGCTCCGTCGCCTGCACGTCGCCGACCTGGACCTTCGCCGTCGAGCCGTTGCCGCCGAGCTGGACGAGCGCGCCGAGGCGGTCCATCAGGTGCGTCGCCTTGGCCTCGTCGTCCACGGTGAGGACGGCGTCGACCGTGACCGGGATCGTGCCGCTCGCGTCGCCGTAGACGCCGAGCGCCGAGCTCGCCCTTGAAGAGCGGCAGCACGTCGCCTTCGAGCGTCACGCCGAGCGCCTGCTCGAGCTGCGTGCGCTGCTGCGAGAAGTTCGGGACGCTCTTGGATACCTGGTCGAGCACCTGGCGCAGCGTCTTGTCCACGTGCGCCGCGGTGACGTAGACCAGCGGCTTCGCCGGGAACGTCTCGTCGAGCGTCGGGCTGAACGGCTCGGTCGACGGCGAATCCGGCGACTTGAGGGCGACGTCGAAGCTGACGCCGTCGTCCTCGGCCGTCGCCGACGCGGCCACCGACTCGATCTTGCCGATGTCGCCGAGCCCGGCCGGTGCGCCCTGCGAGCTCAGGCCCTTCGCGAACGCGGTCGTGATCGTCTTGCCCGGCACGTACCCGAGCGCGAGCCCGCCGGCGTCGACGTTGGCCACCGCGTCCTTGAAGGCGCTGTCGTCCGCGAGCGAGCCGTTCGAGCTCGCGGCCGTGAACCGGTCGACGGCCGCCATCGTGTCGCCGGCGACCACCCAGCCGTCGACCACCTTGCTGGCCTGCGAGTGGCTGCCCTTCTTCAGGAGCGCCTGCAAGTCGTCGGGCTTCGGAGACTTGGTGAAGAGCACGACCGACGAGCTGTCGGCCGTGAGCCCGGCGATCCCCGTGTCGGGGCCGAGCGTGGGCTTGACCTGCGCCCACGTGACGCCGTCCTTCTGCGTTCGAGTTGTTGAAGGATTCGACGAGCTTGCCGGCGGACGGGAAGCGGTTCAGCAGGACGCCCGCCTTGTGCCACTGGTCGCCGCTCGCGTCGGTGTCGACCGAGACGAAGAACGCTGCCGACGAAGGCGCGAAGCTCGCAGTCTCGGGGATGCTGCCGCCGCCGGTCGACGACGTGCTCGTGCTGCCGCCGCAGGCGGCCAGCGCCAGGGCCGCGAACGCGACCAGGGCTGCCATCGGGATGCGCATGCTCTTCACGATCACTCCTCGCTCGGTGGTCTGGCCATGAGGCCCACGATGAGGTCGCGCGGGTCTTCGCCGGCCAGCAATCTAGTCACAGCGTCGGTTATCGGCAGGTCGACGCCCAGACGCGATGCCAAACGGGCGAGCGCCGGCGCCGTGGTGAGCCCCTCCACCGTGCTGGCGATCGTCGCCGCCGCGCGGATCGGGTCGGAGCCGCGGGCGATCAGCTCGCCCTCGCGCCGGTTCCGGCTCAACTGGCTCCAGCCGGTGACGACCAGGTCGCCCATGCCGGCGAGGCCGGAGAACGTCTCCAGGCGCGCGCCGGCGGTCGTGCCGAGGCGCGACATCTCGGCCAGGCCGCGCGTGAGCATCGCCGCCTTCGCGTTGTCGCCGAGCTCGAGCCCGTCGATCACGCCGGCGGCGAGCGCCATCACGTTCTTCGCCGCGCCGCAGAGCTCGACGCCGAGCACGTCCGTGTTCAGGTACACGCGAAACGTCCCGGAGATCAGCTCCCGCTGGAGCCACTCGCCGAGCTCGCGGTCGGTGCTCGCGACGACCGACGCGAACGGCTTGCCCGCGACGACCTCGGAGGCGAAGTTCGGGCCGGACAGGACCGCCACCTTGCGGCCCTCGACGAGCGCCGACAGCCGCTGGCCGGTCGCCGGGTCGAGGCCCTTGCTCAGGCTGAGCACCGGCGCCGTCCCGCCCAGCGAGCCCACCACGGCTCCGAACACGCGGCTGGGCACCGCGACCGTCACGAGCTCCGCGTCGTCCACCGGCGCCTCCTCGATGGACGAGGCGGCGAGGCCCTCCAGGTCGGTGTCCGGGAAGTAGCGCGGGTTGCGGCCCGTCTCGCGGATGGCCTGGACGACCTCGGGGTCGCGGGCGGCGAGCGTCACCTCGTGCCCCTCGCGCACGAGCAGGACGGCGAACGCCGTCCCCCACGCCCCCGCGCCGATGACGACGACCCTCACGAGCGGCGTACGAAGTCGATCGCGACCGGGACGCCGTCGAGCGAGAACCGCTCGCGCAGCTGGTTCTCGACCCAGTAGCCGTAGTCGCGCGTGATCAGGCTCGGGTCGTTGACCGAGAAGCGGAAGCGCGGCGGGCGCGTGCGCACCTGGGCGCCGTAGAGGAGGTTCAGCCGCCTGCCGCCGCGCGACGGCGGCTGGCGCGCGGCGCGCAGCTCGCCGAGGAAGCGGTTCAGCTCGGGCGTGGGGATGCGCGCGACGTGCTTGTCGTAGAGCTCGGCCGTGCGGTCGAGCAGCCGGGAGATGCCGCGGCCCGTCTTCGACGAGACGGCGATCACCGGCGGGCGCTGGCGGAGGCGATCGCGGAGGTCCTTGCGGGTGTCCTCCAGGTCGATCGTCGAGACGTCCCACTTCGACATCACGATCAGCGTCGAGCACTGGGCGCGGCGCGCGGTCTCGGCCACCTGGATGTCCTGCTCGACGAGCCCCTCCTCTGCGTCGACGAGCGCGAGCGCCACGTCCGCGCGCTCGGCCGCCTGGAGCGCGCGCAGCTCCGAGTAGTACTCGATCCCCTGCCGCTGGCGGCGCTTGCGGCGCAGGCCCGCCGTGTCAACCAGCTGGAAGACCCGGTCGCCGTGCTCGAGCACCGTGTCGACCGTGTCGCGCGTGGTGCCCGGCACCTCCGAGACGAGCACGCGCTCTCGCCCCAGCAGCGCGTTCAGCAGGCTCGACTTGCCCACGTTCGGCCGGCCGAGGATCGCGACGCGGATCGCCTCGTCGCCGACCTGCACCCGGTTGCTGCCGGGCAGCTGGTCGACGATCGCGTCCAGGAGGTCGCCCGTGCCGTGGCCGTGCAGCCCGGAGAGGGGGATCGGGTCGCCGAGCCCCAACCGGTGGAACTCGAGCGCGGCCACGTCCTGCGCCGGGTCGTCGATCTTGTTTGCGAGCAGGAAGACCGGCTTCCGCGCATGGCGGAGCAGCTCGGCGATCTCCTCGTCGCCGGGCGTGATCCCGGTGCGCGCGTCGACGACGAACAGGACGAGGTCGGCGTCGGCAATCGCGACGCGCGCCTGGTCGGCGATCCCGCGCGTGATCGGCGACGGGTCGGCCACGTCCACGCCGCCCGTGTCGACCAGCAGGAACTCCTTGCCGGCCCACTCGCAGACGAGCTCCTTGCGATCGCGCGTCACGCCGGGCGTCTCGTGCACGACGGCGGCGCGCGAGCTGGTGAGGCGGTTGATGAGCGTCGACTTCCCGACGTTCGGGAAGCCGACGATCGCCACCGTGCCGAGCAGCTCGCGCGGCGCCTCGACGGCGACGTCGCCCTCGGCCTCGTCCGCCTCACTCACTCGGCCGCACCCTCCTCGGAGGGCTCCGAGTCGACTTTGTGGCTCTCAGCCACTTGCTCGGAGGGCTCAGCGGAGGCCACGGTTTCGCCGTCCTCATCGTGCGCAGGGACGACTTTGTGGCTCTGAGCCACTAAGTGCGGCGGAGTCGCGCGCTGCGGCCGGCCGAGCTCGTGCATGTCGACCAGGAAGTCCCACAGCGTCCAGAGCGCCCGTCCGATCTCAACGGACGCTTCGCGGTAGCCCTTGCCGCTCTTCGGCAGGCCGGTGAAGTCCATCGGCTCGCCCCACGCGATCGACACGGGATGGAAGTTCCCCGGCTTCCAGAACTGGCTCCCGTGGATCGCGCCCGGCACGACCGGGACGCCTTCCTGCAGCGCGATCATCGACGCGCCCGGCTTCGGCTCGCCCGGGACGCCGCTGCGCTGGCGGGTCCCCTCGACGAAGAGCCCGACGGCGCGTCCCTCGGAGACGAGCTCGCGCGAGAGGCGCACCGACTCGCGGTCGGACTCGCCGCGGCGCACGGAGTACGCGCCGAACGCGCGGATGAACTGGCCCATCCACGGCACACGGTGCAGCTCGATCTTCGCCATGTAGTAGATGACCCGCGGGCACGCCGCGCCGAAGGCGGGCGGGTCGAGCCAGGAGAAGTGGTTCAGCGCGAGCACGATACCGCCGTCGAGCGGGATGTTCTCCTTGCCGTAGACGCGCATCGGCGCGATCGCCTTCACCGCAGGCTGGATGGTCATGCGCCCGACGCGCCAGACGGGATCGGCGGCGCGCATCTAGTGCCCCCTCAGGTAATGCTGGCGAGCGTGTATTGCCTGAGGGGGCACTAGGCGGGCAGCCGCTCGCGCACGAGCTCCTCGATGCGCGCGACGACGTCGTCGATCTGCAGATCGGTCGTGTCGATCACATGCGCATCCTCCGCCTGGAGCGTGCGCTCCGCGTCGCTCTCGTCGCGCAGGCGCAGGTCGGTGACGAGCGCATCGGCGCCGATGCCCGGGCGCTCCGCCTGCCTGCGGCTCGCGCGGATCGACGGGTCGGCGTCGAGGTAGACCTTCACCTCGGCTTCGGTCGCGACGACGGTGCCGATGTCGCGGCCCTCGATCACGGCGTCGCCGGCCGCGGCGAGCTCGCGCTGGCGGCCGCGCATCACCTCCCGCACCGGCTCGTGGCGCGCCACGATCGGGACGAGGCGGTCGATCGCGGCGCTGCGGATCGCGGCGGTGACGTCGTGGCCGGCGATCGTCACCGTGCCGTCCGTGTCGAGCTCCACCGGGCTCTCGCGTGCGAGGTCGGCCAGTGCGCCGGCGTCCTCCGGGTCGAGGCCGCGCTCCTGCCCGAGCCACGTCAGCGCGCGGTACATCGCGCCCGTGTCGAGGTAGCGGAAACCGAGCTTCTGCGCGAGCTGCCGCGCGACGGTGCTCTTGCCGGCGCCGGCCGGCCCGTCGATGGCGACGATCAACGCTTCAGCTCCGCTGGGTGACTGCGTCCAGGAGATCCCAAAATCCCGGGAAGCTTACGGCGACGACCTCGTCGTCCTCGATGCGCACGCCCTCGCGGGACACGAGGCCCGCCACCGCCCCGAGCATCGCGATGCGGTGGTCGCCGCGCGACTCGACGGTGCCGCCGCCGCGCGGGCGGGCCGGGACGCCGCGGATGCGGAAGCCGTCGTCGAGCGCCTCGACGCGCAGGCCGAGCGGGCGCAGCGCATCAACCACTGCCGCGACGCGGTCCGTCTCCTTCACGCGCAGCTCGCCGGCTCCGTAGATCATGGTGGTGCCGCGCGCCATGCCGGCGACGAGCGTGAGCAGGGGCACCTCGTCGACGAGCAGCGGCACCTCCGATGCGGTGACGCGCGTGGCGACGAGCTCGGCGGAGCGCACCTCCAGGTCGCCGACCTGCTCGCCGCCGGCCCGGTAGCGGTGCAGCACGTTGAGGCGCCCGCCCATGCGGCCGAGCACGTCGAGGAAGCCGGTGCGCGTCGGGTTCAGGGCGTGGTCGTGGACGGTCAGCTCGGAGCCGGCGAGCAGGCTGGCGGCGGCGATGAACGGCGCCGCGCTCGACGGGTCGCCGGGCACCTGCACCTGCGCGACGTGGAGCCGCGCGGCCGGTTGGACGGTGATCCGCTTGCCGCGCCGCGTGACGCGTGCGCCGGCGGCGCGAAGCATCAGCTCGGTGTGGTCCCGGGTCGGCACGGGCTCGACGACGGTGGTCGCTCCGTCCGCGGTCAGACCGGCGAGCAGGATCGCGGACTTGACCTGCGCGCTGGCGACCGGGAGCTCGTAGGTGATCCCGCGGAGCGCGCCGCCCTCGATCACGAGCGGCGGCCGGCCTTCGTCTGTCTCGACGGTCGCGCCCATGCGGCGCAGCGGCTCGGCGATCCGCTCCATCGGCCGGGAGTTGAGCGATTCGTCGCCAATGAGCTCGAAGCGGCCGCCGTTGCCGGCGGCAAGGCCCGCGAGGAGTCGCATGAGCGTGCCGGAGTTGGCGCAGTCGATCGGGGCGTCCGGCGGTCGCAGGCCGCCGAGCCCGACGCCGTGGACGACCAGCTCGTCGCCGTCCTCGTCGACCTGCACGCCGAGCGCTCGCACGGCGTCGACCGTCGCCTGCGTGTCGGCGGACGCCCCGAAGCCGCGGATGCGCGTCTCGCCCTCGGCGACCGCGCCGACGAGCACGGACCGGTGGGAAACCGACTTGTCGCCCGGGACGGCGATGTGGCCGAGCAGGGCGCTGGCCGGTTCGACGAGGCGCGTCACGGGGCGAGTGTAGGAGGGCTGCGTGGAACGGGCCTCGTCTCAGGTTCGTTCCGCCCATCCCTCCTGCGGACGGCCTGTGGTAGACCCGCCCCGTGGCACACGAGCTGCCGACCGACCTGATCACGCCGCTCGGCGCGTACCTGCACCTGCGCGCCCACGGGCAGAGCTCGTTCCTCCTGGAGTCGGTCGAGCGCGGGCGCCTCGGCCGCTCCTCGTTCGTCGGCAGCGGCACGCGCCTCGTCACGTTCGACGAGCTCAAGGATCTCGACGCGCCGGCCGTCGGCTACCTGGGCTACGAGCACGTGGCTCGGCTCGAGCCGACGGTGCCGGTCCCGGAGGACGGCCCGTCGCTGCCGGAAAGCCGCTTCGTCGTGGTCGACACGCTCGTCCGCTTCGACCACGCACTCGGCACCGCGGAGGTGATGCACGGCGACCCCGACGCGCTCGCGGTGCGGCTCCGTGAGCCGCCCCCACTGCCGCGCGCCGCCGCCCTGGAGCCGTCGCCGACCCGCCGCTTCCCGGCCCGCGAGGAGTACGAGGCGATGGTGCGCCGCGCGAAAGAGCACATCCGCGCCGGCGACATCTTCCAGGTCGTGCTCTCGCAGCGGGCGGAGCGGCCGACGGCCGTCAGCGCCGTGACGCTGTACCGGGCGCTCCGGCGCGTCAACCCGTCGCCGTACCTGTTCCTGCTCGAGCTCGGCGACGTGGCGCTGGTCGGCTCGTCGCCGGAGACGATGGTGAAGCTGGACGGCCGGAGAGCAAGCCTGAACCCGATCGCCGGCACGGTGCCGCGGGGCGAGGGCGACGCCGAGGCGCTGCTCGCCTCCGAGAAGGACCGCGCCGAGCACGTGATGCTCGTCGACCTCGGCCGCAACGATCTCTCGCGGACCTGCGTCCCGGGGTCGGTGCAGGTCGAGCAGTTCCTCATGCCCGAGCGCTTCTCGCACGTGACGCACCTGGTCTCGGAGGTCGCGGGCACGCTTCGCGACGGGGTCGGTCCGCTGGAGCTGCTCGAGACGTGCTTCCCCTGCGGCACCGTGTCGGGCGCGCCGAAGGTGCGCGCCATGCAGCTGATCGCCGAGCTCGAGGGCTACCGGCGCGGCGCCTACGCGGGCGCGGTCGGGTACGTCGTCCCGGGCGGCGACCTGGACACCTGCATCACGATCCGCACGGTCGTGCTCGCGGGCGGTGTCGCCTACCTGCAGGCGGGCGCGGGGATCGTCGCGGACTCGGATCCGGCTGCCGAGTACGAGGAGTGCCTCAACAAGCTCGCGGCGCTCGAGAAGGCGATCGACCTGGCCGAGACGGCGCCGTGATCCTCGTCGTCGACAACTACGACAGCTTCACCTACAACCTCGTGCACCTGTTCGCCGAGCGCGGCGCCGACATCGAGGTGCGGCGCAACGACGCGGTCGACGCGGACGAGGCCGTACGCCTCGCGCCGACGCACCTGATCGTCTCGCCGGGCCCGGGCCGGCCGGCGGACGCGGGCGCGACAATCGAGGTCATCCGCGCGCTCGCCGGGCGCGTGCCGGTGCTCGGCGTGTGCCTCGGCCACCAGGCGATCGTCGAGGCGTTCGGCGGCGTCGTCGGGTACGCGCACGAGCTCGTCCACGGCAAGGCCGCGCCTGTGCGGCACGACGGGCAGGGGATTTTCGCCGGGCTGCCCGACCCGTTCGAGGCGGGCCGCTACCACTCGCTCGCGGCCACCACCGTCCCCGAGGTGCTCGAGGTCTCGGCCACGGCGCCGGACGGCGAGGTCATGGCGGTGCGCCATCGCGAGCTGCGGGTCGACGGCGTCCAGTTCCATCCGGAGTCGGTGCTCACGCCCGAGGGAGCGAAGCTCGCGGCGAACTTCCTCCGCGCGGCATGACCCGCTACGCTCGGTACATGACTTCCGCCTTCCGCAGCGAGCCCTGGTCGTGGCCGTGCGCGCGGGGCGGAAGCGTGCGCTAGGCGCACCGCAGCCGGCCCGCGCGCTACCGACGCGTCAGGCCCTGCTCACAAAGGAGAATCACGGCAATGCGAGTTTTCTCGGGAATCCAGCCCACGGGCGATCCCACCTTCGGCAACTACAGCGGCGGCTTCCGCCAGTACGCGGCGACGCAGGAGGAGGCGGTCGCATCCGGCGGCGAGGCGTTCTTCTGCATCGTCGACCTGCACGCAATCACGGTCGGGTACGAGCCCGAAGACCTGCGGCAGGGGACGCTCGACCTCGGCGCGATCCTGTTCGCGACGGGCCTCGACCCGGAGCGGTCGGCGGTCTTCGCGCAGAGCCACGTCACGGCGCACGCTGAGGCAGCTTGGCTGCTGGGCGCAGTGACGAGCTACGGCCAGCTCGGCCGGATGACGCAGTTCAAGGAGAAGGGCGACCGGCAGGAGTTCCTCAACGCCGCGCTGTTCAACTACCCGATCCTGATGGCCGGCGACATCCTGCTGTACCAGGCCGACACGGTGCCGATCGGCGACGACCAGCGGCAGCACCTCGAGCTGGCGCGCGATATCGCGGATCGCTTCAACGCGCGCTTCGGCGAGACGTTCGTCGTGCCCGACGGCGTCTACCCGGACACGGGCGCGAGGATCATGGACCTGCAGGAGCCGACCGACAAGATGAGCAAGACGGGCTCGGCGGCGGGCACCATCCGGCTGCTCGACCCGCCGGACGTGATTCGCAAGAAGCTGCGCTCGGCGGTGACCGACTCGGGCATGGACGTGCGCCGCGCGGACGACAAGCCGGGCGTGACGAACCTGATCGAGATCTTCGCGGTGGCGTCGGGCGAGCCGCCCGAGGCGATCGAGTCGCGCTACGACGGGCAGGGCTACGGCCAGTTCAAGCAGGACGTGGGCGAGGCGGTCGTCGAGCTCGTGACGCCGATCCAGCAGCGCTACCAGGAGCTGCGCGCCGACGAGGGCGAGCTGCTGCGGATGCTCGGCCGCGGCGCCGAGAAGGCGGCAGCCGCGTCGGCGCCGACGCTCGCCGCGATGTACGACCGCATGGGGTTCGTCAGTCGTCCGTAGCTAACCGGCGCCCGAAAGCGAGCAAGACCGTTACCCGTCTGAGACGAGCCGCCCTCGGCAGACGAGCGAAGACCGAGGGACAGGATTCATCCTGTCCCTCACACGTCTTAGAGCGGTCGCCCTCGGAGCCGAGCAAGACGGCATCCGGGTGGAGGCTGCCTTGCCCCGCATCGGGCGGCCTTTACAGGGACTGTCCCTGTTAAGAAGCGCCGGCACGCCGGGCCCTTACAGGACTGTCCCTGTTTGGAACTGCACGCGGGGCGCTGCCTTGACCTGTCCCGTCGAGCTCACGGGTCTCCGAGAGCGTGTGATCTCAGACGGGCAAGCGTCTTGCGACGTCTCCGAGAGCGCGCTGTCTCAGACGCTGATCAGAGCCAGCCGATGCGGCGGAAGCGCCAGTAGAGCAGGCCGCTGATGCCGAACATGACCACGAGGGCGAACGGGTAGCCCAGGCGCCAGTGCAGCTCGGGCATGTGGCGGAAGTTCATGCCGTAGATGCTCGCGACGAGCGTGGGGATTGCGACGATCGCGGCCCAGGCCGAGACGGTCCGCACGTCCTCGTTCTGGCGGATGTTCGCCTGGGTGAGGTTGGCCGTCAGGATGCTCGTCAGTACCTCGCGCAGCTGCTGGACGCGGCTGTGGACACGCAGCAGGTGGTCGTGCACGTCGCGGAAGTACGCCTTCGTGCCGGGGTGGATCTGCGGGAAGCCGGCCCTGGCGAGCAGCTCTACCGGCTCGAGCAGCGGGAACACGGCCGCGTGCAGCTCCAGGACGTCGCGCTTGCGCGCGAAGATCTGCGCCGCCGGGTTGCCGCCCGCGCCCGAGAACACCTCCCGCTCGATCTCGCTTACCGACGCGTCGAGCGCCTCGACGACCGGCTCGTAGCCGTCGACGACGCGGTCGACGATCGCGTGCAGCACCGCGCTCGGGCCACACTCGAGCAGGTCGGGATGGAGCTCGAGCTCCGTCCGCACCCCGTGCAGGTCGAGCTCCCCATGCCGTACGGAGATGATGAAGTCGTCGCCGACGAAGACGAGCACCTCGCCGAAGCGAACATCGTTGATGGACTCGTCCCAGCGCGCCGTCTTGAGCACGAGCAGGAGCACGTCGCCGTAGCGCTCGAGCTTGGGCCGCTGGTGCGCCTTGACCGCATCTTCGACGGCGAGCGCGTGCAGGCCGAACTCGCGGGAGACGGAGTCGAGCTCGTCGTGGGTCGGCTCGTGCAGGCCGATCCACACGAACCCGCCGATCTCGTGGCACCGCTCGTAGAGCTCGTCGAGCGGAGGCTGATCCGGAACCCGGTGGCCGTGCTCGTACACGGCGTAGTCGACGATCACGCAGTTGAGCGTACCGCGCTCACCCCGCCAGACCGGCCTGCCGGCGAAGCACGTCGACCTCGTCCCGCGTGAGCTCGCGCCAGCCGCCAGGCTCGAGGCCGTCTGCGGTGAGACCCGCGTAGCCCGTTCGCCGCAGCCGGCGCACGGGGTGGCCGACCGCCTCGCACATCCGCCGCACCTGGCGGTTGCGTCCCTCGTGGAGCACCAGCTCGAGCCGGCCCAGGCCGAGCCGGCGGGCGCGCGCTGGTGCCGTGACGCCGTCGTCCAGTTCGACCCCTCTCGCCAGCTGCTGCACCGTCGCGGCACTCGGGTCGCCGTCGACCTCTGCCACGTACACCTTCTCGACGCCGTAGCGCGGGTGCGCGAGCCGGTGGGCGAGGTCGCCGTCGTTGGTCAGCAGCAGGAGGCCGGTGGTGTGGACGTCGAGCCGACCGACCGGCGCCAATCGCACGTCGTGGCCGACATGGTCGACCACTGTGGGCCGCCCTTGCGGGTCGCGCGCGGTCGTGATCGTCCCGGCCGGCTTGTCGAGGAGCACGTACGTGAGCGGCTGGAGCTCGACCCGTACGCCGTCCACCTCGACCCGGTCGCGGCGCCCGACCTCGTGGTCGAAGCGGCCCGGCTCGCCGTTGACGACGACCCGGCCGGCGCGGATCAGCTCGTCCGCCCCGCGTCGCGACGCGACACCCGCGCGGGACAGGAACGCGTTCAGGCGCACGCCGTATTGTCAGGCAGCTAGGCGGAGCGCTGCGACGCGACCAGCTCGAGGCGGCCGCGCAGGTCTTCCGGGCCGTCCGCCAGGTCGTCCAGCCGCGGGAGCGCCGAGAGATCCTCGAGCCCGAAGACGCGCTCGAAGAGCGGCGTGACGCGGTAGCGGACCGCCCCGCCTTCGTCGTCGCGGCCGGCCTCTGCGATCAGGCCGCGCTCGAGCAGCCCGGCGACGACGCCGTCGGCGGCGACGCCGCGCAGCCGTGCGATGTCCGGGCGCGTGCACGGCCCGAGGTACGCCACGATGGCGAGCGTCTCGAGCGCCGCGCCGGACAGCCCGCGCTCGACCGGCCGCTCGAACAGGCGCGCGCACGCCTCGGCCGAATCGCGCGACGCGCGGAACGCATAGCCGCCGGCGACCTTCTCCAGCACGATCCCGCTGCGGCCCTCGCTGTAGCGTTCGGCGAGCAGGCCGAGCGCCGTCTCGACGCGCTCTGCGCCGTCCTCCGTGGCCGCCGCCAGCTCCTCGACCGACAGCGGCTGCGACGCGATGACGAGCAGGGACTCGAGCGTGCGTGCCAGCCGGTCGACCGGCGTGGCGGTGATCAGGCGGAGCGGGCGATCCACGGTTCCTCCTCCGCTCGCTTCTGCCCCGGCTCGGCGCGCGCCACGCGAATCGGCGCGAACGGGGTCGCCTGCGACAACTCGATCTCTCCCGCCTTGCGCAGCTCGAGCAGGGCCAGGAACGCCACCGCCGCCTCGGCACGCGTGAGTTCGCGCGCCTCCGTGTCGAAGTCGAAGCGGCTCCGCCGGGCGAGCAGGGCGCGGAAGCGGCCCAGGAACTCGGACACGGGCGGGAAGCGCAGCGCCATGTGCGAGAGCGACACGGACGGCGGGTCGGCGGCGAACCGCCGCAGCACATCCGCGAGCTGCGATGGATCCTGGGGCGCGATCTGCCGCGACGGACGCGGCGCAAGCGGCGCCGGACCGAGCCTGAAATAGCGCCCGCCCTCCTCCTCGAGCCGGTCGGCGAGCCAGGCGGCCGCGGCGCGGATCCGCCGGTAGGAGGCGAGCCGCTGCGCGAGCTCCTCGGCGGCCTCCTCGGCGTCGAGGTCGTCGAGCTCGCCGTCCTCGACCGTGAACAGGCCGCGCGCCTTCAGCTCGAGCAGCGCCGCCACGAGCACGAGGAACTCGCCGCACGCGTCCAGGTCGAGCTCGTCGCGCTCGGCCAGCCGCTCGAGGAACGCCAGCACGATCCCGGCGATGTCGACCTCGGACGGCTCGAGCTCCTGCTTCAGGACCAGCGTCAGGAGCAGGTCGAAGGGGCCCTCGAAGGCGTCGAGGTCCAGCTCGAGCTCGCGCACGACCATCGCGCGAGGACGCTAGCGGGAGGGCCGGACGCGGCCGCGTGGAATTGCCATCGTCGGGGACTTCGGCAGCCGCCGGCGACGCTCCTTCCTCGGACGCAGGAACTGCCACCACACGAAGAACGCGGTCGAGCAGAGGAAGACCACGATCGACATCCAGGCGTTCAGCCGCAGCGGCCCGATCTCGTGGGCCGGATCGACGCGGAGCAGCTCCTCGAAGAACCGTCCGAACGTGTAGATCGCGACGTAGAGCGCGAAGAGCGCCGGCGGCCGGATGCGGAAGCGCCAGCCGACGAGGATCACGACTGCCGCGCCGATCGAGTCGTAGACGAACTCGTAGAGGAAGGTCGGGTGAAAGGTTGGTTCGGAGAGGTACCGCTCCGGCCGGTTGTCGACGTCGATCTCGAGGCCCCACGGCAGGTCGGTCGGCTTGCCGAAGAGCTCCTGGTTCCACCAGTTGCCGATGCGCCCGATCCCCTGCGCGAGCAGCAGCCCGGGCGCGACTGCGTCCATGAAGAGGCGGACGCTGTGCCCGGAGCGGTAGACGATCCAGGCGCCGACGGCGACGCCGAGCGCGATGCCGCCCCAGACGCCGAGCCCGCCCTTCCAGACCTCGAAGACGCCCTGCCACTTGGGGTCGGGGATCTCGCTCCAGCTGGTGATGACGTGGTAGAGGCGGGCGCCGACGACGCCGGCGGCAACGCCCCAGACGGCGACGCGCAGCACGAGGTCGAGGTCGTGCGGCTGGCGGTCGCGGACGCCGTCGAGGTTCGGGTTCCACGCCCAGCCGCGCACCCAGCGCACCGCGGTCAGCGCCGTGCAGGCCGCGACGGCCAGCAGCAGCATCAGCCCGTACATGTGAATCGAAAGAGGGCCGATCTCCCAGGTGCCCGAGCTCGGTGACGGGATCGACGCGAGCGCGGTCACGCGGGGATTCTGCCCGTCCGCCGGGCAGGGATCTCGCTAGAGGAGGATCGCGGCGGCGAGCTCGGGTGAGCAGCCGCGCTCGAGGAGCTCGACAGCGTGATGCAGGTCGATGTCGTGACGCTCGGCGATCCGCCGGGCCGAGGACGGCTCGTAGCCCGCCCGCAGCAGCGCCTCGTACCGCCAGCGCTCGATGCGCTCGGTCTCTGTCTCGATTTGAAGGTCTGCCGTGCTCATCTGCTCTCTGTTCGATGAAACGACGGCTTCGGATTGTCGGTTAGGCAGGGGTCGAACGTCTTTACGGACGCTTTACGCGACTCTGTGGAAACGCTTAGTCGATCAGGCGATCGACTCGGCGATCTCGACGGCCTGCTCCTTCGTGAGCGGGCCCTCGATCCGGTACAGCACCGGGCCCTTCATCCAGAGCAGGACGCGTCCCGCGAGCCGCGCAGGAGCGCCGCCGAAACGGCCGGCCGCGTCCGCGTACTCGACGAAGTGCGCGCCCGTGAGCCACCACCCTTCACTGCCGTTCACCTCGACCGTCTCGGCCGTGCTCGACTGGGAGAGCGTCTTCTGCAGGAAGGGGTGAAAGTCAGCGCGGAGCTCGGACACGATCAGGCGCGCCTCGTCGGGCGTGCCGTAGAGGAACGACACCATGGCGCCGCGCGGCGGGTTGCGGAGGTAGATCGTCGGCCTACCGAGGTCGTCGGGCGGCACGGCGATCCGAAACGCGGCGCGATCCTGGGCGTCTCGCAGTCTGATCGGGACGCCGAGGTCGAGCTCGTTCGTCACCGGCCTGGCGGGCAGCTCGTCCACGAACTGGAACTTCACGGCGCCGAAGCCGAGCCAGTCCTTGATCGCGGTGCGGGCCGACGGCACCGCGAGCACGCCGGCGATCGCCACGACGAGCACCGCGAGCGCCACGACGAGCCAGCGGCGGCGGCCGAACCGGCGCCGCGCGACGCGGTCACGCACGGCGGCGCGCAGGTCCGGCTCGTGCGGGAACTCGATCTCGGCGCCGAGGGCGCGGAGCTGGAGCTCGAGCTCGTGGGTGCTCACGCGGCCTCCTCCCCCATGGCGGCGCGCAGCCGGTCGAGCGCGCGCGAGAGCCGGGACTTGACGGTGCCGCGCGGCACGCCGAGCGCGCCGGCCGTCTCCTCCTCGGACAGCTCGAGGAAGTAGCGGCACGTGATCACGAGCCGGTCGTCCTCGCTGAGCGTGTTGACAGCCTCGAGCAGGTGGCGGCGGTCCTCGGAGGCGAGGAGCGTCGCCTCGGGGGACGGGGCCGCGCCCCCCGAGGTTTCTTCGGCGGCGGCGCGGAGCGCCAGCCGGTCGCGGCGGCCGGCGGAGCGGCGCCGGTTGCGCGCCTCGTTGCCGACGATCTCGAGCAGCCACGGCCGGAAGGGCGCGCCGCGGCGGAAGCGGCCGAGCGCGCGGTAGGCCTTCACAAACCCGTCCTGGGCGGCCTCCTCGGCGTCTGCGGCCGAGCCTGCGACGACGTAGGCCGTCCGGAATGCGATTCCCTGGTAGCGGTTCACGAGCTCCTCGTAGGCGCCGAGATCGCCGCGCTGCGCGCGTTCGACGAGCTCCGCATCCTCCAGTGGCCGGCCCACCACTGCCCTTCTTACACCGGCGGCGGGTGTGAGGTTCCTGCGGCGGCCGGGCACGGCCCGGCCGCCGCAGGCGTCGGTCAGCTCGTCGCCACGTTGGCGGCGCCGCGCGTGACCGTCGTGGTGAACACCCAGTCGGTCGCGCTGGTGTTCGTGTCGGTGCCGTTCGGGATGCGGCTCAGCGAGCCCTCGACGGTGTTCGAGTCGGCCAGCGTGTCGATCACGATGCCCTCGACGAGGTTGTAGGTCGTGCCGTCGATCGTGGCCGCCGTGATCGCCCCCTCGTACGAGAGCGCGTCGATCAGCGTCTTCGTCGTCAGGTTGACGAGCGCGAGGCCGTCCGGCGGTCCGTTCTGCAACGTGACGTCGACGACGAGGTAGTCGCCCGCCGCCAGCGTGCCGGTGAGCGGCTTGCGGCTGTACTCGGTGCCGTCGCCGCCGTTGACGGGCGAGAGCGCGATGCCGGCCAGGTCGGCGGCCGCGTCACCGGCGTTGTAGATCTCGACGAACTCGTCGTGGTCGGCGCCGACCTGGTCGTAGTCGACCTCGTTGATGACGAGCTTCGCCGCACCCGTCGGCGGTGGCGGCGGCGGCTCACCGTCGCCCGCGACGCAGGTGAGCGTGATCGTGTCGTCGTCGGCGACGTCGACCATGATCTCGCCGTCGGTCGCGTCGTGGGTCGAGCAGCCCACGCCGCTCAGGTCGCCGATCTCCTCGATGCCCTGCCCCGGATCGCCCTTCGGGCCCTGCGGCCCTGCAGGCCCGGGCGCGCCGTCGGCGCCCTTCGCCCCTGCGGGGCCCGCGGGACCGGCGGCGCCCGCGGGTCCGGCCGGTCCGGCCGCTCCCGCCGGGCCGGCGGGGCCGGCGTCACCCTTTGGGCCGACCGCGTTCCAGGAGAGCGCCGACTCGTTCTTGCGGCACTTGGCCGACGCGCTTACGACGCGCACGTAGCCGAGCACCTTCGTCTTGCAGGCGTTGATGGTCGGCGTCGTGTCTGCCGCGTACCCGAGCCCCGCGGTCAGCGCCACGCAGAGCGCGAGCCCGGCGACGAGCGGCGCCACGCGCTTCGGTCTTCCTGCCATTCGCTTCCTCCTCGTTCGTGGACTGAGAGGAGGTAGCCGTGCCCCGCGCGCACGGCGAGATGGCCACCGCGGACAGGTGCGCCTCCAGCCTGCATGGCTCCGTGGCGGCGCGCGAGAACTGTGACGCTTTCGGCGCTACGCCGCGACGCGGTAGAGCTGGCCGCGGTCGTAGTTCGTCGCCCACACAGCGCCGCTGCCGACCGCGACGCCGGTGAAGCCGACGGGCGTGGCGTTCGGGAACGTCGCCTTCGCGACGACCTTCCCGGCGGCCGGGTCGATGCGTACGAGCGCCTCGTCGGTGACCGCCCACACCGACCCGCCGCCGGCGGCCACGCCGAAGAGGCGGCCCTGCTCGACCGGCACGGTGGCGGTGACCGCCCCCGACGCCTGGTCGCTACGCGTGAGGACGTTCTGGTTCGGGTGCGTCGCCCAGACGCCGCCCTCGCCGACGGCGACCCACCAGGCGGCGAGGAAGGTGCGGACGGGCCGCGCGGTGGGCGTCGCATCGGCGTGGGCGAGCTCGCGGCCGGTCGTGTCGAGGTGGAGGAGGGTCTGCGGCTGGTTGACGAGCAGCCAGATCGTCGAGCCGTCGCCGGCCGCGCCCGCAAGCGGCGCGCCGCTCGAGGCGACCTGGTGCTGCGTGGCGGTGCTGGTCGCGGGGTCGATGCGGGTGGCGAGCGGCTGCAGGAAGTGCGCGACCCAGACGGCGTCGCTCGTGACGGTGACCTGTGCCGGGCGGCTTGCAACCGGGATCGTCGCGATCACCTGGTTCGTAGCCGGGTCGATGCGCGTGACGGTCGCGTGCTCGTCGCTCGCGACCCACACCGAGCCGTGCCCGAACGCCGCCGAGTCGTAGAAGTCGCCGAGCTGCCCGGCCGGGCCGTAGCGGATCGTCGCCGTCACCGCGTTGGTCGTCGCATCCACGCGTGAGAGCGTCCCGTCGGCCGTGTTCGGCACCCACACCGAGCCGGCGCCGAACGCGGGCGCGCCGGCACCGCGGCCGACGGCGACAGTCGCGGCGAGCGGGAGCACGGGCAGCTCGACGGGCGGCGCGGTCACGGTCACGGTCACGCGGACGCTGGTGATCCGGCTCGTCTTGCCCGTCCGGCCGACCGCCTGCGCGCGCAGCGTGTGGGCGCCGACCGCGAGCTGCTGCGAGTAGCGCGCCGCGCAGGCGTGCAGCTTCGGCGTGTCGAACGAGCACCGGAAGCGCACGGCGCGGGCCGCCGCGAACCGGTAGACGGGCTGGGTCGACGTCGTCGTGCGCGGCCCGGTGACCTTCGGAGCCGCGGGCGCGCCGGGCCCGCGCCTGCCACGCCCAGCGCGACGGTCGCGCCCAGAGCGGCGACAACGAGGACACCGGCGCGCCTCATGCCCGTTGAGACGACGTCGCGGCCGCGTTTGGAACTGATTCGCCGAACTTGGAATCGCGGCCGAGCGCCTGGGCGCTTACAAGCCGCTACTAGGTGACGGCGGCCTCGCCGAGGAGCGCCTTGGCCTCGGCGAAGAAGTCGGGCACGGGTGCGACCCGGTACTCCGGCCCGAATGTGTACGTCTTGGGCCCTTCGGACGTGTCCAGCGCCAGGTAGACGGGCGCCTCACCCGGGAAGTCCTTCACGAGCGTCGCGAGCTCGCGGATCAGGCCGGCCCGCGCGCTGCGGGCGTCGACCTTGAGCCGCACCTCCTTCCGCTCAGGCACCGCCTCGAACGCCGTCACCTCCATGGCGAGCAGCTTCGTGTCGCCCTGCTGCTTGTGGTCGACGCGGCCCTTCACGACGACCACCGCGTCGGGCTCGAGCAGCTCGCGGCACGCCGCGTAGACCGAGTTGAACACGACGACCTCCGCCCCGCCCGTGACGTCCTCGAGCTGGACGAACACCATCGGGTCGCCCTTCTTGGTGGTCAGTTGCTTGAGGCCCGCGATCAGGCCGCCGACCGTGACGATCTCGCCGTCGCGCCGCCGCTCGAGCTCCGTCAGGCGCGCGTCGGTCTTGCGCCGCAGCTGCTCGGCGATCGGCGTCAGCGGGTGCTCGGAGACGTACAGGCCGAGGCTCTCCTTCTCCATCGCGAGGAGCTCGCGCTGCTCGAACTCGCCCGGCTGGATCGTCGGGTGGTGCCGCGGCGCCTGCTCCTCCTCGCCTCCCCCGGCCAGGTCGAAGATCGAGCTCTGCCCGGCCAGCTGGTCGGCGTGGTGGCGGCCGCCCCACGAGAGCGCCGACTCGAGGCATTCGAGCATCCCCTTGCGCGGCGAGCCGGTCGAGTCGAGCGCCCCGCACTTGACGAGCGACTCCAGCGCCCGCTTGTTGACCACGGCCGGGTCGACGCGCTCGGTGAAGTCCCAGACCGACGCGAAGGGGCCGCCCTCCTCGCGCGCCGCGATGATCGCCCGCGCCGCCGAGTCGCCGACGTTCTTGACCGCGTTCAGGCCGAAGCGGATGTGCCCCTCGACGACGGCGAAGTCGCACTGCGACTCGTTGACGTCCGGCGGCAGCACCTCGATGCCCATCTCGCGGCACGCGTTGACGTAGAACGGCACGCGGTCCTTCGTGTTCATGACCGACGAGATGAGCGCGGCCATGTACTCGTGCGGGTGGTTCGCCTTCAGCCAGGCGGTGCGGTAGGCGATCAGCGCGTAGCAGGCCGCGTGCGCCTTGTTGAAGGAGTAGTCCTGCGACGACTCCATGTCCTTCCAGAGCTGCTGGGCGACGCCGGGCGTCGTGCCGGTCTGGGCCGCAGCCCTCGAGGAACTTGTCCTTGAGGGACGCCATCAGCTCGTGGATCTTCTTGCCGATCGCCTTGCGCAGCGTCTCGGCCTCGGCCGGCGAGAAGCCTGCCAGCTGCTTGGCGATCTGCATGTACTGCTCCTGGTAGATGCAGATCCCGTACGAGTCGCCGGTGATCGCCTTCAGCCGCTCGTCGATGTACGTGACCGGCGCCTGGCCGTTCTTGCGCTTCGCGTACTCCGGGATGTACTGCATCGGCCCCGGCCGGTAGAGGGCGACGAGCGCGATCAGGTCCTCGAACTCGGTCGGCTTGACCTGACGCAGCGCCTCGCGCATCCCCGACGACTCGAACTGGAACACGCCGACCGCGTCGCCGTCGGCGAGCATGCGGTAGGTCAGCGCGTCGTCGAGCGGGATGTGCTCGATGTCGAGGCCGCCGCCGATCAGCTCGACGGCCGCGTCGATGACGTCGAGGTTGCGCAGGCCGAGGAAGTCCATCTTCAGCAGGCCGAGCTCGACGACGTCGCCCATCTGCATCTGCGTGACGACGTCCTGGTCCGCGCCCTTCTGCTGGAGCGGCACGACCTCGGTGAGCGGCTGCGCGCCGATGACGACCCCTGCCGCATGGATCGAGTCCTGGCGGACGAGCCCCTCGAGCGGCTTCGCGAGGTCGACGATCTCCTTCGTCAGCGGGTCGGCGTCGTACGACTGGCGCAGCTCGGCGCCCGGCTTGAGGCACTCGTCGAGCGTCTGCCCCGGGCCCTCCGGGATCAGCTTCGCGATCTTGTCGACGACGCCGTACGGGCATCTCGAGCACGCGGCCGGCGTCGCGCACGGCGGCGCGGGCGGCCATCGTCCCGAAGGTGATGATCTGCGCGACGCGGTCGCGTCCGTACTTCTCGGACACGTAGTTGATGACCCGGTCGCGGCCGGCCACGGAGAAGTCGATGTCCATGTCCGGCAGGTCCTTGCGGGCCGGGTTGAGGAAGCGCTCGAACAGGAGCCCGTAGCGCATCGGGTCGACGTCGGTGATGTCGAGCGCGTAGGCGGCGAGCGAGCCGGCCGCCGAGCCGCGGCCGGGGCCGACCGAGATCGCCGTTGCCCTTCGCGAAGTGGATGAAGTCCCAGACGATGAGGAAGTAGTCCGCGAACCCCATCTCCTTGATCGTCTTGAGCTCGAACTGGAGGCGCTCCGTGAGCTCCGGCGTGACGCGTGTCGTAGCGGCGCGCGAGCCCTGCTCGCAGAGCTCGACGAGGTAGTCGAAGGCGTCGCGGCCTTCCGGCGTCGGGAACGTCGGCAGCAGCACCCGACCGAGCTCCATCGTCACGTTGCAGCGCTCGGCGACCTCGAGCGTTCGCCGCATCGCCGCCTCGTGGCCGGGGAAGTCGAGCGCCATCTCGGCCGGCGACTTGAAGAAGAACTCGTCCGTGTCGAACTTCCAGTGGTTCGGGTTGCGCAGTGAGTCGCCCGACTGGATGCAGAGCAGCGCCTCGTGGGCGCGCGCGTCGTCGGCGAGCAGGTAATGGACGTCGCCGGTGGCGACGAGCGGCAGCCCACGCTGCTCGGCGAGCCCGGCGAGCAGCGGGTTGATGCGCGCCTGGATTTCCAGGCCGGCGTTCTGCATCTCGACGTAGACGTCGTCCGTGCCGAAGATCTGCTCCAGCCGGTCGAGCTCGGCCTCGGCGTCGGATGGCCGGCCCTCCTCGAGCGCCTTGCAGACGCGTCCCGAGAGGCAGCCGGAGAGCGCGATCAGGCCATCGGCGTGGCCGCTCGAGCAGCTCCCAGTCGACGCGTGGCTTGTAGTAGTAGCCCTCCAGGTAGCCGCGCCGACGAGAGCTTGATCAGGTTCGCGTAGCCCTCGTTCGACTCGGCCAGCAGCGTCAGGTGCGCGTAGCCCTTTGCCTGGGCGCGACGGTCGTCGGCGACGTAGACCTCGCAGCCGATGACCGGCTTGACGCCCTGCTTGCCGGCCTCGCGATAGAGCTCGACCGCACCGGCGAGCGACCCGTGGTCGGTGAGGGCGACCGCCGGCATGTCCAGCTCGGCCGCCCGCGCGGCGAGTGCCGGGATGCGGCAGGCGCCGTCCAGGATCGAGTACTCCGAGTGGACGTGCAGGTGGACGAATGGAGCGTCAGCCACGGGGAGCCGATCGTAGCCCTGGCAGGTGACGTTGCCCTTCGTGCCGTGTCCCTGGCGGAGCCCGGCTTGCCCGGGCGGGAGCCACGTCGCGCGAAGTCGCGTGTGACGTCTTTGGGGAAAGGGGGAGCTCGAGGGGGGAACACCGCGCGCAGCGCAGGGGTGCCCCATTCGAATGGAGCGAGGTCACGACGCCGGGTGTTCGGCGTCCTGGGCTCGCGGTTACCAGCCTACGCGGCTTCTCTACCTGCCAGCAGCGGCGCGAGGTCCACCTGCCAGCGGCGTCCGGCATGGCGCGCTTGAAGCACTCGCTCCAGCACGTCGCGCGGCGTCGTGCCGTGCGCGTGGGCGAGCAGGCAGACGACCGCCACGAGCAGGTCGTCGAGGAACGCCTCGTCGGCGCGGGCGAGCTCGCGGGCATGCTCGAACGCGACGATCATGCGCTCCGCCTCGTGCTGGCGCCGCCCGCGGCGGAGCTGGCTCGCCAGGGCTGTCAGGTCGAGCTCGTTCCAGTCGACGCGCCGCATGTGGCCTCTATCGGCAACATGGCGGCAGGATTGAGCGCAGCCCGTACAATGGGGCGACCGTCTGATGGCTCCGCTGACCGACAGAGCGCGAGGCTCCTGCGCGAGCCGAGCTTCGGCTTCCTCGCCGTGGACGACGGCGGCCCACACGTATCACCGCTCTGGGTCGACACCGACGGCCGTACGTGCTCGTGAACACGGCGGTCGGGCGGGTCAAGGAGCGCGCGATGCCCGAGGGGGCGCGCGTCGCGCTGTCGGTCTCGCCGACCGACGAACCCGTACGAGCACGTCGACATCCGCGGCCGCGTCGTCCGCCGCGTCGAGGGCGACGAGGCGGTCGAGCACATCAACGAGCTGGCGCGCAAGTACCGCGGGCCCGATAGCACCTTCTCGATCTGAAGCCGGGCGAGCGGCGCGTGAAGGTCTGGATCGAGCCGACGGTCGTTTCCGCCTGAAGTCCGGCTCGCTCCGCTCGCCATGACGACTTCACGCGGTGCACAACCTGAGAATCACGCGCCTTCGCGCGGCGAAGCTGCGCCGGGCAAGCCCGGCTCCGCCGGCGATGTCAGGCGGCAGTAAAAGCTTCTTCGAGCTCGGCCCAGCGCGTGCAGTCGGCGGCGGCCTCGCGGAGGTCGTCGTCGTCGGCGGCGCGGGCCCGCTCGGCCAGGGCGCGGCCGAGTGCGCGGAGCAGGGCCGGCTCGCCGGAGCCGCCCTCGACCATGCGCGCGAGCCGTGCGGCGTCCTCGAGCTCGCCCTGGTCGGCGCGGATGACCGCCGCGCAGGCAAGCGACGCGACACGGGCCTCGGGGGAGGCATCCAGGCGGACGGCTGCCCGCAGCACCGCCAGCGCCTCGCCCGGGTGGCCGAGCGTCGCGAGCGCGGCGGCGAGCGCGTTCAGCGCCCACGCCCGCTCCTCCGGATCGGCCGCAGGTGCGACGGTCAGCGTCTGGGCGATCCGTGCCAGCTCCTCGTCGTCGGTCTGCACGGTCGCTGACAGGTCGCAGACTGTCTGCCAGAGCTCGTTGAAGGCGGCGCGGTTCGTTGGCATGGCGGCTGTATCGGCAAGGACGGGCGGAGCCTGAGAACCTTTCGTCGCCGCCGGGCGGATGCCTGCGCGCCGGGAGCGACCGTACGATCGGCCGGTGCAGACGCCGTACAACCGCATCGCCGGCGGCGGCCTGGAGCGGATCGCCGCGCTGAGCGACGGCCTCTTCGCGATCGCGATGACGCTGATCGTGCTCGAGGTGCACGTGCCGGAGACGGGCGACATCCAGTCGGAGCGAGACCTGCTCGGCGCGCTCGCTGACGTCACGCCCGACCTGCTCGTGTATGCGCTCAGCTTCCTCACGCTCGGGATCTTCTGGGTCGGCCAGGGCACGCAGCTCCGCCACCTGCGCGCCTCGGATCGCCACCTTGCGTGGCTGCACCTCGCGTTTCTGGCGTTCGTCGCGACGATGCCGTTCTCCACGTCGCTGCTGACCCGCTTCATCGATTACCGGACGGCGCTGCTCGTCTACTGGCTCGACATCCTCATGCTCGGCCTCACGCTGCTCGCCGCGTGGACGTACGCCGAGCGTGCCGGCCTCGTCGACGCCGGGCCCGAGGTGGGCGCCGCGATCCGCCGCCGGATCGTCGTCGCGCAGAGCCTCTACGCGTTCGGGGCGGCGCTCTGCGTCGTCAGCACGTACCTCGCGATCGCGTTCATCGTCGCCGTGCAGCTGAACTACGCGATCGCGCCGCGCGTGCGCGTCCTCTCGCGGCTCTGAAAAGTCTCACAGAAGCTTTACCGGCGGGACCCGACCTTCCCCGGGGGCGGCCGTCTAATCCGGTGAACCTCGCATGCCCTCGGGGTCTGGGCACGGGTCGGGAAGCGCCGCTGGGGAGCGACTCAGCTTCCCGGCCCGAAGCGAGGCCTCCCAGGGGGAACTTCGGTTCCCCCTCCCTTCCTTTGAGGGCGCCTGGTCCGGGCGTCCTCAAAGGAAGGGAGACCGCTGGGGCACTACTCGAAAGGGCACCCGTTGTGGCGGGTTCCCCTTCGATCTCCGAACCCCGCGAAGCCGGGCTTCGCCGGTTGAACTACGCGAAGCCCTTGGGCCAAGCCTCTTCGGCCCGGCGGCTCGTTCGGCTTCGCCTAGGCGTGTCTTCGAGGAACGGGCGTGGATGGCCGTTTTCAAGGCGCAGCTGCTCGATCAGCTCGGAGGCGTCGTCGAAGGTCCGCGGGAACTCCTCGCCGAGTCGCTCGCAGGCGGCGGCTGCGAGCGCGTAGACCTGGTGCACTGTCGGTCGCCGCACGGGTGAGAGTGAGCCAGGTTCCGCGTCACACGTCTGTGCCGATTCTCCAAACGTTCCGCTCAAGCACGCCGAACGAGGCGGCGATACGTTGCGCGTGATGGCGCGACCTCTCCTGGCCGCCGCTGCGCTCGCCTGCCTGGCGGCGTTGCTTGCCGCGGCCGCGCCGCCCGCACATGGGTCGAACCGCTTCCAGATCGGCATCGCCGACACGGCCGAGGTGCTGGAGCAGCCGGACCGCGCCTGGCCGCTCCTCTCGCAGCTCGGGCCGAGCGTGATCCGCGTGACGCTCTACTGGGGCAGCGTGCGCGGCGTCGCGCGGCGGCGCCCCGACGACGGCGTCAACCCGGCCGACGCGGCGTACGACTGGCGCGCGTACGACCGGACGGTGCTGGAGGCGGACCGGCGCGGCATCGGTGTCGTGTTCCAGATCTGGGGCACGCCCGGCTGGGCGAACGGCGGCAACCCGCCGAACCGCGCGCCGCGCAACCCGGTGCACCTCCAGGCGTTCGCGTACGCGGCGGCGAAGCGCTACAGCGGGTCGTACCAGCGCGCCGACGGCATGACGCTCCCGCCGGTCCGCCAGTGGATCGCCTGGAACGAGCCGAACCTGCGCCTCGGCCTGGTCCCGCAGTGGCGCCGGGTCGGCAAGCACTGGGTGCCCCAGAGCGCCTACGACTACGCGGACATCTGCACCGCGATCTCGAACGGCGTCCACATGACGCTGATCAAGATCGAGCAGGTCGCGTGCGGCGCGACCGCTGCGCGCGGCAACAACAACCCGCGCGCGCGGTGGGCGTCCGTCGCGCCGCTCGGCTTCATGCGGGCGATGCGCCGCGCGGGCGTCCAGCACATCGACGCGTACGCCCACCACGCGTACGCGGGCGGCCCGCGCGAGGCGCCGTGGCGAAGCCGCGACAACCCGACCGCGCTCACGCTCGGCAACCTGCCGACGCTGGTCGCGAGGTGACGAAGCTGTGGGGCCGCAAGCCGATCTGGATCAGCGAGTACGGCTACGAGACCTCGCCGCCGGACACGACGTTCGGCGTCCCGTGGGACACGCAGGCGACGTACCTGACCGCGGCGGTCGAGATCGCCCGCAAGAGCCCGCGAGTGGACATGCTCATGTGGTTCCTGCTGCGGGACGAGGCGCGCTTCCGCGGCTGGCAGTCCGGCCTCGTCAGCTCCAAGAACGCCATCAAGCCGGCGTACTGGGCGTTCCAGAAGGAAGCCACGAGCGATCGCCCGCGCAAACGCGTCTGCCAGCCCCGGATGCCCGGCTCGAATCGCTGCCCCGTAGTCAGTTGACGTTATTCGGCGAAGCCCAGCTTGCCTGGGCGAGAGCCACGTCGCGCGCAGTCGCGTGTGACGTCCTCCCGGGGAGGGGGGAGCGCGAGGGGGGAACCCGCGAAGCGGGGGTTCCCCATTCGAATGGAGCCACCGGCTCGGAAAATTTTGAGGCCCGCTTTCGCGGGCCTCAAAAATTCGCCGAGCCGGTGGCGGTTTCGTCCTCGCCGACCGACTGACTTTCGGCTTCCGCCTACAGCCTCTCGGTCGGGATTCGACCTACTTCCGCTCCGCGCTCGGCGCAAAGGGAAACCTAGGGGACACGTCCTGGGAGCGCAAGAGGGCGCCGCAAAGGAATCGTCCGCTCTTTGCGACGTTTCGTCAGGTCGATTCGTCTTCGTCGTTCTGGAGGCGCCGCCAGAAGAGCACTGCGCCGCCGACCGCCGCGGCGATCGCCGCCGGCGCGACCAGCTTCCCGCGGCCGCGGCTGCCGTCGCCGCCTTTGGACTCCAGCCTCGCCTTCTGCTTGGCCGTCTGCTTGATGACGTTCCACGCGAGCCATCCGAAGACGGCGTTGCGCTTGTTGATCACGGACATGTCCCTCCTTCTCTTGCCGGTGACGCTACAGCGCGCCGGGCCGGCCCGCGCAGGCCTGGGGTGCCTACGTTCCCGCTCGGCGAGGGCCGAACACGCGAAGAGGCGCCTTCCGGCGCCTCTTCGGCCCGCCCCTGGGAACCCCGTGCTACGGCGTCTTGGTCTTCGCCGCCTGCGACACGCACTTGCCGAGCGCGTTGGACGTGCGCGTGTTCTTGCCGTACTTGGCGCGGAATGCCGCCGCATCGGCTGCCCGCTCCGCCTTGCACGTCCTCGCCGCGTTCGTGCCCTCGCCGCCCGACCCGTCGGCGGCCAGCGCGGCGAACGGGGCCACCAGCGCGACCACCCCGACTGCGAACGGCATCCTCTTCATCGCGAATGTCCTGGCTCGACTGCTCCCTCGCGCCCTCTATCGGCGCGCGCAGCGGCACGTCACCCGTTCGCGGCACGAAGACTTACAGCGCGTTTACGCGAGTCCCTCAGGTGAGGGACGCCGCTATGCCTTCGCGGTCGCCCGCTTGCGGACGGTGATGTGGATCGGGCGGCCGAGCGCGACGAGGCCGGCCTCCTTGATCGCCTCGGAGAGCGTCGGGTGCGCGGCCATCCCGTCGGCAATCGTCTCGACCGTTGCCTCCGCATCGAGCGCGACCACGCCCGCCTCGATCAGGTCGGTCACGTGCGGGCCGACCATCACGAGGCCGAGCAGCTCGCCGTAGTGCGTCTCGTGGATCGACTTGACCCAGCCGACCGTCTCGTTCTGCATGACGGCGCGCGCGTTCGCGATCCACGGGAACTGGCCGACGGCGACGTCGTCGCCGTACTGCTCGCGCGCCTCGGCCTCGGTCAGGCCGACGCCGGCGATCTCCGGGTCGGTGTAGATCGGGCGCGGCACGCCGCGGTTGTCGACCACGGCGTCATGGCCCATCGCGTTCTCGGCCGCGACCTCGCCCTCGCGGAACGCGGTGTGCGCGAGCTGCCAGTAGCCGGCGCAGTCGCCGACCGCGTAGATGTGCTGGGCGGTGGTGCGGCGCCGCTCGTCGGCGGCGATGCCCTTGCGCGTGTCGAACTCGACGCCGATGTCCTCGAGCCCGAGCCCTTCGACGACCGGCCCGCGGCCGGTCGCGACGAGCATGAGGTCGCACTCGACCGACTGGTCGCCGTTGTAGAAGACGCGCAGCCCGTCGCCGGTGTCGTCGACCCGGTCGCAGCGCGAGTCGAGGAAGACCTGGATGCCGCGGCGGCCGAACTGCTTGTTCAGCTCCTTGGCCGCGTCCGCGTCCTCCTGCGGGATCAGCGCCGGCAGCATCTCGATGATCGTCACCTCGGTGCCGAAGCGGTGGAAGATCGAGGCGAACTCGCAGCCGATGATGCCGCCGCCGAGCACGACGAGCCGGCGCGGCACCTCGGTCTGGGCGAGCAGGCCGGTGGAGTCGACGACACGCGGCGAGTCGAGGCCCTCGATCGGCGGCTGCAGCGGGTACGAGCCGGTGGCGACGATCGCCTGCTGGAAGCTCACGTCCTCGCCGCCTTCGACCGCGATCGTGTGCGAGTCCTTGAAGCGGCCGGTGCCCTTCACCCACTCGACGCCGTTCGCCTTGAACAGGCTCGCGACGCCGCCGGTCATCTGCTTGACGACGCCGTCCTTCCACTGGTTGGCCGTGGCGAAGTCGAGCTGCGGCTCGCCCACCTGGACGCCGAGCTTCCCAAACGTCTCCTCGGCCTCCTTGATGGCGAACGCGGTCTGCACCCACGCCTTGGTCGGGACGCACCCGACGCGCAGGCAAGTGCCGCCGAGCTCCGGCTCCTTCTCGATGCAGACAACCTTCGCGCCCAGCTGCGCGGCGCGGATCGCGGCCGTGTAGCCGCCGGGGCCGCCTCCGAGGACGGCGACGTCACATTCCATCGTTCTCGCTCTCCCAGTTCGGTGTCACCAGATGCTAACGGCGCCTCGGCAGGCCGCCGCCGCTGGTAGAAACCGCCTCCATGGGGTCGGTAGGTCGCCGTTGGCTGCTCGTGGCAGCCGCACTCGTCGCGTTGGTGGCGGGCGGCGCGGCATCCAGCGCGCGCCAGGCGGCAACGCATCCCGTGCTCCAGCAGACGGCGGCCGACTGCAAGAAGATCGGCGCCACTCCGGGAGTCGTCGTGCTCGGCCTCGCCTGCGCCGACGAGCGGAGCCTGGTCCACCCGGACACCTGGAACGTCGCCGAGCGGTCGGCGCACTGGGCCGAGAACAGCTTCGCGTCCGCCTACGAGTGGGATCTGCCGGACACGGTGCCGGCGGCCGGCGCGCCGCTGACCCTCAAGGTCGCGACCGCGGAGATCACGGGGACGCCGGCCGGCAAGGCGTGCGCGCACATCGAGGCGAGCGGCGGCTTCAGCTTCCGCAACGGCAGCTCGAGCGTCGCTCGGCCGACCCTCGAGGTGTGCACGACGAACGGCGCGTCGGACGCGAAGAACATGACGGTAACGCTCGTGCCGCCGAAGGCGGACACGACCATGCTCCGCATCGCCGTGCAGAGCGGGCCGGTGTTGACGTACCGCTACGGGACGCGCGAAGGGCGCTTCACCTTCACCGCGGCGAAGCCGAAGCTGAAGGCCGGGGGCGACGCCGAGAGCGTGCAGGTGACCGCCGGGCGAGTCACGGCGCGCTTCGCGGTCGTGGCCGAGCACGTGCGCACGACGACTGCGACTGCCTCGCTCGAGCTCAACGCAATCGCACCGCGGTCGCTCGCCCACGGCTGCGCGGCGGGCGCACTCGGATCGCTCATGCTGAACGACGCCGGGCGCCGCGACGCCGTGCGGCTGACCGCGCGCGGACCGTGTGCGTTCCTGGGCGGCGCCTTCTCCAACGGCGTCGCCGGGTCGGCGAAGGTCGCGATTTCGCCGTAGCTCAGGCGACCGCGGTCTGAGGGTCGAGCCGCTCGAGCCGCTCGAGCCACGGCACCGCGCCGATCCGTTCGAAGACGGCGCGAGCCTCGTCGAGCAGCGGCTGCGCCTCGTCGGAACGGCCGTTCGCGAGCAGCCACTCGGCGTGGTCGAGCCGCACGAGCGCCGCGTCCGGCACGAACGAATACTCGTCGAGGAGCGCCGCCGCTGACTTGAGCCGCTGCTCGGTGTCCTCTCCGAGGAGCCCGCGGTAGCGCAGAGCGTGCGCCCGGAGCAGCGGCGGCTGCAGCCCCGGCGGTAGCGACTCGATCTCGCCCAGGAGCCCGCGGAGCGCGTCGTCGTCTCCGAGCGCGCGCGCCGCCGCCATTGCGTCGACGTAGGCGAACTTGACGGCCGGCGAGACCAGCTCGACACCCTGGCGGTCGAGCTCCGCGATCACCTTCCGGGCGGCGTCGAGCGCTCCCGCGTAGTTCTGCTCTACGTTCGCCACGGTTGCGTCCAGGCTGTAGTAGCCCATGCGGTCCTGCATGTCGCCGAGGTCGTACGTGTCAGCCGCCTCCTGGAAACGCTTGCGTGCCCACCCGACGTCCCCGCGCTGCGCGGCGAGCACGATGGTGACTCCGAGACCGGCGGCGAGGGTAAGCCCCTCCTCGGGCATGCCGTCGAGTGCTGCCGCAGCCTCGTCCCAGCGGCCGATCCTCCACAGGTACGCCGCCTGCTCCCCGGAAAGCCGCCAGACCATCGTCCGCACGCCGACCCGGCGCGCAAGCGCCAGCCCGCGCTCGGCGAGGTCGAGCGCCTCGTCGCAGTGGTCGCTGGTCTCCAGACGGTTGCACAGGTTGTTGTAGGCGCGCAGCGCCGGCGCCGGCAGGTCGTTCTCGAGTGCGATGTCCAGCGCGCGCCGGATGAGCGCGAAGCCGTACTCGGGGCGTCCCCGTACGGCCGCTATGAGCCCAGCCGTGTTGAGTGCCAGCGAGAGCGTCGACGGCAGCCACTGGCGCTCCGCGATGTCGATCGCCTGGTCGACGCGCTGCTGTGCGGTCTCGAGGTCCCCGCGGAAGAACAATGCTCGCGCAAGCTCGGCGGCGACGTCGGCGAGGCCCTGACCGGGCTCGCCCTCGAGCAGCACGGCGTAGGCGGCCTCCATGCGCTCGAGTCCCCGCTCCCCCTGGTGGAGCTGCCAGTCGGCGTTACCAAGTAGCGCGAGCGCCCGTGCGGCCTCACCGGTCTCGCCGGCCTCGTCGTACAGCTCCTGCGCACGTTCGAGCTCGCTCCTCGCCGCTTCGAAGTCGCCGCCGTTGAAGGCTGCGCGGCCGGCCCGTGCGCGCAAGGATGCTTCCTCGAGCGGCTCGTCGGCGAGGTCGGCCGCGGCCGCGAACACCCTCGCGGCCTCGACGGTCGCGGCGAGCGACGCCGCCCGCTCGCCGGCGCGGGTGAGCGCCTCGCGCGCCTGCCGCTTGATCTCGGCGGCGTCGTCGGCGTCCGGTGCCAGCCGGTACGCGTCGAGGTAGTGCGAGGCCACGACCTCGACGACCTCCTGCTCGTCGGCCCAGGCCGTCGCCAGGTAGGCGGCCGCGGCGAGGTGCCGCGCCTTGCGCTCGCGCTTCGAGAGCGTCTCGTAGGCGACGCGCTTCAGGAGGTCCTGGAGGAAGCCGTACTGGCCGCGCTCGGGCGAGCGCGGGTCCGCCTGGAGCGAGAAGACCTCCTTGCGAACGAGCCGGCTGAGCAGGTCGTCGATCTCCTCCGCGCTCTTGCCCGAGAGCGCGCCCAGTCCTTGCGTCGTGAACGTCTTGCCGAGCACGGCCGCGTCCTGGACGAGGGAGCGCTCGGCCGGCTCGAGGCCGTCGAGCCGCGCTGCGATGAGCGCGTGCAGCGTCTCCGGGACGGCCAGCGACTCGATCGGCTGCGTGGGCCGGTAGACGTCGCCCTCGCGCGCCAGGAGCCCGCGGTCGAGCAGCATCCGCACCGTCTCGACCGCGTACAGCGGGACGCCCTCGGCTCGCTCGAGGATCTCGCCACGCAGCGCGTCGGGAAGGCCCGGGACGAAACCGTCCAGGAGGGTCTCCATCGCCGCCGGGGACAGCGGCTCGAGCGCGAGCGTCGTCGCGTTGCGCGAGCCGACCGCCAGCCCCGGGAACTCGGGCCGCGCGAGCGCGAGCACGAAGATCGGGTGGCTGCGCGACCACTCGAGCAGGTGGTCGACGAAGTCGAGCAGCCCGGGCTCGGCCCACTGGAGGTCCTCGAAGACGAGCGCGCAGGCGCCCGCGTCCGCGAGCCGCTCGAAGAAGACGCGCCAGGCGGAGAAGAGCTCCTGGCGCTCGGCGCTGATCGCCTCGCCGAGTCCGAGCAGGTGTGCGAGGCGGGGCTCGAGCCAGGCCCGCTCCTCCGCGTCCGGGACGTTGGCTTCGAGGCACGCGCGCAGCTTGGCGAGCGCCTCGTCGGTCGCCTCCTCCTCGCCGATCCGCGCCCGCATGCGCACCATCTCGGCGAGCGCCCAGTACGCGACCCCCTCGCCGTAGGCAAGGCAGCGGCCGCGGTGCCACCTCACATTCTCGATCAGTCCGTCGATGTACTTCTCGAACTCCCACGCGAGCCGCGACTTGCCGATGCCGGCGATGCCGACGACGGAGACGAGATGCGCCTTGCCCTCCTCCGCCGAGGCGTGGAACAGCTCCTTGACGAGCCGCAGCTCGCGGTCGCGTCCCACGAACGGCGGCTCGAGCCCCTCGGCGCGCTGGGCACCGCCGCGCGCCGCCGTGACGCGGACTGCGCGCCAGAGCTGCTCGGGCTCGGCCTTGCCCTTGAGCGGGTGTGCGCCGGCGTCCTGGTAGGCGACCGCCGCGTCGGTCGACCGCTTCGTCGCGTCGCCCACGAGGACGGTGCCCGGCTCGGCGGCCGACTGGATCCGCGACGCCGTGTTGACGAGGTCGCCGGCGACCATGCCCTGGCCCTCGGCCCCGACGGTGACCGCGGCCTCTCCCGTGAGCACGCCCGCGCGAGCGTGGAGGTTCGCGTCGAGGTCGGGCACAGCCGCGACAAGGTCGAGCGCTGCGCGAACGGCTCGCTCGGCATCGTCCTCTTGCGCGACGGGCGTGCCCCACACCGCCATGACGGCGTCGCCGATGAACTTCTCCACCGTGCCCCCGTAGCGCTCGATCAGCGTGCGCGCGGTCTCGAAGTAGCGCGACAGCAGCTCGCGCGTCTCCTCGGCGTCGCGGCCCTCGGACGCGGCTGTGAACCCGACCAGATCGGCGAAGAGGACGGACACGAGGCGCCGTTCGGCTGCCGGCTCGCGGCCCGCCGGCGCCGCCACCGCCACCGCCGCGAGCGCTGCCCCGCACTCGCCGCAGAACTTGTCGTCGGGCGGGTTCGGCGTCCCGCATGCGGAGCACACCCGCGCGAGCGGCGCTCCGCACTCACGGCAGAACTTTCGGCCGGCCGGGTTGTCGGTGCCGCACGCGCCGCAGGTCACGCGACCGCCGCCTCGGGCCGGACGCGGTCGACACGCTCGAGCCAGGGCACCGCCGCGAGGCGCTCGAACGTCTCGCGCGCCTCGGCGAGGAGCGGCTCCGCCTCGGCCGCACGGCCCTCCGCGACGAGTGCTTCACCGTGCTCGAGCTGGGCGACCGCGAGCCAGAACGGGAAGTCGTACTCGCGGAACCCCCCGGCCGCCGCCTTGAAGCCTGCGAGGTCGCCGCTCATCCGCGCACGCAGCCGGTGTGCCTGCGCCTCCAGGAACGGAGGACGGATGCCGGGCGGAAGCGCTTCGATCGTGGCGAGCACGTCCTCCGCGCGCGCCTGGTCGCCGAGCGCAAGCGCCGCCTCGACGGCCCAGACGCATCCCTGCTTGACGCCCTGCTGCCCGTACCCGAGCTGCGCGGAGAGCTGCACAGCCTCCAGCCCGACCGCCAGCGCGTCCGCGTGTCGTCCCGACGAGAAGAGCACCGCTGCGCGCGCACCGGCAACACCCGCTCGGGTTTGCATTTCGGCCGTGTCCGCGAGCGCCAGCCGGGGCTCGAGCACGGCTTCGGCGTCATCCAGGCGTCCCCGGTGCAGATGGATCTCGAGCACGCCGTTCAACGGGCTGATGAGGCTTAGCAGGCCCCGTGCCTCCGCGGGGATCTCCAGTACCACGCGAGCGCCTCGTCCCAGCGACCGAGCATCGTGAGTACGTAGCTCAGCTCGACTAGCGAAAACAGCTCCAGCCGGCGGATGCCCATGCGACGCGCGAGCGCGAGCGCCTCCTGCTCGAGCTCGAGCGCCTCTCCGTAGCGGTCGAGCGTGAAGCACACGTCGGCGACGTTGCCGTAGGAGACGCGCGCAGGCTCGGAGAGGTCGTTCTCGAGGGCGATGCGGAGCGCATGGCGCATCAACGCGAGCGCCTCCTCCTTCCGGCCCGAGCCCGCTGCAGCGACACCCTCGACGAGCATCGCCCGGCAGAGCGTGTCCGGCAGCCGCTGCTCCTGCGCGACTTGGAGCGCGAGCTCGATCGGCTCACGACCACGGTCGAAGTCGCCGGCGAAGATCGAGGAGCTGCCCGTACCTGGCCGCCAAATCGGCGATATCGGCGTCCGGCTCGTCGTCGGCACCCGGCCGCGAAGGCCCCCTCGAGGCAGCTCGATCGCGCGCCTCGATGCCGGTCCGGCGGAACTCGACAGACCCGAGCCAGCCGGAGACCCGTGCTGCTGCGTGCGTCCTCGCCGGCCGCCTCGAGGAGCCCCAGCGCCGCCGTGAACAGACGGTTCGCGTCGTCGAACTCGACGTTCTGATGCGGCCACCCGACCGGCCTGCTCGAGTATCCGGGCCTCCTCGACCGGATCGTCCGAGAGCGCGGCGGCCTGCTCGTAGTAGCGCCGCGCCTCGGCCGCCGCTGCCAGCGAGCCGGCGCGATCTCCGGCACGGGCGAGCAGCTCACGCGCGCGTTTCTTGATCTCGCTCGGCGTCGTCGGCGTCGGGCTGCGCCTCGTACGCCGCCAGGTAGTGCGACGCGACCACCTCGACGATCTCCTGCTCCGACCGTGCCGAAGCTCGCCTCGAGCTGGGCGGCGGCAGCGAGATGCCGGCTCCGGCGCTCGCGGCGGGCGAGCGTCTCGTAGGCGACCCGCCGCACGAGGTCCTGCAGGAAGCCGTACTGGCCGCGCTCGGGCGAGCGCGGGTCGGCCTGCACGGCCGAGCACCTCCTTGCGCACGAGCGAGGAGAGCAGCGGCTCGAGCTCCTGCTGGTCGAGGCTCGGCGAGCGCGGCAAGCGCCTCGCGCGTAAAGGTCTTCCCGAGAACGGAGGCGTCCTGCAAGAGCCGCCGCTCCTCGGGAACGAGCCCGTCGAGCCGGGCGGCGATGAGACCCTGGAGCGTCTCCGGGACGTCCAGCTCGCCGACGTCGCCCGTCGTCGCGGTACACGCCGCCCTCGCGCGCCAGCAGGCCGCGGTCGAGCAGCATGCGGATCGTCTCGACCGCGTACAGCGGGACGCCCTCGGCCCGGGCCAGGATGCGCTCCTTGAGCTCCGCGGGCAGGCCGGGCACGAACCCGTCGAGCAGCTGCTCCATCGCCTGCGGCGGAGAGCGGATTCAGCGAGAGCGTGGTCTGCGCGCCCGCCGTGCCCGAACTCCGGGTGGCGCTCGACGAGCTCCGGCCGCGCCAGGCAGAGCACGAAGATCGGGTAGCCGCGCGACCACTCGAGCAGGTACGAGATGAACTCGACGAGCGACGCGTCCGCCCACTGGAGGTCCTCGAACAGCAGCACGACCGGCCCCTGCCCGGCGAGGCGCTCGAACACCACGCGCCAGGCGCCGAAGAGCTCCTCCTTGCCCCAGGAACCGCCGTCCTCGAGGCCGAGCAGGTGCGCGAGCCGCGGCTCGACGAACCGCCGCTCCTCCTGCTCCGGGACGTACTCGTCGAGGGTGGCGTAGAGCTTCGCCAGCGCCGACTCGCGCGCACTCGCCCTCGACGATCCCGGCGCGCATCCGCACCATCTCGGCCAGCGCCCAGTACGCGACGCCCTCGCCGTAGGAGAGGCAGCGGCCGCGGTGCCAGTACACGAGCTCGACGAGCCCGTCGACGTACTTCTCGAACTCCCAGCCCAGGCGCGACTTGCCGATCCCGGCCGCGCCGACGACCGACATGAGCTGGGCGCGGCGCTCCTCGGCGGTGGCGTGGAAGAGCTCCTTCACGAGGCGCAGCTCGCGGTCGCGGCCGACGAACGGCGGCTCGAGCCCTTCGAACCGCAGCGCGCCGCGCCGGGATGCGGTGACGCGGAGGGCGCGCCACAGCGTCAGCCCGTCCGCCTTGCCCTTGAGCTGCATGCTCGCCGGCGTCCTCGTAGGCGACCGCCGCCTCCGTCGCGCGCTTGGTCGCCTCGCCCACCAGGACGGTGCCCGGGCTCGGCCGCCGACTGGATCCGCGATGCAGTGTTGACGAGATCGCCGGCGACCATTCCCTGGCCGGCCGCGCCGAGCGTGACGGCGGCCTCGCCGGTCAGCACGCCGGCGCGCGCCCGGAGCCCCGGGTCGAGCTCGGGCACCGCCGCGATCAGATCGAGCGCGGTGCGCACGGCCCGCTCGGCGTCGTCCTCCTGCGCGACCGGAGTCCCCCACACCGCCATGACCGCGTCGCCGATGAACTTTTCGACCGTGCCGCCGTAGCGCTCGATCAGCGTCCGCGCCGTCTCGAAGTAGCGCGACAGCAGCTCGCGTGTCTCCTCGGCGTCGCGGCCCTCCGATGCGGTCGTGAAGCCGACCAGGTCGGCGAACAGGACCGAGACGAGGCGGCGCTCGGCCGTGGGCTGGGCCGGGAGCGGTGCTACCGGCGTGGGCTGATCGGCGAGCGCCGATCCGCACTCACCACAAAACTTCACCGTCGGCGGGTTGGGTGCGCCGCAGGACGGGCACGCCTGCGCGAGCGGCGCGCCGCACTCACCGCAGAACTTACGGCCTGGCTCGTTCTCGGACTGACACGCCGGACACCGCATGACCGCGAGCAAATCTACTCCGGTCGGCGCGAATCTTCGACGGCTGCGGCGTGCGCTATGGCTGGATGTTCTGGTTCAGCCGGAACACGTTGTCGGGGTCCCACTCGCGCTTCAGGGCGACCAGCCGCTCCTGCTTCGCGTCGCCGTAGATGGCGCGCGGGTCCTCGGCCGCCTCGGAGATGTCGTTGACGTAGCGGCCTGTCACGGCGACGCCGGCGACGTCCGCGACGAAGCGGCGGCCCCAGGCGCGGCTCTCCTCGTCGAGCGCCTCGTCCTGCCAGAGCACCTCGGCCGACGCCCAGTACGCCCCGTCCCGGCCGGTGAACGCCGTTGCGTCCTCCGGGCAGGTCCGAGATCGCGCCGCCGCACGTCCAGATGGAGACGACCCCGTCGACGCCGTCCTCGATCTGCGCGACGTGGTCGACCGACGCCTCGACCATGCTCTTCGGGCAGCGACGAGAGGAAGGCGCTCTTCATGTAGAAGCGCTGCCCCCACGCCGACGGGACGTCGTTCATGCGCTGTGCCTCGAGGTACGGCCGACGTTTGATCGAGTCGGCCAGCGGCTCGTTGAAGCGGCGGAGTGGCGCCAGCTCACGCTCGGCCTCCGCCTCCGTCCCGACGTGGTGCGCGGTGACGCGCGCGACGGCGCCCATGCCGGTGTCCGGCGGGCGGAACGTAGTCGGCGCCGAGGCCCGGCCCCATATCGAACGACAGCCAGAGGTCGCGCGACGTCGGACGCGAACAGCTCCTCCACCAGCTCGCCGAGCTCGACCGCGCGTTCGATCGGGTGGATGACGCTGCCGTAGGTGATCACCGGGTCGAGCGGGTGCAGCCGGAACTCGAACGAGGTGGCGATGCCGAAGTTGGCGCCGGCGCCGCGCAGTCCCCAGAAGAGCTCCGGGTTCTCGTCCTCGCTGGCCCGCACCTGGCGGCCGTCGGCGGTGACGAGGTCGACCGCGAGCAGGTTGTCGATCGTGAGCCCGTATGTGCGCTGCAGGCGGCCGAGCCCGCCGCCGAGCGTGAGGCCCGCGACGCCGGTGTGCGACACCGTGCCCACCGGGCATGCGAGCGAATGCTGCTGCGCCGCGTCGTCGAGCTCGCCCGAGCAGACAGCCCGCGCCGACACGCGCCCAGCGGCGCTCGGCGTCGACCTCGACGCCTCGCAGCCGCGAGACGTCGATGACGATCCCGTCGTCGACGCTCGAGAGACCTGGAATGCTGTGGCCGCCGCCGCGCACTGCGACGAGCAGCTCCTCATCGCGGGCCCACCGGATCGCCGTGGAGACGTCGGCAGGCGACGCCGGCCGGACGACCACCGCCGGCCGCCGGTCGAACATGGCGTTCCAGATCCGCCGCGCCTCGTCGTAGCCCGGATCGCCCGGGCGAACCACGTCCCCGGTGAAGTCCTCCGCGAGCGCCGTCACTCGGCGGGCCGTTCGGCGATGTCCTCGACGAGCTGGATCCGGTTCCCGTCGGGGTCGAAGACGTCCAGGATGCGCATCTCGCTGTGCAGCTCGACCACGGTGCCGACCTCGACGTCTAGCCCGCGCAGGCGGTCCGCCTCGCCTTTCACGTCCTCCACGTCGACGGTCGCGACGCCGCCGTCCTCCGGCTCGCCCTCCGCCAGCGCGATCTGCATGCCGCGTCGCTCGAGCTTCGCCCACTTGCCGTCGGCGTCGTAGTACGTCTCGGTGAAGCCCAGCTTGCCGGTGTAGAAGCCGCGTGCGTCCTCGATGTCGCGGACGCGGTACCAGACCCGTGTTGCCACGCGCGGACGTTACAGCGCGAGGCCGGGTATCTCCAAGAACCCCTTGAGCGTGCGCAGGAAGAGCGCGCCGTCCGCGCCGTCGACCGCCCGGTGGTCGCACGTCAGGGTCATGCTCATCATCGGCCGCACGTCGAGGTCGTCCTCGTCGACGACCACCGTCCGCGGCTCGATCGCGCCGACGGCCAGGATCGCGGCCTGCGGCGGGTTGAGGACGGCCGTGAACTCCTCGACGCCGAACATGCCGAGGTTCGAGATCGTGAAGGTGCCGTCCTCGAGGTCCTCGCGCTTCAGCTTGCTGTCGCGCGCCCGAGCGACGACGTCGGCGCGGGCAGCGGCGATCTCGGCGATCGTCAGCCGCTCGGCGCCGCGGATGACCGGGACGACGAGTCCCTGCGGCGCGGCGACGGCGAGGCCGACGTTGGCGGTCGGGAAGCGGCGGATCGACTCGCCGGTGAAGTGGGCGTTCAGCTCGCGGTGGCGCAGGAGCGCGACCGCGACGAGCTTCGTCAGCACGTCGGAGACGGTCGGCTTCGGGTCGAGGCCGCTCTCGACCAGCTTCACGCGCAGCTCGGTCGCCGCGGTCATGTCCGCCGAGACGCGGAGCTGGAAGACGGGCGCCTGCCACGCCTCGGTGAGCCGGCGCGCGATCGTCTTGCGGATGCTCGTGAGCGCGACCTCCTCGACCTCGCCGGCCGGGACGGGCGGCGCTGCGGGAGCCGGAGCGGCGGCGGGCGCCGGCGACTGCGCAGCGCGCTCGACGTCCTCGGCGACGATGCGGCCCTCCGGGCCCGTGCCCTTCAGCGACGCGAGGTCGATCCCGCGCTCGCGCGCGATGCGGCGGGCGAGCGGCGACGCCTTGATGCGGCCGCCCGCGGCCGAGGCGCCGTTGCCGGCCTGCGCGTCGCGGATCGCGTCGGCGAAGTCGCTCGACGCGCGGGCGCCCTGCTCGCGCTCCTCCTGGCGAGCGGGTGCTGCGGAGCCCTCCTCTTTCGTGTCCTCGTCGACCTTCGTGGCCCCGTTGCCGGCGAACGAGGACACGTCCTCGCCCTGCTTGCCGATCACGGCGACCGTATGGCCGACGTCGACCTCGCCCTCGGCGACGGCGATCTTCAGCAGGACGCCGGACGCCTCGGCCTCGACCTCCTGCGTCACCTTCTCGGTGTCGAGCTCGTAGAGCGGCTCGCCCTTCTCGACGGTGTCGCCCTCGGCCTTCAGCCAGCGGACGATCGTCCCTGATTCCATCCCCTGCCCCAGCCGGGGCAGCTTGACCTCAGTCGCCATCCCGCTGGACGGTGCGGTTGATGGCGGCCAGGACGTCGGCCTTGTGCGGGACGACGAACTCCTCCATGACCGGCGCGAACGGCAGCGGCGTGAACTTCGCGCCCGACGCGCTCGATCGGCGCGTCGAGCCAGTCGAACGCCTGGTACTGCACGACGGCGGCGATCTCGGCGCCGTAGCCCATCTTCACCACGGCCTCGTGCGCCACGACGCAGCGGTTCGTCTTCTTGACCGAGCTGACGATCGCGTCCTCGTCGAGCGGCTGCAGCGTGCGCGGGTCGATGACCTCGACCGAGACGCCGGCCTGCTCCGCCTCCTCGGCGGCGGCGAGCGCCTCATGGACGAGCCGGCCGGTGGCTACGACGGTGACATCCTCGCCCTCGCGCATGACCCGTGCCTGACCGATCGGAATCGGCTCCAGCTCCTCGGGCACCTCGCCCTTGATCCCGTACAGCGTGCGGTGCTCGAAGAAGACGACCGGGTTGTCGTCGTAGATCGCCGACCAGAGCAGGCCGCGCACGTCCTCGGGCGTCGACGGGAAGACGACCTTCAGGCCCGGGATGTGGACAAGCCAGCCCTCGAGCTGCTGCGCGTGCTGCGCGCCCGGCGACCAGCCGGCGCCGCCCTGCGTGCGGATGGTGAGCGGCACCTTCAGCTGCCCGCCCGACATGTAGCGGTGCTTCGCCGCCTGGTTGACGATCTGCTCAAGCGAGAGCGTCAGGAAGTCCTCGTACATGATCTCGACGACCGGGCGCATGCCCTGCATCGCGGCGCCGATGCCGGCGCCGACGATCGCCATCTCCGAGATCGGCGTGTTACGCACCCGTTCCGGCCCGAACTCGGCGACGAGCCCTTGCGTGACGCCCATCGACCCGCCCATCTCGGCGATGTCCTCGCCCATGATGAAGATGGAGTCGTCCTGGCGCATCGCGGCGGCGAGCGCGTCGCGGACTGCCTCGCGATAGCTGATCTCAGGCATCGCAGCGCCCCCTCCTAACAGGGACAGTCCCTGTAAAGAGCGCGGCGGCGAGCTCCGTAGCGTTCTTAACAGGGACAGTCCCTGTAAGGCTGGGCCGGCGCTACGCATAGACGTTCTTCAGCGCGTCCTCGGGCTTCGGGTCGGTGCCGTTCTTCGCGAACTCGACCGAGCGCTCGACCGTCCCCGACACCTCGAGCTCGACAGCCTCGACGTCCTCGTCGGAGAGCTCGAGCCGGTTGCGGAGCTGCGTGATCGGGTCGTGGTGCTCGCCGACGTCGCGGATCTCGTCCTTCGAGCGGTACACCTGCGGGTCGCCGATGTAGTGGCCGTGCAGGCGGTAGGTCTCCACGTCGAGGAAGACGGGGCCCTGGCCGGAGCGGGTGTACTCGAGCGCCTCGACCGCCTTGGCGTACACGTCCTCGATGTCCTGGCCGTCGACCTTGATCGCGCGCATGTCGAACGCCAGCGCGCGCTTGGACATGTCCTCCCAGACCGGCGAGTGCTGCCAGCCCGGCGTCGACTCGGCCCAGCGGTTGTTCTCGCAGACGAAGACGGAATGCGTGCCCCACAGCTGCGCGAGGTTGAGCGACTCGTGGAAGGTGCCGATGTTCGTTGCCCCGTCGCCGAAGAACGCGACCGCGACGCGCGGCTCGCCGCGCAGCTTGAACGCGAGCCCGGCGCCGGTGATCGCCGGCAGCCCGCCGCCCACGACGGCGTTCGCACCCAGGTTGCCGCGCTCGACGTCGTACAGGTGCATCGAGCCGCCGTACCCGTGCGAGCAGCCCTCCAGCTTCCCGTAGAGCTCGGCCATGAGCTCGTTCGGATGCGTTCCGAGCGCGAGCGTGTGCCCGTGCGCGCGGTGCGTGGAGGCCATCACGTCGCCCTCCTCCATCGCGCGGCAGACGCCGACTGCGACCGCCTCCTGGCCGATCGCGACATGCAGGAAACCGGGCAGCTCGCCGGCGCGGAACCGCTCCTCGACCTTCTCCTCGAAACGGCGGATCAGCAGCATCTCGCGGAAGAATTCGCGCAGCTGCTCTTCGGTCAGCGTGCCCCGCTTCTCCACCTTCGCCATCTTCGGGTGGAGTCTATGTACGCTGCCCGCCTTGACGCTGGTGAGGCAGTGGAACGCGCTGCGGGAATCCTTCCCCGAGCGCTGGAGCGATCTGCGGCTCATCCTCCGCGTCGCCGACGAGCCGCATGCCGTCCGCGCGAATGCGCTGCTGGCCCCGTTGACCTCGAGCCGCTCCGGCACCGACGTGCGCTTCGCGTGCTCGCGCATGTTCGGCCCGGGCGAGAACGGCGTGCGGCGCATGCTCGGTCGCCTCGACGCCGAGAAGATCCGCGGCGAGCTTGAGCTCGTCGAGGCCGTCGCGGCGGTGCCCGAGCCGCCGCCCGCCACGACCCCCGATCTCCCCGCGGCCGGGCTCGTCCCGGACCCGCTCCGCGCCGGCGCCGCCGCGGCGCTCGCACCGGCCTGGGAGGCCGCGCTCGAGGAGCTGCCCCCGGACTGGAGCGACATCTACGCCGAGGTGGAGATCACCTCGAGCGACCTGCTCGAGCGGACAGCGCTCCTGATGGGCCCGTGCAACCCGACCCGCGACGGCGAGCGGCTCGCGTTCCGGTTCCGCTGCGCGCGCATGTTCGGCTACGGCGCCTCGCCCGGGATGGTGCGCCGCTGCCTCGAGCGGATCGACGAGGAAGGGATCCCCGCCCGCTTCGACCTGCTGCGGGCGCTGTCCGACACCAAGCCGGTCTACACGCAGGGCCCGGTCTGGTACGTCGGCGGGAAGGCCGTGTAGTGGCGGACCCGGTCTCCTGGTTCGTGATCGAGCGCGGCTGGCGCGTGCTCGACAGCGAGGGCGAGGAGGTCGGCACGGTCGACGAGGTCACCGGCGACGAGAACGCCGACATCTTCGACGGGCTCTCGATCCGCAGCGGGCTCTTCTCCGACGCCCGCTACGTGCCGTCCGAGCAGGTCGACGAGATCACGGACGGCACCGTCAAGCTGGCGCTGACGAAGGACGCGGTCGAGGCGCTGCAGGAGTTCGCCGAGCCTCCCGCCAGCCTCGAGGTCTCGTCCGAGAAGGCGAGCCTCACCGATCGCGCAGCCGCGCCCTTCATCGATGAGGGCGAGACGCCGAAGCGCGGCTTCTGGAACCGGCTCTTCGGGCGCTAGCGCAACTCGGCGTCCAGGCGGACGACGCCGGCGCGCCCGTGGCGCGCCTCGATCGCGACGGTGCCGCCCTCGGGCGCCTCGACGACCCACTCGGCCTTCGCGCGCTCCGTCGTCGAGTCCTCCGACCACCAGCCGAGCAGCGAGCGCTTGTGCACGCGGCCTTGCAGCTGGCCGAGCTCCGTGCGGAGCTCGCCGGCGCGCAGGCGGGCGCCCTCGGGCAGCGTCAGTTCGACCTCGAGCGGCCGCGCCATGTTCCGCTCGGCCGCCTTGTCCGTCACTTGCGTCGGCAGCCAGCCCGTGTTGTGGACGACCAGCCGGATGGCCCAGGCCGTCTCCCCCACCCGGTCGACCTCGAGCGAGTGGAGCTCGAGCCGCGGCGAGATCAGCAGGTGCCAGATCGCGAGCTCGCTGTGGGGCGCGACCTCCGCCTCGAGCAGGTGGGGCGGCACGTTCGCCCAGCAGAAGAACATGTCCCAGCCGCCCAGCTCGACCGCGCCGAGCTGCGGATGCTCGTACGGGTACCAGTCGACGTAGGCGCGCTCGCCCAGCTCCTGCTCGGCCCACCGTAGGAGCTTCAGGTCATCCTCCGGCGGGTGGTCGCGGAGCCAGTCGATGAAGTGGTAGTCCTCGATCCCGGCCCGGCGCTGCGGGCTCCAGAACTCGGTCGTCCACGAGAAGACGCCCATGTGGTCGTACAGCCAGTCGTGGGCCGAGCCCTTGATCGACGACTTCGGGTCGTACTTGAAGTCGTGGAAGACGGAGACCGCCGGGTAGCCGGTGATCCGCGTGGCCTCCTCGCCGATCTGCCTGTAAGCGCGCAGGTCGTCGGTCGGGAAATGGTCGTCCGCGTAGGACGCGTACGGGCGCAGGTGGACGCCGCTGAAGGTGTGGTAGGCGATGTGGCCCGTGATGTTCGGCCGGTCGACGACCGCCTGCACCATCGCGCGGATCTCGGCCTCGGACGTCGGGTACGAGCCGGCGCCGCGCGACGCCGCCTCGGGCTCCCACTCCATCGGGAAGTTCCGGTTCATGTCGAGGCCCGCGACCGGCGGCGCGACGTTGATCGTCACGCCGTCGTAGTTGCGGATCGCCCCCTCCCACAGCACGCGGTAGTACTCGCCGCCCTCCTCGACCGGGTCGCGGCGGATCAGCAGGCGCGGCTCGTCGGGGTGCGGCTTCCAGGCGCCGTTCGGGTCGCGCAGCCGCATCATCAGGATCCGCCCGTCGCCGTCCAGGTCCTCCTCGTGGAGCCCGTCCAGCGGGTCGGCCAGCGGGTACGGCCGCACGCTCGAGCGGACGAAGCGCGGCCGGTCGGCGAGCGCCAGTTCGGCCCCGTCGGGGTTCAGCCGCGGGATGACGTAGAAGGCGCGCGTGTCGAGCGCGCGAGTGACGTGCTCGTCCGCTCCGTGCTCGGCGAGGAGCCGGTGGACGAGGTGCAGCGCCGCGGCGCAGCCCGTCACCTCGATCGCATGGATGTTGGCCTCGATCAGGAACGCCGGCTTCTCGTCGGGCGGGCCGGTCGCCGTGTTCGTCACGGTCGCGAGCCAGATGTCGCGGCCCTCGTACGAGGCACCGATGCTCTCGACCTGGAGGAGCTCCGGCCGCTCGCTCGCCCATTCGTACAGCAGCTCGGTCAGCTCCGCGTAGCGGACGAAGTGGTCGTAGGGCGGCGCCCGCACCGCGCCGATCGTACGGGTTCAGGCGTTTCACGTCCCGGCAACCGAGGTACGCTCTTCCGGTGATTCGCAAGCTCGCCTGGTCCGCCCTCTACGGCGTGCTCGCCGCGCTCGCCACGCTGGCGGCTAAGCGCGCGGCGTCCGGCATCTGGCGCGTCGCCACCGGCGAAGAGCCGCCGACCAAGAAGAAATGACGCTCCTGACCCGCGGTGACCGGGTCGTGGAGAGCGCGGCCGACAAGCTCCAGGGGCTGGCGAACAACTTCGCGGCGCAGGGAGGCACGAAGGCACGTGTCGCGGAGGAGCTCGCCGAGGATGCCGCCTTCCTGCGCAAGCTGAAGCCGAGCCTGATGAAGGCGCGGTGGCGCGGCGAGGCGCCGACCGACCAGCCGCCGGGCTCCGGCGCCGTCGCGCCGTCGGGCCCGCAGCTCGGGCCGCGGCCGAAGAAGCCGGGGCGCAGCGGGCCGAATCCGTTCATCGTCGTGGGCGCCGCGCTGGTGGTCGGCGTCGCCGTCGCAAAGCTGATCGACTGGAGGGGACATGCCCACCCCAGAGGCTGAGCCGGTGACCGCGGCCGTCACCCCGCCGGAGGCGGAGGACGGAAGCCTCGGCGCCGCGGTGAAGGGAATCACCGAGCACGCCAGTGCGCTCGCGCGGCTCGAGGTCGAGCTCGCGCAGTTCGAGATCAAGAAGAGCGTGTCCGCGCTCGGGCTCGGCGCCGGCCTCGCAGCCGCCGCGCTCCTCGTCGCGCTCTATGCGGTCGGCTTCCTGTTCGCGACCATCGCCGCCGGTATCGCGACGGCCCTTGCCTGGTGGCTGTCGCTCCTGATCGTGACCGTCTTCCTGGTGCTCGTCGTCGTGATCCTGCTCCTGCTGGCGAAGCGCTCGTTCAAGCGCGGCGGCACGCCCGTCCCGAGGCAGGCGATCGCCGAGGCCAAGCAGACGACGGAGGTGCTGAAGAGCTGATGCCCGACAACCACCGCACCGCGGGTGACATCAAGCGCGAGATCGAGCGGGAGCGCAACGAGCTGGCGCGCTCCGTGGAGAGCCTCCGCGCAGAGATCAAGGAGGCGACCGACATCCGCGCGCACCTCAGCCGCCACCTGCCGATCGCCGCAGGCGTCGCGCTCGGCGCGGGCTTCCTGCTCGCGGGCGGCGTCGGCGCGACGGTGCGCCTCGTCTTCCGGCGCGGCCGCGAGGGCACGACGAAGGCCCGCTTCGGGCCGTTCGTCTTTGTCGACCGCGACTGAGCCCGCGCCGGTCGGCCGGCCGCCGTCCTCGCCGACGCGCCTGTCCGTGCGCGAGTGGTGGGCGGCGCTGCGCGGCGCGGCGAAGGCGTTCCTCGCCCACGACGGCATGGGGCTCGCGCAGCAGGTCGCGTTCAGCTCGCTGCTCGCCTTCATCCCGGCCGTCGTCCTCCTGGTCGGGCTGCTCGGGCTGTTCGGCGCCTACGACGACCTGCAGCGGCTGCTCGACCCGGTCGCGCCGGACGCGGTGATCGAGACGATCGACGTGGCGCGGGGGAGCTCGCAGGGCAACGGCGGCTCGGTCGTCGCGGTCGTGTTCGGAACGGTGCTCGCCGTGTGGGCGGCAAGCGGTGCCACCAACGCGCTCGTGAAGGCGGTCAACCGCGCCTACGGGCGGCAGGAGACGAGGCCGTTCTGGAAGGTTCGGATCATCGCGATCGTGCTCGTCCTGCTGACGGGCGCGGTCACGGCGGGCGTCTTCGTGCTGATCGTCTTCGGCGGGCCGCTCGGCGAGGCGATCGCGAACCGCGCCGACCTCGGCAGTCAGTTCACGCTCGTGTGGGACCTGCTGCGCTGGCCGATCGCCTTCGTCGCGATCCTGCTGTTCTTCGCGTTCGTCTTTTACCTCGCGCCAACCGGCACGCCGCGGAGCTGGAAGTGGGTGTCGCCGGGCTCGATCGTCGGCGCCCTGATGTGGGTGGCTCTCTCCGGCTTGTTCGCGCTCTACACCAGCTTCTCGAGCTCGTACGACCGCACGTACGGCTCGCTCGCCGGCGCGATCATCCTGCTGCTGTGGCTCGAGTACTCGGCGGTCGCGCTGCTGCTCGGCGCGGAGCTGAACGCGCAGCTCGAGCGACAGGCGGACATCCGGGCGGCGGGCGGCGAAGATGCGGGCCTGATCAGGCCCGTGCGCCGCGTCAGCTCGTCTTGAGCGTGCCCTTGAGCGACGGGTGGGCGTCGGACCAGTACTTGTAGGTGCTGGCCCCTTGCAGGGTCACGGCCCAGGATGCAGAGCCGACGAACGCCTTGGCGGTCTTCTTGTTGACACCCGGCCCGCTCAGGTGGAACGAGTCGGTCTTCGACTTGTCCTTCACCGTCACGACGTACTTGCCGGCCGCGACCTTCGCGGTCTTCTTCCCGGCGGCGGTGCCGAGCGAGATGGCCTTGCCCGGGCCGACGGTGGCAAAGAGCTTGGCCGGCGGCGTCGCGGTTGGCACGTTGCCGACCGTGAACTTGCCCTTCATCGTGCTGAGGTGGACGTCGCAGACATAGTTGTAGGTCCCGTCCTTGAACGTGACCGTCCACGTCTTCTGCGTGATCTCGTCGGGCGTCGTGAACTCGTCCACGCCGGGCCCGAAGAGATGGAAGTTGTGCTCGGCCGTCTTGTCGTCCACCTGGACCGTGTAGGTGCCCGGGTCGAGGTGCTGGACCGGCTGGCCGTTCAGCGTCAGCGAGATCTGGAAGCCCGGCCCGACCGTGCCGATCAGGGTCTCCCCTACACCCTGACCGGCCGGCGCGAGCGCAGCCGCCGCCCCGACGGCGGCCGCAGCGGTGGCGATGAGAAGGAAGAGTCTTCTGCGCACCGGCCCCTTATACGGAATGCCGGGGCGGTCGGTTTTCCTACGGCATGAACTCGGCGAACACGACGTAGCGGTACGCCGCGCTGCCTGCGGGCGTGCATGCCGAGAGCACCAGGCCCCGGTAGTTCAGCACCCAGGTCTCCCAGGGGCGGACGACCGCGGTCTTGCGCACGACGAAGCGGTACCCGTTCAGGAAGATCCGGTCGCCGCGGCGGAGCTCCGGCAGCCGTGAGAACGGGCGCGTATGCGTCGTCCGATGGCCGGCAATCGCCACCGTGTCGCGGTCGCGGAAGTACAGCCATGGTCCGGCGTCCAGCGACTGCGCGGTGGTCGTGTACAGCCCCAGCCGCGGGATGACGAGCGGGAAGCTCGGCGCCGCCCGCCCGGGGCTCGCGAGTGCGAGCCCCAGGAAGGCGAGGACGAGCGTGCTAGCGAGTGAACGGCAGAGCACGCGGCTTGATGGTCTTCTTGACGCCCTTGACCCGCAGCTTGGCCTTCTTCTTGGCCTTCACCTTGACCTTCTTGACTACGACCTTCTTGACGATCTTCTTGACGGTGATCGTCTCGGGCGGGCAGTGGCACATTCCGCCGTTGTTCTCGAAGCCCGCCGGCGTCGTCGCCTGGATGCCGTCGATGTTCGTGCACACGTCCGTCGGCGGCGGAGGCGGCGTGCAGTTGCCCGCCGCGTCCTTCACAAGCCCCGACGGCACGCTCGTCTGGATGCCCTCGATGTTCGGGCAGACATCCGTGGGCGGCGGAGGCGGCGTGCAGTTGCCGGCGGCGTCCTTCACAAGCCCCGACGGCACGCTCGTCTGGATGCCCTCGATGTTCGGGCAGACGTCCACCGGGACGCAATTGCCGCTCGCGTCCTTCACTAGCCCGGCCGGGACCGTGGCCTGAATCCCGTCGATATTCGGACAGACATCCACCGGGACGCACTTGCCGCTCGCGTCCTTCACCAGCCCCGCCGGAACCGTCGCCTGGATGCCGTCAATGTTGGGACAGACATCCACCGGGACGCACTTGCCGCTTGCGTCCTTCACCAGCCCGGCCGGGACCGTGGCCTGAATCCCGTCGATATTCGGACAGACGTCGGGCGGTGAGCACGCAGACGGCAGCGTGACGCTTGCCGTGCGCAGGCGGAGCGTCCTGTCGCTCGGCCAGTTGCCCTTGACGTTCAGCGTGACGGTGCCCTTGCTCGTCCCCGCGAGCCGCTCGGTGAACGAGCCGGTCGCCTGCTTGGCGACGGTGCTCCCGACCGGAATCGCCGCCGTACGATCCGACTCGCGGATCGTCAGCGTCTCGGGCTCGCTCCGGTTGTCGAGCGTCCAGCTGACGACGTACTGGCCGGTCGCCGTATCGCACTTCACGGACCCGGATGCCGAGAACGTCCACGCAAGCGCATTCGGCGCCAGCACCAGCGTCCCCATCGTCGCCAGCACGGCCAGCAGCAGCAGTCTCCTCAACCCCATGTTTCTCCCCTTTTTGTGTGCGTCCCTCGGCGCGGTGCGCATCCTTGGGGGAGGCCACCGCGCTCACAACACCCCAATAGCGTTGTAGGAGCCGCCGCGACCCCGGGTAATCCCTCGAAGGAGGGTTCAGAGGCTGCGCCGAGCCCTCGAACGAGGGATTCGGGCGGCTCTAGGCCCGCAACTCGGCGCCGAAGCGGTCGCGGAGCGCAGAGACGATCCGCTCGCGAAGCGTGGCGGCGTCCTCGTCGGAGAGCGTGCGCTCCGGCGACTGGAACTCCGCCGCGAAGGCGATCGACTTGCGGCCCTCGCCGACCTGCGGACCGCGGTAGACGTCGAAGGCGCGCATCTCGCGGAGCTCGGGCCCGGCTGCCTCGCGCGCCGCCTCCACGAGCGCGGCGGCCGGCACGTCCTCGTCCACCACGAACGCCAGGTCCTGCTTGACGGCCGGAAACGTGATGACGTCCTCGTACTCGGGCGCCTCGCCCGCGCCGGCCACGAGCGTCGCGAGGTCGAGCTCGAAGGCGCCCCACGTACCTTCGAGCAGCGCCGGATGCAGCTCGCCGACGACGCCGGCCTCGGTGCGGGCCGTCTTGCCCGGGTGGAGGAGGTCGTGCTCGCCGGGCTCGAACTCCGGCGTCTTGCGGAGCGCACCGTAGACCGCCTCGACGATTCCCTTCGCGCGCGCGAAGCCGCCCTCCACGACCGCGGCGACGTGGGTCTCCTCGTCCGGGAGCTCACCGTCCCGCGGGAGATAGACGTGCGCGATCTCCCACAGGCCGATCTCGCGGTTGCCGGCGTCGACGTTGTGGCGCACGCTGTCGAGGAGCGAGCGCAGCAGGCGGCGACGCAGAACCGTCTGCTCCTCGCTCATCGGCTCGGGCAGGTGCTCGCCGTCCGGCTCCCAGTCGGCGGGGACGAGCGACGGCGTGTACGCCTCGCTGAGCCCGGCACCGGTGAGCACGTCCTCGACGAGCCGCTGGAGCGCCTGCTCGCGCGTGAGCCGGCCCGTCATGTGGCGGCGGAGCGGCAGCGTCTCGGGCAGGTCGGAGAGCACGAAGCGCGCGACCTCCTCGACCACGTCGATCTCGCGCGTCACGTCGCGGGCGCGCCAGGTCGGCACCGCGACCTCGCCGTCAGTGCGGTCGAAGCCGAGCCGGCCGAGCAGGGCGTACTGCCGCTCCTCGGGCACGTCCAGGCCGACGACCGCGGTCGTCCGCTCGGGCCGGAACCGGGCGACGGGCCGCTCGGGCAGCGGGCCGTGCTCGTCGCGATCGCCGACCCAGCGCGCGCCGGCCAGCTCGACCATCAGCTCAGTGGCGAGCGCGGCCGCCTGGGGCGCCAGGTGCGGGTCGACGCCCTTCTCCCAGCGGTTCGAGCCTTCGGTGCGGAGCCGCAGGCGCTCCGACGACTCGAGCAGCGAGACCGGCTCGAAGTTGGCCGCCTCGAGCAGCACGTCGGTCGTCGTCTCGGTGACCTCCGTCTCCTCGCCGCCCATGATTCCGGCGATCGCGATCGCGCGCTCGGCGTCGGCGATCAGCAGGTCGCGCGGGTCGAGCTCGCGATCGACGCCGTCGAGCGTGCGCATCCGCTCCCCCGGCGCGGCACGGCGGACGACGATGCGGCCACCGCGGAGCGTCGAGAAGTCGAAGGCGTGCAGCGGGTTGCCGAGCGCGAGCATGACGTAGTTCGTCACGTCGACGACGTTCGAGATCGGGCGCATGCCGGCAGCGGTCAGGCGCGTGCGCAGCCAGGCGGGCGACGGCCCGATCGAGACGTCGCGGAAGAGCCGGCCGATGTAGCGCGGACAGCCCTCGAGATCCTCGATCGCGATGTCGACGGGCTCGTCGCCGACCCGCTCGGGGTCGCTTCCGGGCGGCGGGGCAAGCTCCGCGTCGAAGATGGCGGCCACGTCGCGGGCGAGCCCGTAGATCGACAGCAGGTCGGCGCGGTTGCCGGTCGACTCGACCTCGAGCACCGTCTCGGCAACCGGCAGCACGTCCGCGAGCGGCGCGCCCGGCTCGCCCTCGCCGAGCACGATGATCCCGCTGTGGTCGTCGCCGAGCTCGAGCTCGCTGCTCGGAGAGGATCATCCCGTCCGAGACGGTGCCGCGGAGCTTGGCGCGCTCGAGCTTGCGCCCGTCGGGAAGCACCGCGCCGGGAAGCGCGACGGCAACCGTCGCGCCGGCGCCGAAGTTCCACGCGCCGCACACGATCTGGCGCGGCTCGGGGTCGCCGACGTCGACGGAGCACAGCTGGAGCCGGTCGGCGTTCGGGTGCTTGCCGGCCTCGAGCACGCGCCCGACGCGGAAGAGGCCGAGGTTGCCGTCGGTGTCCGGGACGCCGCGGTGCTCGATGCCCTTGACCTCGGCCGAGGCGACGGAGAGCCGCTCCGCGAATTGGTCGAGCGGCACATCGACGGAGACGTACTCGCGCAGCCAGGAGAGCGGAACCCTCATCGCCGCACCCCCTCCTCGCCAAGTAACAGACTGTTACAAGGCTGGTTCGGCACCGTGCTGCGCGGCGCGTGGCCAAGTAACAGACTGTTACTTGGCGGGTTCGGGTTCGGCCTCGCTCTCATCAGAACTGCTCCAGGACGCGGAGGTCGTTCTCCCAGAGCAGCCGGATGTCCGGCAGGTTGTGGCGCAGCTGCGCGACGCGCTCGAGGCCACAGCCGAACGCGAAGCCGCTCCACTGCTCCGGGTCGACGCCGCCGTTTTCCAGCACGGCCGGGTCGACCATGCCGGCACCGCCCATCTCCAGCCAGCCGGACTGCTTGCAGGTGCGGCAACCCGCGCCGCCGCAGATGCCGCAGGAGACGTCCGGCTCGATCGACGGCTCGGTGAACGGGAAGTAGTGCGTGCGGAAGCGAACGCGACGCTCGTCGCCGTAGAGCGCGCGCATCACGTGCAGCAGCGTCCCCTTGAGGTCGGCGAGCGTCAGGCCCTTGTCGATGGCGAGGCCCTCGAACTGGTGGAAGATCGGGTAGTGCGTCGCGTCGATCGTGTCGCGGCGGTAGCAGCGGCCGATCGAGACCATGTAGAGCGGCGGCTCGTACTCCTCCATCTCGCGGATCTGCGACGGTGACGTCTCGGTCCGCAGCACGCCGCCACCGTCCAGGAAGAGCGTCGCGCGCGGCGATCGCGCCGCGTGCCAGGGCGGGAACTCGAGCTTGTCGAAGTTGTATTCGACGGTCTCGAGCTCGTTGTCGTAACGGACGTGGTAGCCGAGGCCGAGGAACGCGTCCTCGACGATGCGCCGCACCTGCGTGATCGGGTGCAGCTGGCCGCGGCGGACGGGCTCCCCGGGGAGAGTGACGTCGACGCGCTCCTGCGTGAGGCGGCGCTCGAGCTCGGCGCGGTCGAGGTCGGCCTCACGCGTCGCGAAGGCGCCCTCGAGCCGTTCGCGCGCCGCATTGAGCGCCATCCCGCTTTCGCGGTCGCGTACCTGGCGCAGGGCGAGCTTCAGGTCGCTCTTGCGGCCGAGGAAGCGGACGCGGGCGTCGTCCAGCTCGGCCGCGGTCGCGGCCGCCTCGGCAGCGGCGGTCGCCTCGCGCTCGATCGCCTCGACGTCCACGCGGGCGACTGTAGACGGCTCCTCGGTGCTCATGGGTCTCCTCTCGGTCGGGTTGCGGGCGGACGGTTCGCCCCGGGCCCGGTCGGAGGACGGCGCTACGCGGCCGCGTCCCCGGACCGAGGCCGGGGCCGCAGAAACAGGAGACCTGCGCGTGTTGGCGCCACGCACCCACGATAGCTGCGGCCCCGCGCGGCGACAATCGCGCCGTGGCCAGCGCCTACGACCCGATCGCGCACTTCTTCGACGCGTGGAGCCGAAGCGTCACCGAGGACGTGCCGTTCTACGTGCGCGAGGCGCTCGCGAGCGGCGGCGGGCCGGTCGTGGAGCTCGGCGTCGGCACAGGCCGCATCGCCGTCCCGATCGCCCGGCGCGGGATCCGCGTCATCGGCGTCGACGACTCGCCGGAGATGCTGCGGGTCTGCCGCGCGCGGGCCCAGGTCGCGAAGGTGAGCGATCTGGTCGACCTGCGCGAAGGCGACCTGCGGAGCCCGCCGGTTCCGGAGCGCGTGCCGCTCGTCCTCGTCCCGTTCCGCGCCTACCTGCACCTGCGCTCGGACGACGAACGGCTGCAGGCGCTGGTGGCCGCTCGCGAGCTGCTCGTCCCGGGCGGCCGGCTGGTGTTCGACGTGTTCGCGCCGGACGAGGTCGACATCGCCGAGACCCACGGCCGCTGGCTCGAGCGCGAGCCCGGCATCGACGAGCGCGCCGACTGGGACGCGCAGACGCGCACGTTCACGCTGCGCGTGCGGTCGGGCGACGGCGAGACGGCGATGGAGCTGGCGTGGGTGTCGCCTGACGAGTGGCGCGCGCTCCTCGAGCGCGCGGGCTTCGAGGTGCTCGGCCACTTCGGGTGGTTCGACCGCCGCCCCTACCGCGGCGGCGAGGACTCGGTCTGGGTCGCCCGGCGCCCGCTGTGATTCGCGTGACGCCTGCGTGACACTCTCGTCACCACGCCTGGCACCGGCCCGAGACACGGTGCGCTCCGCGCAACCCCGCACCAGAAAAAGCGTCGCGGCCCGCCCGTCACAGTGCGGGCACAAAGGCGCGCGCGTTTCTCATGCGTGCCTGGCACCGTCCGCGTAGAGTCGCGGACATGGTCTGGATCATCGTGGCGATCGTCGTCGTCCTGGCGCTGATCGTCGTCTACCTCTACAACAAGCTCGTCCGGCTCCGGAACCGCACGGAGAACGCGTGGGCGCAGGTGGACGTGCAGCTGCGCCGCCGATACGACCTGATCCCGAACCTCGTCGAGACGGTCAAGGGCTACGCGGCGCACGAGCAGGGGACCTTCGAGGCGGTCACCAAGGCGCGCACGGCGGCCCAGCAGGCCCAGGGCATCGAGCAGCAGGCGGCCGCCGAGAACGTGCTGACCGCCGCGATCGGCCGGCTCTTCGCGGTCGCCGAGGCCTACCCGCAGCTGCGCGCCACGGAGAACTTCCAGCAGCTCCAGGAGCAGCTCGCCGAGACGGAGACGAAGATCGCGGTCTCGCGCCAGGTCTACAACGACACGGTGCTCACCTACGACAACGCCATCCAGTCGGTGCCGACGAACCTGCTCGCCGGGATCTTCGGGTTCGACTCGAAGCCCTACTTCGAGATCGACGAGCCGGCCGCCCGCGAAGCGCCGCGCGTCTCGTTCGCAGCAAACGACGAACCCGCCCAACCGTGATCTCTCGTGCCAGGCATCAGCCTGGCACGTGCATCGCGCGCGGCCTGGCCCTCTTCGCGATCGGTCTGGCGGCGCTGGTCGTCGCGCCCAGTGCGGCCGCCAAGTCCTTCACGCTGCCCGAGGCGAGCGTCGACGTCACCGTCACGCCGAACGGCGCGCTGCGGGTCTTCGAGCGCATCACCTTCTCGTTCGACGGCTCGTTCAGCGGTGGCTATCGCGACATCCCGCTGCGCAAGGGCGAGTCACTGGATTCGATCTCGGTGTCCGAGAACGGCCGCGCGTTCCGGCCGGGCGCCTCCGCCGAACTCGGCAGCGCGGGCGCGCCGGACACGTTCGGGGTCGACCGCAGCGGCTCGCGCGTTCGCGTCGTCTGGCACTACCAGGCGCTCAGCGAGCAGCGCACCTTCACGGTCGCGTACCGCCTGCGCGGGCTCGCCGTTGCGCACGACGACGTCGTCGACGTCAACCTCCAGGTCTGGGGCGACGAGTGGAAGGTTGCGCTGAACAAGCTCCAGGCGACCATGGCCCTCCCCGGCGTGGCCACCGGGCCGCGCTACAGGGTCTGGGGCCATCCCTCCTGGGTGCACGGCGACGTCGCGCGGCTGCCGCGACAGGCGGTGCTCCGCGCGCTCGACGTCCCGGCCGGCCAGTTCGTCGAGCTCCGCGTCGTCTTCCCGCGCCGCCTCCTGACCTCGACCTCGGGCGCAAAGGTCGAGGCCGGCAACGCGTTCGCCGACATCGTCCGTGAGGAGACCGCCGACGCGCGCGCCGTCCAGCACGACCAGGACAAGATCGACGACGCGAAGCACCACATCGGGCGCACGCTGCTGATCCTCCTGCTGCTCGCCCTCGGGCCCGCACTGGCGGTCGTCGCCGTGACGTACAGCGTCTACGGGCGCGAGCCGCCAACGGGCTACGACCGCGAGTACGAGCAGGAGCCGCCGACCGACACCGCGCCCGCGCTCGTGCCGGCGCTCATGCGCGAGGGCACGGAGGTCGGCGCGACCGAGTTCACGGCGACGCTCTTCGACCTCATCCGCCGCGACGTCTATACGGCGAAGCCGGTCACGACCGAGAAGAAGGTCTGGGGCGGCCTGCGCACGCAGGAGATCGCCGACCTCGAACTGACGCGCGGGCACGGGAACCACCTGGAGGTCTGGGAGCGCCCGGTCGAGCGGGTCGTCGACGGCGTCCTCGACGGCGCGTCGGAGCGGCTCTCGAAGTTCCGCGACAAGATCGAGGACGACCGGACGACGAACTCGAAGCGCTTCAAGGAGTTCAAGGAAGACGTCGAGTCGGCGATCAAGAAGCGCCGCTGGTACGCCGACGGCTGGTTGCCGCTCGTCCTCGGGATCGTCGCGTTCGCCATCGTCGGGACGATCCTGTTCTTCGTCGCCTACAGCGGCTGGCGCCCCGTGGTCCCGCGCTGGCACGACGTCGTCATCGCCGCGCTGAGCATCTGCGCGCTCGTCAACGCAGGCGTCCTGTTCGTGGCGATGTTCGCCGGCCGGCTCTGGCGCCGCCGCACGAAGGACGCCCAGCTCGAGGCGCAGCGCTGGGCCGCGTTTCGCCGTTACCTCCAGGACTTCCCCCGCCTCCAGGACGCGCCGCCCGCCACCCTCGAACTCTGGGAGCGGTACCTCGTGTACGGCATCGCCTTCGGGATCGCGGAGCGCGTGCTCCAGAACGCCCAGCTGCACATGCCCGAGGAGCTGCACCAGGCGAGCTCGATCTACTGGATCAGCCCCACGGGCGACCTCGGCGGCGGGCCGACCGCGCTCGGCATCTCCGACCTCAGCTCCGGCTTCGGCGAGGCGCTCGCCCCGCCCGGCAGCGGCTCCGGCGGTGGAGGGGGCGGCTTCTCCGGCGGAGGCGGCGGGGGCGGTGGCGGCGGCGGAGGCGGCGCCTGGTGACGTGGCCCGGCTGGCCGTCTTGCGCGGACCTCGGAGCGCCGCCACTCTTCAGCCATGACCGATCCTGTGATCTACCGCGAGGAAGTGCTGACGACGATGGTGGTCGTCGGCGACATCCGCCGCGAAGTGGAGCGGATACGCTGGCTCCTCGACGACGAGGACGATGAGGAAGAGGCGGAAGAGGACTCCTGAGGAGCGGGCCGAGCTGGCCGACCTGGACGCACGCTCGGCCGCCAACCTCGCACGGCTGCGCGAGCTCGTCGATCGCGGGTTCGCCGAGCTGCGCGAGAGGCGCGCTGCCGCCGAGCGCGGAGAGATCGTCCTCGATCCGGCCTGGCGGCCTCCGCCCGGCTAGACCCTATGGCGGCTGAGTAGCCGCGAGTGCAGAGGAGGCCGGATCCTCCGGTTGCAGATCGGGGGTTTGTCTGGCCGGAGACTGGCTCCGGCTGACCCCATGTAACGGAAGGAGGGTCCGGCCGTGACCGCAACGATGACGTACGTGGGCCTGGATGTCCACGCTCGCTCGACCCACGCCGCCGCGATCGACGTCTCGAGCGGCGAGTTGCGCCGTGGGCGTCTTGGCGGCGGCAGCGATGAGGTGATCGCGTGGTTGGAGCGGCTGCCGCAGCCGCTGAAGGGCTGCTACGAGGCGGGGCCGACCGGCTTTGCGCTCTACCGGGCGGCCGCGGAGGCCGGCCTGCAGCTCGCGGTCGTCGCCCCGTCCAAGACGCCGCGGGCGCCTGGTGACCGGATCAAGCACGACCGCAAGGACGCGGAGCTGTTGGCGCGGCTGCTGCTCGCCGGGCAGCTGCGGCCGATCGCGGTGCCGACGCCGGCGTTCGAAGCGGCCCGCCATCTCGCTCGCGCACGTGAGCAGGTGCGCGGCGACCTGATGCGTGCCCGCCACCGCGTCTCGAAGCTGCTCTTGCTGCACGGGCGCGTCTACGACGGCGGCGCCTGGACGAAGCGGCACCGCGTCTGGCTCGCTCAGCAGCGCTTCGATCAGCCGGCCAGCGAGCTTGCCTACCTCGACGCGCTGGCCGCCGTCGACGGCCTGGTGGCACGCAAGGCTGCCCTCGACGAGCGGCTCTGCCGGCTCGCACGCCAGGCCGAGTGGTGGCCGACCGTCGCCAGGCTGCGCTGCTTCCGCGGCATCGACACGCTGACCGCGTTCGTGCTCGCGCTCGAGATCGGCGACTTCGCCCGCTTCCAACGACCCAGCCAGCTCGCCTCCTGGCTGGGGCTGGTGCCCTCACTCGACCAGTCGGGTGACAGCCGCCGCCAGGGCCCGATCACCAAGACCGGCTCCGGCTACGCGCGCCGCCTCTTGGTCGAAGCCGCCTGGCACTACCTGCATCGACCCGGCGTCGGCGTCGCCGTCGCCGAACGCAGAGCCGGCCAAAACGACCAGGTCATCCAGATCGCCCTCCGTGCAGAGCGACGACTGCACCACCTCTACCAGCGCCTGCGCGCACGCGGCAAACCCGGCAACGTCACCACCGTCGCCGTTGCCCGCGAGCTCGCCTGCTTCTGCTGGGCCGCCGCCGTGGCCGACTAACCCGACCACCAGCCGCCTGCTCGGGCGGGCGCCGGGCCACACGCTGCCGGCACGCGCGACTGCTCTATGGGCAACCCTCACAGGCCACGCCCGTTCCTAGACAGCGCACGCCGGCGACGCAAGCAGGGCAATGGGGTACCCAACCCCCGCATCATCAGACTGACCGCGAAGCGACCGTCGTCGCAGCGCCCGACGCCCACCCGAGCAGCAACCACCCCGACCACAACCGGGCAACGCGGCCTGGACCCTTGACTTCAACGCCCCCATATCAGAGCAGCTCGATCTGATCGCCGGCAGCGACGTCGCCGGTCTCGAGCACGCGGGCGAGCATGCCGCGCCGCCCGTCGAGCTCGGCCTGGAGGCCGGGGCGGATTGCGTCCATGCGCTCGCACGGGTCGCAGACCATCGTGATCTCGAACAACGCCTCACCGACCCGCACCTGCTGGCCGATCGGCCACTGGTGAACATCGGCCCCCTCGACGGTGAAGTTCTCCCGGATGCGGCCCGGCTCGACGCCGACTGCGTCCAGGTGCTCGCGCGACGCGAACAGCACTTCGCGCTTCGTGCCGGGCCGTGCGTGCGCGCAACCCTCGAGCCCGTGGCCGGCGATCGCGTGGACGGTGTCGCGCGCATCCATGCGCCCGCTGTTCTTCGCGGGTGAGACCCACACGTTGCCGACCGTCGCCACCGTCCGTTTGAGCCTACCCGCTGGCCCGGCGCACCCATTCGTACAGCGCGATCGACCCGGCCATCGCGACGTTGAGCGACTCGGCCTCGCCGGCCTGCGGGATCGTCGCCACTGCGTCGCACGAGGACACGATGTCCGCCGGCAGCCCGTCGCGCTCCGCACCGAGCACGACCGTCCCCTCGGCCGGGAGGTCGACCTCGCCGAGCGGAGTGCCGCCGCGCGTTGCGAGCGCCGTCCACGGCCGCGGCGCGGCGTCGAACGCCACGACCGCAACGCGGAAGATCGCCCCCGCGGCCGCGCGAATCGCCTTCGGCCCGGTCGGGTCGGCGCAGCCGGCCGACAGCGCCACGAAGCCGGCCCCAAACGCGTCGGCCGCACGCAGCAGCGTGCCCACGTTCCCCGGATCGGCCACGCGCCAAAGGGCAAGGCCGCCGCCTGCCGCCTCGTGGGGCAGGTCGTCGCGGCGGAACACCGCGAGGACGCGCGCGTGGTGACCGAGGGACGAGATCCCGGCAAGCAGCGCCGGCGCCACCTCCTCCGCCTCCGGGAGGCGGTCGACCAGCACAGGCCGTTCGGCGTCGACGAGCGCGTGCACCGGCTCCGCGCCCGCGTCGAGGCCGGCGGCAACGAGATCCTCGCCTTCGCAGACGAACAGCCCGAGCCGCTCGCGCTGCCGCCGCGAGGCGAGCCGCCGGACGAGCTTGATCCGCGGGTTGGCCGCCGACGTGATCACGGCGCGCGCCACTCGAGCCATTGCCCGTGGTAGCCCATCCGCGCCACGAGCCGCGCGGCCGGGTCGCCCAGCAGCCGCGCCTCGAGCTCGAAGCCGCCCTCGAGGCCTGTCTCCTCTTCCGAGTACCGGCGCGTCGAGATCCACGCGACCGGCGGCTCGGCCGCCTCGACCGCGTGACGGAGCACCTCGTAGCGCTCGGCCTCCAGATAGACCGTGGAGACCGTCTGGAACACGACGGTGAGCGCAGCGGGATCGCGATCGGCGAGCAGCGAGGGCAGCAAGTCGACGTAGTCGCCGGCGACGATCTCGGGCGGATCCTCGCGGGCGATCGCCAGCGCCCGGCGCAGACGAGCGAGGCGCTCGGCCTGGTCGGCCCACACGAAGCACTCGAGCACGCGGGCGTCCTCGGCGTCGGCCGGGTCGAGCGGGTGCAGGTCGATGCCGCGCCGGCGGACGATCGCCGGCCGCCGGCCGAGCAGCTCCGCCGACACCCGGGCACGCTCCTCCCCGGCGAGCACGAGGTCGCCGTCGCCCCAGGTCCCGGCGGCGTACACGTAGCGATACCTGTCCCAGACGAGGTTGAGCCCGGCGCTCGTGCCGAGCTCGATCAGCTCGAGCGGTCGCTGCTCGCCCAACGCGAGGAAGGCGGGCAGCAGCGCCCAGCAGCGCTGCACCTCGTTCGTCTGCACCGCCTGCTCGGCGACGAAGCGCGCGAGCCAATCGCGCTCGCCGGCGAGCGCCGCGCGCACCTGCCCCCACTCCCAGCCGGCGAGCCGGCCGTCGAGCACGAGGTGGTGCAACCCGCCGAGCAGGCGGACTGGCAGGTCCCACCGGTCGTCGGGTGCGATCTCGCCGACGAGCGGCTCCGCAGCCAGCCGGCGGCAGAGATCGCCGTACAACTGCGAGCCGGTCTGCTCGCAGGCCTCTGCCTGGCCGAGGAACCGCTCGGCCAGCGTTTGGGTCAGGCGGCGTCCGCGGCGAGCGCCGACTTCGCCTGCGCAGCGATGCCCGCGAACGCGGCCGGATCGCTCACGGCGAGGTCGGCGAGCACCTTGCGGTCGAGCTCGATCCCCGCCTTCTTGCACCCTGCGACGAACTGGTTGTATGAGATCCCGTTCTGCCGCGCCGCCGCGTTGATGCGGAGGATCCACAGCCGCCGGAACGTGCGCTTGCGCGCCTTGCGGTCGCGGTAGGCGTAGACGAGCGAGCGCTCGACCTGCTCCTTGGCGAACTTGTAGCTCGAGTTTCGGCGGCCGAAGTAGCCCTTCGCCTCGCCGAGGACCTTGCGGCGCTTCTTGCGCGCGTGGACGGATCGCTTCACGCGAGGCATTACTTGTTCCTCCGGAAGCCGCCGAGCAGCCGCTTGACCTCGCGGGTGTCGTCCTCGTTCACTTCGTAGGTCTTGCGGAAGCCGCGCTTACGCTTCTGCGACTTCTTCTCCAGATAGTGACTCTTCATTGCGTGCCGCCGCAGCAAGCGGCCGCTCGCCGTCACCTTGAACTTCTTCTTCGCTCCGCTGTGTGTCTTCTGCTTGGGCATCTCTGGAAACTCCCGCGTTCTTCGTGGGGCCGATGAGCATCGTCATGTTGCGACCGTCCTGCAGCGGCGGCTGTTCGACGACGCCGATCTCCTTGACGTCTTCGGCGAGCCGCATGAGCAGGTCGCGGCCCCGCTCCGGGTGGTACTGCTCGCGTCCCCGGAACATGATCGTGACCTTGACCTTCGCCCGCTGGTTCAGGAAGCGGACGACATGGCCTTTCTTCGTCTCGTAGTCGTGAATGCCGATCTTCGGCCTGAGCTTGATCTCCTTGACGTGAACCTGGATCTGGTGCTTCCGCGCGAGCTTCGCCTTCTGCTCCTGCTCGTACCGGTACTTCCCGTAGTCCATGACCCGAACCACGGGCGGGTCGGCTCCTGCGGCAACTTCTACGAGGTCGAGCCCTTTCCCGAAGGCGTACTCCTGTGCCTCCGCCGTGGGCTTGATCCCGATCTGGGCGCCGTCCTCGTCGACGAGCCGGACATTGGGCACCCGGATCGCCTCGTTGACGCGAACCTGGGGTTGCGGCGGCCGGACTTCGACTCGCGGGCCTCTGCGCGGTCTCAAATGCGTGTCACCTAGTTACAAATCCTCCTTCGAAACGACAAAGCCGCTGCAGGCAGCGGCTCGACCCTCAACCGACTCGGTTGAACCCCCGCGTGGCTGTCGCCCGGGAGGTGAGGAACGGGTCCGCTCCTGCTTGGCAGGCCCTGAGGGTAGCTGATCATGCGACCGCGTCCAACTCGCTCAGCTGACCAAGGAACTCGGCGAGGCTCGGGTTCGCCTGGTCGCCGCCGCGCTCGCGGACCGAGAGCCGCTCCTCCGACTCCTTGTCGCCCCAGACGACGGTGAACGGCACCTTCTCGAGCTCGGCGTCGCGGATGCGCTTGCCGACCGTCTCGTCGCGCTCGTCGACCTCGACGCGGTAGCCGGCCTCGACCAGTTCGTGCACGAAGGCGCTCGGCCGCGTCGCGATGACCCTCGCCCACCGGGACGACCCGCACCTGCACCGGCGCCAGCCAGAGCGGGAAGGCGCCCGGCGAAGTGCTCGATGATGATCCCGATGAAGCGCTCCAGCGACCCGAAGAGCGCCCGGTGGATCACGAACACGGGGTGCTCGGCGTTGTCGGCGCCCATGTAGGTGAGCCCGAACCGGGCCGGCATCTGCCGGTCGAGCTGGATCGTGCCGAGCTGCCACGAGCGGCCGAGGACGTCCGTGGCGTGGATGTCGATCTTCGGCCCGTAGAACGACCCTTCGCCTTCGCCGACCACGTACTCCATCTGGTGGCGCTTCAGCGCAGCCTCGAGGTGGCCCTCCGAGAAGTCCCACTCCTCGTCGCTGCCGAGCTTGTTGTCCGGGCGGCGTCGAGAACTCGGCACGCGGCCTTGAGGTCGAACAGGTCGTAGAGGTAGTTGAGGTACGCGATGCAGCCGTCGAGCTCCTCGGCGATCTGGTCCTCGGTGCAGAAGATGTGGGCGTCGTCCTGCGTCACGCACGCGCACGCGCGTGAGGCCGTGCAGCGTGCCGGCGAGCTCGTTGCGGTGGAGCGGCGCCGCCTCCGCGTAGCGGATCGGCAGCTCGCGGTAGCTGCGCAGCGCGCTGCCGTACAGGAGCATGTGGCCCGGGCAGTTCATGGGCTTGATCCCGTACGTGTGCTCCTCGTCGATCGGGATCAGGAACATGTTCTCGCGGAACTTCTCCCAGTGGCCCGGAAGTCACCCAGAGCGCCTTGTCGTAGATCAGCGGCGTCCGCACCTCGAGGTAGCCGCGCTTCGCGTTCTCGCGCCGCCGGATCCCCTCGAGCACGTTGAAGAGCACCATGCCCTTCGGGTGCCAGAACGGCGACCCGGGCGAGTGCTCGTCGAAGTGGAAGAGGTCGAGCTGCTGGCCGAGCCGGCGGTGGTCGCGTTTCCGCGCCTCCTCGAGTTGGTGCATGTACGCGTCCAGGTCGGCCTGCGAGTAGAAGGCCGTGCCGTAGATCCGGGTCAGCTGCTTGTTCTTCTCGTCGCCGCGCCAGTACGCGCCGGCGAGGCCGGTGAGCTTGACGCGCCTTGATCGGCGCGGAGGTCTGCAGGTGCGGCCCGCGGCAGAGGTCGGTGAAGTCGCCCTGCGTGTAGAGCGTGATGTCGCCCTCCGCGGTGTCGACGAGCTCGACCTTGTACGGCTCGCCCTCCTCCTGGAAGCGGCGCCGCGCCTCATCGGCCGAGATCGCCTCGCGCTCCCAGGTGCGCCCTTCGTCGAGCTCGCGCCGCAGCTCGTCCTCGATGCGCTCGAGCGCGTCCTCGCCGATCGGCTCGGGGAACTCGAAGTCGTAGTAGAAGCCGTTCTCGATCGGCGGGCCGATCGCGATCTTCACGCCCGGGTACAGGTGCCGCACGGCTTCTGCCAGCAGGTGCGCCGTGGAGTGGCGCAGCACGTAGAGCGCGTCGGGGTCCTGCGCGTCGCGCGTGGTGAGGATCTGGATCCGCTCGCCGTCCTCGAGCGGCGCGCGCACGTCCTGCACCTGGCCGTTCATGCGGACGAGCACTGCCTGCTCGGCCAGCTTGGGCCCGATCGCGCGCGCGGCGTCGAGGCCGGTCGCGCCGTCCGGAAGTTCCAGTTCGGACGAGTCGGGAAGGATCACTCGCATGACGGACCAGGAGGATACGCAGGCGACCGAGCCCGCACGCCCGGAGCGGGCCGGCGACGTCGCCATCTCGACGGGACGCGACGACGACCGCAACGAGCAGGCCGAAGGCTCGCCGGCGCCCGACCCCACCGCGGCCGGCGGCGACGCGGAGGATGTGCCCGAGGCCGACTAGCAGCGTGCCTAGGCAGAAAGCCGAAGGGCCCACCGGAGTCGGTCGTCCGGTGGGCCCTTCTCCAGCTGTCGGAATGGGCGTTCTGACAGGAGTTATCTCGCCGCTACGTTGTCAACTCCCATCCCTCGAACGAGGGATCCTTCACAGGATTTTCTCAGCTGGGTCACAGGAAGCCGTGGCCTACTGCGGCCAGGGGAAATCGGCGGCGAGGGATGCAACGAGGCCGCAGACAAGCAGCAGCGCTGAGATTCGCTTCTTCACGGGACCGTCCTTTCACTGGTACTGCGGGGGTTGGTCGGTCCCGGGCCCGGGGCGGCGCGTAGTATAAATCGGAGTCTCGTGCCGCGACGAAAGTCAACCCACGTCGACGACCCGGCCGCGGTGGGCGAGCGACTCCGCTCGGCGCGGGAGCGTGCGGGCCTGACGCAGCGTGATCTCGCGTTCCCCGGCTGCTCGCCGGCGTACATCTCGCGGATCGAGTCGGGCGACCGCATCCCGTCGCTGCAGCTGCTCCGCGAGCTCGGCCGCCGCCTCGGCGTGAGCGAGGACTACCTCGCCACCGGCGAGAACCGTGCCGCGCCGGACGACCCGCGCCTCCTCGACGCTGAGCTCGCGCTTCGGCTGGGCGAGGAGGAGGACGCGCAACGCCTCTACGACGAAGTGCTGGCCTCCCCCTGGGGCAACGAGGACTACGGCCGTGCGCTGGCGGGCCTGGGCGAGCTCGCGTACCAGCGGGGCAACCCGCGCGAGGCGATCTCGGCGATCGAGCGGGCGCTGCAAGTCTGGTCGGCTCGCCCTGCCGACCGGGCATCGCTTGCCGAGACGCTCGGGCGCGCGAAGGCGATGGTGGGCCACTACGACGAGGCGATCGCCATCTTCCGCGACTGCCTGCAGGCCGTCGAGGAGCGCAAGGACTCGATCGGCCAGCTGCGCTTCGCCGTCCTGCTCGCGAACGCGCTGATCGACCGGGGTGACTTCGCGCAGGCCGCCGACGTGCTCTCGTCCAAGGTGGAGGCGTCGGAGAGCGCGCGCGACCCGCTGCTCCGCGCGCGCCTGTACTGGTCCCAGTCGCGCCTCTACGGCATGCAGAACGACCACGCGCAGGCTGCCCGCTACGCCCGACGGGCACTGGAGATCGTCGAGCTGGCCGAGGACGACTACTACACCGCGCGGGCCCACGAGATGATGGCCCACGTCGAGATCGATCGCGACCATCCCGAGGAGGCCCTGCGCCTCCTCGATAGCGCCTGGCCGCTGCTCGAGCGGACCGCGAACCCTGCCGACAAGGCCGGGTTCCGGCTCGAGCGCGCCCGCGCGCTGGCCGCCCTCGGCCGCGCCGAGGAGGCAGGCGCGATCGCCATGGAAGTCTCCGCACTGCTCTCCGACGCCAAGCCGCTCCAGGCCGGGCGAAGCTACGTGCTCCTCAGGAGACATCTACACGGCCACGGAGCAGCCCGAGCGTGCGCGTGAACTGTACGAGCTTGGGATCGAAAGGCTCCAGTCGCACCCCGACCGGTACCTGGTCGAGGCCTACTCGAAGCTTGCGACGCTGCTCGAGGGCGAGGGCGACGCGGACGCCGCGCTCGCGGTGCTCAAGCGGGCGATGGACGTCCGCGCCTCCGGCGCCGTCGACTGACGCCCGTCCGCCCACGCCGCTTGTTGTTCGGCCGGGTCTCGCGTAGCCTCCGCCGGCCACACGACCGAGGACAGGGGATGACAGACGTATCGAGAGCACGCAGACGGGGCGGCCCGGGACGGGTTGCGCTCGCGCTCGCGCTGCTGCTGGCGATCGCGGCGCCGCTCGCCGGGGCGGCCGACGAGCCGGTGATGTTCGGCGACGCGCTCCCGCTGAACGGCCAGATCCCGAGCGCCCGGCCCGGCCAGGGAGTCGACATCCTCGCGCGCGAGTACGGACAGAAGGGCTTTGGCCGGATCGCGTCGGTGACCACAAAGGCGGGCGGCCGCTGGAGCTACGTCGCACATCCGCGGATCCTCACGACCTATGTGGCGACCACGACGGGGTCGCTCACCTCGCAGATCGACGTCCACGTCTCGCCGCGGCTCGACCTCGGCCTGCGGCGCGGGATCCTGTCCGTGTCCGCGAAGACGCTGAACACGCTGCGAGGCCACTACGTGCTCGTGCAGGTGCGGCGGCCCGGCGGCACGTGGCACGGCGTCCGCAAGATCGTGCTCGGCCGCGGGGCACGCGCCAGCATCCCGTTCCAGGCGCCGGTGGGGCGCAGCGAGATCCGGCTCTTCATGCCCGCCAGCCAGGCGGGCAACGGCTACGACGGCGGCTTCAGCGGCATCCTCGTGTTCCGCAACACCGCGTAGCCTCGGCGGCGTGACGCTCCCGCCCGTCCTCGGCGACCTGCCGCTCGCGATCGAGCGCTACAGCCTCGAGCGGCTCGAGCAGCCGGTGTCGAGCGAGTTCACGCGTGTGACGACCGTCGTCCACCTCCACGGCGGCGGCGAGGAGGGCGTCGGCGAGGACGTCACCTACGACGCCGGCGACCAGCAGGCGCTCCAGGACGCCGGCACGCCGCACGACCTGTCGGGCCCGCGGACGCTCGGCGACTTCTGCGAGCTCGCCGCCGGCCTCGACCTCTTCCCCGCCGCGCCGAAGTTCCCGGCCTACCGGCTGTACCGGCGCTGGGCGTTCGAGAGCGCCGCCCTCGACCTCGCGCTGCGGCAGGCGGGCGTCTCGCTCGCCGAGCGGCTCGGGCTCGAAGCGCGGCCGGTTCGGTTCGTCGTGTCGATGCGCCTCGGAGAGCCGGCCACGATCGTGCCCGTTCGCAAGCGCCTGGAGCAGTACCCGTGGCTCGAGTTCAAGCTCGACGCGACCAGCTCCTGGACGGACGAGCTCGTGGCAGAACTGGCCGCGACCGGCGCCGTCGAGTCGATCGACCTCAAGGGGCGCTACTCCGGCACCACGGTCGACCAGCCGCCCGACGCCGCGCTGTACCGGCGCATCGTCGACGGCTTCCCGAACGCATGGATCGAGGACCCCGCAGAGACGCCTGAGACCGAGGCGGTGCTCGACGGGCACTGGGACCGCGTCACGTGGGACGAGCCGATCCACTCGATCGCCGACCTCGAGGCGCTTCCGCACAAGCCGCACAGCGTGAACCTGAAGCCGTCGCGCATCGGCAGCATCGCCGCGCTCATGGAGACCTACGAGTACTGCACCGCCAACGGCATCCGCCCGTACGGCGGCGGCCAGTTCGAGCTCGGCCCGGGCCGCGGACAGATCCAGTACCTCGCCTCGCTGTTCCACGCGGCCGCACCGAACGACGTCGCGCCCCGGCCGTTCAACGAGACCGAGCTCCGCCCCGGCCTGCCCGAGAGCCCGCTGGCGCCGGCGCTTGCTCCGACCGGCTTTCGCTGGGCTTAAAAGCAAGGCTCACTCCGCCCAGGGACGACAACCCCCTGAACGGGGGTTTCCGTCGACAGCCGTTTTGGCCGACGGACAGGCTGGATGCTTCGCCCCCGCCCCCGCGTCCTTGTTCTCCTCGCGCTGGCCGCAGCGCTCCTGGTGCCGGCCACCGCGTCGGCCCACGCCGGCGACGCCGTGACGCTCGAGGGGACGCTGGAGTTCACGCACTCCGACAACTTCCAGCGCAAGCAGGCGCACTACTACTACGAGCTGCACCAGGGCAAGAAGACGACGAAGCTCGACTTCGGCCACTGGCGGAAGGACCTGCGCAACGGCATGAAGCTTCGTGTGCGCGGGCGGCTCGTACACGGCGGCCTCGCCGTCGAGCACCTGAAGACGCTGCACCGCTCGCCGATCCGCGCGCTGGCCGCCGCCACCCCCGGCCCGCGCCGCGTCGCCGTCCTGCTCTTCAACTTCACGAACGACCGCAGCCAGCCGTGGTCGACCACGACGGCGTCCAGCACGATGTTCACGGCCGCCGGATCGGTCGCCTCCTACTTCCAGGAGGAGTCGTTCGGCGCGACCACGATGACCGGCGACATCTTCGGCTGGTACCAGCTGCCGGTGTCGAGCAGCGGCTGCGCGATCGACAGCTGGGCCGCATCCGCCAACCAGCTGGCGAACGCCGCCGGCGTCAACCTCTCGTCGTACCAGCACGTCGTCTACGCCTTCCCGTACGTGATGGACTGCGGCTGGGCCGGCCTCGCCGAGATGCCCGGCTCGCACGTCTGGATCAACGGCTCGTTCGTTCTCCGCACGCTCGCCCACGAGCTCTCGCACAACCTGGGCGTCCACCACGCCGCGTCGCTGAGCTGCAACAACGGCACGGTGAAGATCGCCCTGGGCGCCAGCTGCTCGTACAGCGAGTACGGCGACCCGTTCGACGTGATGGGCCAGGGCAGCCGGCACACGTCCGCGTGGCACAAGGGCCAGATCGGCTGGCTCGACCCGCTCGGGCAGCAGACCGTCACCGCATCGGGCACGTACACGATCTCGCCGATCGAGTGGGCCGCCGGCGGAGTCCAGTCGCTCCGTGTTCAGCGCGGCTCGACGAGCAACTACCTGTACCTCGAGTACCGGCGCCCCTACGGGCTCTCCTTCGACAACTTCAGCGTCAGCGACCCCGTCGTGAACGGCGTGACGATCCGCATGGCGCCGGACTACAAGGTCATCAACCTCTCGTACCTGATCGACACGAACCCGGCGACGTCGACCTTCCTCGACGCGCCGCTCGGCAACGGCCAGACGTTCAGCGACTCGGCGAACGGCATCACGATCAAGACGGTCGCCGTGACCGCCACCGGCGCGAGCGTGCAGGTCACGGTGCCGGGCTCGACGCCGCCGCCGACTCCTCCACCGCCGCCCACTCCGCCGGCCGACACGACCCCGCCGACCACGCCGGGCAACCTGACCGGCCAGGTGGGCTCCGGGCCGACCGTGGGACTGAGCTGGGGGCCGGCCACCGACAACGTGGGCGTCGACGGGTACCGCGTCTACCGCAACGGCACGCAGCTCTTCCAGACGATCGGTCTCTACTACACCGACACGTCGCCGGCGGCCGGCACGACGCCGACCTACACCGTCCGCGCCGTCGACGCGGCGGGCAATCTCGGCGCCGCGTCCAACGCGGTGACCGTCACGATCCCGTCGTCCGGCACGCCTCCGCCTCCCCCGCCTCCGCCCCCGCCCCCGACCACGCCGCCGCCGCCGCCGCCGATCACCACCGGCGCTCCGTCGAACAGCGCCGTGCCGGTGATCACGGGCACCCCGGCCGTCAACTCGACGCTCACCACCTCGCTCGGCACGTGGGGAGGCGCGACCCCGATGACCTTCTCGTACCGCTGGAAGCGGTGCAGCGTCGCCGGATCGTGCATCAACATCTACGGCGTCCTCGGCAACACGTACCGGCCCGTCTCCCGCGACGTCGGCTACAAGATCGTCGTTACGGTGACCGCCGTGAACGCCCTCGGCAGCGGCCAGGGGACGTCGGCGGCTACCGCGCCGGTCAAGGCGTACGGCGGCTCCGCCACGTCGACGGCCGCCGCGCCGCGCGATCTGTGGGATGCCAACTGGGCGACCGTGTTCGCCCAGGTGAGCGACGTCGTCGCGCGCGCCAAGCCCTAGCGCCCCTCTCGATCCGACCTCTCGCGCGCCTCGGCGCGTCTCGGCGTTCAGGGCACCCAGGTCGCTACACTTTCTGAAGTTACCGACCTGAACGAACCAAGAGAGGAAGTGTTCATATTGGCAAAGCTCCTGCTGATCCCGCTCGAGGACACCGTCGTCTTCCCGAACATGACGGTCACCCTCACCGTGGACGCGGGTGACGACGAGCAGGTTCTCCTCGTGCCGCGCCACGACAACGAGTACGCCGGCGTCGGCACGGTGGCCGAGGTGCTGGAGCGCGTCCGCCTGCCCGGCGGCGTTCGCGCCGTCGCGCTGAACGGCCTTCACCGCGCCGCCATCGGCGCTGCCGAGAGCGACTCGTCCGGCCGCCTGCGCGCCGAGGTCGAGGAGCGCCCCGACGAGACGCCTCCGCCGAGCCGCACCCGCGAGCTCGAGCAGGAGTACCGCGCCGTCGTCGAGGAGATCCTCGAGCTGCGCGGCGACGACGGCCGCATCGCCAGCTTCGTCCGCTCCATCACCGAGCCGGGCGCGCTCGCGGACACCGCGGGCTACTCCCCCGATCTGACCTTCGAGCAGAAGGTCGAGCTGCTCGAGGCCGTCGACGTGATCGAGCGGCTGCAGCTCGCCCTGCGCTTCCAGCGCGACCGGCTCGCCGAGATGCAGGTGCGCAAGCGCATCCGCGAGGACGTCGAGTCGGGCGCCCAGAAGCAGCAGCGCGAGTACTTCCTGCGCAAGCAGATGGACTCGATCCGCAAGGAGCTCGGCGAGGACGAGGGCTCCGTCATCGAGGAGTACCGCACGAAGATCGAGGAGGCCGGCATGCCGGAGGCCGTGCGCGAGCAGGCCGACCGCGAGCTGTCACGCCTCGAGTCGATGGGCGAGGCCTCGGGCGAGGCCTCCATGATCCGCACGTACCTCGACTGGCTGATTGCAGTGCCGTGGGGCAAGCAGTCCGAGGAGACGCTCGACCCCGTGCATGCGCGCGAGATCCTCGACGCCGACCACGAGGGCCTCGACGACGTGAAGGAGCGCATCGTCGAGTACCTGGCCGTGCGCAAGCTGCGCGAGGACCGCGGCATCGAGCCGGACAAGCGCTCTGGCGCGATCCTCACCCTGATCGGGCCTCCGGGCACCGGCAAGACGTCGATCGGCGAGTCCGTCGCGAAGGCGCTCGGCCGCGAGTTCGTGCGCATGTCGCTCGGCGGCGTGCGCGACGAGGCCGAGATTCGCGGCCACCGGCGCACGTACATCGGCGCGCTCCCCGGCCGCCTCGTCCGCGCCCTGCGCGACGCCGGGACGATGAACCCCGTGATCATGCTGGACGAGGTCGACAAGGTCGGCGCCGACTGGCGCGGCGACCCGTCGGCGGCCCTGCTCGAGGTCCTCGACCCGGCGCAGAACCACTCGTTCCGCGATCACTACCTGGACGTCGAGCTCGACCTGTCGGGCGTGTTCTTCATCGCCACGGCGAACATCGCCGAGACGATCCCCGGCCCGCTGCTCGACCGCATGGAGGTCATCCGTTTCGACGGCTACACGGTCGAGGAGAAGGCCGCCATCGCCAAGGGCTACCTCTGGCCGCGCCAGCGCGAGCGCAACGGGCTGCAACGAGGGCGAGGTCACGCTCGACGAGGACGCCCTGCGCACCGTGATCTCCGAGTACACCCGCGAGGCGGGCGTCCGGAACCTGGAGCGGGAGCTCGGCTCGATCCTGCGCAAGACGGCGACCAAGGTCGCCTCGGGCAAGGCCGAGCCGCCGGTGACGATCGACGTGCCCGCGGTGCGAGACGCGCTGGGCCGCCAGAAGTTCTTCCAGGAGGCCGCCGAGCGCACCGCCGTGCCGGGCGTCGCCACCGGGCTCGCAGTGACGGGGACGGGCGGCGAGATCCTCTTCATCGAGGCGACCGGCATGCCGGGCAAGCAGGAGCTCGTCCTCACGGGCCAGCTCGGCGACGTCATGAAGGAGTCGGCGCGGATCGCGCTCTCGTACGTGCGCTCGCACGCCGACGAGCTCGGCGTCGACGAGCACCAGTTCGATGACCGCACGTTCCACGTGCACGTGCCCGCGGGCGCAATCCCGAAGGACGGGCCGAGCGCCGGCGTCGCGATGACGACCGCGCTCGCGTCGCTGCTCTCGGATCGCCCGGTCAAGCACACGGTCGGCATGACCGGCGAGGTCACGCTGCAGGGCCGGGTCCTCCCCATCGGCGGGCTCAAGCAGAAGGTGCTCGCCGCGCACGCGGCCGGCCTGCGCGAGGTGATCCTCCCGGAGCGCAACCGCGCCGACCTGGACGACGTGCCGCAGGACGTCCGCGACGAGATGACCTTCCACCCGGTCATGACCCTCGGCGAGGCGCTCGGGTTCGCGCTCGAGCCAGCCCAGGTGGCGAACGCACGCATGAGCCACCTCTGCAACCACTGCACCCCCGTCCCCGAGGAGGTCCGCCGCGCGGCGGATCTCCTCGAGCGGCGCTGGCTGCTCTCCGTCCTGTGGGCCGCGCACTCCGGTGCCGTGCGCTTCAACGAGTTCATGCAGGCGCTCGGCTCGATCCCTCCGCGCACGCTGGCCGTCCGGCTCGCGGAGCTGGAGGAGGCCGGCGTCCTGGAGCGTCGCATCCTCGACGCGCGGCCGCCCCGCGTGGAGTACCGCCTGACCGAGAAGGGCGAGCAGTTGGGCTTCGTCGTCGAGGCGCTAGACCGCCTCGCGGCCGTTTAGCCGCTTACGCACTTCAACCGGCGGAGGCGAGCTTGCTCGCCGCAGCCACGACGCGCAAAGTCGCGTGAATCTGTCCTTTCCTCCGGCACAAGTCGTCATGGCGAGCGGAGCGAGCCGGACTTGTGCCGGATCGCCTTTCTGTGGAGAATGGCCGCCGCATGAGCGACAGGACCGGCTACGTCGAAGACGAAGCAGGCGGTCGTGGGGTCGACGAGGATGTACGACGCGGCGTCCGCGGCGGACGTGCCAACTCGGAGAGCCATTCGAGCGTCTAACGGCGCGACCTACCAGGAGGGAAAGGTATGAAGAAACTGTTTGTGGCTGTCACGGCCCTGTTGGGCGTGATGGTCGCCACGTCGGCGGGGCAGGCCTCGCCGACCGCGTCGTCGGCCTCGGCCGCGTCGTGCGGCACGACCCGCAGCATCGGCTTCATGGCGCCGTTCACGGGCCCGGCCGCTTCCGTCGGGCAGCAGCAGGTCCGCTGGGCCAATTTCTACGTCAAGCAGTACAACAAGAAGCACTCGACGAAGATCAAGCTCGTCAACGAGGACACGCAGCTCGGCGCCGCCGCAGGCACTGCCGAGGTGCAGAAGGGCGCGAAGGCCCTCGCCTCGGACAGCAACGTCCTCGGTGTCGTCGGCCCGGCCGGCTCGCAGGAGAACGAGGTCGCCCGCAAGACGCTCAAGGGCGCCGGCCTCGTGTGGGTGACGGGGTCCGCCACCGCCGACCGGCTCGTCGAGGCCAAGAACGGCACGCGGGGCTACTTCTTCCGCGCCGTGCCGCCGGACTCGAAGCAGGGCTCGACGGTCGCCACGCTGATCATCTCGAAGCTGAAGTCGAAGAACATCCACATCATCGACGACCAGGAGACGTACAGCACCGGTCTCGCCGATGTGGTGCAGAAGAAGCTGAAGGCCGCCGGCAAGACCGTGACGCGTGCCGGCGTCAGCCAGCAGGAGTCGGACTTCAGCGCGCTGATCGCCGACATCGACAGCAACGTCGACCTGATCTACATCCCGTGGCAGCTGTCCGACAAGGCCAAGGCCTTCGGCCAGCAGCTGAAGCAGGCGGGCCGCAAGACCACGCTGATGGGCTCGGACGGGCTGTTCTCGCCCGACTTCGCCGCGCTCGGCAGCAACGTGTACGACTCGATGTTCCCGGTCAGCGTCAAGAACGCTGCCGTCGCCGCGTACCGCGCGGCGCACGGCGGGAACGGCGACTACTTCGGCGCCCCGACGTACGTCGCCACCCAGGTCGTCGCCGAGGCGATCGACCGGGCGTGCACCGACGGCACGGCCACCCGTGCCGAGGTGCGCAAGGAGGTCGCGAAGACGAACATCAAGAACTCGGCTCTCGGGTTCACGGTCAACTACGCCCCGACGGGCGAGCTGAAGGCCGGCGTGTTCGCGCTGTACAAGTCGAACGGGAAGTCGTTCAACCCGATCGGCTAGAAGACCGCTTCAACACAGCACGGGGCGTGCGGCCCACCTCCGGGTGGGCCGCACGCCTATGTGAGAGGTTTTCGCACCCGTGCACTGGCTGCTCACACTCATCAGCGACGGCTTCCCGCCGTGGACTGATTGGCGCAAGTTCTGGGACCTGACCGTCGGCGGCCTGACCCGCGGGAGCATCTACGCGCTGATCGCGCTCGGGTACTCGATGGTGTACGGGATCCTGAAGCTCCTGAACTTCGCCCACGGCGACGTCTACATGATCGGCGCCTTCGTGGGCTGGTACGTCCTCGACATCATGGGCGGCCCGACGAGCCCGTGGATCGGCGGCTGGTTCGTCGTCGGCTGCATGATCTTCGTGGCCATGCTGACGTGCGGCTTCCTCGGCGTCGGCATCGAGCGCGTCGCCTACCGCCCGCTGCGGAACGCGCCGCGCATCGCGCCGCTCATCAGCGCGCTCGGCGTCTCCATCTTCCTGCAGGCGAGCGCGCAGCTTCTGTTCGGGCCCGACTTCCGCGACTACGCCACGTTCGACCTGGTCGGGTTCAAGACGTTTGAAGTCGGCAATGTCTTCTTCTCGCTGGTGCAGCTCGTCACGGTGCTCTCCGCGCTAGGGCTGATGGTGGTGCTCACGATCTTCGTCCGGCGCGCGCGGATCGGAAAGGCGATGCGCGCGACCTCGTTCGACCGCGAGGCCGCGTCGATGATGGGCATCGACACCGACCGCGTCATCGCGATCACGTTCTTCATCGGGTCGGCGCTGGCCGGGGCGGCGGGCGTCATGTTCGGCCTCGTCTACGGCCAGATCTTCAACCTGATGGGCTTCCTCGCCGGGCTGAAGGGCTTCACCGCCGCAGTGCTCGGCGGCATCGGCAGCATCCCGGGCGCGATGGTCGGCGGTGTCCTGCTCGGCTTGCTCGAGTCGTACGCGACCGGCTACCTCCCGCAGGGGTCGACCTTCCACGACCTCTACGTGTTCATCCTGCTGATCGCCATCATCCTGATACGGCCGAGCGGCATCCTCGGCAAGCCAAGCGTGTCCAAGGTATGAGCGAACCTCCGACAGTCCCGGACGAGGGCGACTTCCCCGCCGTCCCAGAGGGCGTGGAGACGACCGCGGGCCCGCGGATCGGCGTGGACGAGTGGGTGGCGAGCGCCGAGGGTCGCCGCCAGCAGGTCGGCCCGCTCCAGCGCGCGTGGCGGCGCACTCCCCCGGTCGGACGCCTCGCGATCTTCGTCATCCCCGCGTTCGCGTTCCCGTTCCTCGTCAACCCCGGCGACATCTACCGCTACGGGGTCATCACGCTGATCTACGCGATCCTCGCGCTCGGCCTCAACATCACCGTGGGCTGGGCGGGCCTGCTCGACCTCGGCTTCATCGCGTTCTTCGGGATCGGCGCCTACGGCTACGGCGTGGTTGCGTCGAACCACTCGGGGAACCACTGGCAGGCCGAGCTGGCCGTGCCGCTCGTCGTGGCCTTCACCGCGATGATCGGTGTCCTCGTCGGTCTCCCGTCGCGCCGGCTGGTCGGCGACTACCTGGCGATCGTGACGCTGTTCTTCGGGCAGGCATTCGTGATCTTCGTCAACAACGCGAACCGCATCAATTTCCCCTTCTACGGCCACACGAACCTCACCGGCGGCTCTGCCGGCATCGACGGGATCGACGCGCTGTTCTTCTTCGGCTGGAAGGCCGACACGACCCGCGAGTACTACTTCATCGCGCTCGCGACGTTCGTGCTCGTGATCACGGTCTCGTACCTCGTGAACACGTCGCGCACCGGCCGCGGGTGGCGCGCGCTCCGCGAGGACTCGCTCGCGGCCGAGGCGATGTCGATCCCGGTCCGGCGGCTCAAGCTCATGGCGTTCGGGTTCGGCGCCGGCATCGCGGGGCTCGTCGGCTGCATCTACGGCTCCGTGCAGACCGGCGCGTTCCCGGGCGACTACGACGTCGGGCTGCTCATCACGATCTACGCGATCCTGATCCTGGGCGGGCTGGGCAGCCTCGAGGGGATCGTCCTCGCTGCGCTAATCGTGAACGGCATCCCCGAACTGCTGCGTAACCCGGACAACGGACGGTGGGTCTTCTACGGGGCGATCATCATCGCGCTGCTCTTCGTGATCCGGCCGCTCTGGAAGCTCGCTGCCGTCTTCGTGGGCGTGATCGTGTTCGGCTTCGTCCTGCACGGCATCGCCGATCTCGTCTGGGACCGCGGCACCGCCGGCACGCCGCAGGGGAGCGGCCGCCTGGCCGAGTGGGCCGGGGACTGGGTGGTGCTGCCGCAGAACCCGACCCAGATCGCGAACTGGTGTTACATCCTGCTGATCGGGGCGATCATCGTCGTGACGCGCCTCAAGGGCACGTGGCGGCTCGTCGCGCTCGTCCCCACGCTGTATCTCGCGGCGTTCGTCTGGGAGAACCTGCTGCTCGTGCCCGAAAACATCACCGGCCCCACCCGGCTGCTCCTGCTGGGTGCGTCGCTGGTGATCCTGATGAACGCGCGGCCGCAGGGCCTCTTCGGGACACAGCGCGTGGAGATCGTGTGAGCACGAACGGCGATCCCCGGCCCCTGCTCGAGCTCACGGGCGTCACGAAGTCGTTCGGCGGCCTCCAGGTGATCAGTGGCCTCGACCTGACGGTGAACGAGGGCGAGGTCGTGAGCGTGATCGGTCCCAACGGCGCCGGCAAGACGACGCTCTTCAACCTGATCACCGGCGTCTACTCGCCCGACCACGGCGACATCGTCTTCGAGGGGCAGTCGATTGTCGGCGTCGCGCCGCACAGGATCACGAACCTCGGCATCGCGCGCACGTTCCAGACGCTCCGCCTGTTCCTGAACATGAGCGTCAAGGAGAACGTGATGGCCGCGCAGTACGGCAAGACGCGAGCGAGCGCGTTCGAGTCGATCCTGCGACTGCCGTGGGCGCGCCGCGAGGAGAGAGAGATCAACGCGCGCGCCGCGGAGATGCTCGGCTTCTTCGGCCAGCGGCTGATGGGCTACCGCTGGGATCAGCCGGCGTACAGCCTCTCGTACGCGAACCGGCGCCGGCTCGAGATCGCCCGCGCGATGGCGACACAGCCGCGGATGCTGCTCCTCGACGAGCCTGCGGCCGGGATGAACCCGGTCGAGACGCACGAGGTGGCCGAGCTCGTCGGAGAGCTCCGCGAGCACTACACCATCCTCGTGATCGAGCACGATATGCACGTCGTCGAGGGCATCTCCGACCGTGTCGTCGCGCTCGACCACGGCGCGAAGATCGCCGAGGGCTCGTACGAGGAGGTCGCCACGAACGAGCGCGTCGTCGAGGCCTACCTCGGCATCAAGGGCGCGAAGGAAGTGCTCGAGGAGGCCGATGAGCACTAACGGCAAGCCGCTCCTCGCGCTCACCGACATCAACACCTACTACGGCGAGATCCACATCCTCCAGGGCTCGCACCTGCGCGTCGACGAGGGCGAGCTCGTGTGCCTGCTGGGCGGCAACGCGTCGGGCAAGTCGACGACGCTGAAGACGATCCTCGGCCTCGTCCGCCCGCGCAGCGGCACGGTCGAGTTCGCCGGCGAGGACGTCACGAGCCGCCCGACGAGCTACCGCATCTCCAAGGGCATGGCGATCGTCCCCGAGAACCGCCGGCTGTTCGCGGAGATGAACGTGCGCGAGAACCTGGAGATGGGCGCCTTCCTGCACGGCGGCGGCCGCAAGGAGGACTTCGACCGCGTCTACGAGCTCTTCCCGCTGCTGCACGAGCGCCGCAACCAGCTCGCGGGAACGATGTCCGGCGGCGAGCAGCAGATGGTCGCGATGGGACGCGCGCTGATGTCGCGGCCGCGCCTGCTGCTCATGGACGAGCCGTCGATGGGCCTCGCACCGATCCTCGTCGAGCGGAACTTCGAGATCATCAAGGAGGTGCACGAGGCGGGCGTGGCCATCCTCGTCGTCGAGCAGAACGCGAACGTCTCGCTCTCGATCGCCGACCGCGGCTACGTGCTCTCCACGGGCAGGGTCGTGCTGGAGGGCAAGGCGTCCGACCTGCTCGAGCACGAAGATTTGCGAAAGGCTTACCTGGGCCGCTAGGCGCACCGCTAGCGTTTCGACATGAGGCGACACGAAGGACGTCGCCGTGGGGTCTTTCCAGGACTGACACGGATGGGGATGGGCGCCGCAGCCCTGCTGGCGCTCGCCTGCCTGGCGGGCGCGGCGGCCCTTGCCGCACCGTCGAAGGCGCAGGTGTCGTGCAAGAACGCCACGATCGCGCTGCTCGCGCCGCTCTCCGGGCCTGCGTACGCCGTCGGCAAGGAGCAGCAGCGCTGGGCGCAGTACGCCGTGTTCCTCAACAACCAGACGCGCGGCGCGACGAAGGTCAACCTGGTGTCGTTCGACACGCAGCTGGACGCCGCCCAGGCAGCGTCACAGGCGCTCAGGCTGTCGGCGAACACCCGCGTGCTGGCAGTCGCCGGGCCCGCGGTGAGCGACGAGGTTCAGGCGGTCGGCCCGACCTTCGACCAGAGCCGGCTCGCGTTCATCTCCGGCTCCGCGACGCGGACGTCCCTCACGATCGGCGCCGACCGGGTGCCGACCTTCTTCCGCACCGTCGGCACCGACTACACGCAGGGCACGAGCGACGCCGACTTCATCCGCAAGGGGCTCGGCGCGAAGTCGGTCTGGATCGTCGACGACGGGAGCGACTACAGCGTGCCGCTCGCGGATCGCGTCGAGCGGCTGCTGCGCCAGAACGGCGTCACCGTCAGGCGCGACTCGGTGCCGCAGACGCAGACGGACTTCTCGCTGCTCGTCTCCCAGGCGCCGCGTGACGCACAGGTCGTGTTCCTCCCCTGGCTCCAGCCGACGCGGGCGCAGACGATGCTGAGACAGGCGCTCGCGAAGGGGCTGACCGCGACGTTCGTCGGCACGGACAAGCTCGACGGGCCGGACTGGCTCGCGGCCGCCGAGGGCCAGTACTTCTCGTCGTTCGCGGACGTGAAGCTGCTGCCGTCGAAGTACGTCTCGAACGTCGTGCGCGGCTACATGTCGAAGTACGGCGACTTCAAGTCGACGTTCGGGCCGCCGACGTTCGTGGCCGTCCAGGTCGCGGCGGCGGCGATCAAGACGGCGTGCAAGGACGGGAAGGCGACCCGCGCGGAGGTGCTGGCGGCGACGCAGAAGACGAACCTGCAGCAGACGGTGCTCGGCTACCCGATCCACTTCCGGGGCGGCGACCCATCCAAGGCGCGCTTCTACGTCTACAAGGTCATGGGCGGCAAGCGCCACCTCGTTCAGTAATTCGACCTCGCCGCCGAAGTACGCTCTGAGCATGCTCGAGAGCGAGTTCGACGAGGCGGTGGAGGCCACGCCGCGCCCGGCGCCGGCCGGACCGGCCGTCCCGCGGCCGCGTGAGGCGGGCCCGCTGCCCGACCGGATCCGCCACCGCTTCCCGATCTTCGAGCGGCTCGTCTACATCAACTCTTGCTCGCAGGGCGCGCTCTCCGACTCGGTGCGCCAGGCGTATGGCGACTACCTGCGTGACTGGGACGACCGCGGCTCGCCTTGGGAGTACTGGGTCGAGCAGACGGAGCGGGCGCGCGCATCGTTTGCGGGGCTCGTCAACGCAGCGCCGGACGAGATCGCCGTCACGTCGTCGATCTCCGAAGGCGTCAGCGCCATCGCGACCGGGCTGCGCTACGGCGGCCGCCGGAACAAGATCGTCCTGACCGACTACGAGTTCCCGACCGTCGGGCAGATCTTCCACGCCCAGGAGTCACGCGGCGCGCGGGTCGTCCACGTCCCGGCCGCGTCCGACGGGACGATCCCGATCGAGGGCTTCGAGCGCGCGATCGACGACGAGACGCTGCTCGTCGGCCTGCCCCACGTCTCGTACCGCACCGGGACGATGCTCGACGTCGAGCGCGTCACGCAGCTGGCGCACGACCGCGGTGCGCTCGTGCTCGTGGACGCGTACCAGGCCGCCGGCTCGGTGCCGATCGACGTCAAGGCGCTGGACGTCGACGTGCTCGGCGCAGGCGCCCTCAAGTACCTGCTCGGCTCGGCCGGCCTCGCGTTCCTGTACTGCCGGCGCGAGCTGGTCGAGCGCTTCTGGCCGACCTCGACGGGCTGGTTCGCGGACGAGGACATCTTCAAGATGGACCACCGCGACTACTCGCCGGCGACCACCGCAGCGCGCTTCCAGTCGGGCACGCCGCCGGTGCCGGCGATCTACGCGGGCGTCGCCGGGATCGAGCTGATGAAGGAGATCGGCGTCCAGGAGACGCGCGACCACGTGCTCGGGCTCAACAGCCGGCTGATCGAGGGACTCGACGAGCTTCGCGTGAAGACTCGTGACACCGCGGCGGCCGAAGCGGCGCGGGGCGCTGATCTGCGTCGCATCGTACGACGCGCCCGCGCTGGTGGACACGCTGCGCCGCGAAGGCATCGTCACCTCGTCGCGCGACTCGAACCTGCGCATCTCGGCGCATTGCTACAACGCCGTCGAGGACGTGGACGCGGTGCTCGAGTCGCTGGCGCGGCACCGCCGCCTCCTGGTTCGCGCTAGCGCGTAGCGCCGATCAACGCCCCACCGGCCACGACCAGCGCGGCGCCAGCGACGAGCCTCCGCCCGACAAGCTCTTTCTGGCCGAAGACGAGCGCGGAGAGTGCGACGCCCCAGAGCGACTCGGTGGCGACGAGCGGGCTCACGACGCTGACGCGGCCTCGGTCGTAGGCCGCGTAGAGGCACAGGTATGACGCGCCGGCCAGGACGCCGGCCGGCGCGAAGACGGCGAACGCGCGGCCGAGCAGCTCGGCGGGCGGGCGGCCGGCGGTGGCGAACCGGTACGCACCGATGAGCAGCACGCCGCCGAGGAGCGACGCGGCTGCGGCGGCGAGCGGCGCGGCGTTCGACTCGTCGGTGAGCCAGCGGACGACGTTGTCGCGCGTGGCGAACAGGACCGTCGCGGCAAGCGCGAAGAGCGCGCCGATCGCGCGGAAGTCGGCCGGCCGGACGCGCTCGCTGATCAGGGCGAACCCGCCTGCCACGATCAGCAGCGCACCGGCGACCAGGCCGGCCTCCAGCGGCTCGTCGAGGAAAACGAGCGCGATGGCGACCGCAAAGAGCGGCGCCGTCCCGACCACCACCGACACGCGCGACGGGCCCGCCGCGGCAACGGCCGCGGTGAAGAAGATCTGCGAGGCGCCCGGCGCGAGCAGGCCGGCCAGGCCGTAGGGCCAGAGCTCGCTGGGCGCGGCGCCGCCGTCGCGGACGGTCAGCGCCGCGACACCGCCCGCGACGCCGAACGCGACGATCGCCATGACGAGCGCAGCGAGCGCTGGGTCGGCGAGCCGGCCGAGCCCGAGCCGGATCGCCACCGTCGCGGCGGCAAAGAGCACCGCCGAGGCGCAGGCAAGGACGACAGCCGTCAACCGCTAGGAACTGGGAACGCCGCGGACGACGAAGCGCGTCACGCGGTGACTCTACGTCAGTACGGTCTCGCCAATGGGAGGTGTATGCGTTGTCGGCGGCGGAGTGATCGGGAGCCTCTACGCGGGGCACCTGGCGCAGGTCGCGGACGTCTCGGTGCTCACGCGGCGCGCCGAGCATGCGGAGGCGCTCGCGCGCGACGGCCTGAGGATCAGCGGCAAGAGCGACCTGGCCGCGCGAGTCGTGGCCGCGGCCGACGCGGCCGCGCTCCCTGACGCCGACCTCGTCATCTTCGCGACGAAGGCGACAGAGGTCGAAGCCGCTGCCCAGCGGCTCGCGGGCCGCATGCCCGGCGCGACCGTGATGACGATCCAGAACGGCCTCGGCGCCGAGGAGCTCGTCGCGCGCCACGGCGACTGGCCGCTCATCTCGGCGGTCACGTTCATGAGTGGCTTCCGCCACTCGGACGCGCACGTCGAGTACGAGCTCGACACGGAGACGTGGCTGGGGCCGTTCACCGCGTCGCTCGATGGCGTCATCGAGGTCGAAGAGCTGCTCCAGTCGTCGGGGCTGAAGGCGAAGGCGTTCCCCGACCTGCGGCCGGCGCAGTGGTCGAAGCTGATTTTCAACGCGACGGTGAACACGGTCGCGGCGCTGACGGACCTCCCCCACGTGGCGGCGTTCGCCGCGCTGAGCGAGCCCACCGACCTCGGCCTGCTCGTCCGCGACCTGATGGACGAGGGCAAGGCGGTTGCCGCCGCCGCAGGCGTGGAGTTGCACGAGGATCCGTGGGAGATGAACGTGCATGCCGTGCAGCGCGGCGAGACAGCCGCCGCCGAGGGCCACTACGCCCATGTGCCGTCGATGCTGGAGGACGTCCGCTCCGGCCGGCGCACCGAGGTCGACTTCATCACCGGGTCGGTGGTACGCGAAGCGGAGCGCGCCGGCGTCGACGTCCCTCTCCACCGGGCCATGTACCGGCTCGTGCGCGCACGCGAGGCCGCCTCGTGAGCCAAGTAACAGTCTGTTACTTGGCTGGATTGGCCTCGGCGCTGCGCCCAACGCGCCTTGTAACAGTCTGTTACTTGGGGAGAAGGGCCACGGCGTGAGGGTCTGCATCGTCGGGTGCGGGGCGGTCGGGTCGCTCTTCGCGGCCAACCTGGCGCAGCTCGACGACGTCGAGGTCTGGGCGTACGACGTCTCGCAGGCGCACGTGGACGCGATCAATGCGAGCGGGCTGCGGCTGTCCGGCGCGGGCGACGTCCTTGCGCGAATACGTGCGACGACCGACCCGGCCGAGCTGCCAGCGTGCGATTTCGGGATCGTCGCGACCAAGGCGATGCACACCGGGCCGGCGGCGCGCGCGACCGCGCATGCGTTCCGCGACGGCGCCGTCTGCTCCGTGCAGAACGGCGTCGGCAACGAGGAGGCGATCGCCGAGCACGCCGAACGCGTCATACGCGGCACGACGTTCCCGGCCGGGAAGATCCTCGAGCCCGGCCACGTGCAGTGGGACGTGAAGGGCGACACGACCCTCGGCCCGTACGAGCCGAAGCCCGCGGCGATGGCGGACATCGAGCGGCTCGCCGACGCCTGCACGCGCGGCGGCATGCCGACGAAGGCGGTCGCCGACGCGCGCGGCGCGCAGTGGCGGAAGGTGATCTTCAACGCGTCGACGAACCCGGTCGGCGCGCTCACGGGCCTCACCCACGGGCGCGTCTGCGAGGACGTCGCGCTGCGCCACCTCGTGAGCGGCCTCGTCAACGAGGGCAAGGCGGTCGCGGCCGCTCAGGGCATCGAGCTCGACGCCGACCCCGAGGAGCTGATCGACCACGCAGCACGACCCGATGTCGCGTACAACCACAAGGCGTCGATGCTCCAGGACGTCGAGGCCCGCCGCGCCACCGAGGTCGACTGGCTGAACGGAGGCATCGCCCGCTTCGGCCGCGAGCACGGCGTGCCGACGCCACTGAACGACGCGATTCACGCGCTCGTGCGAGGCTTGGAGGCGTCGTGGACGAGCTGAGCCGCCGCCTGGCCAACACCCGTGCCGCCGCCGAGCGCGCGGGGCTCGACGCCGTCGTCGTGGCAGGCAGCGAGTACACGGGCTTCGAGGGCGCCGTCACCTACCTCTCGGGCTTCACGATCGTCCACCGCTACGCCTACGTGCTCGTCCCGAGCGAGGGCGACGCGACGATCGTGTTCCCGGCCGAGGCGCGCTACGTCGGCGAGCACGGCACGGCGCAACTCGAGCAGGTCTTCGACCCGCACCCGGGCGACTGGCTCGCGAAGCAGCTGCGCGGGCAGCGCGTCGGCGTCTACGGGCTCGACTACGTGATGACCGTGCGCGACTACCGCGCGCTCACCGACGCAGCCGAAGTCGTGCCGTTCGACGAGGAGTGGGACCTCTCACGGGCAGTCAAGAGCGACGCGGAGCTCGAGTCGGTGCGCGACAGCGTCCGCATCAACACGGAGGGCTTCCGCATCTTCCTCGAGCACTACCGCCCGGGCGTGACCGCGGCGGAGGTCATGGCCGAGTGCGAGCGCTACTTCGTCGACGAGGGCTGTGGCCGCCTCACGATGGACATGGTGCTCCAGGGTCCCGAGTTCCTGTTCGCGCGCAACGACCTGGTGCTCGGCGAGTTCGTCCTGCCGTCGCTCGAGATCGCCGGCCCCGGCGGCCACTGGGTCGAGGTGTCCCGCGCGATCGGCGAGCCGGACGAGGACGGGCAGCGCATGCTCGAGGCCTACGAGGAGTACTTCGAGGCCGCCCGCACTGCGCTGCGGCCGGGCGCGAGCGCGCACGACGTCCACCGCGCCGTCTCGGCCGGCTTCCACGAGCGCGGCTACACCCTCGGGCACGTCACCGGCCACTCGATCGGGATGACGATGATCGAGCACCCCAAGATCGGTGAGGGCGTCGAGACGGAGCTGGTCGAAGGAATGGTCTTCTCGATGCACCCGCACGCGATCACGCCCGACGGCTCGGGCTGCCTGTACATGCAGGAGACGTGGCTCGTGACGGCCAACGGCGGCGAGCCGCTGTCCGGCTTGCCGATGCGCGTGTACACCGCGAACGAATCCGTCACAGAACGCTAACGGCGCAGAAGTACGCTCCAGGCGTGCAGAAGATGCGGCTCGTGCTCGTGGCGGCGCTCGGCGGCCTCGTGCTCGCCGGCCTCGCGCTTGCCGCACCCGCTCCGAGGACACTGCGCACAACCACGCCGGTCACCGGGCTCGGGATGGACGGCTCGACGGTCGCGGTCACAACAGCATGGGCGCGCGGCCACTGCGAGCGCGTCGTCGCCTGGAACCCGCTCGCCCCTTCGCTGAAGGCGCTCGGCCGCACGACCACATGCGAGGAGACGAGCACCGGCCGCGGGATCCTCTACCAGGCCGTCTCCGGCAAGCGCGTCGCGTGGATCGCGGACGGCGGCGGCAACAGTCACGACTCGCTGCTCTGGGTGGCGTCGCTCGACAAACCACAGGCGGCAAGCCGGCTTGTGTTCGCAACGCGGAACATCGACACAGGCGCCGGAATGAACGTAGGCGACGTGCGCGGCTCGGGCTCGCTGCTCGTCTATGCGACCTGGTCGGTGTGCGACGAGGGCGAGCCGGCGTCTCACCCCTGCCCCGTGGGTGTGCCCCCGGGGACGATCTACGACTCGAAGCTCTGGCGGATCGACGGCACGAACAGCAAGAAGCTGATCGCGTCCGCGCCGGACGAGCTCGCGCCCATCGCCGTCTCGAGCGGCCGGATCCTGGTTGCCCGCGGCGACGGCAGCCTCGAGGTGCGCGGCGCGGACGGCCGGATCGTCACGACGCTCGCGCTGGACCAGCCGGTGCTGCAGGCGACGCTCGGGCCGAAGAACGTGATCCTCGCCGTCCGCGTGCCGGGCGTGCCGCCACAGAAGACGAAGCTCCAGTACCAGGTGTACGACCTCCAGGGCGGGCTCGTGCGAACGCTGCCCGCGCCGACCCAGAGCCTCACTGCGCCGCGCTGCCAGTTCCCGATGGGATCGTCCGCCGCGGCCTGCCTCTCGCCGGCCGCGCGGCTGCGCTTCCAGGATGCCGACGCGACACGGCTCGTCTACGTGCTCGACGGAACCGTGCACCTGATGCAGCTCGCGAACGGCAAGGAGAAGACCTACGCGGGCACCGCGCGAGCACCGGTCCTCGCACAGCTCGAGCCGGCCGGCCTCGTGTACGCCTACGGGACGAGCGGCCGGACGCAGGGCCGCGTCCAGTTCGTGCCGGCTGCGAAGCTCCGCTAGCTCAGCGCGACCACGAGCGCCGCGACCGCCACGACGGCAGCGATCGCCAGGATCGCCAGGTTCGCCGCGAGCACGATGGTCAGCGTTCGCGAGCGTGACGACGCTGTCGGCGCTTCAGCTCCTCCAGCCCGCCGCCACGCGACTGCGCTCGTCAGCGCGCCGACGATGAGCTGGTTGAGGCTCACGCCTTCGATGTCGGCGGCGCGGGCGAGGTCGGCGTGGAGCGTGCGCGGCATGCGGACTAGCAGCTTGCCGCTCGGCAGATCGTCGGCGCGCGGCTCGGGAATCGCCTGCTGCTTCTCCAGCGCGTCCGCCAGCCAGGTCGACATCAGGCTGCGCACGCGCGCCACCGCCTCCTCCGGGGTCGGGCCGGTGGCCGTGCAGCCGGGTAGCTCCTCGACTCGAGCGTCCCACTGCGAGCCGGCTCCGTCCCGCAGGACAGAGACGTGGTACGGCAGTTCCAGATACTCCTCGACGCTATTCATGGCCTCGGGGTCGACGCTGACGGCAGCGCCATTGTAGGAGGCTCCCGGCGCTCGAGACAACGTGCTCCCTCTATCGAGGGACTGACTCGAGCCTCCGCCGCATGGCCGCCAGCGACGCCCGCAGCATGCGGGAGACCTGGATCTGCGACATCCCCAGCTCCCGGCCGATGTCCGCCTGGCTACGGCCCCGGACGAAGTAGCGGAACACGACCTCGCGCTCACGGGCGTCGAGCTCCCGGACGAGGGACGTCACAAGAAGCCGGTCGTCGGCGTCGGCAAGCTCGTCGGGAGCGGCGACCACGTTGTCCTCCAACGGGACCGCGACGGCCACCGCGCGACGGCCGCCGTCGGCACGAGGGACGCGCACGGGCCACGTGCAGTCGCGGACGTGATGCCGGAGCTCGCCGAGGACGAACGGCGCCGCATAGGCCGCGAAAGGGACGCCGCGCCCGGGGTCGAAGCGCGCGGCTGCCTTCAGCAGGCCGATCACGCCGACCTGGCGCAGGTCGTCGAATCCCTCGGCGGCCGACACGAAGCGCCGCGCAAGCGCGTCGACGAGCGCGAGATGCGCGTCGACCAGCTCGTCGCGACCAACCGCGCCCTCACCCGTCGCCGCAATGCTCAGCTCGACCACCCAGGCCGACTTTACCGGATGCGTTGTGATTTGCAATTGCTTTTCATTTTTTTGCTTGATCGCCCCATGCGGTGGGCATTCATCATTCGTATGGATCGTGCAAGTCAGCGTGGCGCCGCACGGGTCATCGCCGCAGTGATCTGTGCGGTTGCCACGCTGACCGGCGCGACCACACCGGCGAGCGCCGCCGAGGGGCCCGTCCCCGTGACGGTCGGCGGCGTTCCCGCCGACCCCGGAACGGCCGCCGCAGCTGCGGCGGCCATCGTCGATACGGCCATGCAGGTGACCGGGGCGCCGTCTCCTGCGACAGCAGCCGAGCCGGCGGCGCCTGTCGACGGGCAGTATCAGCCTCCAGACCCGCAGTATCAGGGCGAAAACGGGCAGTATCAGACGCCTCCTGCCCCCGTGGAGCCCGCCGACGCGCCCGAGACGGCCATCCCGAGCGTGCAGGCGTCGCTCCCCACCAACATCAACGTGTCCGTACGGGTGCTCAGCCCAGGCGACGACGGAGACGTCAGCCAGAGCGCGACGGGCGCTGCGCAGCCGGCGACCGGTAGCGGCACCGGCGCCGTCGCGGTATCGACCTCCGGGACGCAGGTGTCCATTTCGGTGTCCGTCAATATCACAAATAATTGGAATGTTGTTTTTGCCACGCCTTCCACATCCGGCTGGTACCAGGCACCGGATACGCAGTATCAGACCCCGCCTGATACCACTCCGGTAACCAAAGCACCGACGGCGCCCAGCGCCTCGCCGAACGCCACGCCCGCGCCCCCGGTCCCGCCGTCCGCGGCGCCGGTCGAGCGCCGGGCGGCGGCGCAACCGAGGCGAGCGCGGGCGGCCGTCGCCCCCGTTCCACGGCGGGAGAGGGGCACACCGGCGCGGGGGCGCGCACGGGCAGTTGTCGCACAGCCCGTTGTGGTCGCGGCGGTCGTTGCCGCGGCCCGCGCGCCCCTCGCGGCTCAGAGCACCGCGCGCCGCGCGACCGCTCCTCCCCGGGCCGAGAGCGCGCCGGCGAGTACCCGCCCGGCGCAACATCCGGCCGTCCCGCGGCCCGGCGGCACCGAGGAGTTCGCCAGTGGCGCCGCCTCGGGCGGCTTCGGCGCCGGCACCGTGCTTCAGAGCTTTGCCATCCTCGTCGCCGCGCTGTGCTTCGCGTGGCCGGCATCTGCCGGCCGGCTGGGCGCGAGCGTGCAGCCGCCCGGCGACGCTCCGTCCAAACGTCGCCGCAAGCCCGGCTAGCCGCCGCGCGCTGTTCGTTCGTGCCGGGAGGAGCTCCCGGCGCATCCCGACGACTCGAAGGAGCACGAGATGAGACGAACATGCCTCGCGCTGGTGCTCGTCGCGCTGGCAGCGGCCGCCTGGGCCACCGCTGCGTGGGCGGATTCATACCCCGCCCCCGCTCCGGCCCCGGCGATGCAGACCGCCGGCCAGATCGCGACGAACAACCAGACCGCCACGGCAGCGGCCAGCTCGACGCAGATCGCGCCGCAGAACACGAACGTGAACGTCCGCGTCCTGAGCCCGGGCACCAACGGCCCGGTCAGCCAGACGAACGCGTCGACCGCCCTCGGGCTGGCCGGCAACGCGAACCTGACCGGCCAGGGCATCGCCCAGTCCGGCGCGGGCCAGCAGCAGGCCGCCCAGGCGGCCGGGAGCAGCCAGGACGCCGCCGCAGCGGCGGAGTCCACGCAGGTGAAGCCCGAGAACACGAACGTCGACGTCCGCGTCCTGAGCGACGGCGCCGACGGTCCGGTCTCGCAGGCCAACACGTCCACGGCCGCAGCAATCGCCGCGAACCTGAACGCGACCGACCAGCAGGTCGCCCAGGATCCCACCTCGCCTGCGGGTCAGACCGCCGGCCAGGAGGCGACGAACGAGCAGGCCGCCGTGGCCGCAGCCGAGTCGAAGCAGATCGCGCCGCAGAACACGAACGTCGGCGTCCGGGTGCTCAGCCCCGGTGACGACGGCTCCGTGACGCAGCGCAACGACTCGACTGCCGCTGCCATCGCGCTCAACGGCAACAAGACGAAGCAGGACATCGACCAGCAGGCCGGCCACGGCTCCCCGAGCCAGACGGCCGCGCAGATCGCCGGCAACACGCAGAACGCCGGCGCCTGGGCCGAGTCCGAGCAGATCCACCCGAGCAACACGAACGTGGGCGTCCGCGTGCTCGGCCCCGGTCACAACGGCGACGTGACCCAGGCGAACACGTCCAACGCCCTCGGCGTCGCGCTCAACGGGAACCACACCGAGCAGTCGATCGAGCAAGGGCAGTCCTCCGCCGCTCCGTACCCGTGCTGCGGCGAGCGCCACGACGACGGCGTCGCGGTCCAGGCCGCCGGCCAGCTGGCCGGCAACGTGCAGTCGGCGGTTGTCTGCTGCGCGTCGTCCGTGCAGGTCGCACCCGAGAACACCAACATCTCGGGCGGCGACGGGAGCGTTCACCAGGACAACACGTCGAACGCACTCGGCGTCGCGGCGAACCTCAACGGCCTCGAGCAGGAGATCGGCCAGGGCCCGGAGGCGAAGTCGGCGACACCGTGGGCCCAGGAGGCCGTCGATCCGGCGTCGAGGGACGCCGATCCGGCATCGACGTCAGCCGCGCGCATGCTCGGCGAGCCGGCTCCGGCCCCGGCGGAGGCGCTCGCGCCAAAGCCGAAGCCCGAGGGCGTCAACCAGTCCAACAACTCCAACGCCGTGTCGCTCGCCGCCAACGGCAACCACACCAGCCAGTCGATCACGCAGGCACTCGACGGCCCCCCGGCCGGCGTGACCGTCCAGGCTGCTGGCCAGGCGGCGGCGAACGAGCAGCACGCCAGCTCCACTGCCTCCTCGTTCCAGCTGGCACCGCGGAACGTGAACGGCAGCACTGGCGTGCTGGACACGCGGTGCAACGAGCACCGGACCCCGTGGCCGAGCGAGCGCTGCGGGAAGCCGGCGCCGCAGCCGTGCGACCCGTGCGGGAAGCCCGCGCCACCACCGTGCGACCCGTGCGGGAAGCCGGCGCCCAAGCCGCGTGACCCGTGCGAGAAGGCGGCGCCCAAGCCGCGCGATCCGTGCGAGAAGCCGGCGCCTAAGCCGCGTGACCCGTGCGAGAAGGCGGCACCGTGCCCGCCCGTGCGGTGTGAGCCGCCACGGCCGGTGTGCCCCCCATGTGAGAAGTGGGGGCACGGCGTGGAAGTGAGGTGATGCCCGCGGCGTAGGAGGTCGACCGGGGTGCGGCGCGGCCACGCGCCGCACCCCGCGTTGACACCGCAGGTCGACGGGACTACCGTCGTGGCAGGCGCGAATCGGAGGGCAGCGGTGTACCCGCGTTACTCACGATCGTTGCTGCGGCAGGCGTTTCGACCGCTCACCAGGCGGTCGGGTCGAGTCGCGCTCGGTGTCTGTGTGTTCGTGACGGGCGCCTCCCCCGCGGCGGCGGGCGGCCCGCAGCCCGACGCGCCGCCGACGGTGCTCGCCGCCGCGAGCCCGCGGCCCGAGCTGCCGTCCAGAGCTCGTGCCGTCCCCGACCGCACGGCCCCCCCTGAGGCACAGGGTAGGCCGGGGGTGACCGCACGCGGGCTGGCCGCACGGCCGGCGCGCGTGCCGACTAGTGCTGCCGGGCACCGCACGGTGGTGGCGACGCGGCCGCGCGTGACCGCGCCGGCCCACGCTGCGCCGGTGCCTACGCGGCACGCGCGCACGTCACCCGCTCGCCGCGTCGGCGAGACCGCCCACGCGACCTGGCACGTGCCGCTCCCGCTCGTGCCGACGCTGCATCCGGAGCCACCCGGACTCGCCGGCGGCACTTGGGCGTACGTGCTCGTGGCGCTCGCCGCGGCCCTGCTCGTCCTGGGCGGCGGCTCGCTCGCCGTCACCGTGGCGGACGTCCGGAGGGACCCGGCGTGATCCGCAAGCGCAGCATCATCCTCGCGCTGGCCTGCGCGGCGGCGCTCTTGACGGCGGCCGCGGCGGGAGCGGTCGACGGCACGCCGCCCGTGATCACGTTCGAGGTCGTGGGCAAGGAGGGCGCGAACGGCTGGTACGTGAGCCAGACGACCGTCCGCTGGCACGTCTCCGACCCCGAGTCGGGGATCAAGGCGTCGTCGGGCTGCGACGCGGTGGCCCTCGGCGACACCAGCGCCACGCGCCTGACCTGCAGCGCGACAAACCTCGCGGACGTCTCGAGCAGCGTGTCGATGACCGTTAAGGTCGACTCGACGCCGCCGGCCGTCACCGGTTCGACGGCCGACAGGCCACCCGACGTGGGCACGTGGTATGTCCGGCCGGTGACCTTCACCTTCGCCGGCTCAGATGCGACGTCGGGTGTCGCCGGCTGCAGCGCCGTCGGCTACCAGGGCCCGGACAACGGCGAGGCGGCCGTCGCCGGAACCTGCAGCGACCGGGCCGGCAACGTCAGCGCGCCCGGGAGCGCGACCCTGCGCTACGACGCGACCGCACCGGCGCTCCGCGGTGTCGCCGCACGCGCGGGGGACGCAGAGGTCACGGTTCAGTGGACGCCGCTCCCGCAGTGGGAATGGGTCGACGTCGCGCGCGCGGTCCCGGACAGCAAGGCGACACGGGCCGTCTACCACGGCGCCGGAGCACAGATCGTCGACCGCGGCCTCCGGAACGGCGTCGACTACCGCTACACGGTCGTCGCACACGACGAGGCGGGGCACGCCACCGTCGTCGACGTCAAGGCGATGCCGCTCGGCGCGATGCGCTCGCCGCCGCCGGGCGGCACGGTCTCGGCGCCGCCGCGGCTCGGCTGGCGCGCGACTCCCGGGGCGCTCCTCTACAACGTCCAGCTCTTCCGGGACGGGCAGAAGCTCCTGAGCGCGTGGCCGCGCAGCCCGCGGCTGAAGCTCTTGCGGCGCTGGCGCTTCGGCGGACAACCCCGGACACTCGAGCCGGGGACCTACCGGTGGTACGTCTGGCCGGCGTACCGGCGCGGCGGCAAAGTGCGCTTCGGAAAGCTGATCGGCAGCAGCAGCTTCGTCGTCTCGGGCTAGGGCGATTCGCCGGCGAGGATCCGGCAGAGCACGGCGAAGTCGATGTTGCCGCCCGACACGATGCACGCCACCTTGCCGCCGCCGGCGCGGCCGGTGAGCGCCGCTGCGAGCGCCAGCGCGCCCGCACCTTCTGCGATCACACGCAGGCGCTCCGCCACCAGCCGCACGGCGTCGGCGACCTCGTCGAGCGTCACGACCGCCGCCTCGTCGACGACCTCTTCGAGGTATGGCCACATGCCCGGGAGGATCGCCTTCGCTCCCGCGCCGTCGATCCAGGTCGGCCGGTAGTCGATCTCCGCCGGCGCGCCCTGCTCGAGCGACGCGGCCAGCGCAGCGGCCGTCTCGGGCTGCGCCGAGATCACCCGCGTGTCGGGCTTCAGCTGCTTGACCGCGCTCGCGATGCCCGTGATCAGCCCGCCGCCGCCGACCGGGACGACGACGGTGTCCACGTCCGGCAGATCCTCGATCAGCTCGAGCCCGATCGTCCCGTTCCCGGCCATGACGCCCTCGTCCTGCACCGGGTGGATGAAGAGGCCGTCGTGCCCGTCGAAATGGTGCGTCTCCATGACCGTCCACCAGTCGTCGAACGACATCGGGACGGCCCGGCCGCCGAGCCGCTCGATCGCGCTCAGCTTCGCCTGCGGCGCCGTGTCGGGAACGGCGATCGTGGCCGGGACGCCGAGCTCCCGCGCTGCGTAGGCGACGCCCTGCGCCATGTTCCCGGCGCTGGCCGTGACGAGCCCCTTCGCGACCGAGTCGCGCGGCGCGGCCATCGCCGCGTTGTAGGCGCCGCGGATCTTGAACGAGTTGACCGGCTGAAGCGTCTCGAGCTTCAGCCAGATCTCGGCGGGCGCGTCGACCTGCAGGCGAACGAGCGGCGTGCGGACGGCGGTCCCGGCGAGCGCCTCGCGCGCCTGCCGGATCGCCTCCAGCGCAATCAGAAGGGCACCTCGGAGCCGACTCCCTGCTCCCGCGCCTTGCGCAGGACGTACTCGCCGGCGGCGAGGTCCTCCATCGCGATGCCGAGCGACTTGAAGAGCGTGATCTCGCCCTGCGACGAGCGGCCGGGATGCATGCCGGTGAACACCTCTCCGAGCTCGGCGGCTATGTGGTCGGGGCCGGCGATCGCGCCTTCGTCGACGGCCATGAGGTAGTCGCCGGCCTCGTTCACGGTCGACTCGCGGCGATCGACGAAGAGCGTCGCGGCCGCCACGGTCGCGCCGTCCAGCTCGCGCGTGGTGGGGATGCTCGAGCCGACGGCGTTGATGTGAACGCCGTCGGCGAACCACTCCCGCTGCACGATCGGCTCGCGCGCGGCAGTCGCCGTGACGACGACGTCGGCGCCGCGCACCGCGTCCTCCGCGTGTGCGACCACCTCGAGCGGAAACGGGAGCTCGAGGCCGTCGGCGAGCCCGCGTGCCTGCTCGGGGTCGCGGCCCCAGATGCGCGCGTGCTCGAACGGCCGCGCGGCGGCCATGGCCCGCAGATGCCCGCGCGCCTGGGCGCCTGCGCCGAGCACGCCAAGCACGTGGACCTGCTCGCGGGCGAGCGCCCGGGTTGCGGCGCCAGAGACGGCGGCGGTGCGGATCTCCGTGATCGCGGCAGCGTTGAGGACCGCCTCGAGCGCGCCCGACTCGCCGTTCGAGACGAGCACGGCGCCCTGGTGCGTGTCGAGGCCGCGCACGCGCGGGTTGTCCGGCACGACGTTGATCGCCTTCAGCGCGTAGGTGGGCCGCTCGCCGCCGCGCCACGCCGGCATCAGCCCGATCCCGCCGCCCGCGTCCGGCGGGAACACGATCGACCGCAGCGGCTGGAACCCCTCGCCGCGCGCGAGTGCCGAGAGCGCGTCGTGCATCACGTCGATGCACTCCTCCATCGGCAGCAGCCGCTCGACGTCGTCGTAGGTCAGGACGAGGACGCTCACGGACGCGACGCTAGCTCAAACCACAGCGCCTCTTTACAGGGACTGTCCCTGTTAGGAGCCCGCCGGGCGATGCGCCCCTTACAGGGACTGGAGCTGATCTCAAAATCTCCGGAGGAGGATGACGATGAGGCCGAGGTGGAGGAAGGCGATGTAGTTGGTGGCTTTGCGGTCGCGGCGGGTGGCGATGCGGCGGAGTGCTTTGAGCCAGGCGATGCAGCGTTCGACGGGCCAACGGTGGCGGGCGTTCGGGTCGGGGGTCTTGAGTCGTCGTTTTTTGCCGCGCCAGACCTCGCGTGTGGGTGTGCCGGCGGGGATCGGCTGGCCTGCACGGCGTGGTTGGCTGATCTGTGAGCGGATCCCGCGCTCGGCGAGCGCGGCCTCGTGTGCGGCCGAGGCGTAGCCGCGGTCGGCCCACAGCTCGGCGGGGACGATCGCGCGGGCGGCGAGCTGGTCGAGCAGCTCGAGCAGAAAGCGCCGCTCGTTCTCGTTGCCGGGGCCCAGCAGCACGCACAGCGGCAGTCCGCCGCCGTCGACGGCTAAGTGAAAACGGCTTCCCTGGGTGCCGCGCACCGTGCGCGCGACCTTCTCGCCCCTTTTTTCGCCTCGACCGTGGAGGCGTCGATGATCACACGCGAGAGGTCTAACTTGTCGGCGTCGTCGAGCCGGTCGAGCAGGAGGGCGAGTGCCTGCTCGAACAGACCCGACGCTGACCATTCCTCGAGCCGGCGACGGCAGGTCTCGCCGCTGGGCAGGCCGAGCTCACGAAACGGGATCTGCAACCAGGGCGTGTCCGTGTAGAGCACGTACAGGATCCCCTCCAAGCACTGCCGTGCCGGGTAACGCGGCCGCCCCGGGTCACTCGGAGCACGCGGAGGATCCTCCAGTATCGGCGCCACCCGCGCCCACGCCTCATCGTCGACTTTCCACTTCAACGACACGGAGCGTCCCACGCGCCGCGGACGAGAACGACCACGAAGTTTTCTCATAGCCGCCAATTCGCGACAGGCGAACGGGTCCCTACCCCAGATCTTGAGATCAGCTCCTGTCCCTGTTAGGAGAACAGTGCGGCAAGCCGGCCGCGCTCGGTTTCGGTCAGCTCGACGTCGACGGCGCGGACCGACGGCCACAGGTGTGCCGGCCGCCGCGGGCCGCACACGATGCCCGTCACGGTCGGATGCGACAGCACCCACGCGGTCGCGAGCGTCGACATGTGGATGCCGCGGCGCTCTGCTTCCCGGGCGAGTCCCGCCAGGCCCTCATAGATCGCGTCGGTCTGCAGGTGCAGGTACGGCTCGGGCCGCATCGTCATGCGCGAGCCTGCGGGCGTGGGCTGGTCGCGCGTGTACTTCCCCGTGAGCCAGCCGCCTGCCAGCGGGCTGAACGGCGTGAAGCCGAGACCATGCTTGGCGCAGAACGGCAGCACGCCGTCCTCGGCCTCGCGGTCGAGCATCGAGTACGAGTTCTGCACCCACTCGAAACGCGTGAGTCCCTCGCCCTCGCAGATCTCCTTCGCCTCCTCGAGGTACGCGCGGTCGACGTTCGATGCGCCGATCGAGCCGACCAGGCCCTCGCGGACGAGCTCGTCGAGCACGCGCAGCGTGTCGGCCAGCGGCGTCTCGGGGTCGGGCTCGTGCACCAGGTACATGTCCACGCGCTCGACGCCGAGCCGCTCCAGCGAGCTGCGGATCTGCCGGCGGATGCGGTCCGGCGCGAGGCCCGTGTCGCCCGCGACCCCTTCCGTCGAGTGGAAGACCTTGGTCGAGAGCGTGACCGGATGGCCGGTGCGTGCGACCCACCGGCCGAGCCACGTCTCGCTGCGCCAGCCGCCGTAGGCGTCCGCGGTGTCGTACGTCGTGATCCCCGCCGACCACGCCGCGTCGAGAATCTCGTACGCCTCCTGCTCGCTCTCGCCCTGGCCGAAGAACGCGGGCGACGAGCCGATGCCGCCGAAGTTGCCGCAGCCGAGGATGACGCGCGAGACGTCGATCCCGCTGCCGCCGAGCGCGCGCCGCTCCATCAGGGCCGCTCCGGCCGGCCGCGGGAAATCAGCTCGAGCCGGCCGCCGCGCATCTGCACGACGGCGACGTCCGCACGCGGCTGCCGCGAGCCGTCCTCCGGGTAGTCGAGCACGCCGCCCGCGCCGCCGATCGACAGACCCGGAAGATCGGCAGACATCGCGGCGGGGTCGGTCGTCTTCGCCTGCTGCACGGCCTTGTCGATCACGCGCAGCGCGTCATATCCGAGTAGCACCTCGCTGCCGTCGGGCCGCGCGCCATGGTCGAGACGGTACTTCTCGTAGAGCTCGTCCAGCTCGCTGCCCGGCACCGGGTAGCCGAAGGTGGCGAAGGTGACGCCGTCGGCGCTCCGGCCGGCCGATGCGATGCCGGCGGCGCTGTCGAGCGGATCGAGGCCGTAGACGACTCGGCCGGCGGGGATCGACCCCCACCCCGCTCCCGTGACGGCACTGCCGGCGGTCGGCTCGACGGCGATGCTCCACGCGCCGGCAGCCTTGCGCAGCTGCGCCGCGTCAGGGCCCGGCGGCACGGCGACCCGCGGCACGTGGGTGTCGTGCAGCGTGGACATGAGCCCGTCGATCCGGTCGGCGAGACTCGGCCCCGCTCCCCAAGCCTTCGACGGAGACAGGCTGTTGCAGGTGGCGAGCAGGAAGACGTTACGGCCGCGCAGCGCCGTCTCGGCACGCGCCTGGTCGGCGGCCTCGCACGGGAGCAGCAGCGCCTTCGCCCCGCGCCGCACGAGCGCGCCCGCGTCGGGGCCGGTCACGAAACGCACCGGCACCTTCCCCGCGATCCCGCCGACCGAGTTGATCTCCCCCACGTCGATGCGGGCGCCGCGGGCGATCACGCGGTCACGCGCCGAGACGACCACTGCGCCGACCGTGAGCGTGCCGGGCAGCAGCTCCTTCTTCGGCTCGTCCGACCCGCCGCACGCGGCGAGGCCCAGGACGAGCGCGGCGACCGCCGCGAGCGCCCTCACCGCCGTCGCAGCCACGCGAGCGAGACCTCCCGGCCGCCCGTGATCCCCGAGGGCCGCAGGATCAGCACGAGCGCCATGATCGCGCCGAGGAAGATCAGCCGCGTCCCCTGCGGCAGGTCGAGCGTGAAGCCGAGATGGACACCGTCCTCGGCCTTGCTGAGGAACGAGTCGAGCCCGCTCACCGCGAGCGCCCCGAGCACCGCGCCCCAGAGGCTCGTCATCCCGCCGACGACGAGCATCGCGAGCGTGAGGAACGTGAGGTCGAGGTAGACGTTGTCGGCGTTGATGAAGCCGAGGAAGTGCACGTAGAGCCCGCCTGCGAACCCGGCGAGCGCGCCCGAGAGCGTGAACGCCCACAGCCGCTGGCGGTGCACGTCGACGCCGATCCCGCGCGCGGCCGCCGGATCCTCGCGGCTGGCGCGCAGCACGCGTCCGAGCCGGCTCCGCTGGTAGCCGAAGGCGACGGCGATCGCGATGATCGCGCCGATCGTCGCCTGCAGCGGCCCGGTCGTCTCCGGCACCCCCGTCAGCGTGCCGAGCGCCGGGCCGATGGCGTCCCACTGGCTGAGCACGTTGTGCGTGACCTCCAGCACCGCGAACGTCGCGATCCCGGCAGCGAGCCCGGAGAGCCGCATCAGCGGCATGCCCACGAGGAGCGCGAAGACGCCGCCGACGGCTGCCGCGAGCGCCAGCGAGGTCGCGCTGCCGACCGTGTGGTCGCGGAGCAGCGGGTATACCGTCGTGAGCACGCCCTGCTTCTGGTCGAGCGGCACGGTCATGACGCCCGCCGCGAACGCACCCACCGCGACGAAGCTGATGTGGCCGAACGACAGCACGCCCGAGTTGCCCACGAACACGTAGAGCGCGACGACGATCGCCACCGACACGATCGCGTTCAGCCAGTAGATCTCGTTCTCCGGCGAGGCGTTGGCCGCGCCGAGCCCGACCAGCACGACGAGCGCGCACGGGACGAGGAGCTGCAGCGCCGGGGCCGAGTACCGCTTCACACGCGCTCCACCTGCGCCTGCCGCCCCCACGTGAAGAGGCCGGCCGGGCGCAGCAGCAGGACGAGGATCACGAGCGTGAAGACCGCGGTCGGCAGGTACATGGTCTTCTCGGTCGGCAGTGCGCCGTTGATGACGCCGGTGGCGAAGCCGATCGCGAAGCCGCCGAGCGTCGCCGTCCAGAGCCGGTTCATGCCGCCGACCACGACTCCGACGAGCACGACGATCGTCTCGCGCAGCGCGAAGTCCGGCCCGACGAACGGGTTCTGCACGGTCATCAGCACGGAGACGGTCGCCGCCACGAGCGCCGACAGGAAGACGGCGAAGCCGATCACGCGGTTCGCGCGCACGCCGAGCAGCCGCGCGGTCGGGAAGTCGGTCGCAGCGGCGCGCATGTGCAGGCCGATCGTCGTCCGCGTCAGCAGCAGCGCGAGCAGGAGCATGATCGCGACCGCGACGCCGACCGAGACGAAGATCACCTTGTGGATGTCGACGCCGTCGGACGGTCGACCACCTGGTTCAGCGGCGCGACCGACGACGCCACCTCGCCGATCGTGTCGTCGCGCAGGTCGATCAGGAGCGCGATCGCCTGGAGCATGAACGCGATCGCGAACGTCGTCACCAGCATCACCGCCGGCGACTGCTCCCGCAGCGGGCGGAAGACGACGCGGTCCATCGCCATCGACATCGCGATGACCACCGCGAAGCACGTCACGATGCTCCAGACGACCGGCCACGAGGCCGTGTAGGCGAGCGTGTACGCGCCGGCCATGATCAGCTGGCCGTAGGCGAAGTTGATCAGGCGCAGCACGCCGAAGACGAGCCCGATGCCGACCGCCATCAGCGCGTAGATCGAGCCGAGCCCGATCGCGTCGACCAGGGTCTGGCCGTCGATCAGCGCCAGGGTCATCCGCTCAGGTAGGCGGCGATGAGCTTCTCCGTGTCGCCCGCGTCGCCGGGGCCGAGGGTCATGCGCAGCTCGCCGTTCGCGAGCACGTGCGTGCGCTCGCAGGCCGCGACCGTCCGCTGGGCGCGCTGCTCGACGAGCAGGATCGCGACGCCGCGCTCGCGGATGCGGGCGAGCGCCTCGAAGACCGCGTCGACGACCATCGGCGCCAGTCCGAGCGACGGCTCGTCGAGGAGCAGCACGGTCGGCCGCGCGAGCAGCGCCCGGGCGATCGCGAGCTGCTGCTGCTCGCCGCCGGAGAGGAGGCCGCCACTCCGCTTGCGGAACTCGCGTAGGCGCGGGAAGAGCTCGTACGCCTCGTCGAGCGCGCCCCTGCCGCTACCTTCGCGCCGCGCGGCCAGGCCGAGCTTGAGGTTCTCCTCGACGGAGAAGTCGGCGAAGATCCGCCGCCCTTCGGGGACGAGCGAGATGCCCGCCCGCGCAATCGACTCGGGCGTGCGGCCTCGCAGTGACCGCCCGTCGAGCGTGACGTCGCCCGCGTGCGCGGGCAGCAGCCCGCTCACGGCGTGCAGGGTCGTCGACTTGCCCGCCCCGTTCGGGCCGATCAGGCCGACGAGCTCGCCCTTGCCGACGCGCAGCGTCAGGTCGCGCACGGCGGGCACCGCCCCGTAGCGCACCTCCAGGTTCGTGATCTCGAGGATCACGCGACCGCCGTCTCGCCGAGGTAAGCGGCGGCGACGTCGAGGTTGGCGCGGATCTCACCGGGCGTTCCTTGCGCGAGCGTCCGTCCCTGGTCGAGCACCTGGATGCGGTCGCAGACCTCCATCACGAGCGCCATGTTGTGGTCGATCAGCAGCACGCCGGCCCCGTGGTCGTCGCGGACCGACCGGACGACGGACGCGAACTCGGGCACCTCGGCCTCGGGCAGGCCGGCCGCCGGCTCGTCCATCAGCACGAAGCGCGGCTCGGTCGCGAGCGCGCGGGCGACGCCGAGCCGTCGCTCGTCGCCGTGGGCGAGGGCGGCCGCCGGATGGCCGGCGACGTGCCTCAGGCCCAGAAGCTCGAGCAGCTCGTCCGCGCGGCGGCGCGCGCGCCGCGGCCCGGTCCCCACGCCGAGCGCCGCCACCTCCACGTTCTCGCGCACTGACATCGAGCGGAACGACCGGCTGTGCTGGAACGTGCGCGTCACGCCGGCACGTGCACGCCGCTGCGCGCTCCACTTCGTGATCGTCCGCCCCGCCAGCTCGACCGAGCCGCCCGTCGGGCGGTCGAAGCCGGTCAGCACGTTCACGAGCGTCGACTTGCCCGCCCCGTTCGGGCCGATCAGCCCGACGACCTCGTGCCGGTGCAGCTCGAGGTCTACCTCCTGCAGGGCGAGCAGCCCGGCGAACGACCGGGAAACAGAGGAGGCCCGAAGAGTGTCTCCGGGCCTCCTCTCCGCCTGTGTGGCGATTGCCTGCTCGATCAAGCGCGCCTAGAGCGTCGGTATGACCTTCGCCTTGACGAGCCCGACGAGATGCGCCTTGTTGTCCTGGATCTTGATCACGCGGTACTGGCGCCCGTGCACGGTGTGCAGCGTCGGCGAGAAGCTGATCTTGCCCGAGATGGTGGGCACGTCCTTGAACTTCTCCATCTTCGCCGCGAGCACCGAACCGGTCGTTGAGCCGCCTGCCTGCTTGATCGCTGTGACGACGCCGTCGATCGCGGACACGCCGCCCACGAAGCCGCCGGTGCCGGCGTGGATCTGCTTCGCGAGCTTGTTGATCGCCGGGTTCGGGTCGTCGCCGAAGACCGAGCCGAAGGTGACGGCGTAGTAGTTCGTCACCTTGGGGCTCTTAGGCGCCCAATACGTGCCGTCACCGGCCCAGGAGTTCAGGACCGGCGTGTTGTTGCCGAGCGTGCGGAAGCCGGTCGCGAACGCCGGCAGCTCCTCGAACGCCGTCGACGTGACGTAGACATCGACCTTCTTCGAGTTCAGGCGGTTGATCGCCGAGCTGACGGGGGCGCCGCCGAAGCTCGCGTAGCTCTCCTTGGCGACGACCTTCCCGCCGAGCTGCGTGAACCGCTTCTCGAACGCCTCGACGACGTTCTTGAAGTAGATGAGCGCGGTGTTGGTGCCGATGCCGGCCGTCCTCCAGCCGCGGCCCCAGGCGTACTGCGCCATCGCCGACCCCTCGTCCTGCGCGGCGTTCCCGAAGCTGAACGCCAGCTTGCCCTTCGCGCCGAAGCGCTTCGGGCCCATCTGGTCCGTGCCGATGCACGGCGCGATCGTGAGCAGCCCCCGGTTGATCGATTCCTGCACCACCGGCGCGGCGAGCTCGACGTCGCAGGTCGTGAAGATGACCTGCGGGTTCTTCGCGAGCAGCTGACGTGCGCACGCCTTCGCGCGGGGCGCCTGATTCCCCTGCGTGTCGCAGGTGATGATCTGCAGCGGACGCCCGTTCACGCCGCCCTTCGCGTTGATCTGCTTGACGCGGATCTGCGCGGCAGCGAGCGCCGGGCCGTCGAATGGGGCCATCGAGCCCTTCGTGTCGAATGCCCAGCCGATCGTGATCGGCGTCGCGCCCGGCGCGGCGGCCACGTTCGCCGCCACAACAGTTCCCGCCAGTGCTGCAAGCGCGGCGGCGAGCACCGCGACCCTCCTCGTACTGCTCATGCACCCTCCTCGGGTTGCCGGTTTATGGCCGGGGTCTGGTCGGTATTAGATTTCATACGGTTCGAGCGGGTCAAGCAGATTCGCTTCTCGACTCCCAGCAGCGCCTGAACGCGTCGTGGGCGCGGGTGGCGAGCTCGTCGCCCGGGACGGCCCAGAGCGAGTCCGGATAGGCGTCCCCGAAGGTGCCGTCGTCGGAGAAGATCTCGACGTCGTAGGTGCCTGACCAGCCGGCGGACTCGATCGCGGCGAGGAAGCGCGGAACGTCGCCGATGCCGTCGCCGGGCAGGATCCGATCGAGCCAGCCGCGCGTCGGCTCGCGGTAGTCGCTCACGTGCACGCCGACGATGCGCTCCGCAACCTGCGGCAGCTCCTGCTCGTACCGCGTGTTCCAGAGGTGCCAGTTGTCCGCGATGATCCCGAGCGCCGGGTGGCCGGCGTCGTCGAGGAGCGCCGCGGCCTCGGCGAGCGTCGAGACGATCGTCCAGTCCTCGCCGCCGATCCGTTGGTACGGCTCGAGCGCGATGCGCACGCCGGCGCGCTCGGCCTCGTCGCCGAGCAGGCGGAGCGCGTCGACGACGAGGCGCCGGGCCTCGGCCGGATCGCGCCGGCTCGCGGGCCCGGTCAGGAGGACGAGGCAGTCCGGCTCGAACGGCGCGATGCGGCCAATCCACCCGCGGAACGCCTCGACGCGCTCCTCCACGTCGTCCGGCCCGGGCAGGAGCGGCAGCGGCAGGATGGACGGCACGGCGCCGACACAGTTCGTGACGGTGAGGCCGCTCTCGCGCACACGGGCGAGCGTCTCGGCGTCGTCGCGCTCGGGGAACTTGATCTCCCAGAGGCCGATGCCGTCGGCGCCCGCCGCGCGATAGGTCGTCAGGTCGTCGTCGAACGGCTGCGGCAGCGTCGAGATCTGCGAGATCGAGAACGCCGGGTCAGACACCGAGGCGGCTCCTGAGCTCCGCCAGCGCGCGGCGCGGGAGCGGCGGGCGGAGGAGCTCCTCGGCGACCAGCGCGCCGGAGCCGCCGCCAAGACCGGGCCCGGGATGCGTCGAGGCGCCGATGTGCCACAGCCCCGAGACCGGCGTGGCGTGGCCGGGCTGCTCGCGGAGCGGCCGCCAGAGGAAGTTCTGGTCGAGGCTCAGCGCGCCGGCGTACGGGTCGCCGCGCTCGAGGTTCACGTTCGTCGCCGCCAGGTCGGCCGGCGAGAGCACGACCCGCTTGCGGATCGACGGCTCGAGGTTCGGGATGTGGCGCGCGATCCGCGCCTGGATGCGGTCGGCGTAGCGCTCCCGCAGGTCCTCCGTCCACTCGCCGGTCGCGTCGATCTCGCCGGCGGCGTCGCCCCTGACGTGCCACGGCAGCTCCTGCAGCTGGATCCACAGGAGGCCCGCGCCGTCCGGCGCGCGGCCTGCATCCATCGTGAGCGGCTGGCCGACGACGACGGTCGCCTCTGCCGGGAGCAGGCCACGGGTCGCCTCGTTGACCGCGCGGGAGACGCCGTCCAGGCCGGGCGTGAGGTGCACCAGCGCGGTGCCGCCGAGCCGCTCGTCGCCCTCCCAGCGAGGCGGCTCCGAGAGCGCGTAGTGGATCTGCATGTCGCAGCGGCCGTAGCGGAAGCGGCTCGCGGCCTCGCGCACCGGTGGGTCGGACTCTGGCAGGAGCCGGCCGTAGAGCTGCGTGGGCGTGACATTCGCGAGCACCGCTCGGCTTGCGCGGATGAGCTCGCCGTCGGTCGTGCGGACGCCTTCGGCTCGGCCTTCCCCGATCGCGATGCGGTCGACCTCGCGACCGGTCTCGAGCGCGCCGCCGGCCTCCTCGATCAGCTTTGCGAGCTTCTCGACGAGGCGGATGCCGCCGCCGCGCGGGATCGGCATGCCGCCCTCCTGGATGGCGACGGCGATCACACGGGCCATGTAGCCGGACGCCGCGTCGTCGGGGCCGAGCCCGGTGTGCAGCACCCACGGGGCGATCAGCCCGTGCGCCCGCTCGGACGCGAAGGTCTCGGTCAACCAGTCGCGCGCGCTCGTCAGCAGCGAGCCGCCGAAGGCGAGCAGACCTCGGCGGCCGAGGCGGCGGTACGCGCGCGACGCGAGGCTGACGCCGGACGGCGACCAGAGCTCGGTGCCGAGCACGCCGAACGCCAGGTCGGCGTTCGGGAAGAACTGGTCGAGCGTGCGCCGCCAGGCGTCGCCGTCGCCTTCCGAGTAGCGGTCGAGCTCGGCGGCGTTGGCGTCGGCGGTGCGCAGCAGGAACGCGGCCTCACCGTCGGGGTAGAGCGTGCCGGTCGGCAGCTCGGTATTGAGGTACTCGAGCCCGCGCGCCGCGAGCTCGTCGCCGAGCTGCGCGTGCGCGGCGCCGCCGACCCACAGCGGGTGCCAGGAGCTCAGGACCTCGTGGACGTACCCCGGCTCGGTGATCTCGGCCGTGCGGATCGCGCCGCCGAGGTAGTCGTTGCGCTCGAGGACGCACACGCTCCAGCCGGCGCGCGCCAGCAGCGCGCCGGCCGCCAGTGAGTTGATCCCGCTGCCGACGATGACGGCGTCGTAGGAGCGCGCCACCCGCCGATCCTAAGCGCCGTCGACGAGCGCCTTGAACTCCTCGTCGCTCACAAGGCCGCCCTTCTCGGCCCCGCGCGCCTTGACCGCTGCCAGCAGCGCGGCGCGGCGCTCCTCGGGCACGTCGAGGCCGAGCTCGTCGGCCTTGATGCGGATCGAGTCGATGCCGCTCTTCTTGCCGAGCACGATCGAGCGCTCGGCGCCGACGAGCTCGGCCGAGTACGGCTCGATCGACGGCGGGTCGTGGAACTGGCTCGCAACCGCGCCGCTCTCGCGGCGGAAGAGGTTCTCCCCGACGAGCGGCTTCCAGGGCTCGAGCTCGTAGCCGGAGAGCTCTTGCACGCGCTCGGCGACTGCCCGGATGCGCTCCAGGCGCAGGTTGCTGTCGACGCCGTAGACCGCGCGGAGCGTGAGCGCCATCTCGCCGAGGTTGGCGTTGCCGGCGCGCTCGCCCATGCCGTTGATCGTCCCGTGGAGCCAGGTGGCGCCGGCGCGGACGGCCGCGACGGCACTGGCGGTGGCGAGGCCGAAGTCGTTGTGCCCGTGGAAGTGCACGGGCGTCCCGTCGAGCCACTGGATCGTGCGACCCACGAGGTCGGTCACCGCCTCGGGGCCGGCGATGCCGAGCGTGTCCACCACGGCTACCTCGCGTGCGCCCGCCTCGACGGCGGTCTCGTACGCCTGCCGGAAGAAGTCGAGGTTCGCGCGGGTCGAGTCGACGCCGAAGAAGGCGGCGTAGATGCCGTGCTCGGCCGCGAAGCGCATAGCGCTCGCGATCCGCTCGAGCATCTTCTCGCGCGGCACGCCGATCGCGTCGAGCTTGAGGTCGGAGATCGGCGACTCGATGACCGCGTGCCGGACGCCGAGCTCGACGAGCGCCTCGAGGTCGGCGGGCACTGCGCGAGAAAAGCCCCAGACCTCGGCGCTCAGGCCTGCGTCCGAGATGAGCCGGATCGCCTCCGCGTCCTCGGCCGAGACGCGCGGGAAGCCGGCCTCGATCCGGTCGACCCCTGCGTCGTCGAGCAGCCGCGCGATCTCGAGCTTCTCCTGCGGCCCGAGCACGACGCCGACCGACTGCTCGCCGTCGCGGAGCGTCGTGTCGTAGAGGCCGACGCGGCCGTTGATGCGGTACGGGTTGTTGAGGTCGCCGGTCCAGATCATGCGCGTGCTCCTCGCTTGCCGCGTCCCAGAGTTTCCCCGCTTCCGATACAGACACGTGCGGGGTCCGGCGGTAGCGTGGCCCGCGAGCGGGTGGACAGGGGCTCCTCCCCCCTTGGGTGGGCGGGGTTTGGTCTCACGCGCGCGTCAAGATCCTGAAGTCGTCGGGGAAGCGGCAGAGCTTCTCGGCTCCCGTCGCGGTGATGAGGTAGTTGTCCTCGACGCGGAGGCCGCCGCCGCCCGGCCAGTACGCGCCGGGCTCGATCGCGAGCACCATGCCCTCGCGCACCTCGCCGCCGCCAGCCTGGTGCGCATACGGCGGCTCGTGCGCCCGCGCCCCCACCCCGTGCGCAACAGGGTGCGACGGCTGGCCCGCGTAGCCGCCGTCGACGAGCCGCTCGCGGATCAGCCGGTCGAGCTCGGCCAGGCTCGCGCCCGGACGGCAGTGCTCGACGGCCGCGTCGAGCGTCGCGAGCAGCAGCTCGAGCAGCTCGTCGTACTCGGCCGTGAGCTCACCCGGGCACAGGTTCTTCGTGTGGTCGCACCAGTAGCCGTCGACGCAGACCCAGATCTCGAAGAGCGTCGGCTCGTTCGCCTGCACCGGCCGGTCGCCTGTCGCCGTGAAGGTCCGGATCCCCGGCCCCGACCACACGAGCGCGAACCCGCGCGCCAGCTCGACGCGCCCGTCGAAGCCGGTACCCGCCCCGTGGACGAAGCCTTCCCAGAGTGCCGCCGCCTCGCTCTCCTTCATCCCGGGCTCCAGGAGCCCCTGGACGTGCTCCATCGCGAGCGCGGCGAGCTCGTTGGCGAGCCGCATCCGCTCGACCTCCTGCGCGGTCTTGATCGCCCGCGCCTCGACCAGCAGCGGTGTGGCGTCGTCGACCTGCATGCCCCACGCGTGGAACCAGTCGTGCGTGTACGTCGTCGGTTCGCCGACCATGCGGTCGGAGGCCTGCGTCCCCAGCGAGAGCTCGAGGCCGATGCGCTCGTAGCCGCGCTCCCGGATCGCCGCCTGCGCGGCCTCGATCGCGCGCGGCACGGGCGGGCGCGGGTCGTCGGGGTGGTAGCCGGCGAAGAGGCGGATGTCGTCCGTCCAGGCGGTACGCGCGGCGTCGTCCGCCTGCGGCTCCAGCGCGGCGAGCGCGATGTGGCCGTCGCGCCCGAAGACGACGACGTCGTACCCCTTCATCGGCCAGTAGTTCGAGAGGTAGACGACGTTGTCGGGCGCACGGACGACGAGTGCATCCAGCTCGCGTTCGGCCATGAGCGTGCGCACGCGCTCGAGCTTGGCGTCGTCGCGCGGCCAGCTCATGCGGTTGCGGGCCTACGCAGGATGCGGGCGGTTGCCACGGCGGCGAGCACGCACCAGACGCCCTCGAGCAGCAGGAACCCCCACTGGCTCTCGACCGCGGCGACGACCGTGAGGATTGCGGCGCCGACGGCGTTCGCGACGGCATAGACAAGGCTCGTCGCCCGCAGCCGCCCGAACTGGTTCGCGCCGTAGGCGGCGAGGATCGTGATGGCGCCGAGAATCGAGATGACCTGGATCACGCGCACTCCTCCCAGACGATGCGGCCGTCGCGGCGCACGATCCGGCCGATTGCGCTGCCCGGATAGTGGCCGCACGCGACCACAGTGCCGGAATCGACGAGCTCGGCGACGACCGCATGACGCGTGGCCACGCACGGCTCGCGATCGAGGTCGGCGCGGTAGTTCCAGTCGGGCCGGTCGAGCAGCGCCGGATGGACGGCCGCGTCGACGATCAGGACAGCCTGCTCCGTGCCGGACTCCAGCCGTAGCCCGAGATGGCCCGGATAGTGGCCCGGCAGCGCCCAGGAGGTCACTCCGGGAGCGAGCTCGGCGTCCGCGCTGAGCGTGTCGACCCTGCCCTGCTCGACAAGCCCGCGCAGCCGGCCGGGGAGCCCCGGCACGGTCGAGTTCTCGATCGCGAATGCCAGCGCGTCGCCGTGCACCAGCACGCGCGCGCTCGGGTACAGCGCCTCGTCCGCGAGCCAGCCCACGTGGTCGATGTGGAGGTGGCTCAGGAAGACGGCGTCGAGGCCGTCTGGCTCCACGCCGTGGGCCGCGAGCGCCGGGGGCAGCCCGCCCTCGCGTTCCGACTGCCAGTCCCAGCTCCCGGGTGGGCCGACGCCGGCATCGACGAGGATCGTCCGCCCGCCGGCGCTGATCAGGAAGCACGCGACCGGCAGCCGCCACTCGCCGCCGGCGAAGAGCTCGGGATAGAGGCCGCGATACGGCTCCCACGCGTCGGCGGGGACGTCCGGATAGAGCTCGTCGAAAGCGCCGAGGATCCCGACCGCGTCGGGCAGGCTCGTCAGCTCGATCGAGCCGACCGCAACCTGCTGACCTGGGGACAGACCGGCACGCATTCATCACACCTCGAGGGACAGTCGGTGCAAGGTGTCCCGCGCGGCCAGGTGTGGCGCGTTCGGCACGGAATCGTGACTACCAGCGCACGCGCTCGGGCGCGGGCTCGCCGTGCGCGTCCTGCCACGAGATGACCGGGTTGCGGAGCACGCCGATGCGCTCGATCTCCGCCTCCATCACGTCACCGGGGCGCAGGTACAGCGACGCCGCGTCCTCGCTGAACCCGGCCACGCCGGACACCGTCCCGGTCGAGACGACGTCGCCCGCCGAGTAGCCGAGCGCCGAGTAGTGGGACAGGATCTCCGGGATCGTCACCGACATCCGGCCCGAGTGCGACTCCTGGCGCGGCTCGCCGTTGACGCGCAGCTCCATGGCCAGGTCGTGCGGGTCGGGGATCTCCTCGGGCGTGACGATCCACGGCCCGAGCGGGCAGAACGTGTCGATCGCCTTGCAGAACGAGAACACGCCGGACTCCATCTCGCGCCGCTGGATGTCGCGCGCGGTGATGTCGTTGAAGATCACGTACCCGCCGATGTACTCGGGCGCCTCCTCCGGCGAGAACCACTTGCCGGGCTTCGAGATGACCACCGCGAGCTCGAGCTCGTAGTCGAGCTCCTCGGTCAGGTGCTCCGGGTAGACGACCGGGTCGTCGGGACCGACGATCGCGTCGACGTTCTGGAAGAAGACGATCCACGGCGCGATCTTGTGCGACCAGCCGACGCGCTTCGACTCCTCCTCGTGCTCGCGGAAGTTGCCGGCCGTGTGGAAGAACTTCTTCGGGACGATCGGCGCGCGGAGCCGGCCCTCGGCGAGCGGCCAGCCGCGGCCGGTGGCCACTGCCGGGGTGCCGCGCTCGAAGAGCGTCCGCATGTCCGGCGCGTCGATCTCCATGACGACGTCGTCGCGGACCTCCCCCACGACCGTCTCTCCACCGACCTCGAACGTCGCCAGCCGCACCCGGGCGATGCTACTCAGCGGGTGCGGAGCCAGGCGACGACATCCGCCGCGTTCCGGTCAGGTGGGAAGACCGGATAGAAGACCTTCACGATCTCCGCCGCCTCGGCGACCAGTGCGAGCCGCTTGTAGAGCGTCTCGCCGGCGACCTCGAAGGTGGGCAGCCCGATCGCAGCGCCGAGCCGCCGGTCCGGGTCCGCGATGACCGGGTAGCCGATGTGGTTTCGCTCGGCGAACTCGAGCTGGTCGTCAAGCGTCTGGGCGGAAAGCCCCGCCACTCGCGCGCCGAGCTCGCGTAGCTCCGCCTCGTGGTCGCGGAAGGCGCACGACTGCGGCGTGCAGCCACGGGCACCAGCGATCTCGTCCCAGCCGGGCAGCGACGGGCGTCCCGGCCGGCCGGCGCGCGGGTAGAGGTAGAGCACGAGCCGCTCCGCGGCCAGCTCCGCCAGGTCGATCGGACCGGCCGAGGAATCGAGCACGAGCGCTGGCAGGCGCGCCCCGGGGAGATGGTCGGCCGCGCCGTCGTCCTCCGGCACCGGCAGGTTCGGCGGCAGCACGTACGGGTCCGAGCTCACGACGCCTCCGCCCTGCGCCTGACGGCACGCAGGAGGGCGAGCCGGATCGCCCCGCTGAACGGCCGAACGACGAGCCAGTAGCGCGCGAACGAGCGCCGCGCGGCGTGATCCGGCACGTGCACGCGCGTCGTAGTCTCCAGCCGCCCGTCCGCCCAGACGAAGTCGATCACGGCCTTGGCGGAGCGCTCGGGCTCGTACGCACGGAACTCCTCTGGGCCGGCGAAGCGCTCCAGGTCTCCGGAGAGCTTCCAGAACCGTCCCGCCACGCCCGCGATCAGAAGCCCCGGGCGGTCGTCGAGCACTACGCCGAGCGAGGTGACGTTGTCGACGAGCGCACCGCCGCTCCGCCTGGGAGTCCGGTCGCCGCGAACACGCGCCGGCAGCCCCCGCAGCGCCATGAGGCCGGCCGCAACCGGCACGTCGGTCAGCGTCACCGCGCGGAGCGCTCGGCCGATCTCGTCCTGGCGAGCCGCAACGTCGATCGCGTGGTGCTCTTCGTACTCGTAGACGGGCAGCCAGTCGTCGAGCACGAGGAGGCTTCTACCCGCAGATGCCCTGAGCCGTGAGGGCGTACACGCGTGCAGTGTCGACGAGCGCGCGGATCTCCATGTTCTCGCCCTCGCTCGACGGGAGCCCGCTCGACGGGCCGTAGTTCAGCGTCGGGATGCCGTAGCGAGAGAGCACCGACGCGTCGGAGAACCAGCGCACCGCGTCGGTCTCGGGCCGCTGTCCGTGCACCGTCCTGTGGCCCTCCGCGACCGCCTGCACGAGCGGGTGGTCCTCGGCGATCTCGGCACCTGGCGCGGTCACGAAGATCTCGTACTCGACGCCGTAGTCCGGATAGCGGCGGCGCAGCGAGCCGGCGAGGTCGGCCACGGCCGTACGCGCCTCGGTCATCGCCATCGTCGGCGGCACCCGTACGTCCAGGAAGAGGTCGGCGCGGCCGGGCGTCCGCGAGACACGCCACGGGAAGCCGCCGCGAATCGCGCCCACGTTCACGACGCCGCGCAGGCCGCGATACGTCGACTGCTCCTCCCAGGCGGGGATCCACTCGAGCACGGCGTCCATGACGTCGCGCAGCCGGATGATCGCGTTCTCCTTCTGGCGGCCCGAGCTGAACGCCGTGTGCACGAACGGCCCGCGCGTCGAGAGCCGCACCCACATCGCGCCGTAGTGGCCGAGCACGAGCTTGAGCTCGGTCGGCTCGCCCAGCAGGCACATGTCCGCGATCCCGCCGTGCGCCACGAGGTAGCGCGACCCGGCCGCGTAGCCGCGGTACTGCTTGCCGCGGAACTCCTCACCCCACTGCGTCTTCTCGATCTCGCCGACCACGGCCGCGATGATCACGTCGCCGCGGAGCGCGGCACGCGCGTCGCGCAGGGCCCGCACCGCCTCGATGTAGCAGGCGAGCGCGCCCTTCATGTTCGCGATCCCGAGCCCCCAGATCGCGCCGCCGCTGACGTCGGCCTGCGGCTTGAAGCCCTTGCCCGTCAGCCATGGCTCGCGGCCCGAGTACGACGTGTCCATGTGCCCGTTGAACATCAGGCTCCGGCCGCCGCCCTCGCCGTGCAGCGTCCCGACGACGTTGGGCCGGCCGTCCTCGACCTCCTGCCACATCACGTGCATGCCGAGCCCGTCGAGCAGGCCGGCGACGTGCTCGGCGATCTGCTGCTCGTTGCCCGTCGGGCTCGAGATGTCGACGAGATCGCAGGCGGTCTCGACGAGCCGATTCCGCTCGATGCGCGGCTCAGCCACGGACTTGCGGGAGGACTTCGCGGCCGAACAGCTCGATCTGCGCGAGCCGATCTTCGCCCCAGAGCTCGAGCATGACGTGCGTGCAGCCGGCGTCGCGGTACTCCTCGATGGCGGCGATGCAGTCGGCGGGCGTGCCGGCGATCGGCTTGCACTTGTCGAGGATCGCGTCGGTCACCTGCTCCTTCGCGGCGAGCCGGCCGCCGCGCTCCATCGCCTCGGCGATCGGGCGGATCTCGTCCTGCTCGAGGCCGGCCAGGTCGAGCAGCGTGTCCGCGGAGCCCTGGATGTTCTGCACCTTGTTGGCGAGGTACATGCCGGCGATCTCGCGCGCGCCGTCGCGGCCCTTGTCGCGGTCGTGGTCGATCGACGCGACGACCGTGCAGCCGATGTCGATGTCCGCGACGACGTTCTCGCGGGTGTAGCGAACGAAGGCCGGCGTGGTGATCGACGGCGTGAGGCAGCCGTCTCCGATCTCGCCGGCGAGCGCCTGCATCTTGGGTGCCGTCGCGGCGACGTAGACGGGCGGCACGTCGCGCGGCGTCTCGGCCTCGTCCTGCAGCGCCGGCACGTCGGCGCTCCACGTCGAGCCCTCGTAGCGGAACTCGCGGCCGCCGAGCACTCCGCGCACGATCTCGACCGCGTCGCGCATCGGCCCGAGCGTTTTCGACGTCTGCTGCAGCGTGTTGTTGAGGAAGATCTTCGAGGTCCCGAAGCCGAGGATGAAGCGGCCGGGCGCCGCCTCCTGCACCACGCGTGCGTCCATCGCGACCTGCACGGGGTGGCGCGTGAACGGCGAGATGATCCCCCAGCCGATCGTGAGCCGCTCGGTCTCGCGGCCCATCAGCGCCGAGACGACGGTCGACGAGCGCGCCTCCATGCCGTGCTTGCGCCACCACGGGTAGGCCTCGGCGAGCCAGATCGTGTCCATGCCGGCGCGGTCCATCACGCGGGCGTGCTCGAGCATCTCCTCGAGCGGCTCCATCGTGAGCTGCATCACGCCGATGCGAAACGGGGGCGCCACGGACGGCAATCCAATCATGCGGCCGTGGGGTCACCGGGTGAAAGCCGCTCGCGAGCCGCGACAATCGACGCGCGAGGGCCCGTGCCGCAGCTGCCGACCGGAACCGTGACGTTCCTCTTCACCGACGTGGAGGGGTCGACCGCGCTGCTCGACCGGCTCGGCGGCGAGTCGTATGCGGAGGCGTTGTCCGAGCACCGGCGGCTGCTCCGCGGCGCGTTCCAGCGCCACAACGGCTTCGAGGTGGACACGCAGGGCGACGCGTTCTTCGTGGCCTTTGCGAACGCCGACGACGGGCTCGCGGCGGCGCGCGATGCCCAGCAGGCGCTCGGAGACGGGCCGATTCGCGTGCGGATGGGGCTGCACACAGGCGCGCCGGTCGTGACGGCCGAGGGTTACGTCGGCATGGACGTGCACCGCGGCGCGCGCATCGCGGCCGCCGGCCACGGCGGCCAGGTGCTCCTCTCGGAGCGGACGCGGCTCGCCCTCGCGGACGGCGCCGAGCTGCGAGACCTCGGCGAGCACCGGCTCAAGGACCTCGGCGCGCCGGTCCGCCTCTACCAGCTCGGCGAAGGCGATTTTCCGCCGCTCAAGGTTCTCTATCGCGCGACGTTGCCGGTGCAGCCCTCGGCGCTCATCGGCCGCGAACGCGAGCTCGACGAGGCCGGCGCGATCCTGCGCGAGACGCGGCTGCTGACGCTGACGGGGCCGGGCGGATCGGGGAAGACGCGGCTCGGGCTCCAGCTGGCTGCCGAGGCAGTCGACGACTTCCCCGACGGCGTCTTCTGGGTGTCGCTCGCGGCCGTCACCGACCCGGAGCTCGCCCCACCGACGATCGCGGAGGCCATCGGCGCGGACGCCCCGCTCGCCGCCCACATCGCCGCGAGGCGCATGCTGCTGCTGCTCGACAACCTGGAGCAGGTGCTCGACGCCGCACCCGGGCTCGCCGAGCTGCTCGCCGCGTGCCCACACGTGCGGCTGCTCGTGACGAGCCGCGCGCCGCTGCGGATCGCAGGCGAGCGCGAGTACGCGGTCGAGCCGCTGCCGACCGGCGACGCCGTCCGGCTCTTCTCCGAGCGCGCCGTGGCGATCGTCCCGAGCTTCGAGCCGGACGCGGCCGTCGAGGAGATCTGCCGCCGGCTCGACGGGCTGCCGCTCGCCGTCGAGCTGGCCGCGGCGCGTGTGCGCGTCTTCACGCCCGAGGAACTGCTGCGGCGGCTGGAGGCACGGCTGCCGCTCCTCACCGGCGGCGCCCGCGACGCGCCCGTGCGGCAGCGAACCCTGCGGGCGGCGATCGAGTGGAGCTACGACCTCCTCGACGCGGACGAGCAGCGGCTCTTCGCGCGGCTCGGCATCTTCGCCGGCAGCTTCGACGTCGACGCGGCCGAGGCCGTCTGCGGCGCCCCCCTCGACCTGCTCGAGGCGCTGATCGAGCAAAGTCTGGTGCGGCGCTGGGAGAGCGGCCGCTTCGGCATGCTGGAGACGATCCGCGAGTTCGCCCTCGAGGAGCTGGAGGCAGGCGGCGAGCGCAAGGCGGTCTCGCGCGCGCACCTCGAGCACTTCCTCAACGTGGCCGAAGGTCCCGACGTCACCGGCGAGCAGTCCGGCTGGCTCGACCAGCTGGACGCCGAGCGGGACAATTTCCGCGCCGCGATGAGGTGGGCGCTCGACAACGACCATGCGGGGTCAGCGCTCCAGCTCGCGAGCGCTCTGGGCCGTTTCTGGGTGATTCGCGCCCACGCGGAGGGGTATGCCTGGCTGAGCGAGGCGCTCGACGCGGCGCCCGACGCGCCGCCCAGCGCGCGGGGAAACGGGCTGCTGTGGGCCGGGAGCACCGTCTCCTTCACCTCCGACCACACTCGGGCGCAGGGACTCTTCGAGGAGGCCCTCGCGCTCTTTCGGGAGGCCGGCGACCAGCATCAGGTTGCTGCCGTGCTTGACCGGCTCGCCGCAGCGGGGGAGGCTCGGGGCGACTTCGAGACAGCCCGGGCGATGGCGGACGAAAGCGTGTCGATCTTCCGCTCGATCGGCGACGAGGCGTCGGTCATCTACCCGCTGGGAAAGGTTGCCCGCGACGAGCGCAGGCGCGGCAACCGCGCACGCGGGCGCGCCCTGGAGGAGGAGGCACTTGCGCTCTCACGGCAGGTCGGCGACTCCTGGTTCGAGGCGATGGCGCTCGCGGAGCTGGCCGAAGCCTCCGCCGAGGACGGAGACCAGGCGGGCGCGGGAGCGCTCGCTCGCCAGGCCGTATCGCTCGGACACGAGATCGGCAACGGACCGACGCTGGCTTACTGCTTCGCTCTGCTGGCGCAGCTCGCCGCGGCAGACGGTGCACACGAGCGCGCCGGCGCGCTCTGGGGCGCGCTCGAGGCGCTCGAGGAGCGGGGCGAGGCGTTCGTCGATTCCACTGAGCGGGCGGAGTTCGAGCGCAAGGTCATCGCGGAGCCGAGCCCCGGCTTCGAGACGGGGCGGCGCCAGGGTCGCGCGCTGACGGTCGACGAGGCCGTCGCGCTCGCCCTCGACGGAGCCTGACGCCACCCGCGCGAGCCGGGCGAGAGGAGCGTGTCGGCTAGCCCGCGTGCGGCGGGTGGACGATCAGGACGTCGCAGTGCGCGCGCTTGGCGAGGTCGCGGCTGACGCTGCCCTCGAAGAGGCGCGCGAGGAAGCCGGGCTCGCGCGTGCCGACGACGATCAGGTCGGCGCCCCGCTCGTCGGCGACCTCGATGATGGCATCGTCGGCGGCGCCGGTGCGGGCCTCGAAGTCGGCGTCGACGCCTCCGAGCCGTCCCTTGGCCTGGTCGAGCACTCCGCCGACCACCTCATCGGGATCGATGTCGGCGAGCACGGGCTCTTCCATCGGCATCGCGGTCAGTCCGGTCTCCGGCCCGGCCGCATACGGCGGCACGTAGGCGGGCAGCTCGGCAACGCTCACGACGACGAGCTTGGCGGCGAACGCCTTCGCGAACTCGGAAGCGCGCTCGAGGGCGCGATCAGCGCTCGCGGACCCGTCGTAGCCGACGACGATCGTCTTCACCGGCGGGAGCCTACTCGCGCAGGGCTCACGGATCGTGCCAGGCACCGGACGTGTCCGAGCGGCCACGCGTCCTTCGGGCCGTGTCTGGTGCCAGTCTCGGGACGTGTCCCTAGCGACGATCCGGGTTCAGCCGGTCGAGGTCGTCGGGCCCTCGGGCTCGTCCGCGTAGGCCTGCGGCGCGAGCGGGCTGATGCCCTCCTCGGCGCGCGACGAGCCGGCCGCGGCCGCCGCTTGCACCTGCTTGTCGAGCGCCGCGAGCACCTGCTTGACCTGCGAGTTCACGATCGGCTGGATCACGCGCTGGCCCATCGCGCCGACCGGCCCGGCGATCGAGACGTCCGCCTCCCACTTCATCGCCGTGCCGCCGTCCGCCTCGGCCAGCTCGAACTCCGTCTCCATCGAGAGCAGCGCGCCCACGCCCTTTCCCTTCGGCGGCGAGCTTCGCGTACTCCGGCGGCCGCTCCTCCGTCTTGTCGAACGCGATCGACATCTTCAGCGAGCCGAGCCCGAGCGGCACCGCCACGTTCGCCTTCCAGTGGCGCTCGTCCTCGACCTCGAACGACTCGACGTTCGGCATCGTCTGCGCCATCTGCGCCGGGTCGTTCAGCACGCTCCAGACGACATCGCGCGGCGCGGCGAACGATGTGGTGCCCTCGACCTTCACTGTGCCTCGACCGAGACGTTCTCGCGCGTCGACGCCGGGTCGCTCAGCATCTCCCAGACCCGCCAGTACGGGTTGCACGAGTCGTAGACGATCGCGCCGCCGGCGCGAGCGGAGCGCGTTCTGGAGTGCCGAGCAGACCGCCGACAGCCCCGCGCCGCCGCCCTCCCCCATGCCCTTCGCGCCGAGCGGCGTGAACGGCGACGGCCGACTCCACGTAGTCCGTCTTCAGCGGCGGCATGTCCATCGCGTGCGGGCACGTGGTAGTCGTAGAAGTTCGGCGTCAGCAGGTTGCCCTGCTCGTCGTACGGGAAGTGCTCGTGCGTCGCGCCGCCGATCGCGTGCGCGGTCGCGCCGTGCACCTGGCCCTCGACGATCTGCGGGTTGATGCGGATCCCGCAGTCGTCGACGGCGCCGTAGTCGACGATCTCGTAGGCGCCCGTCTCCTCGTCGATCTCGACCACGCAGGCGTGGATCTGCGTCGCGTAGGTCAGCGTCAGGTTCCCGAACTTGCGCTCCTTGTCGGGCACCTGGTGCGGCGGCACGTAGACGTAGCGGCAGTTCAGCGTGAGGTCGCGCAGCTCGAGCGGCAGCACCGCGTTGTTCGCGTTCACGATCGCGCCGCAGGCCATGAACGGCAGCGCCGCCTCCGGGTTGCCCTTGATGCGCGCGAACCCCTCCGCGAGCTCGATCTGGTCCTCCGGAACGCCGCCGAGCACCGCGCCGGCGAGCTTCTTGATCTCCGCCGCCAGCATGTCGGTCGCGCCCTTCACCGCGCCGAGCCCCGTCACCGCGAACTGCGACGCATACGTGCCCGAGAAGCCGGCGTGCGAGTTCCAGTAGGAGTCGTGGCCGACGCGCACGTTCACCATGTCGGGCGTCACGCCGAGGATGTCCGCGACCACCTGGGCCGCCGTCGTCTCGTGCGACTGCCCCTGCGGCGTCGTCCCGATGCGTCACGACGATCTCGCCGAAGATGTCGAGCTTCACCGTCGCGACCTCGTTGTTGCCCGAGAACTGCAGGTCCGGGTTCACGAGCTGCGACTGACCGAAGTTGTTCGTCCCCGAGTCGAGCGTCGAGCCGATGCCGACGCCGAGCAGCTTCCCGCGCGACTCGGCGTCACGCCGCCGCTCGTCGATCGACGGGTAGTCGATCAGCGCCAGCGCCTTGTCGAGGCACAGCGCGTAGTCGCCCGAGTCGTAGACGCAGCCGTTCGGCGTCTCGTACGGCATCTCGTCGGAGCGGATGTAGTTCTTCTTGCGAACCTCGACCGGGTCGAGGTTCAGCTCCTGCGCGACGATGTCCATCACGCGCTCGGTGAACCAGAGGTGCTGCATGCGCGAGTAGCCGCGGTTCGGCCCGCAGGGCGACTTGTTCGAGCACACCTGCTGGAAGTCGACGCGCACGTTGCGCCAGCGGTAGACGCCCGGCGTGACCTGCGACCAGATGATGCAGCCGAGCGGCTCGTAGCGGGTGTACGCGCCGCAGTCGTCGAGCATCCGCGCGCGGAAGCCGAGCATGAGGCCGTCGTCGGTGACCGGCACCTCGACGTCCAGGAAGACCCGTTCGTTGCCGTGCGAGTTGGCCATGTGCTGGTCGGTGCGCCATTCCGTCCAGTTGACAGGCGCGCTTGAGCTTGCGCGAGAGCAGGCAGAGCGCGACCAGCTGCGGATGCGTGCAGATCTTGTTGCCGAAGCCGCCGCCGATGTCCTGCGTGACGAAGCGGAGCTTGTCGATGCCCGTCCGCAGCGCGGGCGCCATCATGATGGCCGCGAACCCTGGGAACTGGTTGTTGCAGTGGAGCGTCCACTGCCCGGTGCCGCGGTTGTACTCGACGACCGCGCCGCTGGTCTCGAGCGGGGTCGAGGAGAAGCGGTTGAAGTGCAGGCGCTTGATGCGCACGACCTTGTCGGCCGCAGCCAGCGCGCCGTCGTAGTCGCCCCAGTCGAACTCGCCCTCCCAGATCGTGTTGTTCGGGACGTCGTCGTGCAGCTGCGGCGCGTCGGCGTCGGCGGCGTGCTCGGTGTCGACCACGGCGCCGAGCGGCTCGTACTCGACCTCGACCAGCTCGGCGGCGTCGCGCGCCAGCTCGCGCGTGGTCGCGGCGACCGCCACGACCGGCTCGCCGACGTGGCGCACCTTGCCGACCGCCAGCGCGTAGTCCTTGACGTGCCCGCCCGGGAGCGGCGCGATCTGGAAGAACGGGTCGGTGAGCTCCGCGACCTCGGCGCCGGTGAGCGTGCCGTAGACGCCGTCGAGCTCCTCGGCCTTCGAGACGTCGATCGAGCGGATCTCCGCGTGGGCGTACGGCGTGCGGACGAAGTGCACGTACGCCATGCCGTGGCGCTTGACGTCGTCGACGAAGACGCCCTCGCCCTGGACGAGGCGCCTGTCCTCCTTGCGCGGCTGGTTGATCCCGATGAAGCCCTTCTGCGGGGCCTCGACGCTCGTCTCGACCGGTGCGACGGTCGTCTCGCTCACGCGCCTCCCTCCGCGGCCGCCTTGACGGCCTCGACGATGTTCACGTAGCCGGTGCAGCGGCAGATGTTCCCCTGGAGCGCCTTGCGGATCTCGTCGTCGGTCGGGCGCGGGTTCTGCTCCAGCAACGCGGTCGCCGAGATCAGCATCCCCGGCGTGCAGTAGCCGCACTGCAGCGCGTGATGGTCGGAGAACGACTGCTGCAGCCGCGTCAGGTCGCCGTCGCCCGCAAGGCCCTCGACAGTCGTGATGGTCGCGTTGTCGACCTGGATCGCGAGCAGCATGCAGCTCTTCACGCTCGTGCCGTTCAGCAGGATCGTGCAGGCGCCGCAGTTGCCGGTGTCGCAGCCGACGTGCGTGCCCGTCAGGTCCAGGTCGTCACGAAGGAAATGGACGAGCAGGCGGCGGGCGTCGACCTCGCGCTCGTAGCTCGTCCCGTTCACGTCGACGTTGACGAACGCGCTCGTGACCGGGCTCGCGCTCACCGGCGGCTCCTTTCGGTTGCGTCGACGACAGCCCGCGCCGCCACGACCTCGGCGAGGTGGCGGCGGTAGTCGGCGGACGCGTGGACGTCGGACGGCGGGTCGAGCGCCGCAGTGGCGCCCTTGGCCGCCTCGCGAACCGCGCTCGGCGTCGCGTCGCCGCCGGCGAGCTTCGACTCGAGGTCGTTCAGGCGAACGGGCACGGCGTCGACGCAGCCGAGCGTGACGCGCGCGGACTCGATCGAGCCGTTCACGCGTACGCAGGCGGCGGCGAGCACGATCGCGGTGCCGTCCTTCCCGATCGGCACGATCGCGAAGCCGTCGGCCTGACCGTCGGCGGGCGGAATCGTGATCTTGGTGAGCAGCTCGCCCGGGCCGGCCTGCGTCATGTAGACGCCGAGGAAGAAGTCCTCCGCAGGCACCTGGCGCTCGCCGTCGGATCCACGCACGGTCATCGTCGCGCCGAGCGCGACCATCAGCGGCGGGAAGTGGTTGGTCGGGTCGCCCGTGCAGACGTTGCCGCCGACGGTGCCGCGGTTGCGCACCTGAACGTCGGCGATCATCCCGGCGACCTCGGCGACCACCGGCCGCGTCGAGTGCGCCTCGGGCGACTGCATGATCGACGAGTAGGTCGCCATCGCGCCGAGCTCGAGCCCGCCGTCGGCGCCGACCGAGATCTGGCGCAGCTCGTCGAGGGCGTTGAGGTCGACGAGCACGTCGGGCGCGGCGGCGCGCGCCTTCATCACGTTCAGGAGCGTCTGCCCGCCGGCGAGCGCGCGGGCGTTCGGATTGGAGCCGAGGATCGCGAGGGCGTCCTGAATCGACGCCGGGCGTGCGTACTCCACCTCCCGCAGCAGCATCGCGCTCTTATATCCGAGCGGGGCGAACGGTGCTACGAGACGTTCGCGTTGATGCGGCCCTTGGACTCGCGGAGGCTGCCGCCGGAGCGGCCCGCGCGGACGGCGACGATCTCGGCCAGGATCGCCAGCGCCGTCTCGGCCGGCGAGCCGCCGCCGAGGTCGAGGCCGGCCGGGCCGTGGATGCGCGCGAGCTTCTCCTCGGGCACGCCCTCCTCGAGCAGCCGCTTGCGGCGCCGCTCCTGGTTGCGGCGGGCCCCGAGCGCGCCGATGTAGAGCGCCTCGGTCTCGAGCGCCGCCTGCAGCAGCGGAACGTCGAACTTGTCGTCGTGGGTAAGGACGACGATCGCGGTCGTGAAATCCGGCTGTACGCGCTCGAGCACCTCGTCCGGCCAGCCGACGATCAGCTCGTCGGCGCTCGGGATCCGCTCGCGCGTGAGGAACGCGGCGCGCGCGTCGCCGACGACGGTATGCCAGCCCAGCGGCCGCGCGAGCGCGCACATGACCTCGGCCGTATCCACGGCGCCGTAGACGACGAGCGTGGGCGGAGGACCGTAGACGTCCGCGAACACCTGCCTGGCGTCGACCTCGATCAGGCGGCTCCGCCCGCCGCGGAGCAGATCCGGCGCCTCGCGGCGCAGCGCCTCGGTCCAGTCCGCGTCACCCGTCGGGCCACCGTGGAGGCCGCCGTTCCGGACGACCCACTTCGAGCCGAGGTCGGGGCCTGCGACGACGGTGTAGACGACGGCCGGCTGGGAGCCTTGCGCCGCCGCGACGACGTCGGCATTGAGCGACGGACTGGCGAGACCCCCCAGGCCGCGGGCGCGAACGCCGTCCGGGATCGGTGGTCCCGCCTCCTTCCACGGCACGAGCGGGAACCGCTCGACGAAGACGTCGATCTCGCCGCCGCACGGCAGGCCGACCGACCAGGCGAGATCGTCGGTGATCCCGTAGGTGGCGATCCGCGGCTCGCCACCTGCAAGCACCTCCTGCGCCTGAATCGCGACGTCGCTCTCGACGCAGCCGCCCGAGACGGAGCCGGCGAGCTCGCCCTGTTGTGAGACAGCGAGCTTCGATCCGAGCGGCCTGGGCGACGAGCCGCGGGTGGCGACGACGGTCGCGACCGCCACCTGCTCGTCCCCGCGACTACGCCAGCGCTCGAGGTCGTCGGCGATCTCTTTCACAGGGCCAATCTAGCCCGCGCAACCCTCCAAACAGTGCCAGGCACGCGGTTGAGGGTTTCGCCCGAGGCGCCTGGCGAAGCCGTTCCAGCGGTGCCAGGCACCTGTTGTAAAGGCGCACCGGAGTGTGACGCGATTCGCGCGGGGCGTGCGTAGGCTGCCCGCCGTGCCGCTCGCTGCTCCGCTCGACGCACGCCGAGGCCTGCTCGCCGGGCTGATCGACCACGCGCCGACGTTCCCGCCCGCGGAGCTCCGCCTCGCCGAGGCGATCGCCCAGCACGACGCAGCCCTGCACAGCGAGCCCGGCTGGATCGTCAACCGCTTCGTCGTCCGGGCGTCGCAGCTCGCCGACCTGCCCGCCGACTGGGAGCACCGCCTGTCGGTCGTCAAGGACGCCGAGCTGACGGACGATCCACGGATCGAGGCAGTCGAGGTCCCCCCGACACCATCCGGCGAGGCGGTAACGGTCGTCTGGCCCCGCCGCGACCCGCCGATCGAGATCTACGTGGAACGGCCGGTTCGAGACTGGGCCCATGGAGCGACCGGTTTGCCGTTTCGCGCCAAGATCCGTTGCGGGCCGACGCCGCCGAGCAACGAGGACCTTGCCGCCGCGATTCGGACGCTGCGCGAGGCCGGCATGCCGTTCAAGGCAACCGCAGGGCTCCACCACGCCGTCCGCACGAACGGGCAGCACGGCTTCCTCAACCTGCTGGCCGCGGCCACGTTCGGCGACGAGGAGCAAGCGCTGGCCGAAACCGACCCGTCCGCCTTCTCCGTCGACGAGGAGGCATTCCGCTGGCGCGACCGAGAGGCCTCGCCGGAGGAGGTCGCCGCGATGCGCCGCGAGCTTTTCGTCTCGTTCGGCAGTTGCAGCTTCGACGAGCCCGTCGAGGAGCTGCGGGCGCTCGGCTTCCTGTGACCGAGCACCTGCCCTACGGGATCTTCTCGACGGACGACCGGCCGCCGCGCGTGGGCGTGCTCGCCGACGAGCGCGTGCTCGACCTTGCCGACGCGAGCGAGAGCGGCCTGCTCGAGAGCGACCCGTCGCTGTACGCCCAGCCGGCGCTCAACGCGTTCATGGCAGCCGGCCCCGCGATCTGGGCCGCAACCCGCGAGCGCGCCGGCGACCTGATCGCCAACGAGGAAGACCGCCTCGGCGATTCCCTCGTCCCGCTGACGCAGGCGCGCCTGCACCTCCCGTTCACCGTCGCCGACTACGTGGACTTCTACTCCTCGCGCGCCCACGCGGAGAACCTCGGCCGCCTCTTCCGGCCCGACTCGGAGCCGCTCACGCCGAACTGGCTGCACCTGCCGATCGGCTACCACGGCCGCTCCGGCACCGTCGTCGTCAGCGGCACCCCCATTCGCCGCCCCACGGGCCAGGTCAAGCCGCCGGACGCGCCCGCACCCACGTTCCGCCCGTCCGCCCGCCTCGACATCGAGCTCGAGCTCGGCCTCGTCATCGGCACGCCGAGCGAGCAGGGCGAGCCGGTCGCGGCCGACGACGCGCTCGACCACGTCTTCGGCGTCGTGCTCGTCAACGACTGGAGCGCCCGCGACCTCCAGGCCTGGGAGTACGTCCCCCTCGGCCCGTTCCTCGGCAAGTCGTTCGCGACGTCGATCGGCGCGTGGGTGACGCCGCTGGACGCTCTTCGCCCTCACCGCGTGGCCGTCGCGCCCCAGGAGCCGGAACCGCTCCCCCACCTCCGTGCTTTCGAGCGCCGCGTCTTCGACATCGAACTCGAGGTGCTGCTGAACGGCGAGCCCGTCTCGCGCACGAACGCGTCGAACCTCTACTGGACGCCCGAGCAGCAGATCGCGCACCTCACCTCGAACGGCGCGTCGCTGCGCACCGGAGACCTGCTCGCGTCGGGGACGATCTCCGGCGACGAGCCCGGCGCGCGCGGCAGCCTGATCGAGCTGACCTGGAACGGCGCCGAGCCGCTCGAGCTCGCCGACGGAAGCGCGCGGACGTTCCTCGAGGACGGCGACGAGGTCGTGCTGCGCGGGCGAACGGCTGCCTTCCCGCTCGCCGACGTGCGCGGCGAGATCCTCCCCGCCTAGAGGGCCGCGCGCACCAGCAGCACTGCCAGGAACGCGCAGACGGCGGCCGTGCCGAGCGTGAGGACAAGCGACTCGCGCGCCGCGCGCCCCGACACCCGCGATCCCGAGAAGACGCGCACCGCTGCCTGCCGGGGGACGACCGCGAACGCGAGCAGCAGCGCCAGCGCAAGCAGCGCGACGGCGAGCGCCAGAGCGCCGGTCCGTGACAGCACGCCGCCGTGCCCCTGATCGACCGGCCAGAGCGCGCCCGGCCCGGGGGCGTCCGCTGAATCGGCCGGCCGCGCGAGCGCCTTCTCGAGCCCTGCGTAGAAGGCCGCGAGCCCGGGCGAGCGGGCGGCGACGCGCGAGGCGTGGATCGCCGCGATCTGCTTGCCGTCGTGCTTCCGCGCTCGCAGGGCCTGGTGTTTTCGCGCGCGCAGCACCTGCGCGCCCGCCCGCACCGCCTCGAGCGCCGGCCCGGACGTCGGCCGCAAGGCCGACCTTTGCGCCGCCGAGCCGAGACGCGTCATCCCGCTGGACGCCCCCGAGACGGCTGCGGCGGAGGCAGCGGCCGGAGCCGCCGAGCCACCGGGTGAGCCGGCAGCAGGCGGCGACCCGGGAGGCACGCTGCCGCCACCGCTGCCCGCAGCCGTCGTCGTGCGAGCGGGCGGCGGCACGGTCGTCGCCACCGGGCTCGACGGTACCGTCGGCACGGTCATCGTCGGCGTCGTCGTGGGCGGCGGCGGGACCGTCGTGGGCAGGTGCACGCTCGTCGGCGGCAGCGGCACCGTGGTCGGAAGCTTCACCGTGATCGTCGTGGGCAACGGCACCGTGGTCGGGAGCTTCACCGTGGTCGTTGGCACCGTCACCGTCGTCACGAGAGGCACGGTGACCGTCAGCCCGGGAGTCGTCGTCGAGGTCGGCAGCGACGGCAATCCGAGATCGGCGCGCGCCGGCGGCGTGCCGAACCCCGCAGCGACGGCGGCGAACGCGACGAGCGCACACGTGGCCAGCCCTCCAAGGGCCGCCAGGCACCGCAGCCCCCACGCCCGCACGAGCGGCTCCTTCCCGCGCCGCGCGCGAACCGAAACGCGCCGGGCCGCCGAGCCGCATTCTCAAGCGCCTGTGGCGTCATGCCGATACCACGTCGGTGCGCCAGCATGCGGCCGCGCCGCCACGCCCTGAGTCGACCGACTCCTACCGCCGCCTCGCGGATGTCTTCCACGGGCTCCTCGCCGAGCAGTCGCTCGAGGCCCTCCTCGACCGCATGGCGACGACGCTGGCGGAGATCGTCGCCTACGACGCGCTGACGCTCTACACGTGGGACGAGGGCCGCCGCGAGCTGCTCCCGCTCGTCGCGCGCGGCAACTGGGCGCGCGAGGCGATGGACAACCCGGTTCCCGCCGGCCACGGCCTGACCGGCTGGGCGATCGACCATCTCGAGCCCGTGCTCGCCAACCAGGCGCATCTCGACCCGCGCGTCGGCCACGTCCCCGGAACGCCCGCCGACCCCGACTCCCTGATCGTTGTTCCGCTCGTCGCGCGCGGCGTCGTGAAAGGGACGCTCAACATCTACCGCCTCGGCGCGGAGGCGCGCTTCCACGACGACGAGTTCGAGCTGGCGCGCCGCTTCGCCGACGCCGCCGCGCTCGCGATCGACAACGCGCAGACCCGGGCGCGCCTCGAGCACCAGGCGCAGACCGACTCGCTCACCGGCCTCTACAACCACCGTCACTTCCACGAGCGGCTGAAGGGCGAGCTGGCCCGCGCCGGCCGCACCGCCGACTCGGTCGCGCTCGTGATGATGGACTTCGACGACTTCAAGCGCGTGAACGATGTCCACGGGCACGGTGCCGGCGACATCGCGCTGGTCGAGTTCGCCGAACTGCTGCGCGGGCTCGTCCGCCAGGCAGACGTCGTCTGCCGCGTCGGCGGCGAGGAGTTCGGCGTCGTGATGCCGTCCTCGACCGCGACCGACGCCGTCGCGCTCGCCGGCCGGATCCGCGCCGGCCTGGAGCAGGCGGAGCTCTCACCCGATGGGCCGCTGCGCGCCTCGATCGGCGTCGCCGAAGGGCCGAAGCACGCGCTGAACGCCCGCGAGCTGGCCGCCTGTGCCGAGGCGTCGATGATGAGTGCGAAGGCCGAGGGCGGCAACCGCATCGTCGTGTTCTCCGAGGCCGACGCGAGCAGGCCGGACGGGCCCGCGGAGGGCCGCGACGGGCGCTCGATCGCCCACCTGAAGATGCTCCAGAGCCTGTCCGGCAAGCTGAATCGGCTCAACGACGTGCGCGCGATCGGCGTCGCGATCGTCACCGAGCTGCGCTCCCTCATCGAGTACTCGAACTGCCGCGTGGTCGTCGTCGAGGGCGACCAGCTCGTGCCGATCGCCTTCCGTGGCGAGCTCGGCAACCCACACGTGGGCACGGACGCGCTCGGCACGCGCGTCGGCGAGGGGATCACCGGCCGTGCGGCCGCGACCGGCGAGTCGCTGCTCGTCCCGGACGTCCTCAAGTGCGACTTCGCCGTGCCGATCCCGGACACGCCGGAGGTCGAGGAGACCGTCGCGGCCATCCCGCTGCGCTACGGCGCGCGGGTGATCGGCGTGATCGTGGTGTCGAGGCTCGGCGCCGCCCAGCTCGACGGCGACGACGTGCGCCTGCTCGAGGTGCTCGCCGGTCACGCGTCGGTCGCGCTCGAGAACGCGCGTCTGTACGAGGAGCAGCGGCGGGCCGCCGAGGACGCTGCGGAAAACGCAGAGGTGGCCGAGGCGCTGCTCGCGTTCGGAGGCCGCCTCGCAACGAGCGGCGGCCTGGAGGAGACGGCGCGCGCCCTGCTCGAGGCTGCGCGCGAGCTCTTCGACGCGCGCCGCGCCAGCTTCTGGCTACAGGACAGCGAGACCTCGCTCGCGCTGGTGGCGGCGGTAGGAGACATGCCGCTCCACGTCCCGGAGCGCTTCACCTCCGGCGCGGTCGCCGGCTACATGGGCTACCTCGCCGCACCTGGACCGTACGTGCTCGAGCGGTCGCATCTCGACGAGCTCGGGGTCGAGCCGCCGCCCGGCACGCGCTACGTGGTCGCGCCGGTGACGGTCGAGCAGCGCCGCGGGGTGCTCGCGCTGGCGATCCAGACCGGCTCGCGGAACGAGGCGCGGATGCTGCGCCTGCTGGCGGGAGTTGCCGACCAGGCGGCGCTCGCGATGACGCGCGCCTGCAACTGGGACGCGCTGGAGTCCATGTTCGTGTCGACCGTGGAGGTGCTCGCCAACGCACTGGAGGCGACCGACGAGTCGCGCTCGACCCACGCGCGCTGGATCACCGAGGCGGCGCTGGCGCTCGGCGAGGCGCTCGGCGTGACCGGCGAGGAGGTGCGCCGGCTCGAGTACGCGGCGCTCTTCCACGACATCGGCAAGATCGGCGTCCCCCACGACGTGCTCCTCAAGCCCGGCCCGCTCACCGATGAGGAGCGCAGGACCGTCCAGCGGAACCCGGAGATCGGCGAGCGCATCCTCTCCCCCGTGGACCGGCTCGGCGACGTCGCCCGCATCGTGCGCGCGTGCCACGAGCGCTGGGACGGCGGCGGTTACCCGGACGGCCTGCGCGGCGAGGAGATCCCGCTCGTGGCCCGGATCATCTTCGTCTGCGACGCGTACCACGCGATGATCACGGACCGGCCATACCGCGCCGCGCTGCCCGCCGACGAGGCGCGCCGCCGGCTCAAGGAAGCAGCCGGCACGCAGTTCGACCCGCGTGCGGTCGAGGCATTCCTCTGCCTCGACGTTCCGGGAAACCTCGGCGCCTAGCGCACACGCCGGCGCGCTCTTAACAGGGACAGTCCCTGTTAGGAGCGCTTCGGCCCGCGCGTCCTTTACAGGGACAGTCCCTGTTAGGAAACGCCCGCAGCCCCACCTTCTAGCGAACGGAGAGCTCGCGCCGGAGCACGGACGCGGCCGCGCGCAACGCGACCTGCGTCTCGTCGAGGCGCGGCTCGCCGGTCGTGAGCCGCTGGAGCCCGAGCCCGGGCAGCAGGAAGATCCGCGCGAACCGACGCTCCGACGACTGCACGGCGCGCCAGAGCTCCATCGTCAGTGCGAGTGAGAGCACCGCCACCAGCACGGACGAGAGGAACGCGCCCGGTAGCGGCCACAGGTAGTCCCCGAGCGCGGCGACCGGGAACACGAGCGCGGCGAAGTTCGTCCCGCAGCGGGGCGCGAACCGGGTCGGCCGCACCGCTCCCTCCCACGTCTCGACGAGCCTGCGCTCCTCGACCGCGGCGATCGCGCGGTGCTCGGCGCCGTGCAGCGCCCGCGCGCGCCCGCGGAAAAGCCAGGCGAGCAGCGCGACCGCCACTACGATCCCGGCGATCGTCCCGACTCGCTCCGGCAGGAAGAGGAACCCGAACGGCACGATCAGCGCGAGGAGCAGGAGCGGCCGCTCGTAGCGCCGCGCCACACCGCCGCCCTTGAACAGCGGCGCCATCGCCGAGACGAGCCGGACGAGGCCGCGCAGCAGCGGCAGGTTGGCAAGCCGCTCAGGCGGGTTTGGCATCTCGCCCTCGCGGACGGTGCCGTCCGTGCGTGCGTACGCCCAGAAGCGGTCACTCGCGATCACGACGCCGTCGGGGCGGGCCATCCCGCCGAGCCGGGGCAGGTCGGTGCGCGAGTCGGCGCTGGCGAGCAGGGCGAGGTCCGCCATGCCCCAAAGAGTCGCCAATGGAGCGCCGCCCGGCAAGTGCCGGGCGGCCTATTCCGGGTGTCTCGCGGTCCTAGCCGTTACCAGCGCCCGCGTGTGAAGAAGCCCAGCAGGGCGAGGATCAGGATGACGATCAGGATGATCCAAAGGATGTTCACGCGGCCTCCTTGGTCGGTGGTCGGTGAAGGCACCTTTTTCCGGCGTCCGCCGACTCGAAACCGCCCGTCCCGTTCTTAGGAAGCGCTCATCGAGGTCTTAGCCCGGCTTCACGGCACCCGTGTTGGATCAGACCAGTGCCCCTCTCCTCCCCCCTCTCCCGCCGAACCTTTACCAGCGACCGCCGATCCCTGTCCTTCCCTTAGCCCGCCCCTGGCGGGCTGCCTAGTAGAACGTCGCTCATGTTGACGTCGCCGCCCCGGAAGGAGGGGTATCCGATGACCAAGCGACTCACCTTCGACCACACGCCGAAGCTGCTCGCCGCCCGCCACTCGGGCACGACCGACGTCGCGCTCCTCTGGAGCCGGCGGAAGCACAAAGCAGCCGTCGCCGTCGACGACGTCGCGACCGGCGAGCACTTCGAGCTGCTCGTCGAGCCCGACGACGACCCACTCGACCTCTTCGACCACCCGTTCGCCTACGCGGCGGCCCGTCACATGCTCGCGTAGTAAGAAGCATCCCGGCGAGTGGCGCATCGCCGTCGGGATCGACCCGCGGCCGAAGCGCCGCCGGCCGGCTGGCATCATCGAGCGATGCCCGACGAGCGCCTCGCCCTGGCCGAAAAGCTCTACGCCGAGCGCGAGTTCGAGCACGCTCGCCCACTGCTGCTCGAGCTGCGCGCGGAGCAACCGGACGACCCGCGCGTAGCGGTGCTGACCGCCTGGACGCACGACAGCCTCGGCCTCGAGGAGGAGGCGGCCGAGCACTACGAGGCCGCGCTTGCGAACGGGCTCTCCGGAGACGACCTGCGCGGGGCCCTGCTCGGGCTCGGGAGCACCTATCGCACGCTCGGCCGCGACGACGACTCGGAGCGGATCTTCCGGCGCGGGCTCGAGGAGTTCCCCGACTTCCGCCCCTACCGCATCTTCCGCGCGATGCTCCAGTACAACCGCGGCGAGGCGCGGGAGGCCGTGCAGGAGCTGATCAATGTCCTGCTCGAGACGACGTCGGACCCGGACATCCAGCGCTACCAGCGCGCGCTCGACGGCTACTCGGGCGATCTCGACCGCAGCTGGCTGAACTGAGCGCGGGAGCGGCCGGAGTCCCGTCCGCCGCTCCCGCGCTTGTCGCCCGCCCGACTGTCGAGGCCTAGGTGTTGCGGGCCTCCCACGTGATGGAGAAGGTGCCGGTCGACACGGCGCTCGTGTGCGCGTTCGGCGTCGTGTCGTCCTTGACCGTGAAGGTGAAGCGGTAGTCGATGAAGTCGTTCGTCGCCCACGCCGCGTCGGCGGCCTTGCCGGCCACGCCCGCCGCGTAGGTCGCCGGGAACGTGCTCAGGTCGGCCGTCGAAAATGCCGTCGACGAGGCCGAGAACCCGGTGCACGACCCGCGCGTCGAGAGGTCGCTCAGGCCCGAGCCGCGCTCGACCTGGAGCTGGAAGCTCGAGCCGTTCGACACCGACGGCACGTAGAAGTGCACCGTCGACCCCAGGCTGCCCGTGTACTTGATGCGGATGCACTTGCTCGTCGCAACGCCCGGCGCCTGGTTCGACAGGTTGATCAGCGCCGTGGAGAGGCCGCTGTCGTCCTGGATCGAGACCGTGCCGCCGGCGAAGCTGTTGCCGCTGTTGGTGGTCGTCGCGGTGAACGCCGACCAGGTGCCGAAGCCGCCGAGGCCGCCCAGCACGCCGAGGATCAACATCGTCAGGAGAAGCTTCCGCTTCCTATCGCCCATTCCCAGTCCTTTCGGTCCGGCGCGACCGCCCGCGCCGTGGGTGACAGGGGCATCACCCACACTGGGTAGGTCGTCTCGCCTAGCCCGGGTGGTCTCCCCCACCAGGGTGATTTCCGAAAGTAATCCCTACAGAATCTGCTTCAAGCTGTTGCTTCGGCGGGCTGAAACCTGCTGAATGCGATCCGCGCATGCCACACGCCCCAGAGCACCAGCGCGAGCAGCACGGGCGTCCCGGTGACGAACGAGACGACCAGCAACCCGCCCACGCCGCTCGCGAGCAGCACCCAGAGGCGAAGTGCCGAGCGGGCGAAGCAGAAGACGCCCCAGACGATCGACTGCATGCCGAACTCGCGCCGGTAGAGCTCGCTCTCCCGCATCTCGGGCGGGAACGGGTAGAAGCCGCGTGCGAAGGCGCCGACGAGCGGCTTGCCGATCGCGGCGGACACGAAGTACGCGATCCCCCACGCCGCGCTCACGAGCACCGGCTGCGCGAGGTAGACGGTCTCGCTATGTGTGACCAACGCGACGGTTGCCTGGATGACGATGAAGACACAAGCCGCGGCCGGCCAGGGCCACGTCGAGCCCGCGCCGGAGCTGCAGGAGCACGATCGCGCCCGCCGCCAGCGCGGACGCGACGACGCCGGCGCCGAGCCCTGCCTCGCGCCAGAAGGCGTAGAAGACGAGGATCGGCAGGAAGCCCTCGAGCGCGAAGTTCGGCAGCCCGCGCCCGAGCAGCAAGCGCCAGGTCGGGTCCGGGCAGCTCGCTCACGCGGCCGCCTTCTGCAGCCGCTCGATCTGACGGTCGCACCAGTCGACCGTCCACTCGCAGTACTCGAGGCCCCACCGGTAGACGAGGTCGACGAACGGCGGGTCGGGGACGCCGCTGCCGTCGTCGAGGCCGCGCAGGTACTCGAGCATCTGGCTGAAGCCCTCGCGCCGGCCGTGGAGCAGCCCGAGCGCGTGCTCGACCGGCAGGTTGTCGGCGAAGAAGAGGCGAAGCAGCGACTCGTCGCGGATCTCCATGTGCGTCTCGGTGCCGACGAACCAGCCGTCGAGCGCCTGGCGCCCGGCCGGCGTGATCCGGTAGACGCGGCGTGCGCGGCCGCCGTTCGGGACGTCGTCGCCGGCGATCCAGCCCAGCTCCTCGAGGCGGCGCAGCTCCGGGTAGATCTGGCCGTAGCTCGCAGCCCAGAAGTGGCGGACCGAGCGGTCGACGATGCGCTTGATGTCGTACCCGCTGCGCGGCTTCGACGCCACCAGCCCCAGCACCGCCCAGGTCACCGCCGTCGGCTTCATATATCGCGAAGATACATCAGGGCGATGCATTGCGCAAGTCTTTGGTGAACGCACCGCTCTGCTTGCGCATTAGCGCGGTTCGGCCGCGCTAGCCGCGCCGCGCCGCAGACGACGCTGCAGCGCGAGCGCGGCCGAGCCGCCGATCACCATCATCGCGACGTTCGCAGTGACGACCCAGAACGCCGAGCGCGAGCTGTCCAGCTCTCCGAGCGCCAGCGCGACGCCCAGGTAGGCGGCGGCCGGGATCGTGGTCACCGAGATGGCGACGCCGACCGCAGCGCTCCCGCGCGTCTCGAACGCGACGACGCCCGCGACGCCCGCAACCAGCGCGACGAGGATCGTCGAGACGCCGACGTGCGTCTGGTTGGCGGGGATCTCGCCGAGGCTGAACCCGTCGGGAAGCAGGTCGAACGCGCGCAGGAACCCGGTCACCAGAGCAGCCAGCGCGGCGGTGGCGGCGAGCCCTGCGGCGAGCGCGCCGAGCCCGCGCAGAACGAGCCCCGGGCGTAGCAGGGCGACGCCGGTGCAGGCGGCGACGATCGGGAGCAGGTCCGGGCTCACCGCCATCGCACCGACGAGCAGGACGGAGCTCGTGTTGATCACGGCGAACGCCGCGATGACGCCCGCCGCGCTCATCAGCACGAAGTAGCGGCCGGGCGCGCGGGCGTGCAGCCGAGCCTGCCCAAGGAGGTCCGCCCAGACGACCGCGGCCGGGTCGCCGCCGGCCGCGGGCGGCCCGACCGTCTCGAGCCGGGCCATCACCACGTCGTCGGCGCGGACACCGCTGCGGTCGAGGAGGCCGAGCACGGCGTCCGCCGCACCGGTGCGGACGTCGGCGGTGACGACCACGTCCGCCCCGCGTCCGCTGGTCACGAGGCTCAGGTGGCGGACGCCGTCCAGCCCATCGAGGCTGTCCGCGACGGCGGCCATCGCGGCGGAGTCGCCGTAGACCCGCAGTTGCAGCACGTGGCGGGCATGTTCCGCGAGTGCCCGGACGGCCCGCGAAGCCTTAGGTGCTTCTCAGGTACGGCGGCTTTACTGCCTCGGTGATCCGCCGCTCCCTCGCAATCGCTCTGATCGCCGTCGCGGGCGTCGTCCAGGCACAGGGTGCAACCGCCGCGACGCCGAAGAAGCCGGCGCCGACGAAGGGCGTGGTGATCGTCAACACCGACCTGGCGCTCCAGGACGCGAGCGCGGCCGGCACCGGCATCGTCCTCACGAAGGACGGGCAGGTGCTGACGAACAACCACGTGATCGCGGGCGCGACGACGATTCGCGTCACCGTCCCGGCCACGCACAAGACCTACACCGCAGACGTCGTCGGCTACGACATCACGGACGACGTGGCGCTCCTGAAGCTGGAGAAGGCCACGAACCTGGCCACGGCGACGATCGGCAACTCGGCGAACGTGAAGGTCGGCCAGGCCGCCACCGCCGTGGGGAACGCCAACGGCATCGGCCGGCTCACGATCACCACGGGGAAGGTCCTCGGCGTCAACCGGACGATCAGCGTGCAGCAGGACGACGGCACCGTCGCCCGGCTGGGGCATCTCGTGTCGACGAGCGCGCGGCTCGTGCCGGGCAACTCCGGCGGGCCGCTGCTCAATGCGGCCGGCCGCGTGATCGGCATGAACGCGGCGGGCTCCGTGAGCTCGACCCTGCGGTCCTCGGGGTACGCGATCGCGATCAACCACGCGCGGGCGATCGCGAAGCAGATCGCGGCGCTGCAGCCGTCGACGCTGGTGCACATCGGCGAGACGGCGTTCATCGGTGTCTCGGCGCACGACACGCCGGGCGGCGTGGCGATCGCGGGGATCGTCCCCGGCTCGGCCGCCGAGACCGCCGGGCTCGCGGTGGGCGACGTCATCGACTCGATCGACGGCGTCGCGATCCAGGAGTCCGCCGGCCTCCGCAAGATCCTCTTCGGCCATCACCCCGGCGACCAGATCGCGGTCGGGTACACCGACACGGTCGGGAACTCGTTCACGGTGACGGTCACGCTCGGCAGCGGGCCGCCGCAGTAGCCCTCCTAGAGCCCGGCGCGCACGCTCTTCGGCAGCGACTCGACGACGAGTGCGTAGGAGTGCTCGATGAGCTCGGCGATCTCGTCGTCCGGCACGGTGCCGTCGAGGACGATCGTGTTCCAGTGCTTCTTGTTCTGGTGGTAGCCGGGCCGGACAGCCTCGTACGCGTTGCGCAGCACCTCCGACCAGTCCGGGTCGCACTTGAGGTTGACGGTCGCCGGGTCGCCCTCGTGCGGCACGAGCGCGAATATCTTCCCGACGACCTTGTAGACGGCGACCGTCGGGCCGAACGGGTGCGTCTCGACGGCGCCGCGCTTTGCAGCGCAGAGAGCGCGAACTCGCTTGCGAGTCATGGCGGAAGCTTGCCGAGGGACCGCGGCCGGCGGCCCCTCGGCGCGCTCGTCGCTACTTCGTCTTGTCGATGGTCGTGACGGTGAAGTTGTCCCAGGTCGCGTCGACGCCCTGGCCCCACAGGCGCGAGCGGCCCGCGTCGGCCGGGTTGCCGGTGCCGACCGGGATCGAGACGCTCAGGTCGGGCCGGTCTGGGTGCTGGTACGGGAACGGGTCGACCTCGGCGATCAGCCCGTGCGCCAGGCCGAGCGAGTGGATCTGGCCGGCGAGGCTCTCGCCTGCTCCGAGCGACGGGTAGTCGCCTGTGAACTTCACGTGCTGCCGGTCGAGCGGGATGCCGACGTCGTTGGTGCGCGTCGCGAGCTTCCCGTCGATCCGGAACTCGACCGCGTTCTGCTTCGCGTCGTACGCGATCGAGTAGTGGTGCGTGCTGCCCGGGGTGATCGGCACCTGGTCGACCCAGTCCGTGTACGCCTTGTCGAGACCGACGAACGGGCAGCCCGGCGGCGGCGTGCCCCCGATCGCATACGTCGACACGCGGGCGACGATCGACGTTGCGTAATGGCTCGAGACGAACCAGTCGAACGCCTCGCCGGTGCAGCCGTCGGTGACGGAGAACGCCGCCGACGCCTGCTCGCTCTCGAGCAGCCGGTGGCTGAAGTTCGGCGTCGTCGGCGGGTTGGCCGGATCCGTCCACGTCCCGCCGGGCCCGAAGATGCCGTGCTGCACGAGCCCCGGGATCGTCCCGGGCGTGGTCGAACTGATGTCTGCATCGAACTTCGACCGAGCCGTGCGACGGCACCGGGAACTGCGACGTGGCGATCTCGAAGTACTTGGCGTGGTCGAACGGGCCGAAGTCGAGGCCCGTCCTGAACGGCGTCGCGCGGATGTGCTTGACGCCGCCGGCAACCGCGACGAAGTGATTGGCATCGGGCGGCGTCAGCTCGCCGCCGAACGAGAACCACTTCGAGGCGTTCAGGGTCGTGAAGTCGTCGTAGACGACGGTCGTCTTGTTCGGGCTGACCGCGCGGCCCGACGCCGCGAATGCGACGGCAACGAGCGCAGCGCACCCGGCGAGGAGCAACAGCCTCCAGCGCATGAGTCCCTCCCTTCAAGAGGAGAGCCCCGGCGGGGCGGGGCTCTCCTCAGGTGCGATCAGTTGATGGTGATCTTGAGCAGGGCCGCCGGTAGCCCTGTCGTGTTGGTGCTGAAGAACGGGGCGCCGCCGTTGGCGAGGTAGATGACCGTGGTCTTGCCGACGTGGATCAGGGTCATGTTCGCCGCACCGAGGAGCCCGTCGTCCGCGTTGTTCGCGATCGTCGTGACGACGCCACCCTGCGTGACCCGCAGCAGCTCATCCGTGTCGAGCCGCGTGACGTAGACGTCGCCGGTGCGATCGTCGAGCACCATGTCGTCGAAGAAGGCGCCCGGGACCTGCGCAACGACCTGCACGGTGCCCGCGCTGCCGTTGGGGTTGAACGGGATCTTGAGGATCCTGTCCCCGCTGGAGGCGTAGACGGCGCCGTTGTAGACCTTGACGCCGTCCGGGTCACCCAGCAGCGGGTTCGTCGCGTTCGAGGTCCAGAGCTGAGCGGAACCGCCACCGGGCGTGACACGCCAGATGGCCCCGCCGAAGATGTCGGTCACGTAGAGATAGCCCGTAGCCGAATCGAGCCCCATCCCGTCGGCGGCCACCATGCCCTCCGACCCCGGGACCGGTGTTGCCGTCTTCCCATTGGCGCTGATCTTCAGAATCCCTGGCCTGCCGCTGGGCGCCGGCCCCATCGACTCCAGCGCTGCGACATAGAGCTGGTGGTGCAGGTCGTACGCGGCGCCGAGCGCTCCGATGCCGAAAGCGCCGGGGGGAAGCGTCACCGGGTACGGATTTTGCTTCCCGTTCGGCCCGATGGCGACGATCTTGCGGGCGGCTGGAACGACGACGTCACCGGTGTTTGTGGCGGCAGCCGAAACCGGGCCCGCGTCCGCGGGGAACACCGACAGCACGCTGACCTGCACGCCGCTCGCCGCGCCCTGCGCCGATACGACGCCCAGCGAGGCCAGCACGACGCAGACCGCGGCGAGCAATGCCGCAGCCAGAGACTTCTTCATGGAAGCCCTCCTCTCCATGTTCTGGCACGGCCGCAGGGTGCCGTGGCCGCGCTCGGCGGCCTTTCGGGGTTAGTGCTCGACTATCCCAGCCCCACGTTGGAGGTTCAACTCGTGTGGGCAAGCCCTCCGGTTCCCTACTGTCCGCACGGCGATGCGCGGCCTGCTCATCACCTTGGCGCTCGTGGCGCGCGGCCGCAACCGCGTCAGCCGCGCCGCCGACGCTGACCATTGCCACGCCGCTGCCGGACTGGCTGGCACCGGGCGCCAGCTTCGTCGTCGGCGGGTCGACGAGCGCCCCGAGCGTCTCGCTGCTCTCGGACGGCGCACGGATCGGATCGGCGACGACGGGGCCGCACGGACGGTTCACGCTGCACGTGCGAGCGCCGGCCGCCGGCCTCCATCGGATCAGCCTGGTCGTCGGAAACATCCGCGTCGGCATCGGGACGTTGCTCGTGCGCCCGGTCGTGCTCGCCGCGGTGGGCGACATCACGCCGGGAGAGGCGGTCGGACCGACGATCCGGGCGCTTGGGGCTGCGTACCCGTGGACGAGCGTTGGGGCAGAGCTGCGACACGCCGACCTGACGACGGGGAACCTCGAAGGGGCGATCACCGCTCGCGGCACGCCGGCTCCCGGCAAGCAGTACCACTTCCGCGGGCCGGCGGCGCTGCTGCGCGGAGCCCGGGACCACGCAGGCTTCGACGTCCTCACCGTCGCGAACAACCATGCGGTCGACTACGGCGCGGTCGGCCTTGCCGACACGCTCGCCGCCGCGCGCCGTGCGGGCATCGCGGCCGTCGGGGGCGGCGGCAACCTCGCGGCCGCGCGGCGGCCGGCATCGTTCGCCGTCGGCGGCCTGCGCATCGCGTTCCTCGGCTACTCGGACATCTGCCCGGCCGGCTTCGCCGCAGGCCCGTCGTCGCCGGGCGTCGCACGCGCCGATGTAAGCGCGATCGCCGCGGACGTCCGTTACGCGAAGCGGAGGAGCGACGTGGTCGTCGTGTTCTTCCACTGGGGCGTCGAGTTGCGCGCCTCGGCGGACGCGCGTCAGAGGATGTTCGCCTCGGCAGCGCTCGGCGCGGGGGCGGCGGTCGTGCTCGGGGCGCATCCCCACGTCCTCGGGCCGGTCGAGCGGTCGCGGCACGCCCTGGTCGCGTGGACGCTCGGGAACTTCGTCTTCCCGCCCGGCAAAGCGGCGGCGGCGCGGACGGCGATCCTGCGCGTGCGGCTCGACGCACGCGGCGTGGCCGGGTTCGACCTCGTCCCGGCCCGCTCCGGCGTGCAGCCGGCGCTCAGCTGACGGCTTTCTTGACGAGCGCGGCGATCTTCTTCTCGTCGGCGGGAGCCAGCTTCGTCACCGCGAACGCGACCGGCCACACGGCGCCTCCGTCGAGGTTCGCCCTGTCGCTGAAACCGAACGTCGCGTACCTCGTCTTGAACTTGTCCGCGGCCTGGAAGAAGCAGACGACCTTGCCGTCCCTCGCATACGCGGGCATCCCGTACCAGAGCCTCGGCGCGAGATCCGGCGCGCTCGCTTTCACAATCGCATGGAGCTTCTTGGCCAGAGCGCGATCCGCTGCCGGCATCTCGGCGATCTTCGCGACCACCTCACGTTCCGCGTCGGCCTTGCTCGTCGCTGCCTTCAGCTCCTTCGCGCGCTCCCGCATCGCGGCTCGCTCGTCGGCCGTGAACGTGGACCGCTTCTTCGCCGGTTTCCTCTCAGCCATCGGATGATTCGTAGCGGACCGCCATTGGCGGCGGGTGCAGGCATTCGGCGAAGCTGAAGGGCCGTGTGGCGAGTGGCGGCACCCGCTCCGCATCGCGGTGAGCCGGGTTCATCAGCACGACGTCCGCCTCGGGCAGCACCTGCGAGCGCACGGCGGCGAGCAGGGAGCGGCGCTCGGCCAGCCAGCTCGTGACGTAGGCGCGGATCGCGTCCTCGCCCTGGTCGTCCGGGACGCGCTCGGGGGTGGCGTCGATCTCGGTCCACCCGAGCACGTAGTCGTCGGGGGCTTCGGCCGGATCGCCCGGGAGATAGCGGAGGGCGACCAGCACGGCGAGGCCGGCCTCGGACGCGAAGTTCACGCCGGCACGCCCGGCGGCGAATAGCGCCCGCCGTGCCGCAGCGTCCCGGCCCCGTCGAGGGCCGTGTGGGCCGCGCGGGTGAGACGCCAGAGCTTCATGCCGCGAGTTTGAACGAGACGTAGGCCCGCTTGTACGCATGCGCTGACGGTGACAGCCTGTATCGATGGGACGATCGCTTGCAGCGCTGGCCGCCTGCGCCCTCGCCCTGAGTGTCGGCATCGCCACGGCGCGCGGCGCGACCGCGGACGCGGCCCACACACACGCGACCTGCTCCGCGGCCGAGAAGCAGCGCCGCACGAAAGAGCTCGCGTCCTACGAACGGCAGATGCCGGCCAAGCGCAAGGCGTACTTCAAGACGCACAAGAGCGCTCGCGCGCGAAAGACGTTCGTGCGGCAGCAGCAGGCTCGGCTGGCGGATCTCCAGCGGCGCGTCAAGGCCTGCAAGGTCGTCGCCCCGCGGGCCGACCTCTCGCTTCAGCTGGTGGCCACGCCGAGCGCCGTCCTGATCGGCGACGAGCTCAAGTACACGGCCACGATCCGGAACGCAGGCCCGAGCCGGGCAGCCGCGGTCAGGCTCGACGACACGCTGCCCGCGGGCGCGTCGATGGTCTCGTCGACGGCAACGCCGGGCTCGTGCGTGGGCGACGTCACGCCGCACTGCACGCTCGGAGCGCTCGACCCGGGCCGTGTCGCGAAGGTCACGATCGTCGTGACCGCCGACGAGGCAGGGACGCTCGTGAACAGCGCCTCTGCGTCGTCCACGACGGTGGACCCGAACACCCGCGACAACAAGGCAGGCGTCACCGTCTCGGTCGCGCCGCTGGCCGACCTCTCGCTGACGCTCAGTGCGGCGCCGAGCATCGTCGTCGTCGGGCAGACGGTCACGTACACCGCGACCGTCGGGAACGACGGCCCGAGCGACGCCACCGGCGTCGAGTTCGTCGACTCGCTCCCGGCGGGAACCTCACTCGCCTCGGCGACGACGACACGTGGATCGTGCGCCGCCGGCGTGCACTGCGCGCTTGGCACGCTTCAGCCGGGCGACGTCGCGACGGTGACCATCGCCGTCGCGACCACGCAGGCGGGCAACCCGGTCAACCTCGCCGGGGTCGCGTCACAGATCGAGGATCCGAACCACGCCAACGACTCGGCGAGCGCGTCGGTCTCGGTGGCAGCTCCGCTCCCGCCGCCGACCGGCGCGCCATGCTCGCCCACGCTCGCCAACGGGACGAACACATTCCAGAGCGAGGGCCCGACCGATTACACGCTCCATCAGCGCGCGGCCGGGACGCTGCACGCGGTCATGATCTTCGTCGACTTCTCCGATGCGCCGGCGACCGAGACGACCACGTCGCTCTACGACTTGCTCGTGCCGGGCGCCCAGCACTGGTTCAGCGAGTCCTCGTACGGGCGGATGTCGCTCGACGTGACCGCGGTCCACACGTGGTTCCGCATGCCGCACACCGCAGCCAGCTACGACTACGCGCGCGGCCTCACCTTCGCGCAGCATCGGGCCTACATCGCGGACGCGATCAACGCAGCCGACGCTCAGGTCGACTTCAGCGGCTACTCGATCTTCTACGTCGTCGCGGCCAACACCCCGCTGATCCCGTTCTCGCCGGCCTTCAACGCCTACCCGGGGACCGGCGTCACGGCCGATGGAAAAGAGCTGCGCAACGGGTCGACGTTCGGCGCCGACATCCACGTCCAGAACTGGGGCTGGCGCGTCCTCGTTCACGAAACGGGCCATCTGCTCGGACTCCCGGATCTTTACGACTTCGCGACGTCGACGTTCCCGGCGCTCCATCGCTTCGTGGGCAACTGGGACGTCATGGGCAGGTTCCCCGGCGGCGAGTACCTCGCCTGGCACAAGTGGAAGCTCGGCTGGCTCGATCCCGAGAACCTGCGCTGCCTCTACGCGCCGGGCCAGCTCGAGGAGACGGTCGCGCCGCTCGAGACCCCGGGCGGGGTCAAGGCCGTCGTCGTCCCGGTCAGCGCGTCCAAGGCATACGTGGTCGAGGTCAGGCAGCAAACGGGAGTCGACGCAGAGCTCTGCGACCACGGTGTTCTCGTCTATACGGTCGACGCGACGGTCATGTCCGGCGACGGACCCGTGCTCGTCCAGGCCGCCAGCAGCGCCGCCGACCCGGCGCTGCCCGACAATTGCGGCCCGCTGTACCACGCGCCCTTCGACCTCGGCGCCGCGGAGGCGCCGACGTTCGACGACGCGAACGTGCGAGTCGACGTCCTCGCCACAGACGGATCGGCCTATCGCGTCCGTGTGACCAGGAAGTGAGGTGGGCCGCCCCGGTGGGGCGGCCCACCCTCTTCGCGACGATCCCCTAGGGGAGGACGGGGCCGTGGCCCGAGACCGGAGCCGACGACCTGTACCACTTCACGACCTGCTTCTTCGCAGGCGCCTTCTTCTTCGCGGGGGTGATGATGGTCTGGTGCGCCGGGGGGCCCGGTTCGCCTGGATCGACCGGTATGGCCGACGCCGCCGGGACGATGAGCAGTGCGGTCGCGAACGCGAGGAGTGTCATCTTTGAGAGCCGGGTACGGAGCAGTCGCTTCATCGAAGGTGCCTCTCTTTCAGATGGAAGCGCTTGGGGCCATGTAAGACGGCGCCGGGCCTGTCTTTCTTCCGCATGGCGACTGAGTCGCTGCTGCTCAGCGGCGCGGCTGGAGAGCGCGCCGGCTCACCGGGGCACCCAGCGCAAGCCAACCCACCACTGCACTGATACCCGCGGCGACCAGCAGACCGATGCCGGCGAACGTCCCCGGCCGGACGACGGACAGCGTGATGCCCGCGGCGGCAGCGGCGAACGTTCCAAGCACGAAGATTCCCGCGAGCGCCCTGTTCCGGTGCACGATCCCATCGTCGTACCGGTCGGCCGGGTGCGCGTGCCCCAGGCGAGGGAGTTGGATTCCGCGCCTTGCCGTCCGGCCGCCAAGAAAAAACCCGCCGTCTCCAGCGGGTTTCTGAATGGGCGGTACTGGGCTCGAACCAGTGACCCCCAGCTTGTCGAGCTGGTGCTCTCCCAACTGAGCTAACCGCCCTGGCGGGCTCAGTGTAGCCCGGTCGCCGCGGCCGTGTTGCGACCGCGGGACTGGCGCTACGCGGCACACGTAGGCTCTTTCCGGCCCGATGACGCGACCCCCGAGACCGTGACCGCGACGAGCGTCGAGCCCGCGTCGACGGGGGCCGCCTACCTGCCGCTCGGCACGCACCTCGTCGGCAGCATGCCGCTCGCGAGCGCCGAGGAGGTCTTCCGCACTGCGTGCGGCGCCCTCGGCGACCGCCTGCGGCGCGTGCCGGACGGAGAGACGGGGCCGCGCGCAGACTGGATCGTCTGGCAGTACCCCGTGCTCAGCTCGCGGGCGCGCTTCGAGGTCGCGCCGCCGGCGCGCGATGCGTACCGGGCGCTGCCACGACTGATGCTGCGGCCGGGCGACAACGCAGCCGACCTGCGCTTCGAGTCGCTCGGCTACGCCGACGCGGCGGTCGCCTCCTACGCGACGTTCGCCACGCTCAAGCGGGACGGCGTCGTGCCGCGCGGCTGCCGGTTCCAGGTATCGCTGCCCACCCCGCTCGCGCCGGTCGCAGCCTTCGTCGCGCACGAGTCGCAGGCCGTCGGTCGAGCCCGCGTACGAGCGAGGCGATGGCTGCCGAGCTCGGCCACCTCCTCGAGGCGATCCCGCACGACCAGCTCGCACTGCAGTGGGACACGAACTTCGAGTTCGGCCTGCTCGAGAGTCACTTCCCGGCCTGGTTCCCGCACGTCGAGGCGGGCGTCGTCGAGCGCCTGCTCCGGATCAGCGCGCCGATCCCGCCCGACGTCGAGCTCGGCTTCCACTTCTGCCACGGCCACGACGAGGACGCCGAGCAGCGGATCCCGGCCGACATGAGCCGTATGGTCGAGATCGCAAACGCGCTCGCGGGCGCGCTCGCGCGGCCCGTCAACTGGATCCACATGCCGCTCGCCCGCAACCGGACCGACGCGGCGTTCGTGAAGCCGCTCTCGAGCCTGCGTCTCCATGCCGAGACCGAGCTCTACCTCGGCGGCACTGCACGCCGGCGACGACGCGGCAGCTGCGCGCGGGCGCATCGAGGTGGCCCACTCAGCGGCCGGCGAGTTCGGGCTGGCCACGCCGTGCGGCTGGGGCCGGCTCCCGCGGGAGCTCGTGCCCGGCCTGCTCGCGCCCACGCAGACCTGACGCGCCCCGTCGCCGATCCCGACGCGAGCCGCGGCTACGTCTTCGCGTGGCCTGCGGGGTTCGAGCGCATCCCCGACGAGGACTGGGTGAGCGCACCAGTCGACACCTTCGGCCTCCACTACGACACGGTCGAGAACCACGGCTGGTACCGGAACCTCGACCTCACGGTCGAGCAACTCGCCGGCGACCTCCAGGACGGCCGCGTGCTCATCGACTACTCGGGCGGCACCGGGATCCTGCTCGACCGCCTGCTGCTGCGGATCTTCGACCGCCAGGCCGGCGTCGTCATCGTCGACAGCTCGCCGAAGTTCCTCCGGGTCGCAGTCGACAAGTTCCGCGGCGACGCGCGGGTCGCGTTCCGCCGCCTGCGCTACCTGAAGGACGAGCGCCGCCTGCAATACGTCGACGAAGTGCTCCCGGAGCCCCAGGCGGACGTGATCGTCTCGACGAACGCGATCCATCTCTACGACGACCTCGGCCAGACGCTCCGTGCGTGGGCGCGGGTACTGCGCCCGGGCGGGGTCGTCCGCATCAACTCGGGCAACTTGCGCAACCCACGCGCGCGTGAAAACGAGTGGATCATCGACGAGACCGTGTACGTCGTCCACGAGGTCGCCGCCGGGCTCGTGCGCACCGACGAGCGCTATGAGGCGTATCGGTCCGTGCTCGAGGAGCCCGAGCGGCTGCAGCGCTACCTCGATTGGCGCGACCGCGTCTTCCTCGCTCCGCGGCCCCTCGACTACTACGTCGACGCGCTGCAGAACGCGGGGTTCTCGGTCGACGACGTGACCGAGCGGACGATCGAGGCGGGCGTCGAGGACTGGTTCGAGTTCCTGTCCGCCTACGCCGACGCGGTGCTCGGCTGGGTCGGCGGATCGGCCAAGGTCGACGGCACACCCGCGACGGAGGCGGCGACCGCCGACCGCCGGGAGCTCCTGCGACGCGCGCTGGACGTGATCTTCGGCGGCCGGCCGAGCTTCCGCTGCTGCTGGACCTACATCGGCGCGCGCCGCGACTAACGGTCAGCCGTCTGCAGCTTCTGTGGGGTGCGAGAGTTGACGCCGTGGAGCACAAGACGAAGTACACGAGGAGCGGCGACCTCTGGATCGCCTACCAGGTCATCGGCGAGGGGCCGGTCGACCTCCTCTGGGTGCCCGGCTACATGTCGCACCTCGAGCAGAACTGGACCTGGCCGCCGTACGCCGAGCTGCTCGAGCGGCTCGCGTCGTTCTCTCGCCTGATCCTGTTCGACCGACGGGGCACCGGGCTCTCCGACCGCAATGTCGAGCTCGGCTCGTTCGAGGAGCTGCTCGACGACATCCGCGCCGTGCTCGACGCGGCCGGGTCGGAGCGGGCGTTCCTCTTCGGCGGCGCGGAGGGCGGGCCGATGTGCGCGCTCTTCGCAGCCACCTTCCCCGGGCGTGTGAGTGGGCTCATCCTCGGCGCCTCGTACGCGCGCAGGCGCTGGGCGGCCGACTACCCGTGGGGCATCTCCGACGAGTCGTGGCAGCACATCCTCGACGCGTACGACACCCGCTGGGGCGTCGACGAGACGTTCGGCGTCGGCCGCGTGGCGCCGAGCCTGGCCGCCGACCCGCCGTTTCGCCGCTGGCACGCCGAGGCCGCCCGCTTCGGCGGCACGCCGGCCTCGGCGCGAGCGTGGTTCGACCTGACGATGCAGATCGACATCCGCGACGTGCTCCCGACGATCCGAGTGCCGACGCTCGTCGTGCACCGCACTGACGACACAGCGGTGCCGGTGGAGGCCGGCCGGTACCTGGCGGAGCACATCCCGAACGCAAAGTTCGCCGAAGTTCCAGGCTCCGACCACTATCCGTTCTCGGGCAGCCAGCACGAGCTCCTCGACGAGGTCGAGGAGTTCGTCACGGGCTCGAAACGGTCACGCGAGCCGGACCGCGTGCTCGCAACCGTGCTGTTCACGGACATCGTCGGATCGACCGAGCGGGCCGCCGAGCTCGGTGACGCGCGCTGGAAGGAGCTGCTCTCGGCTCATCACGCGGTCGTCCGCACCGAGCTGGAACGCGCACGGGGCAAGGAAGCCCGCCTCACCGGCGATGGCATCTTCGCGACCTTCGACGGGCCGGCGCGCGCCGTCGGCTGCGCCTGCGCGATCCGCGAAGCCGTGCGCCCGCTCGGGATCGAGATCCGCGCCGGGCTGCACACCGGCGAGCTCGAGCTCACCAACTCCGGCCCCGAAGGCATCGCCGTCCACATCGGCGCTCGAATCGCGGCTCTGGCCGGGCCGAGCGAGGTGCTTACGTCGAGCACGGTGCGCGACCTGGTCGTCGGTTCCGGAATCGAGTTCGCCGAGCGCGGCACGCACGTCCTCAAGGGAGTGCCCGGCGAGTGGCAGGTGCAGGCGGTCGCGTCCGCGGGCGGCTGAGGTTCAGGTTCTGAAGGCGGGCGGCGGCGCCGCGTAGTGCTCGGCGCGGTGGCGCGCGATCAGCTGCTGGTACCACCGGAAGCTCGCCTTGGGCAGCCGCTCGAGGGTGTCGAAGTCGACGTGAACGATGCCGAAGCGACGCGAGTAGCCCCACGCCCACTCGAAGTTGTCGAGCAGCGACCAGACGAAGTAGCCGCCCACCGGGACGCCCTCCTGGATCGCGCGGCCCACTGCAGCGACGTGGCGGTCCAGGTACTCGACACGCGACTGATCGTCGACGGCGCCGCCGACGACGCGGTCCTCGTACGCCGCGCCGTTCTCGGTGACGTACAGCTGCGGCACGTCGTACTCGTCGTGCAGGCGGACGAGCAGCTTCGCGAGGCCGTCGGGATAGACCTCCCAGCCCATCGCCGTGTGCTCCATGCCGGTCTCCACGACGGCAGGCTCGCCGCCCGGCGGCCCGGCTCGCACGACGTTGCGCGTGTAGTAGTTGACGCCGAGGAAGTCGAGCGGCGCGGCGATCAGCTTCAGGTCGCCGTCCTCGATCGGCGGCAGCTTCGCGCCGAAGTGCTCGACGATGTCGGCGGGGTACTCGCCGCGCAGCACCGGGTCGAGGATCCAGCGGTTCCGTGTGCCGTCCAGGAGCCGCGCGGCCGCCCGGTCGGCCGGGGCGTCGCTCACCGGGTCAACCCAGGGCAGGTCGATCGTGATCCCCACCCGCGCTGACGGGTCGCGGCGCAGCACCTCGACGGCGAGCCCGTGCGCGACCAGGACATGGTGCGCGGCGGCGAGTGCCTCTGTTGGGCTTCGGTGGCCCGGTGCGTGCTCGCCGGTTCCGTAGCCGAGCCACGAGACGATCCACGGCTCGCAGATCGTGATCCAGTCGTGCACGCGGTCGCCGAGCCGCCCGTGCACCACCTCGACGTACTCGGCGAACGCGGCGGCCGTGTCGCGCGCCGGCCACCCGCCGCGCTCCTCGAGCGGCTGCGGGAGGTCCCAGTGGTAGAGCGTCGCGAACGGCCGGATGCCCGCCTCGAGCAGCCCGTCGACGAAGCGGTCGTAGTAGTCGAGGCCGGCGGCGTTCACGCGACCGCGTCCATCGGGGAGGATGCGCGGCCACGCGACCGAGAAGCGCAGCGCGCCGAGCCCGAGCTCGCGCATGAGCGCGATGTCCTCGCCATAGCGGTGGTACGAGTCACAGGCGACGGCCCCGGTATCGCCATTGAGGACGTTCCCGGGACCGTCGCAGAAGGAGTCCCAGATGGTGCGGCCGCGGCCGTCCTCCGACACGGCGCCCTCGATCTGGTACGCCGATGTCGCGGCCCCCCAGAGGAAGCCCGGAGGAAAGCGTGCGGGGTCGGCGGCGTGCATCGCTGGAACCGCTGACGATGGTAGGGGCGCCGCCACCGGTCAGGGTCAGGCCCGACCCCGATCCGGGTGCGCAGTTTCCACGTCCCCTCTCCGCGCCTGCCCCGATGTCCGGGCGATGGGTGCTGGCCATTGTTGCTTCGAGGACCTCACGGAAATGCCCGAGGGGTCCGCGAGAGGAGGGTGAAGCAAATGCTCACTCGCAGGAGAGGAGGAGTCGCGGCAGCCGTCGCCGTGGCGCTCCTCGTGGCGATCGTCGCCTCCGTCGGGCTATCCGGCGCGGACGCGAGCCAACAGTCGGCGTTCGCACTACCGCGCGCTCAGACGTTCTACATGAGCGGCAACCAGTGGTCGCCGAACAACGACGTGAACCCCGCCAAGAACTGGGACTACGTCACCGGTCTGGTCGGGTTCGCGTACGAGACGGCTTTCCGATACGACCCGATGAAGGGCACGTTCATCCCGTGGCTGGCCACGAGCGGAAAGTGGACGAACAGCACCACATACGTGATGAACATCCGGAAGAACGTCAAGTTCAATGACGGCCATCTGATGACACCGACGGACGTCGCGTACAGCTTCAAGCTGACGAAGACCACGACGCATCCGCAACACCCGCTGTGGTCCGACACCGGCTTGCAGAGCGTGAACGCGAGCGGGAACACCGTCGTCTTCAAGTTCGCGAAATCGCACAGCTACCAGCAGTTCGACTACTACCGCTTCATGGTCGCGATCGTCCCGCAGCACGTGTTCCAGAAGTGGAGCAAGACGGAGCTCGCGACGGCGAACCTGAACCTGACGAGCGGCAAGATCGTCGGCACGGGCCCGTACACGTACCAGTCCGGGTACGGCGCGAGCTCGCAGACGGTTGTGTGGAAGAAGAACAGCAACTGGTGGGCCACCAAGCAGCTGGGCCTGAAGCCCGCGCCCACCTACGTCGTCGACATCGCGAACGCGTCGAACGCCGCCGCGCTCAGCAACTTCACGGCGGGGAACATCGACCTGTTCAACAACTTCGCGCCGAAGGCGGCGATCCGAGGCCAGACCAAGACGTACTACAGCAAGGCCCCGTATCACCTCGCCGCAAACACGGTCTGGCTGTTCCCGAACACCACGCAGAAGCCGCTGAACGACGCCGCGTTCCGCCGCGCACTGGCGACGTCGATCAACATCAACCAGATCCTCGACAAGGCCTATCAGGGCCTCGCGGTCAAGGCGAGCCCGACCGGCCTCTTGCCGATCTGGAACAAGTACGTCGACGGGAAGGTCGTCAAGAACTACGGCTTCTCGTACAGCACGAGCAAGGCGAAGCAGATGCTGTCCGCAGCCGGCTACAAGGACACGAACAACGACGGCTACGTCGAGAACAAGGACGGGTCGAAGATCGATCTCTCGATCGTCTGCCCGAAGGGCTGGTCCGACTGGGAGACCGCGATCCAGGTCATCGCATCCAGTGCGAAGGAAGCCGGCATCAAGCTGTCCGTCGGCTATCCCGAGTACGGCACGATGGCCGACGACCGCGGCCACGGCCGCTTCGATCTGCTGCTCGGTAACGACCGGCAGATGAGCAACTCGCCGTGGACGTACTACCAGTACATCTACCAGCTGCCGATCTCGGACAACCAGACCACGGCGAATTACGAGCGCTTTACCGACTCGGCCGCCTGGAAGGAAGTCCAGCAGCTGGACAAGACGTCGACCAGCGACAAGCAGCAGTACCAGGCGCAGCTGACGGCTCTGCAGAAGACATTCCTGCAGAAGCTGCCTGCGATTCCGCTCTGGTACAACGGCATGTGGGCCATGTTCAACACGAAGTATTGGGAGAACTGGCCTTCGTCGACTGCTCGCAATTACACCACGGTTTCGTGGAGGAATTACTGGCAGATGACGAGCATCGACATGCTGACCCATCTGAAGCCTGCCTCCAACCAGTAGACGGAGGCTGACGCAATGACGGCAATGCACCCCTCCCGGATCTGCCGGGAGGGGTGCTGCTCGTCCGCGGAGGTCGTGGCATGACGCGCTACCTCGCGCGCAAGCTCGCCATCTACCTCGTCACGTTCTGGGTAGCCGTCACGATCGACTGGGCCATCCCCCGCTTCATGCCGGGCGACCCGGTCGACCGGCTGATCTCGCGCATGCAGGCACAGCCGTCCGCCGAGAAGTCGCTGTCCGGCTACTACACGCAGGCGTTCGGCTTCGACGTCCCGCTCTGGAAGCAGTACCTCAACTTCTGGGCGGCGCTCTTCCACGGCGACCTCGGCCGGAGCGTCGCGAACTTCCCGACGCCGGTCTGGGACCTGATCAGGGGCGCGTTGCCGTACACGCTCGCGCTGCTCATTCCCGCGATCGTCCTCAGCTTCTGGGCCGGCAACAAGGTGGGCGCGCTGGCCGCGCGGCGGAAGGGGCTCGACAACACCGTGCTGCCCGTCAGCTACGTGCTGACTGCGACGCCTCAGATGTGGCTCGGGATCGTGCTCGTGTGGGTGTTCGCGACGACGCTGGCGTGGTTCCCGGTGTCCGGCGCGTACGACCTCTCCCTCCAGCCCGAGTGGTCGGTCGAGTTCGCGCGGAGCTTCCTGCAGCACTGGATCCTGCCGTTCTCCGCCCTCTTCCTCGTCGCCTTCGGCGGCTGGGCGATCGGGATGCGGAACATGATCATCTATGAGCTCGAGGCCGACTACTCGAACTACCTGGCCGCGCTCGGCGCGCCGACCAAGCTCGTCCGCAAGTACGCCTACCGCAACGCGCTTCTGCCGCAGATCACCGGCCTGGCCCTCGCTTTGGGCGCCGTGGTCGCAGGCGCGATCGTCGTGGAGATCGTCTTTTCCTATCCGGGCATCGGCAGCCTCACGCTGACCGCGATCCAGAACCGCGACTACTTCCTGATCCAGGGCATCTTCCTGTTCCTGATCGTCGGCGTCCTGATCGCGAACCTGATCATCGACATCGCCTACGTCTTCATCGACCCGCGGACCCGCATCGGCATGCAGGGCGGCGCGTAGTGACCGTCCCCGTGCAGCGCGAGCTCGAGGCGCTCCCGCCCGGGCCCGCGACCGACCTCGAGCACAGCGCGCCGGCACCCGCGGCGCCGACGCACCGCTCCGAGTTCCTCTACTTCGCCCTGCGCAACTGGAAGTTCGTCGCCGGGGCCACGCTCGTACTGGCCATGCTCGTGCTCGCGATCGTCGGGCCGCGGCTGGACTCGACCGCGCCGCTCGCCTTCGCCGGGCCGACCGACAGCCCGCCCTCGTCCGACTACTGGTTCGGCACGACCTCGTTCGGCCAGGACGTCTTCGCGCAGTTCGTCCACGGCCTGCGCGCCGCGTTCCTCGTGGGCGCGCTCGGCGGCGGCATCGCCTGGATCGTCGGCGCCTCGGTCGGCTTCACGGCCGGCTATCGCGGCGGCGCGGTCGACGACGTCCTCAACATGCTCACGAACGTCGTCCTGGTCATCCCCACGCTGGCGATCCTGATCATCGTCGCGGCCTACATGTCCGTTCACAGCTACGCGGTCGAGGCGGTGCTGATCGGCCTGACGTCGTGGCCGTGGGCGGCGCGGGCCGTGCGCGCGCAGACCTTCTCGCTGAAGACGCGCGACTTCGTCGACATTGCCCGGCTGAGCGGCCGAAGCCGCTGGCAGATCATCGGCCGCGAGATCGCCCCGAACATGAGCTCGTACCTGCTGATGATGTTCATCCTGCTCTTCGGCGGCGCGATCCTGATCGGCGCCTCGCTCGACTTCCTCGGCCTGGGCCCGGCCACCGAGATCTCGCTCGGGCTGATGATGAACAGCGCCTACCAGTCGAGCGCCCTCTTGCTCGGCTTCTGGTGGTGGTTCCTGCCGCCGGGCATCGGGATCATCCTCATCGTCGGCGGCCTGTACGTGATGAACGTCGGGCTCGACGAGGTCTTCAACCCGAAGCTGCGGGAGCTCTGAGATGAGCCTCCACGTCGACGGCTTGACCGTCTACTACCAGTCGCTCCGCGGTGACGTGAAGGCCGTGGACGGCGCGACGTTCGACGTCGGCGACGGCGAGATCATGGGGCTCGCAGGCGAATCGGGCTGCGGCAAGTCCACGCTCGGTAAGGGGCTGATCCGGCTCGACGCGCGCATGCGCTACGTCAGCGGCCATGTGGTGCTGGACGGCGTCGAGCTGCCGATCGCCCAGGACGCGAAGATGAACCGCTTCCGGCTCAAAGAGGTGTCGCTCATCCCGCAGTACGCGTTGAGCGCGCTCAACCCGACGCGGAGGATCGGGCGCATGGCGTCCGAGCTCCTCGAGTCGCGGGGCGTCGACCCGGACACCATCTTCCCCGAGCTGCGGCGGCGGCTGAAGCTCGTCGGCCTGCCCGAGGACGTGCTCGACCGCTTCCCGATCGAGCTCTCGGGCGGGATGAAGCAGCGTGTCGTTATGGTGCTGTCCTCGCTGCTCGACCCGTCGCTCCTGATCGCCGACGAGGTCACCTCCGCGCTCGACGTGACGACGCAGAAGGCGGTGTCGCGGCTGCTCGTGGAGTTCCGCGACCGCGGCTTCGTGAAGAGCATCATCGTCATCACGCACGACCTGTCGGTGCTCGCCCAGATCGCCGACACGGTGCTCGTCATGTACGCCGGCAAGCTGGCCGAGAAGGCGCCGGCGGCGACGATCGTCGACGCGCCTCGGCACCCCTACACGGAGATGCTGCTCGGCTCGCTGCCCGAGGTGGGCGTGCGCTTCGCCGAGAAACGGCTGAAGGGGATCCCGGGCCGCCCGCCCTCGCTCCTCGATCCGCCGACCGGCTGCCGGTTCCGCGACCGCTGCCCGTTCGCCGAGGCCAGGTGCGCGCAGGAGCCGCCGTTCGTCCAGATCGCGCCGGGCCATCAGGCCGCCTGCTGGAAGGTGCCGCCGTGCTGAGGCTCGAAACCTGCTGCAAGTCGTACAAGATCGGCGCGTTCGGCGGCAAGGAGCTGCCGGCGGTGCGCAACGTGAGCTTCGAGATGCAGCCCGGCGAGGTCATGGCGGTCGTCGGCGAGAGCGGCAGCGGCAAGTCGACGATCGGGAAGATGATCCTCCGCCTCCTCCGGGTCAGCGAGGGGACGATCACCTTCGACGGCGTCGACGTCTCGACACTGGAGGGCGCCGGTCTGAAGCGCTACTACGGCGACGTCCAGGGCGTCTTCCAGGACCCGTTCAGCTCCTACAACCCGATCTTCAAGGCGGACCGCGTCTTCACGATGCTGCGCAGCGCGTACTTCCCGCACCTCGGCGGCGCGGAGTGGCACGCGAAGCTGGAGCGCTCGCTCGACGCCGTCAGCCTGAATCCCGGCGACGTGCTGAACAAGTACCCGCACCAGCTGAGCGGCGGCCAGCTGCAGCGCCTGCTGATCGCCCGCGCGCTCCTGCTCGACATCCGGCTGCTGATCGCGGACGAGATCATCAGCATGCTCGACGCGTCGACGCGCATCGACGTGCTCAACCTGCTCGGCGACCTGAAGTCGCGCGGGCTCGGGATTCTCTTCATCACGCACGACCTGTCGCTCGGCAACTACATCAGCGACACGACGATGATCCTCCGCCGCGGCGAGGTCGTGGAGATGGGCGCAACGCCGCTCGTCTACGGCAATCCGATCCACTCGTACACGCGGTCGCTGATCGCCTCCGTGCCGCAGCTGCACACCACGTGGACGGAGGCCGAGGAGGCGCTGATCGCCGAGCCCGCACGGCAGCGGGTCGCGGCGGACGGCGCCTGTGGGCTCGTCGAGGTCGAGGCGGGCCACCTGGTCGCGCCGGAGCCTTTCGAGGCGCCCGTCCCGTGACCACCGCCGCTCGAGCGACGACCGCGATCCCCTGGGAGGAGCGTCCGGCCGGCACCAGCGGCGTGCTCTGGCGCTCGAGCCGGAACCCGATCGTGACGCGGGACGCCGTGCCTGGCGCGAACACGCATCTTCAACTCGGCGGTCGTCCCGTTCCGGGACGGCTTCGCCGGCGTCTTCCGGGTCGACGACTCGCGCCGGGTGATGAACATCCACGCGGGGCGAAGCGCCGACGGCCTCGACTGGGACATCGATCCGGAGCCGATTGCATTCCACGCTGCCGACGACCGCGTGCCGGAGATCCAGCAGCGCTTCCTCTACGCCTACGACCCGCGGGTGACGTGGCTCGAAGACCGCTGGTACGTGACCTGGTGCAACGGCTACCACGGGCCGACGATCGGCATTGCGTACACCGACGACTTCGAGACGTTCCACCAGCTCGACAACGCCTTCCTGCCGTTCAACCGCAACGGCGTCCTCTTCCCGCGCCGCATCGGCGGCAGCTACGCCATGCTCAGCCGGCCGAGCGACGACGGCCACACGGCGTTCGGCGAGATCTACTACTCGGAGAGCCCCGACCTCGTGCACTGGGGCCGCCACCGCCACGTCATGGCGCCGGTCCCGCTCACGTGGCAGTCGACGAAGGTGGGCGCCGGACCCACGCCGATCGACACGGACGCGGGCTGGCTCGTGCTCTACCACGGCGTGCTCACGTCCTGTAACGGGTTCGTGTACTCGATCGGTGCCGCGCTGCTCGACCTCGACGAGCCGTGGAACGTCGTGGCACGCGGGAACCGCTATCTGCTGGCGCCCACGACGGACTACGAGCGCGTCGGCGACGTGCCGAACGTCGTCTTCCCGGCCGCGGCCCTGACCGAAGGCGATCGGCTGACGCTCTACTACGGGGCGGCCGACACCGTCGTCTGCCTCGCGCACGGCCGGCTCTCCGAGGTCGTCGCCTCCACCGGCTCGTAGCCGAGCACGACCTCGACGCGGACGGGGCCCGGCCCGTCTTGCGGCGGGACGACGTTGCCCTCGAGCGCACGGCCGTCGACGGTGAGCGAGCGGACGCCGTGGCAGGCGCCGCCGGGATTCGAGACGTGGATCTCGTAGACGGTGTCGCGGAAGCGGCGCGTGATGCGGAACGACGTCCACGAGCGCGGCACGCACGGGTCGATGCGCAGCCCGTCGTACTCCGGCACGATCCCGAGCAGGCCCTGCGCGCCGCTCACGAAGGTCCACGCGGCGGTGCCGGTCAGCCACGAGTTCTTCGCCTCGCCCGGCGTGGCCGCGTCGGGGCCGGCGATCATCTGAGCGTAGACGTACGGTTCGCAGCGGTAGACGTCGAGCCGGTCCTCACGTGTTGACGGGCAGATCGCGAGGTACGTCTCGAGCGCGCGCTCGCCTTCGCCGAGCAGGCACCAGGCGAGCGTGATCCACGGGTTGGTGTGGCAGAAGATGCCGGCGTTCTCCTTGTAGCCCGGCGGGTAGCTCGAGATCTCGCCGAGCTCCACGCGGTAGCGCGTGTACGCCGGCTGGTGGAGGACGATCCCGTCCGGCGTCCCGAGCCGCTCGCGCACGCGCTCGACAGCGCGCCGCGCGCGCCCGTCGGCGCCTGCCCCTCCGAGGACGCACCAGGCCTGGCTCTCGACGAAGATCTGTCCCTCGTCGCAGACGTGCGACCCGACCGGGCGGCTCTCCGCGTCGAAGGCGCGCACGTACCAGTCGCCGTCCCAGGCCTCTGCTTCGACAGTAGCCAGCAGGTCGCGCCGCGCGCCCTCGATCCGCTGCGCGTCCGCAGGCCGGCCGAGGTGTCGGTACAGGCCCTCGAGCTCGCGCGTCGCGTACAGGAAGAGGCCCGCGATCATCACCGACTCCGCGACGGAGCCCTCCACGTCGCCCGCCGTCTGGAACGACTCGTCCGGCTCCGTCGAGAAGCAGTTCAGGTTGAGGCAGTCGTTCCAGTCTGCGTGGCCGATCAGCGGGAGCCCATGCGGGCCGCGGTGCGCCAGCGTGTACGCGATGCTCGTCTCCAGGTGGTGCAGCAGGTCTTCGCCGCTCCCGGAGGTGTCCGCGTAGCCGATCGGCTCCAGCAGGATCGACGTGTCGCCGGTCTCCTTGACGTAGGCGCACGTCGAGAGCACGAGCCAGAGGTGGTCGTCGTAGAAGTCGCCGCCGATCTCGGCGTTCCCCTCCCGCGTCAGCGGCTGGTACTGGTGGAAGCAGGTGCCGTCCGAGAGCTGCGTCGCGGCGAGATCGAGGATCCGTTGCCGCGCGCGCTCGGGGATCAGGTGGACGAAGCCGAGCACGTCCTGGTTCGAGTCGCGGAAGCCCATGCCGCGGCCGATCCCCGTCTCGAACAGACTGGCCGAGCGCGACAGGTTGAACGTGGCCATGCACTGGTACTGGTTCCAGGTGTTCAGCATCCGGTCGACGTGCGGGTCCGGGCACTCGACCTGGAAGCGGGACAGCAGCTCGTCCCAGCGTCCAGCGAGCCGCGCCAGCGACTCGTCGACCGCGGCCGGGTCCGAGTAGCGGTCGAGCAGCTCCAACCCGGCCGGCGGCCCGCCCTCCGCGACGTAGGCGAGCACGAAGGAGAACGTCTCCTCGGCCTCCGGCTCGAGCCGGAGGTCGACCTGATGCGAGCCGATGGGGTTCCAGCCGTGCGCGACGCTCCCGGAGGCGCGGCCCGCGAACGGCACCGCCGCCTCGTGCAGGCCGTTGTGGACGCCCACGAACGCGTCGCGGGAGGTGTCGAAGCCGGCCACCTCCCGGGTGCAGCCGAAGAGCGTCACGTGCTCGCGCCGCTCGCGCTGCTCTGTCGTATGGAAGAGCGCCGAGCCGGACCGCTGGACGTCCACCTCGCCGATCGAGTACGTGCGCTGGTAGTTGCTGAGGTCGTTCAGCGCCTCGTAGAGGCAGAACTCGACGTAGGAGAAGAGACTGAGATCCTTCGTCTCACGGCTTGTGTTGCGGACGGTTGTCCGCCAGACCTCGACGTCGTCGCCGGGCGGCACGAAGAAGCAGAGCTCGACCTCGACGCCGTCCTTCGCGCCGATAATTCGCGTGTACCCGAGCCCGTGGCGACACTCGTACCGGTCGAGCGGCGCCCTGGTCGGCTTCCAGCCTGGGTTCCAGACCGACCCACCGTCGTTGACGTAGAGGTAGCGGCCCACGGAGTCGAGCGGGACGTCGTTGTAGCGGTAGCGGGTCAGCCGCCGCAGCCGCGCGTCACGCCAGAAGGTGTAGCCGCCGCCCGTGTTCGTGCAGAGGCCAAACAGGTCGTCCTGGCCGAGGTAGTTGAGCCACGGCAGCGGCGTGTCCGGCCGCGTGATCACGTACTCGCGCGCGGCGTCGTCGAACGCGCCGTACTTGCCGGACATGCCTCGAACCTAGGCCCGGCCGGCAGTGCCGGCTTCGGTGAACTCCCCGATCGCGCATCGGCGGCTTCACTGGCCGGCCCCGTATCGTCCGTGCCGATGGACGATCTGCACGTGCTCACGAGCCCCGTCCTGCGCGCGCAGGTCGCGAGCTTCGGGGCGATCCTGCACACCCTCGAAGCGCCCGACCGGGACGGCCGCCGCCAGAACGTCGTCCTCGGCCGCGCGACCGTGGACGACTACCGCGCCGGCAACCTCCCCCACTTCGGCGCCGTGTGTGGCCGCTACGCGAACCGGCTGGCCGGCGCGCGCTTCGCCCTCGACGGGGTCGAGTACCACGTGCCGGCGAACGACGGGCCGAATGCGCTCCACGGCGGCCCCGACGGCTTCGACCGCCGCGAGTGGGAGGCCGAGCGGGACAACGGGACGCTTGTCCTCGGGCTCACCAGCCCGGACGGCGACATGGGCTTCCCCGGCGAGCTGCGCGTGGAGGTTCGCTACACGCTCGAGGGCGACGCGCTCCGGATCGACTACCGCGCCGAGACCGACCGCCCGACCGTGGTCAACCTGACGAACCACACGTACTGGAACCTTGCCGGCGAGGCCGCCGGCTCGATCGACGATCACGAGCTCGAGGTGGCTGCCTCGCACGTCGTCCGCATCGGGCCGGGAGGGATCCCCACCGGCGAGCTCAGCGCGGTCGAGGGGACGCCGCTCGACTTCCGCCGGCCGCGCCGACTCGGCGACCGGGTCCGCGACCCGCACGAGCAGCTCGCGCTCGTGCGCGGCTACGACCACTCGCTCGTCGTCGACGAGGGCGCCGAGCCGGCGGCCCGCCTCCACGATCCCCGCAGCGGCCGCGTGCTCGAGGTGTCGACCACCGAGCCGGCGGTGCACGTCTACACGGGGAACTGGCTCGACGGCTCGCTCGCCGGTACCGGCGGCCGGTTCTACCGGCAGGGCGACGGCGTCGCGCTCGAGACGCAGCACTTCGCCGACTCGCCGAACCAGCCGCATTTCCCGTCGACAGTGCTGCGGCCGGGCGAGCAGCTGCGCTCGACGACGATCTACCGGGTCAGCGCCGTTTAGGCGGTCTCGCCCCCTGTACCGGCCGGCTCTGCAGCCGCGACCGGCTCCTTCCCGTCCGTCAGCGAGGCCTCGGTCTCCGGGTCGAACAGGTGCAGGTGCTCGACGTTGAAGGCAACGTCCATGACGTCGCCGGGGCGCAGCTCGGCGCGCGGCTCGAAGCTCGCGCAGAACAGGACACCGCCGCCCGTGAGCGGCGCCTCCTCGAGCGCCTCGCCCGACGCGGCCGCGACGACGCCTGCGCTCTGGGGCGCCTTTGCGTCGACGCGGAAGAACGCCAGCAGGCTCGCGCCCAGCGCCTCGACGCGCTCGACGCTCGCCCGGATCGTGCCTGGGCCGCCGCCGCCGTTGCGCGACGCGTCGAAGATGTCCTCCGGCCGCACACCGACGATGACGGGCTTCCCGGCCCAGCCGTCGAGGCTCTTCCCGGCGACCACCTCCGGCGTGAGCGGGATGCGCGCGTCGCCGAGCCGCACCGCCAGCCCGCCGCCGTCGCCCGCCTCGATCGAGGACATCGCCAGGTTCATCGGGGGCGACCCGATGAAGCTCGCCACGAACAGGTTCGCGGGCCGGTCGTAGATCATCCGCGGCGCGTCGACCTGCTGCAGCATGCCCGCGGAGAGCACGGCCACGCGGTCGCCCATCGTCATCGCCTCGACCTGGTCGTGCGTGACATAGACCGTCGTCACGGCGAGCCGCTTCTGCAGCGCGTCGATCTCGCCGCGCATCTGGACGCGCAGGTTCGCGTCGAGGTTCGACAGCGGCTCGTCCATCAGGAACGCCTGCGGCTGGCGGATGATCGCCCGCCCCATCGCGACGCGCTGCCGCTGCCCGCCCGAGAGTTGTTTCGGCCGCCGGTCGAGCAGCTGCTCGAGCCCCAGCAGGCTCGCCGTCTCGCGCACGCGCTCCTTGATCTCGGAGCGCGGCCGTCGCGAGACCTTCAGCGTGAAGCCGATGTTCTGGGCGACGGTCATGTGCGGGTAGAGCGCGTAGCTCTGGAAGACCATGGCGATGTCGCGGTCGCGCTCGGGCACGTCGTTCATCCGGTGCCCGCCGATGAACAGGTCGCCGGACGAGATGTCCTCGAGCCCGGCGATCATGCGCAGCGCCGTCGTCTTCCCGCAGCCGGACGGACCGACGAGGACGAGCAGCTCGCCCTCCGGGATCCGCAGGCTCAGGTCCTTCACGGCGTGGAAGCCGTTCGGGTAGCGCTTGTTCACCTTCTCGAGGACGATCTCCGCCACAGGTTCAGCCTTTCAGAGCGCCGGCCATCAGGCCGCGCATGAAGTAGCGGCCGAGGACGATGTAGACGATGAGGGTCGGGATGGACGCGAGCAGCGCCGCTGCCATCTGGACGTTGTAGGGCGTCACGAACGAGCCCGCCGTGTTGTTCAGGGCGACGGTCACGGGCCAGGAGTTCGGGTCGGTGATGATGAAGACGGCGAACAGGAAGTCGTTCCAGATCGACGTGAACTGCCAGATCGCGGCCACGACGAAGGCGGGCGCCGACAGCGGCAGGATCACCGACCAGTAGGTGCGCAGCATCCCGGCGCGGTCCATGCGCGCCGCCTCCATCAGCTCCTCGGGGATCGTGGCGTAGTAGTTACGGAAGATCAGCGCCGTGATCGGGATGCCGTAGATGACGTGCGCGAAGATGAGCCGTGGGATCCCCTCCGGCGCGTGCACGTCGTCGAAGATCTGGATCAGCGGGATCATCACCGCCTGGTAGGGGATGAAGAGCCCGAACAGGAAAAACGTGAAGACGAAGTCGGCGCCCGGGAAGCGCCACTTGGCCAGCACGAACCCGTTCAGCGAGCCGAGGACGCAGGACAGGATCGTCGCCGGAATCGCCAGCTTGAAGCTGTTGCCGAGCGCGTGGGAGAGCCCGTTCTGCCCGTTCCACGCCTCGTGCCACGCGTCGAGCGTCCAGTGGTTCGGCAGGGCCCACGCGTGGCTCGCGTCGCTCTCGAGCAGCGGCTTGAAGCTCGTCACGACGAGCACGTAGACCGGCGTGAGGACGAGCACCGCGAAGAAGATGAGGAGCCCGTACCGCAGCGGCCCCATCGGTATGCGCCGGCGGCGGCGCGGGGCCCACTCGACCGGTGCGGCGACGGGCTGCGCGGCGGTCTGGGTGCTCACGCGCGCCGCTCCTGGCGAACCGTCCAGATCAGGTACGGGATGATCAGGACCGAGATGGCGATCAGGAGCAGCGTCGCGATCGCCGCCCCGGCCGCGTAGTCGCGCGCGTCGTAGATCAGCACCCACATGTAGACGGCGGGCACCTCGGTGATGATCTGCTTGCCGCCGATCGCGACGATCAGGTCGAAGACCTTGATCGAGATGTGGCCGAGGATGATCAGCGCCGCAAGCGTGATCGGCCGCAGGTGCGGGAAGACGACGTGCCGGTAGACGCGGTACTCGGAGGCGCCGTCCATGCGCGCCGCCTCGCGCAGCTCCTCGGGCACGCCGCGGAAGCCGGCCAGGTACAGCGCCATGATGTAGCCGGAGAGCGCCCAGATGGCCGGGATGGCCATCGCCGACATGCCGTGGTCCGGATCCTGCCACCACTGGCCGGCGAGGAAGTCCAGGTGGATCTTCTCGAAGACGACGTTCAGCCCGGTCGAGCGGTCGCCGGGGGCCGGATTCATCAGCCAGCGCCACACGATCCCGGCGGCGATGAACGAGATCGCCATCGGGAACAGGTAGACCGAGCGGAAGAAGCCCTCGCCCTTCACGCCCTTGTCGAGCAGGAAGGCGAGGATCGCGCCGACGATCAGCGCGCCCAGGATGAACGTCACCGTGAAGCCGAGGATGTGGTGGACGTCGATCGCGAAGCGCGGGTCGTGGCGGAGCTCCCGGTAAACCGAGAGCCCCGCCCAACCAGTGGTGTGCTGCGCCTGGCGCCAGTCACTCAACGACACCTTCGCGTTCCAGCCGATGAGGCCGTAGACGAAGACGGCGACGAGGATGATCGAGGGAGACACGAGCAGCAGCCCAGGCCCCCAACGGCGGATCCCCTTCACCTTGCCTCTGTCACCTCACGCGCCAGGCGCACCACCTCCATCACGTCGTTACGTTGCCTTGGTCTGTGCGGCCTTCACGAGCGCCGACTGGAACTTGCCGACGTCCTTCGTGCCGAGGAAGATCCCGATCGCGGAGTCGACGGAGGCGTTCCACGCGTTGTTCGCGACGACGCCGTGCGTCAACGAGCCGGCGAGCTTGTCGGTCTTCCACTGCTGCAGCGCCCACTTGAGATAAGTGTCGTACAGCTTCGGATTCGCGTCCTTGCGCGCCGGGATCGAGCCCTTGAGCGGGTTGAACGTGTCCTGAGCCTGCTTGCTGCCGAGGAAGCCGAGCCACTGCTTCGCGGCCGTCGGGTTCGGGGCACCCTTCGGCAGCGTGAAGCTGTCGGACAGCCAGTCGTACACGCCGACCGTGCCCGGCACTGCGGCCCAGTTGTACCCCGAGACCGGCTTCTTCTTCAGGTCGATCCGGAAGTACCCGTCGGCCCAGTCGCCCATGATGTTGTAACAGGCCTTGCCGTCGGCCACGAGCTTCGACGCGTCCTGCCACGTGAGCGAGGCAGAGTCGGAGTTCGTGAAGTCGAGCAGGTCGTGGTAGCGCTGGAGCGCCGACTTGACCTTCGCCGTGTTCCAGTTCGCGCCCTTCTTCCAGAGCGCTGCCCAGCCGCTGGGGCCGAGCGTGGCGATCATGACGGTCTCGAGCAGGTGCTTCTGCGTCCACTGCTCGCCGGAGGAGAGCGGGATGAGGCCCGCGTCCTGGCACTTCTGGAGTGCGGCCGTGAACTGCGCCCACGTCTTCGGCACCGACGTGACGCCGGCCTTCTTCACCGTCGCGGGGTTGAACCAGAGGATGTTCGCGCGGTGGATGTTCACCGGCACGGAGTACAGGTGCCCCTTGTACTTGATCTGAGAGATCAGCTGCGCGGGGAACACCTTGTTCAGCTTGTACTGCGTGTAGATCGCATCAATCGGCTCGAGCTGCCCTGCCTTGATGTAGTCCTGCAGCTCGGCGCCTGCGTGCCCCTGGAACGAGTCCGGCGGCTTGTGCGCCGCGAGGCGCTGCGCCAGCACGGCCTTGGCGTTCGACCCCGCGCCACCTGCGACCGTCTCGTTCTTGAACTTCGCCTCGGGATGGTTCTTGTTCCAGATCTTGATCAGCGCCTCGAGGCCGTGCGCCTCACCGCCGCCCGTCCACCACGAGAAAACGGACAGCTGACTGGCCTGGGGGCTCGCCGCCTTCTGGCTCTTCGCGACGCTCGTTGCCGGCACTGCTGCCAGTGCAACGAGCGCGCCCAGTATGACGGCGAGACGAACCCAGTGCGCCCGCGGCCCACGCCGCGAGCGACCTGAATGTTGCATCTTCCCTCCTCGGATCGATCTTCGGTGACGTTCTGGTGACCGCGAGGCATCCAACAGGTTCAGGTGTGCTCGTGTCAACGTGGTTTGCACGTACGTAGCGGACCGGGAGCGCCCGCAAATTGCAGGAGCTTCATCTCTGCTTCACATAAGCTCGGCGGCTCCGGCGGCGGGGCGCGAGACGACGCTCGCGGCTCGGCGGCCCGTGCGAGCCTCGTACGCGCTGCGGGTGGCCAGCGCGAGACGCTCGGCGTCGCCCTCCTGAGCGATCGCGAGGATCGATCCGCCGAAGCCGCCGCCCGTCATCCGGGCGGCCAGCGCGCCGTTCTCGTAGGCGAGGTCGACGAGCACGTCGAGCTCCGGGACCGTCACCTCCAGGTCGTCGCGAAGACTGTCCTGACCGGCCCGAAAGACGTCGCCGAGGCGCGCAAGGCTGGCGTCGGTCGGATCCCGCAGGAGCGCGACGGTCTCGCGCACGCGCGCGTGGTCCGTCACGACGTGGCGCAGCCGGCGCGCGGGCACCGCGTCGAGACCGAGCGCATCCGGATCGGCGTCGTCGAGCGAGCGGTCGCCGAGCGCTGCCAACGCGGTCTCCAGCTCGGCACGGCGCTTCGCATAGCCGGAGTGCTCGAGGCTGCGCGAGACGCCCGAGTCCAGGATGACGAGCGCGAGGCCGTCGGGAAAGGGCACGTGCTCGTACGCGAGCGAGCCGGTGTCGAGCAGGAGCAGCTCGCCCCGGCGGCCAAGGAGCGACGCGGCCTGGTCCATGATCCCGCAGGGGACGCCGACCGCCCGTAGCTCGGCGCGCTGCGCGGCCTGCGCCAGCTCGAGCGGCGGGATGTCGAAGTCCGCCACCGCAGAGAGGGCGACGGCGACGGCCACCTCGAGCGCTGCCGACGACGAGAGCCCGGTGCCGATCGGCAGCGTCGAGGACACTTCGCCCTCGAGGCCCACGGGCGGGCGGCCGAGCGCGTCCAGCTCGGCGGCGACCGCGGCCACGTAGCGGCCCCAGCCCGTGGGCGCGGCGGCGAGCCGCGACCCGTCCGCCGCGACATGCGCCTCGCCGGGCCGATCGCGCGAGACCAGACGGATCGCCTGCGCCGGTCGCGCCTCGATCGTCACGCCGAGCTCGAGCGCCGCAGGCAGCACGAGGCCCCCGGCGAGGTCCGTGTACTCGCCGATCAGGTTGACCCGGCCCGGGGCCTGGAACGTGCGCGTGCGCTCGATCTCTAGACCTCGCCCAGCGCCTGAGCAACGGCGGCGGCGTCGTCGAGCGCCCGACCCTCCGCGAACGCCGCAGCGAAGGCGTCGCCCAGGGCCGAGCGGACGGGCTCGAGGCCCTGCTCGAGGCGCTCGCGGTCGTAGTCCGACGCGGGCGGGACGCCGATCGCCTCGCGAAGGCCGGCGGCCGAGCCCGCGATGCGCGCGGCCGCCTCCGGCCGGCCGTCTCGCCCGACGAGCACGGCCGACTGCTCGAGCGCCTCCGCGAGGCCCTCGCGGTCGCCCACCTCGTCGAAGCGCTGGAGCGCCTCCCGCACGAGCGGCCGTGCGGCCTCGACCCGGCCGCGGGCCAGCTCGACCCAGCCGAGGTTGCCGATGTTGACGGCGACGCCGGGCTCGTCGCCAGTCTCACGGTCGATCTCAAGGCTCTCGCGAAAGTACGCCTCGGCGGCGTCGAGGTCGCCCTCGTCGACGGCCACGACGCCCAGGTCGCATGTCGTGACCGAGATGAGGCCGGGCTCTCCGAGCTGACGCCGCATCGCCAGGCACTCCTCCAGCAGCTGCCGCGAGCGCCGCAGGTCGCCGCCGTTCCGCGCCACGATGCCGAGGCTGTTCATGGCCCGGGTAAGCCGGGCGACGTCGTCGGTGCCGCGGTAGAGCTCGATCGCCTCCTCGAGGTACCGCGCAGCATCGGGGGCTCGCTTCAGGTCGGAGAGGACGCCGAGGTGGTGGAGGATGCGCGCCCGCCGCTGCGGGTCGCTGCCGTCGTCGACCGCGGCCGCGCGCTCGAGCCACGCGGCGCCCTCGACGACATGCGTGTGGCGGTACCAGAAGCCGCCGAGCTCGGCCGCGAGGCCGGCACCGAGCGCCGGATCGCTGCCAAGCGCCCACTCGAGCGCCGAGCGCAGGTTGTCGTGCTCCTGCTCGAGCCGGTTGACCGCCGCCACCGCGTCGGGCCCGTCGTAGGCGGCTTCCGCCTCGCGGGCGATGCCGAGGAAGTACTCGGCGTGTGCGCGGCAGATCTCCTCCGCGTCCTCACAGGCCCCGAGGCGGTCGACGGCGTACTCGCGGATCGTCTCGAGCATTGCGAAGCGGTCGTCGCCGGCGCGCGTGACGAGGCTCTTGTCGAGCAGGGACGCAAGCGTGTCGAGATCGGCGCCGGTCACGACCTCGGCGGCGTCGAGCGACCAGCCGCCCATGAAGACGGCGAGCCGCGCGAAGAGCGTCCGTTCGCCGGGCTCGAGCAGGTCGTAGCTCCACTCGATCGCGCCGCGCAGCGTGCGGTGGCGCTCGGGCAGGTCGCGCCCCGTCCCGGCGACGAAGCTCAGGCGCTTGCCCAGCCGCTCGGCAATCGCGCCGAGCGAGAGCAGCTTCACGCGCGCGGCGACAAGCTCGATCCCGAGCGGCAGCCGGTCGAGCCGCTCGACGATCTCACGCGCGATCGCCGGGTCCCAGTCGGCCGCGCAGTCGGTGCGCACCGCGAGCGCACGCTCCATGAAGAGGTCGAGCGCCTCGTCGAGCGCGAGCGGCGGTAGCGCGTACTCGCGCTCGCCGCGGATGCGCAGCGGCTCACGGCTCGTCGCGATGACGGCCAGGCCGGGCGCCGACTCGAGCAGCCCCGCGACGTCCGTGGCCGCGCCGAGCACCTGCTCGACGTTGTCGAGCAGAACAAGCACGCGGCGTTCTTCGAGGCGGCGCGCGATCGAGCGGGCGAACGGCTCGCCCGGCTGCTCCGAGACGCCGAGCGCGCGGGCGATCTCCGGGACGACGAGGCCGGGGTCGCGCAATGCGGCGAGGCCGACGAAGAAGACGCCGTTCGCGAACGCATCCGCGAGCCGGTCGCCGGCCGCCACAGCGAGTCGCGTCTTACCAGTGCCGCCCGGGCCGGTCACCGTCAGCAGCCGCGTCTCCTCGCCGCGCAGCAGCGCGGTCATCTCGTCGAGCTCGCGCGCGCGGCCGACGAGCGGCGTGGCGGGCGCGGGGAGGTTCGTGTTGCTGAGGCTGCGGAGCGGCGGGAACTCGCCCTCTCCGGCCTGGAAGAGCCACTCCGGCTCCGGGATGTCCTTCAGGCGATGCTCGCCGAGGTCCGTGAACGTCGTGACGTCGTCGGCGGCCTCGCGCGCCGGCCGCGAGACGACGACCTGGCCGCCGTGCGCGCTCGAGGCGATGCGCGCGACCCGGTGCACGTCGAGGCCGACGTAGTCGCCGTCCGCGATCGCCGGCTCGCCGGTGTGGACGCCCATGCGGACGCGCAGCGGCAGCGCCGCGAGCACCTGCTGTCCCTCACGCGCGGCGGCGACGGCCTCCGGCGCCGTGCCGAACGCCATGAAGAGCGCGTCACCCTCGCTGCCGAAGACGACGCCACCGTGCCGCTCAGCCGCCTCGCGCAGCAGCCGGCGGTGCTCGGCCAGCAGCTCGGGGTAGTCGTCGCCACGCTCGCGGAGCAGGGCCGTCGAGCCCTCGATGTCCGTGAACAGAAAGGTGACGGTTCCTTCCGGCAGCATTCAGGGACTGTCCCCGAAGGTGGACTGTCCCACAACGGGACTATCGAATTTGCTGTCTGCGAAGGCGGACCTCTCCACGAAGAGGATTATCGAGTTTGCCGTCTGTGGGCAACTGGCGATCCAGTCGGGCACCGCAACAGCCAGAATCGATAGTCCAATTGTGGGACAGCCCCCGTTCCGAAAATGCTCCGGAACGGGGACAGTCCCTGGTTTTGCCATTCAGGAATGCGTCATGCCGACAGGCATACCGTTTTGGCGATGAGGCTCGCTGTCGTCACTGCCGCTGCACTCGTCCTCGCGGCGGCGCCCGCGTGGGCAGCCGGTGGGGCCGCGCTGACTGTCAGCCCCGCGTCGGTCTCCCGCGGGAGCACGGTCATGCTCGCGGGAGCCGGATGCCTGCGCGGCGACAGCGTGACCCTGATCTCGAAGCTCTTCCCGGGGCGCGCCTTCGGTGGCGCCGGGGCGATCACGACGACGGCTCGCGCGAACGGCCACTTCTCGCGCCGGTTCGCCACGAGCATGTCGACTGCGCGCGGCCGCTACACGGTCACCGCGCGCTGCGGCGGCGGGAATCTGGGCATCGCCGCCCACCTCCGCGTGCGTTGAGCGGGTCGAGCGGCGTCCGGGCCCGCCAGGGCCGGCCCGGACGCCACTTCCCGTCTACTTGTTGAGCGCGCGAACGTCGACCGTCAGTACGGGTGCGCTTCGGACTCGAAGCGAGGCGCGAGATCGTCCTGCTGCGCCCTGGGGAACGAGATCTTGGCCGGATCGCCATCCGACACGTAACGCCGCTCCGGGTGGTCCTTGAGGATGTCGAGCCACCACGAGCTCCCCCACTCCTGGTCGCCCACGCCCGGCGGCGTCGTGCGGATACGCGGGATCGCGTGCTCGTCGAACTTCGTCGAGAACGGGGACTGCGACGGCTCGGCGCCGACCTCGAAGACGCCGTTGATCTTGTAGTCGATCCCGCCCCAGCTGCCGCGCCAGGCGAGCTTCCTTGGGGTCGGCCAAGCGCCCAGCGGCAGGGCCATGTCGCTCACCTTGGCGTCCGGAACCGCGTCCGTGATCACCTTCTGGCCGAGCGCAAGCTGCCGCTGCGCCTCCGTCGCGCTGAGCGTGTTCAGCGGAATGTGGTCCTTCGTGTGGTTCCCGATCTCGAACCCATGCGCGACGAGCCAGCGCAGCAGCTGCGGCCCCTCGCTCACGCCCGCGAACGGCTCACGGTTGACGAAGAACGTGCCGGCGAGCGGGAAGCGCGGGTGCTTCTTCTGGAACGCGAGCATGATCCCGATCGCCGTGTCGGACTTGATGCTGCCGTCCGCGTTCAGGAACAGCTGCTCCTTCGTCGAGTCGTCGAACGTCATCACGACCGGCGTCTTCCCGGCCGGGAGGTTCAGCTTGTGCTGCACGAGATCCTCGGCGCGGACCGGCCAGTAGCCCTCGCGCCAGAGCCGCGCCAGCTCGGCGCGGAACTGCTTCGGCGTCAGGTCATAGTCGCCGCCGCCGTCCGCGCGGATCTGGTGGTACATCATCACCGGCACCTCGCCGAGCTCGTTCGGCGTCAGCGTCGCGGTCGCCGGGGCGAGAGCGTGCGTCTTCGCCGGCGCGGCCGTCGCGGTCGGCGTCTTCTGCGCGCCCTTCGCGGGCACCGTCGGAGCCGGCGGGAGCCCGCTGCCCGTGTACGTCACGTTCGGGTCCCACAGGATCCACTCGTCGATGCCGTCGTCGCGCGCGGCCTTGATCTGCTCCGCAACCTGCTTCGGCCCGTAGTCGACACCGAGCGAGAAGTCCTGCAGCCACGGCACGACGCGTGCGCCCGTGCCCTTGACCTGCGTGGTGAAGTCCTTCAGCGAGCGGTTGACGATCTGGTACGGCTCGGCGTTCGGGTAGGCGACGTTGTACTCGCCGTTGCCCCAGTGCGACGGGTAGACCATCGGCGCGACGTAGTCGACGTTGCGGCCGATCGCCGGGATGTCCTGCGCAACCTCGGTCGGCCGTGTCGCGGCGACGCCGAACACGCTCGCGCCGAGGAAGGTGCCGTACGGCTTGAGCGCCTTGCGCGCCTCGCCGAGGAAGCTCGCCACCGACGCTTCCGGCGTGCCCTTGAGGCCCGGGAAGACCATCGTCGAGATCGGCCCGTCGGGGCGCCGCACGTAGTCGTAGAGGACGTCGTCGATCCCGGCCTTCGCGGCCTCGCGCGCGATTTCGACGTTGTAGCGGCGAACGGCCGGGCTCGCGAAGTTGGTGAAGCCGCCGTAGCCCGAGTACGGCTGGCCGCCCGGAGTCTGGATGACCTGCGACCTCCAGCCGCGCTGCCACGCGCCGGTCGCGTAGAGCGGGTCGCGGAAGGCGACGATCCGCCCGACCACCATGACGCCCTTGCGGTGAAGCGTGTCGAGCGCCTGCGGCAGGCTGTAGATGTCCTTTACCGCGCCGACCTGGCGGGCCACCGGGATGTTCGCGTCGAAGCCGATCTCCCCGGCCTCGTCCTTGAGGTCGAGCTCGACCGTGTTGATGCGGCCCTGATCGATCAGCTGGAGGACGCCGCGGCGGAGCGTCGGGTCCGCCCAGGCGTAGGAGGTGACGTGAACGGCCCGCACCTTCGCCCGCGGCGCGCGCGGGATGATCTCGACCGCGACCTGGCGGACGCTTGTGTTGCCGAACTCGTCGGTGACCGAGACGTCGACGGGCGCAGCGGGCGGCTCGCTCAGCGGCAGCGAGAAGCGGTCGCCCTTCACCGGAGCGCGACGACCGCCGACCGTGACCGTGTCGCCCTCGTGGACGGTGCCGGCGAAGCTCATCGGCTGCTCGACGGGCGCCTTGACCGTCTTCGGGTCGAGGCGCACCGTGGGCGGCGTCGTGTCGATCGTGAAGTGCCACTTGTGGGTCGTCCGGGCGCCGGGCAGGCGCCCGTCGGCACGCACGGTCAGCCAGTGCTCGCCGTCGCCGATCTTGCGGCCGGAGAGCGCCGCCACCCCGTTCGCACGCCGCACGCGGCTGCGCACGTCCTGGCCGTCGAGCACCCACGACGTGTCGTCGAGCGTGCGTCGGCTCGCCCTGACTTCGAACTTCAGCGCTTGCTGTGCGACGGCGCCGATCTTCGCGTCGGCCGGCGGGCCGCTCGCGGCGAGCGCCGGCGCGTCGATGCGGATCGCCAGGTAGCCGGCGCCGAGCACCAGTGCGACGACGGCGACCGCGATCAGGGTGCCGCGGCCCGGGCGCGGGAGGTCCTGGAGCTGCTGGCGAAGCGGCGGGCGGGGCGGCTTGCGCGCCGCGCGATCGGCCGCGGCAAGCGGCTCGGGCTCTACGCGGCCGGTGCCGACGACGCGCGCCGGCCGGATCCGCCGGCGGTCGAGCACGGCGGTGCCGCCGCCGTTCGTGCGCGCGCCGTTGCGACCGCGGCGGGGCGGCTCCCACTCCGGGTCGTCGCCGTCCTCTTCGACGTCGAACACGCGCGGACCGGCGGCCGCGCGTGGCTCCGGATCGGGTTCCGGCTCGGGGCCGGGTTTGGTCCAGTCGTCAACCGGCTCGCGCCTGCGGCTCGGGTTGAGCTGGGCCTTCAGCCGGGCAATCTCCTCGGTCGCGAGCTCGAGCGCGCGGCCCGCTGCCTTCAGCTCGTCCGAGTCACCGTCACGGCGGAGGCGCCCGGCCCAGTCCCTGAGCTGGGCGAGTTGCTGCTCGTCCACCGCGCGAGTATGCCGCCTGGAACGAGCTCTTGCTGCAAATCGGCGGTTTCTAGGCGCGCTCGAGGACGGCGATGCCGTCTGCCCAGCTCGGCCCGAAGCCGCTTGTGCGGGCTTCGTCGCACAGCACGTCGCGCAGACGCTCGGAGGAGCCGAAGTCGAGCTGGAGGCCCCGCCGGTTCAGCGCGACGGCGACGAACACCTCGCCCTCGCCGCGCTCGAACACGCACGCATCCGGCCCGACATCCCACGGCTGATAGGCGCCGGCAAACACGTCCGCACGCCGCCGCCGCAGGTCGAGCACCTGCCGAATGAGGCGCATCTTCGGCGGCGGATCGGCGAGCGCGCGCCGGCGCGCCTCCCAGTCGACCGGCCGCCGGTTGTCCGGATCGACGAGGTTGAGGCATTCGAGCTCGTCGCCCTGGTAGATGTCCGGCACCCCGGGCACCGTCAGCTTGAGCAGCGTCTGGGCGAGTGAGACCCGCCGGCCCTCCTCGGCCACGCGCCGGACGAACTCCTCGAAGTCCTCGGGCATCCGCTCGTAGAAGCACGCGATCCCTGCGCGCACGGCCTGCTCGTGCGCCTCGTTCGGCTCGACCCAACCGGTGTTGACGCCGGCCTCGCGGAGCGCCTTCTCCATGTACGCCTTGATGCGCTCCGGCTCGATCGGCCACGTGCCGACGAGCGTTTGCAGCAGCAGGTAGTTCTCGTTCGGGTCGTCCAGGCACCTCCACGCGCGCGCATGCTCGGCCCACTCGTCGGCGAAGCCGGCCAGCGCGCCGATCCGGGCGCGGACATCGCCGGAGCGCTTCGTGTCGTGCGTCTGGGTCGCGAGCAGGTGGCGCGGGAAGCGCTCGGCACGCTCCACGTTCGCGCGGTGGAACTCGTCGACCGCGAGCGAGAAGCGGTCCGGGCTGCCGCCCACCTCGTTCAGGGCCGTGAGCCGCAGCCACCGGTACAGCACCGTGTCCTCGACGCCCTTCGCGACCACGGGCCCGGTCGTCTGCTGAAAGCGGACGACGAACTCGGGCGGCGTCGGCTCGTCGAGCAGCAGGAGGCGGCGCAGGTCTTCGGGCAGCGGCTCGAGCGCCTCGCGGTCCTCGGGCGCCACGCGGCCGGCGGCCGGCTCGACGTACGTGCGGTAGACCTCCATGGCGGCGGCCGCCTCCTCGAGATCGGGCCGATCGACGAGGCTCCGCAAGCGCTCGAACTCGCGCCGGAAGTCGTCGCGAGCCTCCTCGAGCTTCGCGGCATGCGCGAGCTCGCCGTACGGGCGGCGCTCGCCGGTCAGCTCCTCGTACAGCTGCGTGAGCGTCTCCTCGCCGGCCGGGTCGACGAAGAGCGCGGTGACGTCGTTCGCGAACTCGTAGCCGGTCGTGCCCTCGACCGGCCAGTCGCGCAGCCGCTCGCCGGGCTCGAGGATCTTCTCGACCCAGACGTGCCCGACGCCCGCGCCGCGCAGCCGCTCGAGGTACTCGCGCGGGTTCGCCAGCCCGTCCGGGTGATCGATGCGCAGGCCGTCGACGAGCCCTTCACCCACGAGCTGGAGCACTTTGGCGTGTGTGGCCGAGAAGACGTCCGGGTCTTCGACGCGTACACCCGCCAGGTCGTCGATGGTGAAGAAGCGACGATGCCAGTCGGTCTCCGGGTCCCAGTCGAAGAAGCGGGCGCGCAGCTCCTCGTCCGCCCAGAACGGGTTCTCGTCGCCGATCGCCATGTGGTTGGGGACGACGTCGAGCAGGACGCCGAGCCCGGCGGAGCAGAGCTCGCGGAACGCGCCCTCGCCGCCGAGCTCCTCCGAGACCCGGGTGGGGTCGACCACGTCGTAGCCGTGCGTCGAGCCGGGCGCCGCCTGCAGCGACGGCGACAGGTACAGGTGACTGACGCCGAGCGCGCGCAGGTAGGGGACGAGCTCGCGCGCGCGCCGGAAGTCCAGATCAGAGCCGAGCTGCAGGCGGTAGGTGCACCGCCAGTCGGGGCTCACCGCGCCCCTGTCCCGGGACCAGGTCCCGAGCCGTGGCTCGAACGGACACCTCCCGCGACCTGGTCCCGCGCCGCGTCCCCGGACCTGGTCGCAGGCAGGGTCACGCGCGGATCAGGACGACGCACGAGCGCTCTTCCAGGGGGACGAGCCCACGGGCGGGGAACTCGTCGCCGGGCCCCTCGTCCATCGTGGAGAGCGCCATCCGCCAGCGGCGGCCGAAGCGCGGCGGCGGCAGCGTGAAGACCACCGGCTCGTGGAAGGCGTTGAACAGCAGGAGGAAGGAGTCGTCGGTCACGCGCTCGCCGTGCGAGGTCTGGTCGGTGATGCCGTCGCCGTTCAGGAAGACACCCAGGCGGTGCCCGTCCGCCTGCTGCCAGTCGCGGCGGGTCATGCGGCGCCCGTCGTAGCGGAACCACCACACGTCCGGCAGCGGCGAGTCGCCTACCGGCCGCCCCTCGAGGAACTTCGCACGCCGGAACACCGGGTGCTCGCCCCGCAACTTGATCAGGAAGCGAGTGAAGTCGAGCAGCTCCTGCCGCTCGCCGTCGAGCTCCCAATCGAACCAGGAGAGCTCGTTGTCCTGGCACCAGGCGTTGTTGTTGCCGCGCTGCGTGCGCCCGATCTCGTCGCCGCCGAGCAGCATCGGCACGCCCTGCGAGAAGAACAGCGTCGCGAGGAAGTTCTTGCGCTGGCGCATCCGCAGCCGGCGGATCTCCGGATCGTCCGTCTCGCCCTCGAGGCCGCAGTTCCAGGAGCGGTTGTCGTCGGTGCCGTCGCGGTTGTCCTCGCCGTTCGCCTCGTTGTGCTTCTCGCTGTACGAGGTCAGATCCCAGAGCGTGAAGCCGTCGTGGGCCGTGATGAAGTTGATCGACGCGGACGGCGTGCGTCCGTCCGACTGGTAGAGGTCGCTCGAGCCGGTGAAGCGCGTGGCGAAGTCGGCGACGCTCGCGCCGCCGCGCCAGAAGTCGCGCATCGTGTCGCGGTAGAGGCCGTTCCACTCACGCCAGAGCACCGGGAAGTTGCCGACCTGGTAGCCGCCCGGGCCGACGTCCCACGGCTCGGCGATCAGCTTCACCTGCGACAGCACCGGGTCCTGGTGGATGACGTCGAAGAACGCGGACAGGCGGTCGACGTCGTAGAACTCCCGCGCGAGCGCCGAGGCGAGGTCGAAGCGGAACCCGTCGACGTGGCACTCCATGACGAAGTACCGGAGCGAGTCCATGATCAGCCGCAGGACGCTCGGGTGCACCGGGTTGAGGCTGTTGCCCGTGCCCGTGAAGTCCATGTAGTAGCGCTTCTCGTCGGGGACGAGGCGGTAGTACGAGGCGTTGTCGACGCCCTTGAACGAGAGCATCGGCCCCAGGTGGTTGCCCTCCGCCGTGTGGTTGTAGACCACGTCGAGGATCACCTCGAGGCCGGCCGCGTGCAGCGCCTTGACCATGCCCTTGAACTCGCGCACCTGCTCGCCCTGGCGGCCCGTCGCGGCGTACAGCGCGTGCGGCGCGAGGTAGCCGATCGAGCTGTAGCCCCAGTAGTTCGTCAGCCCCTCATGGGCGAGGAACTGCTCGTCGGCGATGTGGTGGATCGGCAGCAGCTCCACGGTCGTGACGCCGAGCGACTGCATGTGCTCGATGGCCTCCGGCGACGCGAGGCCGGCGTAGGTGCCGCTGCAGGTCGTCGCGCACGGCGGGGTGGCGCCGCGTGTAGCCCTTGACGTGCGCCTCGTAGATGACCGTGTCGTGCCAGGGCACGCGGGGCCGCCGCCAGTCGTCGTCCTCCCAGTCGAAGCTCTCGTCGACGACGACGGACTTCGGGATCGCCCGCGCGTCGTCGGTGTCGTCGTGGCGCAGGTCGGCGTCGTCCGAGTCCGTCCGGGTGGTACGGGAGCGTGTTCGCGCGCTCGTACGCGATCGGCCCCTCGATCGCCTTCGCGTACGGGTCGATCAGCAGCTTGGCGGCGTTGAAGCGGTGGCCCTGCTCCGGCGCGTACGGCGCCGTGAACGCGGAAGCCGTAGCGCTGGCCGGGGCCGATGCCCGGCAGGTAGCCGTGCCAGATGTACGCCGTCTGCTCGGTGAGCTCGGCGCGCGTCTCGCTGTCGTCGGCGTCGAAGAGGCAGAGCTCGACGCGCTCGGCGTTCTCGGAGAAGAGCGAGAAGTTCGTGCCGTCGCCGTCCCACCTCGCGCCGAGCGGGAACGGCTTGCCTGGCCAGACCTGCGTCATGCCGTACCGAGTCGTTGGTCCAGGCTGCGTTCGATCTCAGCCAATGGTGGGCGGAACTCGATCGTCCTGGAACCGAAGTTGGCGACGAGGGCGACGTCCCCGCGGCGAATGGTCAGCGTCTTCTTCGATTCGTCCCAGGACGAGCGGGTCTCGCGCTGAAGCAGCGGCCGGATCGCGAGCAGACGCCGGTAGAGCTGCCAGAGCAGGACGTTCGCGGTGCGAGTCAGCTTCGAGCGTTCGAAGGTCGCCGGATCCTGCGGGTCCGGCACCTCCTCGCCGGAGAACTGCGTGAAGGCTGCGAACTCCTTGCGGCGGCCCTCGCGTGTCGCGTCGGCGATCGCCGGATCGATGTGGTCGGTGAAGAACTGAAACGGCGCCCGCTCGCCGTACTCCTCGCCCATGAAGAGCAGCGGCGTCTGCGGCGCGAAAAGCGTCACCGCCGCGCGCAGCGCGAGCTCCGACCCGCCCGCCGGACGGTCGCCGACGGCGCGGTTGCCGACCTGGTCGTGGTTCTGCGAGCAGACGACCCAGCGCTCGGGCGGCCGCCGATCGAGCACCTCGACGAGCCCCTCGCCGGAGCCGAAGCGCTCGTAGTAGCCCTCACGCTCGCCGGTGAGCAGCACGTGCAGCTCGTGGTGGAACGCGTCGCCCCACTGGGCGTCGACGCCCCATTCGTCGACCGGCTTCGGATCGTCGGGGCCGTACTCGGCGACGAGCAGCGCGCGCGGGCTCTCTGCGCGCACGCGGTCGGCAAGCTCGGCGAGCACGTGGCGCGGGCTGTCGTCGAAGATCGCGTGCGTCGCGTCGAGGCGCAGGCCGTCGACGTGGTACTCGCGCATCCACATGCAGGCGTTCTGGATGGCCCACTCGCGCACGCCCGGCTCGCGCGTAGTCCATCGCGTCGCCCCAGAAGGTCTCGTAGCGGTCCGTGAAGTACGGCCCGAAGGCGGCGATCGCCTCGGAGCCCGGCCCGATGTGGTTGTAGACCACGTCGAGGAAGACGCCCAGCCCGGCCGTGTGCGCCGCGTCGACCAGCCGTGCAAGCCCTTCCGGCCCGCCGTAGGCCGGGTGCGGAGCCCAGGTGTAGACGCCGTCGTAGCCCCACCCGCGGTTGCCGGGGAACGCGGCGACAGGCATCAGCTCGATCGCCGTCACGCCGAGCTCGCGCAGCTCCTCGAGGTGCGGGATCACAGCGGCGAACGTCCCGTCCTTCGTGAACGTGCCGACGTGCAGCTCGTAGAGGACGAGGTCGTCGAGCGAGATGCCCTGCCAGTCGCCGTCCGTCCAGCGGAACGCGCCGGTGTCCACGACGCGCGACGGGCCGCGGATGCCCTCCGGCTGGAAGCGCGAGCAGGGATCGGGCCAGGCCCGTCCGTCGAGCACGAACCAGTAGTCGTCACCCGCCGCCGCGTCGATGACCGCCTCCCAGACGCCGTCGCCGGCGGCCTCGAGCGGGTGGTCGCTCCCGCGGACGCGCACGGCGAGCCGCTCCGCGCTCGGCGCCCAGACGCGGAACTCCACGGCCCTCTCAACGGGAGCGGCCCCGAAGGGCCGCCCGATCGCACTTCTCGTCGTTGCCGGCAAGGGCTCGACTCTACCCGCGAGGCGGAGCGGCGAACTCGCGGCGGGTGACCCTTGACGTCTCGGCCTGCGACAGCTATTTATCTAGTTCACTAGATAAAGCGGCAAAGGCGGTTCGGCGTGATCGAGTTCCATCTCGAGGTGCGGTCGGGAGTCCCGACGTACCTCCAGCTCGTCCAGCAGGTCCGGCAGGCGATCCGGCTCGGGATCCTGCAACCCGGCGACCAGCTCCCGACCGTGAAGGACGTCGTGCGCAGCCTGACGATCAACCCGAACACGGTGCTGCGCGCGTATCGCGAGCTCGACCTCGAGGGGCTCGTGGAGGGCCGCCGCGGCGTCGGGACCTTCGTCGCCGACGGCGCCGCCCCGTTCTCGCCCGACGAGCTGAAGGGGCTGCGCTCGGCGCTCGAGCGCTGGGTGGCCGGCGCCCGCGCCGCCGGCCTCGACGACGACGCCATCGCGGCACTCCTGTCCGACACGCTCCGACCGGCCACGATCTCGAGGGTCGCATGAGCGACGCGATTGCCCTCTCCGCGCGCGGGCTCGGCAAGCGCTTCGGCTCCACCTGGGCGCTCCCACGCCAAGTAACAGACTGTTACAAGGCCGACCGGGCCGCGGCACGAGCGCGCGAGGCCAAGTAACAGACTGTTACTTGGCCGCTCGGGTCCGTGACGTGCGCCGCGCGGCGGGCTCGGCGGACGCGGTGCTTTCCGGCACGAGCCAGACGACGCCGAGCGGCGGCAGCGTGACCTCCGCCGAGAACGGCTGGTCGTGCCAGGCCACGCCCTCGGCGGTCACTGCGCCCTGGTTCCCGACGTCGGAGCCGCCGTAGTGCGAGGAGTCCGTGTTGAGCAGCTCGCGCCAAGCGCCGGCGCGCGGCATGCCGACCCGGTAGCCGTAGCGCGGCACCGGCGAGAAGTTGCACACGCACACCACGGGCCGCGTGTCGCCCGCACCGAGCCGCGCGAACGCGATGACGTTGTTACTTGCATCGTTTGGTTCCAACCAACTGAACCCGGCCGGGTCGAAGTCGACCTCCCAGAGCGCCGGCTCCCCCCTGTAGACGCCGGTTCAGGTCGCGGACGAGCGACCGCACGCCCGCGTGCTCGGGCTGCTCGAGCAGGTGCCAGTCGAGCGAGCCCTCGACGTCCCACTCGCGCTCCTGCGCGAGCTCGCCGCCCATGAAGAGCAGCTTCTTGCCGGGATGCGCCCACATGTAGGCGTACAGCGCGCGCAGGTTCGCGAGCCGCTGCCACCTGTCCCCCGGCATCTTCGAGAGCAGCGAGCCCTTCCCGTGCACGACCTCGTCGTGGGACAGCGGGAGGATGAAGTTCTCCGAGAACGCGTAGACGAGGCTGAACGTCAGCGTGTGGTGGTGGAAGCTGCGGTAGACCGGGTCGCGCTGCATGTAGTCGAGCGTGTCGTGCATCCAGCCCATGTTCCACTTGAAGCCGAAGCCGAGCCCGCCGAGGTAGGTCGGCCGCGAGACCCCCGGCCAGGCCGTCGACTCCTCCGCCGCCGAGACGGTCCCCGGCTCGCGCGCGTGGACCACCTCGTTCAGCTCCTTCAGGAACGAGACCGCGTCCAGGTCCTCGCGGCCGCCGAACTCGTTCGGGAGCCACTCGCCCTCCGGCGCGAGTAGTCGAGGTAGAGCATCGAGGCGACCGCGTCGACGCGCAGCCCGTCGCCGTGGAACTCGCGCAGCCAGTAGAGCGCGTTCGAGAGCAGGAAGTTCCGCACCTCGCTGCGCCCGTGGTTGAAGACCAGCGTGCCCCAGTCCGGGTGCGCGCCGCGGCGCGGGTCGTCGTGCTCGTACAGCGCCGTGCCGTCGAAGCGCGCGAGCGCCCACTCGTCGCGCGGGAAGTGCGCCGGCACCCAGTCGAGGATCACGCCGAGCCCGCGCTCGTGCAGCCGGTCGACGAACGCGCGGAAGTCGTCGGGCGAGCCGAACCGCGAGGTCGGCGCGAAGAAGCCGGTCACCTGGTAGCCCCACGAGCCCGAGTACGGGTGCTCCATCACCGGCATCAGCTCGACGTGCGTGAAGCCGAGATCGGAGGCGTAGTCGGCGAGCTCCTCCGCCAACTCGGTGTAGGTCAGCGACCGGTTGCCCTCGATCGGGTTCCGCCGCCACGAGCCCAGGTGCACCTCGTAGATCGACATCGGCGCGCCGTGGAGCTGCCCTTCCAGCTCTTCGCGGCGCTCGATCCATGCGTCGTCCTTCCAGTCGTAGGCGGAGCGGTAGACCACCGATGCGTTCAGCGGCGGCACCTCGGTCGCGGCCGCGTACGGGTCGGCCTTCAGCACGACCGAGCCGTCGGCGCGGCGGACCGCGAACTTGTACCGCTCGCCCGCAGCCAGCTCCGGGACGAACAGCTCCCAGATCCCGGAGGAGCCGAGCGAGCGCATCGGGTGCAGGCGCCCGTCCCAATCGTTGAAGTCGCCGACGACGCTGACCGCCTGCGCGTTCGGGGCCCAGACGGCGAACGCCGTGCCGGCGACGCCCTCCACCTCGCGCAGGTGCGCGCCGAGCCGATTCCACAGCTCCTCGTGCCGGCCCTCGCCGGCGAGGTGCAGGTCGAGCTCGCCGAGCGTCGGCGGGAACGAGTACGGGTCCTGGAACGTGACCGTCTCGCCGCCCGCGTAGCGCACCTCGAGGCTGTAGCGGAGCGGCAGCTCGGCGTCCTCGATCAGGCCCTCGAAGAGCCCCGCCTCGCCGGCGGCCTCGAGCTCGACCGGCTCGCCGTCCTCGGGCCGCGCGACGACCGACACCGCATCGGGCCGAAACGCCCGCACGACCACGCCGCCGTCGCGCGGGTGCGCCCCGAGCGTCGCGTGCGGGTCGTGCAGCTCGATGGTCATTCCTCGAGCAGCCGCAGGATTCCGGCGACGGGGATGCCCAGCCAGTCGGGCCGGTGGTTCAGCTCGTAGCGCAGCTCGTAGACGGCCTTCTCGAGCTCGAACACGGACAGCAGCCGCCTGATCGACTCCTGGCTGGTGGGAATCAGCGTGCGGTCGACGGTGTCGAAGTAGCCGCCGAGGAACTCCTCGCGCGCCCGCTCTTCCCAGCCGTCGGGCGGCGTGGCGCCGTTGACGAGCTGCGAGGCGGACGCTGCGTAGGCGAACGAGCGCACCATGCCGGCCACGTCGCGCAGCGGCGAGCGCTTGCGGCGCCGCTCGGACAGCGAGCGGGCCGGCTCGCCCTCGAAGTCGAGGATGACCCAGTCCTCGCCGTCCCACAGCACCTGGCCGAGGTGGTAGTCGCCGTGGTGGCGGATCGTCCGGCCGACGGGGCCGAGCTGCGCGATCTGGCGCAGGCGCTCGCGCACCTCCTCGCCCCGCCCGCGCACCGGCTCGAGCACCTCGACATCCGGCAGGTCGAGGAAGAGCTCCTCGATCTCCTCGTCGACGGTCGCGACGAGCAGCGGCAGCGCCTCCTGGCTCGGCTCCTCCGGGCAGAACGCCGCGTCGGTCGCGTCGCCGGCGAGCGTGGTGTGCATCGCGCCCGTCACCTCGCCGAGCCTGCGCAGGCGCGCGAGGAACGAGCCCGGGTCGTTCTGGAGGGCGGCGAGCGCGAGCTCCCACCCGTCGGGCGCATTCGGGACGAAGGCCTGGAGGATCCCGAGCGTCGTGTTGAGCGGCTTGCCGACGTAGGCGTACCAGCCGGCCAGCGCTGCGATGTTCGGGAAACCGCGCTCGGTCAGGAAGCGCAGCATCTCGAGCTCCGGGTTGAGCCCCGCCTCGAGGCGTCGGTAGGCCTTGAGGATCAGCCGGTCGCCGAAGACGACGGACGTGTTCGACTGCTCGGCATCCAGCCGCTGCACCTCGCCGAGCCCCTCGCCGGCGATCTGACCCTCGACGGAGCGGAACTCGATGACCCCCTCCCCGGCCTCGACCATGGCGTTGTCGGCCATCAGGCGGACGAGCGCGCGGGAGAGCTCCGGGTCGGCGAGCGCGTCGTAGGCGGTGAAGCCGTCGCTCTCGCCGATGCGGTCGTCGTCCCAGCCCTCCGCCTGCGGCCGGAAGCCGAGCAGCAGCTGGTACAGCTCGTGCGTCCCCGGCTGGAAGCGGATCTCCGCGACCGCAGCGGCCAGCATCGGCGGCTCGCTGCGGCAGCGTCGCCGCGTCGAGCACGTGCGCATGCGCGATGTCCTCCGACTTGCTGCCGAACCAGCGCTGCGCGCGGACGAACTCGATCAGCCGCTCCTCGCCGAGCAGGTCGAGGTCGCCGGCCCGGATGCGCTCGGAGATCACTGCTGGGGCTCCCGCAGGTCGAACCAGAAGAAGCCTCGAGGAGCGAGGGTCAGCAGGTACGGAAGCTCCCCGATGGCCGGGAAGCTCGTCCGCCCGAACATCTCCTCGGGGACCCTACCCTCGAACCGGCTCAGGTCCAGCTCGACCGGCTGGGCCGAGCGGGCGAGGTTGTGGACGCAGAGCACCACGTCCTGCTCGTACCGCCGCACGTGCGCGAAGACACGCGGGTTGTTGGTTTCCAGCGGCTCGTAGGTGCCGAGGCCGAAGACCGGATGCGACTTGCGCAGCGAGATGAAGCGGTGCAACCAGCGCAGGAACGAGGTCGGCGTGCGGAGCTGCGCCTCGACGTTGCACGCCTGGAAGCCCCAGACCGGATCCATCAGCGGCGGCAGGTAGAGCTGCGCGAAGTCGGCGCGCGAGAAGCCGCCGTTGCGGTCGCCCGTCCACTGCATCGGCGTGCGGACGCCGTCGCGGTCGCCGAGGAAGACGTTGTCGCCCATGCCGATCTCGTCGCCGTAGTAGAGAACCGGCGAGCCCGGGCAGGCTGAACATGATCGCGTGCAGGAGCTGCGACTCGTCGCGGCCGTTGTCGAGGAGCGGCGCGAGCCGGCGGCGGATCCCGAGGTTCAGCTTCATCCGCGGGTCCTTCGCGTACTCGGAATACATGTAGTCGCGCTCCTCGTCCGTGACCATCTCGAGCGTCAGCTCGTCGTGGTTGCGCAGGAAGAGGCCCCACTGCGCGTTCTCGGGGATCGCGGGCGTGCGGTCGAGGATCTCGTAGATCGGCGTCGCGTCCTCGCGGCGGAGCGCCATGAACATGCGCGGCATGACGGGGAAGTGGAAGGCCATGTGGCACTCGTCGCCCTCGCCGAAGTACGCGACGACGTCCTCGGGCCACTGGTTCGCCTCGGCGAGCAGCACGCGGTCCGGGTACTTCGCGTCGACCTCGGCGCGCAGGCGCCTCAGGAAGGCGTGCGTCTCGGGGAGGTTCTCGCCGTTGGTGCCGTCACGCTCGAAGAGGTACGGGACGGCGTCGAGGCGGAAGCCGTCGATGCCGGCGTCGAGCCAGAAGTGCAGCGCCTCGATCATCGCGTCCTGCACCTCCGGGTTGTCGTAGTTCAGGTCCGGCTGGTGCGCGAAGAAGCGGTGCCAGTAGTAGGCGCCGGCGACCGGGTCCCACGTCCAGTTGGACGGCTCGGTGTCGACGAAGATGATGCGCGCGTCCTGGTAGCGCTCGTCGGTGTCCGACCAGACGTACCAGTCGCGCTTGGGGTTGTCGGGGCTCGAGCGGGACTCCTGGAACCACGGGTGGTCGGCGCTCGTGTGGTTGACGACCAGGTCGGCGATGATCCGGATCCCGCGCTCGTGCGCCGCCTCGACGAGCGAGCGGAAGTCGTCGACGGTGCCGTAGTCGGGGTGGATCGAGTAGAAGTCGGCGATGTCGTAGCCGCCGTCGCGGAGCGGGCTGGCGTACATCGGCAGGAGCCAGATGCAGTCGACGCCGAGCCACTGGAGGTAGTCGAGCTTCTCCTGGATCCCGCGCAGGTCGCCCGAGCCGTCGTCGTTCGAGTCGAAGAAGCCGCGGATGTGGATCTCGTAGAAGACGGCGCGCTTGAACCACAGCGGGTCGGACTCGAACCACTGCGTCGGGGCCTGCTCGTCGGGCGCGGCGGCCTGGCTGCGCTCGGGCGCGATCGTCATTGCGTCACCTCTTTACAGGGACAGTCCCTGTTAAGGCCCCACGCCCCGGTTGGCGCAGCGTCTTTACAGGGACAGTCCCTGTTAAGAAGCGCCGCGCCGCCCGGGCTCACCGGTTCACCCGCACGATGTGGCTCTGGCCCGGGCCGAGGCGGACGAAGTTGCGGCCGATGCCCCACCCGAACGGCTCGCCGGTCAGGAGCTCCTCGCCCGCGAAGGCCGGTGGCAGGCCCAGGTGTGCCGGGACGATGCAGAGGCCGTCGCGCTCCGCCGTCGGATCGAGATTCGTCACCACCACGACGGTATTGCCGTCCCGGCGCTTCGCGAACGCGAACAGGTACTCGCTCTCCGTCTCGAGCAGCTCGACGTTCTCGAAGTACTGGAACGCCGGGTTGTCGCGGCGGATCTCGTTCAGCCGCTTCGCGAGCGGCAGCAGCGGCGCCGTCGAGCGAGCGCGCCTTGACCTCGTACTTCTCCGAGTCGAGGTACTCCTCGCTGCCGGGCTTCACGGGGACGTTCTCGAACGACTCGTACCCGGAGTAGATGCCGTACGAGGGCGACAGCGTCGCCGCCAGCACGAGCCGGGCCTCGAACGCGGGCCGGCCGCCCTCCTGCAGGTACTCGTGGAGGATGTCCGGCGTGTTGGCGAAGAAGTTCGGCCGGTAGAAGTCGGCGACCACGCCGACGAGCTCGCGGACGAAGTCGGTCAACTCCCAGCGCGTGTTCTTCCACGTGAAGTACGTGTAGGACTGGCTGAAGCCGACCTTGCCGAGCGTGGTCATCATCGCCGGCCGCGTGAACGCCTCCGACAGGAAGACCATCGTCCGGCTCGACCTCGCGCACCTCGCGGATCAGCCACTCCCAGAACGCGACCGGCTTCGTGTGCGGGTTGTCCACGCGGAAGCAGCGCACGCCGCGCTCGACCCAGTACACGACGACCCCGCGGAGCGCCTCCCACAGCTCCTGCCAGTCGGCGGCTGTCGAAGTTCAGGTTGTAGATGTCCTGGTAGCGCTTCGGCGGGTTCTCCGCGTACTTGAGCGTGCCGTCCGGGCGCGGTGGAACCACTCGGGATGCTTCCTCAGCCACGGATGGTCCGGCGAGCAGTTGATCGCGTAGTCGATGCAGATCTCGCAGCCGAGCTCGCGGCCACGGCGCACGAGGCGCTCGAAGTCCTTCACGGTGCCGAGCTCCGGGTGGATCGCCTTGTGGCCGCCCTCGGCGCCGCCGATCGCCCACGGGCTGCCGACGTCGCCCTCCTCCGCCGTCTCCGCGTTGTTCCGCCCTTTGCGGTTCGGAGACGCCGATCGGGTGGACCGGCGGCAGGTAGACGACGTCGAAGCCGAGCTCGGCGAGCTGCGGGAGCGTGTCCTCGACGCCCTTGAACCCGCCCCACGAGCGCGGGAAGAGCTCGTACCAGGCGCCGAACCGCGCACGTTCGCGGTCGACGTCGACGTCGTACGTCGCCGACCACGCCTTCTCGCTGCGGTCGCCGGCGGGCGCGGTGAGCCCCTCCTCGAGCGTGATCTGCACGCGGTCGAGGACGAGCGCCCCTTCCGCAAGCTCGCTCGACAGGTCGGCCTGGCCCGCGTCCGACTTGCGGCGCACCTCGACCTGCCACGACGCGACCCGGTCGACCCACGCCTCGACGCGAAAGCACCAGCGACCGCACTCGTCGACGATGAACGAGCCCTCCCACCAGTCGTTGCCCACCGGCTGTGAGCGGCGACTCGCGCCACTTGGACTCCGCGCGCGGCTTCCACCGCACCGCGGCGCCCAGCGTCTCGTGACCGTCGCGGAAGATGCGCGCCCGAACGTCGACGCGGTCGCCGACGGTGCGCTTCTACGGGGTACCGGCCGCAGTCGACCTGCGGGGACACGTCCTGGACCTGGATCCGGGCGGGAGGTCGCTTCGTGCGCGGTGCGGCCATGCGTACGTGTCCTTTCGGGAGAACGAGCGAAACTAACCCGGGTGACGCTACCGCGCTCCGCCGGGATCCTGCTGCACCCACCTCGCTGCCGGGCGGCCGGCTCGGGCGACGAGGCGTACCGGTTCGTGGACTGGCTGGCCGCCGCGGGACAGTCGTGGTGGCAGATCCTGCCGCTCGCGCCGCCGGACGAGCTCGGCTCGCCGTACGTCGGCGCGTCGGCGTTCGCCGGCCTGGAGCGGGCCTGCTCGCCGAGCCGCGCGCGAAGGTGACGGCGGACGAGCTCGAGTACGTTCGTCGCGCGCCACCCGTTCTGGATCGGCGACTGGGCGGCGTTCGCGGGCGGCGACCGATCGCGCAGCAGGTGCGCTTCGAGCGCGAGTGGGGCGCGCTGCGCTCCTACGCGGCCGAGCGCGGCGTGCGGCGTGATCGGCGACGTGCCGATCTACGTGGCGGCCGACGGCGCCGACCACCGTTCCACCCGGAGCTCTTCCAGGCCGACGGCGTCGCCGGCGTCCCGCCGGACACGTACGCGCGGAACGGCCAGCTGTGGGGCAACCCGCTCTACGACTGGCACGCGCACCGCGCGACCGGCTTCCGCTGGTGGGTCGAGCGCTTCCGGCGCACGCTCGAGCTGGTCGACCTGGCGCGGATCGACCACTTCCGCGGGCTCGTCGCCTACTGGGCGGTGCCCGCGGGGCTGCGCACCGCGCGCTGCGGGCCGCTGGCGCACGGCGCCCGGCCGGGACTGCTGTTGACGCTCCGCCGTGAGCTCGGTGAGCTGCCCGTCATCGCCGAGGACCTCGGCGTCATCACGCCGGCCGTGAACCGCCTGCGGGACGAGTCTCGGCCTGCCCGGGATGGTCGTCATGCAGTGGGCCTTCGACGGCGGGCGCACGAACAACCCGCACGCGCTCTCGAACCACCGCGAGAACCAGGTCGTCTACGCCAGCACGCACGACACCGACACGACCGTGGGCTGGTATCGGGCCCTGCCGCGCCGGCGGCAGCGGGCGATGCCGCTCGACCCGCACGAGCCGAGCTGGTCGATGCTCGAGCTCGCCTACGGCTCGCGCGCGTCGCTGGCGATGGCGCCGGCGCAGGACGTCCTCGGCCTCGGCAGCGAGGGCCGGATGAACACGCCCGGAACCGTCGGGGGCAACTGGCGCTGGCGGCTGCGGCGTGGGCAGCTCACCGAAGCTCGCGGCGCGGCTGCGCGCCCTGACTGAGGTGAGCGGCCGACTTACGACCTGACCGTCGTCTCGATTCGCACCGTTGCCGGTTGTCGTGGTGCCTGGCACCGCCGTTCGACGCGCCGCTGCGAAATCGGCCGCTGTGGAGCTCGCGCGTCACCAACCGGTGCCAGGCACCACGACGAATGTCGCGCGCGCCGGGCGAGAACCAGCCTCCTCTCGACGCGCCGTGCCTCAGAAGACTTCGGGGCACCACGGCTGCGCCGCGGTGCGAAACAGCGCGTCCGCGCGCTCGACGGCGCCCGGGCTGAGCTCCTCGACGCGCCCGGCGCGCTGCAGCGCGGCGAAGCTCCAGCCGCCGAGGTACACCGAGCCCAGGTCGGCCGCCTCGAGCCGCAGGTCGGCGTCGCCCGCCGCGCTCGACCGCGCCTCGGCCTCCCTCGGCGCGGAGCGTCCACGTCCCGTCGTTCCACGAGCAGAACGTGTCGCGCACCGTCGAACGACGACCTCGCCGTCGGCCGCGTACGACCGGCTCCGCCGAGCGCCGCGGGCACGTCGACGCAGCCGCACCCAGAGCGCGTCGCCCGAGGACGCGTGCAGCCGCCGCGGCTCGGTCACCGAGCAGGAACAGCGGATGGTCGGGCGGCAGGTGCCACGTCTTGACGGTGTTGATCAGGTCGACGCCGAACAGGAAGCGCCAGATCTCGCGGGTCGCCTGCGGCGTCGTGCCGATCGCCTCGCGCACCTGGAGCGTGCCCGCCGGGATGAAGCCCTCCCACTTGCCGTTGCTGCGGTACAGCGCGTAGGCCTGCGGCTCGCCGTCGCGGTCCTCCCACACGGCCCGGAACAACGGCCCTCCGCCCTGGCGCCAATGCTCCGGGTCGGCGAGCCGGTACCCGTTCCACCAGCTGTCGTGGCGCGCCAGCATGCCGGGCGTGTGCGCCTGCACGCGCGCGTAGATCGTCGGCACCAGCGTCCGGGCCTCATCGTCGTCGACGAGCCGGACGCGGCCGGCCGGCTCGTCGGGCGCGCGGAACTGCATCCGGTCCCGGTCGGCCTCGATCGAGACCGCGGTCGTCGCCAGGCCGTACCCGAAGCGCCCGTAGATCGAGCCCTCGGTGGCCCACAGCGCCGCGACCGGCTCGCCGCGCTCGTGCGCGTGGTCGAGCTGGCGGCGCATCATCTGCGTGAGGATCCCGCGCCTGCGATGGCTCGGCTGCACGCCGACGAGCGTGACCGCCGCGATCGGCACCTCGCCGCCCGGGATCCGCAGCCGGTGGTCGTACGTGCCCGCCGTCCCTACGGGGACGTCGCCGTCGAGCGCCCAGTACTGCCGCGACGGGTCGAGCTCTTCCTTCCACCGCTTGATGTCCTCGTCGTTGGGCGTCTCGAGGAACGCAGCGATGACCGCCTGGGCGAAGCGCTCGAGCTCGTCCTCGCTGGGTGAGCGGATCTCGATCCCGGCAGCCGTCAGCACGAGAAGGAGGTTAGTCAGATGCGCTCGAGCGGCGCGTACTCGAGCATCAGGCGCCGCTCGGCGCCGTCCTGCGCGAACCGCACCGTCACGACCCCGCCCGGCTCGACCCGCAGCACGACGCCCTCGCCGAGCGTCCCGTGGCGCACCGAGTCGCCGGTCGACAGGTCAGGCAGGTCCTCGCGCGGCGCAAACTGCTTCGCCCCGTAAGACGCCCACGACGCGGGCCGCAGCCGCTCGCGCTCCACGCCCTCGCCGGGGAGCTCGTCCAGGAAGCGCGACGGCATGTTGTACGAGCGGTTGCCGTAGAGCGACCGCGTCGTCGCGTGCGTGAGCGTCAGCCGCTCCTGGGCCCGGGTCATGCCGACGTACGCGAGCCGCCGCTCCTCCTCGAGGTTCTGCTCCTCGATGGAGCGCGAGTGCGGGAAGATCCCCTCCTCCATGCCGATCATGAAGACGGCCTTGAACTCGAGGCCCTTCGCGTTGTGGAGCGTCATGAGCGTGACGAGCGACTCCTTCTCGCGCAGCGCGTCCTGATCGGAGTAGAGCGAGATCTCCTGCAGGAAGTTGGAGAGGCTCGGCTCCGCCGCCGCGGACTGGTACTCCTGCGCGACGCCGACGAGCTCGCGCAGGTTCTCCATGCGGCCCTGCGCCTCGATCGTCCGCTCCGAGTCGAGCGCGTCCAGGTAGCCGGAGTCCTCGAGCACGCGCTCGACGAGCTCCGGCACCGTCAGCTCGCGCGACGCGGCCTGGAGCGACTGCATCAGCGTCCAGAGCGCCTGCACGTTGCGCAGGGGCCGGCCCGCCACGCCCGCCTCCTCGGCGCGGTCGAGCGCCTCGAAGAGCGTCACGCCCATCGCGTCCGCGTGCGTGCCCAGCCGCGCGAGCGTCGTGTCGCCGATCCCGCGCCGCGGCCGGTTCGCGATCCGCTGCAGCGACACCGCGTCGGCCGGGTTGTCGAGCACCTGCAGATACGCGATCGCATCCTTGATCTCGGCGCGCTCGTAGAACCGCGGCCCGCCGATCACCTGGTACGGCACCTGCTGGCGGACGAGCACGTCCTCGAGCACGCGTGACTGCGCGTTCGTCCGGTAGAAGACGGCGATCTCGGAGCCGTTGTCGCCTTCCTCCACGAGCCGGGCGATCTGGGCCGCGACGAACCGCGCCTCGGCGTGCTCGTCCTCGGTCTCGAGGATGCGCACGGGGTCGCCCTCGCCGAGGTCCGGACCAGAGGTTCTTCTCCTTGCGCTCCGAGTTGTGGCGGATGACGTTGTTCGCCGCGCGCAGGATCGTGTTCGTCGAGCGGTAGTTCTGCTCGAGGGGGATCACGCGCGTGCCGGGGAAGTCGCGCTCGAACTCCATGATGTTGCGGATGTCGGCGCCGCGGAACGCGTAGATCGAGTTGTGCGTGACGAGGCCATTGGCAATGAAGTTGTGCGTTCGCTCGACGTTGAGGTCGTAGACGGGACGCTCTAGCTCAACCTGTTCAATGCTCTCGACCACATCGAGCGCGCCGGAGGCCGTGAACATGACCATGCCGCGCCGAACGGCCGAGGCGGGCATGAACGGCAGCGCGTTTCCTTCCTTGCCGTCGAGCTCGGTTCGATTTCCGAGCCGCGCCGTGAAGCGCACATTCACCGGCAGCACGTCCTGGATGTCCTCCACCTTCTCGACGAGCCGACCGAAATCGGCGTAGGAGCTCTCGTACCGCCACCCTGCCGAGCCCGCGTAAGCGGGCCGCAGGGAGAAACCGGCACCCTCCAGCGCCTCGCGGCCTTCGTCGTCGTAGCCGAACAGCGCAATGCGGTGTTGGGGACCTGCGCCGCGCGGGTCACCGCACAGCGAGATCGTCAGGCGGCGGCGGACGCGCTTGCCCACGGTGGTCGTGGCCGCCGTGAAATGCGGGTGGTAGAAGCTCAGACCATGATCGGTGAGCAGCCTATGAGCTGCGGATTCGGTGTCGAGCGCCGCGAAGATCTCATCCAGCAGTTGTTGGTCACCGACCACTCCGGCCGCGGCGCCCTGCGGGCGCGCGACGAACGGCAGGGTGGGGAGCCCATACCGGAGCGAAAGGATGGTCTCCTCGGCACGTGCACGCGCGTCGGTCGCATGCAGCGAGACAATCCAGACCGCGTCCGCGTGTTCGCCGTTCATGCGGATCATCGGGCCTGGAAGCGAACGCCTCTGGCTCTTGGTGTACGTCTTCGACGTACCGATCCGGAAGCCAACGCCCTCCTTCCACATTAGGTAGGTCATCGAGAGCTGCGGTGTCCAGCCCACCTTGAAACCGGCGAAGTGGCGGTGATCGGGTGTGGAAACGATCTCCCGGCCCGAAGACGTACGGATCTTGATCCCTCGTCGTCTCGATCCGCGATGCGTATCGGAGACTCGAGCCGGACCGAATCGCCCGCTGCCATACGAGGACAGCACCTCGTCACCTTCGCGTACCGCCTCGATCGGTTTCTCCGATCCGTCGGCCATCGTCACGAGCGTTCCGGCCACCAGGCACTGGTCCGGGTCGCCGACTGCACAGAGGTTCCCGTGCTTGCCCGCAAGCAGCTGCAGCAGCCGGTACTGCGCGTGGTTCGTGTCCTGGTACTCGTCGACGAGCACGTAGCGGAACGCCTTCTGCCAGCGCTCGCGCGCCTCGGGGAAGCGCTCCAGCACGTCGACGGTGAGCATCAGCAGGTCGTCGAAGTCGACCGCGTTCGAGCCGAAGAGCCGCCGCTGGTACAGCTCGTACACCTCGGCGACCGTCTGGTCGAAGAACGACGACACGCGCTCGCGGTACATCGCCGGCGAGACGAGCTCGTTCTTCGCGTTCGAGATCGCCGAGTGGACGCCGCGCGGGACGAAACGCTTCGGGTCGCGCTCCAGCTCCTCGAGGCACGACTTCACGAGCCGCACCTGGTCGGCCTGGTCGTAGATCGTGAAGTTCGATCGGTAGCCGAGCCGCGCCGACTCCGCGCGCAGGATGCGGCCGCACGCGGCGTGGAAGGTCATGATCCAGATCGGCCGCGCCTGGTTGCCGAGCAGGTCGTCCAGGCGCGTGCGCATCTCCGCGGCGGCCTTGTTCGTGAACGTGATCGCGAGGATCTCGTTCGGCTGCACGCCGCACGCGCGGATCAGGTGCGCGACGCGGTACGTGAGCACGCGCGTCTTCCCGGAGCCGGCGCCCGCGATGACGAGCAGCGGCCCTTCCGTCGTGAGCACGGCCTCGCGCTGGGCGTCGTTCAGCTCCGCCAGGTACTGGTCAGGAGTCGCGACCGTCATGCCGTCGATGCTAGCGGCGAGGTTCGTCAGCCCTGGCGCAGCGCGAGGATGCGGCCGAGCGCCGCATAGCAGCCCAGTACAGCAACCGCTTCCGGCACGCCGCGGACGAGACCGTCGACAAACGTGCCCTCGGCGTTCCAGCCGACCGCGAAAGCGGCGAGGCCAACGATGAACGCGAACGCGGTTGCGAACGCCCACGGATGCGCCCCGAGACCCGGCAGTCCGAGCTCGTCGAAGACGTCGCCCGCCGAGCCCTCCGGCTCGACGCGTGGCGCGGTCGCTCCGCGCACCAGGAGCGCTGCGACGGCGAGCGCCGCGAGCGCGGCGATGCCGGCCGCCACCATCGCGGCTCCGTGCGCGACGTCGAACTGGTGCACGTAGACGACCCAGCTGACAGCCGTCGCGGCACCGCCCGCGAGCGCGACCGCCGCGCGGCGTCGCACAACGCGCAGCTCGGCGGCCGGCGCCGGGCTCGGCAGGCGCAGCGCGCACCAGAGCATCAGCACGCCCGCCACGAAGGTCACCTGCGGCAGGAAGAACAGCGCGAGCGTCGCGGCGACCCCGAGTGCGCCGCCGGCCGTGATGTCCGGCTGGCCGCCGTGCGCGAGGAGCGCCCACGCACCGACGTACGCCAGGCCGGTGCACGCCAGCGCCGCAAACGCAGCCCAGGCTGCCCGACGCGTCCGGGTCGTCCCGACGACGGCGGCGATGCCGGTCGCGATCTCGCGCGCGTCGCCGAACTCACCCTGCGACTCGGCGATGTGGTCGCGCGCCTCGTCAAGCGCCCGCCGCGCCCAGCGGCCGCGCACGCCCGCCGCCGCCAGCTCCCGTGCGAGCTCGTCGATCACGCGGTCACTGCCTCGACCGCCTGCACAAAGGCGCTCCAGTCGCGTCGCTGCGCCTCGAGCTCGCGCCGGCCCTTCGCCGTGAGGCTGTAGGTGCGCCGGCGGCGGCCGTTCACCGTGGACGCCTCGCTCGCCAGCAGCCCGCCGGCCTCGAGCCGGTAGAGCGCCGGGTAGACCGTCCCCTCCGCCAGCTCGAACGCGCCGCTGCTGGCGTCGCGGATCGACTCGACGATCGCGTATCCGTGGAGCGGCTGCCGCGCGACCGCGCCGATGAGCAGCAGGTCGAGGTGACCGCGAGATACATCGGCTCGCATAGTATTATCGTAACAGACGCTCGTCAGCGCTTCTTGGCGCCGCGGCTGACGACCAGGTTGATCCTCGTGTTCGCCGCAAAGACGCGGCCGGCCGTACGGCTCTGCGAGACGACTTTCCCTTTCGCGGTCTTCTTCGAATACGCGTACGACACGGTGCCCGTGCGGCAATGCCCCTTCGAGATCACCGACTTTGCCGAGGCGAGGAGCTTGCCGGTCACCTTCGGAACGCGACAGACGATCTGCGCCTTTCGCTGGGCGATGGTGAAGGTCTGGCTGACGCTCGGCGCCGTGTCGTAGCGGAAGTCGCCGGCCTGCGAGGCCGTGACGGTGCAGCTCCCCCCGCCGGTGAGGTGGACGCGCGTGCCGCTGATCGTGCAACTGCCACGCGCCGCGAAGGACACCGACAGGCCCGAGGACGCGGTCGCGCCGACCGTGAAGTCCGGGTCGCCGACGGTCCGGTTCGGGAGCGAGCCGAACGCGATCGTCTGGCTGGCCTTCGCGATGGTGAACGACTGGCTCACGCTCGGCGCCGCGCTGAAGGCGCTGTTACCCGACTGCGCCGCCGTGATCGTGCACGTCCCCACACCGAAGACGTGCACGTTCGTGCCGATGACCGTGCACATGCCGCTCGCCGTGAACGAGACGGGCAGGCCGGAGGAGGCGGTCGCGCCGACCGTGAAATCGGGGTCGCCCCACGTCTTGCCCGGGAGCGGCGCGAACGAGATCGACTGCGTCCCCTTCGGGGTCACGGTGTTCGACGTCGTCTCCGGCCCGGCGCCGCCGGCGGTCACCGCCTTGATCCTGAACCAGTAGCTCGTCCCGTTCGTGAGCGTGCCGAACGTCGTCGAGGTCGCACCACCGCCGACCGTCGTCGGGGACTGAGAGATGCCGCCGGCGACCGGCGTGATCACATAGGAGGTGATCGAGCTGCCGTGCGACGGCTGCGGCGGCGGCGCCCAGCTGAGGCTCGCGCTGCCGCTCCCTCCCGTCGCGACGACGCTGCGCGGTGCCGCGGGCGGATCGGTCCGCGGGACGTTCATCTCGACGGCTTCCACCGCGTCCTTGACCTCGTTGCAGTCGCCGCTCGTGATCCCGCCGGTGCCCGTGAGGTTGGCGCATGCCTGCCGGAGCGCGTTGTAGAGGTCGAGGTAGTCGCTCCCCGACGTGAGCAGGTGCGTGTCGGCCTCGTAGTAGATCCTGGCGGCCTTCGTGATGCCGAGCGCCGGGCTGACGGTCCTGCCGTTGAACGTGCCTCCGTCGGTCATCAAGAAGGCGGCCTTGTTCCCGACGCCATTGTTGATGTGGATGCCGCCGTCGTCGGACGAGCCAGTCCAGTAGAGCAGGCTCCCCATCCGGTCGGGGTCGCCGAACGACGGTGGGTTCTCCATGTCGCGGATGGCGCCGATCGGCGTGTCCTCGCCCATCAGCCAGCGCGTTTCGAGTTTGTCGGTCCCCCGGCCGTTGGACAGGTCGATGAGCTCGCCGAAGACGTCCGACATCGACTCGTCGATCGCGCCCGACTGGTAGTAGGAGATGAGCTTCGACGTGAGGTTGGTGACGCCGTGGGTGAGCTCGTGGCCGACCACGTCGTCCGCATGCGCGTAGCCCTGGCCGTAGACCATCTGGTTGGGCCCGACGGCCCACGCCGCGTTCGGCCAGGGGCAGGAGACGCCGGGCTCGCCCGTGCAGAAGCGCACGGTCGACTTCAGCGTCATCCCTGCACCGTCGAGGCTGTCGCGGCCGAACCCGCCGAAGTAGAAGTCGTAGACGTCGCCGGCGAAGTCGTACGCGTCGTTGACCTCCTGGTCTGCGGGCGCGCCGCCCTCGGTGCGGACCGGCGCGCTGCAGGGCAGCTGCGTGTGGGTGTTGCCGGCATCACAGACCTGGCGGTTCTTCGCCCGCTTGACCTGGTCGAAGTGGAGCGCCAGGGTGTCGCGCCGGGCGTCGACGAAGACGAGCTCGTCGATCAGTCCGGGGCCGGTCACGTCGACCCGCCAGGCGAGCGTCGGGGTGCCGGTGCCCGGGCCGCCCACGATTCTCGCATCGACGATCCAGAGCGTGGCGTCGCCGGCGCGCAGCGCGGGCAAAGGCGCGGCGCGCGCCGACGCGACCGCGCCGAGCGCCGTCTCACGTGCCGTGGCGGGCGTGATGCCCGGCACGACCGACAGCTCGGCCGCAGGCAGCGCCTCGCCGCCGATGGAGAGCGCATCCCCGTTGCGATCGAGGTTCACGACCAGCTCGCCGCCGAGCACTGGAACGCCGTCCATGATCTGCTGGAAGCGCACGACGTCGCGGCCGTTCGGGGCCGGCTGCACAGACGTCACGCGCAGCTCGCTCGCCTGATCCTGGATCCCGAAGCGCGGCCCGAGCTGCTCGAGGAACGCCCGCGCGACCGCCGCCGGCGCCGCGGCCGGCTCGAGCCCGGCCGGTCGGGCGAGCGGGCTGCCCGGAGCCGAGCCGACGAACGAGAGCACACCGGTCTCGGCGTGGTACGCGACGCGCGTGCCCGGCAGGGCCGGCGCCGCCGTAGCGTCGTGGAACGACGCGCCGGACAGCACCACGGAGAGGACGAAGACGCACGCAAGGGCGAGCAGCGCGCCTCGGGGCGTGCTCCTCATGGAAATCGCCTCCTCGAGCAGCCGAACGTGGACGCGGCCGCACAGACGTCCATTGTCTTGTAATCCTTGCGCGCCGGACGCGCATCCGCGAGTCCTCGTACGTAAGAGGGTGGTAGCGTGGCCAGCGATGGCGCACGCGTTCGCGACGCTCGACGAGCTGGGCGACAACTACGGATTCCGCAAGGTGCGCGGGCCGCTTGGCGTGACCGCCTTCGGCGTCAACGTGGTCGTCTATCCGGCGGGGGCCGAGGGGATCCACCACTACCACGACGAGCAGGACGAGCTGTACTTCGTCCACAGCGGGACGGCGCGGTTCGAGGTCGGCGACGAGGTTCGCGAGCTCGGCCCCGGTGGTCTCTGCCACGTGGAGTCGAGCACGGTTCGCAAGGTGACGAACGTCGGCGACGGCGACCTCGTGCTCCTGATCGTCGGCGCCAAGGACGGCTACGTCGGCCGCGACGGGCAGCTCGTGAACATGGAAGACCTGGCCAAGCGGCAAGCGATGTCGCGCGGCTCGTTCGAGACCTGAGTGCTGTCGCTCGCCGAGCTCGATGAGCGGCGAGCATTCGAGTGCAGGCTCAACCCGGACCGGGCGCTCCGGACGCTCGGCGAGGCCGAAGCGTTCGCGCGCGACCGCGGCCTGCTCACCCGCACCGCCGACTCGGCGCTGCCGTCGCTGTTCGAGGCATGCCACGAAGAGCCGTACAAGTCCGGCGCGGGCGGGTTCGGCGAGTGGCCGCGCACGAAGTGGCGGTGGTTCGGGCTGCTCGCGCAGATGCCCGGCCTGACCGCCGTGAAGGTGCACCGCGGCAAGCATCTGCTCGTCTCCGCCGAGGTGGCGGCGGTGCTCGACCCGATCGTGCGCGCCGAGCTCGAGCGAATGCACGCAGCCGACAAGGGCTGGGCGCGGCTGCTCGACCATCTCGCCTCGGCGGGGCCCTCGACGCCGGAGGACCTCCGCGTCGAGCTCGGGCTCAGGCCGAAGGAGCTCAAGGATCTGCGGCACCCGCTCGAGCGCTGTGGGGTGCTCGTGGGCCACGAGCTGGAGTCGACGCTCGCGCGCTGGGATCAGGTGTTCCCGCAGGCGGCCGGCGGGAGCGAAGAGCTCGACGACCTGGTGGTCGCCGGCGTGCGCGCCGCCGTGTTCGCGCCGGAACGCGAGCTGCGCCGGTGGTTCTCATGGACCTGGCGCCTCGACGACGGCCTGGTGGAGCGGCTCGTCGCGGCAGGCCGTCTCCACCGGCCGGCTCACGGCTGGATCGCCGCGTCGGCGTAAGGCCCGGCCCGTGCCTGGCACCGACCGGGGCCCGCCCGGTGCCAGGCACCGGAGCCCGGTCAGGCGAGCGCGGCAAGAACGAGCAGCGCCGTCGCTCCGGCCAGCTCGGTGACCGTGCCGAGCGAATCGCCTGTAACGCCTCCCAGCCAGCGGCGGAAGACGAGCGCGAGCACGGCGGCGACCAGCGCAGCGCTGCCGGCCGCCACCAGGCCGTCGACGCCGGCAGCGAGCGACAGCCCGAGCCCGACGACCATCCCGGCGGCCGCCGCGGCCCACGTCGTCCGCCCGCTCAGCACGCTGCCGGGACCGCCTTCCGCACGCGCATAGGGCAGCGCGGCCGCGACCGGCAACGCAGCGGCCCGGCTCAGCGCACCAGCCGCGACCAGCGCCGGAAGCGCGCCGCCCGCATCGAGGAGCGCAGCGACCGCCGCCGCCCGCACCAGCAGGTCGACGACGAGCGCCGACGCGCCGAACGACCCGATCCTCGGGTCGCGCATGATCTCGAGCGCGCGCTCGCGGGTATGCGCGCCGGCCGCATCGGCAGTGTCGGCGAGCGCGTCCACGTGCATCCCGCCCGTGAGCACGAGCTCCACGCCGAGCGCCACGCCGGCGGCCGCCAGCGCCGGCACGTGCGGGTACGAGCAGCACCGCCACGCCGCCCGAGACGAGCCCGACCGCCGCCCCGACCACCGGGAAGAACGGCACGCCGCGCGCCACGTCGCGGGCGTCCAGCCGCAGGCGAACCGGAACGCGCGTGAGGAAACCGACGGCGGCGAGCCCGCCGCGCGCGACCTCAGCGGCCTGCATCGGTGACCCCCGCCGCCTCGAACGTGGCCATCTCGTCGAGGATGGCGAGCGAGGCGCGGACGAGCGGCAGCGCGAGCGCCGCCCCTGAGCCCTCCCCGAGCCGCAGGCCGAGATCGAGCAGCGGCGAGAGCTCGAGCGCGCGAAGCTGCAGCGTGTGCGCCGGCTCGGGGGAGCGGTGCGACGCGATCAGGCGGCCGGTGAGCGCGGGCGCCAGCCGGGCTGCAAGGAGCGCGGCGGCGCCCGTGATGATGCCGTCGATCACCACCGGCACGCCGCCGGCACCCGCCCCCAGAGCCACACCTGCGAGCACACCGATCTCGAATCCGCCCACCGCCGCCAGCACGCCGACCGGGTCGTCCGGGTCGGGGCGGTGCAGCTCGAGCCCGCGGCGGACGACGTCGACCTTCCGCCGGAGCTGCTCGCCGTCGATGCCCGTGCCGCGGCCGCAGACCTCCGCGGGCTCCGCGCCGAGCAGCGCGGCCGTCACGGCCGCCGCCGCAGTCGTGTTGGCGATCCCCATGTCGCCGAGCGCGAGCGGCGACGCGTCCAGCCCGGCCGCGAGCCCGATGCCCGCCTCGAGCGCCGCCTCGGCGACCTCGCGCGGCATGGCCGGCTCCGCCGTGAAGTCGGCCGTGCCCGCACCGAGCCGCAGGTCACGGATACCCGGCTCGTCGAGCGGCTCGACCACGCCCGCGTCGACCACCACCAGCTCGGCGCCCGCCTGCCGCGCGAGCACGCACACGGCGGCACCGCCGGCGGCGAACGTGGCGAGCATCTGCCGCGTGACCTCCTGCGGGTAGGCGCTCACGCCCTGCCGCGCGACGCCGTGATCGGCTGCCGCGACCACGATCGCAGGCCGCCACGTGTCCGCGCGAGCCCCCGCGGCGGTCGCCCGGACGGCCAGGTCCTCGAGCCGGCCCAGGCTGCCGCGCGGCTTCGTCTTCGCGTCGAGCCGGGCTCGGATGTCGTCCGTGGAGCCGACCGGCTCGACGGCCGCCGCCGTCCGCTCCAGCAGCTCAGCCATCGAGCCTGTCGAGCCGGAGCGCGCGGCCCGCGACGACGAGATAGGCGTCCTCGGCCGCCTCCGCCCAGGAGGCGTTGACGCGCCCGAGCACGTCGCGGTAGCGGCGTCCGAGCGGCGTCGCCGGCACCACGCCGAGACCGACCTCGTTGCTGACCGCGATCGTGCGGCGGCCCGCCGCCACGCGTGCCGCCTCAGCCGCCTCCGCCTCCACGTCCGCGTCCGCCCAGCCCGCCTCGAAGAGGTTCGCGACCCAGAGCGAGAGGCAGTCGACCACGACCGTCCCCTCGGCCGCGTCGATCGCCTCGCGCAGCGCGACCGGCTCCTCGACCGTGGCCCAGCCGGCCGGCCGCTCGGCGCGGTGCCGCTCGATCCGCTCGGCCATCTCCGCGTCGCCCGCCGTGCCGGTCGCGACGAACGTGACCGGCCCGTCCCCCGCGAGCGACACGGCCAGCGCCGACTTGCCGCTCCGCGCGCCGCCGAGCAGGAGCGTCAGCCCGCTCACCCGCGCGCGGGGACGACGACGAGACCGGCCTCGTCGTCCTCGACGACCCGCACGCTCGCGCCGTAGTGGCGCTCGACCAGCTCCTCGGTGAGCACCTCGCGCGGCGACCCCGACGCGACGACGCGGCCGCCGTCGAGCAAGCAGCAGCTGGTCGGCGTACTGCCCCGCGAGCGTCAGCTCGTGCATCGTTGCGACGACCGTGAGACCCGGCCTCGCGGCGCAGCTCGTCCACCAGCTCGAGCACGTCCTGGCTGCGGCCGATGTCGAGTGCCGCGGTCGGCTCGTCGAGCAGCAGCACCGGCGCCCGGTGGGCGAGCGCCCGCGCGAGCACCGCCCGCTGCCGCTCGCCGCCGCTGAGCGTGCCGAGCCGCCGGTGCGCGAGGGGCGACAGGTCGAGCCGCTCCAGCGCGACGGCCGCCTCTTCGTGGTCGCGGCGGCTCTCGCGGGCGAAGTAGCCCAGGTGCGGCGTCCGCCCGAGCAACACGTACTCCGCAACCGACATCTCCCCGGGCATCGCCGGCGTCTGCGGGACGAGCGCCACGCGCCGCGCCAGCTCGCGCGCGCGCATGCGGGCCGTCTCGACGCCGTCCAAGGTGATCGACCCGGTAGCCCGCACCAGCCGGAGCAGCGCACGCAGCAGCGTGCTCTTCCCCGCGCCGTTCGGCCCGATCACCGTCAGCCACGCGCCGGACTCGGCGCTTCCGGAGACACCGTGGAGGATGGGCGTCCCGTCGAGCGAGACCGAGACGCCGTCGAAGGCAACCGCGGTCATGAGGTCACCCCGCGGCTCGTGCGCAGCACGATGGCGAAGAACGGCGCGCCGAAGAACGCGGTCACCACCCCGATCGGCAGCTCGGCCGGCGCCATCACCGTCCGCGCGACGATGTCCGCGTAGACGAGGAACCCGCCCCCGACGAGGATCGAGAGCGGCACGACGAGCCGGTAGCTGCCGCCCGCCACAAGCCGGACGAAGTGCGGGACGATGACGCCCACGAACCCGATCAGCCCGCTGACTGCGACGGCCGCCGCCGTCCCGAGCGTCGCCGCCGCGACCAGCAGCAGCCGCATGCGCGGCACGTTCACGCCGAGGCTCCCCGCCTCCTCGTCGCCGAGCGCGAGCACATCGAGCACGCGCCGGTGCGCCAGCAGCACCACGAAGCTCAGCCCCGCGTAGGGCAGGAGCAGCACGACGTCGTGCCACCCGGCCGTGTCGAGGCGGCCGAGGATCCACGAGTAGACCGACTGCAGCGTGTCCGCATGCTGCTGCTGCACGAAGGTCTGAGCCGCCGTCAGGAACGACGCGACCACGACGCCCGCAAGGATCAGCGCGGCCGCTCGCGCGGTGCCGCCGGCCGCCCGGCCCACCATGTACGCGAGCACGACGGCGGCCGCCCCGCCTATGAACGCCGCAAGCGGCAGCAGGTCGTTGGCCCAGGCCCCGTTCCCGCCGTACACGAACGCGAGCGTCGCGCCGAGCCCGGCGCCCGCGGCGACGCCGAGCAGGTACGGGTCGGCGAGCGGGTTTCGGAACGTCCCCTGGTAGGTCGCGCCCGAGGCCGCCAACAGCGCGCCGACCAGCAGCCCGAGCACCACCCGCGGCGCGCGGATCTGCCAGAGGATCGCCGAGTCCGTCTCCGAGAGCCGCGACCGCACGCCGAGGAACGGCACGTGCGAGAGCACGTCGCTCGCCATCGGCCCGTAGCCGAGATCGACCGGCCCGACCGCCAGCCCCGCGATCACCGCGCTCACCGCGAAGAGGACGCCGCCCGCGTACCAGAGCCACGTCCGGCGGCCACCGGCCCGCCGCGGGACCGCGCGCACGCGCGGGACCGCGACCGGCAGCTGAGCCGTCTCCCCCACCCCGGCTACTGCGACTTCAGTGCTTTGGCGACCGCCTGCACGTACGCAACGACGCGCGGCCCCCAGCGCGACGCGATCGAGTCGTCGACCGCGATCACCTTCTCGTTCTTCACGGCGGCGATGTTGCTCCAGCCCGGCCGCGCCGAGACGGTCGCAAGGGTCTGCTTGCAGCACTTCGAATCGGCCAGGAAGATCAGGTCCGGGTTCGCCGCGACGATGTACTCCGACGACAGCTTCGGATACGCCGCGCCCGGCGCCTTGTCAGCGATGTTCTGGAGCCCGAAGAGCTCGTAGACCCGGCCGATGAAGGTGCTCGACTTCACGCTGTACAGCGTCGGGTCGAGCTCGTGGTAGTAGCGCAGATGCGAGCGCGGCGCCGACGAGACGGCCGCACGGATCTTGTCGTCCATGCTCGCGATCGCGTGGTTGGCCAGCCGGATGTGGCCGGTGAGGGTCGCGAGCGCGCGCATCTGCTCGTACGCGCCGGCGAGGTCTCGCGGCGCGGACTGGAGCACGACCTTGATGTTCAGCTTCTTGAGCGACGCGCGCAGGCCCTTGACGTCGTTCGCGATCACGACCAGGTCCGGCTTGTACTTCGCGATCGCCTCGACGTTCGGCGTGAAGCCGGAGAGCTTCGTGCGCGGCGCCTGCTTCGGGTAGTCCGACTGGTCGTCGACGGCGATGACCTGCTTGCCGGCGCCGATCGCGTAGAGCATCTCGGTTGCGCTCGGCGACAGCGAGATGATCCGGTGCGGGAACGCCTGGGGCGCGGCCACAGAGCCGGCCGGGAGCGCCACGACGGTGGCCGCCGCGAGTGCGATGAGGGCTCGTTTGAGCACCGTTCCTCCTTTTCCACGAGGGGTTCGGTCGGGGTGGCCCGTGGCGAGGTCTTCTGACTCGGGGCTCCCCTCCGCGCCGCCTTCCCGGCCTGGGTTGGGCCAGTGGCGTGTCGGCGTGGAAGCAACTCCCCTCACAGCGGCGGGACCGTCCCGGATTCGCACCGGCGTTCCCTCCACCACGCGCCCTGTCTTAGGCCAGGGAAGCTACCACCCCGCCCTTCCGAGCGGCAGCCGAGCTGTGCGCAACGTGTTTCGGTGCCTGGCACGGTGACGGTTCGCCCACAGGGCGGCAAGTTCGAAAACCGCTCGCTCGCGTGGGTGTGGAGCGTTCGTGACGGTGCGAGGCACGGTGACGGACCGTCCACAACTGGGCGGTCGGGACGTGGCCGGAATCGACAAACTGTTGGGGATGGAGGCGCACGCGCTGCGCGGCCGCTCGCCGCTGCTCACGATCTGGCTGCCCGATCCTCGTCTGGGCGGCGCTGATCTTCGCGCTCTCGTCGATCCCGTCGCTCGGCACCGGGCTCGGGACGTGGGACACGATCCTGCGCAAATGCGCGCACGTGACGGAGTACGCCGTGCTCGCGTTCCTGCTGCGGCGCGCGCTGTCGGCGCCATGGGCGTTCGCGGCTGCCGTCGGCTACGCGATCTCGGACGAGATCCACCAGACGTTCGTGCGCGGCCGCCACGGGGCGCCACGGGACGTGCTCATCGACTCGATCGGGATCGTCATCGGCCTGCTCGTCGCGCGGCGGCTGCGCCGATGAGGGTCGCCGTCGAGCTCGACGCCCTCGCGGACACGCGCGGGCTCTGGCAGGCATGGCTCGAAGACGCGGCGCGGCGCTACGCGTCGATCGCCGGGCTCGACACCGCCGCGCTCGCCGATGACCGGGCGGCCGCGGCCGAGGAGCTCGACCGCTGGGCCGAGCACGGGATCGGCGACTGGCGCTCGTCGCTCGAGCGGTTCGCCGAGAACCACGCGCCGGTGCACGTGCGCCGCGATGCGGGCGTGGCCGCGGCGCTGCGCAAGGTCCAGGCCGGCGTCTTCACCGACGCGCCGGAGCCCCTCGCGCGCGTGGTGCTGGCGCAGCTCGGCGCCGACCGGCGCATCGAGGCGCTCGAGACGGGCGCGGGCGCGCTCGACCGGCTGCTGGCGCGGCTCGGCGACGCGGAGGTCGTACGCACGCGCGACGATCTCCTCCGCCTCGCCCACTACGATCCGGTTCGTGGAGCCAAGGGATCTTCCTGACCGCCAGTTTGACGCCCTGCTCCAGCGCCTCGACGCGCTGACGGCTGAGCTGCGCTCGATGAACCGCCGCCTGGACAGCGGCGAGCAGCTCGCCCCGCTCGTGCGGGAGATCGCCGTGCTGAACGAGTCGCTGCAGGCGCTCGCCTACGCCGCGCTCGGCCAGCAGGCGCCGCGCGTGCACCGGCGGCGCACGGGTTAAAGCGCTCGGCCAGAAGGCCGTGCCGCAGGCCGCGGTCGCTGACCCGGAACGCGTCCGTGCCCAGCTTCTCCAGGATCGTGCGGACGATGCACGCGCCGGCGAGGATCACTTCGGCACGGCCGGGCTGCAGGCCGGTGATCTCGCGGCGCTGCTCTGCGTCCAGTTCGCGATAGCGCTCGATCTGGCGGTCGATCTCCGCCCGGTCGAGCACCGTGCCGCGGACGACGGCGGGGTCGTACTCGGCCAGCGCGTGCTTCACCGCGGCCAGGTTCGTGACGGCGCCGCCGATACCGACCAACGCGTCGGGCTGTGCGCGGCCGTCCAGCTGCGCGAGGTCGGCGGCGATCGCGGCTCGCGCCTCGTCCAGAACCTCGCGGGAGACGGCTCGGTCGAGCCCGAAGCGCTCCGTGAAGCGCGCGGCGCCTACGTCCACGCTGAACTGCTCGTCGACGTGGCGGCCGTGGCCGAACGTGAACTGCGAGCTGCCGCCGCCCGTGTCGAAGAGAACGAGCGTGCCGTCGCCCAGGTCGATCTCGGCGGTCACGGCCACGTAGGCGAGCCGCGCCTCCTCGTCGCCGGAGATCACCTCGATGTGCACGCCGGTGCGGGCCTCGACGGCGGCGACCAGCTCGGCGGTGTTCTGCGCGTTCCGCATACCGGCCGTGCCGACCGCGGTGATCTCGACGGCGCCCTCCGCCTCGTCGACCATGCCCGCGATCGCGTCGACCGTACGCCCGATCGGCTCAGCGCCGAGCTTGCCGGTCTCCGCGAGCCCCTCGCCGAGGCGCGTCACCTGCGCGCGGTCGTCGAGCGTCGTCCACGAGCCGTCCGGCGCGCGTTCGGCCAGGTCGAACTTCACGGAGTTCGTGCCGACGTCGATCACGGCGTAGCGGCCCACGCCGGCTAGCCGCTTGAGCCCGCGCGCCACGCACGTGTTCGTCCGGCCCGCGAGACCCAGCCCGGCGACCGCCGCGAGCACCGCGTCCGGATCCTCCGACTCGACAGCGATCGTCTGCGTCGCGCCGTGCTCGGTGCGGAACGCGGACAGCTCCGCCACTGCAGCCGCCGACGGTGTGACGGGCGCGGCTCTTGTGCACCGGCACGGCGAGCAGGCCCGCCGCGAGTGCGTCGAGGGACGAACCGTCCACGCGGTCGACGCCGAGCGCGGCGGCCACGGTCGCTGCATCCTCCGCCGAGAGCGGGAGCTCCGCCTTCAGCACCGGCTGCCACTGCTCGAGCCCGCGGTCGACCTGCTGCAGCGTCTTCACATCGATGACGCCGTCGCGGAACTTCACCGACGCGTTGCTCGCCGGCGCCAGCACGTAGACCTCGTCGCTCTCCTGCACCTGGTCGGGCTCGCGCGAGGCGAGCGCGTTCCCCGCCAGGTCGCCGAACGTCCGCCATTCCCACCGCGCGCCCACGGCGGCGAGCCTACGCGCGTGCGGGCAGCAGCGCCTGGAGCGACTCGATCGTGTCCGCCTCGGCCGCGTCCTTGTCGGGCCGGTAGCGCTTCACGCGAGCGAAGCGCAGCGCAACGCCGCCCGGGTAGCGCGTCGACGCCTGCACGCCGTCGAGCGCGATCTCGACCACCAGCTCCGGCCGCACCATGACGGCGATCCCGCGGCGCTCCACCTCGCGCTCGAGCAGCGCAGCGGTCTGCCACTCGAGCAGCTCGTCGGTCATGCCCTTGAACGTCTTGCCGACCATGACGAAGCCGCCGTCCGGCCCGCGCGCACCGAGATGAAGGTTGGAGAGCCATCCCTGCCGCCGCCCGTGCCCCCACTCCGCCCCGAGCACGACCAGGTCGTACGTGCGCACCGGCTTGACCTTGCGCCACGCCTTGCCGCGGCGCCCGGCGACGTACGGCGAGGCCGCGTCCTTCACGACCACGCCCTCGTGGCCCGCCGCGAGCGCCTCCTCGAGCACGCGCTCGCCCTCGGCCGGGTCGCTCGTCACGACGCGCGGGATGCGCATGTCGCCCGCGACCGCGTCGAGCCGCTCGGCCCGCTCTGCCAGTGGCACGTCGAGCAGGTCGTCGCCGTCGAGATGCAGCACGTCGAACAGGAACGTCCTCGTCCCCTCCGGCGCCTGCCCGTCGACGCGCGAGACCGAGTCCTGGAACGCCGCCGGCCCTTCCTCGCCCATCCAGATCGCCTCGCCGTCGAGCACCGCCTGCTCGAGCGGCAGCCGCCGCACCGCATCGACGATCCCGGGCAGCGCCGCGGTGATGTCGTTGAGGTTGCGCGTGTAGATCCTCACCTCGTCGCCGCGGCGGTGGATCTGGATGCGGATGCCGTCCAGCTTCCACTCGACCGACGCGAGCTCGAAGCTCTCGACCGCCTCGGTGACGCTCTCCGCCGGTGACGCGAGCATCGGGAGCACCGGGCGGAACAGCTCGAAGCCGATCGCGCGCACGCCGTCCTCTCCCTCGCCGAGCGCGACCGCGGCCGTGCGCGGCAGGTCGCCGGAGAGCATGTACGCGCGCCGCGTCACGTCCACCGGCACGCCGGCCGCCTTCGCGACCGCGTCGACCATCACGCCCGCGAGCGCGCCCTGCCGCAACTCGCCCGTGAACAGACGGCGCAGGAACGACTGCTCGTCGGCGGTGGCACGGGCGAGCAGCTCCGCGAGCGCGGCACGTCGCGCGCCGCCGGAGCCCTTGCCGGTGAGCGCCTGCACCGCGGCGACCGCCGCGTCGACGTCGTCGACCGTGAGCGACGGCTCGGGCGCGGCCGGGGCCTCGACGCCGTACACCATCGCGTAGCCGATCCCGACCCGTCCCTGCCGCGGGACGCCGGTGAGGAAGCCGACCGCGACCGGCACCTCGCCCGGCTCGAGCCGGCGCAGCAGATCCGCCAGCGCCGCGGTCTTCGCCGAGCGCGCGGAGGTCGCCCCCACCGCGGCCGAGGCCGCGACCACCTTCGCGAACTGGGTGGTCAGGAGGCGACGATGCGGTACAGCCGCCCGGTCAGCGAGGTCGCGTACAGCTCGCCGGAAGCGTCCTCGCCGAACGACGACAACTGCGGCACGTTCGTCTCCTTGCGCACGTCGGTCGCCTTCGCCGAGCCGTTCGGCGCCAGCGACCAGACGGTGCCGCTGCCGTAGTCGCCGAAGACGTAACGGCCCTTCAGGCTCGGGATCTTCGTGCCGCGGTAGACGAACCCGCCGGTGATCGAGATGCCGTCGCTGTGCGGGTAGACGTGCACCGGCGCGACGAGGTGGCCGGCCGCGTTCGGCGACTTGTCCTCGTAGCCGGCGAAGCCCTCGTAGACGTCCCAGCCGTAGTTCTCCAGGCCCGGGCTCGAGCGCGGCGTGAAGTCCACCTCCTCCCAGGCGTTCTGGCCGACGTCGCCGATCCAGAGGTCGCCGGTCTGGCGGTCGAACGAATAGCGCCACGGGTTGCGCAGGCCGAACGCGGCGATGACCGGGCGGGCGCCCTTCTTGATCGGATCGATCTTGAGCAGCTTGCCGAGCAGCGACGAGAGGTTTTGCGCGCGGTTCTCCGGGTCGCCCGCGGAGCCGCCGTCGCCCATCCCGATGTAGAGCAGCCCGTCAGGCCCGAACATGACGTTGCCGCCGTTGTGGTTTTCGTACGGCTGCGCGACGGAGAAGAGCTGGCGGCGCGTGCTCGGGATGACGCGGTTGCCGGCCTTGTCGGCGCGGTACTCGACGACGCGCGTGTTGCCGCCTCGGTCGGTGTAGTCGACGTACAGGCGGCGGTTCTTCGCGTAGCTCGGGTGAAACGCGACCGAGAGGAGCCCCTGCTCGCCTCCGCTCAGCACCAGCGGGCGGATGTCCATGAAGGGCGCGGCACGGAGCTTGCCGTTGACGAGCACGCGGATGCGGCCGGGCTGCTCGACGACGTAGAGCTTGTTCTTCTCGCTGCGCGGCGCCGTCACGTCGACGGGCGAGTCGAGCTGCGCGGAGACGAGGCGGACGCCGATCGCCTGGCGCTGCGCTCCGGCGCTCAGCGCCGCCGTGGCGGCGAGTGCCGCAACGGCGGCGACGAGCAGGAGGGCGCGGCCCACGCGGCCACGGTAGCGACGGCCTTGTTGGCCAGGTGTTAGGGACTGCCCCAGCACGGCCGCGGTGGGGACTGTAAAGACTTGCCGTTGGGTCGGCGGAGCCCGGCTTGCCGGGCGGGAGCCACGTCGCGCGAAGTCGCGTGTGACGTCTACCGGGAAAGGGGGAGCTCGAGGGGGGAACCCGCGCAGCGGGGGTTCCCCATTCGAATAGAGCAGAGCCGCGACGCCGAAGGGCGGCGAACCGCCGCCCTTCGGCGTCACGGCTCTGCGGTCACTTCAAGAGGACGCCGCGGAGCTCGGACTCCTTGCCGGGCTCGAGCACGGCGAGCACCTGGTCGCCGGCCTGGAGCTCGATCGAGCCCTCGGCGATCTCCGTCTTGCCCTCGCGCATGACGCAGATGAGCCGCGAGCCGTCCGGCAGCTTGAGCGTGTCCACGCGCTTGCCGACCGACGGCGAGTCCTCGTCGATCTGCACCTCGACGATGTCCAGCTTCTCGCGCTTCAGCTGCAGCAGGTGGACGAGCTCGTGCTCGGGCACTTCGTGCTCGATCATCGCGAGCACGTTGGCCGTGGCGGAGACGGTCGGCATGATCCCGAGCAGGTCGAAGTGCTCCTGGTTGCGCGGGTCGTTGACACGGGCGATCACCTTCTGGACGCCGTAGTGGTCGCGCGCGACCTGGCAGATCACGATGTTGTCCTCGTCGTCGCCGGTGACCGCGACGAGCAGGTCGGGCGGGCGGCGAATGCCGGCGCGCTCGAGCACGAAGAGCTCGGTCGCGTCGCCGAGCTGCACGCGGTGCTCGAACTCCTCTTCCAGCCGCTCGAAGCGGTCACGCCGCTGCTCGACGAGCGTGACCTCGTGGCCCCACGAGATCAGGGTCCGCGTCACATTGGCGCCGACCTTGCCGCCGCCCGCGACGAGGATGTACATGGCGTTACGGAGTCGCGGCACGCTCGGGCCGTACCTCGCACGAACGCGCGGCGTCGATCAGCACCGAGATCGCGTTCGAGGTCGGGCAGACGACGCGCAGGCCCAGCGTGGAATAGAGCTCGGCGCGGGCCGGATCGAGGATGCGGACGACGACGCACCCGATGTCGAAGCGCTTCTCGAGCACCTGGCCGATGACGACGTTCGTGTTGTCGCCGTTCGTGGCCACGACGGCAGCGTCGGCATTCTCCACGCCTGCCTCGCGCAGCAGCTCCACGTCCATGCCGTGACCGACGAGGAACCCCCCGCGCCAGTCCTCGCCCAGCCGCGAGAGCGCGTCCTCGCGCTCGTCGATCGCTACAACGTCCCAGCCATGGCGGTCGAGCGCCTTCGCGACCGACGAGCCGACGCGTCCGCAGCCGATCACGACGACCTTCATGTTGCGAGCGTAGCGGACTCCTCGGCCTCTGACTCGTCCTCGAGCAGCCCCTGCGGGTAGGCGATCACCATCACCTCGCAGGGCGCCTTGCGCAGCACGAAGTCGACGGTCGGGCTGAAGAAGCGGGACTGCCGCCGCCAGCGCGGAGCCGACCCCAGCACGATCAGGTCCGCGTTCCACTCGCGCGCCTGTTCGACGATCGCCTCGCCGAGCGCGCGCGTGCGGGCAGAGACGGTCTCGATCTCGACGCCGTGCTCCTCGGCCAGCTCGCGCGCGTCGCCGAGCGAGGCGAATGCGTACTCGGACGCCTCGGGCAGGTCGGCGTCCATCGGCAGCTCCATCGGCACCTTGATCCCGTGGAAGACGCGCACCGCCGAGCCGCGCTCCTCGGCGAGCCGGATCGCGGTCGCGAGCACCTCGTCGCCGATCGGGCTCAGCTTCAGCGGCACGAGGATCCGCTCGTACGCGCCCTCCTCGAACGGGTCGAGGTCACCCTCCGCCGGCACGACGCGGCCGAGCACCGGCTCGCGCCGCGAGGTGCGGACGGCGATAAAGATGATCACGCCGGCGAGCAGCCAGAGCGGCCCGACGATGCGTGCGGCGGGATGGGTCAGGATCGAGACGATCCAGATGGCGAACGTGAGCGGCGCGCCGACGAGCGCGAGCAGCGACACGGGCGTCCCGCGGATTCGCACGTTCAGCGGCGCGCGGAAGGGCCGCTCGAGCTCCGGCTCGCTGAAGCGCAGCTTGATCACGGCCACCTGCGCGGCCGTGAACGCGAGCAGCACGCCGAACGAGAAGAGGCTCGCGAGCGAGCGGACGGGCTGGTCGGTGAACGCGGCCATGACGATGAAGCCGCAGCTGACGACCGAAGTGCTGATCAGCGCCTTCGGTGCGAAGAGCGTGCGCCGGTTCAGCCGCGCGAACGAGTGCGGGAGCATGTCGTGCTTCGCGAGCGAGTAGGCGAGCCGGCCTGCACCGGACATCGACGTGCTGACGGCGGCGATCAGCACGAACGTGCCGCTCACGCCGATGAAGACGCGCAGCACGTCGACGAGCGCGCCGGGCAGCGGGCCGTTCAGCGCCTCGGTGATCCCGACGAGCGGGGCGCGCACCCAGGTCGTGCCCAGGTCGGTCACCCAGCCGTTCGGGCCCCCCGGGCCGCGGTGCGGCGGGTACGCGGACAGGCCGACGACGGCGATCGCGAACGAGACGATCACGGTCGACGCGATGCCGATGAAGAGGCTGCGCGGGAGCGTCTTGCCGGGCGCCCGCGTCTCGGCGGCCAGGTTGGCCACCGTCTCGAGCCCGGTGAAGGCGAGCATGGCGAGCGGGATCGCGAAGGCGAGCGCGCTCCACGACGGCGCCTCGCCCCAGATCACACCGGAGCCGAAGCCCTCGCTCGTCACGAGCCAGATGCCGCCGAGCACGATCAGCAGCACGTGCGAGATCACCGCGACCAGGGCGATGACGATCGCGAGCCCGTACAGGCCGGGCCGCCTGATCAGCCGGATGCCGGCCACGCCGACAATGACGGCAATCCCGGCGACGATGTCCCAGGGCTTGTCGCGGATCCCGTCCCAGCCGACCGCGGCGCCGAAGTAGTGCGGCGCGAACAGCGCGGCCAGCGCGATCACGATCACGTAGTCGAGGAACAGCACCCAGCCCGTCAGGAACCCCGCCTGGTCGTTGTAGGCGCGCCGCACGAACAGCGCCGCGCCGCCGGTCTCGGGGATGGCCGCCGAGCCCTCCGCATAGGAGGCCGCGACCATCAGGAACAGGATCCCGACGGCGAGGATCACCCACGACGTCAGCCCGAGCGCCTGCAGGGCGATGACGCCGAGCGCGAAGTAGATCGACGAGGCGATCTCGCCGTAGGCGACGGCCGCCAGCGACGGGACGTCGAGGACGCGCTCGAGGCCCTGGATCTTCTTCGCCATCGCCTACGTCCGGTCCCGGGAGAGGACGAGATAGAGGCGGCCGGCACCGAGTGCCATCAGGCCCACGCCGAAGATGTAGCCGATCGCGAGCCCGCTGCCGCCTGCCGCGATCGTGCGGATCAGGATCGCGGCGCCGAGCCCGATCGAGACGAGGGCGAAGGCGACGGTCGCACGTCTCAAGCCGCTCGCCTCCCCGCGACGACCATGACGCGCGACTGGCTCGCCTTCAGCACGTAGTCAACGGTACGACCGAAGACGGCCCTGTTCTCCGTGCCGAACCGTCGCTTGCGCGGCGCTCCGAGCGCGACCAGCTCGGCCGAGCGGCTCATCGCCTCCTGCACGATCGCGGGGCCGGCGGCGCGCGCGCGGACGAGGCGCGTGACGACCGGCACGCCGTAGCGCTCGACGAGCGCCTCCGCGTCGTCGAGCAGCTCGTCGGCGGCATCCTCTTCCGCCTCCGAGAGCGTCCCGTCGAGCGGCAGGTCGAGCGGCATCTCGATCACGTGGAGGATGGCGATGCGCGAGCCGCGCTCCGACGCGAGCCGGGCGGCCGCCACGAGCGCCTCCTCCGACTCGGCCGAGCGGACGACGGGGACGAGAATCGTCCGGTACTCGACGGTCAGCGACGGCCCGAGGACGAGCGCCGGCGCGCGGACGATCTCGGTCACGGGCGCCTGGACGAAGCGCCGCCGGTAGATCGTGTAGCCGATCAGCCCGAACACGAGCCAACCGAGCCCGACCCAGCGGGTGGCCGGGTTCTGGACCAGGATCACCAGGAACGAGATGAAGGTCGCGATACCGCCGATGACCGCAAAGACCGGCCACGAGATCCCGCCGATCTGCAGGTTCGGCCGCCCCTTGTAGCTCAGCGGCTCGCTGCTCCCGAGGATGCGCAGGCGGATCGAGCGACGCGTGCGCGACCGTGAACGACAGCGTGGCACCGAACGCGTAGAGCGTCCCGACGAAGGTGACGTCGCCCGGCAGGATGAGCAGGATCGGCGCGATCCCGGCAAAGACGACCAGCGACAGCGACGGCGTCTTGAAGCGCGGGTGGAGCCGCCGGAAGACCCCGGGCAGCTGCCGGTAGGTCGCCATCGAGTACGTGATGCGTGAGGCGCCGATGACGCCCGCGTTCGTCGCGACGAAGAGGATCGTGGCGGCGAGCACCCCGACGTAGATCTGCATCGCGTCGAGTGTCGTGCCCGTGAGGCCCAGGTTGTCGACGATGCCCAGCACGGGATCGTTCTGGTAGCCGCCCTCCTCCGGCGGCAGGGCGAGCAGCGTCGTCAGCTCGCCGTTGATCTCCTTGACGGGCAGGGCCGAGAGGGCGATGAGCGGCAGCGTGAAGTAGATGGCGAAGACGGCGCCGGCGACGAGCTTGTAGGCGTTAGGCACGCTCTTCACCGGATCGCGCACCTCCTCCGCCAGATTCGAGACGGTCTCGACGCCGGTGTAGGCGAGCATCGCCACCGGGACGGCGATCGCGAGGTTCGCCCAGGTCGGCGCGACGCCCCAGTGCACGTTGTCCACCAGGATCTGCGGGCTGAAGACGAGCACGAAGCCGAGGATCACCAGCAGCACCTGCGTGGCGAAGTCGATCACCGCGAGGATGACGCTGAGCCTCGTGGCCTCCTGCACGCCCACGACGTTCAGGCCGACCAGCACCACGATCACGATCGCGCCGCCGACGATGTCCCACGGGTTCGTGCGCAGCGGCTCCCAGAAGATCGAGAGGTAGTGCGGCACGAAGAACGCCGACGTGGCGACGGTCACGATGTAGACGAGCATCTGAGCCCAGCCGGCGCCGAAGCTGACGAGCTCGTTGAAGGCGTGGCGGGCGAAGCTCGACGAGCCGCCCGCCTCCGGGAAGCTGCACGGTTCCCTCGGCGTAGGTGGCGGCGGTCGCGGCGAAGATCAGGCCGGCGACCACGAAGACGACGGGCGTCAGCCCGAGCGCGTAGGCGGCGGTCAGCCCGAGCGCGTAGTAGATCGAGGAGCCGACGTTGCCGTAGGCGGTCGCGAAGAGCGCCGGCGTGCCGAGGACGCGCTCGAGGCCCTGCTGCTGGCGGCGACGCCTGCGCGGCACGCGCGGACTCTAGTCCGCGGCGCGGAAGCCGAAACCCGGCACCGCAGCAGGGATACGACCCAGTCCAGGAGGTCGGCAGCGCAACACCATTAGCCTCTCGCCGGATGCGCGTCCTCGTCGTGGGAGCCGGACAGGTGGGCACCGCCGTCGTCGAGGCACTGCACGACGAGCACGACATCACCGTGGTCGACCTCGACCCTGAGCGCGCCGGCGCCCTCGCGTACCGCTACGACGTGCGCTCGGTGCCGGGCAGCGGGACGAGCAGGCGTACGCTGATCGAGGCAGGCGTGCGCGAGGCCGCGCTCGTCGTCGCCTGCACCTCGCGGGACGAGGTCAACATCATCGTGGCGGTGCTCGCTCGCCGGCTCGCGCCGGAGGCCCGTACGGTCGTCCGCACCGGCGACGTCGAGTACCTGGAGGCCTGGCGGCAGCGCGAGCTGCCCTTCGACCACATGGTGTCCTCGGAGGAGGAGAGCGCGATCGCCGTCTCGCAGATCGTCGGCGTTCCCGCCGCCCGGCAGACCGACGTGTTCGCCGACGGGCAGGTGCAGATCGTCGAGCTCGACGTGCAGACCGAGCCGCCCGGCGTGACGCGCGTGCCGCTGCGCGAGGCGTCGCTGCCGGCCGATTCGCGCGTGGTCGCGATCATCCGCGGCGACCGCCAGATCCTCCCGCGCGGCGCCGAGACGATCGAGCCCGGCGACCGCACGGTCGTGATGGGATCGCCGCAGGCCGTGCGCGAGTGGACGAAGCTCGTCTGCCGCTCGGCCGGAGAACGCGTGAAGAACGTCGTCGTCTTCGGCGCCGGGCGAACCGGCACCGCCATCGCCCGCCTGCTGCTCGCGCAGGGAATCGACGTCCGGCTCGTCGAGGCGGACGCCAAGCGTGCGCGGATGGTGGCCGACGAGCTTCCGCGCGCCCGCGTGCTGAACGCCGTCGGGACCGAGCCCGAGTTCCTGGAGCGGGAGCGGATAGACCGCGCGGATGCCGCTGTCCTCGCCGAGCGAGCCGACGCCGACAACCTGTACGCCGCCGTCCTGCTCAAGTCCGCGGGAACGCGGCTGACGATCGCTATCGCCCGTGAGCCGGCCTCGCTGGCCGTCTTCGAGCAGGCCGGCGTCGACGCCGCTGTCGACCCGCGGCGGCTGACTGCGGAGGAGATCGTGCGCTTCGCCCACGATCCGCGGACGCGCCAGGTGGCGATGTTCGAGGGCGACCGCTACGAGGTCCTCGACGTCGTCGTGCGGCCCGAGAGCAAGCTCGTCAGCAAGCCGTTCCGCGAGCTGCCCATGACCGGCGTCGTCATCGGTGCGATCGTCAGGGAGGGCAAGGCTGTGTTCCCGCACGGTGACGACGAGTTGCGGCCGGGCGACCGGGTGATCCTCTTCACCGAGTCGCGACGGGCCACGGAAGTCGAGAACATGCTGTGAGCCGTCTGCGGCGACCCGCCCTCGGGGTCGAGGTCGACGCGGCGCTGTACGTCGTCGGGCGGCTCATCTTGCTGCTAGCGCTCGCCTTCCTCGTGCCTGCCGCGCTCGCCGTCGGCTACAACGAGTCGCCCTGGCCGTTCCTGCTCGCCGCCGCGATCACCGCGGCCGGTGGGCTGGCGCTGACGCTGCCCTTCCGGGGTAGCGGGCCGATCGGCGCCCGGGAGGGATTCCTGGTCATCGTCCTGCTCTGGCTGCTCGCGGCGGCGGCGGGGATGCTCCCCTACCTGCTGGCGGACGAGGCCCAGCTGAGCAGGCCGCTCGACGCGTATTTCGAATCGATGTCGGGCTTCTCGGGCACCAGTGCCAGCGTCCTCACCGACGTCGAGGGGCTGAGTCGTTCCATCGCGATGTGGCGCCAGCTGACGGCCTGGATCGGCGGGCTCGGGATCATCGTGCTCGGGCTCGCCGTGCTGCCGCGCCTGCGCGTCGGCGGACGCCAGCTCTTCCAGCTCGACGCGCCCTGGACCGGAGCTCGAGCCGCTGACCGTCACGATCCGTGAGAGCGCCCGCCGCTTCGTCGTCCTCTACGTCGGGCTCACCGCGCTCGAGGTGCTCGCGCTGTCCACCCTCCGCTGGCTCGGCTCGGAGCGTGCGATGGGCCCGTTCGACGCCGTCTCGTATTCGTTCGGCACGCTCGCGACGGCCGGCTTCGCACCGCACAACCGCTCGATGGAAGGGTTCGGCGCTCCTACGCAGTGGACGGTGGTCGTCTTCATGGCGCTCGCCGGCACCAACTTCGCGCTCATGTACGCGTCGCTCCTCAAACGCCGGCCCCGGCCCGACGCGATCGTCCGCGACGAGGAGTTCAGGCTCTACGGCGTCCTGCTCGCCGTCGGGTCGGCCCTGCTCATTGTCGAGCTCGTTACCGAGGATCTCGTGAGCGGCGCGTCGGCCGTCCGCCACGGCGTCTTCCAGGCAGTCTCGACCATGACCACTACCGGCTTCGCAACCGCCGACTACGCGCGCTGGACGGGGCTGACGAGCGTCGTGATCGTCGGGCTGATGTTCTTCGGGGCCTCCGCCGGCTCGACGAGCGGGTCGCTGAACGTCGTGCGCCACGTGCTGATCGGCAAGCTGCTGCGCCGGGAGCTCGACCAGACCGTGCATCCGGAGCTCGTCACGCCCATCCGGCTCAACGGCCGCGTCGTCGACGAGCGGTCGCTGCGCGGCGTCTACGCCTTCGTGCTGCTCTACGTGGGGCTCTTCGCCCTCGGTGCGCTGCTGATCATGCTGGACGGAGCGCGCACGGACATCGCCCTGCGCCCGCTGGACGCGATCGCGGCCTCCGCGACGACGATAGGCAACGTCGGCCCCGGCCTCGGGATCGCCGGCCCGATGGGCTCGTTCGCCGAGTACGGCGACCCCTCGAAGGTCGTGATGATCCTGCTCATGTGGCTCGGTCGGCTGGAGATCGTGCCGATCGCCGTGCTGCTCACGCGGGCGTACTGGCGTGCGTGAGGTGCGCGCCGCCAGCGCGGTCGGGCGCGGGCTTGAGCACGACGGTTTCGGCCGGCGCGTTGGTCAGGAGCCACGCCAGGTCCTTCTCAGTGAAGCCTCCCCGGCCCCCGGACGGCGCCGGCGCGACGATGCGGTAGAAGTGCTCGACCTCCCACAGCCGCCGTAGCGCGTGCGTGAGCGTCCGCCCCTTCTCGATGCGCGCATCCACGGGGACGCCGGCGCGGAGGGCGGCGTGTTCCACCGCCTCGAGCAGCGGCACCGCGACCTCGACCTGGTCGCGGAGCGGCGAGTCCTCCCCGTACTGCATCGGGACGATCAGCAGGTACGCGGGGACGAGCACGGCATCTTCCGCGCGAGCGATCCGGATCGCGGCGTCCAGCACCGTCCCGTCGAGCTGCCCCGAGAACGGCACCAGGATCCGGCGCGCCCCGGGCGGGACGGGAAGACGCCGCGGCACGCGCGAGCGCCGCCAGAGCAGCACCGCTGCGAGCGCCGCACCGAAGGCGACGGCGAGCGCGAGCAGGAGGTAGTCGAGGCCGCTCACGGGCCGAGCTCGCTGCGCTTGGCCCGGTTCTGCACGACACGGATGTCGACGCCGGGGAGGTTGCGGACGAGCGCGGAGACGAGCGACCCGCGGAGGATCTCGCGCCGCCGCGACTCGTTCGGGGTGCCGAGGATGACGTAGGTGATCCCGCGCTCCGCGACAACGCGGCGAACGGTCGGGATCAGCTCGCCTTCCTCCTCGAGGAAGTGCGCCCCGAGGATGACCGAGAGCCGGCGCAGGGCGGCCAGCGACACCCGCTCCTCATCGGACAGGTTGCCGTCGTCGTCGACCCAGAGCACGTCGAGCTCCCCGCCGAGGCGCTCGGCCGAGCGCCAGGCCCGGCGCATGATCCGCTGCGAGCGCGCCTCCGGCGTGACGAGGACGAGCACGCGCTCGGCCACCGCCTGCTGGCTGAGCGGATCGAGCACCACGGCGTGGCGCCGCGCCTCGACGTCCTCGGCGACCTCCCGCAGGGCGAGCTCCCGCAGCGCGGACAGCTTGTCGACGCTGAAGAAGTTCTCCAGCGCAACCTGCGCGCGATCCTTGGGGTACACCTTCCCGGCGCGCAGCCGCGCCTGCAGCGCCTCCGGCGTGAGGTCGACGAGCACGACCTCGTCGGCGCTCTCGAGCACGCTGTCGGGAAAGGTCTCCCGCACGCGGATGTCCGTCAGCTCGGCGATCGCGTCGTTGAGGCTCTCGAGATGCTGGACGTTGACGGTCGAGATGACGTCGATGCCGGCCGCGAGCACCTCCTCAATGTCCTCGTAGCGCTTCTCGTTCCGCATGCCCGGCGCGTTCGTGTGCGCGAGCTCGTCGATCAGCGCCAGCTCGGGCGCCCGGCGGACGACGGCGTCCACGTCCATCTCCTCGAGCTCGAGCGCGCCGTGCTCGGCGCGCATCCGGGGCACGACCTCGAGCCCCTCCGCGAGCGCTGCAGTCTCCGGGCGATCGTGCGGCTCCAGGTAGCCGATCACGACGTCGCGGCCTTCGGTCTGCGCCTGCCGCCCTTCCTGGAGCATGCGGTAGGTCTTGCCGACGCCGGCCGCCATCCCGAGCAGGATCCGGTACTCCCCGCGCACAGGCCTACCCCGAGCGCCCGTCTGGCTCGGGCCGCAGTGCAGGTGACGGCACGATCGTCAGGAACGACATGATCGGCGTCCGAGCGGCCCGCGTCACGGCGAACGGTGGGACGCTCATTCCGCCGAGCGCCTCCGTGCCCGCCCGCGGGGCCACGCGGTTACGCCCCGAAGACGTTGTGGATGAGCAGGTCGATCAGCTTGATGCCGATGAACGGCAGGATCACGCCGCCCAGCCCGTAGATCAACAGGTTGCGCCGCAGGAGCGCGGTCGCACCGATCGCCCGGTACTTGACGCCACGGAGGGCGAGCGGGACGAGCGCCGGAATGATGAGCGCGTTGAAGATGATCGCCGAGATGATCGCGCTCTTCGGCGTGCCGAGGTGCATGACGTTGAGATCGTTCAGAGGGCCGCGCTCCCCCGGCTTGGACGCGTACGTGAACGCGAACATCGCCGGCAGGATCGCGAAGTACTTGGCGACGTCGTTCGCGATCGAGAAGGTCGTCAGCGCGCCGCGCGTGATCAGCAGCTGCTTGCCGACCTCGACGATCTCGATCAGCTTCGTCGGGTTCGAGTCGAGGTCGACCATGTTGCCGGCCTCCTTGGCCGCGGTCGTGCCCGTGTTCATGGCCACGCCGACGTCCGCCTGCGCGAGCGCGGGCGCGTCGTTGGTGCCGTCGCCGGTCATGGCGACCATGCGGCCGCGCGTCTGCTCCTCCTTGATCAGCGACATCTTCGCCTCGGGCGTCGCCTCGGCGAGGAAGTCGTCGACGCCGGCCTCCTGTGCGATCACGGCAGCGGTCACGCGGTTGTCGCCGGTGATCATCACCGTCCGGATACCCATGCGGCGAAGCTCGTCGAAGCGCTCGTTCATGCCGCCCTTGACGATGTCCTTGAGGTAGACGACGCCGAGCGCCCAGTTGTCGCGCGCAACGACGAGCGGCGTCCCGCCCTGCTCCGCGACGTCCTGGACGATCCGGTCGAGCTCGGCTGGCGGATGGCCGCCCTGGTCGACGATCAGCTTCTTGACCGAGTCGGCGGCACCCTTGCGGATGACCGTGCCGTTCATGTTCACGCCGCTCATGCGCGTCGTCGCGCTGAAGGGCACGAACTCGTGCTCGCCAAGGATACGCTCGCGGAGGCCGAACCGCTCCTTCGCGAGCACGACGATCGAGCGGCCCTCGGGCGTCTCGTCGGCCAGCGACGCGAGCTGCGCGACCTCGGCCAGCTCCTCCTCGGTCACGCCGTCGACCGGCAGGAACTCGGCCGCCTGCCGGTTGCCGAGCGTGATCGTTCCCGTCTTGTCGAGGAGCAGCACGTCGACGTCGCCCGAAGCCTCGACCGCGCGGCCGGACATGGCGAGCACGTTGCGCTGGACGAGCCGTCCATCCCCGCGATGCCGATGGCCGAGAGCAGCGCACCGATCGTCGTGGGGATCAGGGCGACGAGCAACGCGATCAGGACGGTCGTGTCCTGCGGCGTGCCCGCGTAAATCGAGTACGGGCGAAGGGTGACGACGGCGCCCAGGAAGGTGATCGTGAGGCCGGCGAGCAGGATGTTGAGCGCGATCTCGTTCGGCGTCTTCCGCCGCTCGGCGCCCTCGACGAGCGCGATCATGCGGTCGAGGAAGGACTTGCCCGGCTCCTGGGTGACCTCGATCACCAGCCGGTCGGAGAGCAGCTTGGTGCCGCCGGTGACGGCCGAGCGGTCGCCGCCGGCCTCGCGGACGACAGGGGCGGACTCGCCCGTGATCGCCGACTCGTCGACCGAGCCGACGCCCTCGATGATCTCACCGTCGGCGGGGATCACTTCGCCGGCCTCGACGACGACGATGTCGCCGCGCTGCAGCTCGGGCGCCGGCACCTCGCGCCCGTCGCGTAGGCGCGCATTCGTCGTCGTCCGCGTGGCACGCAGCGCGTTCGCCTGGGCCTTGCCGCGTCCCTCGGCGATCGCCTCTGCGAAGTTCGCGAACAGCACCGTCAGCCAGAGCCACAGCGCGACGACCCGGTGAACCAGTCGAAGCCCTTCGTGAAGAAGATGCGCGGTCGTGATCACGGAGCCGATCTCGACGATGAACATGACCGGGTTGCGGAACTGGATCGCGCGGGTCGAGCTTCACGAACGAGTCCGATCGCCGCACCACGATGTCCGGCGTGAAGACCGAGCTCGCGCCTGTCGCTCATGCCTGCTCCTTGTCGAGCGCGAGGTTGAGCTTCAGGACGTTGACGCCGGGCTCGCCGAGGAAGCCGAGCGAGCGCCCGTCCGTGTTGTCGTCGATGAGCTGCGTGCACGCGGTCGGCCTGAGAGCCCGCGCACCGTGGCGATGCGCGCCGCCTGCAGCCGGGCGTACGGCCGGCGAGATGTCCGGGTCGATCCCCGAGGCCGACGTGGTGACGGCGTCCACCGGGATGTCGCCGACCCTGAGGCCCGGGTTGTACGGCCGCTCGAGCTTGAGGATCGCCGCCGCCTCCGAGCGCACCGTCTTCGCCAGCTCCGGGCTTGTCGGCCCGAGGTTCGGCGAAGGTCGTGCCGGCCGCGTTGTAGGTCGACGGTCGCGGACGGCCGTGAGTGGAAGTAGCGCGGTGACGTGAACTTCTGGGCCGCGAGCTTCGAACCGACGACCTTGCCGTTGCGCTCGATCAGGCTCCCGTTCGACTTGTTCGGGAACGCGACCCGCGCGAAGCCGGTCATGACGAGCGGGTAGACGAGACCGAGCGACGACCGTGAGAACGACGACGGCGACGGCAGAACGGAGGGCGTGCGGATCACGACAGCGCCTCCACGATCGGGCCGAGCGTGAGAGCCGGGAAGATCATCAGGCCCGCGGTCAGGACGATGATCCCGACGAGCAGCACCGCGAACGTCCCGCCGTCCGTGCGGAAGGTGCCGGCGGATGCGGGATGCGTCTTCTTCGCCGCGAGCGTGCCGCCGAGTGCGAGCGCTGCGATCAGCGGCACGAACCTGCCCAGCCAGAGCGCGATCGTGCCCATGAGGGCCGAGAACTCGGTCGCCCCGTAGCCCGCGAACGCGCTGCCGTTGTTGTTCGACTGCGAGTCGTAGGCGTACAGCGCCTCGGAGAACCCGTGCGCCGCCGGGTTGTAGATCGACGCGAGCCCGCTGGTCGGTGACCACCGAGATCGCCGTCAGGATCGAGCACCATCGTCGGCACGAAGAGCGCACCGATCGCAGCGAGCTTGATCTCGCGCGCCTCGATCTTCTTGCCCAGGTACTCGGGCGTCCTGCCGACCATCAGCCCCGCAATGAAGACGGCGATCAGGATGTAGAAGAGCATCCCGTAGAAGCCCGAGCCGACGCCGCCCCAGATCACCTCGCCGGTGAACATGTTCACGATCGGGACGGCGCCGCCGCCCGCCGTCAGCGCGTCATGGCCGCCGTTCACCGAGCCGTTCGACGCATTCGTGGTCACGACCGCCCAGTTCACCGTGTCGGCGATGCCGAACCGCACCTCCTTGTCGGCCATGTTGCCGCCGCTCTGGCCGTCGCCCCTGGGTGATGTTCACGCCCGAGTCGCGCAGCACCTGGGAGCCGTGCTGCTCCGTCGGGTAGCGCGACGGCGAGCCCGACGATCGTCATCGCGAGCATGGCGCCGTACACCGGCAGCGCCTGCCGCGGTTGCCGACCATCCGCCCGAACATGAAGACCGTGGCCGCCGGGATCAGCAGGATCGAGAGCATCTCGAGGAAGTTCGTGAAGCCGTTCGGGTTCTCGAACGGCACGGACGGAGTTCGAGTTGTAGAAGCCGCCGCCGTTCGTGCCGAGCTGCTTGATCGCGATCTGCGACGCAGCCGGGCCGCGCGCGATCGTCTGGGTCGCGCCCTCGAGCGTCGTGGCGATGGCGTGCGCCGCTCGAACGTCTGCGACGACGCCCTGGGAGATCGAGGATCACCGCGAGGACGACCGCGAGCGGCAGCAGGATGTAGGCGATCGACCGGTAGAGGTCGACCCAGAAGTTGCCGAGCAGTTGCTGGTCGAGCGGCGCGAGAAGCCGCGGATCGACCGCCACCAGCACCGCCATGCCGATGCCCGCCGAGACGAAGTTCTGGACGGCGAGCCCCGTCATCTGCGACAGGTACGACATCGTGAACTCGCCGCCGTAGTACTGCCAGTTCGTGTTCGTGACGAAGCTGGCGGTCGTGTTCATGGCGATGTGCGGCGACACCGCCGGCAGGCTGTCCGGGTTCAGCGGCAAGTGCTCCTGCAGGCGAAGCAGCACGTAGAGCAGCACGGCGAAGACCGCCATGAAGACGAGCGCCACCTTCGCGTAGCTCTTCCAGTCCTGCTCCTGCGATGGGTCGGTTCCCATCAGCCGGTAGAAGCCGCGCTCCGGCGCCGTGACCCAGCGCGGTGCGCGGAAGCGATCCGAGTAGACGTACGCCATCCACGGCCGAGCGGGTAGCTCAGCGCGACGAGGACGACCATGTAGAGGACGATCTGGCCGATGCCGTTGCCGGTCACAGGCGCTCACCCCTGAGCAGCGCGTACACGAGGTACGCGAAGACGGCGAGCGACACGAGCAGCCCGAAGAGGTCCGCGCCCGACACCTATCCTCCCCAGGGCCCAGATGAGGAGCGAACGAGAACGCGAAGCACGCGACGGTGATCCCGATGCCGAGCACCTCGATCACGGTCAGGCAGCCTCGTCGAGCGCAGCGAGGATCGCCCGGATGCGAGCGGGAACCTCGTGCGCGAGCTCCGTCGTGTAGAGGGGGCCGTCGGGGTCGGTCAGTAAGTCGTGTACGAGCAGGATGCCGCGCGGGCTCACCGGCGCATCCAGGTCGGAAAGTCGAAGCTCGAGCCGGTGCAGCCGGGCCGCGTGTGAGCGGAGGCCGGCGCGCGCGATCGGCGCAGCGCTCGGGAGCACAGCGCCGTCGAGCTCCCGCTCCACCGAGTGGAGCGAGTGCGCGAGCAGGTGGCGCTCGTGGTCCGAGGTGAGCTCGGCCGTGCGCCAGGCGATCAGCTCCGGGTCCCCGGACGCGCCGAGACCCGCGCGCAGGAGGCGGTCGGCCTGCCGGCGGAGCCGGTGCGCGCGGAGCGGCCGCCAGGACGGAACCGGGCGGGCGTGGGGATTGGCGCGTGCCTGTGTAAGCACGTGGCCACCCTCGCGCCCCGCATCGCAAGGCGTGCTCAGGATTTCACGCCGCCGCCTTAAAGGTCTCTAAAGATCGCGGTTCCTGCGCGAAGCCCGCTGTCAGAACTCCGGCTCGACCAGCCTGTAACCCGCCCCCGGCTCCGTGAGGATGTAGCGCGGGCTCGACGGATCGGGCTCGAGCTTGCGGCGCAGCTGGGAGACGTAGACGTGCAGGTAGTGGGCCTCCACCTGGTACGCGGGGCCCCAGACCTCGCGGAGCAGCGTGCGGTGCGTGAGCAGCTTCCCCGCGTTCTGCGCCAGGACGCGCAGCAGGTCGAACTCGTGCGGGCTGAGCTTCACGCGCGCACCGTCGACCGTCACCGTGCGCTCGGGGACGTCGATGCGCAGCGCGCCGATCTCGAGCACCGGCTGCCGCGTCGGCGCCGAGCGGCGAAGCACCGCGCGCAGCCGTGCGAGCAGCTCGTCGACGCCGAAGGGCTTCGTGACGTAGTCGTCGGCGCCCGCGTCGAGTGCCTCGATCTTCTGGTGCTCGTCGCCGACCGCCGACAGCACGACGATCGGTGTCTCGCGTCCACGTGCGCAGCTCACGGGCCACGTCCGTCCCGTTGCCGTCCGGCAGCACGAGGTCGAGGATGACGGCCTCCGGCGGATGCGCCGCGGCCGCGACGAGCGCGGCCTCCGCGGTCTCGGCGGTCTCGACGTCGTAGCCGGCCCCTCGCAGCGTGGCGCTCAGGGCGCGCAGGATCTGCGGCTCGTCGTCGACGACGAGCACTCGCTGGCCGCTCACGAGGCCGGCACCGCCGCAGGCACCTCGCGACGGGCAGCGCCACCGCGAAGCGTCGTGCCCTGCTCGGGCCGTGACTCGGCCCAGATGCGGCCGCCGTTCGCCTCGACGAAACCCCGCGCGATCGCGAGGCCGAGACCCGCGCCCGCGCGGTCGTCGCCCGCACCGCCGGTAGAACGGCTCGAACACGCGCTCGAGGTCGGCTTCGGGCAGGCCGGGGCCCTGGTCGACGACTCGCACGATCGCCTCCTTGCGCGTCGCCGTGATGCGCACGTGGACGACGCCCGTCTGCGGCGAGAACTTGACTGCGTTCTCGATCAGGTTGGCCAGCACGCGCTGGAACTGGGCCGGATCGACACTCACCAGCGGACGCTCGCCGGCGACCTGCGACACGCGCCTCGGGCGCCGACGGAGTCGACGGCTGCCCGCACGAGGTCGTCGAGCGACCAGACCTCCGGCGCCGGCGCCGCCCCGCCCGCCTCGAGCCGGGACAGGTCGAGCAGGTCGCCGACGAGCCTGCGACAGCCGCTCGGAGTCGACGTCGATCGGTCTCGAGCAGCTCGCGCCGATCGATCTCGGTCAGCTCGAGCTCGTTCGCTCGCAGCGCCCCAACCGCCGTCCGGATCCCGGTCAGCGGCGAGCGCAGGTCGTGCGAGACCGCACGTAGCAGCGCGGTCTTGACGAGGTCGCTGCGGCGAAGCATCTCCGCCTCGACCGCCTCGCGCTCGAGCGCTCGCGTTCCACTGCGACCGCCAGCAGCGCGGCCAGCGCCGGCAGGAAGCGGCTGCGCACGGCGAGGCTCGGCTCGGTGCCGTTCGGGGTGAAGATCGTGCCGACCGCCGATCCGCCACCTCGAGCGGGTACGAGCGTGGCGCTTCCGTCGTCCGCCCGGCGAGCCGAGCTCGATGGCGCCTCGCGCACTCCGAGGACGCCTGCCGCGCGCGTTGCGATCTCGGACAACTCGTCCTCGATCTCGCGCCCACGCAGCAGCTCGGTGGCAAGCTCCGCCAGACAGCGCCGACTCGCGCTCGCGCTGCTCCGCAGCGGCAGCGCGACGCCGGGAGCGCTCGCGGCGAGCTCGCTGACGACGACCGCCGTGGCCGAGTAGACCGCCAGCGCGAACCAGTTCTCCCCGTCCGCGAGCGAGAACGTATGGCGCGGCGCGAGGAAGAACCAGTTGAACGTAAGCATGCACGCAACCGCGACCGGCAGCGCGAACGGCAGGCCCCAGAGGACGGCGACGGGAAGGACGGCGAAGACGTACAGGACGCCGAGGCTGAGCACCGGCACCCAGTGCTCGAGCAGCGCGATCGCGCCCGTGACGACGGCCACCGCTGCAGCGCTGGCAGCAAGCGGGAAACCGAGCCGCCTCAGGAGATCGTCGCCACGCACGACTACACCGTACGTCCGGCTGCGCTCGATTCGCGTCGATCAAGAACATCCGGAACGAGGGCCGGACGCCCGTCGTGATCGGTCGTCGCGAGCCTGGCAACTCTCGCCTTGGTTAGCCTCGCGTCGTGCACCTCGGCGTGATCCTGCCGAACTTCGGCGCGGGCTCCTCGCCGGACGGCATCCGCCGCGCCGCCGAGCGGCCGAGGAGCTCGGCTTCGACTCGGTCTGGACGACCGAGCACATCGTCGTCGGGCCGGAGGGCGTCGACCCGTACGGCCGCGTCTTCGACCCGCTCGTCACGCTCGGCTGGATCGCCGGCTGGACGGAGCGGATCGGGCTCGGGACATCAATCGTGCTCGTGCCGCTGCACAACCCTTTCCACCTCGCGAAGGAGGTGGCGACGCTGCAGGAGCTCTCCGGCGGGCGTTTCAGGCTCGGCGTCGGCATGGGCTGGCACCGCGACGAGTACGAGTTCATGGGCATTCCGTTCGAGGGCCGCGGGCGCCGCGGCGACGAGGCGATCAGGCTCATGCGGGCGCTCTGGCGCGGCGACCCTGAGTTCGAGGGCGAGATCTGGTCGTACCGCGACGCGGTTGCCGAGCCGTATCCCGAGCCAATGCCGGAGATCTGGGTCGGCGGCTCGTCCGACCGTGCCCTGCGCCGCGCTCGCGAGCTCGGCGACGTCTGGCACCCGTCGCGCGGGTCGGACGTGGAGCACGTTCGTCGCGTGAAGGAGCAGCAACCGGAGCTGCGGGTGGTGCCGCGCACGCGGCCGGAGCTGGTCGACGAGATGCTCGAGGCGGGAGCCGAGGGCGTCGTCGTCACATTCGGAGACGAGGCGGCGATGCGGTCGTTCGTCGAGCGGTACCGCTGATGCGGTGGCTCCTCGCCGCGCTGGCGGCGCTCGTGCTCGCTGCCGCCGCCGGCGGCAGCGGCGCCGGCTTCAGCGCGCAGGTGAGCAACACCTGGTTCCCGCTGCGCCCCGGTACGACGCTGATCTACACCGGCAAGAAAGACGGCGAGCCGGCCCGCGACGTCTTCCGCGTCACGCACCGCGTCGCGAGGGTCGCCGGGGCGCCGTGCGTGGTGATCGACGACCGCCTCTACCTGAGCGGCAAGCTCCGCGAGCGCACCACCGACTGGTACTCACAGGACGCGAGGGGCAACGTCTGGTACTTCGGCGAGCAGACCGCGGAGCTCGACCGACGCGGCCGCGTCGTCAGCACCGAGGGCACCTGGCGGGCAGGCGTCGACGGCGCGCGGCCGGGCGTCTTCATGCCGGCGCACCCGCGCGTCGGCCAGTCGTTCGCCCAGGAGCATGCGAAGGGCATCGCCGAGGATCACTTCCGCATCGTCGCCGTCGGCACGACGAAGCTCGAGACGAGGGAGTGGACGCCGCTCGAGCCCGACGTGCTCGACAAGAAGGTCTACGCCCGCGGCACGGGAACTGCGCTCGAGCAGACGGTCAAGGGCGGCGACGAGCTCCTGAAGCTCGTCGCTGCGCGGAAGAGCTTGACGAACATGTGATCCGAATGCGCGAGGAGGGCCGGCGTACCGGCCCTCCTCGTCGCAGCCCCTCCATGGTTCTTGCCTAGGACTCGGTCGCGCTCGGCTCGTGCTGCGCGATGCGCGCCGCGGCGGTCGCCTCGACCTGCGCGAGCGTCGAGCCGCGCGGTGCCCTGACGCGCACGGTGATCCGGTCGCCGGCCTGAAGCACCGCCGACGCGATGACCGACGGCACCCTGCCCTGCCAGGACAGGAACACCGTCTTCACGTCGAACGCGAACGTCTGGTCGACTGACGCGCCGAGCATGGAGCGAAGCGCACGGTGGTTGCCGTCGAAGACGTGGATCGAGACGGTGCTCGTCGTCGCGGAGCTCAGCGTCCCGCGGAAGAGCCAGAGCGCCCGGTGCGGCTTGCCCGGGTTCTGGCCGCGGTCGGCGACGACCTTGGCCGCCGTCGTCTCGAGCTGGACGAGCGGCGTGTCGCGTTGGGCGACGACGTGAACCGTGACGAGGTCGCCCGCGCTGAGGGCGTCGAGTGTTACGACGGCGGGCTTGCCCTGCGACCAGAGCAGGAACTCGGTGTCCGCATCGACCGCGAACGTCCGGTTGCGGCTCTGCCCGACGAGCTTCTGCAGTGCGAGGCGGTTCCCGGTCTGGACCGTGACCGGCAGCGAGGTGGCGCCGGCGGCTGGATCGACCTGGAGACGGCCCGTGAAGGTGAAGTCGACCGGTCGTGGCCCGTTGGTGGCCACTGCAGTTCCGGCCACGAAGGCGACGAGTAAGACGGCGAGACCCCAGAACGTCGTCCGTTTCATCGTGCGGCTCCTTCCGGTGGTGGACGCACTGATGGTTTCCAGCAGGCGTGAGCACGGCGTAAAGCCGCCGTAAAAGGTTCGGCGGATCCCTCGTTCGGGCGGAGGGCGCTAGACGCCGCTCAGCGGCAGGTACGTGAGCAGCGACGCGCCGACCACTGCCGCCGCGACGGCAGCCGCCCCGACGAGCGCGACCTGGCTTGCCCTGCGCGGGACATCGGATCCGGGTCGCAGGACGAACGGCGCCCCGAGGAGCCCGATCGTCACGCTCACGGCCGACTCGACGCCGTGGAAGAGGACGCCGGCAGCGAGTGCCGTTGGCATCGCGATGCCGTGCTGTGCGAGCACGAGCGAGATGGCGCCGCTGGTGATGCCGACCGACCCGGGGGTGATCGGGAAGGCGCCGGCCGGGATCAGCGCGGCAGTGACGAGCAGGCCCGCCTGCAGCGGATTGTGGACGCCGAGCGAGGCGGCAACGGCGCTCGCAGCTGCGATGCGGGCCGCCGTGGCGAGTGACGTCCAGGCGATGACGCGGATGCCGAACGACGGCCGGCGCGCGAGCGCAACGGTCGCGGCGCCGAGGCTGGCGAGCCGCGATTCACCGGGTCGCCGCCGAACAACGAGCACGGCCGCGCATACGACCACCCCGAGCGAGGCCGGCGCGAGCACGAGCCACGCCGGGAAACCCGCGATGAGCACTGCGGACGACAGCACGAGCGTGTGCGCGAGCGCGCGGGCGACGGCCACGGCCCCGACAGCGCCGGCCGCGGTGCAGGCACGACTGCCCGACTCCGGCAGCGACCGCCCGAACAGCACGGCGCGGACGCCCTCCCCCAGGTTCGCCGGCACGAAGGTGTTGACGAGCGAGCCGATGCTGTAGCTCGCACACGCCTGGCCTCGCCCCATCCGCGCGCCAACGGCGGTGAACGAGACATGCCAGGCGGAGGCGGTGGCGAGCAGGGACACGGCGAAGGCGACCGCGGCCCAGACGACGGTGGCCGGGTCGGCCGACGACATCGTCTCGAGACTGGCCTGGAAGCTCCCGCTCGCGATCCAGCCGGCGACGCAGAGGCCGAAGACCACCGCGCCGGCGACGGCCACGGCGATCCGCCGCCGCGTGAGCAGCGACCGGTCTACCAGGTGTGCGACGAGCACCCGTAGGTCTTTCTGGCTCGGGTGCGAGTCATCGTCACGACCCTAATCGGCAGACATGAGCGTTCCATGAAGCTGCCCTCAAGATTCGAGGGAGCCGGTGCTCGCGCGTCTACGAGTGGATCGAGACGATCAGCGGGATGATCAGGATCGCCACGATGTTCGCGATCTTGATCATCGGGTTGATCGCAGGCCCGGCGGTGTCCTTGTACGGGTCGCCGACGGTGTCGCCCGTGACCGCCGCGGCGTGGGCCTCCGAGCCCTTCCCGCCGTAGGCGCCGTCCTCGATGAGCTTCTTCGCGTTGTCCCACGCGCCGCCGCCCGCGGTCATCGCAATGGCCAGGAACAGGCCGGTGACGATGGTGCCGATCAGGAGGCCGCCGAGCATGCGGATGTTGATGATCCCGACGAGGATCGGGATGCCGATCGGGATCAGAGCCGGGGCCAGCATCGACTTGATGGCCGAGCCGGTGACGATGTCGACCGCGCGCGAGTAGTCCGGCCGCTCGGTGTAATCCATGATCCCCGGGTGCTCGCGGAACTGGCGGCGCACCTCCTGGACGACCTCGCCGCCCACGCGCCCGACCGCAGTCATGGCGAGCGACGCGAACAGGAACGGCATCAGCCCGCCGATCAGGAGCCCGGCGATGACCCAGGCATCGTCGAGCCGGAAGACGGTGTCGTAGCCCTCGTCCGCGAGGCCGGTCGTGTACGAGTCGAAGAGGACGAGCGCGGCGAGCGCGGCCGAGCCGATCGCGTAGCCCTTCGTGACCGCCTTCGTCGTGTTGCCGACGGCGTCGAGCGGGTCGGTGATCGCGCGCACGGACTCGTCGAGATCGGCCATCTCCGCGAGGCCGCCCGCGTTGTCGGTGACGGGCCCGTACGCGTCGAGCGCGACGATCAGGCCGGTCATCGACAGCTGCGCCATCACTGCGACGCCGATGCCGTAGAGGCCGGCGAAGTGGTGCGCGACGAGGATCCCCGACGCGATCACGATCACGGGCAGCGCGGTCGCCTGCATGCCGATCGCGAGGCCCTCGATGATGTTCGTCGCGTGGCCGGTCTGCGACGAGCGCGCGATCGCCTTGACCGGGTTCCAGCGCGTGCCGGTGTAGTACTCGGTGATTGCCACGAGCAGGAACGTGACGGCCAGCCCGACGAGCGCCGACCAGTACAGGTCGCTGAAGGAGAACTTGCCGCTGTCGAACGCCATGATGACCGGGATGAACCCCAGCGCCGAGAGGACCGTCGCGACGATCACGCTCTTGTAGAGCGCGTTGATGATCGAGCCGCTGCGGCCGACGCGGGCGAAGAAGGTGCCGACGATCGAGGCGAGGATCGAGACGCCGCCGATCGCGAGCGGGAGGAGTGCCAGGTCGCCGGCCGGGAAGCGCGTCGAGCCGAGCAGCATCACTGCGACCGCGGTCACGGCGTAGGTCTCGAAGAGGTCCGCGGCCATGCCGGCGCAGTCGCCGACGTTGTCGCCCACGTTGTCGGCGATCACTGCGGCGTTGCGCGGGTCGTCCTCCGGGATGCCGGCCTCGATCTTCCCCACCAGGTCGGCGCCGACGTCGGCGGCCTTCGTGAAGATGCCGCCGCCGAGTCGCGCGAAGACAGAGATGAGCGAACCGCCGAAGGCGAGCCCGACGAGGTCGTGGACCGCTTCCGACTGCGACTTGTCGAAGACCTCGGTGAGCAGGCCGTAGTAGCCGGCGACGCCGAGCAGGCCGAGACCGACGACGAGCATGCCCGTGACCGAGCCGGCGCGGAACGCGACGTCGAGCGCCGGCTTGAGACCGCTCTTGGCCGCCTCGGCCGTGCGGATGTTCGCGCGCACCGCGACGTTCATGCCGATGAACCCGGCCGCCGCGGACAGGACGGCTCCGATCAGGAAGCCGAACGCCGTTCCCCAGCCCAGCTGGTTGTAGAGGCCGAGGATGAAGAACGGGACGATCGCGACGATCGCGATGGTGATGTACTGGCGGCGCAGGTAGGCGGCCGCGCCCTCCTGGACGGCCCGCGCGATCTCGCGCATGCGGTCCGTGCCCGTGGGCTTCCTGAGGATCCAGACGGTCAGCCCGATCCCGTACGCGACGGCGGCCAGGCCGCAGAGCAGCGCGAACAGGACGGCGTGGTCGTTGAAGAAGGAGGCAACCATAGGAAGCGCCGGGCTCCCCGGCGCGGCCGGTTTTCTATCAAACTCGCCGACCGACCGCGCCGGGTAACGACCGCGCTACTTGAGAGCCTCCCTGAACGCGCCTGCGATCACGCCGTAGCCCGTCGCGTTCGGATGAATGTTTCCGACCGTGCACATCCACGTCCAGGCGCAGACCCGAGTCACGTTCAGCGGGATTCCGCCGACGGGTGTGAAGTCGGTCACGGAGAACGCGGTCTCGACGTCGGCAACGGGTACGCCGTAGGCGCCGTAGGCCGACTCGAGCAGCGGGTTGAAGGTGTTGACCGTGAGCGCCGTCGACGCAAGCGCGAGCGCCTGGTTCGACGCGTAGAGCGCGACGAACGGGTTCCAGTAGTTCATCCCCGCGAAACGCACCTTGTGCTTCGTCGCGCCGCGTAGCGCGGCCAGGATCGCCGGCAGGTTCGTCTGGATCGCCGCCAGCGCCGGGCCGATGCAGGTCGGAGCAAACCCGACGGCCGCGCAGGGCAGAACGTCGTTGGCGCCGATGTCGATGGTGACGTAACGGATGCCCTTGCGGTGCGCCTGCAGGAACGCGAGCGCATCGGCGAGTTGGCTGCCGTACGCGTGAGGACACGGGGAGCCGACGCCCGTGACCATCATCGTCGTGGTCTCGCCCGGGCATCCGAGCTTGACGAGCTGGAGCTTCTTGTCCGTCCTCGCGAGCTTGATGTACAGCTGGTCGGCGTAGCCCTCGCTCGTGAACGGCGCCCCCGGCTGGAAGCCCGCCGCGAGCGAGTCGCCCACCGAGACGTAGTAGTGCGCGTTGTCGGTCTTGTGCCAGGCGCCGTCGTGGCCGCCGGCCGCCGCGCCGGAGACGGCGCACGCGGCCACGGCGAGCGTGAGCCCGACGACGGCGACGCGGAAACGCATGGTGCTCATGAGCCCCCTCTCTCTCGACCGCGCGATCCTCTCACCCGCGGCGCGGCATCGTGAGCGTGAGCCTCATCGTGCGGGTTGCCTTCGCCGCGGAGTCGTGGACGGTGATCGTCGCCACGACCGCCAGGCGGCGCGTCTTGCGCACGGCCTCGGCCGCCCTCGGACCGAGGTGCACGCGCACGCTGGCGACACCGCCGGGCCGCCGGGTGAACGCGGCCTGGCCGATCCGGGTCGTCGACGGCCGAGTCGCGCCGGAGAGCGCACGCGTGGCTGCAGCCAGGACGATCGTGCCGCGGCACGACGGCTGCGCCTTGATGCACCGCACGGCGAACGTGACGGCCGAGCCGGACACCGCGCCGCTGGAGAGAGCGCTGAACGACGGCGGCTTCTTCGTCTTCTTCTTCGACCCCGGGTTCGACGTGCCCGGCGGCGTCTGAACGCGGCTACTGGTCGCGAACGTCTCGACGGCGCCGGCGGCCACCTCGTCGCCGCGCCGGATGACGAGCCGGTAGTGGTAGGTCGTCCCGTCGGCCAGCCCGGTGAGCGTGTCCGACACGGCGCTCTCGGAGGCGCCGGCTGCGATCGCCTGCGGCTGCGTCAATTGCCCGAGCGCAGTCGTCGTCCCGTACTCGAACCAGGCGGATCCCGCGAGCCCGTAGGTCCGCGCCGTCCCGGCCACAGTCGCCCCGCTCGACGTCAGCGCGCTCGCACCGCCGGTCGTGGCCTCGGGCGGCGGGTACGGCGTCGTGAACGCCTTGTCGGCGCCGTACGCCGTCCCGGTCGCGTTCGAGACGACCAGGCGGAAGTGGTAGCCGGTCGCGAACCGGAGCCCGGACAATGCTGCGCTGACAGTCCGGCCGATGCTGTCGCCGGGCAGCGCCGCGGCGGGCGTCGATGAGCCGTAGGCGGTCGTCGGCCCGTACTCGAACCAGGCGCTCGTCGCCTTCGTCCCCGGGTTCGCGACGCCGGCCAGCGCGGCGCCGTCCGGGCCGACCCCACCCGCGTCGCCGGTCACAGCCGTGGGCGGCGCGTCGTCGTCCACGATCGTGGCCGTGCCGACGGCGCGCCCGATGGTTGCGAGCTTCGGGTTCGACAGGAACACCGCAAACTGCTCGTCGGGCTCGTCGAGCGCGTCGCCCACGAGCGGCACGGACACTGCGTACGTCAGCCGGTACCGGAAGTTCTCGTCCGGCGGTTCCATCGCCACCGTCCCGCTCGAGGCGGTGAAGTCCGCGGGAGCGGTCGCCGATCCGGGGACGGTCGCCCAGTCGACCGAGGCGCCGCACACGAGGTTGTCCGGCGTGCACGCCTCCGAGGGGTTCGAGAACGTCACGGTGAACGTGGCCACCGGCGAGCCGCCGTCGCCCTCGGTGACCTTGACGTCGTTGATCGACACGGTCGGCGCCGTGTCGTCGTCGACGATCGTGCCGATCCCGGTCGCGCGGCCGATGACGCCCGGCGAGGCGTCCGCGAGCTGGATCTGGCCGCAGAGCTTCTTGTCTGGCTCCTTCGTCTTGTCGCCGGTCGTCGGGACGACGAACGTGGACGTGGAATCGCCCGGCTGGATCGTGCGCTGGCCGCCGACCGACTGGAAGTCGACGCCGGCGAACGCGGGCGGGGACGCGCCGCAGGCGGTGCCCGGCACGGCGGAGAAGTTCACGGAGATGCGGACGCCGGTCGCACGGGCGGCGCACGCAGGCTCCCCGTTCCCACCGGTCCCGGGCGCGCACAGCCTGATGGTGAAGGTCATCACGCCGCCCTCGACGACGCTCGCGTCACCGATGACGATCGCCGGTGGCGGGTCGTCGTTCTCGATCGTCGCCATGCCCGTCGTCCGTCCCGGGTCGGCGCCGGAGAGGTTGGCGAGCGAGATCGTGAACTTCTCGACGTCTTCGAAGACGGAGTCGGCGACGACAGTCGTCGAGACGGTCGCGGTCGTGGCGCCGGCAGGGATGGTCAGCGTCCCGGACGCGGCCGCGTAGTCGTCGGGCGCCGTCGCCGTGTCGTCCGCGGTCGCGTAGGCGGCGCTCGCCGGTAGCCCGCTCACGACTGGGGAGCACGCGGGCGGCGACTCGCCGCCGGTGCCGGGTGCGCACAGCGTGGCCGTGAAGGTGACGGTGGTGGTCCCCGAGTTGCCCTCGGTGACCGTCTGGTCGCCGATCGAGAGCCACGGCTTGGCGTCGTCGTTGCGGATCGTGGCCGTGCCGGTCCCCTTGAGGAGGTCGGCCTTGACCGGGCTCGAGAGCTTCAGCGTGAACACCTCGTCGTCCTCGTAGAGCGAGTCGGTCGCCACCGTCACGCTCACCTGCTTGGTGGTCTCGCCCTTCACGAAGGTGAGCGTGCCGCTCTTCGCCGTGTAGTCGCCGGGCGCGACCGCCGTCCCGTTCTGCGTCGCGTAGTCGACCGTGACCGTCCGGCCGCTCGCCGGCGCGAGCGTGACGTTGAAGGTGACGGTGGACGTCCCTCCCGTCCCCTCGCTGACCGAGGGGTCGTCGACGGAGAGCTTCGCCTGCGGGTCGTTGTCGAGGATCGTCGTGGTCGCGTCGGCGGTCGCGATCGTCGCGTTCGTGGGGCTCGAGAGATGGAGCGCGAACGCCTCGTCATCCTCGTCGACGTCGTCGCCCTTGACCGCGACCGTGACGGTCTTCGACGTCTGCCCCGGCGCGAACGACAGGGTTGCGCTCGCCGCCGTGAAGTCCTCGTTCGCCGTGGCGGTACCGGCGACGGTCGCATACGCGACGGTGACCGTCTGCGAGCTCTTCGACGACAGGGTGACCGCGTAGGTGGCGTTCGCGGTCGCCGTGCCGTCCGGCTCGGCCACGGTGGCGGGGCCGGCCACCGCGAGCTTCGGCGTAAGGGTCGTGAACTGCTGGTCGGCGCCCGCGCTCGTGCCGGCCGGGCTCGTGGCGACGACGCGGACGTGATACGTCGTCGACGCGTCCAGCCCGGACAGGGCTGCGGAGACCGGCACCGGCGAGGTGCCGGCCGGGACCGACTGCGGTGCGGTCGTCGTTCCGTACGCGGTCGTGGTGCCGTACTCGAACGTAACCGTGGTCGCCTTGCCCTGCGGGTTGACGGTGCCCTGCAGCGTGGCCGTCGCCTCGCCCACGCCGGTGGCGGCGCCGGTGGTCGCGGTCGGCTTCGTGTCGTCGTCTCGGATCGTCACGGTGGCGGTTCCGGCGGCGATCGATGCATTCGTCGGTGCCGACAGCGACAGCGTGAACGTCTCGTCGTCCTCGTCGAGGTGATCGCCGAGGACGGAGACGGTCAGCGGCTGCGTCGTCGTCCCCGGCGCGAAGGTCACGGTGCCGCTCGCGCTCGTGTAGTCGGTGCCGGCGGCGGCCGTGCCGGGCGCCGTCGCGTACGCGACCGCCACCGGCTGGCTCGAGGCGGTGCTGAGCGAGACGGTGAACGCCACACCGGTGCTGCCGCTGTCCCCTTCGTTCACGCTCGGCGCCGCCGGAGTGAGCGTCAGGCGAGGCTGCTGGGTCGTGAAGGTGAGGTCGCCGCCGGCGGACGTCCCGGCAGCGCTCGAGGCCAGCACGCGGAAGTGGTACGTCGTACCCGCAGTGAGGCCCGCGATGGCGGCGCTCACGCTCTGCGACGTCGTCCCCGAGCCCGCGCCGGCCGGCGCCGTCGTCTGGCTGTAGGCCGTCGTGAGCCCGTACTCGAACTGGTAGGAGGTCGCTTTCCCGTTCGGGTTGACGCTGGCGTTCAGGGTCGCGCCCGCCTCGCCGATGCCGGCCGCCGCCTGGGTGGAGACGGTCGGCTTCGAGTCGTCGTCGCGGATCGTCCCCGTGCCGGTGCCGTCGGCGATGGTCGCGCCGGACGGCGCCGAGAGCACCAGCGTGAAGGTCTCGTCGTCCTCGTCGAGGCTGTCGCCCTTGACCGTGACGTTGACGGTCTGCGTGTGCGCGCCCGGCGCGAACGTGACGGTGCCGGCGGCGGCCGTGTAATCGCCCGGTGCTGTCGCGCTGCCGTCGGCCGTCGCCCACGACGCCGAGGCCGGGAGCGCCGTGTTCCCGGTCAGCGTGACGGTGAACGCGGCGTTGACGGTGCCCGCGTCGCCCTCGTTGACCGACACGTCGGAGACGCTGAGCGTCGGCGCCGCGTCGTCGTTCGTGATCGTCACCGTCGCGCTCGCGTCGGCAAGGGTCGCGTTGACCGGGCCCGACAGGTTGAGAGTGAACGTCTCCCCCGCCTCCAGCGTCGTGTCGCCGTTCACGGTCACGGGCACCGATTTCGTCGTCTGGCCGGGATTGAACGTGACGGTGCCCGACGTGGCGACGTAGTCGGAGCCGGCGGTAGCCGTCCCGTCGGCGGTCGCGTACGCCACCGTGACGGTGCGGCCGCTCGGGACGAGGAGCTTGACCGGGACGGAGACCTGCGTGGTGCCCGCGTTGCCCTCGGCGACCGAGGCGTCGTCGGCGCCGGTGCCGGGCAGCGGGTCGTCGTCCACGATCGTGGCGGTCGCCTGTGAGTCGGCGAGGGAGGCGTTCGTGGGCGCAGACAGCGTCGCAGTGAAGGTCTCGTCGTTCTCGTCGAGTGTGTCGCCGACGATCGGGACCGTGAACGTGCGGGAGGTGGCGCCGGGAGTGAACGAGAGCGTGCTGCTCGTGGTCGCGTAGTCCTCGGGGTCCGTCGCCGTCCCTTCGCTGGTCGCGTAGGCGACCGTCACCGTCTGCGTGCTGGCGCTCGAGAGCGTGACCGTGAAGGTCATGGTTCCCGGTGCGTTCGTCTCGGCGACGCTCGCGTCGGCGATGGACAGGGTCGGCTGGCCGGTCGTGAAGGTGCGGTCCTGGCCGTTCGTCGTCCCGGCCGCGCTCGAGCCGACGAGCCGGAAGTGGTAGGTCGTCCCGGCACTAAGGCCCGAGATCGGCGCCGTCACGGGCACTACGCTCGTTCCCGAGCCGGCGGCCGCGGTCGTCGTCGACGTGCCGTACGCGGTCGTGGTGCCGTACTCGAAGTGGTAGCTCGTCGCCTTCCCGTTCGGATTCACCGTCCCGGCCAGCGTCGCCCCCGTCTGCGTGATCGCCCGTCGCCGGGTCGGTCGTGACGGCCGGCTTCGTGTCGTCGTCGGTGATCGTCACCGTCGACGGACGCGGCGCCAAGCGCTGCATTCGTCGGCGCCGAGAGCGACACGGTGAACGTCTCGTCGCCCTCGTCCAGGTCGTCGCCCAGCACGCTCACGCTGAACGTCTCCGAGACGTCACCCGGCGCGAACGTCACCGTGCCGCTCGCGGCCGTGTAGTCCAGGCCCGCAGTCGCCGAGCCGTCAGCCGTCGCCCACTGCGCGGTCACCGTCTGCGTGCTCGGCGCCGACAAGGACGCGGTGAGCGTCACGGTCTTCGACCCGCTGTCGCCCTCGGTCACCGACGTCGCCGACGGCCCCAGCGAGACCGTCGGCGTGGACGAGGTCACGAAGCTCCGGTCCTGGCCGTTCGTCGTCCCGGCGGCACTCGTCGCGACGACGCGGAAGTGGTAGGTCACGCCGGGGCTCAGGCCGGACACCGGCGCCGACACGGGCACTGCGCTCGTCCCCGAGCCGGCGGCCGCGGTCGTCGTCGACGCGCCGTAGCCGGTGGTCGTGCCGTACTCGAAGTGGTAGCTCGTCGCCTTCCCGTTCGGATTCACCGTGCCGGCCAGCGTCGCCCCGGTCTGCGTCGTCCCGGTTGCCGGATCCGTCGTCGCCGCCGGCTTCACGTCGTCGTCCGTGATCGTCACCGTCGACGAGGCCGACCCCAGCGACGCGTTCACGGGTGCGGAGAGCGACACCGAGAACGACTCGTCGCCCTCGTCGAGGTCGTCGCCCAGCACGCTGACCGTGAACGTCTCCGACACGTCACCCGGCGTGAACGTCAGCGTGCCGCTCGCTCCGGTGTAGTCCGAGCCTGCGCTCGCCGAGCCGTCCGCCGTCGCCCACTGCACGGTCACCGTCTGGCTACTCGGTGCAGACAGGCTCGCCGTCAGCGTGACCGCCTTCGATCCGCTGTCGCCCTCGGTCACCGACGTAGTCGTCGGTGCCAGCGACACCGTCGGTCCGGTCGCGGTCGTGAAGGTCACGTCCTCGCCGTTCGTCGTGCCGGCGCTGCTGGTCGCGACGACGCGGGCGTGGTACGTCGTCCCCGGACTGAGGCTCCCGATCGCCTTCGAGACCGGGACGATGCTCGTGCCCGAGCCGATCGCGCTCGGCGCGGTCGGCGTCCCGTACGCCGTCGTCGTCCCGTACTCGAAATGGACGTCGGTGGCGACGCCGTTCGGGATCACGCTCGCGTGGAGCGTGGCGCCGGTCTGGGTCACGCCGGTCGCCGGGTCGGTGCCCACCGACGGTGCGCAGGGGAGGTAGTGCTCGACGAGCGTGCTCGTCGCGTCGCCGCCGACCGCCCACAGATCGAGCGGCGCAGATGCGGCGACGCCGGCAAGGTTGCTGGCCCCGGAGCCGTTCGGCGTCGGCGACGGGCTCCACGAGGAGCCGCCCCAGTGCAGGGCGAGCGTGGTGTCCGGCGAGCCGGGCGTGCGCCCCACGGCCCAGACGTCATCGGCGGCCAGGGCGGCAACGCCGTTCAGCTCGCCCGACGAGGCGGGATTGTCCGCCGTCCACGAACTGCCGTTCCAGTGCATGACGAGCGGCGCCGAGCCGGTGACGGTCGTGCTGAAGCCCACGGCGGTCACGTCGCTCGACGAGACGGCCGCGACGGCCCGCAGCTCGTGGTCGCCGCTGCCTGCGTCCGGGTTGTCCGAGGCCCACGCCGACCCGTTCCAGCGCAGGACGAGCGGCACCGTGCCGGTCGCGGTGCTCGTGCGGCCGACCGCGACGATGTCCGAGGCGCTGATCGCCGCGACGCCCTCGAGCCGGTGATCGCCTGTTCCGGCGTCGGGGTTCGAGGCGTTCCAGCCCGCACCGTTCCAGCGCAGGATCAGTGGAGTCTCGGCGCCGCCGTCCGTCGTGTAGCCGACGGCGGTCACGTCGCTCGAGGATGTGGCGGTGACGCCCAGCAGGTGGTGGTCGCCGGTGCCGGCGTCGGGGTTCGACGCCGTCCAGCTCGTCCCGTTCCAGCGCTCGATGAGCGGGACGACGCTGCCGTCGCCCTTCACCGTGTAGCCGACGGCGACCACGTCGTCGGTCGCGATCGCCACAACGCCCGTCAGGCGGGAGTTCCCGGCGTCACCCGCAGCGATGTTGGCGCCGGTCCAGGCGCTGCCGTCCCAGCGTGCGACGAGCGGAAGCTCGTTCCCGCTCCCGTCGACGGAGTAGCCCGCCGCCCACGACGCGGCCGCCGACTGCGAGCTGACCGCGAGGAGCCGGTTCGTCCCGGTGGTCGGGTTGGGGCTCGTGACCGTGCTCCAGGAGGGTCCGCAGGGCGTCGGCGGGGCGCCAGCGCCCGCATGCACCGAAATGAAGGCAGGGGCGATGAACAGCGCCGCAAGCGCGGCCCATCTCATGCGCCGCCAGCCCGACTTCCCACGGCCGGTCGTGTCCCACCCCCTGGAGTCCCCTTGAAACTGCGCTGCAGAGTCTCGCACCGCCGCGACGGCGGCGCAATGGCGGCGCCGCCGCTCATCGTCGGAGGGAGTTAGAGTCGCACCGACCCGAAGCCGAGGAGGAACGCGCTATGACGTTCTTGATGGGGCACTACGAGGTCGGCGATTTCGATGCGTGGAAGCGGGAGACGTTCGACGCAGATCCGGGCGGCCGCAGGCAGGCAGCGAAGGGGCACGTGCTCTCCCGCAGCCTCGACAACCCGAACGAAGTCTTCGTTGCCGTCGAGTTCGACTCGAGAGAAGAGGCCGAGGCTTTCCGGGAGCGCCTTCACGCTTCGGGCGCACTCGGAACGGTCACCGTCCGGACTCCGATCACGCTGGTCGAAGTTGCCGACCGGGAGACCTACTAGCCCGACGCGCCGCTCAAAGCCGTCGCACAGACGTCTTCGGGCTGTGGCCCGATGCGCGGGATCACCGCGAACAGCAGCTCGCGCAAGCGCTCGTTGTTCTCGGTGAAAACCTTGAGCACCGCGTCGTGCGAGACGGGCTCGGTGCCCTCCACTCCGACGTCGTGGTCGGTCACCATCGAGATGTTCGCGTAGCAGAGCTCGAGCTCGCGGGCGAGGTAGCCCTCGGGGTACGCGGTCATGTTGATCGTGTCCCAGTCGGCGTCCTGGAACCACTTCGACTCGGCGCGGGTCGAGAAGCGCGGACCCTGGATCGTCACCACCGTGCCGCCGTCGCGCACCGGGATGCCGAGCTCGCGGGCGGTCTCCACGAGCAGGCGGCGCAGATCCGGGCAGTACGGGTCGGCGGCCGAGACGTGCGTCGTCTCGGGCCCGTCGTAGAACGTGTCGGCGCGGCCGGTCGTGCGGTCGACGAACTGATCGCAGACGACGAACTCGCCGAGCTGCAACTCAGCTTTGAGCGCACCCGAAGCGCACGGGCCGATGATGCGCCGCACGCCGAGCTCGCGCATCGCCCAGACGTTTGCCCGGTACGGGATGCGGTGCGGCGGCAGCTCGTGGTCGACGCCGTGGCGCGGCAGGAAGGCGACCCGCTTGCCGCCGATCTCGCCGACGACGAGCGGCGCCGACGGGCTGCCGTACGGCGTTTCGACCTGCACCTCCTCGACGTCGTCGAGCAACGAGTAGAAGCCCGAGCCACCGAAGACCCCGACGTCGGCCTGCACGCGGCCGAGCCTAGTCGGTACGGCCAGAGGCGCTCGAGCTCCAGGCGCTCACGACGGTTTCATGGCCAGCAGCTGCGGCGTGCCGTTCGCGCCGCTCTGGAGCGGGAAGTACACGAGGTGCGTCTTGGGGTCGACCGCGACGGTATGCGCCGCGTCGGCAAGGTGCGCCTGGCCGAGCTTGCGCAGCGAGCGTCCTCGCTCCTCGAACACGGCCACGTCGCCGCTCTCCGCAGCGACGTAGAGGCGCCGCAGGCCCGGGTCGAACGCGAGCACGTCTGGCCCGTCGCCGACATCCGCGGTGCCGGTGACGCGCAGGCGGCGCAGGTCGAGGGTCACGAGTTTCGCGTTGCCCTCGCAGCCGACGAACGCGAGCCGCCGCGGCGAGTCGACAAGCAGGCTATGGCTGCCGTCGCAGCCGGGAAGCGGCACACGATGGACGATCTCGTTGAACCCCGGATTGATGACGGCGACCTCGTTGCGGCTCTGGACGCCGACGAGGATCCGGTTCGAGCCGGCGTCGTACTGGACGTTGCCTGCCTCGCCGCCGAGCGTGATCTCGGTGATCCGGTGGCCACGCGCGTCGAGGACGGTCTCGATGCCGCCGCTCTCGTCCGAGACGAAGACGTGCTTCTTCGTCGGGACGTAGGCGAGGCCGTCCGGGTACTCGCCCGCCGGCGCGCGCGCCGTCACCTTCAGGGTCTTCGCGTCGATGGTGTACACCTGGCCCACGTCGGTCGCGGAGGCGTAGACGCGGCGCCCGACGGCGATCACCCCGTGCACGCCGGGCGCCGGGATGCGCTTGATCACCCTGCGGGAACGCGTGTCGAAGACGAGCAGCTCGTCCGCGTCCATGTGCGCGATGTAGAGCCGGTGACGCAACGGGTCGTAGCTCTGGTAGTCGAACCGGACGCTCGGGCCGGGGAGCGAGACGCGGGTGACCTCCTTCAGCGGCAGGGACGTCGAGGCGCCCGAGGCGGCTGCGGCAGCGACAAGCAGCGCCGCGGCGCCGATCAGAACGCGCATGAGGCCCCGGTACCCGAAAGCGGAGTCGTTACTCGGCCGCTGTTTCGTCCGCTGCCGACGCGTACGCGAGCTGGAGGTTCGTCACCAGCTGCTGCAAGTCGCGGCTCACCTCAGGAGGGGCCACGCCCTCGAGCACGGGGACGAGCGCGCGGATCGCGTCGATCGCGACGCGCGCCTCGGTCAGGTCGCGCAGCTCGGGATCGAGCTTTGCCCACGCGAGCTGCGCGAGCGTCGGGATCAGCGAGAGGACGACGTCGGAGGCCTTCAGGCGGCGGAGCTGCTCGGCGAGCTCCTCCGGCGAGGGCATCTCCGGCGCTGCGGCCGGCGGCGGCTCCGGCGCCGGCTCGGGCCGGTCGGCGCTTCCACCCGGCGGCACCCAGATCCCGGAGTCGCCCTCAGCCATGGACCGGCTCCTCCTGGCGCACGAGGAGCTCGCCGTAGATCTCGCGCAGGCTCGCGCCGTTGTCGAAGCGGGCGATCTGGCGCTCGGCCGAGTTGGCGACCGGCACGGCCAGGTAGGGCGCGGCGCCGAGCTCCTCCGCGACCGGCATGACCCACTCGATCAGCTCCTCGAGGGCCGCGCGCGCCGGGCGCACCTCGTGCGTGCCAACGTTGATGAGGTCGCCCGAGAGCCCGTGGCGGATCGCGCGCCAGAGGTTCTCCTCGATCAGCCGTGGCGGCGGGTCCGGGAGCGGCTCGCCCTCGTCGATCGCCCGCGCGACACGGGCCGTGAGCGCGTAGATGAGCGCGGCGAGCGACCGTGCATCCGGCAAGTCGGGCTGCGCGTCGCAGATGCGCATCTCCACGGTCGGGAACGCGAGATGCGAGCGCACGCTCCACCAGAGCTGCGTGTGCTCGGTGATCGAGCCCGTCTCGTACAGCAGGCGCACATAGTCCTCGAACTCGCGCCAGCTGCCGAGCGGGTCGGGGACGCCACAGCGCGGGAACATGCGCGTGAAGATCTGCGTGCGGGCCGAGTGCAGGCCGGTGTTGACGTTCTCCACGAACGGCGAGCTGGCCGAGAGCGCGAGCAGGTCGGGCATGAAGGGCCGCAGGCCGCTCGTCACGCGGACGGCCCGGTCGGCGCCGCGGATGCCCACGTGGACGTGCAGCCCGAACGAGTTGTTGCGCCAGACGACGTAGCGAAGGATCTCGTCGTTCCGGCGGTAGTGCGGCGTGTCGATGATCCGCTGGTCCTGCCACCGGCTCCACGGATGCGTGCCGGCGGCGGCGAGCTCGACGCCCTCGGCGGCCGCCAGCTCGAGCAGCTGCCCGCGGCGCTCGCCCATCAGCGCGGCCGCCTCCGGGAAGCGCTCGACCTTGCCCGTGCGCACCTCGACCTCCGACGCGATCAGCTCGCCGACGAGGTGATCCTCCAGCGCCGTTCCGCGCGACATCGCCTGGAGCGCCTCGAAGCGGTCGGTCAGCTCGAGCGTCTCGGGGTCGAGGATCGCGAACTCCTCCTCGACGGCGAGCGTGAAGTCGTCGGCGCTCTCGTACAGCTCGAAGGAACGGCGCAGCAGCTCGTCGTACGGCAGGCGTTGCTCGTCTCCCACCCCGAAAGCCTAGATCGGGGCACGCCTCATCCGGTGCGGCACCGCCACTCGGGGCCTGTCCGATGCCAGGCACGGGACGTGGCCGTTCGGGGCACGCCGCGGCGCGACACCGTCCGGTGCCAGGCACCGAAGATGACTCATCTGGTGCCAGGCACCGAAAGATCGCAGTGGCGGCCGGGCTCAGGCGAAGGGCTCGAGCAGCCTGCGGGCGACGCTCTCCCAGCTCCACCGCTCGACGACCGTGCGCCGCGCCGCCTCGCCGAGCGCGCGGCGCTTCTCGGGCGGCAGCGCGAGCAGCTCGCGGAGCTTCGCGGCAAGGTCGCCTGCATCGGCCGTGCGGAAGCTCGCCAGGTGGGCGCGCTCCGGCCCGTAGGACTCCTCCAGCCCGGCCGCGATCTCGGCCAGGCCAGAGTGGCGTGCCACCACAGGCGGGCACCCCGTGGCTGCCGCCTCTGCGGCGACCATGCCGAACGCCTCCGGGAAGATCGACGGCACGACGGCGACGTCGCAGAGCGGCAGCAGGTGGATGAGGTGCCGGTGCTCCAGCGCGCCGGTGAAGAGCGTGCCCGGCGGCGCCTGCGCCTCGAGCTCCTGGCGGGACTCTCCGAAACCGACGATCACGGCGCGTGCGCCCACATCGCGCAGCGCATCCAGGAGCAGGCTCACGCCCTTGGTTGGCATGAGCTTCCCGAAGTAGACGACCGTCGGCTCGTCCGTCGCGAAGAACCGCATCAGTCGACCCGACGTTGCCCTCGTCGGGCAGGCGCTCGGCGGCATTGCCCAGGTTCGGCGGGTCGCGCTGCGCCTCCGCGAGCAGGTTGGCGAGCGCCTCGGCGCGCGGCTCCGGCCGGAACTCGTCGACATCGACGCCCGGCGGCACCTCGTGCACGCGCTCCACGTGGCCGACGACCTCCTCGAGCACGCGGCGGATGTGGTCGGAGCCGACGAAAACGGCCTGTGCCGGTGCAAGCGCTTCCCGCGCCCGCTCGGCGAGGAACGGCCGGCCGCGGATCGAGAACTCCAGCTCGGAGCCGTGCGCCTTCACCGCGAACGGCGCGCCCGCCGCAGCAGCCACGGCCCCGCCGGGCAGGACGTGGTTCGCGAAGACGAGGTCGGCGGGCAGCTCGGCTGCGGATCGCCGCGGCGTTCGCCTGCACATACGCCTGCCCACTCCGTCGTCCGTGAAGTCCTGCAGGTAGCGCGCCTCGACCCCCTCGTAGCGGTCGAGCACGAACACCGGCAGCAGGCCGCCGATGTCCGGTCGGACGACGCGCGCGCCGCCCAGGTCGAAGCGCTCCGGATGCGGGTCCTGGCAGAGCACGACGACCTCGTGGCCGTCGGCGCTCCAGGCTCGCGCGAGCGCGCGCGTGTAGATGTTCGAGCCGGTCCCGCCCAGCAGGTAGCCGTGCCAGAGAACGATGCGCACGCGCGGATGATCCGCGTTCCTCCGGACGAGTGACGAGTCTGCCGCTCGCAGCGCCGATACCGAAACGGCTTCCCTGCGGCCCCAATCTGGAGGATTCATGAAGACCCTGAAGCTCGTCACGCTGCTCGCAACCCTGCTGCTCACGATCGCCGGCCTCGCCTACGGCGCGACCCCGGCAAGCCACCACGCTGCGACCGCCGCACCCGCGGTCACCGGCAGCGGCGACACCTGCAACTTCGGCGACGACGCGACGGGCGACGAGGGCGATCCCGGGCTGGACGACCCGGGGGTGGACGATCCCGGAGCTCCGGACGACCCGGGCGCCGACGACACCGGGGACGACACGGGCGACGACGCCGGCGACGATCCGGGCCTCGACAGCACCGACGACACGACCAGCGACGATACGAGCGGGGACGACAACGGCTCCGCGGACGACGGTGAAGTCGTCGGCGAGCAGATCGAGTGCGGCGACAGCAACGACGAGCTCGAGTTCGGCGGCGGTGCCGACGAGGCGGATCTCGGCGGTGGCGCCGACGCGGCCGAGTTCGGCGCCGGTGATGACGAGGGCCACGGCGGCAACGGCGACGACGTGCTCCACGGCGGCCCCGGCGACGACGCGCTCTCCGGCGACGCGGGCAACGACAAGGTCTTCGGCGAGCCGGGCGACGACGAGCTCTCCGGCGGCGTCGGCAACGATGTCGTGAACGGCGCGGCCGGGAACGACGACGAGACCGGCGGCGCCGGCACCGACACGCTCACGGGCGGGCCCGGCAACGACAAGCTCACCGGCAGCGCAGGTGCGGACACGCTGACCGGCGGGGCAGGCACCGACACGCTCACCGGCGGGCCCGGCAACGACACGCTCAACGCCAAGGGCGGCAAGCGCGACCGCGTCCTCTGCGGCCCCGGCAAGGACACCGCCCGGGTCGACAAGAACGACGTCGTCAAGGGCTGCGAGAACGTCCGCCGCTAGCGGGGGCGGCGCGAGCCGCGGCCGGCTACTAGGTGAGGTGGAAGTAGAGCGCGTACAGCAGGTCGACGGCCGGGTTGGACGTGTGGACGGCGACGTCCTGCGGCACGTCGAGCAGCGCTTCCGAGTAGTTGAAGACGATCTTCACGCCGGCGGCAACCAGGTCCTGCGCGACCTGTTGAGCCGAACGGGCGGGGACGGCGATCACGCCGACGACGATGTTGCGCTCGCCGACGATCTCGCGCAGTCGCTCGGCGTCGACGATCTCGGCTTCGCCCAGTCGCCGCCCGATCTTGTCGGGGTCGTTGTCGAAGATCGCGGCGATGTGGATGCCGTGCTCGGCGAAGATCGGTGAGCTCGCGATCGCCTGGCCGAGGCGGCCAGCTCCGATCAGCGCGATGTTGTGCTGCCCCTGCGTCCGCAGGATCTTGCGGATCTCGCCGAGCAGCGAGTCGATGTTGTAGCCGACCCCGCGCTTGCCGAACTTGCCGAATGCGGACAGGTCGCGGCGGATCTGGGTCGCGTTGATGTTCGTGTAGTCGGCGATCTCCTGACTGGAGATGCGGTCCTTGCCCATCTTGCGCGCCTGGGTCAGGACCTGCAGGTACCGGCTGAGCCGGGCAGCGACGCCGACGTTGAGGCGGTCGCCACCTTCGACTTCGGACAGACTTTGTAACACGGCACAAGGGTTCTAGCAGACGGCACGGCGCGCCGTCGGCGCAGTTACAAACCCGCGTTCTAGCGGGAGTTTGTGCGTCGAGCGCGCGGCGGAACGCATCGGGCGGGACGAACCAGCAGAACCGCGGCCCGCCCTCGATCTGCACCACCGGCAGGAGCTCGCGGTACGCCGACTCGAGCTCATCGTCGCCCGTGATGTCGACCTCGTCGAGGTCGAACGAGCACTCCGCGCGAACGGCCGCGAGGACGTCGCGGGCGTCGTCGCAGAGGTGGCAGCCGGGCGAGTGGTAAAGCGTCACGCGCACGCCTGATTGATAACGCGGCAGGCCGGGTACGTGGCGCCCATGGCACGCAACGTCCTCGTCGTGACGACGGTCGCGCCCGACGGCGACGGGCTGCGAGAGCGGCTCGGCGACGCGATCGACCCGGACGCTCAGGTTCGTGTCGTCGCCCCGGCGGCGCGCATCGGCAAGCTCGACTGGCTCACGAACGACGAGGACGACGCGCGCGCACAGGCTGCCGAGGCCGCCGACCGCACCGCCTCCGCCCTCCCCGGCCGAACGTCACCGTCGACCGCACGAGCCAGGACACCGAGGCGGCGCAGGCGATCGACGACGCGCTCCGCAACTTCGACGCGGACGAGATCGTCGTCGTGACCGCGCCCGGCGACGAGGCGACCTGGCTTGAGGACGACGCCGTGCGCGCAAGCGTCGAGTGCACCGGGCGTCCGCGTCCGCCGCATCGAGCTTCCCCCGCAGCGCTGACGCCGCGACTCCTCCGCGCGCCTTCTGTCACACATCCGGCACGTCCCGACACAGACATGTGCGCTTTTCCGGCGTAGGCTGAAGCCGAGCAGGGGGCGGGTCGGGACCCGAACTACTCGGGCACGCGTGAAGTAGGAAGCCGGCCCGCCGACCCGGCGCTACGGGTACAGGCCCCGCGTGAGCGTCGCCTGCGCGACGCGCTGCACGGCGAGCCCATACGCCGACACGCGCATGCTCGCGCTGCGCGACTCCATCGTCTGCCCAGGTCTCGTTGAACGCGCGGGTCATGATGTCGTTCAGGCGGGCGTTGACCTCGTTCTCCTTCCAGAAGTACTCCTGGAGGCCCTGCACCCACTCGAAGTACGACACGACGACGCCGCCCGCGTTCGCGAGCACGTCGGCGCAGGACGAGGATGCCGCGCTCCTCGAGGATGTCGTCCGCCGCAGGCGTGGTCGGCCCGTTCGCGCCCTCGCAGATGATCTTCGCGCGGACCTTGTCGGCGTTGTCGGGCGTGATGACCTGCTCGAGCGCGCACGGTGCGAGCACGTCGCAGTCGACCAGCAGCACGTCCTCGTTGGAGATCGCCTCCGCGCCGCGCAGCCCGGTCACGCTGCCCGTCTCCTGCTTGTGTGCGAGCACCGCCGAGACGTCGAGGCCGGCCGTGTTGTAGACGCCGCCGCTCGAGTCCGTGATCGCGACGACCTTCGCGCCTTCCTCGGCCATGAACTGCGCGAGGAAGCTGCCCACGTTGCCGAAACCCTGGATCGCGATCGTCGTGCCGGCGATCGACCTGTCCTCCTTGCGGAGCGCCTCGCGGATGCAGTAGAGGCAACCGCGCGACGTCGCCTCGAGCCGCCCAAGCGAGCCGCCCACGTTCAGGGGCTTGCCGGTCACGACGCCGAGCACGGAGTGGCCCTTGTTCATCGAGTAGGTGTCGAAGATCCAGGCCATCATGGCCGGATCGGTGCCCACGTCCGGAGCCGGGATGTCCTTCTCGGGGCCGATCTCGTTGATGATCTCGCTGGTGTAGCGGCGCGTCATCTTCTGCAGCTCCAGCTGCGAGAGCTCCTTCGGATTGCAGGCCACACCGCCCTTCGCGCCGCCGAACGGGATGTTCATCAGAGCGCACTTCCAGGTCATCCACATCGCCAACGACTTGACCTCGTCGAGCGTGACGTCCGGGTGGTAGCGGATGCCGCCCTTCGACGGGCCGCGCGCGATGTTGTGCTGGACGCGGTAGCCGTCGAACGTCCTGATCGTGCCGTCGTCCATCGAGACCGGGACCGAGACGACCACGGCTTTCTTGCACTGACGCAAGACGTTGATGATGTTCTGGTCGATCCCGAACGTGGCGGCGACCCGCTGGAGCTGCTGTTGAGCGAGCTCGAACGGGTTCTCGCGAAGGTGGCTTTGCGGGAGCTCGACGGTGGTCACGACGTGGATCCCTCCTTGGCTGGCCTAGACGCATCCTAATTCCGCGCCTGCGAGGAAAAGCTCGGATTGCTGTAGGGGAACGCGCTGATCTTCAGCGCACGCGGAACTGCACCTCTCGGATCGTGGGCGGACCGTCACCGGTCGGGTACGCCATGCAACCGAAGCTCATAGCGGCCGGGCTTGAGGCGCTTGCCGGCCGGGCCGCGCCCCGTCAGCCCGAAGGCGTAGCGGCCGGGCAGCAGGTGACGGAGCCGGGCGACGACGCCGAGTGGCTTCTTCGCGCCCGCGCGGCGGAGCTCGAGGTCGAGGCGCGAGACCGCCTGGACCTCGTACACCGCGCCTGTCCCGGAACGAGGCGCCCGGCGACGAACGAGAGGACGGACGGCCCGTGTCGGACGGCCGGAAGGGTCCTCGACGCAAGCCGCACGTCGGCGAGCAATCGGAGTCGCGCGTCCAGGGCGCGGCGGCCCACGGGACGGCAGCACCGTGCGACCGTCGACTGGGCGACGACGTCCGGTGAGCAGGTCGGCGCCGCGCGCCTGCGCCGACTGCCTGGACAAGCACCGTGCCGCTGCGCCCGGCGTCAGGCGGAAGGCGGCGGGTACGGCACGACGCGGACGCCGTCGGGGTCGCCGTCGACGACGACCGCTCGCGCGGAGCCGCAGCGGCCTCGTGGAGATGTTGCGGAGCCGGAGACGCTGGGCCTCACGCCAGGGCGCCGGTCGCGTCCGGTGGAACGCGATCGTCGTCGGGTCGGCGGCGAGCTCGGCAGCGGCCGCGGCCCGACGTCGAGCCTCCCGGCGCCCTCCGCCGTCGCGCGGCTCGTCCGGCAGCGGCGCGCGGAGCCCACGAGCGCGCCGCGCAGCTCCGCCGCGTCGAGGTCCGGCCGCGCCTGCGCCAGCAAGGCCACGGCGGCACCGATGACCGCCGTCGCCGCGCTCGCACCGTTGATCATCCCGAAGCGCGCTGTCGAGTCCTGGGTCTCGCCAGGCTGCGGCGCGATCAGCGCGACGCCGGGCGCGACGAGTCCGGCTTCAGCCGCCCATCGAAGGTCGAGCCCGCGCGACGAGAACGGCGCGACGCCGCCGCCGACCGGGGCTGTTCCGCCGGGCGCGATCGAGACGTGCGCATCGTCGCCCGTGCGCAACCGCCGCGCGAGCGCGAGGCCGGCCGCCTCGGGAACGCCGATCACCGGCACGTCGGAGTGGTCGCCAAGGTCGAGCGCGCCGGACGGCAGGCGTCCGCCGTAGACGACGACGGCCCGCGCGCCCGCATCGGCCGCGGCGATCGCGGCACGTTCGGGTGTCGAGCCGCCCGGGACGAGCGCCGCGCGGCCGGCCACCATGCTCAGGCCACCGGGGTTGAAGAAGTCGGAGAGCTCGAGCGGCTCGTCGGGCGGCGTGCCCGCGCGTGGGAGCGCCAGCGCGAGCGAGAGCCGGTTCGGCGCCGAATCGCCCGCTACCGGGACAGAGCCGTCGAACACCGACTCGAGGCCGGCGCGCAGCGAGACGTCCGCGAGCTGCCCGCCGCCGCGCGACTCGGCTGCGCCGACGGTGAGCGCGGCGGTGGCAGCGCCCGGCCCCGCGATGCTCCCGTAGCGCGGGCCTGCGGGGCCGTCGTTCCCGGCGGGCGCGACGACGAGCGTGTCGAGCGAGACCGCGCCGCGGACCGCCGACGCCTCAGGCCCGTCGCCGAACGCCGCGTACGGCTCCGCCACGCCTACGACCGCCACGCGTGAGGCATCGTGCGCGTCGCCGTCGGCGTTCGGGTCGACCGCCCGCTCGAACCCGGCGATCAGCTGGTCGGTGCGCCCGTAGACGGCCCAGTTGCCGGCTGCGTCGCGCTGCCAGCCGGCCACGCGGATCGGGTAGACGCGTGCGCCCGGCGCGAGGCCGGTCGCATCCGCGGCCCCGTTCGAGCCGACCAGGATGCCCGCCAACTCGGTCCCGTGCATCTCCATGTCCTGCGGGTCGCCCGGCTTCGGCTCCGCGTCCGCGAGCGGGTCGCCCGCGACGACGTCGTAGCCCGTGCCAATGCGCTCGTGCAGGAACGGGTGGCTCCGGTCGACGCCGGTGTCGAGCAGCGCGATCGTCACGCCGCGGCCGCTCACGCCGGGCAGGCGGATGCCGAGGCGGCCGCCCGGCCGGCCCGACGGCTCCGCTGCCGCCGGATAGGCGGCCCGTACCGGGTAGACGCCGGCCACGCCGGGCGTCTTCTCCACCAGTGCGGCCGCCTGGGCGCTGAGGGCAGCCGAGAAGCCGTTCACGACGCGGGTGTACTGGAACTCGGGCCGCACGCGGATTCCGTGTGCAGCGAGATCGGCGATCAGCTGGTTCTGCGCGGCGAGGATCGTCGTCGTCCAGCGGCGCTCCTGGCTCTCGTTCGCGCGACCGCCGGCGTGCACAACCCGCTGCGCGAGCGACGGCGCCTTCAGCATGACGATCACGCGCTCGCCGAGCGCGACCTGGACTGACTGGCCGCCCACGAGGCCGTACCACGCAGTCGCCGGCACCTCGCCCGCGGCCGCCGGCGCCGCCTCCTCGTGCGACCGGACGGCGGCGATCAGCGCAGCGAGGAGCGTCGCGGCGAGTGCCACGACGAGGAGCAGCGCGATCTGAGGGCCCGCGTGGTCAGGCCGCGGATGCGTACGCATCCAGCGAAAGGTAGTCGGGCGGGGGCACGGACTCCGTGAACCTGGACGCGGACGCGATCATCGCTGCGTTGTCGGTGCAAAGCTGGAGCGGGGCGAATGACGCGCCGTCGAGCGCGATACGAAGCTCCGAGTTGGCCGCGACGCCGCCGACCACCGCGACCGGCCTGCCTTCGGCGGCCGCCTGTGTGCGCTCGACGAGCGCGCGGACGATCGCGCGCTGGTAGCTCGCCGCCAGATCGGCGCGACGCCGCTCGAGCTCGGAGGCGTCGAGGCCGCGGACGGCGTACAGCAGCGCCGTCTTCAACCCCGAGAAGGAGAAGTCGAGCCCCGGCACGCGCGCCACCGGGAACTCGTACGCCTCGGGGTCGCCCTCGCGCGCGAGCCGGTCGATCGCCGCGCCGCCCGGGTAGCCGAGGCCTAGCAGCCGCGCGCCCTTGTCGAACGCCTCGCCGGCGGCATCGTCGAGCGTTGTGCCGAGCACCGTGAAGCCGCTGTGGTCGCGCACGTCGAGGAGCAGCGTGTGGCCGCCGCTCGCGAGCAGGCAAAGGAACGGCGGCTCGACCGGGTCGGGCCGCAGGTAGAGCGACGCAACGTGGCCGTGCAGGTGGTCGACGGGAACGAGCGGCAGGCCGCGCGCCCACGCGAGCGCCTTCGCCGCTGACAGGCCGACGAGCAAGGCGCCGATCAGACCGGGCCCGTTGGTGACGGCGACGGCCTCGACGTCATCGAGCGTCACGCCGCCCTCGGCGAGCGCCTCGCGGATCACCGGCGCGACGAGCTCCAGGTGCCGCCTCGACGCGATCTCCGGGACGACGCCGCCGAAGCGCGCGTGCAGCTCCGCCTGCGAGGCCACCACGTTCGCGCGGATCTCGCCCTCCCGGGTGACGAGCGCGGCGGCGGTCTCGTCGCAGGAGGTCTCGAGCCCCAGGATCACGCCGTCTCGCTGCGGGGCGCGAGCAGCGACGGGTCCGCGGCGGACGGCGGGTCCTTCCACATCACGAGCGCGTCCTCGCGGTTGTCGGTGTAGTAGCCGCGCCGCACCCCGCGCGAACGGAAGCCGAGCCGGTCGTAGAGGCGGATCGCCTCGTCGTTCGAGACGCGCACCTCGAGGGTGTAGCCGCGGAGCGGGTCGTCGGCGGTGCGCTCGAAGAGCTCGTCGAAGAGCTCGCGGGCGACGCCGCGGCCGCGGTGGTCGGGGTCGACGGCGATGTTCATCACGTGCCACGCATCGACGTACCGGGAGATGATCAGGTAGCCGATCAGCGCGCCGGTCTCGGTGAGGGCCCCGATGCAGATCGAGGTCGGCTTCGCGAGCTCGCTGGCGAACATGGACCGCGACCACGGCGTGGCGTACGAGCGGCGCTCGATGCGCTCTATCGCACCCAGGTCGCTCGACGAGAGGTCGCGAACGTGGGTCATGCGGCCGTCTTCTCCGCATCGGGGACGCGCAGGTAGAGCGGCTCGACCTCCTCGGCCGGGCCGAACTCGCGCGCGAGCTGGGCGATGAAGCGCGCCCGCGGGACGTGGCGCTCGTCGCCGTCGGGCGGGATCTCGGCGCCGTGCTCCTCGAGGAGGGTGCGGTAGCGGACGGCGCCGTCGCCTACGCAGAGGCGGCCGGCCACGGACAGGTCGGCGGGGGCGAGCACGACAGGGTCGCCGCCGAGCTCGCTGAAGACCTCACTCCGCTTCGCGTCGATCACGGGCAGCGCTTCGGGCGCGCCCGCGGCCAGGGCCGCGAGCGTCGAGACGCCGGCGACCGGAATGCCGAGCGCGAGCGAGAGAGCGCGCGCGGTCGCGAGCGCCATGCGAATCCCGGTGAAGCTGCCTGGCCCGATGCCGACCGCGAGCGCGTCGAGATCGGCCGGCCGCAGGCCGGCGCCCGCGAGCAGGCGCTCGGCGTCCTCGAGCACCGAGACGGGCCGCGAGACACGCTCGCCGAGCACGTCGCCGTCGCGCATGAGCGCGGCCGTCACGACCGAGGTCGCCGTGTCGAAGGCAAGCACGATCACGCCTCGAAGCGTTGCAGGAGATCGCCGGGTGCGTCGAGCGCTACGCGGCGGTGTGCCGGGTCGATGTGCGCGAGCGAGACGAACGCCCGCACCGGCGGCAGGTCGCGCCCCGCGGCCTCCGGCCACTCCACGAAGCAGACGGCGTCGTCGAAGTACGGCTCGAGATCCCCCCACTCCGCCGCCGACACCCCTGCGAACCGGTAGAGGTCGAGGTGCGAGACGTCGACGCGGCCGCGGTAGCGGTGGCCGATCGTGAAGGTCGGGCTCGTCACCGGCTGGGTCACGCCGAGCTCGCGGCAGGCGCCGCGCACGAACGTGGTCTTGCCGGCGCCCAGCTCGCCCGAGACGGTCACGACGTCGCCGGGCGCGAGCAGCCGCGCGAGGCGGCCGGCGATCGCCTCGGTCTCCGCGGGCGACGAGGACAGCAGCTCCACGAGGGAAGGCTAGTCGTGAGCAACCGGCACACAGCCGGCTGGCTCGGGTCGGCGTCGAGGGGCTAGAAGAGCCCGAGCTGGACGGCGGGCTCGGCCTCGCCGAGCAGTGCGGTGGCGTCCTCGACGGTCCGCTCGTCGGACTCGGCGACCGGGGCGGGCGGTGCGCCGAGCAGCGCCGGCAGCCGGGCGAAGTCCGCCTCGAGCACCTTCAGCATCGCGGGGGTGTAGAGCGCGGCGGCCGGGTGGTAGAGCGGGAAGAGCAGGACGCTGCGCCCGCCGACGGTGACCTGCTGCTCCTGGCCGTGCACGCGCGTGATGCCCGTCGGCTTGCCGGAGAGGAGCTTCGTTGCGAAGTTGCCGAGCGACGCGACGACGACCGGCTGCACGAGCTCGAGCTGGCGGAACAGGTGCGGCTCGCACGACTCGATCTCGTCCGGGGCTGGGTCGCGGTTGCCCGGCGGGCGGCACTTTAAGACATTCGCGATGTACGTGTCGGCGCGCGCGAGGCCGATGCCCTCAAGCAGCCGGTCGAGCAGCTTGCCGGCCTGACCGACGAACGGGAAGCCCTGCTTGTCCTCGTGGAAGCCGGGCGCCTCGCCGACGAACATGAGGTCGGCGTCCGGGTTGCCGACGCCGAACACGACCTGCGTGCGCGTCTCCGCGAGACGGCACTTCGAACAGGCGGCGGTCGCCTCTGCGTACTCCCGGAGTGCCAGCGCGCGAGCCGTCGCGTCCACGGGCGCCGAGTGTACGCAGCCGCGCGGACAGCTAGCGAACGTTGTGGCTTCTTCTCACCGACGGAGGCGGGTTCCCCGCCGGGAGTCACGTCGCGCGAAGTCGCGTGTGACGAGGAAGTAGTCCACTGAAAGTCGTCATGGCCCAGGCGAAGCCGGGCCGGACTTTCAGTGGGAACAGCCGCACGACCCGCCGCAGCAGCCGCCACCCGCGGCTGTCTGCCCAAAGCTGGGCTGGCTGGAGGTGCCGTGCGCCGCGAAGACCGAGAGCTGCCGGAGCACGTCGGTCGCGCCGCAGTTCGGACAGGGCGGCGCGTCGGCGTCCATGCGGACGAGCTCCTCGAAGTGGTCCTCGCACTCCATGCACGCGTACTCGTAGACAGGCATGAGCAGATCCTAGCCCCAGCACACCGACGGCCGGCCCGGATGCCCGGGCCGGCCGTCGGTCGCGGTACTGGTGGCAATCGGCGAGCTACACAGGCACCTCGACGGTGTGCGTCCCGTCGGTGATCAGCGACAGCCTCCAGGCGCCGGCGGCGAGGCGACAGCGCACCTTCACCTTCGAGCCGGCGGCGAACGCCGACAGGTCGACCGATGCCGGCGCCGCGCAGGTCAGCGTCGAGCTGTCCTCGCGCGTGACCGTCACCGAGTCCGCGCCGCGGGCGAAGGTGCCGCTCGCGTAGCGCTCGCCGGTGCCGTCCGCCTTGAGCGTGAGCTGGTCGCCCACCTGCACGAGTGCGAACACGAGCACTCCTTCGCGCACCTTGCACGACATCCAGACCTTGGTGCCCAGCGCCACGGTCGTGGTCAGGTCCATCCCGGTCGCGAGCCCGCACGAGACGGACGCGCCGTCCTTCTGCACCGTGGCCATCCCGCCCGAGCCGGCGGTCAGCAGGCCGCTGATGCCGAGCTCGTTGGTCGTCGGGTTCCACTGCGCGACGTCCGACCGCAGGCCGGTGAGCGTCCCGTTCGTGCAGGTCATCTTGACCTTGTCGCCCGTCTTGAACAGCCCGGCGGGGACCGCCTTGTCGAGCTTGCACGAGACGGTCGAACCGTCCTCGAGCTTGACCGTCACGGAGCCCGCAGGACCGTCGGCGAGCACGCCGGCGCTGGTGGTCGGCGCGGGCGGCGTCGTGGTCGTCGTACCCGGGTCGGTGACGGTGGCCTTCTCGGACTTCATCGCGACCAGCCAGAAGACGCCGTCGCGCTTCTTGCAGTAGATCATCACCTTGTCGCCCGTCGCGAAGACGGAGATGTTCATCGTCGTCGACACCGAGCAGCTGACGACGCCGCCGTCGGTGGTCACGCTGACCTTGCCGCCGTCGCGGCTGCCGAGCGTGCCGGTCGCGCTGAGGACGTCGCCCGTGGGCGGGTTCGGCTTGGTGTCGCCCTTGCCGGTGTCGCCGGTGCCGTTGTGGTCGTCGCCGGTCTTGCCGTCCTTGTCGTCGGGCCGGCCGACGACGAGCGTGAACGAGTTGTCGTCGTTGACGGTGACGACGAGCACGATCACGTCGCCCGGCTGCCATGACGGCAAGGGGGTGCCGAGCTTGAAGTGCACGCGCACGAGGCCGCGGTGCACGACGGCGAGGTCGAACCCGTCCTGGCCGCCCTTGATGAAGATGCCCTCGATCTTCAGCTGCCCGACGTGGCCCGTCTCCTTGACGTCGCCCTCGCCGGCCTCGAGGCCGTTCTTGCCGACGTCGGCCGAGACCTTCACCTGGTCGCCCGGCTGGAGGCCGGTGCCCTCTGATGCAAACGAGGCGCCGCCGGTGTAGCGGACGGTGAAGACCGTGCCGCCGGCGGAGACGATCAGCCGCTGGTTGGCGTCGTCGCTGCGCACGATCACGGCGCCGAAGCGCACCTGGGCGGCCTTGGGGCCGACGCGCACCTTCTGGCCGCGGAACGTGCCGTCCGCGAGCCGGGTGCCGTTCACGTCGACGCGCCGCCCGACCGCAACCACTCCGAGCTTCGTGACGCGGACGGTCCGCACCTGGCTGCCCGAGGCGACGGCGATCGTGTGCCGAGCCGAATCCTTCGCCACCACGACGCCGGTCAGGCGCGCCGCGGAAGCCATTCCCGGCAGCGCGCTCGCGGCAACGACCGCGACGGCGCCGAGCAGGGTCAATCGCTTCATGTTGTTCCTCCCAGAGATCCGCAGTAGGGGTCCGCAGTGGTGGTGGTACGAACCCGGGTATCGGCGGGCCGCTGCGGGGCTTGCGGAAGTTCCCTCACTCGGGGGCACCCGTTCTCGCAGCGCGCAACACGCCGCGGAGCGCACAAACCGCGATATCCTGCGCGTTGCCCGGTATCCGCTTGGAACTGGAGCCAAGGAGGACATGCTCGAACCCATCTGTGTCGTCGGCGCGGGCCGCGTTGGCCCCGCGATCGCCGCCCGCCTGCGGGAGCGGGGTGTCGCGACGCGCACCCGCGCCGATCGAGGCCTCGACGTCGACGGCGCGAACCTCGTCCTCCTGTGCGTGCCCGACACGGCGATCGCGGAGGTCGCCCAGGCAATCCCCGCCGGCCCGTGGATCGCCCACGTAAGCGGTGCGACGCCGCTCATCGCGCTCGAGCCGCACCGCCGCCGCTTCAGCGTCCACCCGTTGCAGACGTTCACGCGGTCGCGAGGGCCCGAACAGCTCGACGGGGCGTGGGCGGCCGTCACGGGCGAGCGCGACGAGGCGCGCGAGCACGGGCTCGAACTGGCGCGCACGCTGGGCCTGGAGCCGTTCCTGCTGGCCGACGCGGAGCGGCCCCTCTACCACGCGGGCGCGGTCCTGGCCTCGAACTTCCTCGTCACACTCAACCACGCGGCCGCCGGGCTCGTCGAGGCCGCCGGCGCGCCGCCCGCCGCGCTCGTCCCGCTCATGCGGCGGGTGATCGAGAACGACTTCGAGCTGACCGGCCCGATCCAGCGCGGCGACTGGGAGACCGTCGAGGCGCATCTCGCGGTGATCCGCGAGCGCCGCCCCGCTCTGGAGCCGCTCTACCGGACGCTCGCCGACGCGACCGCGGAGCTCGCGCGATGAAGACGGTGCGGACGATCGCCGAGCTGCGCGAGGAGCTGGCTGGCCGTGCGGGCAGCGTCGGTCTCGTGCCGACCATGGGCGCCTTCCACGCCGGCCACCTCTCGCTCTTCAGCGCGGCGAGGGCCGAGAACGACACTGTCGTCGCGAGCCTCTTCGTCAACCCGGCGCAGTTCGAGGGCGAGGAGGACCTCGCCGCCTACCCGCGCGACGAGGCCCGGGACGCGGCCACCGCGGCCGAGCATGGCGTCGACGTGCTGTTCGCCCCCTCGGTGGACGAGCTCTACCCGGACGGGTTCGACACGTGGGTGATGGTCGAAGGGCTGTCGGAGCGGCTCGAGGGCGCGTTCCGCCCGGGCCACTTCCGCGGCGTCGCGACCGTGTGCCTGAAGCTGTTCAACATCGTCCGGCCGGACCGCGCCTACTTCGGCGAGAAGGACGCCCAGCAGGCGGCGCTCGTCAAGCAGCTCGTCCACGACCTGAATTTGCCGCTCGAGATCCGCGTCCTGCCGACCGTCCGAGACGAGGACGGCCTGGCGCTCTCGTCGCGGAACGTCCGCCTCGGCCCGGAGCACCGAGCCGCGGCCCGCGCCATCCCGCGCGCGCTCACCGCCGGCGCCGAGGCCCACACGGAGGGCGGCGATGCCGCCGCCACCGCCCAGCGGATCCTGGACGAGGAGCCGCTGGTCGTCCCGCAGTACGTCGAGGTCGCGCGCTTCGACGGCCGTCTCGTGCTCGCCGCCGCGGCCCGCGTCGGCGGCATCCGCCTGATCGACAACGTCACCCTCGAGGAGGAGCCCCAATGAGCATCCGTCAGCACACCCCCGCCCCGGCCGTGCCGGCGCCCGGGAAGATCACCGTCCCCGAGCTCGCCGACATGAAGCGGCGCGGCGACCCGATCGCCATGGTCACCGCCTACGACGCCACGGGCGGCAAGCTGGCCGACGCGGCCGGCGTCGACCTGATTCTCGTCGGCGACACGGCCGCGATGGTCGTCCTCGGCCACGAGTCGAGCACCGTGCCGGTCACGATGGACGAGATGCTCTTCATGACGCGGGCGGTGACGCGCGGCGCGCGCCGGCCGCTCGTCGTCGGCGACATGCCGTTCGGCTCGTACCAGGTCTCCGACGAGGAGGCCGTTCGCAATGCGATCCGCTTCGTCAAGGAGGCGGGCGCCGACGTCATCAAGCTCGAAGGTGCCGGCCCGTCGCTGACGCGCGTGCGCTCGATCGTCGGCGCCGGGCATCCCCGTGATGGGCCACATCGGCCTGACGCCGCAGTCCGCGACGATGCTCGGCGGCTTCAAGACGCAGGGGCGAAGCGCCGAAGCCGCGCTGCGCCTTTACCAGGACGCGCGTGCGCTCGAGGCCGTCGGCTGCTTCGCGATCGTGCTCGAGGCGGTTCCCGCAGCCGTCGCCCAGGACATCACGGCTGCGCTGTCGATCCCGACGATCGGCATCGGCGCCGGTGCCGGTTGCGACGGGCAGGTGCTCGTCTGGCACGACCTGCTCGGCCTCTACGAGGGGCGCACGCCGCGCTTCGTGAAGCAGTACGCGCAGCTCGGCGAGGAGATCCGCCGGGCGCTCGGCGAGTACGTCGAGGACGTGCGGTCGCGCAGCTTCCCGGGCGAGGAGCACACGTACTCGCTGCCGGCACCTGAACTGGAGGCGTTCCGCGCGGCGCTCGGCTCGGGCGCCGAGGTGCCCGCTACAGAAGCGTGAGGATCAGGCTGATCCCGACGAAGAGGACGGCCGCGAGCGCGTAGGCCGCGAGCGCGCGCGGCCAGCTCACGCCGCGGACGACGCGAATGCCGAGCAGCACGAGCCCGGCCGCCCACAGGTAGATCCCGACCTCGAGCACCAGGAGCGCGACCGCCAGCGGCCCGTGGTCGGAGCCGCCGTCGCGGAACACGTCGCCGCCGAAGGACGCGAGCCGCACCGCCCAGACGGCGAAGAGGAGGACGAGCGGCACTGCGGCGAAGCCGACGAGGTGCCGGGCTGAGCGATAGCTCCCCGGCTCGCCCACGCCCGACACGCCCGCGAACACCGCCCCGCCCGCGATCCAGTAGCCGAACAGGCCCTGAACGCCGCCTGCGGCGACCACCCAGACGGCCACGAGCAGGCCGTCGAAGTCGCTGTCGTCCAGCAGCGCCGCGTAGCGCGCAGCCGCCAGCGCGACGGCCACGCCTGCGAGGAAGACGATCGCCGTGATCGGCTCCTGGCGCGCGGACGCCGCCTCGTCCGAGTCGTCCCGGAGCGCCACGAAGACGGCTCGTGGCGCCTGCAGGACGAGCAGCGCCCGTAGCCACCACTCGCGCTCTCGCGCCTCGACGTGCTCACTAGTTTCCATCAGCTTCGGCGAGCCTACTTCTGGAAATACCCGAAAGAGTGATCACTCCCCGGGCCGTGGGGGACGACACACCAACCGTGGGTGACAAGCGGTCACCCACGGGCGCACCCCACGCTGGTCGCCCACCTCAGCTGAAAGGAATGGAATGGGCGACAAGAAGCGGAAACTCCTTCTCACTCTTCTGATCGTCGGCGTGCTGGGCAGCCTGGCCGCCTTCGGCACGTACTCGGCGTTCACGGCGACGACGTCGAACGACAACAACAGCTTCGCCGCGGGCACGGTCAAGATCGAGGACGCCGGCGGCCAGACGACGGCGCTGTTCAACAACGTGACCAACCAGGCCCCCGGCGCCACCACGCAGAGCTGCATCCGGGTCAAGTACTCCGGCTCGCTGGCCTCGACGGTGCACATGTACATCGCGAGCGTCGCGAACGGCGGTCAGTTCGACGTCACGGTCGAGCGCGGCTCCGGCCTGACCGATCCGACGGTCCGCACGTGCGGCGGGTTCTCCGCCAGCTCGACGGCGTTTGCGACCGGCAGCCTCAACACCTTCCCGGCCGCCTATGCCGGCGGCGTCGCGGGGAAGGCTGCGGACGCGGCCTGGGCGCTGAACGACACGGTCGACTACCGGATCACGCTGAGCCCGAAGGACGACGCCACGCCGAACGCGCACACGAGCGCAGTCTCGACGGGCACGTTCTCGATCACCTGGGAGGCCCGCAACAACTAACTCCGGCTGAGTTGAACGACGCATGCGAAGCGGGGTCCCCGGGCCCCGCTTCCGTGCGTTTCCGGGGGAGGTCGAGATTGAGACGCTGGGCGCAGATAACGAGCTTCCTCGCCGGGGTCGTGGCGGCCGTGACGCTGCTCGCCGGGTGGCAGGTTCCGCGGGGGCGAGCCGAGCTCGGGGCCGACGTGCGGCTCAGCGTCGTGCGCTCGCCGACGCTCGGGCTGTCGCGGACCGGGACGGTGCTCGACGAGACGCACTTCCGGCCCGGTGACCGCGCCGCGGCGGCCGTCGTGGTGTCGAATCCGCGGGCACGACCGGTCCGGGTTGCGGTCCGCAGCGAGCCCGGTTCCGACGGGGTGCTCGACCGGCTGCTCCGGGTCGACCTCCGGGCAGGGACGGAGCGCGTCTTCCGCGGACACCTCGACGCCTTCGCACGCGGCGATGCGCCGCAGCTCACCGTCCCGGCCGGCGGCTCGGTACGCGTGACGGTGGCGGTGACGCTCCCGCGGAACGCAAGCCGGTCATATGCGGCGCGCAGCACGCAGGCCTCCGTGCTCTTCGTGGAGCGCCCGTGAGGCGCGTTCGCCGGCTGGCGCTCCTCGGCGTGCTCGCCGCGGTCGTGGCCGGACCTGTCTGCGTGGGCGCGTACGCCGCGTTCCGGGCGACGGTCGCGAACAGCGGCGACTCCTATGCGGCTGGGAGCGTCGCGCTCAGCGACAACGACTCCGGCACGGCGATGTTCACGGCCCTCACGTCGGCCGCCCCCACGGACTCCGAGACCAGCTGCATCAAAGTGCGCTACGACGGGTCGCTCGCCTCCAACGTCCGCCTGTACGGGACGGTCGGCGGCGCGCTCGCGCCCTACCTCACGCTCACCGTCACGCGCGGCACGGATCCGACCCCGGCCTTCGACAGCTGCAGCACCTTCACCGCCGACGCGACGAACTACATCGGGAGCGGCAACGGCGTCATCTACTCCGGCGCGCTCGGCTCGTTCCCGACGACGTACGCGGCCGGCGTCGTCGACCCGACCTCGGGCAGCCCGGAGTCGTGGACGCAGAACGAGGAGCACGTCTACAGGTTCGTGCTCACGCTCGGCAGCAACACGAGCGGGCAGGGCCAGACGGCGACCGCCGGCTTCACGTGGGAGGCGCGGAACACATGAGCACGGTTGCGGTCGCCGCACCGCGCCCGCTGGCACTGCGCGCGCTGCTGCTCCTCATCGCGCTCGTCTGCTGGTGCGCGTTCGGCTTCGCCGTCGTGTTCGGCACCGTTCTGGTGGCGCCGGGCTTCCTCGGCCTCAGCAGCTTCGCGGTGCTGTCCGGGAGCATGGAGCCGACGCTGATGGTCGGCGACATGGTCATCGATCGCCACGTCAAAGCCCGCGACGCCCGGCCCGGCGACATCGTGACGTTCCGCGACCCCGACGACCCGTCGCGCCTGCTGACGCACCGCATCGTCCGCTACCGCGTGCAGGGCAACCGCGCCTACATCGTCACCAAGGGCGACGCGAACACGGGAGTCGAGAAATGGTCGATCCCGCTGCGGGGCACTGTCGGCCGCGTCGAGTTCGACATCCCCAAGCTCGGCTACGCGACGATGCACGTCGGCGGCCGCTTCGGCCGCCTGGCGCTCATCGCAGTGCCCGCCTTCCTGCTCGGGCTGTACGAGCTCAAGCGGCTCTGGTTCCCGAAGGAGAAGCCGGATGACGCGTAGGCGCGCGACTGCCGTGCTGGTCGTGCTGGTCGCGCTCGGCGCCGCGGCGGGTGCCGCCTACGCGGCCTTCGCCGCGACAACCTCGAACCCGGCGAGCACCATCCAGGCCCAGCGCATCTACCCCGCTGCGCGGACGATGTCCGCCTGGACGATCGAAGACGCCGCCGACGGCTCGGCGTCGAATGCGACGTCACCGGTCGCGTACTCGAACGACAGCCTCACCTACACGACCGGTGCCTGGACGACGACGTTCCAGTCCACGCGCTACGTGGACATCGACTTCAACGCTCCGCTCCCCGCCGGCGTGCCGGTCGCGGGCGCGACCTTCCGCCTCGACTTCCGGTCGAACAGCGGCAACACCGCCTGCATGTACTTCGAGGTCCGGCGCGCGTCGACGAACACGGTGCTCGGCACTTTCGGGTCGACCGGCAGCCCGGTGTCCTGCCAGGGCGCGGCACTCGGCTCTTCGTCGACGGACATCTCGAGTGTCGTCACGAGCACGGACATCGCCAACGACCTGCGCATACGGGTGTACGGCAGAGACTCCGGCGCCGGCGGATTCGTGATCGACAGCGCGACGGTCGGCGGCGCCGCCTGGTCGGGCTTCACCCTGTACGGCACGCGTGTCGACGACCGTGCCGACGGAAGCTCGAGCGTCACGACCTGGGCGATCGCCGCCACAGGAGACGGAAGCGTCTACCAGACCCAGGGCACCTGGAGATCCACCTACCAGACCGGCCGGTACCTGGAGTTCACCTTCCCGGGCTACCTGCCCTCGGCCGCGGTGATCACGTCGGCGTCGTTCAAGTACACGTACAAGTCGCAGAACGCGGCCGACACCACCTGTTACTACTTCGAGGTCTACGACGGCTCGACGTTGCTCGTCACCCATGGCAGCACCTCGTCAGACGTCGACTGCAACGCGACGACGAGCTACGAGACAATCACGACCGCGATCGACGAGGTCGACACGCCTGCGAAGGCGAACAACCTCGTGGTCAAGCTCTACTCCAAGGTCTCCGGCAACCGGCGAACGCTGACGGACGGCGTCCAGGTCGACATCACCTACGGCCTGCCGTACGGGACGACGTGCGCCGACAGCGGGACCGACACGCTCCAGTCGAGCGGCGACTCCTGGATCCAGCAGAACTCCGCGGCCAGCAACAACGGGACGGACACGCTCATGGACGTGCGGACGCAGTCGGCGTCGAGGAACCGGCGCGCGCTGGTCACGTTCGTCCTGCCGCCGCTCCCGTACCAGTGCTCGGTGACCGGGGCAAGCCTGCGCCTGTACCTCAACTCGACGGGCGGGGCGCGAACGCTGAACGCGTACCAGATCGGCGCAGCCTGGACCGAGTCGGCGGTGACGTGGGCCACACAACCCGCGACGACGGGCTCGCCCGCGTCCGCGACGACCGGCGCGGCCGGAACGTGGACCTCCTGGACGGTCACGTCGCTGGTGCAGGCGCAGTACTCCGGCGCCAACTACGGGTTCCTGATCAGGGACTCCGTGGAGGACGCCGCCAACACGACCCAGGTCTACAGGAGCCGGGAGAACACGAACATCCCCGAGCTCCAGCTCACGCTCGGGTAGACACATGCGGGCGCTGCGCATCACGGTCGTCGCAGCCGCCGCCCTGCTGCTCGCGGCGGGGGCCGGGACGCTGCTCGCGCTGGCCGCGTCGACACTGCGCTCGCCGCCCTCACACATGCGTATGTCGGTCTGCGCGCGCTCGTTTTTCCGGGTCGACCGGGCCTCGGGGGCGCTCGGGATCGTGCCGCTGCGCGTCGAGATCTTCGACTGGAACGACCGGGCTGTGTGGGTCCGCCGGCGCCGGGTCGGGACGCCGCTGAAGCGCTGGGCCTTCCGCACCGCGCGGCCGGGCGAGTACATCGTCGTCTTCCACCGCGGCGGCGAGCGCGCGGCGCTCGACCTGCTCGTCGTCCAGTGCACCCGGCGCCCGTCGCTCGGCGAGAACGACCGGCAGCAGGCGATGTTCAGGATGGAGAATCTCGCCCCCGGTGCGGAGGACGAGGCGTGCGTGCGCGTGACCTACGGAGGCAACCGGCCGGCGCGACTGCGCCTCTACGGCGCGACAACGGGCAGCGGGCTGGAGTCCCACCTGCTGCTCACCGTGACGCGTGGTTGGGCCGCCCGTGACGAGTTCCCGTCCTGCCGCTCGTTCGTGCCCGATCTCAGGGACTACGTCGGCCTGGGCCGCGGGGTCGTCTACGTCGGGACGCTCGCGGGCTTTCCCGACAGCTGGGCCTCCGCCCCTGACGACGCCGTGAATGGCATGCGGCGCACCTGGCGGCGCGGGCAGTCACACGCGTTCAAGTTCAGCGTCACGCTGCCACGCGACGCCGGCAATGCGATACAGGGGCTGACGGCCGAGCAGTCGTTCGTCTGGGAGGCGCGACCGCTACCGAAGCCGTCCTAGAGGGCAGCCGGGACCAGCGCACCGACGAACCCCGCCAGCGCGAGCGCGAGCCCGACGAGCGCATCGCGCCGCGCGCCCGGGCCCCGGAGCGCGACGGCGGCCGCCGCCACGCCGCCGATCCCGAAGACGAGCGCGAGGACGTGCAGGAGCGGCCAGAGCCCGTTCATGCGGTCGAGCGTCCGCAGAATGACCAGTGCGGCGAGCGCGATCACGGAGACGACGCCGGCGACCACCGCGCGCCTGGCAAACCGCGCGCGGAACTCGTCGCGGGTCGGCAGGAGCGTCTTCGAGCCTACGGGGTCGGGGCGAAGCCAGACCGTTCGCTGGGGCATGTCTCTCTTAGACGCCCGCGGAGGCCGACCGGTTTGCGCGGACCAGCACGGCGGTGATGCCGTCGCGCAGGCCTGCAGGCATCCAGCGCTCCAGACGTGCGAACACGGCGTTCTTGCGCGAGCCCGTGCGGAAGTAGTTCGCGGTCACACATGACTCGACCTCGAGCCCGGCGCGCCGGGCAGCGTCCGCGAGCTCAGCCGGCGTGTACTCGTGGAAGTGGCCGGCGTACATGCGCTCCTCGCGAATCGGCTCGGCCGGGTTTCGGCCGCGGAGCATCTGCAGGCGCTTCTTGAGCGCGACGGCGTTCGGGGTCTGGACGATCAGCGCGCCGCGCGGCTCGAGCGCGGTCGCGAGATAGCGCAGGACGAGCGTGGGCGCGGTGTAGAGGTGCTCGAGCACCTCGGCGGCGACGACCACGTCGTAGCGGGCGAGCTCGGGCAGCCGCTGCGCGAACTGGGTCTCGTTCAGGTCGAGCTCGACGTGCTGCTCGTGCTCGCGCGGCGGGTAGCGCCAGTCGAGCCAGCCGAGCGAGTCCACGGTGGCGCCGGGCAGTCGGCGGCGCATCGCCTCGGCCTCGAACCCGGGCCCGACGTCCAGGATGTGGCCCGGCGCGCGTTCGGCGACGAGGTCGAGCAGGAGCTCCCAGCGATGCCGGTGCGTCTCGAGGTAGTGGAGCGACTCGGCGTCGGTGTAGCGGCGACGGAACTCGTCGGCGAGATCGTCGAACGACGCAGCGCCCATGGCCGCGACGATACGTCAGCCCAGGGACTGTCCTCCGGACTGTCCCTGCAGTCTCAGCGCGTGTCGATGGGAACCGGCGCGAGCTGCCCGGTGGGCGACTCGGGCAGCGGGAGCTCGATCACCGGCGGGACGAGCAGGCGCGCGACCCGCACGAAGACGTCGTCGCCGTACTGGTCGGTGAAATCGACGGCGCCGTTGAGCTCCAGGACCACGTAGCCCCCGTCGACGTGCAGGAGGTCGACGCCCACGAGGTCGCCGCCCACGGCCGCCGCCGCGGCGACCGCGAGGTCACATGCCTCGAGCGGCGCGTCGACGGGCACGCGCGTGCCGCCAAGCGACACGTTCGTCCGCCACTCGTCGGCCGCTGCGACCCGCTGGATCGCGCCGATCGCGTGGCCGCCCGCGACGATGACGCGAAGGTCGATGGGCGGGCTGTCGACGTACTCCTGGACGAGCACTCCGCGCCGGGCGAACGACCGGCGGCGCGCGCAGCGCCTGAGGGAGGCGCGCAGCTCGGCGAGGGTCTCGCAGCGTTCGACGCCGCGGCCCCAGCTGCCGAACCGCGGCTTGACGACCCACGGGCCGTCGAACGGCGGGACGGCGCGGCAGTCGCGGAGGAACACGGTGGCCGGGTGCGGCAGCCCAGCCCGGCGCAGCGCGAGCGCCGTGCGCAGCTTGTCGTGGCAGCGGAGCAGCGCGCGGGTGCCGTTGAGCACCGGCAGGCCTTCGCGCTCGAGCCGCTGGAGCTCCCAGAACGTCTCGCCGACACCGTCGAGCTTGCGGCTCACGTCTGCGCGGCCGAGCAGCAGCGAGCCGTCGAGCCGCCCGAGCAGCCGGGCTGCCTGGAGCTGCCTGCCGCCGAGCCGCCGCACGGAGACGCCGTTCGCCCGAAACGCAGCCGCAAGCGAGCGATTCGTCGCGCTGCTGCGGTCCGCCACGATCACCAGCCCCGGGGAGCTCATGCGGTGTCAATCATCTCTTAAGAACCTGAGAGAGGGCTAAACGAACGCATAGGTTCGTGTGAATCGTCTCCCCCAGCCCGTTGGCGGTGCTGGGTCGAAGTGGTGTCGGTCCGGTGAACGCGCTGATGACCTGCATCGGGCGGTTCATATCGCCGCCATACCCGTCCGGGCATCACCCGAATCGCGTGAAGCGGCTCGCGTCGCCGGACCGTCAGGCGGCGACTGGCTCGCGAGCCGGCAGCAGCTCGCGAAGGAACCTGCCGGTGAACGACTCGTCGACCGCGGCGACCTGCTCCGGCGCGCCCGTCGCGATCAGCTCGCCGCCTGCGTCGCCGCCCTCGGGGCCGAGGTCGACGAGCCAGTCCGCCTGCTTGATCACGTCGAGGTTGTGCTCGATCACGAGCACCGTGTTGCCGTTGTCGACCAGCCGCTGGAGCACCTCGAGCAGCTTCTCGATGTCGGCGAAGTGGAGGCCGGTCGTCGGCTCGTCGAGGATGTAGAGCGTCTTTCCGGTCGCGACCTTGCCGAGCTCGGCCGCGAGCTTTACGCGCTGAGCCTCGCCGCCGGAGAGCGTCGTCGCCGGCTGGCCGAGCCGCATGTAGTCGAGGCCCACGTCGTGCAGCGTCTGCAGCCGCCGGCGCAGCTTCGGGATCTTGGCGAAGAACTTCAGCGCCTCCTCAACCGACATCTCGAGCACGTCGGCGATCGACTTGCCCTTGAAGCGCACCTCGAGCGTCTCGCGGTTGTAGCGTTTGCCGTGGCAGGTCTCGCACGGCACGTAGACGTCGGGCAGGAAGTGCATCTCGATCTTCAGCTGCCCGTCGCCCTTGCACGTCTCGCAGCGGCCGCCGCGCACGTTGAACGAGAAACGGCCAGGCTTGTAGCCGCGCACCTTCGCCTCAGGCGTGAGCGAGTAGAGGTCGCGGATGTGCGTGAAGAGATCCGTGTACGTCGCCGGGTTGGAGCGCGGCGTGCGCCCGATCGGTTTCTGGTCGATCTCGATCACCTTGTCGAAGCAGTCGATCCCTTCGACGGAGTCGTGGTCGCCCGGCTTGATGCGCGCCTTGTTGCAGCCGGTTGGCGAGCGACTTGTAGACGATCTCGTTCACGAGCGTCGACTTGCCCGAGCCGGACACACCGGTGACGGCGATGAAGTTCGCCACCGGGAAGTCGACGTCGATGCCCTTCAGGTTGTGCATGCGGGCGCCGCGCACCGAGAACCAGCCGCCCGACTGGTCACGGCGCGGCGGCACGGCGATCGCCCGCTGCCCGGAGAGGAACTGGCCGGTGACCGACGCCTTGTTCTTCTTCACCTGCGCGGCGGTGCCCTCGGCGACGACGTGGCCGCCGTGCTCGCCCGCGCCGGGCCCCATGTCGACGAGGTGATCGGCCGCGTACATCATCTGCTCGTCGTGCTCGACGACGAGCACGGTGTTGCCGAGGTCGCGCAGCCGCTCGAGCGTCCCGATCAGCTTGCTGTTGTCGCGCTGGTGGAGCCCGATCGACGGCTCGTCGAGGATGTAGAGCACGCCGACGAGCTGCGAGCCGATCTGCGTGGCCAGGCGCAGCCGCTGCGCCTCGCCGCCGGACAGCGTCGCCGCCGCACGGTCGAGCTGCAGGTAGCCGACGCCGACGTTGTCGAGGAACGTCAGCCGCTCGCGGATCTCCTTGATGATCCGCTCGCCGATCAGCTGCTCCGTATGGGTCAGCTCGAGCTCGTCGAGGAAGCCGATCGACGTCGTGACCGACATGCGCGTGAACTCGTGGATGTTCCGGTCGCCGACCGTGACCGCGAGCACCTCCGGCTTGAGGCGCGCGCCCTTGCAGACGGGGCACGGGCGGAAGCTCATGTACTCCTCGATCCGCTCGCGCATCTGCGACGAGTCGGTCTCCTTGTAGCGGCGCTTCAGGTTCTCGACGATGCCCTCGAAGGCGAGCATGTACGAGCGCTCGCGGCCCATGCGATTGCGGTACTGGACGTACACGCGATCGCCGTCGGTGCCGTGCAGGAACCGGTCCTGGTCATCCGTCGACAGCTCCTGCCACGGCGTGTCCAGCTCGATCTCGTAGCGGTCGGCGACGCCCTGGATGACGGCCTCGTAGAAGCTCGTCGAGCCGACCGACCACGGCACGAGGGCGCCCTCCGCGATCGAGAGTGTCGGGTCCGGGACGACCAGGTCGGGGTCGATCTCCTGCTGCGACCCGAGCCCGGTGCAGCGCGGGCAGGCGCCGTGCGGCGAGTTGAACGAGAAGATGCGCGGCTGCAGCTCCGGCAGCGAGACGCCGTGCTCGGGGCAGGCGAACTTCTCGCTGAAGAGCAGCTCGCGGCCCTCCTCGAGGAGGTCGATGCCGACGAGCCCCTCGGCCAGCCCGGCCGCGGTCTCGATCGACTGCCACAGGCGCGTGCGCAGGTCCGGCTTCATCACGAGCCGGTCGACGACCACCTCGATCGTGTGCTTGAACTTCTTGTCGAGGTCGATCGACTCCTCGAGCAGGCGCTGCTCGCCGTCGACCTTCACGCGCGTGAACCCCTGGTTGCGCAGCTCCTCGAAGATCTCGCGGTACTCGCCCTTGCGGTCGCGCACGACCGGCGCGTTGACCGTGAAGCGCGTCCCCTCGGGCAGCGCGAGCACCTGGTCGACGATCTGCTCGATCGACTGGCCGGCGATCGGCCGGCCGCAGATCGGGCAGTGCGGGTGTCCGACGCGCGCGTACAGCAGGCGCAGGTAGTCGTAGATCTCGGTGACCGTGCCGACGGTCGAGCGCGGGTTGCGCGAGGTCGTCTTCTGGTCGATCGAGATCGCCGGCGAGAGCCCGTCGATCGAGTCGACGTCCGGCTTCTCCATCATCTGGAGGAACTGGCGTGCGTAGGCGCTCAGCGACTCGACGTAGCGGCGCTGCCCCTCGGCGTAGATCGTGTCGAACGCGAGGCTCGACTTGCCGGAGCCGGACAGGCCCGTGATGCACACGAGTTTGTTCCGCGGCAGCACGGACGGTGACGTCCTTGAGGTTGTGCTCGCGGGCGCCGTGAACGACCAGTTCGTCAGCAGGCATGAACATTCGATTTTATCGGCGGGCCATCTAGCGAACGTACGTTCGCATAGCCCTCGGACGCCAACCCCCCCAGTCAGCGCCACCCGGCGCCCATCACCCCGCGAAGCGCGCCGCACGCTCTGCACGACGAGCAGCGCGCCGGCTGCGGGCAGCACGAGCCACGCGGGGAAATCCTCCACCTCCGTCAGCGCCCACGTCAGCCCGAGCGCGACGAGCACGCCGGCGGCGATCGTCCAGTCGTCGCCGACCAGGAAGTCCCACCAGAAGCGGCCGAACGCCGCAACCCACTTCACCCGGCCTCCTGCGGGACGAGCAGCGGTGCGCGCCGGCGAAGGCCCGCGACGAGCGACAGCCCCACGGCCACGTAGAACATGACGAGCGCCAGCAGCGCCGCGTCGCCACCCGGCCAGCCGACCTCGAGCCCTTCGCCGGCCCAGAAGGTGCCGAAGGTCGAGAGCATGATCCCGACCGCGAGGATCAGCACGCTGCGCGGAATCCGCATCAGCGTGCGGTGGAACGCGGCGCCGACCACGGCGATCACGACCACCGCCGAGACGGCGCCGACGACCGCGGTGCCCATCGCGTTCGCGGCCGCGCCGAACGTGACCGCGATGAACGCGATCTCGAGGCCCTCGAGCAGGACGCCCTTGAAGCTGACGACGAACGAGATCCAGTCGAGGCCCCAGCGCGTCTCGTTGCCCTCGGGAACCTCCTCCTCGCCGATCCCGGCGAAGCCGCGCTCGGCCACGCGGCGCACACCCTTGCGCAGCCACTGGAGCCCGAAGATCAGAAGCAGCGTGCCGATCACGAGGCGCAGCGGCCGAATCGGGATCGCCGCCAGCCCGGCGCCGAAGACGGCGCTGACGGCGAGCAGGAGCACGAGCGCGGCCGCGGCCCCGATCAGCGCCGAGCGCCAGCCGCGCACGACGCCGACCGCGATCACGATCGCGACCATCTCGATCGCCTCGACGGCGGACGCGAGGAACGTGGTGACGAACGTGCCCAGGTTCATGCGTTTCTCCGTTCCCGCCGTGCGGCGCTGGAACGCCGATCAGCGTAGTTCTAGAGTCGCTCCGTGGCGACCTGTGCGGCGTGCGGGTACGAGGCAGCCGCGCCGTTCAAGTTCTGTCCCGAGTGCGGCGCGCGCGCCGACGCGTCCGGACGCGAGCAGCGGAAGGTCGTCACCGTGCTGTTCTGCGACGTCGTCGGCTCGACGAGCCTCGGCGAATCGATGGACGCGGAGGCGCTACGGTCGCTGCTGGCCCGCTTCTACGAGCGTGCCCGGTCGATCGTCGAGCGCCACGGCGGCGTGGTCGAGAAGTTCATCGGCGACGCGGTCATGGCCGTCTTCGGCGTGCCGGCGGCGCACGAGGACGATGCGCTGCGGGCACTGCGGGCGGCAGCCGAGATCCGCGACGCGTTCCCGGAGCTCGGTATCGAGGGGCGGATCGGCGTCAACACCGGCGAGGTCGTGACCGGCACGGAGGAGCGGCTCGCGACCGGCGACGCCGTCAACGTCGCGGCGCGGCTCCAGCAGGCTGCGGCGCCCGGCGAGATCCTCCTCGGCCGGCCGACGTTGGAACTGGCAGGTAAGGCGGCAGACGCGGAGCCTGTCGAGCCCCTGACCCTGAAAGGGAAGAGCGACCCGGTGCCGGCCTGGCGTCTGGTACGCGCCGCAACGGATGCGCCAGAGCGTCGGCTCGACACGCCGATGGTCGGCCGCGAACGGGAGCTTGGAACGCTGCTCGAGGCGTGGGAGCGGTCCCGGGCCGGGACGTGCGAGCTCGTCACGATCGTCGGCTCGGCCGGCGTCGGCAAGTCGCGCCTGGCGGCCGAGCTCCTCAGCCGCGTCGAGGCGACCGTCGTGCGCGGGCGCTGCCTCTCGTACGGCGAGGGCATAACGTACTGGCCCGTCGTCGCCGTCCTCGAGCAGCTGGAGCCGCAGTGCGTATCGCTCGACCTCGACACTGACGTCACGGAGGCGCTCGACGTGCTGCTCGGGCGCGGCGGAACGTCGTCGACCGACGAGCTTGCGTGGGCGTTCCGCAAGCTGCTCGAGGCGGTCGCCGAGGAGGGGCCGCTCATCGTGGTCTTCGACGACATTCACTGGGGTGAAGAGGTTTTCCTCGACCTGATCGAGCACATCGCGTTCCTCTCGACCGGCGCGCCGATCCTGCTGCTCTGCATGGCGCGGCCCGAGCTGCTCGACCGCCGCAGCGACTGGGGCGGTGTCGTGCGGCTCGAGCCACTCCCGCCGGAACAGGCCGGCGCGCTGATGGAGGCGAGGCTCGGCGGCGACAGCCTCGACGACGACCTCCGAGAGCGCATCCTCCGGGCGGCCGGGGGCAACCCGCTGTTCGTTGAGGAGATGGCGGCAATGGTGCAGGCGTCCGGCAACAGCGACGTCGACGTGCCACCCACGATCCAGGCGCTGCTGGCCGCACGTCTCGATCAGCTCGCGGCGCCGGAGCGCAACGTGCTGGAGCGCGGTGCCGTCGAAGGTGAGCTGTTCCACCACGGGGCGGTCTCGGCCCTGAGCCCCGACGAGCCGCAACTTTCGAACCGCCTGACGGCTCTCGTCCGCAAGGAGTTCGTCCGCCCGGACACGCCGCAGGTCGCCGGCACGGACGCGTTCCGCTTCCGGCACCTGCTCGTCCGCGACGCCGCCTACCACGGCATGGCGAAGGCCGAGCGCGCCGACCTGCACGAGCGCTTTGCCGACTGGCTCGACGAGCACGCGGGCGACCTGGCCGAGCGCGACGAGCTGGTCGGCTACCATCTCGAGCAGGCGGTTCGTTACCGGCGCGAGCTGGGGATGGCGGACGCGCAAGAGCTCGCGGCGCGCGCCGGCGAGCGGCTTGCCGCCGCAGGGGGGAGAGCGGTTCTGCGCTCGGACTTCCGCGCCGGGCTCAACCTGCTCGAGCGAGCCGGTGACCTCCTGCCGCCTGAGCAGCGGTCGCCGCGATTCGAGGTCGACCTTGGCTGGGCGCGCTTCAGCAGCGGCAACCCCGGCGAGGCGCTCACGGATCTGGCGGCGGCTGCCGAGCGGGAGGGGCGCGCCGGACGCCAACACATCGAGCTCGCCCTGCGGCTGGAGCGCGGCAACTACGAGCTCCTGCTCGCCCACGAAGGCAGCGTAGGGAGACAGCGATCTCTCGCGGAGGAGGCCTTGCCCGTGGTGGAAGCAGCCGGCGACGACTGGGCGTTGACCGTCGTCCACGCCGCCTTCACGATCCTGGGAGAGCTGGAGGGTCGCCAGTGCGCCGAGCTTCTGGCCGGCTGTGAGCGTGTCGCCGAGCACGCACGCAGGGCGGACGACGAGCTGTGGGTCAGCTGGGCCGAGAACGGGATGGGGGCGTTCCATTACAACGGCACGACCCCCGTCGAGAAGTGCCTCCGCTGGCTCGACGAGCATCCCCAGTTAGAGCGCCGCTGGACCGCCACGTACCGCCCGGGGCTGATGGCCATGCTTGGCCGGCCCGACGAGGCGCGTGCCCTCCTCGACGCTGCGGCCGACCGCGCAGCCGAGCTCGGACGCTCGCGGGCGCGGATGACTATTGCCATGCGCCGCTTCGAGGTCGCCAAGCTCGAAGGGGTCTGGGCGGAGGCTGAAGAGGCTGCTCGGGAGGCGTGCGTCATCGCCGAGAACGCTGAGCTGGGCAACTACCTCTGGTACGCATCCATGCACGCGCAGGCCCTCGTCGAGCTCGGTCGGCCGAGCGAAGCGATCGCCGCCCTCGACAGGGCGGAGGAGCTGGCGCCGAGCGACGAGCCCGATCCTCAGGTGCTATCGCGAGTGGCGCGGGCACTGGCGCTCGCGTCTGTCGGGAGCTACGCGGACGCAGAGCGGCTCGCGCGCGAGGCCGTGGCACGCGCGGACGAGACGGACAGGCTGCTCCTGCGTGGCGACGCGCACCTGGCCCTCGCGCAGGTGCAGGCGGCCGCCGGCATGAACCCGCGCCCCGCCGTCGAGCAGGCCCTCGCGCTCTTCGAGCGGAAGGGCAACCTGGTGATGGCGGGGCGCGCCCGAGCGCGACTGGAGGCGAGCCGCTAGCCCGCGCGCGCGAGGTTCTTCGCGCTGAGCTTCGCGAGCCGTACGGCCTTGCCCACCGGAGGCGAATGCTTGGCGAACGCGTAGACGCCCGAGAGGACGTTGCCGCGGGCGAGGTAGACGCCCACGCCGACCGACTCGTACCGCCGGCCGCCTGCGACGGTGACCAGCCTCACGCAAGCGTCACCGAGCCCGCCGGCGCGCCTTTCGGCGAGAGGCGGTGCACCGTCATCGTCACCGACTGGCCGCCGCGCGTGCGCTTCTTGTTGGTGCATGAGACCGCCCGCGCCTCCTTCAGCGCCTGCTTGGCGCCGCCGGGCCAGTAGCGGACGACCTCGTTGGATACGTCCGCGGCGTCGAGGCGGGAGTAGCTGACCTGAACCCGCTCGACTCGACGCACCTCGCTCAGGAACCCGCCGAGGCAGAGGTCGAGCGTGGGCTCCTTCAGACCGCGCGAGATGGTGTTGGTCGGGATCACGTAGCCGGCGCCGACCTGGGCCGGCCGGAGAAGAGCCCGGTCGACCTTCGTCGCGGCGGCTGCTGTCGCGCCGGCGGCGCCCGCTGCCGCGATGGTCAGGAGCACGACTACTCGGCGGTGCACATCTAGGACGCTAGCCGCTCGACGAGTTCGGTGACCTCGCGCGGCTTCGGCACGTGCTCGATCTCGAGCGGGCCGACGACGAGCGTCCCGTAGCCGAGCATGCGTCCCGCCGTCGACTGCTCGACGTCGATCGCGTCGATGCGGCCAAGGCGAATCTGGCGAGCGCGCTTGCGGAGCGTGCCCTCGACGACGTAGAGCCGGTCGCCCGTCACCACGAGGCGCAGCCGCTCCCAGCCCCAGACCGCACGAAGCGCCATCACGGCGGCGAGCGCCACGAGCAGCGCGCCCGCGACGGCAAGCGGCCACACGAAGGCGGTCAGCGTCCCGCCGACGACCGCCAGAAGGAGCGCCTGCCCGAGCGGGCGGGCGAGGACGACGCCGTGGCGGCGCGCGTCGAGGAAGACCTCCTCGTCCTGCTCCGGGCTACTCGGCACGGGCCTTGGCTTTCGCTCCGTATGCTGGCCCTCCTGCCCGTTTCTTGCCGTGATCGTGCTCGCCAAGGAGCCGCCGGAGCAGGAAGTTCCGACCGTGCTCTTCCCGGCGCAGGACGCGGGGCCGCCGGGTGACGTTGCACGACAGACGCGAAAGCCGTCATGGTCACCCAAGCGGTGACCACAGGCGCACAGCAGAGATGAGCGACCCGTTCGACACCGGGGTCGTGACGGTGATGTTCACCGACGTGGAGGGCTCGACCGACCTGACGCGCCGGATCGGCGACGAGGCGGCCCGCCGCACGATCGAGAACCACCGGCGGATCGTGCGCGAGCAGCTCGCGACGCACGACGGCCGTGAGATCGACTCGATCGGCGACGGCTTCATGCTCACCTTCCTCTCGACCCGGCGCGCCATCGCGTGTGCGATCGCCATCCAGAAGGCGCTCGCCGAGCACGCCCGTGAGCACCCTGACGAAGAGGTCAAGCTCAGAATCGGACTCAACGTCGGCGAGGTGCTCGAGCGCGGCGGCCATCCGTTCGGAGCAGCGGTCAACGCCACGCAGCGCGTCGGAGCGCACGCCAAGGGCGGCGAGATCTTCGTCAGCGAGCCCGTTCGCCATCTCGCGGGCACGATCCCGGACGTCCAGTTCAGGATCGCGGCCGCTTCACGCTCAAGGGCTTCTCCGGAGCGCTGGCGGCTCTTCGAGATCGTCTGGGCTCCGCCCGCGGATCGTGCAGCCAAGCTGAAGCCGGCGGTGAAGCTCAAGCCTGCCGCGAAGCCGAGCGCCCGTCGCCGACGCGTCATCCTCGCGGTGCTCGGCGTGACGCTCCTGGCCGCCGTGCTCGTCGCGTTCCTCGCGCTCCGAGGCGGAACGAAGACGCTCACCAGCGTGACCCCGAACTCGCTCGGGATCGTCGATCCCGGAACCAACGACATCGTCGGTCAGGTCCGCGTCGGCGGCAGCCCGGTGGACGTCAGCTACGACGAGGAGAACGACAGACTCTGGGTGGCGAACCTCGAGGGCGGAACGATCTCCGAGATCGATCCGCGGGCCGAGACACTGGTCGACACCTTCGCCGCCGGGAGCAAGCCGCGCGGCATCTCCGCGGGCGAAGGAGCTGTGTGGGTGGCGAACGGCTTCGGCGCCAACAGCGTCTCGATCTTCGACCCGGGCCAGAGACCAGGTCACCGGCTCAGTCGATGACCTCTCCGGGCCGAAGGACATCGCGGTCGGTCTTGGCAGCGTGTGGGTCGCCACCGTCACGGACGGCAGCGTGATGCGGATCGATCCCGAGACCCGGCACGTGGCCCGTGTCGGGCCCGGCACGGCCCTCGCACTCGGCCGGGATGTCGTCTGGATCGCCGACGGGCCGAGGCTGCGGCGAGTCGATCCCGACACCGCGAAGCCGGTCGGGCGGCCGTTCACCCTGCGCTTCCCTGCGAGCCAGCTCGCCGTCGCCGACGACGGGACCGTGTGGGTCACGCACACGACGGCGGACGCCGTCTCGCGGATCGACCCGGCCACGAGCTCGCAGCAGACGATCGAGGGCGTCGGCAACGATCCGACCGGGATCGCCGTCGGCGAGGACGCGGTGTGGGTCGCGAGCAGCCTCGGGCGGGCGCTCGTCCGGATCGGCCTCGAGAGCCACGCGGTCGAGAAGCAGATTCCGCTCGGAAGCGCTCCGGAGGCGGTCGTCGTCGCGGACGGGCGCGTCTGGGTGACGACGCTGGGCGCGTTAGCCCGAGCCCGGCTTCAGGGCGATGCGGTCGAGCGACGGCGGGAGCGCGAACGACGACTGCGTGAGAGCGAACTTCGCGACGCGCGGCGACACGGTGCGCGCCGTGCCCTCGAACAGGTACGGCACCCACGGCACCACCGTCTCCATCAGCAGCTGGTCGGTCTCCGCCCAGCACTGGATCTGCGCACTGGCGGTCAGACGCAGGCAGGCGTCGAGCTTGGCGTCGACGTTCGGCGTGTGCTCGACCGTGTATCCCCACCCGCGCAGCTGACGCGGCGTGGCGCCGACGCGCGAGAGCGTGTCCCCGCCGGGCGCCGGCGGCGGGCCGAGTGGAAGAGGAGCGGGAAGACGCTGGCCGCATTGAGGGTGTCCGGGGCCCAGCCGAGCGCGGGGATGAGCGGCACCCGGCGACTCCGGCCGCTCGAGGATCTTGGTGAAGTACGTCTCTGCGTCGAACGACTTGACGTCCAGCTCGATGCCAAGTGGCCGAGATCCTCCTGCACGAGGCGCCCCAGGCGCACGACGGTGGGATCGTCGTCCCGCACGGGCGCGAGCAGGCCCCGGCAGGCCGGCGCGTCGCACGTGCCGTCGCCGTCGCGGTCGTACTTCGACCTGGCGAGCTCGGCCTTCGCAGCCTTCAGGTCTCCGCGACTTCCCGGGCGTCGCGTACGGGTCGTAGCCGAGCAGCAGGTTGTTGAGCAGCGCGTCGGGCGCGATGTGGCCGGCGACCTGGCCCCCGAGCCCGGCCCGCGCGGCGCGGACGAGCGCCTGCTTGTCGATCGCGAGGTTGACCGCCTTGCGCACGTGGACGTCGTCGAACGGCGGCACCGCGAGGTTGAGGTTGATGTAGCGGACGGAGTCGCCCTCGTGCGCGTACAGCCGCTTGCGCAGCGCCGGATCGGCGTCGTAGCGCGCGATTTGCTCCAGGGTCGGCGAGAACTGGCCGAGGGCCACGTCCAGGCGGCCGTCGTCGACCTTGACATCGGCCTTCTCCGGCTTGCCTTCGTACGAGACGACGATGCGGTCGGCGTACGCCTTGCGGATCGGGTCGTTCTGCCAGGACGGGTTGCGGACGAGGACAAGGCGCTTCTCGGGCACGTAGCCCGACGGCACGCGTGTGGGAGACGGTGGCTTCGAGAAGTCGAAGCCCGCCGAGCCCGCGATCATGTACGGGCCGCTCGACGCCGGCACCCGGTCGAACTTCTTCCCCTTGACGTCGGCGCCCGTGGGGATCGGCGAGGTGAAGGGGAGCGCGAACCGCTCGGCGAGGTCGCCGACGGGCTCGGCGAGATGGACGACCAGCGTCCGCTCGTCGGGCGTCTCGAGCCCGGAGATTGTCGTGGCTTTTCGCTTCTGGAAGTCCTCGGCTCCCTCGATCACGAGCGCGCTGTCCGTGTAGTACTGCGGCCCGAGGCGCAGGGCGTACTCGATCGCGCGGACGACGTCCTGGGACGTGATCGTCACGTCCTCGTACGGCGGGGCGTACCGCAGCCCGGGCTTGAGCCGGAAGGTGTACGTGAGCCCGTCGTCGGAGGCGGTCGGCAGCGCCGTGGCCAGGTCCGGCCGGAGGATGCTGCCCCCTTCCTCGGTCGTGCCGCCCCGGTAGTTGACGAGCGTGCGCTGCAGGCAGCACCGGAAGATCTCGGCGGCAGACGGCGTGAAGTTGATCGCGGGGTCGATCGTTTCGAGCTCGTGTTCGGAATCGTTCTCGGTGATCCCCACGCGCAACGTGCCGCCGCGGGGGACGCCGTCGGATTTGCTCGTCTGTTTCTCGTCCTCGCCGCCGCAGGCCGTCAGAGTGGCGCTGCAAGCAAGGACCGCCGCCAGAAGCGCGCGCCGCATCGTGGCCGCGAGCCTTACGCAGCGGTCAGGTGAGTGTCAAGCGCGGCAAGGCGGTTCTTGACCGGCGAAGGCGGGTTCCCCGCCGCAGCCACGACGCGCGAAGTCGCGTGAGTTTTGCGGTACCGAAAGGGGGAGCTCGAGCGGGGAAACGGGACGTTCCCCATTCGAATGAAGCGAAGCCCACGACCTCCGAAGGAGGTCCTGGGCGAGCGGTCAGGCCTTGCGCCACTTGCCGAAGATGAGGCCGCCGATGGTGAAGCCGAGGCCGAAGGTGCCGAGCGAGAACGCGAGCAGCGCAACCGCCTTCCGCCAGCTGGCCAGGCGCTGCCAGCGGCCGAGCGCCTCTTCCTCTTCCATCGTGAGCGGCTCACCGCGGCGCTTCTTGCGCATCGCGCCGCCGGCGCGGAGGCCGAGGTAGAGGTCGTCGAAGATCTCGGTGGGCTCGTCCATCCAACCGGAGGATATAGCCTCGACCGCCGGTGCCGACCCGGATTCTCCACATCTCCGACATTCACACGGGCACGGCGGTCGAGGCCCGGCTCGAGCAGGTGCTGCCCCGAATCGTCGGCGAGCTCGATCCCGATCTCGTGCTCTTCACGGGCGACATCACCCATCGCGGCAAGCGCGAGCAGTTCGCTCGGGGCTCTGCGCTACTACGGAGCTTCGAGCGGCCGCTGGTGGTCATCCCGGGGAACCACGACATCCCGGGCTGGGGCATCCGCCGGTTCACGCGCACGTGGCAGGCGTTCGACGGCGAGTGGCCGGAGCGCGAGCCGGTCTACCGCGCGGACGGGCTGGTCGTCGTCGGCCTGAACTCGGTGCGGCAGTACCGGCACCAGTCGGGTGCGATCGGAGAGGCGCAGATCGCGCGCGTGCGGGAGGCGTTCGCGGACGCGCCGGACGGGGCGCTGCTCGTCGTCGCGGTGCACCACCACCTGCTCGGCGCGCCGTGGCGCACCTGGAAGCCGCCGCTGTCGCGCCGCACGCGGACGCTCGCGGCGTTCGTGGACGCGGGCGCCGAGCTGATCGTCGCCGGGCACGTGCACCAGTCGTCGGTCGCCGAGCGGCGGGAGTTCGAGGTGGTGTCAGGCGGTGAGCGGAGCGCGGTCGTGGTGACCGCGCCCGGCCTCGGCCAGCCGCGGCCGAAGCGCCGCGGCGAGGCGCGCGGCTTCCACGTCTACGACGCGGAGGCGTCGACGCTGCGCGTGCGGACGTTCGTCTGGCGCGAGGAGGACTGGGCGCTCACGGCCGACCGGCTCTACCCGCGCGGGCGCGAGCCGTTAGCCCGTGAACCGGCCTAGTACCACTTGCCCTTCGCGAAGCCGCCGAAGGCGATCAGCCCGATCAGGGCGATGATGATCCCGATCCAGAGGCTCCAGAAGATGGCCAGGACGATCCCGAGGATCACCAGGATGCCGCCGACGCCGATTCCACCCATGCCGTCCCTCCTGCGTTCGTTCGGGGCGTTCTGTCCCGAGGCGCGCGGACACTAAACGTTCGGACAGGCCTCGGCGCCTCCCACCGGTGCCAGGCGACGTGACGAAAGTGTCACGCGGCGCCCGCGTAGCCGCACGCGCGCGCCGTTTCGACCGGTGCCAGGCACGCGTACGAATATGTGACGCGAGCGTGACGGCTTCCGCGCCGGGCCGTCAGGCGGCCGCGGTGCCGTAGCGCTCGGCCGCGCGGGCGCGCGCCTTCGCCGCCTCGACCTCGCGGTCGCGCGGCGGCGCTGTCGAGACGAGCGCATCGAGCAGCCGCGTCGTCGCGGCGGCGACCTCCTCGACGGCCCGCTCGAACGCCGCCTCGTTGGCTTTCGACGGCTTCGTCGAGCCGCTGATCTTGCGGACGTACTGGAGCGCCGACGCCTGGACTTCCTCCGCGGTCGCCGGCGGCTCGAAGTTGTGCAGCGTGCGGATGTTCCGGCACATGGCTCTCTCCTCTCAGGCGGTGACGGCGTTGAGCTCGCGGCGCAGATCCTTGATCTCGTCGCGCAGCTTGGCGGCGTACTCGAAGCGGAGCTCCTCGGCGGCGGCGAACATCTCCTCCTCGAGGGAGATCACGAGCTTCTCGCAGCTCCTCCGGATTCATGCCCCCCACCTCGCGCTTGCCGCGGCGGCGGCGCGAGGGGACGTTCGGCGACTCGAGCGACAGGAACTCGGCGATGTCGGAGACGCCCTTGCGGATCGACTCCGGCGTGATGCCGTGCTCCTCGTTGTAGGCGAGCTGGATCGCGCGCCGCCGGTTCGTCTCCTCGAGCGCGCCCTGGATCGCCTCGGTCAGCTTGTCGGCGTACATCAGCACCTTGCCGTTCGTGTTCCGCGCCGCGCGCCCGATCGTCTGGATCAGCGCCGTCTTGCCGCGCAGGAAGCCCTCCTTGTCGGCGTCGAGGATCGCGACGAGCGACACCTCCGGCAGGTCGAGGCCCTCGCGGAGCAGGTTCACGCCGACGAGCACGTCGTACTCGCCGAGCCGCAGCTCGCGGATGATCTGGATGCGCTCGAGCGTGTCGATCTCCGAGTGGAGGTAGCGCGCCTTGACGCCCGACTCGAGCAGGTAGTCGGTCAGGTCCTCGGCCATCTTCTTCGTCAGCGTCGTGACGAGCACGCGCTCGCCGACCTCCTCGCGGCGGCGGATCTCGTTCAGCAGATCGTCGATCTGGTCCTTCGTCGCGCGCATGTCGACCTCGGGGTCGACGATCCCGGTCGGGCGGATCAGCTGCTCGGCGATGGTCTTCGAGTGGCGCAGCTCGTACGCGCCCGGCGTCGCCGAGACGAACACCAGCTGGTTGACCTTGCCGAGGAACTCGTCGAAGCGGAGCGGCCGGTTGTCCATCGCCGACGGCAGCCGGAAGCCGAAGTCGACGAGCGTCTGCTTGCGCGAACGGTCGCCCTCGTACATGCCGCCGATCTGCGGGACCGTCTGGTGCGACTCGTCGATGAAGACGACGAAGTCCTCCGGGAAGTAGTCGATCAGCGTGAACGGGTGCGAGCCGGGCGGCCGCCCCTCGAGTACGCGCGAGTAGTTCTCGATGCCCGGGCAGAAGCCGAGCTCCTTCATCAGCTCCAGGTCGTACTCCGTGCGCTGGCGCAGCCGGTGCGCCTCGAGCATCCGCTCTTCGCTCTCGAACTTCGCCACCTGCGTCTCGAGCTCGTGGCGGATCTCGTCGACGGCGCGCTCGATCGTCGGCCGCGACGTGACGTACTCGGTCGCCGGCCAGATGGCGACGTTGTCGAGCTTCGAGAGGATCTCGCCGGTCAGCGGGTCGAAGTGCGTGATCGCCTCGACCTCGTCGCCGAAGAACGAGATGCGGTAGGCCGTCTCCTGGTTCGCCGGCTGGATCTCGACGACGTCGCCCTTCACGCGGAAGCGGCCGCGCGCGAGGATCGAGTCGTTGCGGACGTACTGGCTGTCGATCAGCTTGCGCAGCGCCTCGTCGCGGTCGTGCGTCCTCCCCCACCTCGAGGATCAGCACGCGCTCGCGCCACTCCTCCGGCGAGCCGAGGCCGTAGATGCACGACACCGACGCGACCACGACGACGTCGCGGCGCGTGAAGAGCGCCGACGTCGCCGCCAGCCGCAGGCGCGAGATGTCGTCGTTCTGGGACGAGTCCTTCTCGATGTAGAGATCGGCCTGCGGGATGTACGCCTCGGGCTGGTAGTAGTCGTAGTACGAGACGAAGTACTCGACCGCGTTCGTCGGGAAGAACTCGCGGAACTCGTTGCAGAGCTGCGCCGCCAGCGTCTTGTTGTGGGCGATCACGAGCGCCGGGCGCCCGATCTTCTCGATGATCCAGGCCATCGTCGCCGTCTTGCCCGTGCCGGTCGCGCCGAGCAGCGTCTGGTAGCGCTCGCCGGCGGTGAGGCTGCGCGGCGAGCTGCTCGATCGCCTTCGGCTGGTCGCCGGTCGGCTGATAGGCGTCCTGTGTCTTGAACGGCGGCAACCAAGCCAGCGTAGCGGTGCGATGCGTTTTCCTAACAGGGACAGTCCCTGTAAAGAGCGCCGCGGTTCGCACGGCGGCGTACAGGGAACGGGGCGGGCATGAGCCGGCCACCCGACCGCCCGCGCGTACGACGCCTACGCGGTGATCATGGGCACCCTCGCCGCGCTCCTTCCAGGCGCGGGAGTGCGCAGCAGGACGGCCGGCTGCGACCCGCAGCGCCAGACCGCGCTTGACGTCGTCGTGCTCGGCGCGGCCTCGTTCCAGGCGGCGCGAACGCTGTCGCACGACAAGGCGACGAGCTTTGTCCGCGAGCCGTTGGCCGAGGGCAAGGCGAGGCGAGGCGAGCGGCCGAGCCCAGCGGCTACCGCGCGAGGCGTCGCAGCCGTGCCTGGGCCGCCGCGCGCACCTCGCCGATGCTCCCGCACACCTGGCAGCGGTAGCTCCCGACGATGCCGTTGACGTCGACGGTGCGGATCGCACGGCCGTCTGCAGAGAACGCAACGGCGAGGAACCGCCCGGTACCGGCGAGCTTCAGGACGCGGTTCCCGGTTCGCATGTCCCACAGCACGGCGCGCTGCGGCCCGGCTGTCACGACCCACGCCCCGTCGGGGCTGAATGCCACCCCGCTCGCAACGGCGAGGTGGCTCAGCCGATGCACGAGACTGCCGTCGTCGACGCGCCAGATGCGCGCGTCCTGGTCGTAGCTCGTCGTTCCGACGAACCGCGAATCGGCGCTGAACGCCATGCCCGTCAACGCGTGGGTGTGTCCCGTCAGGCGCGTGACGAGCTTTCCGCTCGAGAGCTCCCACACGCCCGCAACCCCCCGCGCGTCGCCCGCACCGACGTAGCGGCGGTCCGCGCTGACCGCGCCCGCGACGAGCATGCCCAACCCCGTGGCGATGCCGCGTGGCGGACGCCCGCCGTCCCACACCCGCAGCCGCCCGTCTTCCCCGCCCGTGACCAGCACCCGGCCGTCGGGGCTCAGGGCCACGAGAGGCACGGGCTGCGGTTGCGCGAGCACGCGCTGACGGGCCCCCGAGGCCGTGCTCCAGAGCGCGGCGCCGCGCTCGTGGCCCGTCGCAGCTTTCGAGCCGTCCGCGCCGATCGCGACGCTCCGCACCTCGCGGAGGACCGGCACGGCGGGCAGCGGCTCGACGCGCCGGCCGACGACGAGCTCGGCACGGCCCCTGTCGCGGAGCGCACCCACTGCCGCTCCCTGGGTGACTGCCGCGCTCGCGAGCTCGCCGCTGAACGCGCCGACGCGGGTAACGCTCGGATCCGGTGACCACACCCATGTTCGTGCGGTCCCGTCCGGGCTCCAGGTCAGCGCCAGCCGCCGCCCAAGCTCGCCGCCCGTAGGAGGCTGCGAGTGGCCCGCGAGGATGGCGAGCGTCTGGCCGTCACGCGTCCAGACCCGTGCTGTCCCGTCGGTGCCCGTCGTCAGGATCTCGCCGCCGGGCCCGAAGGCGACCGAGTGCACCTGGAGCGGGTGTCCGCTGAGGACGCCGGTGAGCCGCGTGCGGCCCAGCCGCCGCGCGGGCGACCACAGGCGTACCGTCCCGTCCGTGCTCGCCGTGGCGAGGGACGCCTCGCCCTGCCGGGCGAACGCGAGATCGACGATCGCCCCGCTGTGCCCTTCGAGCGTCTGAAGCAGCTTGCCGCTGCGCGCATCCCACAGGCGGGCGGCGTGGCTCTTGTGGCCCGTGGCAACAAGCCCGAGCTGCTCCGAGTATGCAGCCGAGTGCAGCGTGTCGCTGCGCGGAAACCGGAACGTCGCGATCGGCTTGCCCGATCCGGCGGCGAAGAGCCACGCGGCCGTGTGCGTCGCCACGAGCAGCCCCTCCCGGTCCAGCGAGAGAGACGTGGCAGAGCCCGGGAGACGGCGGCGCCACAGCGAACTGCCCTGGCGGTCCCAGACGCCCACCGAGCGGCCGGCGGCCGCGGCGAACCGCCGCGGGGCGGCTCCGGCCTCGAGCGTCGCAGCCTGTACGGGCGCGTCGAGGCGGATGGTCCGGACGGCGCTACAGCAACGCGAGCCGGATGTGCGCGAGACGCTCAGCCTCTTTCCCGCACCGACGAGCAGAAGGCCGTCCGGCGAGGTGGCCACGACCTCCACAGGTGCGGGAGCACGAAGCTCTGCCTCACGCGAGCCGTCCGCGCGGTAGACGGTCACGCGGCCGCGCTCGTCGCCGGTCACGATCCGGCCGCCGAGGAAAGCCGCCGCGTTCACCGGCGTCTTCCCGTCGCCGAACGTTCCGGTCTGGCGCACGCCCTGGAGGACAGTGCGCAGAATCTCGGCCACGGAGGGCGAGTCGCTCCTACCCGCCGCGTCGACCGCGCTACGCAGCGCGTCGACCGGATCGGTGGGCGACGCGACGAGCGCCCGGGCCGCCTGCTCGCGGGCATCGGCGGCCCGCTGCGCGTCCGATGCGTTCTGCTGCTGGACGATCGCGTACACCGCGACTGCGGTCATCGCGGCGAGCGCGAGGAGCGCGACGACCACGACGACGAGCAGCCGTCGATGACGCCGTCGCGAAGCTTCGCGCTCCGCTTCGAGCGCGCGCTCCGCGTCGTGCCGCCGGCGCCAGTCGGCGACTGCGGAGGCGAGCACGTCGTGGAAGATCTCGACGCGGGCCCCGTCGCCGCGCGACCCCTCGACCGGGCGCAGGATGCGCTCCTCGACGAGCGTGTCCGCCACGCGCCGCGCCTCCGGCTCGCCGACGGCCGCGTAGCCGGCAAGGTCGGCGACCTCATGCGCGACCTTGGCGCCAGACGGCGTGACGAGGTGCGCGAACATCGCGGCGGCCGTGTCCCGTTCACCGGCGGAGAGGGGCTCGAGGGCACGGTCGAGGTGCTCCGAGACGATCCGGCGTGCTCCTCCGAGCCGCTCGAGCGTCGCGACGCGCAGTACCGTCGAGCCGGCCGCGCGCTCCGCATTCCACAGCCGTTCCATGACGATCTGGAGGTAGGGCGGCTCGATCGACTGGCTCTCCCATTGCGGCGCTCCTCCGTTGCCGCTGATGCTGCCGACCCGAACCGCATCGAGAATCGCGTCCACGAGCGCGGGCTCGATCTCGACGGTCCCGCCGGCGAGCGCGCTCCAGGCTTCCAGCGGACCGACGATCGCCGCCCGCGCCGCGCCCATGCCGAGCCGCTCGAGACGCAGGTAGTTCGCGAACAGGTTCGGGATGCGCGGCTTGAAGACGTCGAGGTGGGCGAGTGCGTCCTCGCGGACGCCGAGCAGGACGTTCACGCGGAGGCCCGGCTCGTTGACCAGGACTGGCAGCTCGTCGAGGAGTGGCCCGCCGCCGGCACCGTGGTAGAGGAAGTACTCGTCGACCTGGTCGAGCACGAGGTAGACGTCGCCGACGAGCTCGCCCCAGGCCGCAAGCCGCTCCGCGAGCGTCCCGGGCTTGTCGCCCGGATCGGCGCCAAGGACGTCGGCGACTGCTTCCCGGACCGCCTCGGCGATGCCCTCGATCGGATCGGCATCGCTCCAGCTCGCGTAGAGCGCGACGACGAAGCCGGCCCCTTCCCGCGCCTCTTCGCGCAGGTGGTGCACGGCCCCCGCCCGCAGGACGGAGCTCTTGCCGACGCCGCTGGCGCCGTACAGGACGGTGAGCCTGGCGGCCATCAGGTTGGCCGAGATCAGCTCGCGCTCGCCCTCGCGGCCGAAGAAGAGCTGCGCGTCGACGGCGGTCGCCTCGAACGGGCGCAGGCCCTTGTAGGGGGACTCGGGCGCGACCATGCGGCCGCTCACCCCGTGGCCTTCCCGGCCTGCGTCTCGCCGACCAGCTCGATGAGCCGCTCCAGGTACGGCTCGAGCTCAGCCTCGACGAGATCGACGCCGCGCTGCTTCCAGAAGTCGCGCTCGAGCGGGTCGACCTGCCCGTCAACCGCCCACGAGCGGTACCGCGGGCGCTCGTCCTGCCAGATCCGCTGCAGGAAGACGCGCAGCGTCCAGTCGCGGAGTCCGTATCCCAGGAACAGCAGGTGGCTCCGGCGGAGCTTCGCCGCGACCGTGACGGGCACGATGTTGGTGATCTCGGTCTGCGCCAGGTACGAGATGTAGTCGTCCTCGCTCACGACGAAGCTCTCGCGGTCGCGTGCCGGGTCGAGGTCGACCTGGCCGTGCACCTTGAGGATCACGAGGCGGTCGCCGACCGGCACGTCGACGTAGGCGTTGGGCAGGTCGACGACCTCGACGTCGCCGCCGGCCTTCACGTGGACGAACTTGCCGCGGTCGCGGCCGCTGGCGACGTAGGCGAGCACGTCGAAGGGCTCGCCGCGCTCGGCGAGCGCCCGCTCGAGGCAGTGGTCGTAGCTCGTGCTGACGACGACCGGCAGCGGCGCGCCGGCCTCGCGCAACTGCGCCGCGAGCTCGGCCACGGCGGCGTGCGCGGGAGCCCAGGCGTGCTCGGCCGAAAGGAGGTCGTGCAGCTCGTCGTACAGCGGGCCGACGCCGCGCGTCACCGCGACGTACTGCGCAACGTGCGCCAGCTCGGGCGCCTCTCCGGGCGGGCAGTGGAACTGCTGGGCGAGATGCGCCGCGACCTCGGCCGGACGGAGCGGCAGCCCGTCTCCGCCGCCAAGGACGCCAGGCCCGACAACGAGCACGAGCCTTCCGGCGACGAGCGCCCGGGCCGCTTCCTGCACTTCGTCGCCGACGGCGGGCGGCGCGCCTTCCGCGTCGAGGGACGGATCCTGGCGGAGGATGGCGGCATTCAGCCGCTGCAGGCTCGGCGTGGGCTCGATGCCGAGCTCGTCGGTCAGCGCGCGTCGGCCGGTGCGGTACGCCTCCAGTGCCTCCGCCTGGCGGCCCGAGCGGTACAGCGCGAGCATGAGCTGGCCGCGAAGCCGCTCCCGGACCGGGTGCTCGGCGACCAGGGCCTCGAGCTCGCCGACGAGCTCTGCGTGCGCGCCGAGCTCGAGGTCGGCGTGGATCCGCTCTTCGAGCGCAGCCAGCTTCAGGTCCTCTAGCCGGGCGATCTCGCCCTGCGCGAACGTCTCGTACGTGAAGTCCGCAAGCGGCGGCCCGTGCCAGAGCGCGAGTGCCTCCCGTAGCGCCCGGGCCCGGACCGCAGCGGCGCCCTCGCGGGAGTCGCGAACGGCGCGCTCGAAGGACGTCAGGTCCAGCTCCTCCGGCCGGACGACGATCAGGTAGCCGGGAGGACGGGTCTCGAGCCGCTCCGCGCCGAGCGCCTTGCGGAGCTGGCCAATGCCGTTCTGCAGAGAGGTGATCGCCGTCGGAGGCGGGTGCTCGCCCCATAACTGGTCGACCAGGCGCTCGGTCGGGACGACGCGGTTCGCGTTCAGGAGCAGCAGCGCCAGGAGCGCGCGCTGCCGCTGGCCCCCGATCGCGACCGTCTGGCCACCTCGGCGTACCTCGAGCGACCCCAGGACGCGGAACTCCCAGACGGGGGTTGCCGTCGCGGGAACAACACCTTTTGACTGCCCGCCGTCGGCCATATCAGGCGCTCCGTCGCGAGCGCGAACGCGCCCGGCCGCTTCTGCGGCGCAGGACAACCCGCGCGCGGGTTGGGCGCTGCATGTCATCGACCATACAACTGCGCTGGACAAGAGGAAACAGGGTGTTCTCGTACGCGGCAAGCGGCGCATTGCGGAGCCGCGAGGCGCTCAGACCTCGGCACCGCGCGCCCCTTGATTCGCCGTCGTGGGCCGACGGCGGCTGCGACCGCAGATTTTGCTTTCCGAAGCCGTTGGCGGCCCGTTTGTGAGCCGTTGATGAGCGGTTGGAGCCCGGCTCGACGGTGGGGCCATGACCACTTCACAGCACTCCTCACATACGCGGCGGCTCCGCCGCGGAACTGCGCTCCTCGCACTTCTCGCCCTCCTCTCCGCCGCCGGCGCACTGCTTGCCCCGCGCGCGGTTCCCGCCTCTTCGACCGCAATCGCCCCACAGCGCGCCGTCGCCGTACGGCACGTCCACAAGCGCCACCTCCACCCTCTCGGTCCCTACTCGTACACCTGGCCGATCAAGCCGTTCGGCCGCCAGCACATGGTGCGCGCGTTCCTGGGCGACCCCCGCGTTCACAGCCCGCTGCGCAACCCGCAGCGCAGCCTCCACTTCGGCATCGACATCCACGCGAAGAACCGCACGCTCGTCTATGCGACCGCCGACGGCACCGTGCTCATCCCGAAGAACCACAGCGAGACGGTCCTCCTCAACGTCGACGGCGGCAGGACGCGGTTCGAGTACTGGCACGTCAAGCCGTATGTCCACGACGGCCAGCGGGTCGTCCGCAACAAGACCGTGCTCGGCCACGTCTACTGCTGGGAGCACGTCCACTTCTCCGAGTGGCGCGACGGGCACTACGTCAACCCGCTGCGGCCCGGGGGCCTCGGCCCTTACCGCGACCAGACGCGGCCGTACGTGACGACGCTCGACGTCCAGCAGAACAGCCGGACGGTTGCTAGCGGCCATGTCCACGGACAGGTCGAGCTCGTCGCCGAGGCCTACGACCCGACGCCCACGCCCCTCCCCGAGCCCTACCGGGGCAACCCGGTCGCGCCGGCCGAGCTCCGCTGGCGGATCCTGGGCAGGGAGGGTGGTGCCCTCACCCCGTGGCAGACCGTCGTCGACTTCCGCAACGCCCTTCCGTCCGTCGACTTCCTCACGGTGTACACGCCCCGCACCCGTTCGAACTGGCAGAAGCGTGAGGGCAAGTACTGGTTCGTGCTCGCGCACGACTTCGATACCAGCCAGCTGCACGACGGCCACTACGTCGTTGAGGTCGCGGCGACCGACACGAAGTCGAACACCGGCGTCGCGGACTTCCCGATCGTCGTCGCGAACGGGCTCTAGGCGGACGCGGCGAGTTCGCCGAGCGCCCGGCCGCGGTGGAACGCCATCCAGACGAACGGCAGCGTCGCGACGAGCTGGCCCACTGCGACGAGGAAGAGCACCGAGCGGGCTCCGAGGTCCTCGAGGAGCGGGCCGACGACCAGCAGGCCGATCGGACCTGCCACCAGTGCGCACGTGATCACAGCGGACATGACCTTTGCGCGCAGCGCCTCGGGCGATCGGGTCATGACCGTCGCGATCAGCGGCGCGTTGATGATCGGGCCGAAGACCGACGCCACGAACAGCACCGCCATCACGGCCGGCGCGGGCAGATCCAGGCCGAGCAGCAGCAGCGGCGCGGTCATGCAGAGCAGCGCGACGGCGCCCAGGCGGACCGGCTCGTGCCGCTTCACGAGGTGCATCGCCGCGATGCTCCCCACGACGGCGCCCGCGCCGAACGCGGCGAAGAAGGCGCCGGCGATCTGCGCGCTGTCGAAGTCCTCGCGCGCCAGGTAGAGGACGCTCGCCGACAGCATCACGCCGAACATGTTCAGGAAGAGCGCCGTGATCCCGAGCACCCGCAGGAACGGATCGCGCAGCAGGAAGCGCACGCCGGCGAGCACGCCGCGCGATTCCTCGGACGGCGCGTGCGGCGGCCGCTTCGGCACGAACAGGCCGACGACGACGAACGAGAACAGGAACGTGGCCGCGTCGACGTAGAGCACGCTCGACGCGCCGATCGTGGCGATCAGGAGGCCGGCGACGGGCGGGCCGAGCAGCGAGGTCGAGCGCTGCACGCCCTCGAACGCGGCGTTCGCCTGCGCAATGGTTGCCGCGTCCTCGCCGACCAGTTCCGGGATCACCACGCTGGAAGCCGACATGTACGGCGCTAGACAACAGCCGGCGAGGAACACGAGCACGAGCAGGAGCCCGAACGAGAGGACGCCAGCCTCGTACAGGAGCGGCACCGCGGCCAGGATCGGCACACGAGCCGCGTCGCCCAGCATGAGGGTCCGTCGTGCCCCAAGCCGGGCCACGAGCGACCCGCTGACGATCCCGAAGAGCGCGATCGGCGCGAGCTCGACGGCGAGCACGACGCCCATGCGCGACGCCGACCCGGTCGTCTCGAGGACGAACCACGGCAGCGCAAGGAACGTCATCTGCGAGCCGAGGCGCGAGACCGCCTGCGCGATCAGCAGCGCCCGTAGAGACGAATTGCGCAGGACGCTCATGCGGCCGCAGGAACCTTCCAGGCGCCGTTCTCCTGCACCACGCGGCCGTCCAGCTCGATGCGGCCGCCGTTGTGGAGGTCCTTCACGATGTCCCAGTGGATGTTGCTCTCGTTGACGCCGCCGCACTCCGGGATCGAGTTGCCGAGCGCAAGGTGGATCGTCCCATCGATCTTCTCGTCGAAGAGCGTGTTCTTCATGTGGCGCGTGATGCCCGGGTTGCAGCCGATGCCGAGCTCGCCGAGTAGCCGCGAGCCCTCGTCCGTGTCGAGCGTGGCGATCAGGAAGTCCTCCTCCGCCTCGGCCGACGCGTCGACGACGCGGCCGCCCTCGAAGCGCAGCCGCACACCGCGGCACTCGCGCCCCATGTAGACCGCCGGGAACTCCGAGAACGTGACGACGCCTTCGGCCGAGTCCTCGACGGGCGAGGTGAAGAACTCGCCGCCGGGGAGATTGCGTCCCGCCGCATCGACCGTGAACGACCGGCCGGCGACGGACATGGTCAGGTCGGTCTCGGCGCCGACGATCCGCACTTCCTCCGCCGACTCGAAGAGCTCGGCGTAGCGGCTCATCCGCTCGCGCTCGGCGTCCCAGTCCTGCAGCACCGCGTTGAAGAGCAGGTCGGCGAAGGCGTCGGTCGACAGCCCCGCCTCCTGTGCGAGGGCGGGCGTCGGGAACTGGCCGCCGACCCACTTGAGGTCGCCGGTGAACATGCGCTCGAGCGGCGGGCGGATGCCCGACTGCATCGCGTTCAGCCGCTCCTCGGAGAGCGCCGACAGGTTGCGCGTGTTCTCAGGCGCCTCGATGACGATCAGGGCATCGGCCTGCTCGAGCAGCACCATGTCGAGCGCGGCCGGGTTGAGCAGCAGCTCCATCGGCGCCTCGGCCGCCCAGGCGTTCGCGTGGATGAGGTTGCCGCCGAACCCGGCCCGCAGCAGTCCGTAGGCGCCGCGGCGCGCGACCTGGCGGAGCACCTCCTCGAGCATCGGCCGCCCGAGGAACCCGCCGGCGACGACGACCTGCCAGCCCGGCTGCACGTCGATGCAGTCCTCGACCATGACGCGGGCGTACTGCTCGATCCTTGGATCTGCCATCAGTGCTTCCTCCTCTTCGGCTTGGGGTCGACGCGCGGGATCGCGCGGAAGACGACGTGGATGCGGCGGCTCCCCTCGGGGCGCTCGGCAACATCCAGACGCTCGTACTTGCGCCAGAGCTTGCGCACCTCGTCCGCGAACTCGCGGAGCTCTTCCGGCGTGAGGTAGGCAGTGCCGCTGTTGGTGGTCGCTGCCTTGCGCCACTCGGGCGACTCGTCTTGCTCGGCGGCCAGGTACTCCTCCATGGCGCGCTGGTCGCGCTCGAGAACGCGCCGCTCCAGGGCCCGTGCTGCGCTGCGGAACTGGGGCGAGTCGTCGCCGCTCTCGAACGAGATCGACCGCGCAGTCAGCTCCCAGCGGGTCTCGCGGCCGTCCGAGCTCGCTGCCGGGGCGACGAGCCCCCACTTCGCCAGGGCGCGCAGGTGGTAGCTGGCCGCCTGCGGACTGCCGCCCACCTCCTTCGCGCACTCGGTCGCGTTCGCGTTGCCGTTCGCGTACAGGAGCTCGAGGATGGCCAGCCGCGCCGGATGGGCCAGGGCCCGCATGGCGCGGGGGTCCGTGATCTTGAGGTCGTCAGCGGGAGGCATCCGAAAGAACCATTTCCAAAGCGTCTGTTTCGGAAAGTACCGTTTCCGATTCTGCTCTGTCAAGGGCATCTCGCTCGCGGAGCGCCGTGAGCGCGATCGCGCCCATGCAGATCGTCTGGATGACGGCGAGCGCAACGAGCACCGGCTCGACGCCGTACGAGTCCAGCACGGGCCCTGCGACGAACACGCCGAGCGGCTGGATGAGCGTGAACACCGCGGCCATCGCCGCGAGCGCGCCGGGCCGGAGGCGGGCCGGGATCCGCAGGGTCAGGATCGTGTGGATGCTCGGATTCACGAGCCCGTTCGCCACGCCCGACGCGACGAGCGCGGCCGAGTAGGCCCACGCGGGCAGCTCGAACACGAGCAGCCACAGCGGCAGCGCCTGCCCCATCACGCCCGCGGCGGTGACCGAGATGCCCCGCACCCGGTTCGCGAGCCATCTGAACGAGATGCCGTTCCCGATCAGCGCGCCGATCCCGAACGAGGCGACGAGCCAGCCGGCGATGAGCGCATCGGCACCGAAGCGGGCGACGACGAGCACGGGCACGGCCACGAAGAACGCCGTCCACGCGCTGTCGCCGATCGCGAACACGACCACCCAGACGCGCAGCAGGCGGTCGCGCACGAGAAAGCGGACGCCCTCCCGGGCGCTCCCCGACTCCTCCGCCGCCGCCTGGGAGCGGCGGCGCTCGACGAAGAGCCCGACGAGCGCGAACGAGATGCAGTAGGTGGCGGCGTCGACGACCAGCACGAGCGGCGCCTCCAGGGCGGTGATCAGGATGCCCGCGCAGACAGGGCCGAGCAGCATCGTGGAGCGGATCGCGCCCTGGAAGAGCGCGTTGGCCCGGCTCATGACCGCCTCGTCCTCGCCGAGCAGCTCGGGCAGGATGACCTTCTGTGCGGTGAACGCGGCGCCCGAGAACGCGCCCGACAGGAACGCAGCGCCGAGCAGCAGCCCGAAGGTCAGCGCCCCCGTCCAGTGCAGCACGGGCACGGACAGGATGACCGCGCCGCGCACCGCGTCGCAGAGCATCATCGTGCGGCGCGCGCCGAGCCTCGAAACGAGCTTCCCGCCCGGGATCGCGAGCAGCCCCACGCCGATCAGCTCAGCCGCGACCACGAAGCTCATCCGGGTCGCCGAGCCCGATGTGAGCAGCACGAACCAGGGCAGCGCCAGCCAGGTCATCTGCGACCCGGTCACCGAGACGATCTCGGCCGCGAGCAGGGCTGCGAGTGAGCGGTTGCGAAGCATCAGCGCATGCGGCGGCCGTGGCCGCGCGCGGACGGCGTTGAGACGGGAGAGGGCACTGCTTTACTCGGTCTGGGCGGGCACGCCGGCGGAGCGCACGATCGCGATGTCGCCGCTCAGGGACTGGAGGCGGAGCTCGGCCACGGGGCCTTCCGCGACCTGGCCGTCGCGGACGTCGAGCTGGGACGAGACGTCGCCGCTGCGCGACGCCGCGTCGATCCAGACGCGCACGCCCGGGCGGACGCCGATGCGGATGTCGCCGGAGACGGACTGCGCGGAGACCGGGCCGGCGCCGGCGTTCTCGGCGTGCTGGTCGCCCGAGACGCTGTTGAGCGTCACCGCTGCGCCCGCGTCGGAGACGAGCAGGTCGCCGGACACGGACTGCAGGGTCGCTGCGCCGCCGCTCTGGCCGATCCGGACGTCGCCCGAGACGGTCTGCAGCTCGGCGTTCCGCGCGATGCGCTCGAAGCGCAGGTCTCCGCTGACCGAGCGGACGCGCGCGTCGCCGGCGAGCTCCGGGAACTCGACGTCGCCAGAGGTGGTCTCGAGCTCGACGCTGCCGTAGCGGCCGCGCGCGTCGACGTCGGCGGACACGGTCTTGGCGATCACATCGGCACCCGGCGGGCAGGTGATGCGGACGGCCACCTCGGGCGAGCGGCTGAACAGGAAGCCCAGCTTGCTCTTGGAGCCCCGCTCGGGGATCTCGACGCGGACCTCGTGCCCGCCCGAGCGCTCGCGCAGCTCGACGCGCGCGTCCTCGACGGCGGCAAGCGACACGTCGTCGTTGCGGAGTGCCTCGAGCTCGACGGTCGTCTCCTCGCCATCGGCCGTCTCGAGCCGGACCTCGCCGGACGTATTGCGAATGCGCAGCGTGAGCGGGCCTGGTGTGTGGAAGCGCTGCACGACCGTCACGCCCTCGCGGAGGCGCCCAGCGTCTCCAGCAGCCAGAGCTCGGCCGGTACGCCCGCGCGCTCGGCGGCTGCGTCGATGTCGTGCTTCAGGTCGGCGGGCACGTGCAGGTGCAGGTCCTCGGTGGGCAGGGCGGTCGACGGGCCGCGCTCCGGCTCGTCGAGGGCGAAGTGCCCGAACGGTGTTGGGACAAACGTCGGCATGGAAGCTCCTTTCAACTGTCCGCGAAGCCGGTGAGGCGGTTTCGCGATCGGCGGGCCGGCTGCGTGACGGCACGCGCGAGCGTGCGCACGATCCACGTGTTGACCGAGACGCCGCCGGCGGTGGCGGCGGCCTCGACCTGGTCCTTCAGTGCGTCTGCGAGACGCAGCGTGATGCGGGCGCTGGTGCCCTCCTCGCCGGCCGGTTGCGGCTCGGCCTCGCGGGGGGCATCCTCGACGTAGACGAGCTCCGGGTCCCGCCCGGCCAGGCGAACCTCTACATGGCCGTTCGGGAGCTGCGCGTTGAGCTCGACCGCGGCCGCCGCGAAGGCGTCCACGAGCCTGAGCGCCAGCGAGCCCTCGAGGGCGATGCCGATCCGCTCGGCCGTCTGGGCCGTCTGTTCGTCGCCGACCGCGGCGACCGCGTTCAGGTCGCTGCGGAGCGCATCGATGATCTGTGACAGCTGCATGACGGCACTATGACATCACCATGCAGCCATGTCAAGTCATACTGGCGTCACTCTGACGCAACTGCGACATCACGCCGCCCACAAAGGCGTCCAGATCCTCGATCGAGCCGTTGTTCACGTAGGAGAAGTCGGCGCGCGCGACCTTCTCCTCGTCCGGGAGCTGGCGGTCGGCCCGCTCCTCGGGGACCGGGCGGCCGCGGCGGGCGCGGATGCGCGGCGACGCGGTGAGGGCCACGACCTTGTCGAACCGCGTCTCCCCTCCCGACTCGTAGAGCAGCGGCACCTCGGTGACGACGACCTCCGGCGGGCTCGGCAGCTCGGCCAGCTGCTCGCGCCACTGGAGGTATTCGCGCGAGACGAGCGGGTGGAGGAGCTGCTCGAGCCACAGGAGCTTTTCCCGGTCGCCGAAGACGACCCGGCCGACCCGCTTCCGGTCGATCTGGCCCTCGTCGTCCAGGATCCCGTCGCCGAGCTTCGCGAGCAGGGCGCGGCGGACGTCGGGATCGGTCGCGAGCAGGTGGTGGACGATCTCGTCGCTCGAGACGGTGGCGGCGCCGTGGCGAGCGAACAGCTGGAGGGCCGTGCTCTTGCCGGTGCCGATGCCGCCCGTGATCGCGACCGAGACCGGCCGCCTGGGAGCGCTACTGCTCGTCGTCAGAGGTCGCCGCAGCCTGCGGCTCAGCGGGCTCTTCAGCCGGCTCGTCGGCCGGCGGCTCTTCGGGGCTCGCGGCGGCCTGCGGCTCCGTCGACTCTTCAGCGGGCTCGGCTGCCGTCGGCTCCTCGACGGTCACGGCGGCCTGCGGCTCGTCGGCGGGCGGTTCCTCGACGGGCTCCGGCTCGAAGGCAGCCATGGGCTCGCCCTCGTCCACGGCCGGTGATGCCGGCTCCTCCTCGAGCTCGGCCACGGCGTCGTCGGCCTCGTCGATCGCCGGCTCGGCCACTGCGACCGCGTCGTAGTCCGCATCGGCCTCGCCGTGCGGCGCGATCGCGTCCTCGGCCGCAGCGGCGGTGTCAGCGCCGAACACGTCCTCGGACAGGTCGAGCTGCGGCGCCGGCTCATCCGGGCCGCGCAGCGGCGCGCCGTCCTCGACGCGCTTGAGCGAGAGCGAGAGGCGGCGCCGCTCGGCGTCGACCTCGATGATCTTCACCTTGACCGTGTCGCCCTGCGAGACGACCTCGCGCGGGTTCTCGACATGGTGCGGCGCGAGCTCGGAGATATGCACGAGCCCTTCGACCCCCGGCATGATCTCGACGAAGGCGCCGAAGGTGACGACCTTCGTGACTTTGCCCTCGACGACGTCGCCCTGGTTGTAGCTCTCGAGCACCTGCTGCCACGGGTCGGACTGCGTCTGCTTGAGGCCGAGCGAGATCCGCTGGCGGTCGCGGTCGATGTCGAGCACCTTGACCTTGACGGGCTGGCCGATCTCGAGCACCTCGGACGGGTGGTTCACGTGCGTCCAGGAGAGCTCGGAGATGTGGATCAGGCCGTCCATGCCGTCGAGGTCGACGAACGCGCCGAAGTCGACGATGTTCGAGATCGTGCCCTCGACCACGTCGCCGGGCGACAGCCGGTCGAGGATCGCCTGCCGCTGCTCCTTGCGCTCGTCCTCGAGGACGGCGCGGCGCGACAGCACGACGTTGTTGCGCGAGCGGTTGAGCTCGATGACCTTGCAGCGCAGCTCCTTGCCGAGGAACTCGTCCAGGTCCTGGACGCGGCGGATGTCGACCAGCGAGGCGGGCAGGAAGCCGCGCACGCCGAGGTCGAGGATCAGGCCGCCCTTGACGACCTCGATCACGCGGCCGTTGACGGGCTCGCCGCTCTCGGCGGCGCCCTCGATCTGCTTCCACGCGAGCTCGAAGCGCGCCCGCTTCTTCGAGAGGATCAGCCGGCCTTCGGCGTCCTCCTTCGTGAGAACGAGCGCATCGATCTCCTCCCCCACGCCGACCTCGTCGGCAGGGTTGACCGAGCGGCGGATCGAGAGCTCCGCGACCGGGATGACGCCTTCCGACTTGTAGCCGATGTCGACCAGGACCTCGTCCTTGTCGACGCGCACGACGGTCCCGTGCACGACTTCGCCCTCGGTGATCGTGGGGAAGCTGGCGTCGTAGTTCGGGATCACCTCACCGTCTTCGGTGGTGACCCAGACGTCTGGATCGGCCGCTTGCGCGGTCGCAGTATCGAGTGTCTCGGACACGGACGGATCAGTATAGCCCGGCGCTTTCGGCCTGCCCCGCGCCGGCGGCGGCCGCAAAATGCCCGCTCAGGCCGTTATTGCGCGGCGCAGGAAGGCGCGGACGGCGTCGAGGTAGAGCTCCGGCGCCTCGACGTAGCTCATGTGCCCGCTGTCAGGGATGACGACGAGCTCGCTGCCGGGGATGCCCGCATGGAGAACGCGGGCAGCCCGCGGGGTGGTCGTGCGGTCGTGCTCGCCCACGAGCACGACCGCAGGGCGGGCGACGCCGGCGAGCTTCGAGCGGTAGTCGAAGTCGCCGTAGCCGGCGTTCGCGAAGTGGCGCAGCACATCCGGCGAGTAGACGGTGCCGGTGCCGAACCCGGGCGGCACAGGGTGGTGGAAATGGAACGGCAGCTGGTCTTCGAGGAGCTCCGCGCACTCCTCCTCGGTGGCCACGGTCTTCTCGCGCTCCCACGAGTCCTCGATCACCTGGCGCTGATCGCCGAGCTCCTCGAAGGACGCCTCGACGTCGGCCATCAGCGCGTCGCTCGACTCGGCCCCGCCCGAGATCACGTACGCGGCGGCCGTGCCGAGCTCGGTCGCGTGCCAGGTGGTGATGATCGCGCCGAAGGAGTGGCCGAGGAGCGCGAAGCGCTCGAGCCCGAGCGCCTCGGCGAGCAGGTCGACGTCACGGGCGAAGACGTCGAGCGAGAGCGTCGCCGGGTCGGTGCGCTCGCTCCGCCCCTGGCCGCGCTCGTCCACGTAGAGCAGCCGAAACTCGTCGCCGAGCGGGTCGAGCCACGGCCGGAACATCGTGTGGTCGAGCCCCGGCCCGCCGTGCAGCACGATCAGCGGGAAGCCCTCGCCGACCTCCTGGACGAAGAGCCGGTAGCCGTCGGCGAGCGTCACGTCCATCGTGTCGTCAAGCGTCGCATGCCGCGAGCCTGCGCGGGGGCCCTGCGACAAGCCGCCGCGGCCGGGGCACGCCCTAACGGTGACCACCGCACAGGCGGACCTGGCCGGTGCCTGGCACTGAGCATGGCCGGGACGGAAAGGTTCCGCATCGGAAGGAGGGCCCGGTCTCCCGGGCCCTCCGTTGCTTCTCGATGCGGACGAGCCTTACGGCCCGACGATCCGCCCCTCGACCTGCGGGTCGACGGGCGAGTGTGCCGTGATGTAGTCGACCGTGACCTGCATCAGGTCGTCGCCCGGCTGCGCGACGTTCGTGCCGTTGGCGAAGATGGTGTAGCCGTCGCCGCCGCCGTACATGAAGTCGTTGGTCACGAACCGGACGGTGTCAGCAGGCCCGACGAGCGTGAGCGGCCCGCCCGGCCCGTTCGGTGCCTTCCAGATGTTGTCCACGACCGGAGTCGTCCCCGAGCAGTGGAACTGCACTTTCAGGCCCGAGATCTGCGGGAACCGCCCGGTGCCGCCGGCGAAGAGCGGATCGCAGAACGGCGTGAACCCGTTCAGGAACGCGGTCTTCAGGTCGGCGCCCGTGAGCGTGAGGATCACGGTCCGATTGCCGAACGGCAGGACGGCGAACACCTCGCCCCACGTGATCTCGCCCGGCTGCTCGCCCGCGCTCGGCGGGGCGAAGTTGATGTTCTGCCGCAGGCCGCCCGAGTTGGTGTACGCACCATCGACGCCGGGGTACTTCTCCCGCATCGCGTCGGTGACCATGTTGCCCATCTCCGACTCGTGGAGGCGGGTCAGGTCGCGGGTGATGTCGTTCTTCTGCGTCCCGACCACCTGGTTGCGCAGGACGGCGGTCTTCGCGTTCGCGTCGTCCACGATCGCCTTGACGTCGGGCCGCGCCGCGACGCCGATGTTCTTGGCGACGCGCGTGGCGGCGCCGACCCAGGCGATGTCCTTGTTCTTGCGAAGGATCAGCTGGGCGACCGAGTAGCTGGTGCCCGCGTTGATGCCCTCCATGATCGGCATGCCGTTGTAGACCAGGTTCGAGATCCGGTGCGTGTGACCGACGAACATCGCGTCCACGGTCGTGCCCTGGAGCTCGTCCGCGATCTGGAGGATCGGGCCCTCCCACGGAATGGCGGGGAACCCGCCGATCGCGTTCTGGCCCGTGTTCGTGCCCTGGTGGATGACGACGATCTGGATGTCGACGTGCTGCTTGCGCAGCCGTTCCGACTCCTCCTTGATCCGCTGCCCCTCGGGCAGGAACGTCAGGCCGGCGGTGTTCCCGGCCGAGACGAGCTCAGGCGTGTTCTTGAGCTCGGCGCCGATGACGCCGACCTTCTCGCCGTTGATCAGCAGCACCGTGGACGGCTTCACCCACGACGGCGCCTGGCCCGTCGCCGTCTCGACGATGTTCGTCGCGAGGAACGGGAAGTGCGCCCGGTTCTGCTGGTTCTGGAGCCGCGTGACGCCGTAGTCGAACTCGTGGTTGCCGTACGAGGTCGCCTTCAGGCCCCACGCGTTCTCGGCGTCGATCGTCGGCATGTCCTGCAGCAGCAGTGAGTTCGGCGGCGACGCACCGACGTTGTCACCCGACGCGACGAGCCCGCCGACACCCGGCAGGTTCGCGAGCTCCTCGTCGAACATGCTCGCGAGGAACGACGCCCCGCCGACGGGCGTGTTGATCCCGTCGTATGCGAGCGTCGTCGGGTCGAGCTGCCCGTGGAAGTCGGTCAGCCCGACGATCGGGATGGACTTGTAGTCCTTCTCGTGCTCGAGGACGCTCAGGAGCACCTGGCCCTGGCTGTGCTGCGGCTCGGGGATGCCGAGCATGAAGGCGAGCGTTGGCGCCAGGTCGATCGTCCTGGCGCGAATCTCCTTGCTCTGCCTCGTGTGCTGCCAGGACGACTTGTCGTCCTTGATCCCGTGGCCCGCGGCCAGGAACGTCGCGCGCATGTTGATGTTGGCGCCGAGGTCCTGCACGTCCGGCACGTACCCGTGCTGGCCGAAGAACTGCGACGGGGCGACGAGCGTCCCGGGCGTCTCGGCGTCGAACTGGTACGGCGGGTACGCGAACACGACCAGGTCGCCCGTCCGGGTCGGATGGGCCATATCGGCCGTGCTTCCTCCGCCGTTCGGGATGTACCGGGCCTCCGCCTTCGTGAAGGCGCGGTCGATCATCTTCCAGCCCTCGGGCTGGCCGTCGTGCGTCCAGTCGTTCGGGTCGGTCAGGCCGACGTACTTGGCCTTGATCTGCCCGACGATCGTGTTGACGTCGCCGACTGCCACCTGCTGGAGCCCGCCGCCGGCCGGATCGCGGCCCGCGACGTTGAGGTAGATCTGCACCGTCCCGCCGGCCCAGCAGGCCTTCGCCTTGCCGATCGTCTCGCCGCTGGCGGTGCGGCAGTTCGACGTCTGCGGCTTGGACAGCAGGCCGAGGTCGACGAGCGGCTTGCTCGCGTCGATCGCCAGGAACTGCGGCGCGAAGCCGTGGTCGGACGACACGAACGTGGTCGGGTCGCCGCCGACGAGGTGGCGCGACAGGTCGAGGACCTCGTCCGCCTCCGCGTACGCCGAGCGGAGGAACTCCGTCCGCTCGTCCACGCGGCCGTCCGGGACGCCGTTCAGGTCGACGTCGTCGTAGGCCGGGTTCGGCTTGTTGCCCGGCAGCTTCTTCGAGATCAGGCCCATGAACTGGTGCGAGAACTCGTCCGTCGTCGGGACGCCGACCATGAGCAGGTCGGGGTCGTACTTCTTGACGACGTACTCGAGCATCGGGACGTGCCCGGTGCCCCAGTACAGGCCCTGCTGGACGTACGTCTCCTCGGACGTGACGCCGGCCTCGAGGATCGCGAAGTCCGCCGCCGTCGACGTCGGGAACTTCTGCGCCAGGTACTCGGCGAAGTCGCCCGTGAAGCCCGGCTCGCCCGGCCAGGTCGGCCAGCTCGCGATCGCGCGCGAGACCGACGTGTGGAAGAGCCGGACGTGGGACAGATCCTTGTCCAGCCGCTCGACCTTCACGAGCATGCCGGCCGTGAGGCCCGCCGAGGCGCCGCCGACGATCTTGACCTTGACGTCGGCCCACTCGCCCTGGCGGAGGTCGCCGACGGCGTCCGCCGCGCTCTTCGTCCGCGAGAACAGGACGCGGTCGTACGCGACCTTGCCGTCGTCCTTCGAGTCGTAGATGTACGCGTTCAGCCCGTACTTGTCGACGCCGAAGTCCAGGACGCGCAGGCGCATCTCCATCGGCGGGCTGTAGCTCGCCGGGACGCCTGACCAGCCCGTGGCCGGGCTCGGCGCGGCACCGGCGAACGGCGCCTGGCCGGCGTACCCGGCGGGATGGTCGAACTGGAGCCCGAACGCCGCGATGTTGGCGGCGCTGTCGAAGAGCGGCTCGCCCGCGTGGCCGATGAAGTTGGTGGCCACGCCGCGGCCCGAGAAGAACGACTGGAAGTCGATCGTCGGGCCCTGGATCGACGCGGCGCGCCCGCCGGCCCACTCGACCTGCGCGACCTTGAGGCCGCCGCGCTCGGCCGACTGCGCCAGCGTCTCGGCCTTGAGGACGCGCTCACCGGAGCTCGCGCCGCCGACGAACGTGTCGAACGCGGCGGTGCGACTGCCGCCGAACGTCTGGCCGTTGACGCTCCCGTTGACGTGGAACGTGTTGTTCGTCGAGCCGTGGACGCCCGGCCAGGCGCCCGTCGCGAGGCTGTACCAGCCGGCGCCCGTGTTCGGCGGCGCCTGCGTCATCAGCCCGTCGTCGACCGCGCGGACGCCGTCCTTCAGGAAGTGCTCGAACTCCTTGAGCTTCCACTTCTTGGCGTTCTGCTCGAGGATGTCCTGCCGCATCCCGTCGGCCGCGAAGAACACGGCCCGATCGGTTTCCGGCTTGATCTTATGGTGGTCGGCCGGCGTACCGCCGACCGCCGGTGTAGCCGACCCTGCGACCGCGATGCCTACGAGCACCGTGATCAGGGCCAGCAGAAGTGCGGGGCGCCTCATCGGGCACCTGCGCTTGTCTGGAACGTCATGTGTCCCCTCTCTCCTGATCTCGTGTACGCGAGCCGCGGGGGCGGCCCGCCACTGGGACGCGTTCGGGTCGCGCCGGACATGAGGGCAAGCGTCGCCGCGCGCAGGCCAACTGCAACCAGCTCACGGTCGATCCTCCTCTCTTCCCCTATCTCCTGACGTCGTCTCGACCGGGACGCCGCGGCGAGTCTACGCAGGTTCCCGGCCGGTTGCGAGGCCAGGCGGGGAAGTTTCGGAGGCTTTCGGGAGGGTTCGCGCAGGCGCGACGGATGCCGTTATGGTTGGCGCGTACTTCGGGGTAGGAGGGGCACCTGCTCGTGATCTCGCGTCCTGCGGCGCAGAGACGAGCCGACCCGCCAGGGCCGGGCCGAGGAGGCTGAGCCGGTGCGCGCGAACGCCAACTTCCTGCTGGCCGCGCTGATCACCGCGCTCGTGCTCGCCGTGATCTTCGCCGTCGGCGCGATCACGTACGCCGCGTACACGCGGCAGACCGACCGGGTCGACAAGGTGCAGGCCGAGAACACCAAGCTCGAGCACGACCACCACATCATCGGAGCGAAGTTCGCCGAGCAGTCGCAGCGGCTCACGAAGCAGTCCGCGCAGCTCAACGCGGCCGTGGCCGCGCTGAACCGTGCGTATCGCCGCGGCTTCAAGAAGGGTCGCCGCGCCAGCACCCTGCCCGCCCCGTTCAGCCGGCTCGCACCCTCGGTTCAGCAGGGGTACGTCGTGCCGACCTCCGTTCCACGGCAGCTCAAGGCGAAGCCGGGCGTGCGCCGGACGCCGCACGGCTACACGATCCGCTGGCCCACGGTCGCGACTGTTCGCGAGCGATCGCGAGCCGCTCAGCGAGTGGACGTCGAAGGCGTGGCCGAACACGGCCCGCAACGTGAAGATCGGCCCTCGGACGGTGCTGCGGATGGTCGGCCCGTACGGAACGGTCTACGCCTGGCGCGAGCGGAGCAAGACCTACGCCGTCCTCGCGATGCCCCGCGCCGACGGGCTCGTCGCCCCTCTGGTTCGCGTTCTCGCCTAGAAGGGTTCGGTGGTCGACGTCTGAGCCGTGAAACCGGCGGAGCCCGGCTTGCCCGGGCGGGAGCCACGTCGCGCGAAGTCGCGTGTGACGTCTAGCCGGGAGGGGGGAGCTCGAGGGGGGAACCCGCGTCAGCGGGGGTTCCCCATTCGAATGGAGCGCTAGCGTTTTCCTTCTGACCAGTCGTCGCCGGTGCCGACGTCGACGGCGAGCGGCGGGTCGAGCGGGTACGCGCCGCACATCTCGGTCCGGACGAGGTCGCGCACCTGGCTGACCTCCTTGTCCGGCACCTCGAGCAGCAGCTCGTCGTGCACCTGGAGGACGAGCTTCGCGTTGCGCCCCTCGTCGAGCAACCGCCGGTGGATGGCGACCATCGCCACCTTGATGATGTCCGCGTTCGAGCCCTGCATGACGAAATTGACGGCGAGCCGCTCGCCGAGCGAGCGCGTGGCGCGGTTGCGGGCGCGGATCTCCGGCACGGGGCGGCGACGGCCCAGCAGGCTGGTTACGTAGCCGTCCCGCTCGGCCTGCTCGATCGTCCGCTCGATGAAGTCCTGCACGTGCGGGAAGCGCGCGAGGTAGGCGTCGATGTACTCCTGCGCCTGCTCGCGGGGGATCTCGAGGTTCTCGGAGAGGCCGAACGCCGAGATGCCGTAGACGATCCCGAAGTTGATCATCTTCGCGATCGAGCGGTCTCCCGTCGTCAGCGTGGCCGGGTCCTTGCCGAGCACCTCTGCGGCAGTCGCAGCGTGGATGTCGTCGCCGCGCGCGAACGCCTCGCGCAGCTTCGGCTCGCCCGAGACGTGGGCGAGGATCCGCAGCTCGATCTGCGAGTAGTCGGCCGAGAGAAGCTTCGAGCCCGGCTCGGCGATGAACGCGGAGCGGATCTCGCGGCCGATGTCCGTGCGGATCGGGATCGCCTGCAGGTTCGGGTTCGTCGTCGAAAGCCGCCCCGTCGACGCGACAGCCTGGTTGATCGTCGTGTGGAGGCGGCCGTCATCGCCGATCAGGCTCGGCAGCGGGCCGAGGTACGTGTTGAGGAGCTTCGAGTACTCGCGCCACTCCTCGATCACGCCGACGATCTCGTGCTCGTGGCGGATCGTGCGCAGGACGCGCGTGTCGGTCGAGTAGCCGGTCTTGCCCTTGCGGCCGGGCGTCAGGCCGAGCTTGTCGAAGAGGATGCGGCCCACCTGCGGCGTCGAGCCGAGCACGAACTCCTCGCCGGCCAGGTCGTACGCGGTCGCCTCGAGCTCCTCGACGCGGTCGGCGAGCCGAGCCGTGATCTCGCCCATGCGGTACGTGTCGATCTTGACGCCCACGTCCTCCATCGCGGCGAGCACCTCTGTGAGCGGCAGCTCGACCTCGCGATAGAGCTGCTCCACGCCGCGCTCCACCAGGCGCGTGCGTATCAGCGGGATCAGGCGCAGCGGGATGGCGGCGCGGCGCACGAGCGCGGCCGTCTCCTCCTCCGTCTCGGGCTCCGGGGAGACGTCGACGTCGTACTCGGCGGCGAGGTCGTCGAGCTCGTAGGTGGCCCGGCCCGGCTCGATCAGGTACGCCGCGAGGAGCGTGTCGTCCGTTGCCCTGATGCGCTGGGCCTTGGCGTCGTGCGCGACCGCGCCCGCGACGCCTTGTAACAGACTGTTACTTGGGAGCGGGGCCACGACCACGCCGTCGTCGGTGGCCAGCGCGACGCGGTCGCCTGCCGCGGCGAGGCCGACCGGGCCGGTGGCTTCTGGAAGCGTCAGCTCCTCGCGCCACGGTATCGGCGTCGTCGAGACCGTCCGCGCCGCAGCGGGAACCGCCTCGTCGAGCTCGTCGACGCGGTTCAGGAGGTTACGGAACTCGAAGCGGCGGAACATCTCGGCCAGCTCGGAGCGGTCCGGCGGCGAGAGCACCAGTTCGGCGGGATCGCACTCGAGCTCGAGATCGCGGCGCATGGTCGCGAGCTGCTTGGCGGTGCGCGCCTGGTCGGCGTGCTCGCTGATCGCGCGCGAGCGGGCAGGCGTGAGCTCGTCCGCGTGCTCGAGCACCTCCTCGAGCGAGCCGTACTTCGCGATCAGCTGGCCGGCCGTCTTGTCGCCGATGCCCGGGACGCCCGGGATGTTGTCCGAGGTGTCGCCCTTGAGCCCGATGAAGTCCGGGATCTGGGCAGGCGTGATGCCGTAGCGCGCCTCCACCCGTTCCGGCGTGTACACGTTGACGTCCGACACGCCGCGCGGCGTCATCATCAGGGTGACGTTGTCGCTGACCAGCTGGAACGCGTCGCGGTCGGTGGACACGATCGTCGTCTTGATCCCGGCCTCGTCGGCGCGGGTCGCGAGCGTCGCGATCACGTCGTCCGCCTCCCAGCCCTCGAACTCGAGGTTGCGGTAGCCGAAGGCGTCCACGATCGGCCGGAAGTACGGGAACTGCTCGCGCAGCAGCTCCGGCATCTCGCGGCGGCCCTCCTTGTAGACCACGTCCGCGGCCTCGGCCGCTGCGGCACGGTGCACCGGGCGCGTGTCCCACGCGACGGCGACGCCCTTCGGCCGGTAGTCGGAGAGCAGCTTGAAGAGCATGTTCGTGAAGCCCAGCAGTGCATTCGTCGAGAAGCCCTCGCTTGTCGCGAGCTCCTCCGGCAGCGCGAAAAAGGCGCGGTAGGCGAGGTTGTTGCCGTCGACGAGGAACAGCTCCGAGTCGCGCGCAGGAGCGTCGTCGAGCTCCAGCTCGGCCCCGGTCAGCGTCTTCGGGCTCATGCTGCGAGGCTATCGTCCGCGCCCGTGCCGCCGCCCGCCACGCGACCGTTCACCGAAGGCGACCTGGACGCCGCCGCCGAGCTGCTCGCCGAGCGCCACCGCCAGCATCGGCGACGCGAGCCCGCGCTCGAGGCGCGCTTCGAGGAGCCCGCGGCCGCGCGCGCAGAGATCGAGGCGCTGTGGCGCTCCAGCGACGCATCCGGCGCCGTCGCCGAGCGGGACGGCGAGGTCGTCTCGTACGTGCTCGGGATCCCGTTGGACGAAGGCACGTGGGGCCCGAACGTCTGGGTCGAGAGCGCGGGGTTCGCGGCCCGCGAGTCGGAGGACATCCGCGACGCGTACGCGGCGGCGGCGGCGCGCTGGGTCGAGGAGGGCCGCACGCGACAGTACGTGCTCGTGCCGGCCGACGACGCCACGATCGCGGCCTGGTTCCGGCTGTCGTTCGGCCACCAGCAGTCGCACGGCTTCCAGGCGCCCGTCGAACGGGAGCGGGCGCTGCCCGAGGGCTACAGCATCCGGCCGCCGACGCTGGACGACGTCGATCGGCTCGTGGGGAGCGGGGTCGACGCCGCGCTGCCCGTGCACCAGCGGCTCTCTCCCGTCTTCTCGGGCCTCACGCCGCCCACGCCCGAGGAGTCGCGCGCCGAGTGGGAGGAGACGCTCGCCGGCAGCGACGAGCACATCCTGATCGGCTTCCACGGCGACCGGCCCGTCGCCTGCTGGTCGATGGTCGACTGGTCGAAGTCGCGCCATGCCGACGGTGTCATGCAGCTGGACTCGGCCGCGTTCCTCGGGTTCGCCGTCACGCTCCCCGACGCGCGCGGCTCGGGCATCGGCCGGGCGCTGACGGACGCGTGTCTCGCGTGGGCCGCGCGCGAGGGCTACCGCCACGTCGTCACGGACTGGCGCGAGACGAACCTGCTCGCCTCTCGCTTCTGGCCGGCGCGCGGCTTCCGGCGCTCGTTCCTGCGGCTGTACCGCTCGATCCCGTGAGCGTCAGGCGCGCTCGTGCGGAGGACGCGGACGCCGTCCTCGGGCTGCTCGCCGGCCTGGGCCGGCCGGCGGTCGCGGACGACCCGTCGCCGCAGCGCGCCATCTTCCAGGAGCACCTCGCGTCGGGCGGGCTCGTGCTCGTCGCCGAGAACGAAGGGAAGGTCGTGGGCGTGGCGAGCCTCTGGATCCGCCCGCGCCTGAACTGGACGACGCCCGAAGCGTGGCTGCCCGACCTCTACGTCGACCCGGCCGCGCGGCGACGCGGGCACGCGCGCGCGCTGCTCGACGCCTGCACGGCCGAGGCCCGCGCGAACGGCTGCCACCGGCTCATCCTCGAATCCGGGCACGAGCGCGCCGAGGCGCACCGGCTCTACGAGTCGTACGGCTTCGTCCACTACGCGCGCTCCTACGCGATCCGCTTCGCGTGACGCGCGTCCCGCTGCTCGCGGGCACGCGGGTCGAGCACCTCGACGCGCCCGACGACGCCATCATCCTGCGGCCGCCGCCACCGGCAGCGCCGATCGAGGACGTCGGAGCCGCGGTGCGCGACGCCCTGCGCTTCCCGCTCGCCGGCCCGGCGCTCGAGCAGGCGGCGACGCGCGGCGGCCGTGCCACCGTCGTCGTCGAGCCGCCGGCGCTGCCGCTGCCGGGCGTGGATAGTGACCCGCGCCGCGCCGCGCTCGAGGCGACGATCCTGGCGCTCGTCGCCTGCGGCATCCCGACCGAGCGCCAGACGCTCCTCGTCACGGCCGGGCTCGCGCCGCGGCCGCGCCGCCAGCAGCTCGAGACGCTCGTCTCGCCGGATTTCGCGCGGCGCTTCCGCGGCCGGGTCGAGGTGCACGACGTCGAGGACGAGAACCTGGTCGACATCGGCACGTCCGGGAACGTGCCGCTCCTGGTGAACCGCTGCCTCGTCGAGACCGACCTCGTCGTCACGGTCAGCGCCGCGGAGACCGTCTGCCACGGCGGCCCGGGCGTGCTGCTCGCCGCCGCGGACGCGCCGGCTTTGCGCGCCGCCGGCGCCTACTCGCTGCTCGAGACGAGCGCGTCGCAGGGCTGGCGGCTCGGCGTCGACCTGGAGCGCTCGCTCGCGCGCCGAGCACCGGTGCTCGGCGTCTCGCTCGCGCTCAACCACCCCGTACTGACCGGCGCGCTCCAGGGCTATCCGCACGACACCGAGGCGCTCGAAAGGCTCGCCGGGTCGCCGCTCGGCCGCCTGTTCGGCCGGCTGCCCTCGCCGGTGCGGCTCCGGATCCTCCGCCGCCTACCGGTCGAGCTGACCGCGCTCGGCGCGTTCGCGGGCTCGCCGTCGGTCGCGCACGCGGAGGCGCTCCTGCGCGGCGCCGAGGTGCGCGGCGTCTCGCTCCCCGAGCCGGTCGACGTCGATCTGCGTCGGCATCCCCGAGACGACGCCGTGGCTGCCGCGCGAGCGCCCGAACCCGCTGCTCGCGGCGACAATCGGGCTCGGCTACGCGCTGCGCCTCTGGCGCGATCACTTCCCGGTGGTCGAGGGCGGCACGGCCATCCTCGTCCACCGCTTCCGGCGGCGCTTCCCGCACCCGGCCCAGCTCCCGTACCGCGCGTTCTTCCAGGCTGCGCGCGATCTCGACGCCCTGCCGGAGGCCGAGGAGGCCGCCGCGCGCGACGAGCGGGCGCTCGAGGCCTACCGGCGCGGCGACGGCTGCCACCCCACCCTGCCCTACGTGGACTGGCGCGCCTGCACGACCGTCAGCGACCGGCTCGGCGCCGTCCTTGTCGCCGGCTCGCCGGGACGCGTCGGTGGCCCGCACGCTCGGCTTCGTCCCGACGCACGGCCTGCGCGCGGCGATGGCGATGGCCGAGGGACGAGCCGGCGGCCCGCTGCGGATGGCGGTGCTGCCCTCGCCGCCCTACGTGCCGGTGCGCGTCGGGCCTACGGTCGGCAGCTAACGCCCGAGCAATAGCGCAGCCGCTGGAGCCGCGCCGTCAGCTCGCCGCGGACGGCCGCGTAGTTCGGATCGAACGGCGCGGTTGTCGAGCTCGTACGGATCGACCTGCAGGTCGTACAGCTCCTCCTCGCCGTTGCCGTAGACCGCGAACATGTACCTGCGGCGTGCGCAGGCCCGTGTACTCCTGCGACGGCTTGTCGAACGGGCCCGCCTCGAGGACGATGTCGTCGCGCGTCTCGTCCCACGTGCCGCTTCTTCATGAGGCTGAGCAGCGAGACGCCGTCCACGATCAGCCGCGGCTTGACGCGTGCCATCGTCGCGATCGTCGGCGCGAGGTCGACGTTGCCGACGAGCTGCGTCAGCACCGTGCCCGGCGCGATCCCGGGCCCGCGCACGAGGAGCGGCAGGTGGATCGACTCCTCGTACGGGCAGCACCTTGCCGCTCGGGATGCGGTGCTCGCCCTGGAAGAACCCGTTGTCGGACGAGAAGAAGATGTACGTGTTGTCGAGCTCGCCGACCCGGTCGAGCGCCCGCACGATGGCCGCCACGGCGCCGTCGACCGCGAGCAGCGACTCGAGCCGTTGCTGGTAGTCCTCGGTGATCGCGAACTGCACGTAGTCGCCGATCGGGTCGCGCTGCGGATGCCGACCGGCTTGTCCTTCACGTCCTCCTCGTTGTAGTTCGGCGGCATCGGCAGCGGGACGAAGACGAAGCGGTCGCGGTGCCGCGGCGCGGGCGCAGGCGTGGCCATCCGCGGCGGGTCGTCGAGCTCGACCGGCGCGCCGCTGTGCGGCGCCACGAAGTCGACCTGCAGGTAGAGCGGCTTCTTGCTCGTCGTCGGGCTCTCGGCGTGGCGGCGGATGATCGTCGCCGCCCGGCGCGCGTGCGACGTCGGTGATGTAGTCGCGCATCGCGTCGCCGTAGTGAACGAGCTTGCCGTTCTCGTTCATCGTGTAGTCCCAGTAGCGATACGTGGTCGGGTCGATCGTCGTGTACCACTCGTTCCAGCCCGGCGGCACCTGGGTCGGGTTCTTGCGCCCGTAGCCGTTCAGGAACTTGCCGACGTGCGCTGTCCAGTAGCCGCTGTCCTTGAGCCAGACCGGCAGCGAGTTGTCCGGACGGAAGCGGTAGTAGCCGCCGTTCGGCAGCTGGTTGTCCAGCACGCGGTGGTTGTGCGCGTACTGGCCGGTCATCATCGTCGCGCGCGACGGGCAGCAGAGCGAGTAGGAGACGACGTACTGCGTGAACGTCGCGCCCTCGTCGGCGAGGAGCCGCTGCACGTTCGGCATGACGCGCATGTTCTCGAGCGTCTGGTCGTCGGTCATCAGGAAGATGATGTTCGGGCGCTTGGTCGCGTGCGCGACGTGCGGCCGGGCGCTCGATCGGCCTGATGCTTCGAACGCGGGGACGAGCAGCGCGGCGACGGCGAGCGCGAGCCCGGCGACGAGGGTGGGCGCGCGCATGCCGCGGTTCTACCAGTGCCCACGGCGGGCTCCTGCGCGAACCTTGTAAAGCTTTTCGGAACCTTGGAGGGCTAGAGGGATTGGCGAAACTCAGTCTGTGTCCGTCGCGGCGCGCTGCACGAGCGGAGTTCCGCCAAGCCCTCCTAGTCCTCGCCCAGGTAGGTCTTGCGAACCTGCTCGTTGTCGCGCAGCGCCTTCGCCTCGTCGGCGAGGACGATGTTCCCGGTCTCCATGACGTAGCCGCGGTGCGCCGTCTCGAGCGCCATCAGCGCGTTCTGCTCGACGAGCAGCACCGCCGTCCCCTGCGCGTTGATCTCGCGGATGATCTCGAAGATCTTGTCGACGAAGATCGGCGCGAGCCCCAGGGACGGCTCGTCCAGGAGCAGGAGCTTGGGCCGTGCCATCAGCGCGCGGCCGATCGCGAGCATCTGCTGCTCGCCGCCCGAGAGGGTTCCCGCCCGCTGCTGGATGCGCTCCTGCAGGCGTGGGAACAGGGTATAGACGCGCTCGGTATCCTCGCGGATCGCCGCGCGGTCCGAGCGCTGGTAGGCGCCCATCTCGAGGTTCTCGGAGACGGACATGCGCGGGAAGACGCGGCGCCCCTCGGGCGACTGCGCGATGCCGAGCTTCACGATCTCGTGGGCCGGCCGCTCCGTGATGTCGTCGCCGCCGAACTTGATGCTGCCCTCGCGCGGGTGGTTGAGCCCGTTGATCGATCGCAGCGTCGTCGACTTGCCGGCCCCGTTCGCGCCGATGAGCGTCACGATCTCGCCGTCGCGCACCTCGAGGGAGATGCCCTTGAGCGCGTGGATCGTCCCGTAGTACGTGTGGACGCCGTCGAGCTGGAGCAGCGTCGCGTTCGCGCTCACGCGGCGCCCTCGGTCGCGGCCGTGCCGAGGTACGCCTCGATCACGCGCGGGTCGCGCTGCACCTCGCCGGGCAGCCCCTCGGCGATCTTCTCGCCGTAGTCGAGCACCGTGACGCGGTCGGAGATGCCCATCACGACCTTCATGTCGTGCTCGATCATGAGCACGGTCAGGCCGCGCTCGGCCCGCAGTTGCCCCACGAACGCGGTGAACTGGGCGGTCTCCTCCGGGTTCATCCCCGCGGTCGGCTCGTCCAGCAGGAGTAGCTTCGGCTGTGTCGCGAGCGCACGGGCCACCTCGAGCCGGCGCTGGTCGCCGTAGGGCAGGTTCTTCGCGAACTCGTCCGCGCGCCGGCCGAGGCCGACGAACGCGAGCAGGTCGCGCGCGTCCTTCTCGGCCTTCTCCTCCTCACGCTTGATGCGCGGCGTGCCGAGGATCGAGGCCAGGACACCGCCCTTGATGTGCGAGTGCATGGCGACGAGCACATTCTCCAGGGAGGTCATGTTGTGGAAGAGGCGGATGTTCTGGAACGTCCGCGCCATGCCGAGGTGCGTGACCTTGTGCGGCGGCAGGCCCGCGACGTACTCGCCGCCGAAGATCACCTCGCCGGCCGTCGGCTTGTAGACGCCCGTGAGGATGTTGAAGAACGTCGTCTTGCCGGCGCCGTTCGGGCCGATCAGGCTGACGATCGAGCCCTGCGGAATCGTGAAGTCGACGTCGTGCACGGCGACGAGGCCGCCGAACTCCTTGCGGACCTGGATCGCCTCGAGGAGTGGCTCGGCGCCGTTCGCGCTCATGTCCGCACGTCGTACAGGGTCGCGGTGCCCTCGCCCTCCGCGAGCTCGGCCTTGCGGCGCGCGCTCGGGATCAGGCCCTCGGGTCTGAACAGCATCATGACCACGAGCAGCGTCCCGAAGATCAGGAACTTGTACTTCGGGATGTCGATCGCCGAGTTGATGCCGACGGCGTCGATGCCGTCGTTGACGCGCTCGCCGATCTTGTCGAGGCCTTTCAGGTTGAGGTACTCGAGCAGGAGCGCGCCGACGATGACGCCGGGGATGTTCCCCATGCCGCCGACGATCACCATGCAGAGGATCAGCACCGAGATGTTGAAGAAGAAGCTCGTCGGGAAGATGTTCCCGATGAACGAGCCGTAGAAGCAGCCCGCGAAGCCGCCGAACACGGCGCCGATCCCGTAGGCCCACAGCTTCGTCCGCATGAGCGGCACGCCCATCGCCGAGGCGGCGATCTCGTCCTCGCGCACCGCGACCCACGCGCGTCCCATCTTCGAGTCGCGCAGGCGGTAGTTCACGAAGATCGTGACCAGCACCAGGATCACGATCGTGTAGAACCACGGCTTCAGGTCGAGCACGCCGAAGCGCGCCGGCGCGAGACCGCCGCTCCAGCTGTTCAGGCTCTCGCCGAACCCTGGGCGATCGAGCCCGGTGACGCCCTTGACGCCGTTCGTGATGTTGTGGTCGGTGAACGCGATGAACGGCGGCGACCATCTGAGGCCGTCCGGGATCGGCAGCTGGTTCGCGTTGCGGAACGCGTCGGGGATGATCTCGCCGAAGCCCAGCGTGACGATCGCGAGGTAGTCGCCGCGGAGGCGCAGGGTCGGCCAGCCGATGATGATGCCGGCGAACGCCGCGACGAGCCCGGAGATCGGCAGCAGCAGCCAGAAGCCGAGGTGGATGCCGGGCAAGCCCTCAGGGGCGATCGAGCCGATGTGGACGTTCAGCCCGTTGAACTGGCTCGACGCGAACCAGCCGACGGTGTAGGCGCCGAGCGCGTAGAACGCGACGTAGCCGAGGTCGAGCAGGCCCGCGTAGCCGACGACGATGTTCAGCCCGAGGGTGAGCATCACGTAGACGAGCATCACGATCACGATGTCCAGCTGGAGCCCGAGGATGTCGAGCGTCAGCCAGCTGAACGCGGCCGTGTCGTACCAGTACGGGTAGAGCAGGATGAGCGCGATGAGCGCGGCGACCAGAACCAGCTGGCCGCGCGATGTCCCGGAAAAGCGGCGCGCGCGCTCGACGTACGACGAGCCCTTGAGCTTGCCCGGTGAGGTGCCGGTGCCCTCGGCCCCGCTCACTGCCCCTCTGGCGTCTGCTCGCCGAGCAGGCCCGACGGGCGGAAAACGAGGATCAGGATCAGGATCGAGAACACGATCGTCGTCGTCCAGCGCGCGTCGCCGAAGCCCTCGTTGTAGGCAGCGATCAGGCCGAGCGTGACCCCTCCCAGCACCGCACCGGTGAGGTTCCCGATGCCCCCGAGCACGGCGGCCGTGAACGCGTAGAGGCCGAGCCGGAACCCGAGCTGGAAGTTCGTCGTCCCGACGTACAACGCGTAGATGAGGCCGCCCGCGCCGGCCAGCGCGCCGCCGAGCGCGAACGTGAACGAGATCGTCCGGTCGACGTTGATGCCCATCATCGCCGACGCATCCTGGTCCTGAGCGGTGGCGCGCATCGCCTTGCCGGCCTTCGTCCGCTTGACGAGGTACGTCAGCCCGATCAGGAGCGGAATCGTCAGCCCGACGACGATCAGGTCCTTGTAGAGGTACGCCACTCCGCGGGCGCTGATGAAAGCCCCGCTCGGCAGGACGTCGTTGATCGGCACCGGGCCGGGCTTCTTCCAGGCGAGCCCGATGCCCTGCAGGATGAACGAAAACCCGATCGCCGTGATGAGCGGCGCCAGTCGCGGCTGGTTGCGCAGCGGCTTGTAGCCGATCCGCTCGATGGTCACGTTGATAACCATGCAGAAGAGCATGCAGAGCAGGAGCGTCATGCCGACGGCGTAGACCTTGTGGATCGTCGACGACGCCTCCGTCGTCTCGGTGCCGAGCGGAATGGCGATCGTCGCGAACAGGAGCGGGATCTGGAAGCTCCCCTGGTTGATCATCGACTGGGTCTGGAACGTGCCCAGCATGAAGTTGTCGCCGTGGGCGAAGTTGATCAGCTCGATGATCCCGTAGACGAGCGTGTAGCCGAGGGCGACGAGCGCGTAGATCGAGCCGTTCGTGACCCCGATGAGGGTCACCTCGACGAACCGGCTCGGGTGGTCGACCGCCTGCCCGATCAGCCACCAGCCGAAGCCGAAGAGGAGCGCCGCGCCGAAGATCCAGCGCAGGATCTGGGAGATCGGCGGCCGCCGGTTGCGGGGGAGTGCTCGGTGTGCGGACTCGACGGTCGCCATGAGGTGGAACGGAGGGGCGGCCGGGGAGCCGCCCCTCCTATGTCAGCGGTTCAGCTTCCGACCTTCGCCTGCTCGACGAAGACCCACTTGCCGTTCCGGCCCTGGTAGACGGTCTCAGTGCCTCCGAGCACGTCGCCGTTGGCGTCGAACTTGAGCGCGCCGACGACCGAGTCGGCCAGATTGGTGGCCTTGACCTTCTTGACGATGTCGGCCTGCGTGCCGTCCGAGTTCTTGATCGCGTCGAGCACCGCCTGCGCTGCGGCGGCCGCGTAGATCGAGTACACCTCGATGTTCTTCCCGCCCTCTTCGACGCCGAAGTCCTTGATGAACTGCTTGCCCTTCGGGCCGAGCTTCTCGAGCGGCAGCGTCGGAGCCGTGCCGTACACGCCCTCGACCTTGTCCTTGCCCGCCTCGTCGAAGAGCGACGAGAGGACGAAGCCGTCGGACACGATCACGGGGACCTTCTTGTTGTCGCCGACGATTGCGAACTTGTCCTTCAGCAGCTGGCCGCCGTTGTTCGTCGAGATGCCGCCGATGTAGATGCCGTCGGCGCCCGACGCCTTGATCTTCGTCATCAGGGCGCGGTAGTTCTGCTGCGCCGGGTCCCAGCCTTCCTGGCCGGCGATCGCGAGGCCTGCCGTCTTGGCGGCGGCGGCCATCTCGTCCGCGACGCCCTGCCCGTAGAGCTCCTTGTCGTCCAGGATGTAGACCTTCTTCACGCCCAGCTTCTGCATGTACTGGACGCCGATCTTCCCCTGGTTGTCGTCCGACGCGACGACGCGGACGTAGTTCTTGTCACCCGACGGGTAGTACTTGTCGGGCTCGCCCGGCGAGGTGCTGGCGCCGGTGTGCGTCAGGCCCACCGCCGTGTTGGCGGGGCTGATCATCGCGATCGGCACCTCGTTGAGGATCGGGATGATGATCGCGGCGCACCCCGAGTTGTACGTCCCGATGACCGCGACGACCTTCTGGTCGACGTACGTGCGGGCGTTCTCCGCGCACTTCGCCTCGTCCCACTTGCCGGCCGCGGCTGTGGAATCGTCGAAGGACTCGAACGAGACGCTCTTGTCGCCGGCCTTGTTGTTCGCCTGCTTGAGGACGTACTGGATGGCGCGCACCATCTGGGTGGTCTGGACGCGATCCGACCCCTGCAGCGGCAGGTCGGACACGATCTTCAGCGTCTCACCGCTCCCTCCGCCGCCGGTCGTGTCCGAGCCGCCGCTGTTGTTGTCGCCGCCGCCGCAACCTGCGGCAACGAACGCAAGCACGATCAGTAACAGCGGAAACGTCGCGAGTAGCCCGCGCTTCTTCAAGATGCCCTCCTCCTATGTTCGAAACACCGGGTCCGACCCCCGGCCCGGTCTAGCCGGGGGGCAAGTATCTGCGCTTGGGCGGACGGCTGCAACCTTCTGCGGGTTAAGGCGTGAGGCCGCGGCGCAAGGCCCTTCGGCGGGCCCGGAAGCGGGAGAAAACGGAGGAATCGTCCCGGCCCGAACGACCACGGAACCGAATGAATCGCCGCAAGATCCGACTGGGAAAGCCGCAGCCGTCGGTCACCAAATCAGTGCCGAAGGTGGGGGTCGAACCCACACGGCCCGAAGGCCACCGGATTTTGAGTCCGGCGCGTCTGCCAATTCCGCCACTTCGGCTTGCCGGGATGGTAGGGGAGGCACCGCCCGACGGTCTCCTGCGCGCACGCGTGAAGAAGGGAGCCCCCGGCCCCCCTGCGCTTCACGCTACCGAGCTACGGCGCACCCGTCTGAGCCGGCTTCGTGCCAACTTCGTCGCGGCCGGCGCCAGGCAGGCAAACTCCGCGCGTGGCCAAACGGGTCGGCATCCTCACGGGCGGCGGTGACGCGCCCGGACTGAACGCGGTGATCCGGGCGGTGGCGCGGCGCTCGCAGACCCGCGGCTACGACGTGATCGGCGTGCGCGAGGGCTGGGCAGGCCTCGTCCACGGGCGACTGATGCCGCTCGGGCCACGTGAGGTCTCGGGCCTGCTGCCGCGCGGCGGCACGATCCTCGGCACCTCGCGGACGAACCCCTACAAGCTCGACGGCGGAGTCGACGCCGTGCTCGCCACGTTCGGCGAGCACCTCGAGGCGCTCGTCGCGATCGGCGGCGAGGACACGCTCGGCGTCGCGGCGCGGCTGCACGACGAGCACGACTTCCCGGTCGTCGGCGTGCCGAAGACGATCGACAACGACCTCTCGGCGACGGACTACACGTTCGGCTTCGACACCGCCGTCTCGATCTGCACCGAGGCGATCGACCGGCTCCACACGACCGCCGAGTCGCACAACCGCGTCATGGTCGTCGAGGTGATGGGCCGCCACACCGGCTGGATCGCCGTGATGAGCGGCATCGCCGGCGGCGCAGACGTGATCCTCATCCCCGAGCAGCCGGTCAGTGTGGAGCAGGCGTGCCGCGACCTGCAGCGGCGGCACGAGCGCGGCAAGGACTTCTCGATCGTGGTCGTCAGCGAGGGCTACGAGCTGACGTACGAGTCGGGCGAGCGGACGACCGTGACCCAGGACGCCTCCACCGACGCGTTCGGCCACGTCCGCCTCGGCGGGGTCGGCGACGCGCTCGCGCGCGAGATCGAGGAGCGAACCGGCTACGAGACCCGCGTCACCGTGCTCGGCCACGTGCAGCGCGGCGGCACGCCGACGGCGCGCGACCGCGTGCTCGCGACGCGCTACGGGCTGAAGGCGGCCGACCTCGTGCACGAGGGGCGCTTCGGCCGCATGGCAGCGCTGCACGGCGACGACGTCGTCGACGTCTCGCTGCACGAGGCGACGGCCGAGCTCAAGACCGTGCCTCCCGAGTGGTTCGACGTGGCCAAGGCCTTTTTCGGCTAGCGGCACGCGCTAGCGTCAGGCCGTGCAGCAGCTCCCGAGCGGCACGGTGACCTTCCTCTTCTCCGACATCGAGGGCTCGACGCGGCTGCTGCAGCAGCTGGGCGACGGGTGGGGCGGCGTGCTCTCGGAGCACAACCGGATCATGCGCGAGGCCTTTGCCACAGCGGGCGGGCGCGAGGTGGACCGTCAGGGCGACGCGTTCTTCGCCGTATTCCCGCGGGCGCGCGACGCGGTGGTGGCGGCCGCGACCGGGCAGCGCGGGCTGGCCGAGGCGACGTGGCCGGACGGCGTCCGCCTGCGGGTGCGCATGGGCATCCACACCGGCGAGCCGGCGATCGGCGACGAGGGCTACCTCGGTCTCGACGTCGTGCGCGCAGCCCGCATCTGCTCGCTTGCCGCAGGAGGGCAGGTGCTCGTCTCCGAGACGACGCGCGCGCTCGTGCGGAGCGACGCGGACGGGCTGTCGTTCCTCGACGTCGGCGAGCACCGGCTGAAGGACATCGACGAGCCCGAGCGGCTGTTCCAGCTGGCCGGCGGTGGGCTGTCCGACGACGTGCCGGTCCCGGCGCTGGTGGCGCCGCCGGGGGACGTGATGGAAGTCGCGGGCCGCGAGCTGGAGCTGGCCGACCGGGCGCTGCGCCAGCTGCGGGAGCTCGATCTCGGCCCGCTCGAGTCGCTCGGGCCGCGGATTCACCGCCAGGTGGCGGAGGCGCTCAAACAGGTGCCGCCGGCGGAGCGCGCACGCGCGGCCGGGGAGCTCTCCGAGGGCATCGCGGAGATCGAGAAGCTGCCGATCTCGATCGGCTGGATCGCCGTGATCGGGCTCGCGATCACCCTTGGGCTGATCGTGCTGCTGATCTGGCTCTTGACGCTGCTGTTCTAGGTCAGTCGAGTAGCAGCAGCGAATCGGTCGGCGCGTAGTCGTCGGTCAGGATCGGGACGCCATCGAGGCGCAGCGGCTGGTCGATGCGGTCGCGGATCGGCTGCGCCAGGTCGGGCGCGGTCGGATACTCCCGGCGGATGTCGCGCCAGCGCGACAGCAGGAACGCGCGGCTCGGCGCGGGCGCGTCGGTCGCGACGAGCATCACGTTGCGGACGTTCGTCGGCTTGTCCTCGCCCGGCAGCGAGACCGGATGCAGCAGCACCGTCGGGAACGCCGAGCGGTACGTCCGGTAGATCGCGCGCTCGAGCTGCGACCCGTCGCCGGCCGTCGCGCCGATCGTGTTGACGATCACCACGCCGCCCGGATTCAAGTGCTCGTGCACCTGGTCGAGGAACTCGGCCGTGAAGAGGTGGAACGGGATCGAGTCGGCGTAGAACGCGTCGATCAAGATCGCGTCGAAGCGCTGTGACGGATGGCGCTCCAGCCAGGAGCGGCCGTCGTCGACGGCGACCTTGAGCCGCCGGTCGCGCGGCAGGTGGAAGTAGCGGTACGCGACGTCGCGCACGACCGGGTCGATCTCCACGGCCTGGATCTGCAGCTGCGGGAAGTCGCGCCAGAGCCGCTTCGGGGCCGAGCCGCCGCCGAGGCCGATCTCGAGCACCTTGCGCGCGGACGGCTTGTACGCCAGCGCCAGCGAGAAGAAGTCGGTGTAGCGCAGGCGCGTCTTGAACGGCGCCCCGCGGAACATCGCGCTCTGGACGAGGCTGTCGAAGCGCAGGTAGCGCGTGTCCACGTCCTCGACGACGAAGACGTGGTGGTAGCGCGTCTCGCGGTCGACCAGCACGTCGATCGTGCTGTCCACCCAGGTGTCAGCGGTCTTGACCGGCTTGCCCCGCTCGACGTAGAGCGGCGACCAGTTGCGCGACGCGGCGGCGGAGAGCGTGCCCGCGCGGTCTGGCGCGATCGAGACGCCGACCACCGCCGCCGCGACGGCGCCGGCGGCGACGACCGCGGCTGCGGCCGGGAGCCGCTCCGACGCGGCCACGAAGACGGCCGCGCCGAGCAGCGCGACGGCGGCGAAGGCAAAGAGCTGGCCGGTGCCCAGCTCGGGCACGAGCCAGAAGGCGGTGCCGAGCGTCCCCGCGATGCTGCCGGCCGTGGAGAGCGCGAACAGGCGGCCGGCCGTCCTCCCCACCGAGCCGACCGAGCGGGCCCGCAGGCGTACCGCGATCGGGCTGACGCCGGCGAGGATGACGCTCGCCGGCAGGAAGAGGATCGTCGCGGCCAGAAGCGGCGAGGCGCGCGGGCCCGGGTCGCGCTCGACGACCCAGTCGAGCACCGGCCCGTCCACGAGCGGCACGACGAGCACCGCAGCGGCGCCCGCCGCGAGGACCGCGACGAGCAGCAGCGGCCGCGGGTAGCGGTCGGCGAGCGCGCCGCCGACCCAGTAGCCGGCGGCCAGGCCGGCCAGCACGACGCCGATCAGCGAGCCCCAGACGAAGATCGACGTGCCGAAGGCGGGAGCGAGCACGCGGCTCGCGGCGATCTCGACGCCCAGGAGCACGGCGCCGGCAGAGACCACGGCGATGCCGACGGCCAGGGTTCCGCCGGCCGGGCGCGACGCGTCGACCCCGTGCGTCATGCGGCTCTAGCCGCGCGCGGCCAGGGCGTCGAGCCGATCGCCGGCGACGATGACGGCGTCGATCCCGGCGCGCTCGAGCTCGTCGACGGTCTCGTCGTCCAGGTCGGTCAGGTCCGCGATCGCGAGCTTGCCGGCGGGGACGTCGTGCAGCAGCTCGAGCACCCGCTCGAGCGGGTCGTCCGAGCCCGCGGCCCGGCTCGAGAGCAGGAACACCTCCGGGTCGAGCGACTCGAGCACGTGCTCCAGCTCCTCCTCGTCGACCACCTCGACCACGCAGTCGAGCCCGAGCTCGACCACGTCCGCGTAGAGATGGGCGAGCTGCTCCGCGTCGTCGCCGGCCGCCTCCGCCACCAGGACGCAGGCGTCGGCGCTCGCCTCGAGCGCGGCGCGCGGGCCGCCCTCGCCGCGCCACAAGACCGGCACCGCGAGCTCGTCGCCGTGGAGGCGCTGGGTCGCGACGAGCGCGCGCGCTCCCGCGGAGACCGCGCGGGCAGCCGTGGCACCGTCCGCCGCGGCTCCCACGAGCGAGATGCCGTCGCCGTCAGCGATCGCCTGACTGAAGCGCCGTTCGCCATGCATCAGCGGCCGGATCGTACCGGCGCGCGGACGCCCGGCCCGCGCACCGGCCCGCGGCGACGAGGGCTACGACCGCTCAGCGCGTAGCGCCCGGCTCTGCCGCGCGCGGCGGACGTCTCGGCCCCGGTACAGGATCGGTGCCCGGCCGAGGTACGCGATGGGAACGCTCCAGGCGTGCACGAGCCGGGTGAACGGCCAGACGGCAACGAGCAGCCACGCGCTGAGAGCGTGCGCCTGGAAGATGAACGAGGCGTTCGCCATGAGCGACTCGTGCGGCTGGAGCGTGAAGATCCCGCGGAACCAGGGGCTGACGGTTTCCCGGTAGGCGTAGTGGTCGACCGCCGTGCCCCACGCGGTCGCGAGCATGCCGAAGACGATCGTCGCGGCGAGGACCGGGTAGAGCACGAGGTCGCTGCGGCTCGTGGTCACCCGGACGCGCCCGACCCGCACCCGGCGGTAGACGAGGATCGTAAAGCCGGCGACGATCGCAGCCCCGGCGATGCCGCCGGCCAGCATGGCGATCCAGTGGTAGGCGCCGTCGCTCACGCCGACGTTCTCGACCAACGAGCGCGGCACCAGGATGCCGAGCAGGTGACCGCCGATCGCCGCGAGGATCCCGAAGTGGAAGAGCACGCTCCCCCACATGAGCAAGCGCCGCTCGAGCACCTGGGTCGAGCGCGCCGTCCATGTGTACTGGTCGCGCCGGTAGCGCCAGACGTGCCCGACCACGAAGACGGCAAGGCACAGGTAGGGGATCACGACCCAGAGGAAGAAGTCGAGGCGGCTCATCCGACCAACGTCTCCAGACCGACGAGCTCGCTCGGCGGCCCCTCCTCCGCGATCCGGCGGGCCGCCGCAAGCTGGCGCCTCGACGGCCGCGGCAGCGAGGCGACCAGGGCGTCGAGAAGGCCGGCATACGGCGGGCGGATCGTGCGTCTTCCGCAGGGCGAGGGCGGGTTCCTACCGATCGCGGCGCGGCCGGCCGTCCCACGCCTCGGCTTTCGCCGCGCGCCGGAGCTGCTCCGGCGTGTTCACGTCGGCGAGCAGCCGCGCGTCGACCTCGAGCACCCGCTCGTTGACGCCGCGCAGCGACAGCCGGCCGCGTGCGACCCGCGCCTCCAGCTCGGGCACCAGGGCCTTCGTGTACACACCCGGGAGCGGGCCGGTCTGCGGGACGGCCAGGGCTCCGGCCAGGGCGCGCAGCGCGTCCTCCGTCACGAACGGGCAGTCGACGGGGAGCACGACACAGAGGTCGTGGGCGGCCGCCCGCAACCCGGCGAGAACGCCGAAGACCGGTGCGTGCTCCTCCACGCCGTCGTCGAGGACCGGGGACGGCAGCGGGAGCGCGTCGCGCGCCTTCCCGACGGCGATCCGCTCGTTGCACCACGCGAGCGCGCTCCAGGTGCGCTCGGCGAGCGTCTCGCCGCCGATGCGCGCAAGTGCCTTGGGCGAGCCGAAGCGGCTGCTCGCGCCGCCGACCAGGAGCACGCCCGTGCACCCGGCGCTCGAGGAGCTCGACCGCGTCGAGGAGGTCACGCCGGCCGAGGCGAGGTCGCTCAGCCCTCGTCGACCACCAGCTCGCCGTCCACGGCGAGCTGGTCGACGATCCCGACCACGAGCGCACGCACCGGCCCCTCGGTCAGGCCGAGGACCTGTCGGGCGGAGTTGCCCTCGTCGAGAATCAGCACGGTCTCGCCGGCGCCCGAGCCGACCGTGTCGACGCAGATCAGGTACCCGCCGTCCGGGCGCCCCGCCGCGTCCAGCACGTCGCACAGGAGCAGGCGGCGCCCGTCGTAGACCGGCGCGTTGATCGTCGAGACCACAGTCCCGACGACGCGGCCGATCTTCACTACAGCTCCTCGACCGCGTCGACGATGCCGACGATGGCGTGGTCGACGGGCACGAAGGTGTTCGGCATCGCCTGGGCCGCCTCGCGCGCGCCGACGATGTAGACCAGCTCGCCGGGCCCGGCCATGTGCACGCCGTCCGCCGCGACCACCGGGTTGCCCTCCGGGCGCTGCTTCCGGTCGAGCGGCTGCACGACGAGGAGCTTCACGCCCTCGAGGCCGTCGGCCTTGACCGACGCGACGACCGTGCCGGTGACCCGCGCGAGCTGCATCTAGCGGGTCCGCTTCCGTCTCGGTTTCGGCTTGGGCTTGGCGGCCGCGGGCGCTGCGCCGTTCGCGCCGTTTGTCCCGGATCCGGGCAGCGGCCGGCCGCGCGGCGGCACGATGGAGGCGATCAGGCCGTTGCCGTTCTCCGCCGGCTTCTCGATGTCGCGGCTGCGCTCACCGAACCGCGGGTCGGTCACGAGCTCCTCGCGCATCTCGCCGTGCAGCTGAGAGATCACGACGTGCGCGACCTCCTGCCCCGAGGCTGCGACGCGCTCGACGCCGGAGTCGACGGCGGCCTCGACCTCCGCCAACTGGCCGCCGAAGACGACATAGCCCTTGCCGCCGAGGTCGTCGGCCAGGCGCAGGTCGCGAATGGTCACACGAGCGCCCTTCACGCCCGCGTCGGCCGCGCGGATGGTCGCCGCGACGGTGAGCGCCTCGATGACGCCGAGCGCCTCGCCGCCGTCCTCCCGCCGCGTCCCGGCGATCGACGCCACGACGTCGGGATGGATGTCCGGGAGGAACACGACGTCGACGACCGCGTCGCCGCCGACCGCTCGGCCCGCCTCCATCGCCTCTTCGACGTCGGCGGTCGACCCGCCGACGAGGACGAGGTACTTGCCCGGGTGGACGGTGCCGGCGCGGATCACGTCGAGCGGCGAGCGTTTTGCCATCGCGTCGCCCGCCTCGATGCCCCGGGCGATGGAGGACAGCTCGAGCAGTCCGACGGCCGGTTCCATCAGACGATCCGCAGCGCCCCGACGACGGTGATCCGCCGCTCGCGGGAGAACGTGCGCGGCCGGGTGAGGCCGTCGCCCGTCGGGCTCGCGATCGAGAACGAGGTGAACCCCTCCCCGCCTTCGCCGAGCCCGGAGTAGTTCGGCCCGTTAGCGACGAAGATGCTGCAGTTCATGGCGCGCGCCATGCGCGTGATCGTCTCGACGTTGGTCGAGTGGATCGACGCCGTGTGGCGGAAGCCGTGCTCCGAGCGCACCGCGAGGTCGATCGCCTGGTCGACCGTCGGCACGCGCGCCACCGGCATCACCGGCATCATCTGCTCGGTCCAGACGAGGTTGTGCTCGCGCGGCACCTCAGCGACGACGAGCCGGACGTCGCCCTCCACCCGGACGCCGATCTCGCGCAGGATGACGCCGGCGTCCTTGCCGATCCAGGCCGGGTTGATCTGGCCCGGCTTGTTCGGGTGGGCCGAGCTCGCGAAAGATGACTCGCTCGAGCCGCTTCAGCTCATGCTCCTTGAGCACGTAGGCACCGTGCTGGCTCATCGCGCGCACAAGCCGGTCGGCGACCGTGTCGACCACGATCGTCGTCTTCTCGTCGGTGCAGATGACGTTGTTGTCGAAGGATCCGCCGGCGACGATGTCGCGCCCCGCCTTCTCGACGTCCGCGGTCTGGTCGACGACCGCCGGCGGGTTGCCGGGCCCGGCCGTCACGGCGCGCTTGTCGGTCCTCAGCGCCTCGCGCACGACCGCCGGCCCGCCGGTCACCAGCAGCAGGCGGACGTCCGGGTGGTGCATGAGCTCCTTGGCGCTGTCGATCGTCGGCTCGGCGGTGGCGACGACGAGGTCGGCCGGCCCCCCGGCGGCGACGATGGCGCGGTTGATCAGCCGCACGTTCTCCGCGGAGACGCGCTTGGCGTTCGGGTGCACGTTGAAGACGAGCGAGTTGCCCGCGGAGACGATCGAGATCGTGTTGTTGATGATCGTCGAGGTCGGGTTCGTCGTCGGCGTGATCGCCGCAACGACGCCGAACGGCGCCCACTCTGTGACCATCATCCCCTGCGTCACCGGTGACCGCGCCGGACTCGAGGTCCTCCGGGCCGGGCGTCTTGGTGGCCACGAGGCGGTTCTTGACGATCTTGTCGGCGACCCGGCCCAGGCCCGTCTCCGCGACTGCCATCTCGGCGAGGCGCTCGCCGTGCTCCAGCATCGACGCTCGGATCGACGCCACGATCGCCTTGCGGCCCTCGAGGCCGATCTCGCGGTAGGCGGCCTGCGCCCGTGTCGCGGCGCGGACTGCGTCCGCGACCGAGGCGTGGACGCCGTCGCCAAGCTCGGCCTCGTCGGCCGCCGAGAGTGCCTGCTCGCCGCGCAGCCCGGCGCCGGGGTGCTCGCCAGCCTCGCCGAGCCGGCGGCGGACTCGCTCGATGATCTCGTGGATCTCTTCCTGCGAGAGCGTGCTCATTTGCGCCACATCTCCTCGCCGCCGACCTCCCACGTGTCGACGATCGCCATGACAACCGCGTCGCATGGGCGGTCGCGGGTCGCCTCGGTCTGCCGCGCCGAGCTGCCGGTGGCCACGAGGACCACCTCGCCGACGCCGGCGCCAACAGCGTCCGCGGCGACCACGAACGACGCGCAGGTCGTTGTTCTCCACGTCGAGGTGGCGGACCACGAGGAACTTCAGCCCCTCCATCGAGGCCTCCTTGCGGCTGGCCACCATCGTCCCGGCTACGCGTCCGAGGACCACGTCCCGTCTCCTTTCGCCGTCCGTCGCCGCGCTTCCGGCTGCCGGGGAGCCGAGGCGCCCCGGCAGCCGTGAAGCTGCGCCCTCAGGCCGCTAGGCCGCGGCCTGCCCCATCTCGCCCTGGGCCTGCTCTTTGCGTCCGAGCGGCAGCACCAGGTCGATGTTCGCGTGCGGCCGCGCGATCACGTGGCTGGCGATCAGCTCGCCGACCTTCTCGGCGTTCTGGATGCCCGCCTGCACGGCGGCCTTCACGGCGGCGACGTCGCCGCGGACGACGGCGGTCACGTAGCCGCCTCCGGTCTCCTCGAAGCTCACCAGCTCGACCTTGGCCGCCTTCACCATCGCGTCGGCCGCCTCGACCATCGCGGGGAAGCTCCGCGCCTCGATCATTCCCAGGGCATCAGCCATCTCTCGGCTTCTCCTTTCGCTCACGTACCGGCCTCGCGGCCGTCCAGTCCTTCGATGGCGGCCACCGCGGCCTGCCAGCCGACGTCGATGTCCCGCTCCTCGCCGCCCAGGTACACCCGGCCCATCGAGCCGAACGACCGCACCTCGAGGACGTTGATCTCCGCCGCCTTCTCCGCCTCGTTGGCGGCGAGCGGGCGTAGGCGGCCGGCTCGCACTCGAGCGTGTACAGCGTCTGCCCGCCGATGATCATCTGCCCGTGCCGCGTCCGGTTGATCAGCTGGGCGTGGTGGTCATCGAGGCGGCGGACGATCTGGCTGGACAGGATCCGCGGCTTGATCCGGTCGGACTCCGATGAGCCCGATCGACTCGAGGATCGCCGCACCGGCCGCGCGGGTCTCGGCCTGCTCGGGCGAGTGCACCTCGAGCAGGCCGTAGTACCGCTCGATGATCTGCATCCCGGGCCGCGACGTCCGTCGCCTTGAGCGCGACGTCGGTGAGCCGGTTGATCTCGATGCCAGGCGCGATCTCGACGTACAGCGAGGCGTCGCCGGGCAGGGGCAGAAATCCCTGGGCAACCGTGCCCAGGAAGGCGGCGTACTGCGGTTGCAGGCTGTCGAGGAAGCAGTACGCACGAAGCTCGACGCCGTCGCTCACTCCATTCCTCCCTTGCTCAGCGTAGCGCCCTTCGCCGGCGTCGCCGCCGGTCACGATCTGCACGCTCGCCGAGGCGCCGATCCGGGTCGCCCCGGCGGCGATCATCTCGCGGGCGTCCTCGGCGCTCCGGATCCCGCCCGACGCCTTGACGCCGAGCTTCGGGCCGACGGTCTCGCGCATCAGCAGCACGTCGTGGACAGTCGCCCCGTGCGGGCCGTACCCGGTCGACGTCTTCACGAAGTCGGCCTTGGCGAGCTTCGCGAGGTGCGAGGCGACGACCTTCTCCTCGTCGGTGAGGAGCGCGGTCTCGATGATGACCTTGCACAGCGCGCCGGCCTCGCGGCAGGCGTCCGCGACCTTCTCGATGTCTCGGCGGACGAGGTCGTGGTCGCCGCTCTTCAGCGCGCCGACGTTGATCACCATGTCGATCTCGCGCGCCCCGTCGCGGATGGCGCGCCGGGCCTCGAACGCCTTCACCTCGATCGTGGTCGCACCGAACGGGAACCCGACCACGGAGGCCACCCGCACCGGCGAGCCGCGCAGGTTCGGACGCGCAGCGGCGCACCCAGGTCGGGTTCACGCAGACGGCGGCGAAGCCGAAGCGACGCGCCTCGTCACAGATCGGTCGATGTCCTCGGCCGTCGCGTCGGGCTTCAGCAGCGTGTGGTCGATGAACCGCGCGAGGTCGCGCGGGACCTCCGCGCCGTCGCCCGAGTAGCTGATCCGGCCGGCGCCGTTGGCGACGACGCCACGGACCTTCTCCGGCCGAGTGCGCGGCGCAGGCCCCCTGGCAGGCCGGGTCGGTGCAGTCGCATGCGAGCCGGGTCGGCGAAGGCGGCGAGCACCTCGCGCGTGACGGCGTCGATGAGGGCGTCTGTCGTCGTGCTCATGCTGCGATCCGCTCCGGTGACAGGTAGCGGCGCTCGATCTCGGTGATCTTCTCGACCCGGCGCGCGTGGCGCTCGCCGCCCCACGGCGTGGCGAGCCAGGCGTCGACGATCTGGAGCGCCAGGCCGCTCGCCGACGAGGCCCGCACCCAGGACGAGGACGTTCGCGTGGTTGTGCTCGCGGCTGTTGCGCGCCGACGAGTCACGTCCCAGCAGGTCGCCGCCCGCACGCCCGGCACCTTGTTCGCCGCCATGCACGAGCCGATGCCGGCGCCGTCGACGACGATGCCCGCAGCGACAGGCTCCGTCCGGCAACTAGCCGCGCCACGGCGTGGGCGAAGTCGGGATAGTCGACCGCGTCGGTGCTGTTCGTGCCGCAGTCGTGCACGTCGAGCCCGCGCTCGCGCAGGTCGGCGACGATGCGCTCCTTCAGGCGGTAGCCGCCGTGGTCGGCGGCGACCGCGATCTCTGCGGATACCCTCGGCGCGCGGGCGCTCGCCCTCGGGAGCGGTTCGGCTGGACGCTCTCGCCCGCGATCTCGGCGAGGATCGCCGCGACGAGCGCGCGCACCTCGTCCTCGGGGGCAGCATGGCGCTCATTGCGTCCCGCCAGGCCGGTGCAGCTCGACCTCGTACTCGTAGCGCTCGCCGACGAAGACCAGCCGGGTCGACTCGACCGGCGTCGCCGCTCGGCGCGAACGTGGCGCGCCGGATGAGCAGCACGGGCGTGCCCGGGTCGCACCCGAGCAGCTCGGCGCTTTGCGGCGTCCACGACGCCGGGCGAGATCGTCTCGACCGCATGGTCGAGCGTCGAGGCCGATCGGCGCGTCGCTGCAGGACCTCGTACATCGAGCCCTCGTCCAGGCGGTCGCGCTCGAACAGGTCGTCGTGCCCGCCGAGGACACTCAGCGGAAGCCACGTCTCGGCGAGGCCGACCGCCTTCCCGTCGGCGAGGAAGAGCCGGCGCAGGAAGCGACAGCGCGTACCCTCGCGCGAGCCCGAGCTCGGCCGCATCGTCGACGGGCGCCTCGACGACCGAGGACGACGAGGACGCGGTGCGACGGCGTGAACCCCTGGCTCGCCGCAAGCTCGGCGAAGGAGGTCAGCAGCGGGACGTGGCGGATCTTCGGGACGGCCACGAACGAGCCGAGCCCCTGGACGCTGCCGGATCACGCCGCTCGCCTCGAGGTCTGCGAGCGCCTGGCGCACCGTCGCCCGCGAGACGCGGTAGCGGTCGCCGATCGCCGCCTCAGTCGGGAACCGGTCGCCCGGCTGGAGGCCGCCGTCGCGTACCTCCGCGAGCAGTGCGTCCTTCAGCTGCGCGTACAGCGGCAGCGGCGCCTCACGATTGAGCCGCGCAGGGACGCCGGCGCTCACTATGCGCACCCGCCGCACGCGATATTGGTCCGGATGTCCGGACGACCGTACACATGCGTGTTATCGCCAATCGAGCCGCGAAAGTCAAGTGAGAACCGTTCAGATGCCGAGCCGCTCGAGCAGGTTCTCGTCGCGGCGCCACTTGGGGCGCACCTTCACGTGCAGCTCCAGGAACACCTTGTGGCCGAGGATCGCCTCGATCTCCGGCCGCGCGCGCATGCCGATCTGCTTGACCATTGCGCCGTTCTTGCCGACGAGGATCTGCTTCTGCGAGTCGGTCTCGACGAGCACGTTCGCACGCACGACCTTCTCGTCCATCTCCTCGACCTCGACGGTTACGGCGTGCGGCACCTCGTCGCGCGTGAGCTGGAGTGCCTTCTCGCGCACCAGCTCGGCCACCTGGATCTCGAGCGGCAGGTCGGTGCGCTGCTCGCGGCCGAAGTACGCCGGCCCCTCGGGCAGGAGAGCGACGAGCTCTTCGCGCAGCTCCGCGATCCCGTCGCCGGTCTTGGCGCTCACCGGATGGAGCGCGAGGAACTCGCCGAGCTTCGGCCGCGGTCATCATCTGCGTCGCGATGTGACCGGGCTTCAGCCGGTCGACCTTGTTGACCGCGATCACGACCGGCACGCCGAGCTCGAACACGCGGCTCGCGATGAAGCGGTCGCCCGCGCCGATCCGCTCGCGCGTGTCGAGCACGAGCAACACCGCGTCGACGTCCTCGAACGACGCGTCGACGGTGCGCTGCATGCGCTCGGTGAGCGGGTCGCGCGGCCGCTGGAAGCCGGGCAAGTCGGCCAGGACGAGCTGCCAGTCGTCGCCGTTCGCGACGCCGAAGATGCGCCGCCGCGTGGTCTGCGGCTTGTCGGAGACGATCGCGACCTTGCCGCCGCACGAGCGCGTTGACGAGCGTGGACTTGCCGACGTTCGGGCGCCCCGCGACGGCGACGAAGCCGGATCTTCACAGCACGAACGAGTCGGGCAGCAGGTCGGCGGGCGTGGTCGCGACGGGCTCGCCGTCGGCGCCCCGGTACGTCACGGACGGGATGCGGAACTCGGCGATCCACTGGCGACAGCCGCCGCACGGCGACGCCGTGATCGCGATCGCCTCGAGGTCGCCCGGCCGGTTGCCGGCTCCCGCGGCCGCGCGATCACCGACCGCTCGGCGCAGATCCCGAGCGGGTAGGCAGCGTTCTCGACGTTCACGCCTAGGAAGAGACGCCCGTCTTGCGTCCGCACCGCCGCGCCGACGTGGAACTTCGAGTACGGGGCGTACGCGTTCGCAGCGGCGGCGTCCGCCTCAGCGAGCAGCTCCAGGTCGGGCGTCACGCGAACACCTGGAAGACGATCAGCGTCACGAGCGCACCGAGCACCGCGCCGTAGGTCACCTCGACGACCGAGTGAACGCCGGATTCGACGCGAGTCTGGGCCACGAGCAGCGCCATGATGAACGCCAGCGTCGAGATCAGGAACCAGTGCTGCGAGTCGCCGACGATCGTGGGTGACGGCCATCCAGCCGGCGAACGCGACCGCGGCGTGCCCGGACGGCAGGCCGCCCCGCAGCGGCGTGCCGCGGCCCGTGTAGGCCTTCGTCGCGATCACGACGATGATCGTCAGGACGAGCGCGACCAGCGTCACCTCGGCCGGCGCGTCGCGTAGCCGCTCGATCAGATGCGAGCTCTTGTTCACGATCCGCACCGAGAAGACGAGGTAGCCGACCACGACCGCGTTGACGGTCGCGATCAGCACCGCGCCGGCGGCGATGTCCTTGGCGAGCTTCGCGAGCGGGTCGAACGACGTCGTCGCGACGTCGATCGCCGCCTCGACGGCGGTGTTGATCATCTCGGCGATCAGCACGAACGCGATCGAGAGCAGCAGCGCGATCAGCTCGAAGCGCTGGACGCCGGTGACCACCGCGGCGATCAGCACGCCCGACCGCGATCATGAAGTGGATGCGCATGTTGCGCTGCGTGCGCAGCACGTGGATCACGCCCTCGAAGGCGTAGTTGAAGCTGTGCAGCAGCGACGGCGCGCGGCGGTCGATCGCTCATCGCAGCGCCGCTCTCGCGTTCGCTCATCTCGTCGCCGTGGTCGTAGCCGAGCAGGTGCAGGAGCGCCGTGGACGAGCGGCTCGCGCCACTCGTCGCCGACCACGTCCGGGCAGACGACGACGTCGCCGAGCTGGCGCGGCAGGCCCATCGCGACAGGTTCGCGGCCGTCGAGCGGGAACGAGAGCACGTCGGTCGCCTCGTCGATGCCGAGGTGCTCGCGCTTGAGCTCGCGGATCTCGTCCGGGCCGACGAAGTGGAGCCCGAGCTCGCCGTCCGTCGACGCCCTCCGCGGCGAGCGCGGCGCGCACGACCTCGACGGCCTCGTCGGCGGGAACGTCCCCGCCGCTTCGGTTCTCGACCTCGACCGCGACCACGGCGCTACCTGCGCCGCCCGGTCCCGGTCTCCTCCGAGTGCAGTTTGTAAGCCTCGACGATGCGCTGCACCAGCTTGTGGCGGACGACGTCCTCGTGACGTGAAGCGGACGAAGCGCGATGCCGTCGACGTCGCCGAGGATGTCCTGCACCTGGATGAGCCCGGAGGCCTGCTCGCGCGGCAGGTCGACCTGCGTGACGTCGCCGGTGACGACGACCTTGGAGCCGAAGCCGAGCCGCGTCAGGAACATCTGCATCTGCTCCGGGCTCGTGTTCTGCGCCTCGTCGAGGATGATGAACGAGTCGTTCAGCGTGCGGCCGCGCATGAACGCGAGCGGCGCGACCTCGATCGTGCCGCGCTCCATGAACGCGGCGAGCCGGTCCGGCGTCGAGCATGTCGTAGAGCGCGTCGAACAGCGGGCGCAGGTAGGGGTCGACCTTCGCGAGCATGTCGCCCGGGCAGGAAGCCGAGCCGCTCGCCGGCCTCGACGGCGGGGCGGGTGAGGATGATCCGGCCGACCTGCCGCTCGGAGAGCGCCGCGACCGCGAGCGCCATCGCCAGGTACGTCTTGCCGGTGCCGGCCGGGCCGATGCCGAAGGTGACGGTGCAGCGTGCGGATCGCCTCGACGTAGTGCTTCTGCGTGACCGTCTTCGGCGCGATCTTCTTGCCGCGGTGGCGCCAGACGACGTCGTCGAAGAGCTCGCGGACGTCGGCGCCCTGCTCGAGCACGCCGAGCACGGTGTCGACGGTGCCCGGGCCGATCTCGTGGCCGTTCTCGACCAGCTCGACGATCTCGTCCACGACGGCGCGCGCCTCGGCGACCGCGTCCTCGTCGCCCTCGAGCGTCAGCCGGTTCCCGCGCAGGAGGATCGTGGCGCGCAGGCGCTCGCGCAGCGTGTCGAGCACGCCGTCGGAGACCCCGGCGAGCTCAGCCGCGACGTCGTTCGAAACCGAGAGGACTTCCTGCACCCTATCTCAGTGTAGGCGCGGCCCCCGGTTGTCACCGATCCGGCACGAAAACGGCACAGACACGTGCGCTTTTCCTCGATACGCTCGCAGCGGGGAGGAGGCTTCGGGCACCTGCGCCCACCTGTCCGCCCGAGTCACGGCCGCGGCGGACATGTCCGCCGGCTTCGGGGCGCCGCGCCGGCCTGCCGCTAGGCGAGCTTCTCGCGCACGAGCTGGCTGACGACGCTGCCGTCGGCCCGGCCGGCGACCTGCGGCATGACGTCGGCCATCACGCGGCCGAGGTCGCGCATGCTCGTCGCGCCGTTCTCGGCGATCGCGTCGTCGATGATCGACTCCAGCTCGTCCTCGGAGAGCTGCTCCGGCATGAACTCGGCGAGGATCGCGAGCTCGTCCTCCTCGGCGGCGGCGTTCTCCTCGCGCCCGCCGCCCGAAACGCCTCGGCCGCCTCCTGGCGCTTCTTGCGCTCGCGCTGGAGCACCTGCAGCTCCTCACCGTCGGTGAGCGGCCGCTGGAGATCCTTCTCGGCGGAGCGCAGGCTGGCGAGGATCAGCCGCACGCGCGTCGCGGCGCTCTCGTCGCGCGACTTCATCGACTCGGTCAGCTCGTCCTCCAGGCGTTCGATCAAGCCGCTCACAGCTGCGCCATCCTCCTCGAATCCGCCGCCGAGGACGTGCCAGTGCAGGTGGAAGACCGTCTGGCCGGCCGCCCGGGCCGACGTTGACGACCACGCGGTAGTCCTCGAGTCCGGCCTCGCGCGCGGTGTCGGCGACGAACGCGAGCATGCGGCTCGCCTCCTCCGGCGGGAACTCGCTCGACGTCGCGGAACGTGTCGACGTGCCGCTCGGGCAGCACGAGCAGGTGCGTCTCCGCCTGCGGGTTGATGTCGCGGATCGCGACGAACCCGTCCCCGGCGTTGACGTGGTCGCCCTCGCGGACGAGCCGGCAGAAGAGGCAGTCGTCACGCAGCGAGCACGCCCTCCTCGGTGACCGCGGCGCCGCGAACACGGACGAGCTCGCCCACCGGGGCGTCGACCAGCCACGGCGAGTAGTCGTCGCCGTAGCCGCGGCCGGGACGGTCGACGAGCACACGGTCATCGGCCGCCGACCTTCTCACGCCAGCGCGCGAGGCACGCCTCGTGCGACACGGCCGCAGGCGTGCGCCGCGATCGCGCTTGACGGCCGGCGGAACGGTGTCGCGCGCGGCCGTCTCCGTGCCCGGGCCGCGGCGAGTACGGGAAGACGTGCACCTTCGTGATCCGCGCGTCGCGCACGACCTCGAGCGTTCGCCGGAACGCGGCCTCGTCCTCGCCCGGGAAGCCGACGATCACGTCGGTCGTCAGGTTGAAGTCGGCGAGCGGCTCGAGGCGGCGGCGGAAGGTCTGGACGCTGTAGCGACGGCCCATCGCGCGCAGCACGCTCGTCGTCGCCGGACTGGAGCGGCACGTGCAGGTGCCGGGCGACGGCGGGCGTCTCGCGCAGCGCGCGCGACGAGCGCGTCGTCGACGTGGTTGACCTCGATCGACGAGAGGCGGATCCGCTCGAGGCCGGGGATGCTCGCCGAGCTCGCGGATCAGGCCGCGGCAGGCGGTAGCCCGCGTCCTCGGTCGCGGTAGCAGCCGAGGTTGATCCCGGTCAGCACGATCTCGCGGTGGCCCTGCGCGAGCGCGCTGGATGCCTCGGCCAGCACGGCCTCGGCGGCGCGGCTGCGCGAGGCGCCGCGCACGAGCGGGACGACGCAGAAGTCGCACGAGAAGCTGCAGCCGTCCTGGACCTTGACGAAGGCGCGCACGCGGTCGAGCCGCGACTCCGCCTGCACGCAGCCGACCGGCGCCGACGTCGCCGGCGACCGCGGCCGGCGTCTCCTCGCTCCGGCGGGCGACGACGATCACGTTCTCCGGCAGCCCGCGCGAACGCGTCGGCGCGAGGTTGGCGCCGCAGCCGGTCACGTACACCCGCGCCGTGCGTGCGCGCCGCACGCGCGGCCGCCTTGCGCGACTTGCGCACGCGCCTCGTGCGTGACGCAGCAGGTGTTGACGACGCGACCTCGGCGGCCGGCCCCTCGCGGTGGCCCTCGGCGAGCAGTCGCTCACGCACGGCCTGTGCGTCCGTCTGCGACACCTTGCAGCCGAGGAAGACGAACGGAGAACGCGGTCACGTCGGGCGATGCTACTCCCGTCGCGTACGACTCGGCCGCCCAGCCGGACGCGCTCGCGCCGCGCGACGTGCGCGAGCCCGGGACGCGACTGGTAGCTCGGCCGCGAGATACCCGGAGAGCACGAGCCGCCGGCAGTCGCACTCGCGCGGCGCAGTGCCTCGACGACGTCGAGCGCGATGTTCGCGACGACGACGTCTGCGGCTCGCAGGTCGCCCGTGACGTGCGTCGAGCACGCGCCGCGTCGAGGTCGACGCCGTTTCGCGCCGCGTTCTCGCGCGTGACCTCGACGGCGACCGGGTCGTTGTCGCCCGCGAGCACCGGCGCGAAGCCGAGCTTTGCCGCAGCGATAGCGAGCACGCCCGAGCCGCAGCCGACGTCGAGCAGGCTGCCCGCGCGGCGAGCTCGACGAGCAGCTCGAGCGCGAGCCGCGTCGTCGGGTGCGAGCCGGTGCCGAAGGCGCGGCCCGGGTCGATCACGATCGCGAGCGCGCCTTCGGCGGGACCCGCTCCCACGGCGGGCCGACCCAGAGCGGGCCGATGCGGCACGCCCGGTGGAAGCGCGCCAGGCGTCCTCCCAGCCCTCGTCGACCGGTTCGACCGCGAGCGTCGGGAACGCGGCGCGGAGCGCCGGCGAGCTGCTGCTCCGTCGATGTAGACCGCCAGCTCCAGCCCCGTCGTACCGGCGTCGACCTCGTGGCCGTCCGGGACGAGCTCGAGGAACCGCGCGACGGCGGCCTCCGCCTCCTCCAGCGGCACCGGTATCGACGCTCGACCGAGGCTCGGCCTCAGCGGCAGCGCGCTCTTCAGCTTGTGGAAGAACCCTTCGTCGTCGTCGGCGTCGTACGTCTCCGCGCCGCCGACTCGCCGAAGCTGCTCAGCAGGTGCGCTGCTCCTCCGTGAGTCGGCGCGGGACGACGACGGTGACGAGCACGTGCTGGTCGCCGCGGCCGAAGCCGCTGCAGCACCGGCATGCCCTTGCCGCGCAGCGTGCGGACCTCGCCCGGCTGCGTGCCCGGCTCGAACGCGAGCTCGGTCTCGCCGTCGAGCGTCGGCACCGTGACGGTCGCGCCGAGCGCTGCATCGGTGATCGTGAGCGCCACCGTCGTGAACATGTCGTCGCCCTGGCGGACGAAGTCCGGATCGGGCAGCACGGTGACGTCGACATAGACGTCGCCCGGCGGCGCGCCGCCCGGGCCACGTGGCCCTCCCCGGACAGGCGGATGCGCTGCCCGTCGTGGATTCCCGCCGGGATGTCCACGTCGAGCGCGCGCTCCTCGACGACCCGGCCGTCGCCGCGCGCACTCGCTGGCACGGCGTCTCGATGACGCGGCCGCTACCGGCACAGGTCGGGCACGCCGCGAGCGGACGAACTCGCCGAAGACGGTGCGCGACACCTGGCTGACGCGGCCGGCGCCGCCGCACGTCGGGCAGCTGCTGACGTCGTGCCGGGCTCGGCACCGTCGCCGTCGCAGCGCGAGCACGTGACGGCGACGGGAAGGGGACGCTCCGCCGCACACCCGTGGCCGCCTCGCGCAGTCGATCTCGACGTGGGCGAGCACGTCGCCACCGCGGCCGGCTCCGCGTACCGCCGAGCAGATCGTCGCCGAAGAACGCGGAGAAGACGTCGGCGAGGTTGCCGAAATCGAAGTGCGATGGCCGAGTACGCCGCCGCTCCGCAGGCCGGCGTGGCCGTAGCGGTCGTAGACCTCGCGCGTCTCGCGCTTCGAGAGCACCTCGTACGCCTCGGCGACCTCCGCGAAGCGCTCCTTCGCGTCCGGCGCGTCGGAGACGTCGGGGTGCAGCTTCGCGCGCCGGCGACGGAAGGCGCGCTTGATCTCGGCTCGTCCGCGGCGCGCGACACACCGAGCAGCTCGTAGTAGTCGCGCTCCGTCGTCGCCATCAGCAAGCGTAGCCGCCCGCGGCCCGCCCGCCGAAGCCCTCTAGTTGTCGGCGTAGTAGGCTCTCCGCGAAGCGGGAGAGCTCGTCTGCGGCGGCGCGCACCGACTGGATCGCGGTCGCGTAGTCCATGCGCAGCGGGCCGAGCAGGCTGACGGCGCCGAGCGTCCGGTTCACGACACCGTACGACGCGCCGACGAGCGCGACGTCGTGGAGTCCGGGATGCGCGAGCTCCGGGCCGACGCGGACGAACGTCCGCTCGGAGCTCGAGCGCGCCGGCGACCACCTCGAGGAGAGCCGCGCGCCGCTCGAGCACGTCGAGCAGGCTTCGGTAGCCCTCGAAGTCCGTCGACCGCAGCTCGTTCAGCAGGTCGGCCGCGCCGCCGACGAAGAGCCGGCGGTCGTCGGCGTCGAGGCCGGTGAACGCCGGCCAGAGCAGCTGGAGGAAGGCCCGCTCTCGCGCGTCGAGCCGCGGGATCGTCGAAGCGCTGGCGCAGCGCCCGCGTGCCGAGCTTGAGGCCCGGCCACCTGCTCGTTCAGGTACTCGGCCGCCCACTTCGCGAGGCCGGGATCGACCGGCACGTCGAAGGTCACGATCCGCTTGCTGACGCCGCCCGTCGACGTGATCACGACGACCATCACGATGTGCGGCTGCAGCAGCAGCACCTCGACGTGGCGCACCGTCGCGGCGTGGAGCGGCGGCGCCGACACCAGCGCGAGCAGGCGCGTCAGCTCCGAGAGCGCCTCCGTCGTCGCCTGGAGCGTCGCGTCGACCTCGCCTGTGTTCGCCGAGAGGTCGAGCGGGAAGATCGAGCGGCCGCCCGAGCCGCTCGAGCAGCGCGTCGACGTAGACGCGGTAGCCGCGGTCGGTGGGGACGCGGCCCGCCGACGTGTGCGGGTGCGTCAGCAGCCCGCGCGCCTCGAGCTCGGCGAGCTCCGCCCGCACGGTCGACGACGACACCCGCAGCCCGCCGCTGGAGACGAGGTGCTTCGACCCGACCGGCTGCCCCGTGCTGACGTACTCCTCGACACGCGCCGCAGGACTGTCCTGCTGGCGCTCGGTGAGGCTCGCGCCGGCGTCGTCCACGAGTGGATTGTACCCGCTGTGCAGGGAGATTCCGGCGTCGCCCTACGCGACGAGCTCGGCGGTCACGCCGCCGCCGAGCAGCCGCCCGCGCGGCGTGAGCACGACCGTGCTCGCGCCGGCCTCGCCGCGCGCACCGCCAGGCCGAGCCGCTCGACGCGCGCCAGCCCGGCCGTGTCGACGGCATCGTCCAGCCCCTCGAGCGCGAGAGGCTCGTCGAGCCGAAGCCCGAGCAGCACCTGCTCGGTCTGCCGTGTCCGCGCCGTCGAGCTCCTCGACGTCGCGCTCCGGAAGGCGACCCGCGACCAGTGCGGCGAGGTAGCGCCCGACGCTCGGCGTCGTTCCGCCAGCGGGTGCCCGTCGACCGTCGAGACCGCGCCCACGCCGACGCCCAGGTAGTCGCGCCCGCGCCAGTAGCCCAGGTTGTGCTGTGCGCGCAGATCCCGCCCTCCCGCAGCCGCAGTCGGGCGGGAGAAGTTGGCCGTCTCGTACCAGCGGTAGCCGGCGCCGGTCAGCGTCTCGACGACGCGCTCGAAGTAGCCCTCGAGCGCCTCCGCCTGACGCTCGAGCTCCTGCTCCGTGTGCGTGTGTGAACCGCGTGCCCGGCTTCGCCTCGAGCTCGTAGCAGGACAGGTGCTCCGGCTCGAGGGCGAGCGCCTCGGCGAGATCGCGCTCGAGGTCGGCGGGGCTCTGGCCGGGGATGCCGTAGATGAGATCGAGCGAGATGTTGTCAAATCCGGCATCGCGAAGAGTGTGCACGGCGCGCCGGACGTCGTCCGGGTCCGGCTCCCCGCTCGAGCGTCTCGAGCAGGTGCGGGCGCGAAGCTCTGCGCACCGAGCGAGACGCGGTTCGCCCCGCCGGCGCGGAGCAAAGCCGCCAGCTCGGGCGTCACGGTCTCGGGATTCGCCTCGACGGTCACCTCGCCGGCCGCGGGCAGCGCGGCCAGCAGCCGCGCGAGCGCCGCCGGGCTCCGTGAACGTCGGCGTGCCGCCGCCGAGGAAGACGGTCTCGACGTGATCGGCGAGCCGGTCGCGCTCGAGGGCCAGCTCCGCGAGCAGTGCATCGACGTACGCGCCCGTGCTGGTCGAGCCGCCCCACCGCGGTGACGAAGTCGCAGTAGCCGCAGCGGTGCGCGCAGAACGGCACGTGGACGTAGAGGTGGCGCGCGCCGGTCACTTCTTGTCGTCCCCGAGGTTGAGCACGGCGAGGAACGCCTCCTGCGGCACCTCGACGGAGCCGACCTGCTTCATGCGCTTCTTTCCCGCCTTCTGCTTCTCGAGCAGCTTCCGCTTGCGGGTGATATCGCCGCCGTAGCACTTCGCGAGCACGTCCTTGCGCTTCGCCTTCACCGTCTCACGCGCGATCACCCGCGACCCGATCGCCGCCTGAATCGCGACGTCGAAGAACTGGCGCGGGATCTCCTCCCTCAGCCGCTCGACGAGCGCTTGCCCGCGTGAATAAGCGTCCTCGCGGTGGAGGATCAGCGAGAGGGCGTCGACGGGCTCGCCGCCGACCAGCACGTCGACGCGGACGAGCGATCCCTCCCGGTACCCGGCGAGGTCGTAATCGAAGCTGGCGTATCCGCGCGTACGCGACTTCAGCTGGTCGTAGTAGTCGAACACGATCTCGGCGAGCGGCAGGTCGTACGTCAGGTGGACGCGCTGCTCGGACAGGTACTCCATGTGGTCGAAGCTCCCGCGCCGGTCGTTGTTGAGCTCCATCACTGCGCCGACGTACTCCTTGGGGACGATGATCGACGCGCTGATGTACGGCTCGTCGACGCGCTCGACCTCGTCGGGCATGTCGGCCGGATTGTGCACCTCGACGAGCTCACCGATCGGCGTCGTCACCTGGTAGGCGACCGTCGGCGCGGTGACGAGCAGGTCGAGGTCGAACTCGCGCTCGAGCCGCTCGCGGACGATCTCCATGTGCAGCAGGCCGAGGAAGCCGCAGCGGAAGCCGAAGCCGAGCGCCTGCGACGTCTCCGGCTCGTAGAAGAGCGCGGCGTCGTTCAGCTTGAGCCTGTCGAGCGCGTCGCGCAGCTCCGGGTAGTCGTCGGAGTCGGTCGGGAAGAGGCCGGCGAAGACGGTCGGCTTGACGTCCTTGTAGCCGGGGACGGGCTCCTTCGCCGCGTGCGCCTCGGTCGTGAGCGTGTCGCCGACGCGGAGCTTGCTCACGTCCTTGAGGCCGGTGATCACGTAGCCGACCTCGCCTGCGGTCAGCGCCTCGGCGGGCGTCATCGTCGGCGAGAAGAAGCCGAGCTCCTCGACCTCGAAGCGCGTGCCCTGCGCCATCGCCCGTACGCGCTCGCGCGATCGGAAGGTGCCGTCGACGACGCGGACGAACGCGACCACGCCGCGGTACTGGTCGTACGACGAGTCGAAGATCAGGGCGCGGCCAGGCCCGTCCGGGTCGCCGGCCGGCGGCGGGATGCGCTCGACGACCGCGTCCAGCAGCTCGGCGACGCCTATGCCGGTCTTCGCGGACGCGCGGATCACACCCTCCGGCTGCTCGCCGATGAGGTCGGCGATCTCGCGCGCGGTGCCGTCAGGATCGGCCGAGGGCAAGTCGATCTTGTTGACGACCGGGACGATCTCGAGGTTGTTCTCGATCGCGAGGTACGCGTTGGCGACCGTCTGCGCCTCGACGCCCTGCGCCGCGTCGACGACGAGCACGGCGCCCTCGCATGCCTGCAGCGAGCGGGAGACCTCGTACGTGAAGTCGACGTGGCCGGGCGTGTCGATCAGATTCAGCTCGTGGCCCTTCCAGGTCACGCGCACCGCCTGCGCCTTGATCGTGATGCCGCGCTCGCGCTCGAGGTCCATCGAGTCGAGCAGCTGGTCGCGCATCTCCCGGCCGGACACGGTGTCGGTCGCCTCGAGGATGCGATCGGCGAGCGTCGACTTGCCGTGGTCGATGTGCGCGATGATCGAGAAGTTGCGGATGCGTGACTGGTCCATAGGCGCTAGGCGCTGCGGAAGCGCCCTCGAAGTGAGAGTAGCGCCCTCAGCTCCTGCACCCGGAGCGCGCGGCAGGCGATCAGGTAGACGGCGGCGCCCGCGACGATCGCCGCCGTCACCGAGATCAGCTGCGCCAGGAACGAGCGGCCGAGCGCGTCGTCGAGCGCCCACCAGACGCCGAAGCTCACGATCGCGACCGGGATGCTCGCGATGACGATGCGGACGACGGCATTCGCGCTCGCGCGCAGCTCCAGGCCGCCGAGCCGGCGGCGCAGGAGGATCAGGAGCGCCACCGTCCCCGCGATGTTCACGAGCGCGGTCGCGAGCGGGAGGCCCCAGACACCGAACGAGAAGAAGGCGGCGTCGAGCGCGGCGTTCAGCGCGAGGTTGCCGAGCGCGACCCAGGTCGGCAGCCACGGGATCTGGAGGCTGAAGAAGCCGCGGTTCAGCATCAGCATGAACCCGTTGAACGTCAGCCCGAGCGCGAAGGCCGCCAGCGCGCCCGCCACCACCGGCGTCTGCTCGGACGTGAACTCGCCGCGCTGGTAGACGAGGCGGACGATCGGCTCGGCCAGCACGGCCGTGAAGATGCTCGCCGGGATCAGCAGGAACGCGATCTGGCGCAGGCCGGTGTTGACCGTCGTCTTGAACGCGGGGATGTCGCGGCGTGAGGCCAGGCGGCTGAGTGTCGGGAACAGCACCGTCGCGACGGCGACCGAGAACATGCCCTGCGGGAGCATGTAGAGGCGGAACGCCGCGTTGATGGCGCTCGGTGCCTGATCCTTGTCGATGAACCGCGCTGCGAAGAACGTGTCGACGACGGCGTTGATGTTGATCAGGCCGAGGCCGATCGAGATCGGCAGCATCAGGACGAACACACGGCGCACCGCCGGGTCACGCCAGTCGATGCACCAGATGCAGGCGGTCGTCGCGGCCGCGCAGCCATGGGATCGGCAGCAGCGTCTGGATGATCGTCGCGACGAGGATCGACGCGGCGTAGACGTAGAGCTTTGCGTCCGTGCCGTCGGCGCGCGGGACGCCGATGACCAGGCCGACGATGATCGCGACGTTCCAGACGACCGGCGCGAGCGCCGGCATCGCGAACTCGTCGTAGCTGTTCAGGACGCCGACGAGGATCCCGAAGACGCCGAGCAGGACGACGATCGGGAAGAGCACGCGCGCGAGGCCGGTCGCGAGCTCCCCGTAGCCGAACGCGCGCATGATCCAGGGCGCGAGCAGGATGAAGAGCGCGGTGATCCCGCTCAGGAAGAGGAGGACGAGCCAGAGCAGGCTCGAGGCGACGCGCCAGGCGCGGGCGCGCTCGCCGCGCTCGAGCAGGTCGCTGAACACCGGGACGAATGCGCCCGAGAGTGCAGCGTCGGCGACGAGCGCCCGGATCGTGTTCGGGATCAGGAACGCGACGTCGAACGCGTTGATCGGCCCGTTGACGCCGAAGTAGGAGCGCGCGACGACCTCGCGGAGGAGCCCGAGAATGCGCGAGAGGCCGGTCGCGAACGAGAAGACCGCCGTCGACCAGGCGAGCCGCCGCCGCGGCCTGGCCTCCGCCGCTTCCACGCGGGCGAGTATATGGAGGGCGCCTGTCGCCGCCCCTACGCGCGGCCCGGACAGGGCCGCTACCGCGGGGCCGGGAACAAGGACACCGCCACGCTGGACATGGCCGCGAGGGCCACGTCCCTGCTGCCGTCCCGGGGGCCACCGCTCCTCCTCCCCGCCACGAGCGTATCGGGGAGAAATGCACGCAGCTGTGCCGCGAGTGGCAGGGGTTTCGCGCGTCGCGGCCCTCAGACCCTCTGCTACGATCCGCCGGCCCGCCAGGAGCGGGCATTTTCACGCGATGGCAAACATCAAGCAGCAGAAGAAGCGGGTGCGGACGGCGGCGCGGGAGCGCCTCGAGAACCTCCGCTACCGCTCGACGATCAAGACGATGACGCGCCGCCTCTCAGCCGCCGTCGAGGAGGGCGACGCCGACCGCGTCGCCGAGGAGCACAAGCAGCTCCAGCAGTGGATCGACCGCGCGGCCGCGCGGGGCGCCATCCACCGGAACCTCGCGGCGCGCAAAAAGGCGCAGGCCTCGCGCCTCGTCGCTCCGCGCAGCTAGCCCGTTACGAGCGCTGGGTCACGTCGACGAGCGCCAGCTCGAGCTCGAGCTCGGCGGGACGCCGGCTCGCGCCCTTGAGCGCCGCGTCGAGATCGGCGAGGCGCACGACAGCCGTATCCAGCTCGTCGGATGAGTAGTGGTCGGCGTGACCGAGCGCCTTGCGGACGCGGAACTCGTGCACGCCGAGGTCCTTCGCGATGTCGCGGGTGGCTCGTCCGGCCGCGGCGAGCCGCTGGGCGTTCCTGACGAGGCCGACATGGGACGCCAGGCGTGAGCCGATGAGGAACGGCTCGGTGCGGTGCAGGTCGGACTCGAAGGCGCCGAGCACCTCGCCGGCGTCTCGGGTGCCCCATGCGTCGGACAGGCCCCAGGAAGGCGCCTCGCGCGCATGCACGGCGAGCGCCTCGACGTCGCGGGCGGTGACGGGATCCTTGCCGGCCCAGGTCGCGATCTTCTCGACCTCGCTCTCGAGCTCGTCGAGGTCGTCGCCGACGAGTGCGACGAGCGTCTCGCACGCGTCCCGGTCGGCCTGGACGCCGAGGCGCGTGAACTGCTCGGCCACCCAGCCGGGGATGCGCCGCTTGGGCACGTCCCAGGCAAGGACGTCGCCGGCCTTCGCGACCGCCTTCGCGAGCGGCGCATCGGCCTTCAGCGCATCGGCGACGAGCGCGAGCACGGTCTCGGGTGTTGGATCGGCCAGGTAGCCACCGACCGCTTGCGTGTCGGCCGCTTTCCACCGATCGACGCCCTCGACGATGACCAGCTTGCCGCCGCCACCGAAGAGTCCGAGCGCGTTGCACGAAGCGACCACGTCCTCGCCGGACGACGCATCCGCGAACAGGTGCTCGACGGATTCCTCGCCAAACCGGGCCCGCAGGCGGGCGAGCGCCCTGGCGATCTTCGGCCGGTCGCTTCCCGTCAGCAGATATGACGCGCGCAACGGGTCGGCCATGGCACAAGCCTAGTCGGGCTCGATCGCCGGCACCGGCCTCCGGGTGTCCGCGATGTGCCGGAGACCGACTGCGCCGAGCACGACCGCGCAGCCGGCCACGCCGAGCCCAGTCGCACCGACGCGCGCGTACGGCAGCGCGCTGAAAGCGCGCGCCACCGCGATGATGTACGCGGCCAAGGCGCCCTCGATTCCTGCGAGTTGCGCGGACACCCACGGGGCTACCGGCTCGACCGCGGCCGAGACGAGCCCGCATCCGAGCAGCGGTGCGACCGCCGGCGCGACCAGGACATTCGCAGGCACCGAGTACACGGGGACGTAGCCGAACTGCCACAGCAGGACGGGCGCGGTCGCAATGCCGCAGACCAGAGACACGGCAAGCGCCTCCGCCAGCCAGCCTGGCAGCGGGTAGCCGTCGAGCCGGCCGCGAAGGCGCATGACCGCGAGGAAGATCGCCGCAACCGCTGCGAACGAAAGCTGGAAGCCGGGATCGAGAAGCGCGTACGGGTTCCACGCGAGCAGGACGGCGGCGCCCGCGAGCAGGAAGTACCAGCGATCCCGTGGCCGCGCGGCGAGCCAGGCGAGCGAACCGAGGATGCCCGCGATGCCGGCGCGGACGACCGACGGCTGCCAGCCGACCGCGGCCAAGTAGCCGAGGATCGTGACGATCGCGGCCGCCTCGGCGAAGAGCTTCGGGATGCCGAACAGCAGCGCCAGGAAGAGGACGCCGCCGCCCACGACCAGCACGTTCTGGCCCGAGACCGCCACGAGGTGGTACAGCCCCGCCGTCCGGAAGGCGTCGGCCGTCTCCCGCGAGAGGCCTTCGTCCTCGCCGAGCACGACGCCGGCGACAAGCGCGCGGCGCTCTCCCGTGAGCCCGGGCGCCATGGTGCGCGAGATGTGGGAGCGCAGACGGTCGACCACGCCGAGGAGCCCGCCGCGGGCGCCGACGACGCGCAGATGGGAAGCGCGGAGCACGACGTGGATGCCGTGGCGCCGCAGGTATGAGCGCTCGTCGAAGCCGTTCCGGGGACCGCGCGGAGCGACCACTTCGGCCAGAACGTCCACGATGGCTCCCTGCGGCGGCGCGCGGCCAAGCGGGAGGCGCACGAGGACTGGCTCCCGCAGCGACCTCCCGTGGAAGCTCCGCGCCTCGGCCGTGAAGCGCAGATCGAACGGAGAGCGCCTGGCCGGGCCGGTGACGACGAGCTCGACGTGACCGGCATGGCCAGTCTCGGCCGAGAGCGGGCTCCGATCGAGGGCGTTCAGTCGCGCGCCTGCCCAGACGACACCGACCGCTGCCAGCGCGACAGCGAGCAGCTCGGGTCGCCTCGTCGCACTCGCAAGGGCAAGAAGTGCGCCGGCAAGGCAGGCGCCTGCGATCAGCGGAGGCCTGACCAGGTTGGCCGCCGCGAGTCCGGCGCAGAGGGCGGCGAGACCGACGTGCGGGCTCGCGCGGGCTGTCACGGCGCCACCAGGTCGCGCAGGCTGTCGAGTCGCGCCGGACCGATCCCGGAAACAGCGTCGAGGTCGTCCACGGACGCGAAGCCGCCGTTCTGCGTGCGGTAGTCGAGGATCTTCTGAGCCGTCACCGGGCCGACCCCGGGTAGAGCGTCGAGCTGCTCGAGCGTGGCCGTGTTCAGGTGCACCGGGCCGGCGGGCGCCTCGCTCCCAGCAGGCGCGGCCGCTCCTCGGGGCTGGCGACGCGGGACAACGACCTGCAGCCCGTCCGCCATCGGCGCGGCGAGGTTGATCTGCGACAGGTCGGCATGCCGAGTCGCACCGCCTGCGCGCCGGACGGCGTCGGCGACCCGGCTTCCCTCCGGGAAGCCGTAGAGCCCCGGCCGCCGGACCGCGCCGACGACGTGCACGACCAGGTTCTTCGAGGGCGCCGGAGCCGTAACCAGCGCTGCTGCGGCCCGTTCAGTGCCAGCCGAGGGCGTGCGGGCGGTCGCGAGGTGCCGCACGGCGACGATCAGGACGACCGCGCCAAGGAGTGCGACCGCGACCGCCCGCCGCCGCTCGACTGTCAGCCAGGGAGGCACGCCGTCGATCGTGGCCGCGAATGTGTGACGCGTCTGTGCCGGAAGTGCATCGAAAAACGCGCACCTGTCCCGAAGGGACATGCGGAATCACGATTCGGGTGTGACAGACGACCGCCGCGCGGCGTATACCGGGAGCGTGAGTGCAGTCGAGTCCTGGCCGGCGCGCCGGCCCGCAAGCGAAACCGCACGCCCGACCTTCGCGTCGGCTGCGCAAGCGCACCTGGACGACGTCTATCGCTACCTGCTCTACCTCACCAAGGACGGAACGCTTGCCGAAGACCTCACAGCCGACACCTTCGAGCGCGCCCTGCGGCTATGGGCTCGCTTCGACCCGAGTCGCGGGGCCGTGCGCACCTGGCTCTGCCAGCTGGCGCGCACGGCTGCGCTCGACCACTTTCGCGCCGAACGGCGGCGCCGCGGTCGCGAGGAGCGCTACGCGAGCGAGCGTGAGCCGGAATGCGGCGAGCTCGTCTCGGGACTGTCGCCCGAGCTCGAGCGCGGTCTCGCCGCGCTGTCTGCCGCGGAGCGCGAGGTGATCGCCCTGCGCGTCGTCCTCGAGCTCGACGGGCCGGCCGCCGCGCGCGTGCTCGGCATAAGCCAGTCCGCGTGCTCGACGCGCCTCAGCCGCGCGCTCGACCACCTCAGAGGGGAGATGACGATCGATGACTGACCCGCTCGATGCCCTCGCGCTCGAGCTTCGCGCCACGGCGCCCGCCGCTCCCGCAGGGCTGCGCGCCCGCGTGGATGCGATCGCAGCGCAGACGCCGCCCGCACGTGCAAGCTGGCGCGCCTGGCTCCAACCCCGGCGGGCACTCCTGATCGCCGCGCCGACCGCGCTGGCGGCAATGCTGGCGGTGGCGATCGGTCACGGGCTTTCGTCGTCACCTGACAGATTCAACGCCAGCCGGACGACCGGCGCCCTCGAAGCCGCACTCCCGCCCGCGCGGGCCAAAGCCAGCGGAGAGCCGGGGACCCGCAACGGCGCGCCCCGCACGGACGATCCCCAACGCCCAGAGGCTGGCGCCGTTCAGCATCCCGAAGGCCTCGAACCTCCACATCGGCGCGGCCACCGCCGCCGACAAGGCGGCCAACACGCCACCGCCTGCAGGCGGTCGTGCGCAGGACTACCGCGCGACGCTCACGGTGCGACTGCCGAGCGTCGGCCGCATGTCGGACGCGATGAAGACGGCGATTCGCAGGACGCACGCCTGGGGCGGGTACGTCGTCACGGCCGACTACAACGTGCCTGGGTCGAACGGCGACGCCCAGCTGATCGTGCGCATCCCCGTCCAGCACGTTCAGGCCGCGATCCAGCAGTTCGGCGAGCTCGGCACGCTGGCCGCCCAGAACGTCTCCATTCGCGACGTACAGGGCACGCTCGACCGCTACACACGGGAGCTGGCTCGCCACGCGTGAGCGCATCGCCAAGCTCCGCGTCAAGCTCGCGCACGCGGAGACCGACGCACAGCGCGCGAGCCTCGAGCTTGAGATCGCTCGCGCCCAGCGAGCAGCGGCCTCGGTCCGCGCCGAGCAGCTCGCGCTGAAGCGGCAGGCGAGCTTCGCGAACGTGACCCTCACGCTCACCACCCGCGAGGCCGCGGCCGCAGCCCCGCACAAGGAGGGCCGCATCGAGCGGACGCTCGGCGACGCCGTCTCGATCCTCGCGCTCGAGCTCGTATTCGTCCTCTACGGGCTGATCGTCATCGCCCCGCTCGCCCTCGTCGCAGCGGCGGTGTTCTTCGGAGCCCGCGCCGGGCGGCGGCGCGCGAACGACCGCCTGCTCGGAAGCACGTGAAGACTGCGCTGGCGCTGGTCGTCGTCGCGGCCGGCCTCGCCGCGCCGGCGGTGGCCACGCCGGGCGGGGGCCTCTACGGCACCGTCACCCGCGGGCCGATCAGCCCCGTCTGCCGGATTGGCGTCCCGTGCGACGAGCCGGCCGCCGGCGCGACGTTCCTCCTCATCCGCAAGGGCGCGACGATCAGGGTCCACACGGACGCCGCCGGCCGCTACCGCGTACGTCTTGCGCCGGGCCGCTACATCGTGAGCAAAGGCAACTGGGGGCCGGGCGGCATCAAGCCGTCGCTCGATCGTCGTCCCCGCGGCCCACTTCGCCCGCGTGAACCTCGCGATCGACACCGGGATCCGCTAGCCGACGACGAAGTTCACCAGCTTGCGCGGCACGACGATCGCGCGCCGGATCTGCTACGCCGTTCAGCTGCGCCTGCACGCGCGGCGAGGCCTTCGCCCGCTCGATCAGCTCGTCCTCGGGCAGATCGACCGGAACCTCGAAGCGATCCCGCAGCTTGCCGTTCACCTGCACGACCAGCTCGAACGTCGACCGCTCGAGCAGCGACTCGTCGGCCACCGGCCACGGCTCGGCCCACAGCCGCTCGCGACCCAGCACCTGCCACAGCTCCTCGGCGATGTGCGGCGCGTACGGCTGGATCAGCGATACCGCCGTCTCCGCGGCGAAGCGCGCGTCCCGGCTCCCGGTCGCGGGTGACAGCTCGTTCAGCAGCTCCATCACGGCCGAGATCGAGGTGTTGAACGCGAACCGCCGGCCGATGTCGTCCGTCGCCTTCGCGATGACCTCGTGCGCCTTGCGCGCCAGCGGCCCGTTCTCCGGCTCACCCGTCGGCGCCACCTCTGCGACCTCGTGCACCACGCGCCAGAGCCGCCGCAGGAAGCGCACCATGCCCTCGACGCTCGTCGTCGTCCACTCGATGTCCTGGTCGACGGGGCCTAGGAAGAGGATGTTCAGCCGGCACGCGTCGGCGCCGTAGTGCTTGACGAACTCGTCCGGCCCCACGACATTGCCGGCCCGCTTCGACATCTTCAGGTTCCCGGTCGTGACCCAGCCGTTGGCGAAGAACTTCGCGAACGGCTCCCGGAAGCCGACTAGGCCCAGGTCGCTCAGGACCTTGATCCAGAACCGCGCGTAGATCATGTGCATCGTCGCGTGGTCGGAGCCGCCGATGTACAGGTCGACCGGGTTCCAGTAGTCGACGATCTCCCTGTCGAACGGCGCCTCGTCGTTGTGCGGGTCGCAGTAGCGCAGGAAGTACCAGGACGAGTCGACGAACGTGTCCATCGTCTCCGTCTCCCGCTTGGCCGGCCCGCCGCAGCGCGGGCACGTCACGTTGACCCACTCCTCGGCCTGCGCCAGCGGCGGCTTGCCCTTCGGCCGGTAGTCGTCGACCTCGGGGAGCAGGATCGGGAGCTCGGACTCGTCGACCGGGACGATGCCGTCCGTGTCGCAGTAGACGACCGGGATCGGGCAGCCCCAGTAGCGCTGCCGCGAGAAGCCCCAGTCGCGGATGCGGAAGTTGATCGCGAACTTGCCCTTGCCGTCGGCCTCGAGACGCTCGACGATCCGCCGCCCGCCCTCCTCGGCGGGCAGGCCGTCGAACTCGCCGGAGTTGACGAGCACCTCGTTCTCGGTGTGCTCGACGTACGCCGCGCCCTCGTCGACCTCGCCGTCCACGGGCCGGATCACCTGGCGCACGGGGAGCCCGAACGCCTGCGCGAAGTCGAAGTCGCGCTGGTCGTGCGCGGGCACGGCCATGATCGCGCCGGTGCCGTAGTCGGTCAGCACGTAGTCGGCGACGAACAGCGGGATCTGCTCGCCGTTGGCGGGATTCGTGGCGTGGAGGCCCGTGTCGATGCCCGTCTTCTGAGCAGCAGCCGCGCGCTCCTCTGCCTTCTTCAGCGCGGCCTGGCGCACGTACTCGCGGATCTCGCCGGCGCGCTCGGAGCGCTCGGCGATGCGCTCGACGAGCTCGTGCTCGGGCGCGAGCGCGGCGAAGGTGGCACCGAAGAGCGTGTCCGGCCCTCGTCGTGAAGATCGGGACGTCCGCATCCAGCTCCTCGATGCGGAACACGACCTCCGCGCCCTCCGACCGCCCGATCCAGTTGCGCTGCCGCGCGGCGATCGGCTCGGGGTAGTCGACCTCGTCGAGGCCGTCGAGCAGCTCCTGCGCGTAGTCGGTGATGCGGAAGAACCACTGCTCCAGGACGCGCGTCTCGACCAGCGCGCCGCAGCGTTCGCAGCGGCCGTCGGCCGTGACCTGCTCGTTCGCCAGCACCGTCTGGTCGTTGGGGCACCACTTGACCGGCGCCCCCTTGCGATACGCGAGCCCGCGCTCGAAGAAGCGCAGGAACTGCCACTGCTGCCAGCGGATGTAGTCCGGATCGTGGGTGGAGATCTCGCGCGACCAGTCGTAGTTCCACCCGATCCGGCGCATCGACTCCTTGATGTTCGCGATGTTGCGCTCGGTGATCTCGCGCGGGTCGCCGCCCTCCTTGATGGCCGCGTTCTCGGCCGGCAGGCCGAACGAGTCGAAGCCCATCGGGTGCAGCACGTTGAAGCCGCTGCGCCGCCGGAAGTGCGTGACGACGTCGCCGATCGTGTACGGCAGCAGGTGCCCCATGTGCAGCGAGCCGGACGGGTACGGGAGCTGCTCGAGGACGTACGACTTCTCCCGCACCCGCGGGATCGCTCGGGACCTCGAAGGCGTGCTCCGCCTCCCAGATCGCCTGCCACTTGGGCTCGATGACTTTCGGGTCGTACTCGTCCATATGTCCTCCGGGTACAAAAAAGCCTCTCGATCAGAGAGGCTCGGGAAGCTACCGCGGCGGCCGCCGCGTCGCTTCCTGCACTACGCGAGAAGCTGCGTCACTTTGTCGAGGGTAGCACTCAAACGTCGCGCGTAAGCCGTCCGAGCACGCGCTCGGTGTAGGTCGGGCGCTCGCCGTCGAAGTGCTCGGCGACTGCTCGCCCGTACGGGTTCGCAATACGCCTCGCGTAGTGCGCGAAACCTTCTCTCCGCAGCGGCTCCCAGTCCTCCGCGTACGGCCCGGCGACATGGTCGCGGCCGATCGAGCGGGTGGCCGCGAGGAACGCGAGACCTACACCCGTGGACACGTCGAGCAGAGGCTTGTGCTCCCTGTCGGCGGTGCGCCGGAGCGATGCGTAGGCGGCCGCAAGCTCGTACTGGCTCGGCAACTCGGAGGCGTGCGACCGGAACTCGGTGAGGGTCTCGCGCATCGCCTGCACCTCGAGGGGCGGCATGTCGATGAGTCGCGCCGTCGCGCCGCTCCCGCCCTCGAGCGCACCGAGCAGGTCGTCGACCGTCTCGAACGTCGCGTCGGACTTGATCGCCCCGCCCGCCTTCAGCTCGCGTACGAACGAGTCGAGGTACGTCCGCGAGCCGTGGGCGACGTCGCTGGCCGCGGCGAGGATCCAGAGCGGCGAGAAGCCGAACGCCGCGATCGAGCCGAGCTCGACGACGTTGCCGGCGACCTTGCGCTTCACGATCTGGCCGGGCTCGGGCCCGTCCTCCTGCTTCGTCGACGCGCCCTCGACCGCGCCGACCCCCTCGACGAGGACGCGGAGCAGGTTCTTCGCCGTCGCCTCGTAGAGGCGCGACTGGCGCACGAACCTCGGCAGAATGAGCGTTCCGCTCTCGTGCAGCGCACCGCCGACGACCGCGGCGAGTGAGCGCAGGAAGCGCTCGGGGATCGAGGCGAGGAATCCGCGGCGGGCCATCGCCCGGAATCGAAGCAGCTAGCCGACGGTCTGGAGCGGCTCGGCGATGTGCCCGCCGCGGCGCATCGCGCCCGGACGCGCGCAGCGCCCGCGCGTACGCCTGCGAGACGTCGGCGCCGCTCGGCCATGACCTCGCCGGTCGAGCGCATCTCGGGCGTGCGGTCGGCGGCGCCCGGGAAGCGCTCGCTCGGGAAGATCGCCTCCTTCGCCCAGGCGCGCGTCGGCACGACGCGCTCGGGCAGGCCGAGATCGGCCAGCGACTCGCCGAGCAGCAGGCGCACCGCGTGCTCGACGAGCGGCAGGCCCGTCGCCTTCGCGACGAACGGCACCGTCCGCGACGCGCGCGGGTTCGCCTCGAGCACCTCGAGCCGGCCGTCGCTGCAGTGCGAGCTGCAGGTTCAGGAGCCCGCGCGCGCCGAGCGCCTGCGCGATCGCACCGGTGATCCGCCGGATCTCCGCGTCGAGCGCAGGCGTCACCGACGGCGCCGGGATGACGCACGCCGAGTCGCCCGAGTGCACGCCGGCCGGCTCGACGTGCTCGAGCACCGCGGCAACCCAGGCGCCGTCGCCGTCGCAGAGCGCGTCGACGTCGAGCTCGATGCGCGCCCTCGACGTAGCGGTCGACGAGGCACGGCTCGTCGAGGTCGAGCTCTTCCGGCCCGCGCACGACGCGCATGCCGCGGCCGCCGAGCACGTGGTGCGGGCCGGACGAGCACCGGGTAGCCGATCCGCTCGGCGACCGCGAGCGCCTCCTGGCGGTCCTCGGCCACGCCCCACTCCGGCGCGGACACGCCGAGCTCGGCGAGTAGCGCGGCGAAGCGGCCGCGATCCTCGGCGAGGTCGATCGCGTCGAGCGGGTCGCCGAGCAGCGGCACGCCCGCAGCGGACAGCCCGTGGCGCGAGCTTGAGCGGCGTCTGCCCGCCGAGCGAGACGACGACGCCGAGCGGCTGCTCCAGCTCGCAGACGTCGAGCACGCGCTCGTGCGTCAGCGGCTCGAGGTACAGCCGGTCCGACGTGTCGTAGTCCGTCGAGACGGTCTCCGGGTTCGAGTTGACGAGCACCGCCTCGTAGCCGAGCTTGCGGAGCGCCTGCGCCGCGTGGACGCAGCAGTAGTCGAACTCGATGCCCTGGCCGATCCGGTTGGGGCCGCTGCCGAGCACGACCACCGCGCGGCCGGTCGGCGCGGGCGGCTCGTCGTCGGGCTCGTACGAGAGGTAGTAGTAGGGCGTCTGCGCCTCGAACTCGCCGGCGCAGGAGTCGACGGCGAGACGGCCGGGGCGCTCGCGGCGCTCGCGCACCTCCGCCTCGTGGACGCCGAGCAGCTCGGCGATGCGCGCGTCCGGGAGCCCGAAGCGCTTGGCGGCGGCGACGTCGCCGGACGCGGCGAGCTCCTGCTCGGAGGCGGCGATCTCGCGCAGCTCGTCGGCCCAGTACGGGTGGACGCCCGGCAGCTCGAGGCCCTGTCGCGCAGCCTCGAGCAGCGATTCCCAGCGGCCCGCAACCGGCTCGCCGCGGCGTGCGAGGTCGACCTCGAGCGCAGCCTCGCGGCCCTCGCAGCGCCTTGAGGAACGCCTCGGGGAACGTGCGGCCGATGCCGAGCGCCTCGCCGACCGCGCGCATCTCGCTGCCGAGCACGGGCTCCGCGCCGGGGAACTTGGCGAAGTCGAAGCGCGGCGCCTTGACCGCGACGTAGTCGAGCGCCGGCTCGAACGCCGCCGTCGTCTGGCCGGTGATGTCGTTCGGAAGCTCGTCGAGCGTGTAGCCGACCGCGAGCAGCGCCGCCAGCTTCGCGATCGGGAAGCCGGTCGCCTTCGACGCGAGCGCCGACGAGCGCGAGACGCGCGGGTTCATCTCGATCACGCGCAGCTCGCCGTGACGCGGCTCGTACGCGAACTGCACGTTCGCGCCGCCCGTCGCGACGCCGACGGCGCGCGCGCACGTGAACGCAGCCTCGCGCAGCCGCTGGTACTCGCCGTCCGGCAGCGTCTGCTGCGGCGCGACCGTCCACGAGTCGCCGGTGTGCACGCCCATCGGGTCGAGGTTCTCGATCGAGCAGACGACGACGCAGTTGCCGCGCGGCGTCGCTCATCACCTCGAGCTCGTGCTCCTGCCCAGCCGGCGAGGAAGCGCTCGACGAGCACCTGGCCGATCGGGCTCGCGGCGAGGCCGGCGGCGACCTGCGCACGGAGCTCATCGCGCGTGTGCGCGATCCCGCCGCCCGTGCCGCCGAGCGTGAACGCGGGCCGCACGATCGCCGGCACCGGGAAGCTCTCCGCCTCGGCGACGGACGAGACGATCACGCTCTCGGGCACCTGCAGGCCGGCGGCGGTGATCGTCTCGCGGAAGAGCTCGCGGTCCTCGGCGCGGCGGATCGCGTCGAGGTCGGCGCCGATCAGCTCGACGCCGAGCCGGTCAAGGACGCCCGCCTCCGAGAGGCTCGAGCGCGAGGTTCAGCGCCGGTCTGCCCGCCGAGCGTCGGCAGCAGCGCGTCCGGCCGCTCGCGCTCGATGATCTCGGCGACGGTCTCGACGTCGAGCGGCTCGAGGTAGGTCGCGTCGGCCCACTCGGGGTCGGTCATGATCGTCGCCGGGTTCGAGTTGACGAGCACGACGCGGTAGCCCTCGCGCCGCAGCACGCGGCACGCCTGCGCTCCCGCGTAGTCGAACTCGCACGCCTGGCCGATGCGGATCGGCCCGGAGCCGACGATCAGGAGCGAGCGAAGGTCGGTGCGCTTCGGCATGCCTGGGCGATCCGGTCGAAGAAGGGCAGGGCGTCGAGCGGGCCGGGCGCCGCCTCGGGGTGGAACTGGACGCTCGCGAAGCCGTCGCCGGAGAGGCCCTCGACGCTGCCGTCGTTGAGCGAGACGTGGCTGACGAGCTCCTCGTCGTCGGCGCGCACGGCGTAGCCGTGGTTCTGGACGGTGACGAGCACGCGGCCGGTGGCCAGCTCGCGCACGGGGTGGTTGGCGCCGCGGTGGCCGAACGGCAGCTTGTACGTCTCCAGGCCGAGCGCGAGCCCGAGCAGCTGGTGGCCGAGGCAGATGCCGAAGAGCGGCACCTCGCCCGAGCAGGTCGCGGATCGTCTCGATCGGACCCTGGAGCACGGCCGGATCGCCGGGCCCGTTGCCGACCAGCACCGCCTGCGGCCGCTCGTCGAGGATCGCCTCGGCGTCCCAGTTCGACGGGACGACGTGCACCTCGAGGCCCGTCGCGGCGAGACGGGCCGGGATCGAGCGCTTGCAGCCGAGATCGAGCAGCGCGACGCGCGGGCCGCTGCCGACCGTGTAGGGGTCGCGCGTCCCCATGTGGCGGCGCAGGGGCCGCCCGTCGATGGGCGGCTCGGCCAGCGCGCGCGCGTGAAGCTCGTCTACCGGCGCGGTTCCCACCGCGCAGCGCAGGACGCCGTTCGCGCGGATCCGGCGCACGAGCGCGCGCGTGTCGACGTCGTCGATCGCGACGACGCCGCGCTCGCGCAGCCATGCCGCCCAGGCCGGCCGCGCCGTTCGCATGACGACGGCCTCCGCCTGCACGGACTCGGACTCGAGCCGCGACTCGTCGACGCCGTAGTTGCCGATCAGCGGGTACGCGAAGCAGAGCACCTGCGCGACGTAGCTCGGGTCGGTGACCGCCTCCTCGTAGCCCGCCATCGCCGTCGTGAAGCAGGCCTCGCCGGCAGCCACGCCGTCGGCGCCGACCGAGCGGCCGCGGAAGACGGTGCCGTCCTCCAGCACGAGGTGCGCGTCTTGCATGAAATGCATGTTATTGCATAAGATGCAGCCATGCCAACTGCTGCGATCGTCGGCGCGTCGGGGTACACGGGCCAGGAGACGCTCGACCGCGTGCTCGCGCACCCGGAGCTCGAGCTGGTCGCACTCGGGTCTGACTCGCTCGCCGGGCAGGGCGCGTCCGCACTTGACGTGCGCCTGAACGGGTCGCTCCCGCCCGTCGTCCCGAACGAGGAGGCGCTCGCGGTGGGCGCCGACGTGACGTTCCTGTGCCTGGGGCACGAGGAGGCGGCCGCGTTCGCCCCGCCCGCTGATGGTGTCGTCGTCGATCTCTCGGGCGCGCACCGGCTCTCGGATGCAGGGCTCTATGCAGAGTGGTACGGCTTCGAGCACCCGCGCGGCGGCGAGCTCGGCACCTGGGAGTACGCGCTCCCGGAGCTGTGGCCGGCCGAGGGGCGGCTGATCGCGAACCCGGGCTGCTACGCGACCGCCGCGCTGCTTGCTTTGGCGCCGCTCGCGGACACGATCGTGCCGGGCAGCGTCGTCGTCGACGGCAAGTCGGGCATGACCGGCGCCGGCCGGTCGCTGAAGGAGAGCTCACACGCGGGCTTCGTGCTCGAGAACGTGTCGGCGTACCGCGTCGGCGCGCACCAGCACGCGCCCGAGATCGCGCAGGCGCTGGGATTTCCCGTCGCGCTCGCGACGCACCTGCTGCCGATCCGGCGCGGGCTGCTCGCCACCTGCTACTTCGAGGCGCGCGAGCACGACCTGACCGCGCGGCTCGAGAACGCGTACGCAGCGTCGCCGGCGGTGCGCGTCCTCCCTGCGGGCGCGACCCCCGAGCTGGCCCGCGTACAGCACACGGACAGCGCCGAGGTCGCGGCGTTCACCGACCGCGCGACCGGCCGTGCGATCGTCGTGTGCGCGATCGACAACCTCGGCAAGGGCGCCGCGGGCCAGGCGATCCAGAACGCGAACACCGCGCTCGGCCTGGACGCGACGCTCGGCCTGCGCCTCGGCGGGGTGCTCGTCTGATGGCGCAAATGCGGCACGCATCGGGCACAGACGCGCGCGCTTTTCCTGGATACCGTGACCGCAGGGATCTCGGGGATCCCCTGGGGGACGTTGGGCGTGCACCCGGAGGCGTGACGGCGGCGCGCGGGTTCGTCGCGAGCGGCGTCCGCTGCGGGATCGGCAAGGAAGGGCTCGACCTCGCGCTCGTGCGCTCGACCGTGCCGGCGACCGGGGCGGCGCTGTTCACCGCGAACCGCGTGCAGGCGGCGCCCGTGAAGATCTCGAAGGAGCACCTCGAGCTGGCCGAGCCGCAGGCGGTCGTCGCGAACTCCGGCAACGCGAACGCGGCCACCGGGCTCCGCGGCGAGCTCGACGCGCGCGCGACCGCGGCCGAGTCGGCGCGGCTGCTCGGCCTCGACGCGGAGCAGGTGCTCGTGCTCTCGACCGGCGTCATCGGACTGCCGCTGCGGCTCGACCGCATTCGCGCCGGCCTGCCCCACGCCGCGGCCGAGCTCTCCGACGAGGGCGGCGACGACGCGGCCCACGCGATCATGACCACCGACACGCGCTCGAAGCAGGCAGTCGTCGCCCGCGACGGCTTCACCGTCGGCGGCATGGCCAAGGGCTCGGGGATGATCCACCCGGACCTCGCCACGATGCTCGCGGTGGTCACGACCGACTATCCGCTCGAGCCGGGCGAGGCCAGCGACTTCCTCCGCCCCGCGGTCGACGAGAGCTTCAACGCGATCTCCGTGGACGGCGAGTGCTCGACGAACGACACGGTCGTGCTGCTCGCGAACGGCGCGAGCGGGATCACGCGCACGGCGGCGACCGACGCCGCCTTCGCCGGGTCGCTGCAGGCCGTCTGCAGCGAGCTCGCCTCGCAGATCGTGGCCGACGGCGAGGGTGCCACCTTCCTGGCCGCCATCGACGTCCGCGGCGCCGTCGACCGCGCGCAGGCGAAGGCCGTCGCGCGCCGGATCGCGACCTCGCCGCTCGTCAAGACCGCGCTCTTCGGCCGCGACGCGAACTGGGGCCGCGTGCTCGCGGCTGCCGGGTCCGCGCCGTACAACGGCGGCTACGCGAACGTCGAGCCCGACCTGCTCACGCTGATCTTCAACGGCGCGACGGTGATCGACCGCGGCACGCCGCAGGGCGTCGAGCCCGAGCTGGAGGGCTCCGAGTGCCGCATCGAGCTCGACCTCGGGCTCGGCGACGGCGAGGCCAGCTATCTGACCAGCGACCTGTCCTACGACTACGTCCGCATCAACGCGGACTACCGCTCGTGAAGCCCGTCGTCGTCAAGATCGGCGGCGGCGTTGCGAGCGAGGCGGTCGCGCTCGTGCAGCCGTTCGCCGCGGCCGGCAGCCCGGTGGTCGTGGTGCACGGCGCCGGCCCGCAGATCTCGGCGGAGATGAAGCGCCGCGGCCTGCCGGTCGAGTTCGTCGCCGGCCGCCGCATCACCTCGCCGGAGGCGCTCGCCATCGTGCGCGAGTCGATGGCCGCGGTGAACGCGGAGGTCTGCGCCGCGATCGGCCCCAGCGCGCTCGGCCTGATGGGCGACGAGATCGGCCTCGAGGCCACCCGCGCGCCCGGGCTCGGCGAGGTTGGCGATCCCGTCCCCTGCGCGCCGCCCGCCGTCGTCGCCGCGCTCGCCGTGGGACGCATCCCGGTCGTCGCGCCGCTCGCGACCGGCCCGCTCAACGTCAACGCCGACGAGGCCGCCTCCGCGCTCGCCGTTGGCCTCGGCGCGGAGCGCATCCTCTTCCTCACCGACGTGCCCGGCCTGCTGCTCGCGGGCGCCGTCGTCTCGCGCATCGCGGCGGACGACGCGGCCGAGCTGCTCGACACCGGCGAGCTGCACGGCGGCATCCAGCCGAAGCTGCGGGCCGCGGTCGCCGCCGCCCGGCTCGGCGTCCAGGCGGAGATCGGCGAGACGGCGGTGGTCGCGTGAAGACGATGCCGGCAGTCCTGCCGACCTACGCGCGCACCGACGTCACGCTCGTCAGCGGCGAGGGCTGCTGGGTCACGGCCGACGACGGCACGCGCTACCTCGACTGCGTCGCGGGCATCGCGGTCGTCGGCCTCGGCCACCTCCACCCCGCTCCGCTGGCGGCCGCCCACCGGCAACTCGACGCGCTCTGGCACGTCTCGAACCTCTACTGGACGGAGCCCATGCAGGCGCTCGCGTCGCGGCTCTCCGACCGCTTCGGCGGCGCGTCCGCCTTCTTCTGCAACTCGGGCGCGGAGGCGAACGAAGCAGCGCTCAAGTACGCGCGCAAGGCGACGGGCAAGACCGGCTTCGTCGCGCTCGACGGCTCGTTCCACGGCCGCACGTTCGGCGCGCTGTCGGTGACGGGCCAGCCGGCCAAGCAGACGCCGTTCGCGCCGCTCGTCCCCGATGTGACCTTCGTGCCGCGCGACGACATCGCCGTACTAACGGACGCGGTCGGCGCCGACACGGCCGCCATCGTCGTCGAGCCCGTCCAGGGCGAGGGCGGCGTCCACCCCGTCTCGCCTGCGTTCCTCCGCGCCGCCCGCGAGCTCACAAGTGAGGTGGGCGCCCTGCTGATCTTCGACGAGGTGCAGACCGGTGTCGGCCGCACCGGCACGTTCTTCGCCTGGGAGCAGCTGGGCGTGAAGCCCGACCTCGTCCCGCTCGCGAAGGGACTCGCGAACGGCCTGCCGATCGGCGCGCTGCTCGTCTCCGACGACGCGCCCGCCGGGTTCGTCCCGGGCGATCACGCCACGACCTTCGGCGGCAACCCCGTCACCTGCGCCGCGGCCTGTGCCGTCCTCGACGAGCTCACGGATGAGCTGCTCGACAACGTGAAGGCGCGGAGCGCCCAGCTCACCGGCGCGCTGAAAACCTACGCCGGCGTCACCGAGACACGCGGCCTCGGCCTGCTGCTCGCGGCCGACGTGGACCGGCCCGCCGCCGACGCGATGGCCGCCTGCCTCGAGCGCGGCCTGCTGGTCTGCAGCGCCGGCCCGAACACGCTGCGCATCACCCCGCCGCTGACCATCTCGGCCGACGAGGCCAACCAGGCTCTGTCCATCCTCGAGGAGGTGCTCGCGTGAGCAAGTACGACCGCCAGGGCGCGATCCTGCGCCTCGTCCAGCAGCAGAAGCTGTCCACGCAGCAGGAGGTGGCCGCCGCGCTCCGCGAGGCCGGCTACGACGCCGTGCAGACGACGGTCTCGCGCGACATCGCCCAGCTCGGGCTCGTGAAGGTGCGCGGTGACGACGGCACGCTCGCCTACGCGCTGCCCGGCGCCGCCGACCTCACGCGCATGAGCGAGCTGACCGCTGCGCTGCGCCGCTGGGTCGTCGGGCTGGCGCCGTCCGGGCCGCTGGTCGTGATCCACACGCCACCCGGCTACGCGAACGCCCTCGCGCGCGCGATCGACGCGGCGCGCCTCCCCGACATCGCCGGCACACTCGCCGGCGACGACACGATCTTCGTCGCCCCGCGCGACGGCCTCACGGGCGCACAGCTCGCCGAGGAGCTCACCCACCACCTCGAAGGAGACACCTAGATGAAGGCTGTACTCGCGTACTCGGGCGGGCTCGACACGAGCTGCGCCATCTCCTGGCTGAAGGAGGACTACGGCTTCGACGAGGTCGTCGCCGTGCTCGTCGACGTCGGCCAGGAAGCCGACTTCGAGCCGGCGATCCAGCGCGGCTACGCGGCCGGCGCCGACGACGTCATCCTGCTCGACAAGAAGGACCAGTTCGCCGAGCAGGTCGTCGCCAAGGCGCTGCTCGCGAACGCGCTCTACGAGGGCAAGTACCCGCTCATCTCGGCGCTCTCGCGGCCGGTCATCGGCGAGGCAATCGGCGAGATCGCGCGCGAGCTGGGCGCCGACGCCGTCGTGCATGGCTGCACCGGCAAGGGCAACGACCAGGTGCGCTTCGAGCTCGCCTTCAAGGCCACGTACCCGGGCGTCGCCGTGATCGCGCCGCTGCGCGACAAGCCGTGGTCGCGCGACGAGGAGATCGCGTACGCGGCGGAGCGCAACATCCCGGTCGAGGCCAAGCCCGACTCGCCGTTCTCCGTCGACGACAACCTGTTCGGCCGCGCGATCGAGGCCGGCGTGCTCGAGGATCCGTGGGCCGCCCCGCCCGAGGAGGCGTTCGTGCTCACGGTCGCGCCCTCGGCGGCCGCTGAGCCGGTCGAGGTGGTCATCGGCTTCGAGGCCGGCCTGCCGGTCTCGCTCGACGGCGAGGAGCTGCCGCTGGCCGAGCTGGTCGCGGCGCTGAACGAGCTGGCCGGCTCCCGCGGGATCGGCCGGATCGACATGATCGAGAACCGCGTGGTGGGCATCAAGAGCCGCGAGCTCTACGAGGCGCCTGCCGCGCTGACGCTCATCAAGGCGCACGACGCGCTCGAGGATCTCGTCCTGACGAAGGCCGAGCAGATCGCCAAGCGCGAGCTCGAGCCGAAGTGGGCGCAACTGGTCTACGACGGCTTCTGGTTCACCCCGGTGCGCGCCGCCTACGACGCGTTCTTCGCCGAGACGCAGAAGCTCGTCTCGGGCGAGGTGCGGGTGCGGCTCGAGTCGGGCGCGGCAATCGTGACCGGCCGACGCTCCGAGCACGCGCTGTACGCCGAGTCGCTCGCCTCGTACGCCACCGGCGAGACCTTCCCGCACGAGTCGGCCGAGGGCTTCATCTCGCTGCTCGGGCTCGAAGCGCAGCTCGCCGCGGCGCGGGCGCACCAGCAGGATCAGGTGGCGGTGGGGTGACCGTCTGGGGCGCGCGCACGGGCACGCCCCTCGACGGCCGCGTCTGGGCGTTCCTCAAGGCGGACGACGCCGAGCTACTCCCCTACGACTGCGAAGCGAGCCGTCTCCACGCGGGGCGGCTCGCGGCAGCCGGCCTCATCACCGCCGGCGAGCTCGCCGAGATCGCGTCGGCGCTCGAGCGAATCGCAGCCGGGCCCGGGCTGGGGCCGGAGGACGAGGACGTGCACTCGGCGATCGAGCGGCAGCTCGGCGAGCTCGGGCGCAAGATCCACGCGGGCCGGTCGCGCAACGACCAGGTGGCGGCCGCGTTTCGGCTGTACGTCGTCGCCGCCTGCGACGAGGCCGTCGAGGCGCTCGAAGCACTGGCGCGAACGATCCTCGACCAGGCCGCCGCCGAGGCCGGCACGCCGATGCCCGGCTACACGCACCTGCAGCGGGCGCAGCCGGTCACGGTCGGGCACCACCTGCTCGCCTGGACAGAGATGCTCGACCGCGACCGCACGCGGTTCGGGCACGCGCGGGCGGCGGCCGACGTCTCCCCGCTCGGCTCAGGGGCGCTCGCCGGCTCGACGCTGCCGCTGCCGCAACCGCCCGGCGGTGTGCGCAACTCGCTGGACGGCGTCGCGGACCGCGACTTCGCGCTGGACTACCTCTACGCGTGCGCAGTGCTGTTCTCGCACCTGTCGCGCATGGCGGAGGAGCTCGTCCTGTGGGTCTCGAGCGAGTTCGGCTTCGCGCGCCTGCCGCCGTCGGCCGCGACCGGGTCGTCGATGATGCCGCAGAAGCTGAACCCCGACGTCGCCGAGCTCGCGCGCGGCAAGGCGGGTACGGCGCTCGGGCGGCTGGCGGGCCTGCTCGCCGTCGTGAAGGGGCTGCCGCTCGCCTACGACCGCGACCTGCAGGAGGACAAGGCGCCCGTGTTCGCGGCGCGGCACGACGTCTCGCTGGCGCTGCCGGCTCTGGCCGCCCTGCTCGAGCACCTCGAGCTCGACCGCGAGCGGCTCGCCGCCGCGTGCGCCGATCCGCTGCTGACGGCCACTGACGCGGCCGAGGCGCTGGTGCTCGACGGGATGCCGTTCCGCGACGCGCACGAGCAGGTCGCGACGCAGGTGCGCGAGGGCACATTCGGGGGCGTCGAGCCACAGTCGCGGCTCGCGCCTGGCCCGGGTGGCGTCCACGAGGCGCTCGCCGAGGCGAGAATGCGCTTCGGTGCTCGACCCGTTTCCTGACAGCGCGACGATCGAGGGCGGCGAGCTCGCCCTCGGCGGCCTGCGCGCGACCCAGCTTGCGGAGGAGTTCGGCACGCCGCTCGTCGTCCTCTGCGAGGAGACGCTGCGTGCGCGGGCACGCGCCTACGGCGACGCCGCGCCGGAAGCCCTCGTCGCGTACAGCGTCAAAGCCTTTCCGAACGTGGCGGTGCTCCGGCTGCTCGCGGGCGAGGGGCTCGGCGCGGACGTCTCGACGACCGGCGAGCTCGAGTACGCGATCCGCGCAGGCATCGCCCCGGAGCGGATCGTGTTCCACGGCAACAACAAGAGCGACGACGAGATCGCGCGCGCGGTCGCGGCCGGCGTCGGCTACCTCGTGATCGACTCGCTGGACGACGTCGAGCGGGCGCGCGGGCGCGTGCTGGTGCGCGTCACGCCCGGGATCGACGCCGACACGCACGACGCCGTCCGGACCGGCCACCTCGGCTCGAAGTTCGGGCTGCCGCCGGACGACGCGGTCGAGGCGATCCGTCGTGCGCGCGACGCCGGCCTCGACGTGGCCGGCGTCCATCTGCACCTCGGCTCGCACCTGCGCGACTCGCTGGCGGCGCGGATGAGCGTCGACTGGCTGGCCGCGTTCTCGGCCGACCTGCGCGCGCAGCTCGGCTGGGTGCCCGAAGTGGTCGACCTCGGCGGCGGGCTCGGCATCCAGTACGTCGCGGACGACCGGCCGCCCGCGATCGGCGAGTTCGTCGGCGCGCTGCTCGAGCGGGTCGCACACGAGTGGGCGCTGCACGGCCTGCCGGCGCCGCAGCTGATCCTCGAGCCCGGCCGCTCCGTGGTCGGGCCGGCAGGCGTGACGCTCTACCGCGTCGGCGTCGTCAAGCGCGCCAGCGAGGCGACGACGTACGTGGCCGTCGACGGCGGCATGTCCGACAACCCGCGCCCGCAGCTGTACGGCGCGCGCCACACCGTGCTCGTCGCCGGGCGGGCGGAGGCAGAGCCTGACGGCTACTACACGGTCTGCGGCAAGCACTGCGAATCGGGCGACGTGCTCGTCGACCGCGTCGGCCTGCCGGCGCCGGCGCGCGGCGACGTGCTCGCCGTCGCCGGGACGGGCGCGTACACGCTCTCGATGGCGTCGAACTACAACGGCGTCCTGCGGCCGGCCGCCGTGCTCGTCGGGGACGGTGAGGCGACGCTAGTTCGCCGCCGCGAGACGCTCGACGACCTGCTCGCCGTCGAGGCCTGAGCCGGCGAAGCCCGGGCGGACGAGCCTCGGCGGCGCAACCAGGCCGGCGTCCTTCACGGGCGGGTTGACCGGCGGTGAAAGCGGCGGCGCGCCGAACGACCGCTCGACCTGCGCCGCGTCGGGCTCGCCGTACAGCGTGCTGCGCTGACGCGGCTCGCGGCCGACGGCCCGAATCGTCTCCTCCATCAGCTCGGGCGGCACCTCCTCGCCGTGGCTCGCGCCCGCCGCGCGCGAGATCGACTCGTTCATCAGCGTGCCGCCGAAGTCGTTGCACCCGGCCTGCAGCGCGGCCTGGCCGCCCTCGAGGCCGAGCTTCACCCACGACGCCTGGATGTTCGTGACGTGCGGGTGGAGCGCGAGCCGCGCGACCGCGTGCAGCAGGACCGCCTCGCGGAAGGTCGGCCCGGGGCGCGCGCGGCCCTTGAGGTAGATCGGCGCCTCCATGTGCACGAACGGCAGCGGCACGAGCTCGGTGAACCCGCCAGTGCGGCGCTGCAGGTCGCGGACGCGGAGCAGGTGGCGCGCCACGTGCACGGGCCGCTCGATGTGGCCGAACATGATCGTCGCGGTCGAGCGCAGGCCGACCCGGTGCGCCGTCTCGTGCACGTGCAGCCACTGGCTCGTCGTGACCTTGTCGGGGCAGAGGTCGCGGCGCACCTCGTCGTCGAGGATCTCGGCGGCCGTGCCCGGAAGCGACGCGAGGCCCGCATCCCCGAGCTGCGAGAGGTAGCGCTCGAGCGGCAGCCCGAGCGTCGACGCCCCCTGCCACACCTCGAGCGCGGAGAACGCGTGCACATGGATGTCCGGGACCGCCTCCTTCACCGCGGCGCAGACCTCGAGGTAGTGGCGGCCCGTGAAGCCCGGGTGGATCCCGCCTTGCAGGCAGATCTCGGTCGCGCCGCGCTCCCAGGCCTCGCTCGCGCGGCGGGCCACCTCGGCATGCGGCACGAGGTACGGCCGGCCGCGCAGGCTGGCGGCGAGCTTGCCCTTCGAGAAGGCGCAGAAGCCGCAGCGGAAGTAGCAGACGTTGGTGTAGTTGACGTTCCGCGTGACGACGTACGTCACGGTGTCGCCGTTGACGTCGCGGCGCAGGGCGTCGGCGGCGGCGCACACTTCCGCTGCGTCCCGTCCGCGCGCCTCGAGCAGCGCGACGACGTCCTCTTCGCGTAGCTCGTCCTCGCGCTCGACCCGCGCCAGCGCCTCGCCGACGGGCGAGCGAGACGAACTCGGCACGCTTTCGGCACGCTCCCGTGACGCGTCGCGTGATACCCGGGTCTGACCCCCGGTGTTCGCCCCGGCGGCCCCGTCCGCGCGGGACACGGCTAGGAGGGACGCGGCCGTCCGGGACGGGACGGGCACCGCGGCGCCCGCCGACCAGCTGCCGTCATCGCGGCCCAGGCCGGACGCATCCGAGCGGCGGAGCGTCGCGGCGACCACCCCGCCGTCGAGCCAGCGGCCCGGGTCGCGGACGTACGCGGGGTACACGGGCAACCGCGGCGCGAGCTCCAGGCCCGCCGCCTGCGTGGCCTGCTCGAGAGCCGCAACCGCCGGCCACGGCGCCTCCGGGTTGACGTGGTCGACCGTCACCGGCGAGACACCGCCCCAGTCGTTGATCCCCGCCTCGAGCAGCCGGCCGAAGTCTGCGTAGCTCAGGTTCGGCGGCACCTGCAGGTTCATCTCCGCGCCGAGCACCAGCCGCGCCGCCGCCGCCGACCACAGCACCTCGTCCAGGTCGGGCTCGGCGTGATCCGCCATACGCGTGCCCGGCTTCGCGCGGAAGTTCTGGACGATCACCTCCTGCACGTGGCCGTACCGCTCGTGGAGTTCACGGATCGCGAGCAGCGCGTCGAGCCGCTCCGCCCGCGTCTCGCCGATGCCGATCAGGATCCCGCTCGTGAAGGGCACGAGCGCCTCGCCGGCCGCCGCGATCGTGGCGAGCCGCGCCGCAGGCGCCTTGTCCGGCGAGCCGAAGTGCGGGCCGCCCCGCTCCGCCAGCCGCGGCGCCGTGCCTTCCAGCATGAGCCCCTGCGACACGCTGACCCGCCGCAGGGCGCGAACGTCCTCCGCCGGCATGACGCCCGCGTTCACGTGCGGAAGGAGGCCGGTCTCCTCGAGCACCAGCGCAGCGCAACGCGCGAGGTACTCGAGCGTCGTCGCGCAGCCGAGCGCGGCGAGCTCCTCGCGCGCCACCCGGTAACGCAGCTCCGGCTTGTCCCCGAGCGTGAACAGCGCCTCGTGGCAGCCCGCCTCGGCGCCGGCCCGTGCGACCGCGAGCACCTCGTTCTCCGTCATGTACGCCCGCTCCCCGCGCCGCGGCGGCCGCGCGAACGTGCAGTAGTGGCACACGTCGCGGCAGAGCTGCGTCAGCGGGATGAAGACCTTCGGCGAGTACGTGACGAGCCGCCCCGAGCCGCGCTCGCGCAGCTCCCGCGCGGTTTCGCACAGCGCGCCCAGCGGCGCATCGACGAGCGCGCCTGCTGCGCCCGCGTCCAGGCGCTCCCCGCGCGCCGCAGCGTCGACGGCATCACGCCAGTCCGGCATCGAGAGAGCTTAGAGCGAGCGTCGCCAGAGCAGGAGGCCGAGCGGCACGAGCGCGGCCGCGAGCAGCCACGGAGCGAGCGCGACCGGCTTGCGCTCCGTCCCGATCTTCCGGCTCGGCCCCGTGCCGAGGAAGGCGCGCGCGGAGGTCGCTACAGCGGCGAGCCCGCTCTCGCCGAACACGCCGCCGCCCGTCGCGTGGGCCAGCCGCCCGATGTCCACCGTACTCGCCCGGTCGGGGAGGTAGGACTCCGGGCTGCCGTCGATGTGCCACACGCGCTCCGAGCCTTTCCACAACCGCACGACGAGCAGCCGGTACAGCCGCCGCGGGAAGGCCCGCGCGGTCTGCCGCACGGAGAAGGGCCGCGACTCGCCGTCGGTGAGCAGCACCACGAGCCGCTTGCTCGTCGGCGGGGCGAAGTACTCGTCGTAGGCGAGCGCCGAGAGCCCGTCGAAGGAGGTCGACCGCGTGTCGGGAGACACGCCGGGGGGCGGCCGCTCGATCGCCAGCGACTGCAGCGCGGTGGCGGCGAACGCCTGCTGCGAGACGGTCGGGAACAGGTTCGGCACCGCCCGGTCCGTGAACGAGACGATCCCGGACGGCACATCCGACAGCCGCGCGCGCAGCGCGATCGCCGCCCGCTTCGCACGCAGTGAAGCGCGTCGAGCCGATCGCGGAGGGGGCCGCCAGCATCGACCGTGACGTGTCGATCACGAACCACGCCTGCGCGTCCGACCGCACGCGCCGGTCGGTCTGAGTCTCCCTCACCGGCTGCGCCGCAGCCGCCCCGACAAGCGCGGCGAACGTCACGATCAGGATCGCCGCGAACACGGTCGCGTCGCGCGCCGGCCGCAGGCCGAGCGCAGCCGCGACTCGCTCCGACCGCTGTGTCGCGTACGCGAGCGCACCGAGCGGCACGACCACCACGAGCGCCACGAGCGCAGCCCAGGGCGACGCGAACGCGACCGCGAGCATGTCAGTAGCCGCTCCCGCCACTGCCCGCGCCGGTGCCGTGCCCGCGTGCGTTGCCGAGAACCCCGCTCTGCTGCCGGCGGAGCGCGCTATTCGCCTGCTGGAGGCGGACGATCAGCTCGAGGTTCGACTTCGCATCCTCGTTGGCGCCGTCGGCGAGGATCGCCCGCCGGAACGCCTGCGCCGCCCGCTGGATCGCCTCCGCCGCGTGGATCGGGTCGCCGCGCGCCTCCTGGAACGCGAGCACGCCGATCAGGTTCGCGGCGATCGACGTGTCACGCGCGCGCGGCGCCTCACGCTCGATCGCCGCGAGCGCGATCTGCGCGCGCGCCTTCGAGGCCTGCAGGCCCGCGCTCGGGTTGAAGAAGGTGGATTGCAGGCGCGCCAGCTGGAACCGCTCGATCGCCCGCCGGAGCGCGAGGTCGTCGTCGAGCCCGAGCACGCGGCGCGCGATCCCGAACGGCGCGCGCTCGGACGGATCCCACGCCGCCTGCTTCGGCTCCACGCGGAAGACGGCGTCGTCGTCGCGGATCGCGTCGCTCCACGCGCGCGCGTCGACCGCGACGAGCAGCAGGAGCACGGAGCCCGCGAGCGCAACGAGCCCGCCGAAGAGCCCGAGGGCACGGCCGAGACTCACGCGGCCTCCCCACTCCGCCAGCGCAGCCGCGCCGCCCAGTGCTCGTTGGCGCCGAGCCCGAGCAGGAGCAGGAGCGCGGCGACCGTGAGCGGGGTCGACGTCCCCGCGGTGGCGGTGACGACCGAGCCTCCGCCCGTCGTGTCCGCCTTGGCGAGCTCGGCGTCGTCGACCATCGCCTGCTTGCCGAGCACGCGCCGGTAGATGACCTCGTTCTGCGGCTCCGCGTTCAGCCCGATGACCCGCAGCGGGATCTTCTCGCCCACATAGCGCGTGAGCGTCCGCGTGAGCGCCGGCCCGTCGAAGATCGAGTTGTTCAGGTCGCTGATCAGGAGCACGCCCGCGTCCCTGGTGCCCGTGCGGATGAGCATCGACCGGGCGAGATCGAGCCCCGTCGAGATGCGCGTGCCGCCACGGAACGACGCCCACGGCGTGTCCACGGGGCGGCGCGACTGCCCGTCCGCGGACAGCGCCGGCGGCGGCTGGAAGTAGTGCAGCAGCGGCTCGAGCTCGGTCCAGCGCGTGCCCGGCGGCACCGCCTCGTAGGCCGAGTCCGAGAAGAACACGAGCCCGAACGAGTTGCGCGCGTCGAGCAGGCGCCGCAGCGTCCGGCCGATCAGCGCGCGCGACCCCGGGCCGATGCTCCCAGAGATGTCGATCACGACGACGCTGCTCTTCCCGGTCGAGAAGAACGTGCGCCGGGAGCCGCTCGCGTCGCGCGACACAGCGATCGCGACGAGGAGGCACGCGATCAGCCCGGCGCCGAGCGCGAGCCGGACTGCCCATGTGCGCTGCGCCTGCCGCCGCAGCGACGGCGCGTCCGTCAGCGGGATCGCCTGCGGGTCGCGGCGCAACACGTCGGGCAGCCTCATCGGGCCGCCCCGATCAGCTGCTCGACCTCGCCAGAAAGCTCGTCGATCCCGTCGGCCGGCGGCCGCCCCGGCGACCAGGCGAGACGCCGCGCGTCACGCGCCAGGCCGCCCTCGCCGGTACCTGCGAGCTCGACCGCGAGCTGCTCGAGCGCGCGCCGCTCATCGTCGCCGCCGTTCGCCGCGGCCGCCCGCACGCGCGCGAGCGCCTGCTCGAGCGGCGTCAGCGGCCGCACGCGCCGCTTCAGCCACGCGGGCCGCCGCACGCCGAGCCTGCGCGGCAGCGCCGGGAAGATCAGGGCGACCGCGAGCAGCAGGAGCGCGATCGAGCCGGTGAGCGCGGCCGCCGCCAGGACGTTCGGCCGCACTCGATAGGTGATCGCGGGCAGCGGCCGCAGGTGCGCCGCAAGCAGCGGCCGCGCCTGGAAGCGCACGAGGCGCCGCGACGCGATGGCCACCGCCGGCCAGCCCACGCGCAGCGTCTGCTGCGCCGATCCGGCCGGCGTGAACTGGATCGTCGCGCGCGGCAAGGTGACGCTCCGCCGGTTCTGCGGCAGGCAGTCCACCGTGATGCAGAGCAGCCGGAAGCGGTAGACGAGCCGCGTCGCGTCGCCCGCGTCGGAGCGCGTCACCTCCGACCCGAGCACCGTGTACGGGGAGAACGGCGCGGTGACCTTGAACGACTTGACCGGCACCATGTCGTGCCGGAAGAGCAGCTCCAGCTCGGCCGTGACTCGGTCGCCGTAGTAGTGAGCGCGCGGCGTGATCGCCGCGGTGGCGGCGACGCGCGGCCCGGCCGGCAGGTCCGGCGCGCTGCGGAACCAGCCCGCGCGCACCGCGACGACGGCGACCCAGACGGCCAGCGCGCCGACGACGAGCATCGCCAGCGCGGTCGGATGGCGGCGCAGCTCCTTCATACGACGACCGGCACCGCCTCGCGCTCGGCAGCCCAGGCCAGGAACGCGCCGAGCACGTCGTCGGGGCTCGACGACGACACCATCACGGGCTTGAGATCGAGGCTCTCGAACCGGTCGAGCAGCTGCGCGAGCCGCTCCACGTTGACGCGTCGCCGCGCCTCGGCCTCGCGCTTCGTCAGCCGCACGAGCCGCACGGTGCCCGTGGCCGGGTCGGCGAACGGCACGCCCATTCCGCCCACTGCCGGAAAGCTCTGCTCCCAGATCGGGTCCTGAACGATGACCGGCACGAGGTCCCACGGGAGCTCGAGCGCCTCGTTCCAGACCTCGGGCGACGGCGGCTCGAGGAAGTCCGAGAGGACGAAGACGAAGCTCCCGGTCGGCAGCGTGCGCCGCAGCTCGCCGAGGAAGCCGAGCGCGCGCTCGAGGTTGTCGGACGGCGCGTGGAAGCCGGGGAAGACAAGGTGCTCCTCCTTCAGCCGCCAGTGCTCGTGCTGGCTCGTCGGCGGACGCCAGAACGGCCCGTCGGAGCGCTGCTCCAAGTCGGGGTGGTCGAGCGAGGCGTAGTCGAGGTAGCCGACCAGGCCGCGCGCCTTCAGCGTCGCGTCCGCGATCAGCGAGCCGGCGACGCGCATCGCCTCCGGCTTCGAGAGCCACGGCAGGCCCGGCGGGAAGAGCGCCATCTCCGGCCGCCGGTCGCAGACGACCACGACGCGCGGCGCCTCCTCGGTGAAGCGCTCGCGGACGATGAACTCGTCAGAGCCGCGCGCCGCCGAGAGGCGCGCCGACGCGCCCCAGTCGATCGTCCGCACGTCGTCGCCCGGGCGGTAGGGGCGCGAGCCGATGACGTCGAAGCCGCGGCCGCGCCTCGCGCTCCGCATCGCCCCGAAGGCGAGCCCGATCAGCCGCCGTCGCGGGACGAGCGGGAACGTGGCGACTCCGAGGGCCATCAGTGTCCCTTCCGGTGGTGCGCCCCCGCCTCCGGGGGTCGATGAGCACGCCAGGCTAGGACGCAGGGAGCCTCAATATCGAAGTTAGATATTGGGGCGACTGAGGACGATGCATGGCGCCGCTCAGCGGCCGCCGGCGGGGAAAGTGATGGGCTCATCTCCGGAAGGGGCACTTAGTCCCCGGAGATGGGAAGCACCTCCGCCTCCGGAGTCGCCTCCGGCCGCGGCGCGATCTCCAGGCAGCGCCGCTCCACCTCGTCCATCGTCCGCGCCCAGCCGAGCTTGCGGGCCTCGACGAGGAAAGCGGGCGTGAAGACGAAGCGGTGGCCCACGACCGGGAGGAAGAGGTCCTGCACGTCGTCCGGCACGGCGTAGTCGCGCCCGTGGATGAGCGCCCACGCGCGCACCGCGCGCTCGAGCGCGAGCGACCCGCGCACCGACGCGCCGATCGCGACCGCGTCGAGCTCGCGCGTCGCGCGCACGAGGTCGACCACCCAGCGCTGGAGGATCTCGTCGATGTACACCTCGCGCACGGCGTCCTGCAGCGCGGAGACGTCCTCGAGCGTGAGCACCGCGCCGAGCCGCCCGAGTGGGTGGCCGTCGCGCTGGTCGCGCAGGATCTGGAGCTCGTCGTCGCCGTGCGGGTAGCCGAGCCCCGTCTTCAGGAAGAAACGGTCGAGCTGCGCTTCCGGCAGCGGGAAGGTGCCTTCGTGCTCGATCGGGTTCTCGGTCGCGAGCAGCAGGAACGGCTTCGGCAGCTCGCGCGTCGCGCCGTCGACCGTTACCTGCCGTTCCGCCATCGCCTCGAGCAGCGCCGACTGCGTCTTCGGCATCGCCCGGTTGATCTCGTCGACAAGCACGACATTGGCGAAGATCGGGCCCGGCCGGAACTCGAAGTCGCGCTCGCGCTGGTTGTAGATCGAAAGTCCGGTGACATCGGTCGGCTGCAGGTCGGGCGTGCACTGGATGCGCGACGTCGACGCGCCCTCGACCGACTGGGCGATCGCGCGGGCGAGCACCGTCTTCGCCGTTCCGGGCACGTCCTCGAGGAGCACGTGACCCTCGCAGGCGAGCGCGGCGAGGACGAGCCGGATCTCGCTCCGCTTCCCGTGGATGACGGTCTCGATGTTGTCGAGCAGCCGCCCGGCGACGCTCGCCGCGTGCGCCAAGCGGTCGGAGTGCGCGCGGGTCGCGTCCTGCTCGGTCGCGGTCACGGGCGCGCTCCCGCGGGACGGCTAAGCCGCCCGAGCCGACGGGCTGGGGTCGGTCGGTATGTGGTCATTCGGGCGCGCGCAGGCCTCTGAGACTGTGACTGACTCTAACCGGCACTTGTTAGCCGCCCGTTGAGCTGGCGCGGGTCCGTGACGGGTGCCTGGCACGCGAAGCTCTCGCACAGATACACCGCCGGGCGGCCGTCGACGAGATCCTTGCCGGCGAGCAGCGCCACCTCCTGGGCCGTCGCGTCGCCGGCGCCGGCCGACCAGGCGACGACCGTGTTCGGCTGCCACTCCGCAAGGGCCGCGCCCGCAAGCTCACGCGTCGCGGGGTCCGCGCGCGGGCCGACGATCGCGAGCTCCCGCGGCGGCGAGAGGTAGAGGTCGAGCGCGCACAGCGCGTGGCCGAACGAGGTCGGGGCGCGGGTGACCGTGTCGCGGACGAGCCGCAGCACGCCGGCGGCCCGCCGCTCGAGCTCGGGGTCGCCGTCGATCCGCGCGAGGCGGAGCAGGACGTAGGCGAGCATCGAGTTGCCCGACGGTGTCGGGTGGTCGTCGAACGACTTCGTGCGCGCGATGAGCCGCTCGCCGTCCACGGGCGTGAGCCAGAAGCCGCCGCGCTCGTCGTCTGCGAACAGATCCGCGGCGAGCAGCGCCAGCCGCCGGGCCTCGGCGAGCCAGCGCGCGTCGCCGTCGGCCGCGTGCAGCTCGAGCAGCCCGTGCGCGACGTCCGCGTAGTCCTCCAGCACGCCTGCGTGCCTCGCCTGCCCGAGGCGGTAAGTGCGATACAGCCGCCCGTCCTCGCCCGACAGGGCGCCGAGCAGGAACCCGGCGAGCTCGCGCGCACGCGCGAGCCAGTCGTCGCGCTCGAGCCGGAGCCCGGCTTCCGCCAGCGCCGCCAGCATCAGTCCGTTCCACGAGGCGACGGCCTTGTCGTCGAGCCCGGGCTGCGCCCGCTCGGCCCGCACGGCGAGCAAACGGGAGCGCTCCTCTGCCGTCAGGTCGCCGCGGACGATCGAGCGCCCGTCCTCGAACGGCTCCAGCAGCTCGTCCCGCGGAGCGCCGAGCGCCGCTGCCAGCTCCGCCGGCGTCCACGTGTACGTCAGCCCCTCGACACCGTCCGTGTCCGCATCCTGCGCCGACGCGAAGCCGCCCTCCGGCAGCGAGAGCTCGCGCAGGACGTACTCGACCGTGCGCTCCGCGACCTCCCGGTAGCGCTCGTCGCCGGTCACGAGCCACCCGTGCAGGTACGCGGGCAAGAGCAGCGCGTTGTCGTACAGCATCTTCTCGAAGTGCGGCACGAGCCACTGGGCGTCCACCGAGTAGCGGTGGAAACCGCCGCCGGCCTCGTCCCACATGCCGCCGAGCGCCATGCCGTCGAGCGTGCGCACGGCCATCGCGAGCGCCTCGTCATCGCCGGTGCGCAGCCGCATGCGCAGCAGGAACTCGAGGGCGGAGGCGGGCGGGAACTTCGGCGCGGACCCGAAGCCTCCGAAGCGCGGCTCGAAGACCGCCCGCGTGCTCCGCAGCGCCTCGCGCAGCACGTCCTCCGTGAGCGGATCCGGCGACGGCCGCAGATCGCCCGACGAGCGCACGTGCTCGACGAGCTGCCGGGCCGACTGCTCGAGCGCCCCGCGCCGGTCGCGGTACGCCTCGCTCACGGCCGTCAGCACCTCGCGGAACGACGGCAGCCCGTGGCGCGGCTCGGGCGGGTAGTAGGTGCCGCCGTAGAACGGCTCGCCGTCCGGCGTGAGGAACACCGTCATCGGCCAGCCGCCGTGGCCCGTGAGCGCAACGACGGCGTCCATGTAGAGCGCGTCCACGTCGGGCCGCTCCTCGCGGTCGACCTTCACGCTCACATAGAGCTCGTTCATGAGCCGCGCGGTCTCGTCGTCCTCGAACGACTCGTGCGCCATGACGTGACACCAGTGGCAGGCCGAGTAGCCGATCGAGAGCAGCAGCGGCCGGTCGAGCTCGCGGGCGCGCGCGAACGCCTCGTCGCCCCACGGCAGCCACTCGACCGGGTTGGCGGCGTGCTGGAGCAGATACGGGCTGGTCTCTTCCCCCAGGCGGTTCACGGCCTCACGATATGTCCAGTGCGCCGTCTCGCAATCCTGATCCTCCTCGCCGCCGCCGTCGCGGCCTGGCCTGCCGCGGGCACGCCGAAGAGCGTCCGCCAGTGCCGCGCGTCGTACCTGCGGGCCTCGCTCTTCCTGCAGGGCGCGACCGGGAGCATGGTCGGCGGGGTGCGCGTCACCAATCGCACCGGCAACGCGTGCTCGATCGCCGGCCTACCACGAGCGCGCCTCGCGGGCGCGCGCAAGACGCACTACGCGACGGTGTTCCACCTCGGCGGCCGCGGCGGGCTTCCGGGCAGCGGCCCGGCCCGCGTCCTCCACTCGGGCTGGAGCGCCACCACGTACATGCAGTGGTGGAACTGGTGCCGCAAGACGCGGCCGGCGATCGTCCTCGTGCTCCCGCGCAAGGGCGGCACGCTCCGCTTGCATCCGCAGGGCACGCCGCGCTGCGACGCACCCGCGAAGGTCACGACGCTGGTCGTGACGCCGTTCCGGAAGGCCTGAGGGGCTAGGGCGCCGTGTCGAGGACGGCCTCCGCCTCGCCCACCGGGACCTCCTGCCGCCGGATGAACACGGTCGCAACGAGCAACGCCAGCGCGGCCGCGAGCGCGATCACCATGTAGCCGCGTTGGAAGCCGTCGGTCAGGGCGACGGCGGGCGGCTTCCCCTCCTTCAGCAGGTCGGTCGAGTAGCTGGTCACGACCGTCGACACGATCGCCAGGCCGATCGCGCCGCCGATCTGCTGCGACGTGTTGATCAGCCCGGACGCGAGACCCGCCTCGTGCTCCGGCGCGCCCGCGAGGGCCGCGATCGTCACCGGGATGAACGAGAGCGCAATCGCCGCGCCGTAGACGATGTACGGGATCAGCAGGTCGGTCGGGTAGTTGCCGTCGACCGGCAGCCGGGTGTACCAGAGCGAGGCGAGCAGGAGCAGGATCAGGCCCGTCACGAGCACGGGCTTCACGCCGATCCGCGTGACGAGGCTCTGCGACGGCCCCGCGACGATCACGGCCGTCCCCGCCGTTGCGAGGAACGCGAGCCCCGCCTGCAGCGCGGAGTAGTGCAGCACGTTCTGCATGTAGAGCGTCAGGACGAAGAAGTTCGCGTACATGCTCCCCGCGAGCAGGAAGCTGGTGCCGTTGGCGGCCGCGGTCAGGCGGTCGCTGAGGAAGCCGAGCGGCATGAGCGGTGCCGGCGAGCGCGACTCCCAGAAGACGAACCCTGCAACAAGCGCGATCGACAGGACGATCAGGCCGATCGTCTGGAACGTCCCCCAGCCGACGACCGGCGCACGCGAGATCGCGTAGACGAACAGCGCCAGCCCACCGGTGATGAGGACGGCGCCCGGGATGTCGAACCGGCGCTCCTCCACCTCGACGCGGCTCTCGTCGACGAGCGAGCGCACGAGCAGGAAGGCGGCGATGCCGACCGGCACGTTGACGAAGAAGATCCACTCCCAGCCGAGGAGCTTCGTGAGGATCCCGCCCATCAGCACGCCGGCCGCGGCGCCGCTGCCGCCGACCGCGCCCCAGACGCCGAGCGCCTTGTTCCGCTCGGCGCGCTCCGTGAACGTCGTCGTGATGATCGAGAGCGCAGCCGGCGTGAGCAGCGCCGCGCCGAAGCCCTGCACCGCGCGCGCGACGATCAGCCATGCCTCCGACTGCGCGAGCCCGCACAGGAGCGAGGCGGTGGTGAAGATCGCGACGCCGGTCATGAAGACGATCCGCCGCCCGAGCAGGTCGGCGGCGCGCCCGCCGAGCAGCAGGAAGCCGCCGAAGGTCAGCGAGTACGCCGTGATGACCCACTGCAGGTTGTCCCGCGAGAAGTGGAGGTCCGTGCCGATCGACGGCAGGGCGACGTTCACGATCGCGACGTCGAGCACCACCATGAAGAAGGCGGCGCACAGCAGGACGAGTGCCTTCCACCGGCGTGGGTCTGGTGCAGCATCGGCGTTCATGCGCTCTCCTTCGGATGGCTGGGGTCGAGCTACGCGGCAGGTATTCCAGCGCGCGCGAGCTGCCCTGGCAAGTCCCGGCCGAGCACATCCGCAATCCATACGGAGACCTCGACCAGCGCAGCGAGGTCGATCCCCGTCTCGACGCCTTCGCCCTGGAGGAGGTAGACGAGGTCCTCCGTCGCGATGTTCCCGGTCGCGCGCGGCGCGAACGGGCAGCCGCCGAGCCCTCCCACCGAGGCGTCCAGCACCGTCGCGCCCGCGTCGAGCGCGGCGAGCGCGTTCGCGTAGCCGGTGTTGCGCGTGTTGTGAAAGTGGCCGCCGGTAGCGGTCGCGAGCCCGGCGACCCGCCCGGTCAGGCGGCTCACGGCCCGCGGCGTCGCGACGCCGATCGTGTCGGCGAGGACGACCTCGCCCGCGCCGGCCTCGGCGAGCCGCTCGGCGAGAGCGACGACGCGGTCCTCGTCGACGGCGCCCTCGAACGGGCAGCCGAACGCGACGCTGACCGTGGCCGTGGCCGGGACGCCGTCCCCGGCTGCGGCCGCGAGCACCGCAGCCGTCTGGCCGAGCGCCTCCTCGACGGGCATGCCCGCGTTCCGCTCGCTGAAGCTGTCCGTCGCCGCCAGCGTCACGTTCACGCGCGCGAGGCTCGTCGCCTTGAACCGCTCCCAGCCGCGCTCGTTCAGCACGAGCCCCGAGAGCTCGGCCGCCGCGTCGCCGGCGAGCTGCGCCACCTCCTCGGCGCCTGCCATCTGCGGCACGCGGTCGGGCCGCACGAAGCTCGCCGCCTCGACGCGCGGAATGCCCGCGGCGGCGAGCCGGCGCACGAGCTCCGCGCGCGTCTCGGGCGGGAGCACCTCCGGCTCGTTCTGGAGCCCGTCGCGTGGCCCGACGTCGCAGACGACGACCTTCACGAGCCGAGCGTACGCGCCGGCGCGGGTCTCATAGCGGCCTCATAGCGGCTCCGTAGCCGCTCCTCCGATCCTCGGCGCATGACCCGCACCGACCAGAGGAGGCGATCCCCGATGAAGCGCATCCTGCTCGTGCTCGCACTCTCCGCGGCAGCAGCCGCCGCCGTCCCCGCGTCCGGCCAGGCACTCGTGTTCTCGAAGAACGCGACGAAGTGGCCCGGCGGCCTCGTTCCCGTGTGCTTCCGATCCGGCAGCAGCGGCACCGGATTCACCGGCTTCAGCACGATGAAGCCGACCATCCAGAAGACAGTCAACAACAGCTGGGCCCGGTACGCCCGCCTCCAGTTCGTCGGCTTCGCCACCTGCCCGTCGTCCAGCCCGGCGGGGACTGTCGACATCCGCTTCACGCCCGGTACGGCGCAGTCACGGCTCGGGTACTTCAGCGGCTCGGGCACGGACATGCAGCTCGATCCGAACGACAAGGGCGCGCGGTTCACGACCCAGGTGCTCCACGAGTTCGGGCACGCGCTCGGGTTCGAGCACGAGATGGACCGGAAGGACAACACCGACCCGGTCTGCTGGGGCAGGGATTTGGGCGGCGACCTGCTCACGCCGCTCGACCTGGCGTCGGTCATGGCGTGGTCGTACTGCCCGTCGCGCGGCGATGGCCCGATCAGCCCGTGGGACATCGTCGGCGTGCAGAACGCCTACGGCCGCAAGTCCACCGGCTCCCTCGTCGGCCTGAACAACTACTGCCTCGACATCCCCGGCGCGAGCTGGGCGGTCGGGATCGAGCTCCAGGTCTACACGTGCAACGGCACGTCGTCGCAGTCCTTCATCCGCTCGAACGGCACGCTTCAGGCGAAGCCGTCCGGCGTGACGCGCTGCGTCGATGCGGGCGACACCGACCCCTATCCGTCGCGCACCCCGATCTCCAACTCGTGCTACGGCGGCTCGCCCGGCGCGCCCGGCGAGCTGTTCGGGTTCACGCAGGAGGAGATCCGCGGCCTGGGCGACAAGTGCCTCCAGATCGTCGACACCTCGTTCAGCGACGGCACTTTCACCTACGTCGGGACGTACAGCCGCGCCCCGGTCGAGCTGTACGACTGCAATTCCTCCGCGCGCCAGGCTTGGCGGATCGAGAAGGACGGCACGATCAAGAACGCCGCGGGCGCGTACTGCCTCGACGTCCCGAACAACGCCCCGAGCGCGGGTCTCCGGCTGTGGATGTACGCGTGCAACGGCACCGCCGCGCAGAGGTTCACCTTCACCGCCGCTGGCGAGATCCGCTTCAGCGGCTACTGCCTGGACTCCGTCGGCGCCACGCCGGCGAACGGTGCACGGATCCAGCTGTGGTACTGCAAGACCGACGACCGCTCTCGCCGGAACCAGCAGTTCCACCTGCGCGGGTGGGTGGACAGCGTGGGCGGCTCGTGCCTGCGTGTCGCCGGCGACAACCCGTTCGACGGTGCGAAGGCCGAAGTCGGCTTCTCGTGCTACGCGAAAGCGACGAGCACCTGGGACTACTACTTCTAAAGACGTTCAGTCGTTCGGCCCCACCAGCGGCGCCCCGGTCTCCGGGGCGCCGGCGCGCTCGAGGCCGGCGCGGACCGCGTCGTCGAGCGAGAGCACCAGCCCCGCGGCAAACGCCTCGTCGAAGTCCGTGCCGAGCGTCTCGGTGGCCGCAGCGGTCGTGCGTGTGTGCAGTGACCGCTCGAACGGCTCGAGGAGCACACCGCTCCGCGTGCAGAGACCCTCGGCGGCGCCGGCGAGCAGCGCTGCGTCGCGCCAGTGCGACCGCGCGCACGCCACGGCCGCAAGGCCCTCGAGACAGTGGACGATCTCGGCGGTTGCACCGAGCCGTGCGGCCAGCGGCAGTGCCTCCGAGAGCATCGCGCCCGCGCGGTCGGCGTCTCCGAGGTCGAGCTGAGCCAGCCCAATGTCGAGCAGCGAGACGAGCACGCCCTCCTCGTAGTCGACCGAGCGCGACAACAGGAGCGCCTCGTCCGCCAGCGCGCTCGCGCGCGCAGGGTCGCCCTGGTTGAGCGCGACGTTGGCGAGGTTGATCGTCGCGGCGGCAACGCCCTGGTGGTTGCCGAGCTCGCGCGAGATCGCGGCGCTCTCCTCGTGCAGTTCGACCGCGGCCGAGTAGTCGCCCATGCATACGGCGGCGTAGCCCAGATTGTCGAGACAGCGGGCCACGCCCTGCCGGTCGCCTGCCTCGCGATAGAGCTCGAGCGCGGCCGCCGCGCACGAGCGCGCTCGTGGGTAGTCACCCTGGCGGAAGGCGATCGTCCCGCTCCCGCGCAGCGCCTCCGCACGGAGGTGCGGCGCGACCGAGGCGCCGCGTTCGAGCGACCCTTCGAGCGCTCGACGACCCTCGTGGAGGTGTCCGCGGAGATACCAGTAGCGAGCGAGGGCCGCCGCCAGCCGGAGCTCGAGCTCCGCCTCGCCGGCCGCCGCCGCCCAGCTCAACGCGCTGCGGAAGTTGTTCGCCTCGTCGTCGAGCCGGTCGAGCGACTCGGGCTCGCCAGCGCCGTAGAACGTCAGATTCGCGCGCTCCGCGAAGTCGGCGAAATACTCGGCGTGGCGGCGCTGCAGCGCGTCCCGCTCGTCGGCGGCCTCGAGCTCGTCGGCGGCGAACTCGCGGATCGTGGCCAGCATCCGGAAACGCGGCTCGTGCGTGAGCGGCGGCGCCAGCAGCATGCTCCCGGCGACGAGCGTGGTGAGCCCGTCGAGCACGTCCACGCCGAGATCGCCGTCGCGGTCGCACACGCTGCCGGCCGCCTCGATCGTTGCGCCGCCGGTGAAAACGGCGAGGCGCGTGAACAGCCGCTGCTCGGCCGGGTCGAGCAGGCGGTAGCTCCAGTCGATAGCGTCGCGCAGCGTCTGCTGCCGCGCAGGCAGGTCACGCGCGCCACCGGCCAGCAGCGGCAGCCGCCGGTCGAGCCGGGCGAGGAGCGCCGCCGGGGGCAGCGCCCGTGTTCGCGCGGCCGCGAGCTCGATCGCGAGCGGCAGGCCGTCCAGCCGCATGCAGATCTCCGCGACCACGTCGGCGTCCTCGTCTGCGAGCTCCAGGTCCGGCCGAACCGAGCGCGCTCGCTCCATGAAGAGCGACGAGGCGTCGCCCCGCTCCAGCGGCGAGATGGGGACTTCGTGCTCGGCCGAGACGCGCAGCGGGGAGCGACTCGTCGCGAGGACCCTCAGCCGCGGCGCAGCACCGAGCAGCGTTGCCAGCATCGGGGCCACGGCCGGCAGGTGCTCGAGGTTGTCGGCGACGAGCAGCAGCTCGCTCGCGCGAAGGGCGTCACCGAGGCTCTCGAGCAGCGGCACACCGGCCGTCTCGGCGATGTCGAGGGCCTGGGCGAGCGCGGACGGCACCAGCTCGGCGTCGCCGATGGCGGCGAGCGGGACGAAGACGGCACCGTCGGCGAAGCGGTCCTCGAGCCGGGCGGCGAGCTCGAGCGCGAGGCGCGTCTTGCCCGTCCCTCCAGGCCCCGTGAGGGTGACGAGCCGCGTGCCTTCCTCCTGCAGGAGCGCCGTGATCTGTGCGAGCTCGTCCGCCCGGCCGATGAGCGGCGACGAAGGAGCGGGAAGCGGGCGCCGCGTCGCTCCGGCACGCGCGGGCAGCCCGAGGACGACGTCCTGGTTGAGGATGCGCCGCTCGAGCTCCTGCAGAGCGGGGCTCGGCTCCACGCCCAGCTCGTCGACGAGCGCGCGCCGGGCCTCCCGATATGCCTCGAGCGCCTCGCTCTGGCGCCCGGACCTGTAGAGCGCGAGCATCAGCTGGCCGGTGAGCCGCTCCCGGTGCGGATGCTCGCGAACGAGATTTTCGAGCCCGGCGACGAGCTCCGCGTGGCTGCCGAGGGCCAGCCGGGCATCGATGAGCTCCTCCCGGGCGGCGAGTCGGAACTCCTCGAGGCTCGCCGCCTCGGCAGCCGCGACCGATTCGTAGGCCAGATCGGCGAGCGCCGGGCCGCGCCACAGCGCGAGTGCCTCCTCGAGCAGTGCGGCGGCCTCGTGAGCACGTCCTCGCTCGAGCGCCTCCTTGCCGGCCGCGTGCAGATGCTCGAAGCGCCATCGGTCCAGCTCGTCCGGTCCGACGACCAGCCGGTACCCGGGGCGCTCGCCGGCGAGGCGCTCGTAGGGCGTGCCGCGCCGGTGGCCCGGCTCGAGCGCACGCCGCAGATGCCAGACGTAGCCCTGGAGCGTCGTGGGCGCGTTCGCCGGCGGCCGGGCTCCCCAGAGCAGGTCGATCAGCCGGTCGCTGGAGACGACCGCGTTCGCCTGCAGGAGAAGCGCCGCGAGCACGGCTCGCTGTTTCGGCCCACCGAGAGAAAGCTCGGCGCCGTTGTCCACGACCGCAAGCGGGCCGAGGATCCGGAACTCCATCGCTCGCCCTCCTCGCGGGCGAACGTACCACGGGTCAGGACGATCTCATAGCGCCCGCGCGGCGCTCGCCGGGTCGCGTGCGCGGGCTACGCGGCCGTGCGCTCGTCCTCGTCCTCGCCGAACGCCTCGCAGACCTGGACGGCCGTGTCGGTGAAGGCCCGCGCTGCCGGGGAGCGATAGCGGTCGGCGTGCCAGAGCAGGACGAGGCGCCGGGACGGGACGAGGTCGCCGAGCGGGAGCACGGCGCAGCTCGGATCGTTGAACTCGACGGCGAGGCGCGGGATAACGGCGACGCCGAGGCCCGCGGAGACCATCGCCTGGATGATCCCGTTGTCGTCGGAGCGGAACACGAAGTCGGGCTTCAAGCCCTTGTCGTGGAAGTGCGACTCGACGCGCGCGGACGAGCGGCACTGCCGGTATCCGATCAGCGGCAGCTCGGAGATCTCAACGAGCGTCGGCGCGCGGCGCCGCTGCGCGAGGGGCGAGTCCGCCTGCACGAGCAGGACGTACGGGTCGCGAAGCAGGTCGACCGTCTCGAACGGCCCCTCCCAGAGGCTGAAGTCCGCGAACGTGAGGTCGAGCTCGCCGCGCTCGATCAGGCCGAAGAGCTCCTGGTCGGCGCCCGTCTCGACGACCCGCAGGTCGACGTCCTGCCACTCCGCGCTGAAGCGGCGGACGACCGCCGGCAGGATCCGCTGGCCGATGCTCTGGTAGGTGCCGACGCGCAGCGTGCCGGACTCGCCGGCCCGGATCGCCTCGATGTCGGCGCGCGCCGCCTCGAGCCGGGCCACGATTGCCTCGGCGTGGCGCAGCAGCACGACGCCCGCCGGCGTCAGCGACACGGGCCGTGGCCCGCCCGGCCGCTCGAGCAGCCGCTCGCCGACCGACCGCTCGAGCGTGGCGATCTGCTGCGATACGGCCGACTGCGTGTAGCCCAGCCGCGTGGCGGCACGGCCGAACGAGCCCTCGTCGGCGATCGCGCGGAGCGCCGACAGGTGCCGGAGCTCCACCCCGTTCCATCTATCAGGTTCCATATGTTCCTCGCGCCTCGATCGATCAGTTCTGGTGATCGATTCGACACCGTACCGGATTTGCCCTAATGCCCCGCCGTTCGGCACATTGAGCACATGCTCGCGTTCATCCTGCTCGTCGTGCTGATCCTCGCGGGCCCCGCCGCCATGTTCTTCGGCGTCGACTCGACGCGAGACTCGAACTTCCGCATCCGCTGATGCCGCTGCGTGCGGGCACGTCCCCGCTCGCAGTCGCGGGAGCACTCGGCATCGTCTACGTCGTCTGGGGATCGACGTACACGGCGATCGTCTACGGGCTCGAGTCCATGCCGCCGCTGCTGCTCGCCGGGTCGCGGTTCCTCGCGGCGGGCGCGATCCTGGTCGTCGCACTCAAGGTGACGGGCGCGTTCGCGCCGGCGACGCGGCGCCACTGGACCGCCGCACTGCTCACCGGCGTTCCGCTCCTTGCCGTCGGCAACGGCGGCGTGGTGTGGGCGCAGCAGCGCGTCCCGTCGGGAGTCGCCGCCCTGCTGATCGCGAGCGTGCCGCTGTGGATCGCCGTCCTTGACCGCGCGGTGTTCGGCCGGCGCCTGAGCACGATCGCGATCGTCGGCCTTGCGCTCGGCTTCGCCGGGATCGCGATCCTGGTCGACGTCGGCGGCTCCGGCGGCGTCGACCCGGTCGGCGCCGCGGTGCTGGTGCTCGCCGCGCTCGGCTGGGCGTCGGGCACGCTCATCGCCCGCGCGGCGCCACTGCCGCCACGGCCGCTCCAGGCCGCGTCGATGCAGATGCTGGCGGGCGGCGCGGTGCTGATGGTCGCCGCCGTGGCGACGGGCGAGCTGGCCGACGCGACCACGCCGAGCGCGCGCTCGCTTGCCGGCTGGCTGTACCTGGTCGTCTTCGGCTCGATCGTCGCCTTCACGGCGTACGGCTGGCTGCTGCGCGTCGCGCCCACCGGGCTCGTCGCGACCTACGCGTTCGTGAACCCGGTCGTCGCGGTGCTTCTCGGCTGGCTCATGCTCGGCGAGGAGATCGGCGGCCGCGAGCTGGTCGCGGGCGGCGTGATCGTCGCAGGCGTCGCGCTGATCGTGCGCGGCACGACGCGTGCCGTGCAGCCCGAGCCGGCAACTCGTCGGATCGCCGGCGAGCCGGAGCTCGGCCTAACTCCAAGCCGCTAGCGCGCCGACAACTACCGGATGCGTGTCACGCGCACCCGCATGGTCATGGCCGCCGTGCTCCTCTGTGCGCTCGCATTCGTCGGCTGGCGCAAGTACGAGACCCACGAGCTCGAGAACCGGCTCGGCGCCATCGCGAGCGAGATCGCGCATCGACCCGTGCACGTCCACTGCCAGGGCGCGGTCGGCGCGGCGCTCGACGTGACCGACGAGGCCGGCACCGTCTGGTTCGACGCCGCCGGCAACCCGGCCGACTCGACCGACCTGAAGCACGACGTCTGCGCGCGGCTCGCCCGGTACCCCGATGTCCACACGAGCGCGGGCTTCGCGTGCGTCTGGCAGGGGACGGTATGCCCGCTCGACACGATCAAGACGCTTCACGCGCTGCATACGCTCGCGCACGAGTCCTGGCACCTCGACGGCATCGAGGTGGAGTCGACCGCCGAGTGCTTCGCCATCCAGACGACGGCGCTCGTCGCCGAGCGGCTCGGCGCGTCGCCCGTGGAAGCGGAAGCGTCGGCCCGCGTCGTCGCGACCCAGATCTACCCGCGGATGCCGAGCGACTACGTGACGAGCGACTGCCGCGACGGCGGCCCGCTCGACCTGCACCGCCACTCGCCCGTCTGGCCCTAGCCCAGCTCCACCGTGCCGTCGTCCCGCAGCGTCCAGTGCGGGTTGTGCGCGACCTCCCACGGGTGCCCGTCCGGGTCGAGGAAGACGCCCGAGTACCCGCCCCAGAACGTGGCCGCCCCGGGCCGGCCGATCGTCGCGCCGGCCGCCTCGGCCTCGGCGAGCACCGCGTCCACGTCCGCCGGCGAGCGGACGTTGTGCGCGAGCGTCACGCCGCCCCAGCCGCCCGTGTCGGTCACGGCCGAGTCCTCGGCGAGCTGCTCGCGCCCCCACAGGGCGAAGATCGTGCCGCCGGCCTTGAAGAAGACGACGTCGTCGTCCGGCCCGGCGCCGGTCTGCCAGCCGAGCGCCTCGTAGAAGCGCCGCGAGCGCGCCAGGTCGCGGACGCCGAGCGTGACCAGGCTGACGCGCTGCTCCACTGGACTAGGTGAGGTGCTCGCCCCGGGTCTCGCGGCCGAAGAAGGCGGCGACCACCCCGCCCGCGGCCATCACGATCGCGATGAACGTCAGCGACCACGTGGTCCCGCCCGTCACGTCCTTCAGGTGCCCGAAGATGTACGGGCCGGCGATCGCGGCCGCCTTGCCGACGCCCTCCATGACGCCGAAGGCGCTCGAGCGCAGCCTCGTCGGGAAGTTCTCGGCCGTGTAGGGGTAGACGGCCCCCCAGGCGCCCAGGTTGAAGAAGCCGACGAAGAAGAGCGCCGTCACGTAGACGGTGGACGTGTCCGCGACGGCGAACGCGTATGCCGAGATCCCGCCCAGATCAGGAAGCCGGCCAGCGTCGGCTTGCGCCCGATCCGCTCGACGAGCCAGATCGCCGCGGCGTAGCCGGGGAACTGCGCGAGCGCGCTCAGCGTCAGCAGCAGGTAGACGTCGACGTGGAAGCTCTTCTCGTCCTGGAGCACGAACGGCAGCCAGAGGAACAGGCCGTAGTAGGACACGTTGAGCGCGATCCAGATCAGCGCGGCGACGATCGTCCGGTTGCGCAGCACGCTGCCGACGAGCTCCCGAGCGGACGCCGCGGGCTCCGGTGCGGTCGTGATCTCGGCCTCCTCGACCGGCAACTCCGTGATCTCGCGCAGCACCTCGGCCGCCTCCTTCGAGCGTCCATTGCGAGCGAGGTAGTACGGGCTCTCCGGCAGCGTTCCGGCGGATGAAGAAGGCGAGGAACGCGGGGAACGCCGCGGCCAGGAAGAGGTAGCGCCAGCTGTTGTCGCCGAAGCGGTCGAAATTCGGCCCGAGGAAGATGTACGACAGGCCGATCGCCATCAGCAGGCCCACCGGCCACCAGAAGTCGAGGAAGGCGAGCAGGCGGCCGCGACGCTGCGGCGGGAGGTACTCCGCGAGGATCGACGGGTCGACGACGAGCATCCCGCCGAGCCCGAGGCCCGCGAGGAAGCGCAGCGTCATGACCGACCACGGCCCCCACGCCAGCGCCGTCAGCGCGGTGAACGCCGCGTACCAGAGGATCGCGTACTGGAAGATGACCCGCCGGCCGATCTTGTCCGAGAGCCGCCCGAGCACGAGGCTCCCGACGAGCGAGCCGGCGAGGGCGGCGCTGTTGACCAGCCCCTGCCACGTGCCGTTGAGGTTCCACAGTCCGGCGAAGATCGGCTGGACGAAGCCGATCAGCAGGATCTCCATCGCGACGAACGTCCACGCGATGCCGGTGACGATGACCGCGCGCTTGTGGAACTTCGACAGGCCGCCGCGGGCCAGGACGTCCTCGACGTCGACGCGCGGCGGGACGGCGGTTGAGGCGGCGGCGGTGGTCATAGCTCCCTCTCCGGTAAGTTTTCGACTACCAGTCGAAAACCTCCCGACCACTTTACCACCAGCGCATGCGCACACGTCCTACCCACGTCACGCTCGCCGTCATCCTCCAGGTGCGGGACGGCCTCCTGTGCGCGCTGCTCTGGGAGCGCGCCCGCGCGCCGTTCGCCGACAGATGGGCGCTTCCGGGTGGCTACCTGGGCGAGCGCGAGACGCTCGAGACGTCGATCCGCCGCCACCTCGTCCAGAAGGTCGACGTCCGCGAGCTGGCGCACCTCGAGCAGCTGGAGACCCGCAGCGAGCCCGGCCGGCATTCCGAGGAATGGCAGCTCGCGACCGCCTACCTCGGGCTCGTCCCCACGGTCGCCGACCCGGACGTCCCGGACGACACCGCCTGGCACCCGGTCGACGAGCTGCCCCCGATGGCGTTCGACCACGAGGCGATCACGCTCTCGGGCCGCGAGCGGCTGCGAGCGAAGCTCTCGTACACGAACGTCGGATTCGCGCTGGCGCCCGAGACGTTCACGATCTCCGAGCTGCGCGGCGTCTACGCGGCCGCGCTCGGCCATCCCGTCTCGGCGACGAACCTCCAGCGCGTGCTGCTGCGACGCGAGGTGCTGGAGCCGACCGGTGAGCGCCGCGGGCCCGGCCGCGTCGGCGGGCGGCCCGCAGCCGTCTTCCGCTTCCGCTCGCGCGAGCTCGAGGTGACCGACCCCTTCGCGGTGCTCCGGCCCCCGTCGCGCTGCCGCGCCGGCGGCCGGTAGCCGCCGGCGCTCACGAGAGAGTCCACCCGGTCTACACCCGGGCCGGAGCGTGCGTTCCTTGCGCTCGGCGCCCGCGTTCCCTACCCTGGGTGGGTCAAGCGCCCGCGACGAGAGGAGGTAGCCATGAAGACGACTGCACCCATTGCTACCTGTCGCAGGGCGCGCGCGAACACCTAGCCCAGGCTCCGTCTCCGAAGGACGGCCGCGCCCCTGCGCCGGTTGCAGCCTGCCCGCACGGGCAGATCCGTTCTTTCGATGAGAGGAGCACGAGTTGCACGTATCGACCACGCACCGGCCGGGCCTCGACGCGCTCGGCTGGGGCGACGACTTCGAGGCGGCGTTCGCGCCGCACATGGACGCGGGCCTCTACCCCGCCCGCGTCGCAACGCAAAGCCACGGGCTCTACCGCCTGCTGTCCGCGCTGGGCGAGCACCGCGCCGAGCGCGCCGGCCGGCTGCACCACGAGTCCGACACGGTCGACCATCCGGCCGTGGGCGACTGGGTCGCCGCCGATCTCCGCGACGACGGCACGGGGACGATCCACCACGTCCTCTCGCGGCGAACGACGTTCTCCCGCAAGGAGGCGTCAGGCGTCTCCGACCGCACGCGCGAGCAGGTGGTCGCGGCAAACGTCGACACCGTCTTCCTGGTCACCGCACTCGGCCGCGACCTGAACGTACGGCGCATCGAGCGCTACCTGACCATGGCGTGGGAGAGCGGCGCACGGCCGGTGATCGTCCTGACCAAGGCCGATTTGCACCCGGACCACGCGGACGACCTCGCAGACGTGGAGACCGTGGCGTTCGGCGTCGACGTCCACGTGACGAGCGGCGTCACCGGCGACGGCATCGAGGCGCTCGCGCAGTACGCCGGCCACGGGCAGACGGTCGCCCTGCTCGGCTCGTCGGGCGTCGGCAAGTCGACGCTCGTGAATGCGCTCGCCGGCGCCGAGCTGCTCGCGACGGCCGAGGTGCGCGAGTCGGACGAGCGCGGCCGCCACACGACGAGCCACCGCGAGCTCGTTCGGCTGCCCGAGGGCGGCCTCCTGCTCGACACGCCGGGCATGCGCGAGCTGCAGCTGTGGGACTCCGCCGAGGGGCTCGACCAGGCGTTCTCGGACGTCGCCGACCTGATCAACCGGTGCCGGTTCACGGACTGCGGCCACCGCACCGAGCCGGGCTGCGCCGTCTGCGCAGCGCTCGCCGACGGCACGCTCCCGCAGGAGCGCTGGGACTCCTACGACAAGCTCCAGCGCGAGCTCCGGGCGCTCGAGATCCGGCACGACGCGCGACTCAAGTCCGAAGCCCGCAAGGAGCGGCGCCGCTTCGCGCGCGCCCAGAGGAAAACGGCCTGGTGAGCCCGGCCATCGATCCCGAGCTCGGCGGAGGTGGGACTGTCCCCGTAGGGCGTCGCCCGGAGGGGGCTGTCCCGGCGTCGGCGCCCCGCCCGCGCTCGCTTCAAGCGCTCTGGTCAGCCCCCGATACACCCGGGGACAGACGCAGGGTGCGGAGCCAACCGGCTTACACGGCGACGCCGGCTGGTTTCGGGAGGGGCTCGATCGCCTGCAGCGCGCGGGCGATCTCGGCCTCGGGGAGCTCGAAGTCCTCGAGCTTCCCGGTCAGGTAGGCGTCGTAGGCGCCGAGATCGAAGTGCCCGTGCCCGGACAGGTTGAAGAGGATCGTCCGCTCGCGGCCTTCCTCATCCGCCCGCTTGGCGAGCTCGACGGCGCCGTGGATCGCGTGCGCCGATTCGGGCGCGGGGATGATCCCCTCGCTGCGGGCAAACTGGACCGCGGCGGCGAAGACGTCGTTCTGCATGTACGCCTCGGCCCGCACGAGCCCGTCGAGCACGAGCTGCGAGATGAGCGGCGCGACGCCGTGGTAGCGCAGGCCGCCCGCGTGGATGCCCGGCGGGACAAAGTCATGGCCGAGCGTGTGCATCGGGACGAGCGGCGTGAGCTGCTTCGTGTCGCCGAAGTCGTAGGCGAACGGGCCGCGCGTGAGCGTCGGGCACGCCGCCGGCTCGCAGGCGAGGATCTCGATCTCCCTGCCGGCGATCTTCTCGCGCACGAACGGGAACGAGAGGCCGGCGAAGTTCGAGCCACCGCCGACGCAGCCCACGACCGCGTCCGGGAAAGCCCCTGCGAGCTTCATCTGCGCGAGCGCCTCCTGCCCGATCACCGTCTGGTGCAGGAGCACGTGATTCAGCACCGAGCCGAGCGAGTACGCCGTGTCCTCGCGGGTCGCCGCGTCCTCGACCGCCTCTGAGATCGCGATCCCGAGCGAGCCCGGCGAGTCCGGGTCCTCGGCGAGCACGGCGCGGCCGGCACTCGTTTCGCGCGAGGGGCTCGGCACGACCGAGGCGCCCCAGGTCTCCATCATGATGCGCCGGTACGGCTTCTGGTGGTACGAGACCTTGACCATCCAGACCTTGATCTCGAGGCCGAACAGTTGCCCCGCGAACGCCAGCGCGCTGCCCCACTGGCCCGCCCCGGTCTCGGTCGCCAGGCGAGTGCGGCCGTCCTGCTTGCCGTAGTACGCCTGGGCCAGTGCCGTGTTCGGCTTGTGGCTGCCGGCCGGGGACGTGCCCTCGTACTTGTAGAAGATCTTCGACCGCGTCCCGAGCGCCTGCTCGAGGCGGCGCGCGCGGTGCAGCGGGGTCGGCCGCCACAGCGCGTAGGCCTCGCGCAGCGGCGCCGGGATCTCGATCTCCGCGTCGCTCGACACCTCCTGGAGGATCAGCGCCATCGGGAAGAGGGGCGCCAGGTCGTCCGGCCCGATCGGCTCGCCGGTACCGGGGTGCAGCGGCGGCTGCGCCGGCGTCGGCATGTCGGCCGCGACGTTGTACCAGTGGGTCGGAATCGCGGATTCCGGCAGGAGGAACTTCGTCGCCTCCATCGCGCCAGAGGTTACAACCGTGGGCCGTGGAGCGCATCGAGGACACCGTCGAGCTCGCGGGCCGCACGCTGTCGATCGTCCGGCCGCCGGACGCGGCCGAGCTGATCGACGAGGACGAGTTCGCTCACGACGAGTTCCTGCCCTACTGGGCGGAGCTCTGGCCGAGCGGCGTCGCGCTGGCACGCGCCGCGGAGCGGCTCGTCCTGCCGGGCCAGAGCGTCGTCGAGCTCGGCTGCGGCCTAGGCGTCGCGAGCATCGCCGCCGCGCTTGCCGGCGCGCACGTGCTCGCCACCGACTGGGCCGCCGACGCGCTCGACTTCACCGCCGAGAACGCAGGCCGGAACCGCGCGACGGTCGAGACTGCCCTCGCGCGCTGGGACGAGCCCGGCGCGCTCGTCGAGCGGGCGCCGTGGGACTGGGTGCTCGCCGCGGACGTCCTCTACGAGCACCGGAACGTCGCACCGCTCCTCGAGCTGCTCCCGCGCCTCGGCGAGCAGGCGCTGCTCGCCGACCCCGGCCGCCCGGCCGGCCGGGCGTTCCTCGAGGCGCTCTCAGGCTGGGACGCGGAGCGGCTCGAGGACGCCGCCCTCCCGCGCGGGGCTGTCTGGCGGCTGCGCCGCCGGTTAGTCTGAGTGGAGGAAAGGGAGGGTCGAACGAAGCGACAGCGCCGAATCGAGCTGCTTGTGGCGGTGGCCGCCGGGCTAGCGCTCGTAGCCGCCGCAGCGGTCGTCGCGATCGTGCACTCGTCGCGCGGCGGCAGCTCGGACGCGGCGCCCCGCGACGACGTCGGCAAGTTCATGGTCACCGTGGTCAGCGAGGTCGTGCACAACGACTACACGCACGCGTGGTTGACGCTCAATCCGGATCACCAGGCTGTCGCCCCGCGGTCGGAGTACGTCAAGTGCGAGCGAATGAACCCGATCAAGATGGCGCTGAACAAGGTCGAGGTCATCTCGGTCGCCAACCGCTGGTTCGCGATGCCGGGCCATGACCAGCCGGTTCACGGCAAGGAGCTCAAGCTGCGGATCACGCTGGCCGACCCGCAGACCGAGGCGCGGGCCCGGTCGACGCATGTTTTCCACGCGGTTGCGGTGGGATCGCACTGGACGTGGGTGCTCCCCGCCAGCGCGTACGAGCTCTACAGCAGCGACAGCTGCTCCTGAACGGCGCGCTCGCAGGGTGGGACTCGACGCAGGCCGTCGGGCCCGACGGGACGATCGAGCTGACCCAGCGCGCGCTGCTCCCGCGACCCGTCGTCGCCGCGTCGCCCGGACGGGGCCGCGCAGCTCGGCTCCGCCTACTGGCGCGCGGTGCGGGCGGTGACGTACGGCCTGGTCCGTTGCCGCGAGCACGGGCGCGGCGTCGAGCTCCGCCTGCTCGGCGTCACGCTGCTCGCCTTCGAGCGGGCGGAGACGCACGTCACCGACGACGAGGTCGGGTGCACGTTCGCGATCACCGGCGGGCTCCTCGCCCGCCTGCCGGGCGGCGCGCTGACGCTGGCGCAGGAGACGGCCGGGCCGGCGATCCGGTCGACGATCACCGGCTACTCGCCGCGGCTCGCCGCGCGCGCGGGCGGCCCGGGCTGGACGGGCGCGCTCTACACGCACGTGCAGCAGCGCCTCCACGCCGCCGTCAGCCGGCGCTACTTCCGGCAGCTGATCGCCGAGGCGGGCGCATGAGGGTCGTCGTCTTCGGCGCGACCGGCTTCGTGGGTCGCGCGCTCCTGCCCGCACTGGCCGACGGCCACGAGGTCGTCGGGGTCTCGCGCCGTCACCAGTTGCGCGGATAACGGGATGCAATGGGCCGTCGCCGACGTCACCTCGCCGGCGGCCGTCGCGGCGGCCCTCGAAGGCGCGGACGCCGCGTACTACCTCGTCCACTCGCTCGGCTCGCGCGACTTCGCGGAGCGCGACCGCGCGGGCGCCGAGACGGTCGCGGCGGAGGCGGAGCGCGCGGGCCTGCGCCAGCTCGTCTACCTCGGCGGCCTGGGCGACGACGCCGACCTCTCGGAGCACCTCCAGAGCAGGCGCGAGACCGCCCGGGCGCTCAAGTCGGGATCGGTACCGGTCACGACGCTGCGGGCGGCGATGATCGTCGGCGCCGGGAGCGCGGCGTTCGAGACGATCCTCGCGCTGGTCGACCGGCTGCCCGGGATGGTGATGCCGCGCTGGGTGTCGACCGAGACGCAGCCGATCGCGCTTGCGGACATCACGCGCTACCTCGCGGGCGTGCTCGGGCTGGAGGAGGCGCGGGGCGAGTCGTACGACGCAGGCGGGCCCGAGGTCATGACCTACCGCGAGATGATCGAGCGGATCGCCGCGCTGCGCGGAAAGCATCCGCTGCTCGTCGAGGTGCCCGTGCTTACGCCTCGGCTTTCGTCGTACTGGCTCCACCTCGTCACGCCGGTGAACGCCAGCGTCGCGCGCCCGCTCATCGAGGGCCTGCGGAACACCACGGTCGCGCGCGAGGACACGATCCGCGGGCTCGTGCCGTTCGAGCTGACGCCGTTCGACGTCGCCGCGCGCGAGGCGCTCGCCGCGAGGACCGCCGCTGCTAGGGCAGCGCCTCACGCACGAACGCCGGCGAGCTCGTACGCGAAGCGCGGGTCGATCGTGTGCGGCAGCGGCGACTCGCGGTACAGCACGCTTCCGCCGGCCGCCTCGAGGCGCTCACGGGCCTGCCGGCTCCAGTCGACGGAGATCACCGGGTCGTACGCCCCGTGCCCGATCGCGGCGGGCGGCAGCGGCGGCGAGAGGTCAAGCGTCCAGCCCTCCACCGTCGGCATGAAGCCGCTCAGCGCGATCAGCGCCGCCGGCCGCGGCCGGCCCTCGCCGAGACCGAGCGCCCAGGTCATGACCGCGCCCTGCGAGAAGCCTCCGATCACGGTTCGCTCGGGCCCGATGCCGGTTTCCGCCCAGAGCGTGTCGAGCCACGCGCCGGCGAGCTCGAAGGTGGGCAGGAAGGTGGCGGGATCGGGATGCCCGATCTCATGCACCGCGTACCAGTGGGCACCGCCAGGCGGAAAGGACAGGGGCCCACGAGGCGAGACACCGAGCAGCCGCTGCTCGGGATCGAAGACGTCGAACAGCGGAAAGAGGTCGTGTTCGTCGGCGCCGCGCCCGTGGAGCAGCACGAGCAACCCCGTGGGGTCGCCCGCAGCCGCCCGGCGCTTCTCGGCGAGCGTCACCTTCGCGCCGGCCGAACGTCCGGCAGCGGCGTCAGCACCGGCTCGAGCTCGTCGCGCAGATGCTCGAACGCGGGCGGCAGCGACAGCCGCTCGCCGAGCGACTCGAGCGGCTCGTCGGTCGCGAAGCCGGGGCCGATCGTGGCCAGCTCGAAGAGCACGCCGTTCGGCTCGCGGAAGTAGACCGACTTGAAGTAGAAGCGGTCGATCACCGGCGTCGGCGACGCCCCGGCGGCCGCAACCTGCTGCCGCCACGCCTCCTGCTCGTCGGGGAGGACGGCGAAGGCGACGTGGTGCACGGTGCCGGCGCCTCCGAGCCCGCGCTCGGCCGGAGCCTCGTCGTAGGCGTACCAACCGCCGCGCCGGTCGCCCCGCACCTCCCACTCCGAGTCGCCGCGCGACTCGAAGCCCAGCCCCTGCTCGAGGAACGCCTTGCTGGCGCCCGCCGCGCGCGGATAGGCGCGCACGCCGTCGAAGCCCTGGATCGCGTGCTCCTGCGAGATGTCGGGAGAATCGGCGACGAGCGGCTCGTCGGTCGTCTGGACGACGGCCAGCTCGAGGCCGAGCCCCTCCGGGTCGAAAAAGCGCAGGCGTTCATCCTCGCGCTCGGTCTCGACACCCTCGCCGCCAAGGCGGCCGGCCCAGAAGTCGAGCGCCGCCTCGGAGCCGACGCGGAAGGTGATCCGGTGGATCATCCCGGCGCCGGCACGCCCGCGCGGGACGCCCGGGTACTCGAAGAAGGTGATGTCGGCGCCGGCGCTACCGCGCTCGTCCGCGTAGAAGAGGTGGTAGACGGTCGGGTCGTCCTGGTTGACCGTCTTCTTGACGAGCCGCAGGCCGAGCACGCGAACGTAGAAGTCGACGTTTCCCGGCGCGTCGGCCGTGATGCAGGTCACGTGGTGGATGCCCTCGAGCTTCATGTGCTTCCTCTCCTAGGGAGCGCGGCGGTGACACACAAGGCTACGCACGGGGGGATGTCCTGAAACGCCGAGGGACGGGCAATGCCCGTCCCTCGCATACTGCGTATCGGTGACGCTTGCTATGCGGCGAGCTCGAAGCTCTCGCCGGCAAGGCCGCGCTGGAGCTTCGCAAGCGCCGACGACTCGAGCTGGCGGACGCGCTCACGCGTCAGGCCGAGCTCCTTGCCGATCGCCTCGAGCGCCCAGGTCTCGCCGTCGGCGAGGCCGAAGCGGAGCTCGACGACGCGGCGCTCCCGCTCGGGCAGCTGCGTGACGATGTCGCGCACTGCCTGGCGACGAAGCGACTGCGACGCCTCCTCCTCGGGGTCGACGGCGGTCTCGTCGGCGAACAGGTCGCCGAGCTCGCCGTCGGCGTCCGAGCCGACTGCCTGGTTCAGCGACACCGACGCGTCGGCGACCGCGAGGGCCTCCTCGGCGTGGTCGAGGCGCAGGTTCGTCGCCTTGGCCAGCTCGTCCACGGTTGCCTCGCGGCCGAGCTCGAGCTGGAGCCGCTGGGCGGCCCGGCCGAGCTTCTGCCGACGCTCGTGCACGTGCACGGGCACGCGGATCGTCCGCGCCTGGTTCGCGACCGCACGCTGCACGGCCTGGCGGATCCACCACGTGGCGTACGTGGAGAACTTGTAGCCGCGCCGCCAGTCGAACTTCTCGACTGCGCGGTTGAGGCCGATGACGCCGTCCTGCACGAGGTCGAGCAGCGGGACGCCGTGGCCCTGGTAGCGCTTGGCGACGGAGACCACGAGCCGGAGGTTGGAGTTGATCATCCGCTCCTTGGCGGCGAGGTCGCCACGCTCGACACGCTTCGCGAGCGCGACCTCCTCGGCGGCCGTGAGCAGCTCGTGCCGGCCGATCTCGTTGAGGAACAGCTGAAGCGAGTCGGTCGTGCCCGACGGGGCGGCCGTCAGGTCGAGCTCGCGGGTCTTCGCGGCCGCCTCGGTCTCCGTGGCGGTCTCGTCCTCGGGCTCGATGCGCTCGATGCCGCGGACGTCCAGCTCGTGGACGAGCTCGGCCAGCTCGACCTCGTCGAGGTCGTGCTCGATGACGAGCGCCTCGATCTCGGCCTGCAGGACCGTGCCGCGCTCCTCGATGTCCTCGATGAACTTCGTGATGAATTCGTGCTGCATGGTGGCGGTACTCAGTTCTCTCTCCTGCCTTTCGTGTTCCTTAGCGTCCTGCCACTGCGAGGTTGCGGCGGCGCTCGAAGCGGTCGATCCGGTCGCCGCGCGTCTGGGCCCGCTGCTCGCCCGTGTACGCGGGGTGGCAGCTGGAGCAGACGTCGACGCTCGTGACGGGCCTTGCCGTACGGGCGTCGATCGCCGTCCCACAGGACTGGCAGGTGATGGTCGTGTGAATCAGTTCGGGGTGAATCGCGGTTTTCATTGCTGTCCTTTTTCTCGCTGGCGGTGCGACCGAAGGGATCCCGGCGCACAGAACCGCCGTCGAGAGCGCAATCGGGGGAGGGGCGGCGCTCGTCGACGGCGATCTACATGCTCTAACGTCGCGAGAGCACGGCAGATTCCCGCCAGGGCGCAGTCTCAAACGACCCCCACGATCGGGGCCGTTCCCGCCACGACGACTCTAAACCGCTCGCCTCGCCCGCGCAAGGGGCCTTTTACGAACCCCAAACTTCTCGACCGCCAAGCACAACACGCCGGATCTCGAGGCGGTCGTCCAGGACGACCGCGTCGGCGGTAGCTCCCGGTGCGAGCGAGCCGAGCGGACGCCCGGCGATGCGCGCCGGTGTGGACGTGGCGGCGGCGACCGCTTCCGGGAGTGGCACCCCGAGCTCGTGCACCCGCCGGACCGACTCGATCATCGTCACTGTGCTTCCCGCGAGCATCCCGCCCTCGCCACGTGCGACGCCGTCGCGAACCTCCACCTCGACGCCGCCCAGGCGGTAGCGGCCGTCGCCCTGGCCGGCGGCGGCAATCGCATCCGTGACGAGCGCGACGCGGCCGCGGGCGGCGGCGAAGACGATCCGGACGACGTCGTCGGCGACGTGCTGCCCGTCGACGATCAGCTGCACGGTGACGTCTTCACGGGCGAGGGCCGCGCCGGCGATGCCCGGGTCGCGGTGGCCGAGCGGGCGCATGGCGTTGAAGAGGTGCGTCACGGTGGTCGCGCCGCGGGCGAATGCGGCGCCCGCCTCGCCGGCGTCCGCGTTCGTGTGGCCGAGCGCGACGACCACGCCCGCCGCTCGCAGGAAATCGATGAGCTCGAGCGCGCCCGGCAGCTCGGGCGCGAGAGTCATGTGCGACAGCGGCCCGGCCGCGAGCAGGCGCTCGAGCAGCGCGCCGTCGGGGTCGCGGCGCGCAGAGGCCGGATGCGCCCCGAGCCGCTCGGGCGAGATGAAGGGGCCCTCCACGTGGGCGCCGAGGATCCGCGACCCCGTGGTCTCGCGCGAGACGGCGCGCAGCGCGGCGACGAGCTCGTCCTCCGGCGCCGTGATGAACGTCGGCTGGTACGCCGTCACGCCTGTGGCGAGCAGCGCCTCGCCCGCGTGGCGGTAGCCGTCCGAGTCGGCCGCCGCGAAGTCCACGCCGGCGAAGCCGTTGACCTGGAGATCGACGAACCCCGGGACAGCCAACCCGGGGCCGCCGCCGGCCAGGCCCAGGCCGACGACCCGGCCGTCGGCGATCTCCACGTCGCCCGGCACGATCGCTCTGTCCACCATTGCCGCCTCGACTCCGAGCCTCATCGCGCCGCGAATGTAGTAGCACTGAGCCCGACGACGACCTGCCTGGAGCCCGGCTGCTCGACGACATCCGCGGCCAGCCGGCGTCGCTAGCCGCGCTCGCGGGCCGGCTCGGCGAGTACAAGCGGGTCGCGCGCGAGGCCGGCCGCCGCGGCCTCACCACGGTCAGGCTGGTCGGGCACGGCTCGTCCGACAACGCGGCGTCGTACGCCGTCTACGCGTTCGGCTTGCTGCCCGGGTGGACGGCGCTTCGCGACACGATCTCGCTGCACGTCTACTACGACGCCCAGGTCGATCTCCGCGACTCGTGGGTCGTCGCGCTCTCCCAGTCGGGCCGGACACCGGACGTCCTCGCCTACGTCCAGCGCGCCCGCGCGCGCGGGGCACTGACCGTCGCGCTGACGAACGACCTCTCCTCGCCGCTCGCCGAGGCGGCCGAGGAGGTGCTGCCGCTCGCAGCCGGGCCCGAAACGTCCATCGCCGCGACGAAGACCTACCCGCCCAGATCGCGGCCTGCGCGCTGCTCGCCGCTTGCGCGGCCGGAGAGGGCCCGCCTACGCGGACGGCATCAATGCCACGGCCGAGTGCGTCGCCGAGCTCCTCCCCGCCCTCGAGCGCTCGGCAGCCGACGTCGCGGCCGCGCTCGCGAGCGCGCAACGGCTCTTCGTCATCGGCCGCGGCCCCGAGTTCGCCACGGCGCGGGAGCTCTCGCTCAAGCTGCTCGAGACGTGCCGCGTCGGCGCACAGGCGCTCACGACCACCGACCTCGTCCACGGGCCGGTCGCCGCCGCCGGCGGCGAGTTCCCCGTCTGGGCCATCGCCGCCGACGACCCGACGCTCCCGGCGGTGCGCGAGGCCGTCGCGCGCGCGGTCGCCGCAGGCGCGCCGGTCGTCGTCACGGGCACTGCCGCCGACTTGCCGGGGGCGGCGCACCGCATCCCGCTGCCGCCGGCGCCCCTGCCGCTCCTCGCGCCGCTGCTCTCGATCCTCCCCGGCCAGCTCTTCGCGCGGGCGCTCGCGCTCGAGAAGGGCCTCGATCCCGACCGGCCCGCCGGGATCACGAAGGTGACGCTGGCGCCCTAGCCGCCGAACAGGCTGCCCAGCGCCGACAGGTCGCCGATGCGTTGCGCCAGACCGACCACGAGGTCGACGGGAGCGCGCTGGGCGACCTCCCGGAGGAGCCGGGCCTCGACGCCGTTCAGGTCGCCGCGGCGCTCCGCCTCGTCGACGGCCGCGACGAGCGAGGCGCGGACGGCAGCCTCGACCTGGTCGTCGCTCCACGAGCCGAACCGGCCCTTGCTGCTCGGCGAGAGCGAGAGCAGGAGCCGCTCGCGGGTTGTGCCGAGGCTGCAGGCGGCGCCGTCGAGTCCCTCGAGGACGATGCGCTGGACGGTCCCGTCGAGCCCGCCCGGCTCGTACAGGGCGTGCGTCCGGCACGGGGCGCCGAGGTCGACCTCGCCGTAGTCGCGAGCGCCGAGCGCGAGCTCGACGGCGAGCAGGAGGAGCGCCGCCGCGGCGAGCACCGCGATTACGGCCCGCGCGCTCATGGGCGCCGCCTCCGCAGCGCGAGGGCGGGCACGCACGCCAGCAGGGCGAACGCCGCGGTCAGGCCGAAGCTCGTGCGGAAGCTTCGCGTGAGCGCGCCCTCGAGCGTGTCGACGAGCCGGTCCTGCAGCTTGTCGATCTCGTCGCCCGAGCGGCCCTTGAACGCCTCGGAGACGTCCGGCATCCGGCCGTTCGGCGTCGCCGAGATCGTTTTGTCGAGCGCGAGCGCGAGCGCGACCTTGTCGGCGATGCCGACCGGCGCGTCCAGGACGACGGCGGCGCCGCCGAGGGCCGCGTCGTCGGTGCCGGTCTCGACGCTGTGCGCAAGGACCGGCGCGATGAGCACCAGCGCGACCACGAGGCCTGCGTGGCGCGCACCGACGGAGCGGGCCGCCGAGCGCGCGAGGTCGCGCCCCTCCAGCGAGCGCGTCGCGAAGAACGGGAGCGCCAGCCCCAGCCCGGCGCCGCAGAGCGCGAGCGCCCACACCACGAGCGCGACGCTTGTCGCGGGAAGGAGCGCCAGCCCGAGCAGACCGGTCGCGAGCGTGAGCGAACCGGTGACCGCGCCCGGGACGCCGACGAGCCGCCGCTCGAGCCGGCCACCGACGTACGTCGCCACCGGCAGCGCCGTCACCGCGGCCGCCGCCTCGATCGGCGAGAGTCGCCAGACGTCGACGAGCAGCACGACGACGAGGAACAGTGCGCCGGCCAGGGCCGCGAAGACGAGTGCGAGGCCGATATCGGCGATGACGGCCACGCGGCCGGGCCGCTCGGTGCTCGGCTCCGGGCGCTGCGTCGCCGTCGCCAGGACGGCCGGGATCGCCAACGCCGCGAGCGGCGCCTGGACGACGAAGATCGCGCGCCAGTCGAACGCCTCGGTCAGCACGCCGCCGAGCGCCGGGCCGATCGCCGCACCGAGCGCACCCGCCGCGATCCAGACGCCCGTTCCCCGCTGCTCCGACCCGGTCAGCGCGCCCAGGATCGGCAGCGACGCCGTCAACAGGAGCGCGGCGCCGACGCCCTGGACGCAGCGGAGCGCGACGAGCACCTCCAGCGAGCCGGCCAGCGCGCATGCGAGCGATCCGGCGAGGAAGACGACAAGGCCGGCGAGCGCGAGTCGCCTCGCCGCCGAACGCGCGAGCCGCCGCCCCAGGCCGAGCGCGACCACGGCCACCACCAGGTTGTAGGCAGTGATGACCCACGAGACAGCGGTGATCGACGTGTCGAACTCGCCGAGCAGCTGCGGCAGCGCGAGCACGACGATCGACGAGTCGGCGAAGGCCACGCCGATCGCGACGGCGACGAGGACGGTGCCGGCCGACGAGGCCGACAGCGCCGGGATGCGAATGGGACGCACGCTGCTAGCGTCGCAGCCGCGGCGCAGCGCGCGCTAGGGAGCCGGCGGCGCGGTGTTCGTGAAGGTGAGCGCGTTGAGGTCGGTGCCGAGCGCGAAGGTGAGGCCGAGCAGGGTGCCGTCCACGTCCAGCACGTTGGAGCTCGGGTTCCGGCAGCCGGTGCACGTCACGCCGCCCAGCGTCCACGCGCTCGTCGCGGAGGTGCCATCCTCGGTGACCTTCACCATCGTCGGCGTCCCGTCCGCGCGCAGGATCGGGAAGGGCCCGATCGGGAACGAGCACGTGCCCGAGGTGAGACCAGTCGCTCCGGGCTTCGCCACCCCGTCGACCAGCACGGTGAAGTCGAACGACTTCGACCCGAGCGCATCGAGCGAGCTCGTCGGCACCATCTTGCAGACCTTCACCAGCCCCTGCTTGACGCGGTTGGTGACGGTTGACCAGCGTCTCGCCGGTCGCCCCGTACGCCACGCTCACCGTGATCGTCCGCAGGCCCACGTTCCGTGTCACGAGCCGGTCGGCGGGCGTCACGTCGAGGCCGCCGCCGGGCGCGTCCGGCTTCAGCTCGTAGTCGTTCTCCGCGAGCTCCTGCAACGAGTGCTGGCCGATCGCGACGCGCATGGGGAGCGTGCACGCACCGGCGCGCACCGGGATGATCGAGCCGCCGTCGACGCGGAACCGGAAGGTGGGCTGCGTCGTCAGGCCGCCAACTGCCGCCTTGCACAGCTCGAGGATGCCCATGGCGCGGTTCGTGATCGTGATCGAGTTGATTCCGGTCGCGATCGTGACGACTCCCTCGCCCGAGACGTCGATGTAGTCGCCCGGCGCAGCTTCGCTGACCTGCACCTGCTCGCCGACCGGGAAGGAGCCGACGATCACGCACTGGGTCGACGTCGCGCTCGCCCGCACCGACACGCGCTGGGTCGGGCCGGCGGGCGGATCGACGTCCGCATGCCGGGTCACGTCGAAGTCGAACGTCTGGCCGTCGAGCACGTCGCTGCCGGGCGCGAGGGCCTTGCAGACCTTCAGCTGCCCCATGACGGCCGCGTTCAGGAAGTGCACCTGCGTTTCGGTGGACGTGTCGCCGACGGGCACCTCGACGGTCGCCGTCCGGTTGATGAGGTTCGCCGAGAAGAGCCGGTCGACCGGCAGGCTCGAGACGGACGTGAGCTGGATGCCGTTGCGCTGCGCCTCCTCGATCGTGACGTTGCCGGCGGGCACCTGGATCGGGCCGGTGCACTGGCCGGCGTAGGCAGACGCCGACTGCGTGGTGGTGTTGGTCGTGATCGTGAAGGCGAACAGCCCGGTGACGTCGGGGCCCGCCGTGTCCTTGCAGATCTCGACGTAGCCGGTCTGCTGGAGCGGTGCCGGCTCGTTGTCGTAGGTGACGAGCGTCGTGCCCGCTCCGATGATCGCGGTCGTCTCGCGGTTGTCGAGGTCGGTGCCGGTGCCGCGGCCGTCGGAGACGGCGATCGAGGAGACGATCACGTTCGGCATCGACAGCTCCTGCACAAGCACCCGCGTCCCGATCGGGTAGGACGTGGGCAGGCTGCAGACCGGTGAGCCGGGCGAGCCCGCCTCGATGCTGAACGCGGGCCCGGCGTTGAACGCGAAGGAGAACAGGCGCCCCTGGAAGGAGGGGGTCGCGCTCACCTTGCAGACCTTGAGGTCGCCGGTGGTCGGCCCCGGCGGCGTCGACTGCACGGGCGGCACGTTCGTGTAGGTGACCTTCGTCCGGTTCGCCGCCGTCGACCCGGCGGGCACGTTGACGGTCGCCTGCTGGTGAACGACGTCGAGACTGATTTGCCGCGGGCCGGGCGTGACGGCGATCGCGCTCGTCTGGCCGAACCCGTTGGACGCCTGCGTGACGATGTTCGTCCCGGAGCGCGTCGTTACCGGCCCGCTGCACGCGCCGCCGTTGACGGTGAACGGGGAACCGCCGTTCAGCGAGTACTGGAAGGCCTTGCCGGTCATGCCGTTGGCGGCGTCGGCGCAGATCTCGATCGTCCCGGTGGTCGTCGGCACGGGGCCTGGAGGGATGCCGAGCGAGCCGGCGTTCGTGAAGGTGACGATCGTGCGCGTCTGCACCGTCGACCCGCCGGGGACGGCGACGACGGCGCTCTCGTGCGCGAGGTCCGCGCTGATCGCGCGGTAGGAAGGCTTGACGTCGACGGCCGTGACCGCGGTGTCGGGATCCACCTCGTTCACGGTGATCGGGCCCGGAGTGACCTCGATCGCGCCGCTGCAGCGGCCGCCCTTGACGGTGATCGGAGCGCCGCCGTTCAGGGAGAACTGCATCGTCTTGCCGGCCATGTCGTTCGTGGCCGCGAGACAGACCTCGATGCTGCCGCCGGAGAGACCGGCCTGGGCGGGCGTGCACACGGCAAGCGCGGCCGCCGCGATCGCACCGATCGCGCCGACACGCCTGAGCGTCGCGCGTACCCCAACCTGCATGTGACTCCCCTTCGGATCGTTCCCCGATCGATCCCCCGGTTGCCCGGGTCCTCCTCACTCATTGAAGTGACTGCGAGCGGAAGTGCAACCCCGGGACGTGACGAGGGCCCCTTGCGGGGCCCCCGTCGCTTGCTTCTACTGCCTCTCGGCTATCAGCAGGGCTGTTCGACGCCCTTGGCGTTCGTGAACGTGGTGACGTTCACGCCCGAGCCGAGGTTGTACTGGATGCTCCGGCCACACAGCGTGGTGCCGGTGACGCTGCCGGATCCCTGGTAGGTGATGTCGGTCACGACGACACCCGGGATCGCGGCTTCCTGCACGTTCACGACCGTCGGCATCCCGTTCGGCTGCAGGATCGGGTAGTCGACCTGGGTGATCGCGCACTCGCCGTTCTTGATCGGCCCCAGGGCGAACGGCTGGCCGGTGCCGACGGTCACGTTGAACGTGAAGTCGGTCGTCCCGAGCGCATCGAGCGAGCCCGTCTGCACAACCTTGCAGACCTTGATGAAGCCGCGCTTGATGCGGTTGGTGAACGTGACCAGCGTCTCGCCCTGCGTGCCGTACGGCACCGACACGGTGATCGTGCGGTTCGGCAGGTTCTTCGCCACCTCACGGTCGGCCGGGAAGGCGGTGATCCCGCCGCCGGCCGCGTTCGGGTCGAGCTCGTAGTTCGGCTGCGTGTTGAGCTCGGTGACGGTGTGGTTGCCGACCGAGACCGAGATGGGCGGCGAGCACTTGCCCGCCTGCACCTGGACCGGTACGCCACCGCCGTCGACGCGGAACTGGAACTTCGGCTGCGTCACGGTCGGGCGCAGGTCCGCGATCGGTGCCTTGCAGATCTCGAGCCGGCCCCTGGCCGTGTTCGTGATCGTGATCGAGTTGACTCCCGGGGCGATCGTGATCGTCCCCTCACCGGAGGTGTCGATGAACTCACCGTCTCCGCCCGGATCGTGGTTGAGGATCTCCTTGACGTCCACGTTGTGGCCGACCGGGAAGTCGCCGACGATCACGCACTGCGTCCCCGCCGTGCTCGCAATCACGCTCGGGTTGAGCGGATCGCGCTGGAACCCGTCGAGGTCGACGACGCTGAACCTGAACGACTGGTTGTTCAGCGCGTCGCTGCCCGGACCGAGCGCCTTGCACAGCTTCAGCTGCGCGCGGTCGCGCGAGTTCACGAAGTGGACCTGCGTCTCGTCGTTCGCGCTCGAGGCCACGGGGACCTCGACCTGCGCCGTGCCGTTGATCAGGTTCGACGTCAGCAGCCGCTCCTCCGGGACAGTGAAGACGTCCTCGAGCGTGTGGTTGGCCTGCTGATGCTCGGTCACGGTCGCGAGACCGGCCGCGATCTTGATCGGCTCGGTGCACTGCCCCACGCCTGCCTGGACGTCGAACGAGTTGCCGTCGGACGGCGTCACAGTGAACGTGAAGAGGCCCTTCACTTCCGGATCGGGCCTGAGGAGCTCGAGCCCCGGCCGCAACGAATCAACCGCACCGCCGGCCACGAGTGCCGCGTCCTTGCAGATCTCGATGTAACCGGCCTGCGGCGGCGGGATCGGCTCGTTGTCGACGAGCAGCGTGGTCACGCCGCTGCCGATCAGCACCTGCGCCGAGGCGGCGTCGGTGTTCAGATCGAGCAGGCGGTCACCCGGATCGGTGTCGATCCACGCGACCTCGGCGCCTGCCGGCAGCTTCTCCGTGACGGTCACCCTGGTGCCGACCTGGAAGGTGCCCGCGAGGCGGCACACATACGTCGACGGGTCGGCGAACGCGTCGCTCGCCTCCGTCGTGATGAGCGGGCCCCCGTTGACGCTGAAGCTGAAGCCGCGGCCCAGGTAGACCGGCGACTCGGTCAGCTTGCAGATCTTGAGGTTGCCGTAGTTGCCTCCTGCCGGCTGGTTGGTGAAGGTCACCAGCGTCTCGTTCGACGCGGTCGAGCCCTGCACGACGAAGATGATCGCCGTCCGGTTGGGCAAGTCGGTGAGCACCAACCTGTTACTTGGTCTCGTCGTCACCTTGGTGACGTCGGTGGCCGGATCGCTCTGGAGCTCGACGATGCGGACTGCGCCCGCGGGCGACGTGATCGGCCCGGAGCAGCGGCCGCCGCGCACGGAGATCGGCGTGCCACCGTTGACCGAGTACTGGAAGAGCCTGCCGCTCATCCCGTTGGTGGTCGCCTTGCAGATCTCGATCTTCCCCGTGCCCGTGTCGCAGGGCCGGGTGTTCAACGTGCGAACGCCGTCGAGATCGAAGCCGTCGGCCACGATCGGCGTGCTGGCGTACGGGCCACGCGGCGTGGCGTCGACCAGCTTCACGAAATTGGCGATCGGCACGCTCGCGGGCATCGCGACCGAACCGTCCTTCGTGACCGTGCCAGCGAACACGTAGTTCACGTTGTCCTTGCTGACGTAGACGTTCACGAGCTCGTCCGGGTACGGCTCCTGCGTGATCTCGAAGACGTCGATCGCGAGGTCCGCGCCGGGCTCGTTGCAGACCGCGTTGTCGAAGCCGAGCGTGATGAACGCGGTGCCGGTGCTCTGGTCCGAGAACCCGAGGCTGTAGAAGCTCCCCACCGGAATGTTCTGGTTCGGGCCGGCCGGTGACTCGGCCGGGCCGACTGCGGCCTGCGGATCCGTCCGCGACGGCGGAACGCTCACGCAGGTCGTGATGTCGGGTGGCTGGAGTGCACACCCCTGGTTGTGTGCGACGACGTAGTCAGCCCACGGCCCGAGGCCGTCAGGGTTGCCGGCGTGCGCCGCCCCGACCACCGCGAGCGCCGCAACCACGACCGCCGCGAGAACCGTGAATCGTCTCATCCGTTGCTCCTCCCCCCACTGCTTTGGCAATTCGGGCCTGCAGGCGCGCAGCCGCGACGTCCTGCGCCCGGCAACGGCAATGCAGACGGAGGAATTGTCTCGCCCTCGGCGCCGCGCTCCTATCCCTCGGGATGAGTGAACCGGCGCGGCGGAAACCGCTGGAACAGCCGGGTTCCGGCTCCCGCTCGGCGGGCGAAGCGGGGCCGAAATGCGGCGAGGCCCCCGGTGTCCCGGGGGCCTCGCGCGCGTGGTTCGGGGGCGGGGCGGCTGCGCCGCCTCGCGTTACTTCGCTCTGTTGGTGTAGTCGACGATGTTCTGGTCGGGACCGAGGTAGAAGTCGATGATCCCGAGCGTCAGGTCCTTGCCGCCCGGCACACAGCTCGTTGCTGCGTTCGTGCACAGGCCTCGGCCACCCTGGGAGAGGCTGATGTCGGTCACGTCCCAGGTCGTGAACGGGCCGTTCTCCTGGATGCCGATCACCTTCTTCGTCCCGTTCCGGTTCAGAATCGGGAAGAAGCCGGTGAAGTTCGTGCAGCCCTCGTTGGCCGTGACCGGCCCCATCTGGAACGACGTGAACGTGTTATTGCCCACGTCTGACTGCACGTACGCCGAGTAGCTGAAGGGCGTGTTCGCCAGCGGATCGGCCGAGCCCAAGGGCACGTGCTTGCAGATCTTGAACTGCCCCGTCTTCACCGCGTTGTTGAACGTCACTGCCGTCTCACCGCCGCCGTTGCCGGCATACGGCACGTTCACCGTGACGCTCCGGTTCGGGATGTCCGGCACGCCGACGATGTTCGCCGGCGGGTTCACGTCGATGGAGACGAGGGCGTAGTCGTTCTCGGCCAGCTCGGTCACCGTGTGCTGGCCCGGCGAGACCGTCTTCTTCACGCACGCGCCTGCCTGCACCGTGAAGATCGCACCGCCGTCGAGGCGGAACCGGAACGTCGGCTGCGGCGCATACGGGCCGGTCGTCCCGTCGAAGTACGCGATCCTCGCCTTGCAGACCTCGAGCAGGCCACGGGCCGTGTTCGTGATATCGACCTCGTTGGTCGTGCCCGCCACGATCGTGAACGTGCCCTCACCCGTCGTATCGATGAACTCACCCGGCTGACCCGGACTGTGGTTCAGGTTCTCCGTCACCGTCACCGTGCTGCCGACCGGGTAGTTGCCCACGATCACGCACCCCGGCGCCTGCACGCTGGGAGTCGCAGTCGCGATCCCCGGCGAGGTCACGGTGAACGTGAACGTCTGGCCGGCGAGCGCGGAGCTGTTCGGCCCCAGCAGCTTGCAGACCTTCAACTGGCTCCGGTTCCGTGAGTTGACGAAGTGCACCTGCGTCTCGTCAGCAGCCGACGACGACACCGGCACCTCCACATCCAGCGTCCCGTTGATCAGATTCGAATCAACGAACCGCTCCACCGGCGCTCGGATACGCATCCACCAACGTGATGTTCGCCCGCGGATGCTCCGACACCCGCACGACCCCGGCCGCCACCTGGATCGGCGCCGTGCACTGACCCGGGAACGTCGACACGTCGAAGCTGTTGCCGTCCGGCGGACTGACCGTGAAGTCAAACTGCCCCGTCACAAACGGATCACCACCCAACGCGTCCTTGCACACCTCGATGTAACCCGCCTGCGGCGGCGGGATCGGCTCGTTGTCGAACAACACCGTCGTGACCGGGCCGGTCACCCGTACCTGCGCCGTCCCTGTGGTCGTATTGAAGTCGACGAGGTTCGCCCCCGGATCCGTGTCGATGAAGTCCACCTCGGCGCCGGTGGGGATCGACTCCTGGACGGTCACCACGCTGCCCGTCTGATAGGTGCCGAGGATGCGGCACGACCAGGTCGACGGGTCGGTTGCCGCGTCGTTCGCCGGCGTGCTGAGGAGCGGCCCGCCGTTGACGCGGAAGCTGAACGACCGCCCGACGTAGATGGGAGCGGAGGTGAGCTTGCACAGCTTCAGGTCACCGGTCGTTCCGCCCGCGGGCGCGTTCGTGAACGTGACCATGGTCTCGTTCGCAGCCGTCGAGCCCGGCGCAACGTAGACCACCCCCGTTCGGTTGGGTAAGTCGGCGAAGATGAGTCTGCTACTCGGGCGCGTGGAGACGTTCGTCACGTCCGTCGGCGGGCTGCTCGGCAGCTCGACGACGCGGTTCGCACCAGAGACCGCCGTGATCGCGCCGCTGCAGCGGCCGCCCTTGACGCTGAACGGCGTGCCCCCGTTCACCGAGAACATGAACGTGCGCCCGGACATGCCGTTGGCGGACGACTTGCAGACCTCGAGCTTGCCGAAGTCGCCGCCGGGGCAGCGGGTCGTGCTGATCGCGCGCACGCCGTCGACGTCGAAGCCGTCCGCGATGATCGGCGTGTTGACGAAGAGCTGGCGGTTGGTCGCGTCGACGAGCCGCACGAAGTTCGCCACCGGCACGGACGCAGGCATTCCGACGGTCCCGTCCTTGGTCACCGTGCCCGCGAAGACATAGTTTGAGTCGTCCGCGCTTACGAACACGTTGACCGTCTCGGCCGGGTACGGCTCCTGCGTGATCTCGAACACGTCGATCGCGAGGTCCTGGCCCGGCACGTTGCAGATCGCGTTGTCGAACCCGAGCGTGATGAACGCCGTGCCCTTGCTCGGGTCGGTGAACCCGATGCTGAAGAACGAGCCTTCAGGAATGTTCTGGTTCGGCCCCGTCGGCGACTCCGCCGGGCCGACCGCCGATTGCGGATCGGACCGCTGCGGCGGAACGGTCGCGCACGTCGTCATGTCGGGTGGGATGAACGCACACCCCTGGTTGCTCGCCCTGACGTAGTCCGCCCATGGGCCGGCAATCCCGTCCGGTGCCCCGGCGAGGGCGGAGCCCGCCCAGCCGAGGGCCGCCACCGCGACCGCCGCAAAGACTGCCAAATGCTTCATTCCGAACCCCCCAGATCCCCCGTTGCCGACATTCCTGCGGGAGACGCCGATTCGCCACGTAGGGAGGGGCCGCCCGCCGCTTCGCCATCCTCTGACAATGGCCCTGTCAGCGTATCCCCCACGGTGGGTGAATTCAACAACTGACAGCACCGACCGAAGTCGAGAATCTGCGCAGCGGCGTGCGGAAAATGCGCAATTCGTCCGCGCCCCTGGGCGACCCGTCATTTGCCTCTAGGCAGGTGGCCTCACCGGAAGCCCAGGTGACCGATGCGCTCGACCCGGTGCGCGGCGGGGCCCCTGGTGTTTCAGGGGCCCCGCTGCGTCTCGGTGGGAGTGGCCGACCGGCCACTCCCGTAGCGCTATTTGGCTCTGTTGGTGTAGTCGACGATGTTCTGGTCGGGACCGAGGTAGAAGTCGATGATCCCGAGCGTCAGGTCCTTGCCGCCCGGCACACAGCTCGTTGCTGCGTTCGTGCACAGGCCTCGGCCACCCTGGGAGAGGCTGATGTCGGTCACGTCCCAGGTCGTGAACGGGCCGTTCTCCTGGATGCCGATCACCTTCTTCGTCCCGTTCCGATTCAGAATCGGGAAGAAGCCGGTGAAGTTCGTGCAGCCCTCGTTGGCCGTGACCGGCCCCATCTGGGACGACGTGAAGCTGTTACCGCCCATGTTGATCTGCACGTACGCCGTGTAGCTGAACGGCGTGTTGGCCAGCGGATCGAGCGAGCCCAGCGGCACGTGCTTGCAGATCTTGAACTGCCCCGTCTTCACCGCGTTGTTGAACGTCACCGCCGTCTCACCGCCGCCGTTGCCGGCAAACGGCACCGTCACCGTCACCATCCGGTTCGGGATGTCCGGCACGCCGACCACGTTCCCGGGCGGAGCGACGGCAATCGACACGAGCGCGTAGTCGCTCTCCGCCAGCTCGGTCACCGTGTGCTGGCCGGGCGCGACGGGCTTCTGCACGCACGCACCCGCCTGCACGGTGAAGATCGCACCGCCGTCGATCCGGAACCGGAACGTCGGCTGCGGCGCCGACGGGCCGACTGGCACGCCGTCGACCATCCGCGGCGTGTCGAAGTACGTGATCCGCGCCTTGCAGACCTCGAGCAGGCCACGGGCCGTGTTGGTGATGTCGACCTCGTTGGTCGTGCCCGCCACGATCGTGAACGTGCCCTCACCCGTCGTATCGATGAACTCACCCGGCTGACCCGGACTGTGATTCAGGTTCTCCGTCACCGTCACCGTGCCACCGACCGGGTAATTGCCCACGATCACACACCCCGGCGCCTGCACGCTCGGAGTCGCAGTCGCGATCCCCGGCGACGTCACCGTGAACGTGAACGTCTGGCCGGCGAGCGCGGAGCTGTTCGGCCCCAGCAGCTTGCAGACCTTCAACTGGCTCCGGTTCCGTGAGTTGACGAAGTGCACCTGCGTCTCGTCAGCAGCCGACGACGACACCGGCACCTCCACATCCAGCGTCCCATTGATCAAGTTCGAATCAACGAACCGCTCCACCGGCACCGGATACGCATCCACCAACGTGATGTTCGCCCGCGGATGCTCCGACACCCGCACGACCCCGGCCGCCACCTGGATCGGCGCCGTGCACTGACCCGGGAACGTCGACACATCAAAGCTGTTCCCATCCGGCGGACTGACCGTGAAGTCAAACTGCCCCGTCACAAACGGATCACCACCCAACGCGTCCTTGCACACCTCGATGTAACCCGCCTGCGGCGGCGGGATCGGCTCGTTGTCGAACAACACCGTCGTGACCGGGCCGGTGATCTTCACGATCGCCGTGCCCGTTTGCGTGTTGAAGTCGACGAGGTTCGCCCCCGGATCAGTGTCGATGAAGTCCACTTCCGCGCCGGCCGGGATGAGCTCCTGGACGGTCACGTTAGTGCCGGCGGTGAACGTCCCGGCGAGCCGGCACGACCAGGTGGACGGGTCGGAGGACGCGTCGTTGGCCGTCGTGCTGACGGCCGCGCCGCCGTTCACCTTGAAGCTGAACGAGCGGCCGATGTAGACGGGCGCGGACGAGAGCTTGCAGATCTTCAGGTCGCCGACCGTCCCTCCCGCAGGCCCGTTCGTGAACGTCACCTGCGTCTCGTTGGCCGCAGTCGAGCCGGGCTGGACGAACACAATGGCCGTCCGGTTGTCCAGATCGGTGCTTAACAACCTGCTGCTCGGTCTCGTGGAGACGTTCGTGACCTCGGTCGGCGGGTTGGTCTGAAGCTCGACCACGCGGTTGGCGCCGGCCTGCGTCGAGATCGCACCGGAGCAGAAGCCGCCCCTCACCGTGAACGGCGCGCCGCCGTTGAGCGTGAACTGGAATGCCTTGCCGGACATGCCGTTCGTCCGCGCCTTGCAGATCTCGATCTTCCCGCTCGGGCACGACGCGCTGTTGAGCGCCCTGACCGCGTCGACGTCGTAGGCGTCGCCCGTGATGATGGTGTTGACGAAGTCGTTCGGGTTGGAGACGTCGACGAGCTTCACGAAGTTCGCCACCGGCACCGACGCGGGCATTCCTACCGTCCCGTCCTTGATCACCGTGCCCGCGAAGACGTAGTTCACGTTGTCCGCACTCACGAACACGTTGAGCACCTCGTTCGGGTACGGCTCCGTCGTGATCTCGAAGAGCTCGATCGCGAGGTCGTTGCCGGGCACGTTGCAAATCGGGTTGTCGAACCCGAGCGTGAGGAACGCCGTGCCGTTGGCCAGGCCGCTGAAGCCCATGCTGTAGAACGAGCCGAGCGGCGGGTTCTGGTTGGGACCGGGCGGCGACTCGTTCACACCGAGCGCCGCGGTCGGGTCGGTGCGGTTGGCGAACACCGGCACGCAGGTCGTGGTGTTGGGCGGCTGGATCGCACACCCCTGGTGGTGGTCCACGACGTAGTCGGCAAACGGCCCCGGCCCGTCAGGTGCGCCGGCAAACGCGTTCCCGGCGAAGCTGAGCGCCGCGAACACGACCGCCGCAAGGATCGTCCCGCATCGCATACGTTCTCCCCTCCTGTGTCCGTGCGTATGGGCCCGGCGGCAACGGCCGACACGCACGCGGTTGGGGGAGCGCACGCCAAGCGCGGGGTCGCCGGACGCTGTCGATTCTCTCCCCCGCGGTGGGGGAGGCATATCCCCCCGCCTGAGGGATCACGGCCCAGGCCGTCCGTACAGGAGTGAAGACGCGGCGAGGGCCTCGTCGCCGAGGCCCTCGCCTGGTGCTTCTTCCCCGGCTAGGCCGAGGTAGTCGTCAGATCCGCTTAGGGATCGAACGACTTGTTCGTGTAGGTCACGACGTTGGTGTCGGGACCCAGGCTCCACGTTGCGACACCGGTGCCTGTGTTGGTGTCGACGATGGGACGACCGAACTGGACAAGGATCGAGTCGACCGACCACGTCGCACCCACGGGCACGACCTCGGTGACCGACACCGGAGTCGGGTCGCCGTTCGCATCGATGATGTTGAAGTCACCGATCACGTACGTGCACTCGCCCGGCTTGATCGTAACGGTGCCCTTCTTGCCGTCAACCGTCCAGTTGAAGGTGAAGTCCTTGCCACCCAGCGAATCCTGCGAGGTGTACGGGATCTGCTTGCAGATCTTGATCCGGCCCTTGCGGATGCGGTTGTAGTAGGTGACGAGCGTCTCACCGTACTTCCCGTACGGCACGGCGACCGTGACCGTCCGGGTCGCCAGGTTCTTGCTGACGAGACGATCCGACGGAGCGACGTCGATCCCGTTGCCCGGCGTGGTGTACGGGTACGGGACGCCCAGCAGGTTCAGCACGCCGCCCTGATCGAGCTCGTAGTCCGAAGCGGCCGAGCTCATCGAGATGGTGTAGCTGCTGCTGGTCGGCGTCTGGTTGGTCGCCGAGACCGGCTTGTTGTAGCTCGACTCGACAACCGTGTGGTTGCCGACCGAGACGCGAAGCGGCGGTGCGCACCGACCGGCGCGGACCTGCACCTTCGTCTTGCCGTCGACCACGAAGTTGAACCACGGCTGTGCCGCATCACGCAGCGCGCGGTCGTCGAGGTACTGGATGCGGGCCTTGCAGATCTCGAGCTGGCCCATCGCGGTGTTGGTCACCGTGATGGTGTTGATGCCAGGCCGGATCGTGATCGTGCCCTCACCGGTGGTGTCGATGAAGTCGTCGCTCGGAAGACCATCCTCCTTGACCAGGTTGGTCTTGGTGTCCAGTTCCTTCGCGAAGACCTCGTCCACGTTCACCTCGGTGCCGATGGTGACGTCGCCCCAGATCTTGCACTGGGTCGTCGAGCCCGCGGTGATCTTGAACAGCCGCCGCAGCTCGTAGTTGTCGCCCGTATCGACGTCGAAGAAGAACGGCTGACCGACGAGGTCAGAGCTGTTCGGCCCGAGGGCCTTGCAGATCTTCAGCTGAGCCCGCTGCGCCTTGTTGACAAAGTGGACCTGCGTCTCGTCGTTCGAGTCGCTGGACACCGGGATCTCCACGGTGGCCGTGCGATTGATCAGGTTCGACGTCTGCAGCCGGTCCTCCGGCAGCGTCCACACGTCGACAAGGTCGATCCCGGACACCGCGGCCTCATCGACCGTGGCGATACCGGCAGCGATCTCGATCGGCTCGGAGCACTGGCCGACGAGCACGTCGCGCTCGTAGACCGCACCCACCTGATCGGTGATCGTGAAGTGGTAGCTGCCCTGGACCGCCCAGTCGTACTCGTGGTAGTCGAGCAGCGCGCGGTCCTTGCAGACCTCGATGTAGCCGTTGCCCTGCGGGACGAACGGCTCGTTGTCGTACATCACGATGGTCATGCCCGCACCGATGGTCACAACGGCGTGACCGTCGGCGGTGCTGTAGTCGTCCGTGAGGGCGCCGACCGGATCGGTGTCGATCCAGGCGACCTGCGCCTCGCTCGGGACGAGCTCCTGCACCGTGACCTTCGAGCCGACCTGGAAGTGGCCCGCGAGGCGGCACGACCAGGTGGCCGGATCTGCGAAGGCATCGCCGGTCTCGACGGAGATCGCCGAGCCGCCGTTGACCTTGAAGCTGAACTGCTTGCCGATGAAGGCAGGCGTCTCGCTCAGCTTGCAGATCTTGAGGTCGCCGAAGTTGCCCCCGGCGGGCTGGTTGACGAACGTGACGCGCGTCTCGTTGGCGACGGTGCTGCCAACGGGGACGCTCACGACCGCCTTGCGAGCAGCCAGATCCTGGCTCACGAGCCGCGCGCTGGGCGTAACACGCACAGCGGCGACGTCGGTCGCCGGATCGCTTGCCTGCTCCAGAATCGTCGCGTTGCCGCCCGGGATCTGGATCGGACCGGAGCACCGGCCGCCCTTCACCGTGACGCCAATCGCGGAACCGCCACTCGGGGTGACCGTGTACGAGAACGTCTTGCCCGACATGCCGTTCAGCGACGACTTGCAGAGCTCGAGCGTGCCCGGAGCGGCCCCCGACGCGAGAGCGGAACCCGCCCACGCAACGGCGACAACTGCCACGACGCTCATCGAGACGACGAGCCGCAGCAGCGCATGCTTCGAAGTGCTGTGCACTCCTGATTCCCCCTTTCCGGCGCGCCTCTCGATGCGTGTCCGGCTCACTGCAACCGCGCGCGGCGTCCGCTGGGCGTCGCCTGCACGGCTTGAGCTGCATCGAGAAACGTCCGAGACCCTCTCCCCCAACCGGACGCTCGGATTGTTTGTGCGGTTGGGCGTCCGCGCGCTCCCCCGCGATGGGTGATTCTCGGCTGGACCGGGTCAGGATGAGTCTCGACCTGAGTCTGAGGGTTGAGGTGGCGGGCCGCCAGCGACTAGCCTCGCGGCCTTCCCACCCGAAGAGGAGGTTCGATGGCCCGGGAGACCGGCCGGATCGTGTGGCACGAGCTGCTGACGCCCGACGTCGAGACCGCGCAGCGGTTCTACCGAGACCTACTCGGATGGGAGCTCGAGCTGTGGAAGCCCGAGGAGGGCGACTACCCGATGATCCGGGCCGACGGCGCCGCGCACGGCGGCTTCCAGCGGACCCACCCCGACAGCCGTATCCCGCCGCACTGGCTCCCGCACGTCGCGGTCGACGATGTCGACACCGTGGTCTCGCGGGTGCGCGAGGTCGGCGGGACAGTGCGGGCCGAGCCGTTCGACGTCCGCGACGTCGGCCGCCTCGCAATCGTCCAGGACCGCGAGGGCGCCGAGTTCGCGGTCGTCGCGCAGACCGCCGAGCGTCCGCGGCCGGAGGGCGTCTTCCTCTGGGACGAGCTCCTGGTCGACGACCTCGACGGCGCGCGGCAGTTTTACGGGCGCGTGCTCGGCTGGCGGGACGAGGACGCAGGCGAGGGCTATGCGTTGCTCTACGCGGACGACCACGCAGTGGCTGGCGTCACCAAGCGTCCGTCCGAGGTGAGCCGTCCGACGTGGCTTGCGTACATCGCAACGGAGAACGTGGACATGTCCGTCTCGCGTGTGCGTGAGCTCGGCGGCACGGTGCTCACCGGCGTGACGGATTCGGAGGGCGTCGGGCGCTGGGCGACGTTCAGCGGGCCGTCCGGTGCGCCCGCCGGGCTGCTCCAGCCGGCCACCTGAGCTGCATGCGTCGGGCCGCCTCGCGGCGGCCGCCGACGAGTAGGCCCACGAGGATGGGCGGCGTGGCGGCGATCGGTGAGGTCACAAGCAGCAGCAGTCCCCAGGCGGCGCCTGCGACGCCGGTCGCAAGGGCTGCGCGAACGCGGTCGCGCGTGAGGATCGCGAGCAGCGCGGGTGCGGCGAAGTCGAGCCAGCCCATCGTCGCCGAGCCGAGCTCCGCCTGCTGCAGTGACGGCAGTGGCCGGCCGACGTCCGGCGGAGCCGCCGCCTGGAGCGCTTGCATTGCCGGCTCCACCTGGCGGTCGCCCCACACGAAGATGCAGTCGAGGATCACGAGGCCCACCAGCCCGGCCGTCAGCCACGAGCCGGGCGCCAGGGCCGCGACCACGGCGGTGGCGGTAAGGCACGCGCCCGCGATCAGCGCCACGCCGGCGGCGTCGGCGGCAAGGGTGCCGGGCCGCAGCCAGGCAAGCAGGTAGAGCGCCGGAACGACCACGGCGGGCAGCCATGGCAGGCGCCAGCCACGGGTCCACCCCGCGCCGGCGGCGAGCACTGGCGTCCCAACTGCCGCGAGCGCAGTGAGGAAGTCGGCGCCGCCGCTCGCCCGCGCGATCGTCACGCCGAGCACGAGGGCGGCCGCCGGCACGACGAGCCCGAAGACACGCGAGGACGCAAGTCGCCAGGGCCGCACCGGCAGGAGCACCAGGAGCGCCTGCGCCAGCACCAGCCCGCCGTATGAGGGAACGGAGCCCACGTGTTTCTCCTATGTCAAGGCCGGTGCCGCGGTTGGCGGTGTGGGCCGGTCGTTTGTTGGGGGTTGGAGCGTTCGGTAGATGGTGCGGGCGAGGTGGCGCTTGAGGCAGCGGAGTGCCTCGCGCCGGCTTTTGCCTTCGGCTTGTTTGCGTTCGAGGTAGGCGCGTGCGGGCGGGTGGGTACGGGCTTGCGTGATGGCGATGCGATGCAGGCCGCAGTTGAGCTGGCGGTTTCCTTGTCGGTTGAGTCGGTGCCGCTGGGTTTGTCCCGATGATGCTGGCAGCGGTGCCGAGCCGGCGTGCTTGGCGAGTCTCGCGTCGCTGGTGAAGCGGTCGACGCCTGCGATTTCGCCGATCAGCTGGGCGGCGGTGACCACACCGCAGCCGGGGAGCTCGAGCAATTGAGGTGCCTGCTCGCGCACCAGCAGGCCGAGCTCGCGCTCGAGCTCGTCGACGCGACGGGAGAGCTCGCGGCAGCGTCCGACCAGCTCGCGCGCGATGCGTACCTGGGCGGTCTGCTCACGCCGGGCAAGTCGGCGAGCGAGCCGGTCGAGCCAGAGGCGACGCTCGAGTGCCCCCGCCGGGATGTGTAGGTCGCAGTCGAGGTCGTGCAGGTGCCAGCGCAGCCGGTTCTGGATCCGCGTGCGCTCGCCGACCAGGTCTGCGCGGTGATCGTGCAGCAGGCGGATCTCGCGGTCGGGGCCGGCCAGCTGCGCCACCGGCAGGTCCGCTTCGCGCAGCGCCGCCCGGGCGACCGCGAGCGCGTCAATCGCGTCGGACTTGCCCCGCTGACGGCCGCTACGGCGTGCTTCACCCATCAACCGCGGCGCCACCCGCACGACCCGCTCACCGCGCTCAAGCAGCAAGCGCTCGAGCGAGCCCGACACGTGCCGACAGTCCTCCAGCGCCCAGAGCCGCTCGCTGCCCAGACCGCGCGCCCAGGAGATCAGCCGCTCGTGCCCCTCGCGCCGCGCCCTCACCGTCTGCTCAGCCGCAAGCACGCCGGTCGCGGCATCGACCGCGACCCCAGTGTGACTCTGCTTGTGCGGATCAACTCCGATTACGATCACTCCCGGTCCCCTTTCACTGAGGTGGCCACTGACCGAGCGACCAGCGGACAGGCCTCAGTGGGGGCGTCTAGCCACGCTCCTATCAGGTCACGCTGGCGCTCCTCGGACGGCGGCGGGCGACAGAACGCGTGGAGGTCAGCCCCGGCGAGGCGACAGCGACGCTATGGGTCAGCCCGCCGCCGGCTCCGAGCCTAACCGGCCCATCTGTCAACGCCGGCCAAGGAATTGAGCATGACACTGAGGCGACGCTAGCGCGAGACGCTAAGAGCCACCTATGCGCCCGAGCGGCGCCATGTCGGCGTCTGCAGAGGCGACGCCTATGTGCAGCCCTTCCGGCGGGGTATAGTCGCCTCTTCCGCCATGGCAATGCCCACGCAGACGACCACCGCACGACACCCTGAGCCGCGCGCGTCTGCTCCGCGGGCTCGCCGCCGGAGGCGTCGTGCTCGCGACGCCGGCGACGGCCCTGTCCTTCCTCGCGGGAGCCGCGGAGGCGGCGGTTCCGGACGGCGACCTCGCCTGGTTGCGCGCCCTCGTCGGGGTCGAGCTCCTCTCCGAGGACTTCCATCAGCGGGCGCTCGCGAGCGGGAAGCTCGGCCGGCCCGCCGAGCAGGTGCTCAAGCGCATCGAGAGCGGCGATGGCGCGCACTACGACCGGGTCGCGGGCGTCCTGAGGAACGCGGGCCAGACGCCGGCGACCGCGGACGACATCGACTTCACGTACCCGAAGACGACGTTCGCCACGGGAGGGTCGATCCTCAGGCTCGGACTGCGGATCGAGACCCTGTCGCTCGGGGCGTACCTCGGCGCACTCGGGGCCGTCGAGTCGGCGGACCTGCGGCTGCCTCTCGCCCAGATCGCAGCGAGCGAGGGGCAGCACGCGGGCGCCATTGCGCGGCTCCTCGGGCACCCGATCGCCTCCAACCCGTTCCCGCCGCCCCTGTCGATCGACAACGTGTCCCTGGCGCTGGACGCCTTCGAGAGCTGATGGCCAAGCAGACCTACACCGCAAGCGAGGCGGCGTCCGCGCTGGGCATCAGCCTCGACACGCTGCGCCGCTGGGACAAGGCCGGCCGGATCAAGGTCTCGCGCGACCCGAGCAACCGCCGCGTCATCGCCGCCGACGAGATCGACCGGCTGCGCGGCGACGGCGGCGGGCGCGCAGCTCAGCGCGCGCAACCGCTTCGCCGGCGTCGTCACCGAGGTGAAGACCGACGGCCTGATGGCCCAGGTCGAGATCGTCGTCCGCGACCCCGTTCGCCTCGTCGCGATCGTCACGCGCGACGCCGTCGAGGAGCTCGGCCTGCGCGCCGGCATGGCGACGACCGCGATCGTCAAGGCGACCAACGTGATGCGTCCAGCGCTGAGGCGCCGGCGTCGCCTCGTCGTCCTGCTCGTCGCTCGCGGCCGCGCCTCGTCGGCGCGCAGGCCTCGGCCGCCCCGCACGCGCAGATCACGGTCTACGCGGCGGCGTCGCTGACCGACGTGTTCCCGAAGATCGACGCGGCGCCGCGCTACTCGTTCGGCGGCTCGAACACGCTCGTCGGCCCAGATCCAGCTGGGCGCGCCGGCCGACGTCTTCGCCTCGGCGAACACGACGCTGCCCGAACCAGCTCTTCGCGAAGGGCCTCTGCTCGAAGCCGGTCGTCTTCACGCGCAACACGCTCGTCGTGGTCGTGCCGACGTCGAACCCGGCCGGCATCCACAGCGTCTTCGACCTGACGCACGCAGGGCATCAAGCTCGTCGTCGCCGGCTCGGGCGTGCCGGTCGGGAGCTACACGCTCCAGATCCTCAAGAACATGAACCTGTGCGCGGCCGTGCTCAAGAACGTCGTCAGCCAGGAGACCGACGTGCGCGAGGTGCTCGCCAAGGTCGCGCTCGGCGAGGCGGACGCCGGCTTCGTCTACGCCACCGACGCGAAGACGGTGCCGGGCCAGGTGAAGGTGGTCAAGGTGCCGGCCTGGGCGCAGCCGAAGGTGCAGTACGGCATCTGCGTCGTGTCCTCGAGCAGCGCGAACAGTGCCGACGCGCAGGCGTTCGTCAACAAGGTGCTCGCGAAGGCCGGCCAGGCGAAGCTGCTCGCGCGCCGGCTTCCTGCCGCGTGTCGAAGAAGAAGTAGACGCGATGCAGCGGTCGCGCCTTCGCGCTCGTCCTGGCGGTCGCGACCGGCCGTCACGCTCGTCTTCCTGCTGCTGCCGATCGTCGCGATCTTCGTCGCGCACCGGCGCCCGGCGACCTGCTCGACCAGCTCGCCAACCCGGTCGTCAAGGACGCGCTCGTCGTCACGCTGAAGACGAGCGTGCGTCGCGCAGGCTCCTGATCCTGCTGTTCGGGACGCCGACCGCCTACCTGCTCGCGAGCTCGCCGCTTCCGCGGCCGCTCGCTCGCGATCGTGCTCGTCGAGCTGCCGCTCGTGCTGCCGCCCGCGGTCGCGGGCATCGGCCTGCTCGCCGCGTTCGGGCGCATCGGGCTGCTCGGCTCGACGCTCGACGTCGCTCGGCCTCTCGATCCCGTTCACGCAGAGCGGCGGTCACGCTCGCCGTCGCCTACGTCGCGAGCCCGCTCTACGTCCGCCAGGCGATCGCCGCCTTCGAGGCGATCGACCCGAACCTCGACGCGGCGTCGCGCACGCTCGGCGCCGGGCCCGCGCGCACGTTCTTCCGCGTCGTCCTGCCGCTCGCGCGCGGCGGGCTGCTCGCCGGGCCTCGCCCTCTCGTTCGCGCGCGGCCTCGGCGAGTTCGGCGCGACGATCATGTTCGCGGGCAGCCTGCAGGGCCTCACGCAGACGCTGCCGCTCGCGATCTACGCCGAGTTCGACCCCGACGACTTCGACGTGGCGCTCGCGATGGGCGGCCTGCTCGTCGTCATCAGCGTCGCTCCTGCTCGTCGCCCTCCGACTCGGCCTCTCGTGGCAGCGCTCAGCCTCGACGACCTCACCGTCCCTCTTCGGTCGTTCGACCTCGGGCTGACCCTCGGGTCGACGTCGACGCGTCGCGCTCGTCGGGCCGTCCGGCGCCGGCAAGACGACCGTGCTGCGCGCGGTCGCGGGGCTGCTCAAGCCGCGCAGCGGGTCGGATCGCGTCGGGCGACGAGATGTGGTTCGACGACGGCCGCGGCATCTCGCCTGCCGCCGGAGCGCCGGCGCGTCGGGCTCGTGTTCCAGGACTACGCGCTCTTCCCGCACCTGAGCGTGCGCGCAGAACGTCGAGTACGGCGGCCGGCACCGCGCGGACGAGCTACCTCGAGCGCTTCGGCGATCGCGCACCTCGCGCGCGAGCGGCCGGGCGGCCTGTCCGGCGGCGAGCGCCAGCGCGTCGCGCTCGCGCGCGCGCTCGCGCGCGACCCGGCCGTGCTGCTCCTCGACGAGCCGCTCTCCGCGCTCGACGCGCACACGAAGGCCGGCGTCCGCGCCGAGCTGCACGAGCTGCTGGACGAGCTCGGCATCCCGGTGCTGCTCGTCACGCACGACTTCGAGGACGCGGCCGCGCTCGCCGAGCGGGTCGGCGTGATCGTCGACGGGCGAGCTCCGCCAGTCGGGCACGCCCGCCGAGCTCGTGGCTCGCCCGGCCGACGCGTTCGTCGCCTCCTTCACCGGCGCGAACCTGCTTCCCGGCCACGCTATGCCGGGCGCGAACGGGTCGAGCCGCGTCACGCCTCGACGACGGCACGGTCGTCACGACGGCCGAGCACGCGAGCGGCGAGGTCGTGCTCGCCGTCTACCCGTGGGACGTCGTCGTCGGCCCCGAGCCGCCGCACGACTCGGCGATGAACGTCGTCGGCGGGCGCATCCGCAGCATCACCGAGCTCGGCAACAAGGTTCGGGTAACGATCGGCGGCGTGACCGCGGAGATCACGGCGGAGTCGCGCGCGCGCCTCGACCTGCGCACCGGCCAGGTCGCCTTCGCCTCGTTCAAGGCGACGGGCACGCGGGTCGTCGCGGCCACCGACGAGCGCTAGCCGGAGCCGGCGCGCGTCACCGCGCGCCGGCCCCGAGCGGAGCTACGCCGACGAGTCTGCCTGCCGGACGCCTGAGACCGCGAGCACGCCGTCGAGCCACGACGCGATGCCCTCCGCGACCTCCTCCCAGCCCTCGGCGGCCATGTGCAGGTGCGGCCGGCCTGGGAACTCGATGTAGTCGGTCTGCGCGTCCGACTTGCCGTACTTCTCGTACGCCTTGTGCGCCAGCGACGCAGGCACGGTGTGGTCTTTCTCCGCGCCGACGATGAGGAGCGGCGCGCGGTCGTCCCTGTCGAAGTGGACGTCCGCCGACGAGTGGATGTGCAGGTTCGCGAAGCCGGACTCGTAGAAGATCTGACCGCTCTCCGGAACGTAATACTTCTCGTACGCCTCAGCGGCCGCCTCTGGCGTGAACGTGTTCACGAACCCGTACGTGAACTCCTCGAGTGTGAGCGGGACGACGCCGTGCCAGCGCCACGGGAGGGCGAGTGCAGGCGACGCCACCTTGAGCGTCGAGAACGGCAGCACGAGGATGCCCTTCCCCGGCGCGGGGCTCATCGCTACGGCCGCACGGCCGAGCCCGCGCGAGAGCAGCAGCTCGACGATCAGCCCACCGAACGAGTGGCCGACGAGAACCGGCGGCTCGTCGAGCGCGCGGATCTTCTCCTCGTAGCTGTCGACGATCTCGTCGAGTCCGAGGCCCTTGATGTCCTCCGTCGTCTGGCGGAGTTCGGCGACCCCGCCCTGCTTGCGCGGCCATTCGGGCGCGGAGACGTCGAATCCGCGGGCGCGGAAGTAGTCGGCGTAGTTGTCCCAGCTGCTCGAGCTGAGCCAGGCTCCGTGGATCAGCATCAGCGGCGTCACGGGCGCACCTCCCTCGGTAGATAATCCGGAGACGGTACGCGCCGCGCGACCCGCCCGAAAGGCCCGTTCACCAGATCGGCATACTCCGCGCCCGATGGCAGTGCTGCGACCGGGAGACGGAGAGGCGCTCTTCGGCGGGCGGATCGTGCTGCTGGCCGACTTCGACGACCTGACCGTCACCGAGTCGCACTTCCCGGACGCGCGCGACGGCGCCGCGCCCCACCTGCACGAGCGCCACGCGGACTCGTTCTACGTGCTCGAAGGCGAGCTCGCGTTCCTCGTCCACGACCGTGAGGTGCTGGTCGGGCCGGGCGGGTGCGTCTGCGCGCCGCCCGGCGTCGTGCACGGGTTCCGCAGCACGCGCGAGTCGCGCTTCCTCAACTTTCACACGCCCGACGGCGGCTTCGCCGAGCACCTGCGGGCGCGCGACCGCCGTGAGGAGGGCGGCTTCGACTCGATCGACGTCGAGCCGGGCAGCGGCGCGCCGCCGACAGACGCGGTCGCCCTGCAGGCCGGCGAGGGCGAGGAGCTGCCCGGGCAGACGCTCTTCCCCACGATCAAGGTCGGGCGGGACGAGGTGTCGCTCATCGACTTCCGGCTCGCACCCGGGTTCAGGGGGCCCGAGCCGCACGAGCACGAGGACCACGTGGACTCGTTCTACGTCCTCGAGGGCGAGGCGAGGTTCCTGTACGACGAGGACTGGGTCACGCTCGGGCCGGGCTCGTTCGTCGCCGCGCCGCGCGGCGTGCGCCACACCTTCACCGGGGCGGGCGTCCCGGCGCGGCTGCTGAACGTGCACGCCCCGAGCGCCGGCTTCCACGACTGGCTGCGCAACCGGCTCTAACGCACTCGGTCGCCCGTCCGCCGGAGGGAGGCGATCAACCCATCGGGGTGAGGGCGCGATCGAAGCCTCGGCTACGCTCGCGGCGACCCCACCAACAGGGAGGAACCTGCATGAGCAGCGACACGCTCGAGATCTTCATCGCCGCCTACGACACCGAGGGCGGCGCGGCGGCGGCACTCAAGGACTTCAAGGCGGCCGAACTCGAAGGCGCGATCGACCTGATCGACGGCGCCGTGGTCGTCCATACCGCAGACGGCAAGGTCAAGTACGACGAGACGGCCGACCCGAGCACGCGGCGCTGGACGAAGCGCGGCGTGGTGGCCGGCGGTGTGGTCGGCCTGATCTTCCCGCCGAGCCTGATCGCCTCGGCGATCGTCGGCGCCGGCGCGGGCGGCATCTGGGGCAAGGTCCGCGACAAGGGCTTCGCCGACGATCAGCTGCGCGAGGTCGGCGAGAGCCTCCCCGCGGGCTCCTCGGCGATCATCGCGGTCGCGCAGGACCGCGTCGTCGCGCAGCTCGAGAGCGGCCTGCACGGCTACGAGCGCATCGCGAAGCAGGCCGTCTCCGCCGAGGCAGGCGCCATGATCCTGGCCGAGGCGCCGGCCGAGACGGCGGACACGCCCGCCTAGAAATCGCGTCCGGGGCCGGGCGCGCGCGTTCGGCCCCGCGCCCGCTCCTAGAGTGCGGCGGTGCAGACGTTCACGTACGCCGAGCGCCCCGACCTCGCCGCGCGCACGGGCGAGATCGAGGACACGTTCGCCCGGTTTCTCGGCCAGGGCGACATCGCGCTTCTGTACTGGCACCTGCTCCGGCCCGAGTTCCCCGAGTTTCAGCTCGTGCTCTGGGACGACGAGAACGACGTCGTCGTCGGGCACGCGCGGACGCTCCCGGCGCGCTCGGCGGACGGGCTGCCGAACGGCGTCGACGGCGTGCTCGAGGACTGGTTCGGCGGGAACCGGCCGGAGCCTGACGTGCTCTCGGCGCTCGTCGCGGTCGTAGACCGCGGCCACCAGGGACAAGGGCTCTCGACTGTGCTCATCCGGGCCATGGCCGATCTCGCCCGCCGGCACGGCTTCCCCGCGCTCGTCGCGCCGGTTCGGCCGACCTGGAAGGACCGCTACCCGCTCGTCCCGATGGAGCGCTACATGCGGTGGACGCGCGACGACGGCCTGCCGTTACGACCCGTGGCTCCGGGTGCACGCGCGGCTCGGCGCCGAGCTCGTCGAGGTCTGCGACGCGTCGATGACGATCACCGGCAGCGCCGCAGAGTGGGAGGAGTGGACGGCGATGGCCTTCCCGGAGGACGGCGACTACGTCGTCCCCGGCGCGCTCAACCCGGTGCGAGTGGAGGACGGGCGCGGCGTCTACGTCGAGCCGAACGTCTGGATGCGCCACGCTGCCTAGAAGCGCTTCTCGAACCAGTGGTGCGCGTACGGCTCGTCGTTGAACGCGTCGACCTCGACGTAGCCCGCGCTGCGATAGAGCGCGATCGCCTCGGAGAGGCTCTGGTTCGTCTCGAGCCGGACGACGCCGGCTCCGTTTTCACGGGCGCAGCGCTCGAGCTCGTCGAGCAGGCGGCGGCCGAGCCCGAGGCCGCGCGCGGCCTCCGCCACCCACATCCGCTTCAGCTCGGTGGGCTCGTCGCCGTGGAACTTCAGCGCGCCTGACCCGACTGGCTCGCCGCGCAATGTGGCCAGCAGAAAGGCGCCGTGCGGCAGCCGGAGCTCGTCGAGGCCGGCGGAGATGCTGAGCGCCGGATCGAAACCGGTGTCGAAACGCCGGCCGAGCTCGGCGAAGTACTCGCGCAGGCAAAACTGTGCCGCGGGTGCCGCCGGGTCGACGACCTCCACCTGGACGAGCGCAGCCGTGAGCAGGCTCTCCACCTCGGCCATCGCCGCAACGAGCCGGTCGCGACGCTCCTCGCTGAGCGGCGCGAGGAACGAATGCGCCAGCTCGTCGCTGCGGCGATCGAGGAGCTCTCGCTCGGCGGCGCCGGCGCGGGTGAGCTGCGCGACGCGGACGCGCCGGTCGTCCTCGCGCGATACGACGATGACGAGCCCGGCTGCCTCGAGCGAGCGGAGCAGGCGGCTCAGGTAGCCGGAGTCGAGCCCGAGCCGCGATCGCAGATCACGCACGTCGCGCCCCTCGCGGCCGATCTCCCAGAGCACGCGTGCCTCGCCGAGCGACCGGTCGCGTTGCCTCGCAGGCGTCGCCCTGGCGCGGCGCCGGTGAGGCAGAGCGCGTGTCACCTCACGGCAGATGCGTCCAGAGCCCCGTCCGGTGCTCGTAGTGGGTGTGCGTGAACGGCCGGATGAGTGCGTAGAGCACAAACCCGACGGTGAAGAGGACGAAGGCGAACACCACGATCGTCCCGAGAACTTCGGCGGTGTCGGCGAGCATCGCTGGCCCTCCTTGTTCGACGTGTCACAAAGTCGCATCGAACGAAGATCGTGGCATCCGCCTCATGCCTGACGGCCGCTACGCGAAAACCCCGATCTTGGGTGCTCAGCTGATGCCACAGACCTGCGCCACGTAGGCCTCGATACGGCTGTCCTGCCTGCGAATCGCGGGATCCCAGTACGTCCACACCGCGAGCTCCGCTGCGCTGCCTTCGCGCATGATCCGGCGGAGGTCGTAGCCGTACTTCTCCGCCACCGCGAGCTTGCGGTCGCGGACCCACGCGATGTCGGCCTTCACGTCTTCGGCGATCTCGGCGGGCGCCTTCGCCTCCTGCTCGTCGAGAGCGGCGAGGAAGTGCTTGGACGTGACGTACGTCCGGAACGCGCGCGGAGCGAAGCCGGAGGCGGCGACCTGGCCGAGGCCCTTCTCCTGGGCGGCGGCGGCGCGGCAGTACGGCTTCGCCGCGGACGTCGGCGTGAACTTCACATCCGCGGGAGGCGGTGACCCGCCATAACCGCAGACCCTGTTCTGGTACAGGTCGCGGACCTCCTGCGCCCGGGCGTACCTGGCAGGCGGATGGTCGGCGAAGGCCCGCTCGCGAGCCGTGGCCTCGGACTCGATCCGGTCGAAGTCGAAGCCGTACTTCGCGAGCAACGGCGTCAGCTTCGTCCGGATGGCGCGCTCGTTGAGCGCTTCCGCCGCCCGGATCGACGGAGGCGCCTGCCGCAGCGACGCCTTCAGGTACACGAGCTGCTCGTTCCACCACTTCCTCAGCGCGGGCGGGCCACCGCGGGCGTAGGCCCCGTCGCCGCCGCCGTTCAACTCGTGCACCGCCCAGTTGCGTGCGGTGACGCAGTAGGAGCTGGCGAATGGCTCGGCCTCAGCAGCCGCCGCGTCCTTGGTGCCGCCGCAAGCGGACAACGCGGCGGAGCCCAGGACGAGGACGAGGGCTCCGCCGACGGAAGTGAGCCACCTGACGTTCACGATGCCTTCCTCGGGTAACCGGACGCCGCCAGGAACGCGTCGGCCATCGCGCGATACCCGGCGTCGGTCGGGTGCGGGTCGCCCTTCGAGCAGTAGAACGTGATCCGGCAGAGACGAGCCTGTTGGCTCTTGACGTTCCCGGTCCCGTCGAGCGCCGTGAACATGTTCGCGACACGGGCATTCGAGGCCGCCGCGACTGCCGCGATGGCCTTGTCGACCGAGCGGTAGAGCGGCTCGGTCTGTGTGAGCCGGTCAGCTTCGGGGTTCCAGGCGCCGGTCACGATGATGTCCGCGCTCGGTGCCGCCGCCCGCAGCCGGTGCAGGATCGATGTGAAGCGCGAGGCGAACGACGCGATCGCAGCAGGCGCGCGCTTGCCCATCTGCGAGAGTGGAGCGAGCTCCGCGCCCCACAGGGTCACCGTGATCGGATTGACCTGTCCGGGGTGCGCTCGCAAGAAAGACTCGGCCGCCTTGAGCTGTGAGCCGCGGTACGGGTCGTGCAGCTTGACGCCGTCGGCGAGCGTGGGGCAGCCGCCGCGCATGAAGGTCGCGGAGGACTCACCCGGGCAGCCGTAGTTGACGACCGCGATCTTCGGCGAGAGCTTCCGTAGGCGCGCGGCGAAGACGTCGACGTAACCCGTGTCGAAGTCCGAAGGCTTTGCGGATGGGGTCGCCTTGGTCGGCTGGAAGCCGTACGCCATCGAGTCGCCCAGCGCCAGGTAGTACCTCTGCGGCGGCTGGCGCACGGGCAGCGGGTCTGCAGGTGCGATCGCGGTCACGAAGAGCCCGACGTAGACGATGCCGGCGAGTGGGAGTAGTCGCTTCCTCTCCATGTCGACTCCTTGGTCGGAGGTGGTGGTCAGGACGCAAGCGTCTCGCGTTCGAGCACCCGCCACGATCCCCCACCCGGGCCGACGTGGCTTCCGCGGAGGGAACAGTTTCTGACCGTTCGGTAAGGGTCGCCGAACGCGTGCTTCAGCCGGTGGGCCACTCCGAGCACGTCGCGCGGTACGGCGTCCCTGCCGGCAGGTAGAGCTTCCACTCCTCGCGGGTGAGGTTGCGGCCCGTGATCGCGCACGCGCGGCCGCGCCACACGGCCGGGTCGGTGTCCCAGAGCATCCCGCGCGACTCGACGCCCGCGACGGCCAGCACCTTTCCGTCCGGGCTGAAGGCATTCCGCAGGCCCAGGAACGGAAGGTCGATGTTCGCGGTCAGCCTCGTGTCCCGTGGGTCTGCGGCCAACTCGTCGCCGTAGCCGAGGCCCGTGGCCGGGTCCCACAGCCTGGTCACGCCGTACAGGGTCGTGGTCGCGAGGAACGAGCCGGCCGGGTCGAACGAGGCGCCGGTGACGAGACCGGTGTGCCCGGTGAGCGGCGGGAAGGCGGTCTGCTGGTCGTCCACGCGCCACACCCGCACCGGCCCGATCGCGCCGCCCGCGGCGACGACGCGGCCGCGCGGGTCGAACGCGACGCTCGCGAAGCCATCGTCCGTCACCCTCAGCGGCTCGCCGTGACGTGCCCGGGTGGCGACGTCCCACAGGTCGAGCCGCCCTCGGTAGCTCCCGGTCGCGAGGAGCATGCCGTCCCGGCTGAAGGCCAGGGAGAGCACCGATCCGGCACGCGGCCTCAGCTTCCCCAGGAGCCGGCGCGAGTCGACGTCCCAGAGCTGGGCCTCCCCGTTCCGCTTCTGCAGGTAGGCCCCGGCCACGCCGTTCGGGTCCCGGGCCACGGCGAGCAGGTGGCCGTCCGGGCTGAACGCCACTTGCCAGACCGCCCCGTGCCCGACGTCGAGCGGCGGGCCGGCGGCCGCCCCGCTGTCCGCGTCGAAGAGCCGCACCTTCCCGTCGATCGTCCCGACGGCAACGAGCTTCCCCTGCGGGTGAAGGGCCACGGCGGAGACCACCGAGTCGCCGTTGATGCGGCGGACGGGCCGTCCCGTCTTCGTGTCGTAGACGACCGTGTCGCCGTCGAAGCGCCCCGCCACGATGCGCTTGCCGTCGCCGCTGAAGGCCACGTCCGTGATCAGGTCGGCCGGCCCGCCCAGCGGCGTCCCGATGGCCTGCCGCCCGTCCATGCTCCACACGACCGCCGAGCGCAGGTGCGCGCTCACCAGGGTGCGGCCGTCGGGGCTGAACGCGACATCGTTGGGCGGGCTCGTGTCGGCCCGCAGCGGGGCGCCGTACGGCTCGCCGGACCGCACGTCCCAGACGAAGACCGGCCCCGCGAAGGACGCCGCGGCGAGCAGCCGCCCGTCGGGGCTGAGCGAGAGCGCGGCCGCGGGCTCGCTGCCGACGGACCACGGCCGGCGCACGGCCCGACCTGTGGCGATATCGACCACGGACACCGAGCCGGAGTCGTCGCTCGCGATCAGGACGCGGCCGCCGCGGGCGAAGATCGCCTCCTCCACGTCGGCGCTCCCGACCGCGATGGGCTTGCCAATGCGGCGCCCGGTCGCGACGTCCCAGATGCCGACCGATCCCGGTGCGCCCGGCACGGCGATGCGCTTCGAGTCCGGGCTGAAGGAGATCGACTGCGCGCCCCCGCCGGGCGGATTGGTGGTGATCGGCCCCGCCACCACACGCCCGCTCGCGGCGTCCCAGAGCGTGACGTGGTTCGACTCCTGGCCGCCGGCGGCGATCACCGTGCCGTCGGGGCTGTAGCGGACGGCCGAGAGCGCCGGGTCAGCGGACTTCGCAGCCGCCGGATCCGTCAGCTGCCGGCGCTTCTGTCGCGTCGCGACGTCCCAGAGCTCGACCCGGCCCTCGCCGCCGGCGACCGCCAGCGTCCGGCCGTCGGGGCTGAAGTCGACGCCCTCGCCGCGACCGTGCGCCGAGCGGAGCGGCGGGCCATCCTTGCGCCACGTGGCCGTGTCCCAGAGCGTCGTCCCGTTCTGCGTCACGGTCGCGAGCAGCCTGCCGTCCGGGCTGAACGCCGTGGCGTTCACGGGCGCGTCGAAGCCCTGCAGCCACGCGCGGATGCGCGAACCGTGCTCGAGCGCGCCGAGGAGCGCGCCGCGCGTGTCGACCGAATCGTCGAGGCGCCCCGCCTCGAGCGCGAGCAGGAGGCCGAGATCCGGGTGCTGCACGGCGACCTCCCGCGACTGCGCGGCGAGCTTTCCCGCCTGCGCCACGGTCGCGGTGTGCCGGGCGCTCCCGCGCTGGTCGAGCGCGAACGCTCCCGCCACGACCGCGACGACGAGAGCGGCCGCGACGCCGGCAAGCAGCGCTCGGAGGCGGCGGGCGCGGCGCTGCGCGGTTCTGAGCTCGCGCTCCTGCGCGTCGCGGCTCGCCTCGAGGAAGTCGCGCTCGACATTCGCGAGCTGTTCGCCGCCGGCCAGTTCGGCCGCAGCCGCCAGGCGCGGCCCGCGGTAGAGGTCGGCGTCCTCGCGTCCGGCTTGCTCCCATGAGCGCGCCGCGGTCGTCAGCTGGCGACGGGCTCGCAGCTCCTCACGACCCTCCGCGAGCCAGCCGCGCAGCCGCGGCCACTCGCGGATCAGCGCTTCGTGCGCGATCTCAGCGGAGTCGTCGCCAACCACGAGGAGCCGCGCGGCGGCGAGCCGCTCGAGCACATCCGTGCCGCCGTCCTGTACAAGCTCCGCGAGCGGCACGCGCCGCCGCGAGTCCTCCGTTGCCTCGCCGAGCTCCGTGAGCTGGAGGAACGTCCGCCGCACGAAGGCCTGGTCGTGCTCGGTGCAGCGGAGGAAGACTTCCTCGGCGGTCTGCGCGATCGCGCCGCGGACGCCGCCGGCGGCGAGATAGCCGGCCCGGGTCAGCACCCGCCCGTCGCGCCGCGTCCACGTCTCGTAGAGGGCGTGCGAGAGCAGCGGGAGCGCGCCGGGCTCGCCTTCGACGTCGGCCAGGAGCGTGTCGACGAGGCCCGGCTCGAGCCGCAGGCCGGCGGCGCGCGCGGGCGCCTCGATCGCGCGCCGGATCTCCTCGCCCCGCATGGGGCCGAGCAGGTGCTGGTGCCCGGCCAGCGCAGCGGCGAGACGCGGATGGGCGGCGCAGTGGCCGTAGAAGTCGGCTCGCAAGGCGACGACGACCGCGACCGTGCCCGGCAGCGCCATGAGCGCGTCGAGGAAGCCGGTGCGCGCCACCTCGTCGTCGCAGAGCGTGAACACCTCCTCCAGCTGGTCGACGACCAGGAGCGCCGGCCGCCCCGGCGCGAGCGTGCGCTCCAGCGCTGTTTCCGGACCGGCGCCGGGCGTCATCACCGCGACGCGACCCTCGTGGGCCGGAACGACTCCCGCGCGTACGAGCGAGGACTTGCCGCTACCCGACGCTCCGACCACGGCCATGAATCCGCTCTCCAGCAGCTGCGCGCGAATCGAGGCCACAACCTCCTCGCGCCCGAAGAACAGGTCGCCGTCCTCCGCATCGAAGGACATCAACCCGCGGTAGGGGCAGCTGCCCGCGCGCGGCGGGACGACGAGACCGGGCGCGACGAGGGCCCACGCGGACGGCAGCTCGGCGAGGCCGATCTCCGCCGGTAGCCGCGTGTCGAGCGCTGCGGCGGTCGCGTCGTCGAGCAGCACCTGTCCGCGGTCGGTCGTCCCCAGGAGCCTGGCGGCTGCGGCCGGCGCCTCGCCGTCGTACGCGCCGGCCCTGGGATCGGCCTCGCCGGTCACGACGACCACGCGTGCGTCGCCGCCGGCGAGCTCGCGTGCGGCGGCGAACCCGTCCTCGGCTCCGGCGAACGCCATGAGGAGCGGCCCGTCGCCCGCGGGCGCGAGTGCGTGTCCCCGATGCGAATGCGCAACCTCGTCGCCGCGGTCCTCGGGCGCGTCGGCCAGCACGAGCGTCACGGTGCCCGCCGGCAGGTCGGCTCCCCACCAGCGCCGCAGCCTGGCGACGAAGGCCGCCGCTGACGGGTCGCGCCGCGCAGGGTCGGTTGCCAAGCTCCGCCGCACGATCCGCTCGAGCGCCGGGATGCGGTCCGGGTCGACGGCCCCCCAGGTCGGCGCGCCCCCGGAGAGCGGCTCGCCGGTAAGGAGCACGAGCGCGGTCGCGGCGAGCGAGTACACGTCCGAGGCGGCGGTGGGCTTCGCCCCTGCGGCCAGCTCCGGCGCCACGTAGCCCGCAGTGCCGGCCCGGCGCAGCTCGTCGGCCGGCGTCGAGGAGAGCCCGAAATCGACGAGCACGACCCGGCCCGAGGAGGTGAGGATCACGTTGGCCGGCTTGACGTCGCCGTGCACGACGGGCGGGTCGTGGCCATGCAGGTGCTCGAGGGCCTCCGCAGCCTGCTCGAGGTAGCCGATCGCGAGCGCCGGGTCGAGCCCGGGCCGGCCCTCGACGGCAAGCAGCGCCTCGAGGTCGGTGCCCTCGATCCAGTCCATCGCGATCACGTAGCGGTCGTCCACGAAGAAGTCCTCGCGGACGAGCGGGAGGCCAGGATGAGGCGAGAGCGACAGCAGCACCCTGGCCTCCGAGAGCAGCTCGGCGCGCGATCCCTCGTCGCCTGCGCGCCGGACCTTGAGCGCCACCAAGCGGCCGTGGAGGTGGTCGAGCGCCCGGATGATCTCCGCCTCGCCGCCCCGCCCGACCACGCCCATCGGCTCGTACCGCTCGCGGAGGAGCTCGGTTTTCACCGCGATCAGCCGCCGGTGCGCAGGTCCGCGAGCTTGACCGCGCCGCGAGCCACCGCAGCGTTCGCGAGCTGCACGCGCCTGCGCTCCCCTTGCGCTCCCACGTCGAACTTGCCGTACAGGCGTGAGAGGTGCTGCTTCACGGCGGCCTCGGAGACCACGAGCTCGGCAGCGATCGCGCGGATCGACGCCGGCTCGGTGAAGGCGTCACCCGTCAGCAGCGGCCGGCAGAGGGCCACGAGCACGTCGCGCTCGCGCGCTGTGAGGGCCGGCGGCTTGGCGATCGCGGCCGTCTCCTGCCCCCGCGCCGGGCCGTGGAACAGCAGGCGCAGCCGCCCCAGCAGGATCTCGTCCCCCGAGTGGAGCGCGTACTCGCCGATGATCCTCCCGCCGTTCACGAACGTGCCGTTGCGCGAGCCGAGGTCGCGGAGGCACCACGTGGCCCCGAACCGCTCGAACACGGCGTGCACACGCGAGACGCCGTCGGCGTCCACGACCACATCGTTCGATTCGAGCGTTCCGACCGTCAGGCGCTCCGAGTCGAGCGCTCGAAGCTCGCGCCCGCTGCGGCCCCACACCTCGACGTAGCTGCTCACCGGAGGCCCACGCTAGGAGGCTGCGGAGAGCCCGTCAACCGGCTCAGTCCCAGCAGCGCGGAGTGCGTACCCGCGCAACCCCCCGGTCTTCGCCGCGATGGCGCGCAGCCTCCGGATCCGCTGACGCAGCCTCACCCGCCGCGCGTACGCTCTCGTGGTGATCCGGGCGACGCTCTACACCGACCCCGGCTGCCCGTGGGGCTACTCGGCGTACCCGGCGTTGCGCGTCCTCGAATGGCGTTTCGGCGACCAGCTCGACTGGCGGCTCGTGATGATCGGGCTGCGCGAGGAGGCCAACCAGCAGGGGTTCGACGCGGCGCGGCGAGCGGCCGGACATGCGTACTGGCGCGACCTATACGGCATGCCGTTCGGGCTCGTGCCGAAGGCGCGGGCCGCGGCGACGGGCCGCGGATGCCGGGCGGTCGTATCGGCGGGACTGCTCGAGCCGGGGCTGGAGTGGAGCGCGTCGCGCGCTCTTTTCTTCGCGCAGTTCACGAGCGACCTGCTCCTCGACGACGACGAGATGATCCGCGAGGCGCTGACGGCCGCCGGGCTCGACGGCGAGGGAATCGTCGACCGGCTCGACGACCCGGCGGTCGCCGAGGCGTACGAGCGAGGCAAGGCGGAGGCGCGCTCGGCGGCGGGCACGGCCGCCGAGGCGCAGGGCAAGACGTCGACCTCCGACGGCCCGGTCCGCTTCACGGCGCCGTCGGTCGTGTTCGAGCGGGAGGGCGAGCGCCTGGTCGCGGGCGGCTGGCAGCCGCTCCTTGCCTACGACGTCCTACTGGCGAACATGGACCCGACGCTTCGCCGCGAGCCGCCGCCGGACGGCCCGGCGCCGCTGCTCGAGCACTTCCCGGGCGGCCTGACGACCGCGGAGGTGGCAAAGCTGCTCGCGGATGGCCCGGACTGCGTCCCCGACTCGGCGGAAGCCGAGCGCGCCCTCCTGGCACTCGAAGCGGCGGGCGCCGTGACCCGCACACGGCTCGGCCAGGACGCCCTCTGGAAGGCGGCCGGCGCGGACGAGTCACGCCCGCGTGCCTGGACGGCCGCGGCGCTCGCGTAGTTCGACGGGCGAATGAGCGTGCCGCCGATCGATGTGGCGCGGCTGCTGGTCTCGTGCCCGGACCGGCACGGGATCGTCGCGGCGGTGGCCAGCTTCTTCGCGGAGTCGGGCGCGAACATCACCTCATCCGACCAGTACTCGACCGACCCCGAGGCGGGCGCCTTCTTCCTGCGAATGGAGTTTCACCTGGAGGGGCTCGACGCCAGGCGCGACGAGCTCACGGCCGGCTTCGCACAGGTCGCGAAGCAGTTCGAGATGGACTGGCGGATCACGTTCCCGGACACCCGCAAGCGAGTCGCGCTGCTTGCCTCACGCCACGAGCATTGCCTGCTCGACCTGCTCTGGCGCTGGAGGCGCGGCGAGCTCGACTGCGACGTGGTCGGCGTGGTCTCGAACCACCCCGACCTCGAGCACGACGTCGAGAGCTTCGCCGTCCCGTTCCACCACGTCCCGGTCGCGGAGGGCGGGAAGCCGGAAGCCGAGGCGCGGATGCTGGAGCAACTCGCGGGCGGAGTGGATCTGGTCGTCCTGGCGCGGTACATGCAGATCCTCTCGCGCGAGTTCCTCGACGCGATCGGCTGCCCCGTCATCAACATCCACCACTCGTTCCTGCCGGGATTCGTCGGCCCCAACCCCTACGCGCGCGCCCGCGAGCGCGGCGTGAAGCTGATCGGCGCGACCGCCCACTACGTGACCGAGGCCCTCGACGAGGGGCCGATCATCGAGCAGGGCGTCGAGCGCGTGTCGCACCGCCAGAGCACCGAGGAGCTCGAGCGAATCGGCCGGGACGTCGAGCGCGTCGTCCTGGCGCGCGCCGTCCAGTGGCATCTCGCCGACCGCGTGTTCGTGCACGAGAACCGGACGATCCTACTCGGCTGAACCGGCCGCAGGCCGGTCTCGTCGGGTTGACGAACTCGTCTTCGGCTTCGTGCTGGTGCGATTCAGCTAACGCTCACAGACAAGAACGGAGCCCGGCCGGCCCGGGCTCCGTTCTCGGTCTCGTTTGATCGATAGCTAGTGGTGCGAGCCGCACTGTCGGCCGGCGTTCAAGCACTCGCGTACCAGCCGGACGAGCTCGCGCTCGGTCCATGAGTTGACGAAGTCGGCGTGACCCGAGTACGGGCCTCCGGAGGCGAGGTGGTAGCCCGGCCCGCCGGTGACCGCGTAGCGGATCGTGAGCGACATCGAGGGAACGGTCACCGGATGCGACGACGGACAGAGGCCCCCGACCGTGTATGCCATGTGGCTCTTGTGGTCGGAGCTGTCGAGGTCACGTCCGTTCCAGCAATCCGGGAAGGTCACCGTGAGCTGGAGTCCCGTATCGGCTCGCGTGGGGCAGGTCGGAACGCTGCGCGACGGCGCGCGGCCGCTCACCGGGCCGCAGCTCCACGCGATGTAACGCTGCGGCGTCGTGGCGTTCATGTCGCCGGCGATCATGCGCAGTCCGGCCGGGAACGCGTGTGCGGGCTTGAGCGTCGCCCGGATGTAGTACACCGACGCGTTCAGCGGCTGAACGAGCTTGCCGTGGGGATCGACCAGCGTCGGCGCCCAGTACGCGGCGCGATCGCCGCGTCGGGTGCAGCTCGTACCGGCCCGGCGCAGGCTGGCAAGCGTCGACGACGCGTTCGTCGAGACGTTGCCGAAGAAGCTGTGATTGTGCGACATCCCCGGCATGCCGGGATGCATGATCGGGTCGTCGTTACTGCTGTGGCTGAAGCGACAGTTGCTCGTGAAGTTCGCCATCGGCACGCCGCCGGTGGCGATCGACGGCTGCGTCGACGCGCTCGACCAGCCGGCTGCAACTGCCCCCACGACGCCGATCAGCGAAGCGATCCAGAGAGTCTTCATCCGGCCTCCTGACGGTTGGCGGCCTACTAGGCTGACCCTACTACGGGCGTAGCAGTCGTCTCAAGGAAGCGAGTGAGCAGGCACCTCGTTGCCGCCCTTGCCGTTGTCGGCCTATTTGCGTTCCCGAATGCGACGAGCACGAGCCCGGTGGTGCGCCGAGACTCGCGGGCTGCCGAAGGTCGAAGGGCTATCAGTGTCGCGGCGGGCGCCGGCTACACGTGTGCGGTCCTCCGCACGGGAAACGTCGAATGCTGGGGCTCGGACCGGGTGCCCCGGCGCGGCCGTGCCGCCCGCACCTCGGTTCCTGCTCCTATCGGTCTGCGAGGCGCATCGTCGGTGACCGTCGGCCAGCAGCACAGCTGCGCGCTGCTGAAGAGCGGCACTGTCGAATGCTGGGGCGCCAACGTGCTGGGCCAGCTCGGCGACGGGTCCACGCACGACCGTGCAGCCCCGACGCCCATACGCGGAACATCCCGACGCGCGGTCGCCGTCAGCGCTGGGTTCGAGCACACGTGCGCCCTCCTGAGCTCCGGTGATGTCGAGTGCTGGGGGGCGAACCGGTTCGGCCAACTCGGCGACGGGAGCTCGATCGACCGCCGAGGACCGGTTCGCGTCCAGGGGCTGCACGGCGCGGCCGTGGCGATCAGCGCAGGCGGGCGCCATACCTGTGCCGTGCTCGCCAGAGGCGAAGTGGAGTGCTGGGGCGCCGACTACTCGGGCCAGGTGGGCGACGGACGGTTGCAGGATCGCGCCGGCCCGGTCCGCGTGCGGGGGGTGTCACGAGCGGTCGGCGTCTCCGCGGGACGGGCCTACACGTGTGCCGTCGAGCGCGCCGGAGTGGTCAAGTGCTGGGGCGCCAACGCCTACGGCCAGCTCGGCAACGGCACCGTGACCGCTCGCCGCCTGCCGACACGGGTGCGCAGCTTGCGGGGCCGCGCAGTCGCCGTGAGCGCCTCCGAGCGCCATACGTGTGCACTGATCCGGGGCGGTGCCGTCGCATGCTGGGGCGCGAACGGCATCGGGCAGCTCGGCGACGGCAGCATCGCGAACAGCCACGTGGCAGTCGCCGTGGCTGGGCTCGGACCGGCGACGAGCGTGGCCACCGGCATCTTCCACACCTGCGCATTGACGGCGGCCGGCGGCGTTCGGTGCTGGGGGATGAACGCCTCCGGCGAGCTCGGCGCGGGCACAGTCCTCCGACGCCCCGCACCGCTGCGCGTCGCGGGCATGGCCGGCGCGGTCGAGGTGTCCGCGGGCGGCGGGCACACCTGCGCGCGCACCGGCGACGGACTCGTGAGCTGTTGGGGAGCGAACAACGCGCGTCAGCTCGGCGATCGGTCTCGGCTCGACAGCTCGACGCCCGTGAAACTCTCAGGCCTGTCGACCCCGGCCGCGTCTGTGGCCGCGGGCGACCGGCATACCTGCGTCGTCACGGAAGCGGCAGAGGTCGCGTGCTGGGGCGCGAACGACGGCGGCCAGCTCGGTGACGGCAGCCTCCTCGATCGCGGACACGCCGTTACGGTGCGCGGGCTTGCCGGCGACACCGTGCGCGTGACCGCCGGGGAGAGCCATACCTGCGCACTATCGAGCGAGGGCAACGTGCACTGCTGGGGCGAGAACGGGTCGGGGCAACTCGGCGACGGGACCTTCGGCCGGCGCCGAGCTCCGTCGGCGGTGAGCGATCTCGACGATGTGGCCGACATCAGCGCCGGCGGACGGCACACCTGCGCCGTCACGACGGCGGGCGCGGTCGAGTGCTGGGGAGCGAACGATTGGCGACAGCTCGGAGCGGCGGCGCGCCAGGCACGATCGCGGCCCGGGCGCGTAGAGGGACTCTCCGCAGCGACGGCCGTAACGACCGGCGACAACCACACGTGCGCCCTCACGCGAGCGGGAGCCGTCGAGTGCTGGGGTGCGAACGACCTTGGCCAGCTCGGCGGCGCGGGCATGCAGACCATGCGCACCGCGCCTGCACGTGTCCCGGGACTCATCGGCAGAGAAACCGCGGTGACGAGCGGCGCCAACCACACGTGCGCGCTGACGAGCTCGGGCCGAGTCTCGTGCTGGGGTGCGAACGACTCCGGCCAGCTCGGCGACGGCACGTTCCGCGCGCATACCGGGCCCGTCACCGTACGGGGCTTGAGCCACGCGGTCGCCCTGAGCGCGGGCGGCGACCACACCTGCGCAGCCACCAAGGGCGGCGCACTCCTGTGCTGGGGCTGGAACTACTGGGGCCAGCTCGGAGACGGAGCACCGCCGGCATCGGGAAGCCCGAGGCCGGTGCGCGTCCTTGGCTTCTGAGGTGGACCTAACCGGACAGCGCCCACGTCAGCGGGTCATTCCCGAACTGTGAGTCTGTCGGCGTCCCGTCTGGGGCCGTTTTGTCAGGGTGGCGCCGGTGCTCTTTGTCTGTGACTCGATTCCCGAATGACCCCGCCCGCGGGTGTCTTTCCAGTGAGCTGTCCGGGCGAAGAGACCGGTGCCGGCCTGGCGCCCGCTTGCTGGCCTGATCAGAAGCCTGTCCGCCGCTTGCCGGCGTGACTCATCACAGTTATGCCGCCCGCGGTCTTCACCCCAGACCGGCCACCGGAGTTGTTCCCCCAACCTGGGCTGGAGGTGGTTTGGATGCTTGCAGATCAGCTGGACTACGTGATCGGCGTCGACCCGCACCGCGACACGCACGCGCTCGCGGTCGTCGACGCTCGGACTGGCGGGATCGTCTTCGAGACGAGCGTGGCCGCGAGTAGCGGCGGCTACGCCTGCGCTTTGCAGCTCGCGAGAGAACACGCACCGGGACGAAGGGCGTTCGCGGTCGAAGGCACCGGCTCCTACGGTGCCGGCCTCACTCGCTTCCTCGCCAGGTACGACGAGCGGGTGCTCGAGGTCGGGCGCCTGCGGCGCGAGCGCAGCTCGGGCGGCAAGACCGACGCGCTCGACGCGATCCGGGCCGCCCGCAGCGTGCTCGCCCAAAGCCGGCCAGCCGAGCCGCGCGCCGGCGGCGAGCGAGAGGCCTTGCGCGCCTTGATGGCGGCGCGCGAGGGCGCAGTCAACGCGCGACGCGCGGGGCTCTGCCAGCTACGCGACCTCTTGATCACAACACCGGAGCCGCTGCGAAGCGAGCTGCGACCTCTCACACGCGCGCAGCTTCTGCGTCGGCTGATGGCGATGCGACCGCAACGACACCGCGACGTCGAGCTGCGCGGGGCGGTGCAGGCGCTGCGCGCGGTCGCAGGCCGCGTCCGACAGCTGACCGCTGAAGAGCGCGAGCTCGCAGGCGAGATCGAGACGCTCACCCGCGCGCTTGCGCCCGCACTGCTCGAGCAGCCGGGGATCGGTCCGCTCGCCGCCGCGCAAATCGTGATCTCCTGGTCGCATCCGGGCCGGATCAGAAGCGAGGCCGCCTTCGCCCGGCTCGCGGGCTGCGCCCCGATCCCAGCCTCCTCCGGGCAAACGATCCGCTATCGCCTCGACCGCAGCGGCGACCGGCGACTCAACCGGGCACTGCACATGATCCTCGTCACCAGACGCCGCGCGCACCCGGAGACAATCGCCTACATCGACCGTCGCATCCAAGAAGGCAAGAGCCGACGCGAAGCGACCCGCTGCCTCAAGCGCTACCTCGCCCGCAGCCTCTACCGACTACTCGAACGCGGAGCGCCGCTGGCGACTTGACAAACATAGAAGCGTCACCGGCCCAGTCGAGCGCACGCAGCCTGAGCAGGGACTATCCGATGATGAACACGGCCACGATCGCGGATGCGAGAGGCGCGAGCGTGTCACGAAAGAAAGCAATCCCGTCCAGCATTGCGTAATCGACGCTCTCTGCTGTCGTCTCGTTGAACTCCTCGTAATAGCGGCGAAGCACTGCCCCGTCGAACGCACTTGGATCGAGGCGTGCCAAGTGACGCTCACGGTGATCCGACGTGAGGACAAAGACCGAGCCCTCTCGGGTCTGCGAGATGGTCGAGGCCACCTCATCGTGGTCAGAGTGCATAAGGTCGATGCCCTGCTCGTCGAGGTACGGCAACAGCGTCGCAAGGACGTAGCCAGACCAGGCGTATTCGAGGCGAGTGATGGTCTCGCGACCTAGGACATCCCAGAATTCATCCGACGTTCCACGGACGATGCGCTTGCGCGGGCTAGCAGCAGCCTGCACGATCGGGAGTGCGGACTCAGAGATCACGAATGACTGACCAATCGCGGACCCGCGTTTAGACCACGGTGCCAGCGTCGAGTCGCTCGTCACGGTTTCGCAATTTGCCAAGCGAAGCAACGCGTCGACCACCTGGTCGAGAGGCTGGGTAGCGTCTACATCTATGGCTCCGGCCGGTTTCTCGTCGCTCCGATTTAGCCTGAGCATAAGTTCGACTTCCTCGGGCTGCTTGCCAAATTCATTATTGGTGCGCTCTTCGAGGCGGCGACGCATGGTGTCATCATCGATACGGAGGTTGAATATCTTGGTGAAATAAGGCAAAAAGCGGTCGCGATTACGGCCGCTTCCACAAACAAACAACACTTCTGGTTCCGGGCTTTCGAGTTCGCTGACAGCTTTTTGCTGGTCCCACATTGACTTGTAGTAATGAATGGGCCGACCTGGGAGACCGGTGTCAGGGTCGGCGTGGTACTTCCAAGCACGGTCGGTACTGATGGCCTTGTAGCCACGTCGGATCAGCTCCTCGTAGACCGAGGATTTACCGGCACCGGATAAGCCCTCCACTAAATAGTTCCGTTTAGCCATGGTGATGATTCAAGACGCCCCGTGGGCAGCGTATCCCGCCGATGACGCGGTTCTCGAGGCCTTCGGCAGGAGCGAGTAGTTGCGTCAGGCGTCATCCGCAAACTCTGGCCCAGGCAGCGGTCGCGAGCTCCGCAACGTCGAGCCCGCTGGAACGAGCTCTTCCCAGCCTACGAAGCGCTGGGCGTCAGCTAGCCCGGTGATACAGACAAACTCCGCGGGTCGCGGGCAGCGGTTTGAGTGCCGTCCGCTCTGGTCATGGGCGATCGCAAGTGCAGCGTGCCGAGCCTTCAGAAGCGGGTGCCGTTGCTCCCGCGGCAGGACGCTTGTCCTAGAGTGCACCGGGGGTAGTGGCTATGCATCAACGAGTGAGTCGGCAGGTCAGGCTGAAGTCGAGACCGTCCGGTATTCCGCAGGCGGAGCATTTCGAGATCGTCGAAGTGCCCGTGCCGGAGCCTTCGGATGGTCAGGTCCTGGTGCGCAATATCTACCTGTCGGTCGATCCCGCGATGCGCGGTTGGGTCAGCGCGGTCGCCAACTATTCCGAGCCTGTAGCGGTTGGTGCGGTCATGCGCTCGCTCGCCGTCGGGCGGGTCGAAGAGTCGCGAAATTCCGATTTTCACCCGGGCGACTATTTGACTGGCATGTTCGGCTGGCAGGACTACGCTGTCGTGGACGCCGGGGCGATCGAGCGCAAGGTCGGCGGCTCAGGCGTGCCCGTCTCGACGTCGCTTGGCGTCCTCGGCCTCAACGGTCTGACGGCCTATTTCGCCTTGCTGGACATTGGTCAGCCCCAGGCGGGCGAGACCGTGGTCGTGTCGACGGCAGCGGGAGCGGTCGGGTCATGCGTCGGTCAGATCGCCAAGATCAAGGGGTGCCGTACGGTCGGCATTGTCGGCGGGCCTGACAAAGTGCGTATCTGTCGCGAGGAGTTCCGCTACGACTCCGCCGTCGACTACAAGGCTGACGATTTCGAGTCAGCGCTCGATGCTGCCTGCCCCGGGGGCGTCGATATCTACTTCGACAACACGGCCGGCCCAATCAGCGATTTCGTCATGCGCCGTCTCAAGGTCGGAGCACGGGTGGTCATCTGCGGCACGGCGTCGATCGCGACCTGGGAGCCGCCACCCCAAGGACCGCGGGTCGAGCGCCACGTTCTCGTCAACCGCGCGCGAATGCAGGGCTTTCTCATCTTTGACCATGTCCAGCGCTACCCCGAGGCACTGCGGGAACTCGAGAGCTGGGTGCGCAACGGACAGATCCGCTATCGGGAGGACATCCTCGACGGAATCGAGCAGGCACCAGGTTCGATCGCAGGGCTGTACCGAGGCGAGAATCTCGGTAAGCGTCTGATTCGGGTCGCTCCAGAGGGCCCCGCCTAGAGATCCCGCCCACGCAAACCCAACCCGGACGCCCTCGCAATCCGTCCATGAGCCGGAGCCGGAGCCGGGCGCGATCTGGCCGCCGGCCTACCCGGAACTACCGAGGGTCAGCCGCCCTTAAGCGTGTACAGGATGGCGCGAAACGAAACGCTCGGACGTGGTCGAGACAGCCGCCGGACGGAAGCCACGGGCGATCATCCAGACCGCCAGAACCATCTCCTGCAGGGCCAGCGGCAGGTACATGAGAACCTGTGCGGGAGCGTTCATGTCGAAGACGCCGTACATCAGGAGCAGGTAGTCAGCGACGTAGAAGGGGATCGCCACAAGACCCCACGCTGAGATCCAGCGCGGAACGATGCGCGACCGATAGAGCAGCACGTAGAACATGGCGGCACCAAGGCAGAACACGAGCGCGAGCACGGCGTTCGCGCCGTCAGCATCGATGACGAGGTTGCCAACTCGGACGCCTGCCGGTGAAGCAGTGCCCGCTCCTGACGCCATGGCCTCACCGATGGGCGCGAGCAGCAGCCAGCCGATCGCGAGGACGACGTAGCAGGTGGTCTCGATAGCTCCGCGCACAATCAGGTAGCCGACCGCCAGCACCTCGTCTATCGGGCGCAGCACTCGGAACAACACGACGGGGATCAACGCGAGCGATAGCCCCATGACGAGCACGAGCAGGCCAGTGGTCACCACTGCTCCGGAGTGCTCCACGGCATAGGCCAACGGATCGCGCGCATCACGAAGCGGAGCACTGACGACCACGCTCAAGACTCCGGCCACCGTACCGGTGAAGTAGAGGATCCCTGCTGTCGTGGCGGCAGCCCTGTGCTCGCGCATGTTGTCCTCACCCCCTCGGTCGATCCGGCGCATCAGCGCCCTCCTTCGCCTGCACGCTGACCCACAGCAACCCACGACGCATCAGGGCCACGCTTGACCCGCCTTCCTGGAACTACTGAACTCCCGCTCCCAGCACCCCGGCGGGCGCCAGATGGCCACTCGGGACGTGTCAGCCGCGACCGGCGTCCGAGCTTTCGCCGACCACTCCGTCAGTCGCGGGCGCTGCCGTCGCGCCACTAGGCCAGGCGCTATATCCCCCACCCTTGCCACGCCCCGACCGCGGCGACCGTGCCAATGATCGTGGCGACCCCAACGACGCCGCCTCCGATCCTCCACCATGACCACGCGGCGGAGTCCGCGGCGACGCCGACCCGGACATCGTGTGACCCGCCCCTGGTCGCCTGCGCGTTGTTCACGACGACGCGGGGACGACTCCCATGCACGGCGACGTGGACGGCTTGATCGGCGACATCCGCGGTGGGCGTCTCGTCGGCGTCCGGCATCGCGGCCCGCATCTCGGCCACGAGCTCTGCGAGCGTCGTCCGCACCCGCTCGAGCACGCCCCTGATGGCGCTCTCGCTAAGCGACCAGTAGAGCGCGCCGATGTGCTGTCCCCGTATACCGGCGTCCGCGTGCTCCGCGTTCATGTACTGCGTGATCGCTGCGCCCATGGGCAGCGACATGTGGACATTTCCACCTCGCAAACGCGCCTGCTCGAGCAGCGCTTCGATCTCGCCGATCCCCTGGCCGAGCGGAACCTCCTCGCCTACCTGCTCCGCCACGAAGTCCGGGAGGAAGGTGGGGTCGATCCGCTCCGTGACCTTGTACGTCGCGGTGAAGGCGCTGCCGGTGATCGCTTCCACATGGATCGTCGCCACCGGCTTGCGGTACTCGGGTAGCTCGACGTCGTTTCCGTACCCCTGGAGCTCGCGGGAGGCCCACTCGCGAAGGTCTGCGGAACCGACCTTGCCACCGAGGACGATGCATTTCCGGAGCGCGTCGGCCAGCGACGTCTTCGAGTCGAGCACGTCGCGCTCGATCTCCTCGATCAGCGTTCTGTCGCGCGTAAGCATGTTGCGGAGCCTCCTGCTAGGCGTAGTCCGGTTGAGTCTCCACAGGGTGCCGACGGCGCCGGATGACGCGGGCCGCGCCTCGCTGGACTTGCCAAACCGCTTGCCAAACTGTCGGCCGCGCTCGAGCGCTAGAACGGTGAAAGCCGCTATTTCCAGCGGCTTTCGAGGTGGAGCTAGTCGGACTCGAACCGACGACCTCCTGGGTGCGATCCAGGCGCTCTCCCAACTGAGCTATAGCCCCGCGAGGGGCGCATTGTAGCCCTCATCCGGCGCGCGGGTACGGTCGGCTTGCTGCCGTCCGCGCGCACGCTGACCACCGCGAGCTCAACCGCGCCGTCCTCGCACGCCAGCTGCTGCTCGACGCGCGCGCCTGCCGCTCGGGCGGGCGCTCGAGGCGATCGGCGGGCATCCAGACCCAGTACGCGCCCTCGGCTACGCCGGCCTCTGGACTCGGCTCGACGGATTCGCGCGCGACGACCTGACGCGCGCGCTCGAGCGAACGCCGCGTCGTGCAGGGCACGCTGATGCGCTCGACGATCCACCTCGTCTCGCCGCGCGACTACTGGCTGTTCTCTGCCGGCGTCGGGCCGTCGCGCGAGGAGCACTGGCTGCGCACGCACGGGGGCAGTTCCAGGGCACCGACCTGGCGACGGCTGGCCGCGACGCGCGCGAGAGCTGGCCGGGCGGCGCTCGCACGCGCAACCGATCTGGCCGACGAGCTGCGATGCCCGACGGCTCGACGCGTCTGGGCCGGCGCCTGGGTCGAGCTGATCCGCGTGCCACCGTCCGGCACCTGGGAGCGGCGCCGGGCCGACCTGTTCCGGCTCGCCGCCGACTGGATCCAGCCCGAGACGCCGACCGAGGAAGAGGGCGTCGAGCACCTGCTCCGCCGCTACCTCGCCGCGTTCGGCCCGGCGCGCCCCGCAGACGCCGCGAGCTGGGCCGGCGTCGCCGCCGCGCGCATGCGCGAGACGGCCGAGCGGCTCGACCTGCGCCGCTTCCGCGACGAGGGCGGCAAGCCGCTCGTCGACCTCCCCCGCGCCCCGCTCCCCGGCGACGTGCCCCGCCCGCCGCGCTTCCTGCCGACCTGGGACGCGACCCTGCTCGTCCACGCGCGCCGCACGCAGATCCTCCCGGAGGAGCTACCGCGACGCGGATCTTCCACACCGCAAGCGCCGCACTCGGTCTCGACGTTCCTCGTCGACGGGACCGTCGCCGGCACCTGGCGCGTCGAGCGGAGCGCAGCGAAGGTCACGCTCCGTCGTCGAGCCGTTCGAGCGCCTGCCGCCGCGCCGGCCGCGGGGAGCTGCGCGGCCGAAGGGAGCGGGGCTCGCGGTCGCTTCCACGAGCCGGACGCGACCTCGCCCGCGGTGCGGTTCGCGCGCCGCGCCTGACAGACTGTTACTTGCGCCGGATGAGCGTCACGCCGTCGCGGATCGTCAGCTGCACGCAGACGACGCGATCGTCGGTAGCGCACGCGGTCGTTGAACTCCCGGATCGCGACCGTGCTCTCCGAGTCGTCGCTCTCGTCAAGCACCTTGCCGCTCCAGAGCGTGTTGTCGGCGACGATGATCCCGCGCCCGTCAGCCGCGGCACGACCGCCTCGTAGTAGTTGAGGTAGTTCGGCTTGTCGGCGTCGATGAAGACGATGTCCCACTCGCCGCCGAGCTGCTCGATCGTCTCGAGCGCCGGGCCGACGTGGACGGTGATCCGGTCGGCGTAGCCCGCCTGCTCGATGTACCTGCGCGCGACGGCGGCGTGCGTGTCGTCGATCTCGCACGTGTGGATCTCGCCGCCCGGCGGGAGGCCCGCGGCCATCGAGATCGACGAGTAGCCGGAGAAGGTCCCGAACTCGAGGATGCGCCGCGCCCCCGACGCGTACACGAGCAGCTCCAGGAAGCGGCCCTCGATCGTGCCCGTGAGCATCTGCGGCGCCTCGAGTGTCTCGCGCGTCTCGGCGGCCAGCGCGGCGAGCAGGCCGGTCGGCGGCGTCGTGTGCTCCGCCGCGTACTGCTCGATCTCGTCAGGGACGATGAACGCCATCTCTCAACCTCCTACGGGCTCGAGGGAACGGGCGACGGCAGCGAGCGTCGCCGCGGGGAAGGGGCCGCTGACCGTGTACAGCACGCGGCCGGAGCGCCAGTACAGGTGCGGGACGATCTCGGCGCCCCGACGCGAACGTGGCCTTCACGCCGCCGACGTCGACCGTCGACGCCTGCTCGGAGCCGCACTCGAAGCCGAACGGGTCGTCGATCCACCCCGTCTTGCCGGCGAGACGCTGCGTCACGTCGATGTGCTCCCACCCGCGCCGGTAGACGGCGGCGAAGAGCTCCGGGTAGCGCGGGTTCGATGCCTCCGGGCCGGTGCGCGCCGAGCGCGGCGCCCAACCGGAGACCGCGAGCGTGAAGCCCGACGGCAGGTCGTTCGGCAGCTTCGCCTGCGTACGACACCTTCGCGTCCGCGCGGGCGGGCGTCGTGCGGATGAAGCCCTGGTTCAGCCGCGTCGGGTGCTTGCCGAGCGCCGGCGGCGCGAAGAGCGCGGCCGGGATCGGCGTGTTGACCGCGCGGTACTCGAGCGAGATCGACTCGGTCTGCGCCCTCCGCGACGTGATCTGCAGCGGCAGCAGCGTGTCGCGGGCGAGCCAGACCGTCCCCGTCCCCCGCGGCAGGCCGCCGCACTCATTGGGCGGCAGCGCGATCGACCCGCGCCAGGCGGGGCGGCCGTTTATCTGCGTCGACGCCAGCTTCAGCGTCCCCGCGCGGGCGCGCCCGAGCACGACGTCGACCGGATCCTGGAGCTGCGCCCAGGTCTCCGAGAAGGTGTCGGGACGGGCCGCGTACCTGTTGCGCACGACGCGCCCGCTGCCCTGATTCCCCGGCTGGTAGCGACCGTAGAACTCGACGCCGCCCCGCTGCACGAATGGCACTCCATCAGTGCCGGGGCCGAGACGGTACGAGGCCCACTCCGGCGACTTCCAGACGAGGGTCGATGTCCCGCGCCGCTCGGTCACCGACGCCGCGTACGACGTGGCGACAACCGACGGCGTGGGCGCGGGCGACGCGATCGCGACCGCGGCCGCCAGCAGCGGGCCGATCACGAACGTTGCACGCGCGAGCCGCCGACGATCCGCTCGGTGCCGTCGGCGAGCCGGACGAGCGCCTTGCCGTTGCCGTCGTAGTCGCGCGACCAGACGAGCAGCGTGGCGGGCTCGCCGGCGACCTGGCACCGGCTCGTCGAGCGGCGCCTTGACGCCGCGCCACACGACCACGAACGGGTTCAGCTCCCACTCGCGGCCAATCGTGGTCTGGTCGGTGTGACCTGGCAGCACCCAGCGTCTCGGGCGGCAGGTTCATGACGCCGTCCATCACCGAGCGGCGGACGGTCTCGGCGTCGCCGCCGCCGACCGCGTCCTTGAACAGCAGGTCGCCCGAGAAGAGCAGCTCCTCGTTCACGATGAAGACGACGTGGTCGTCGGCGTGGCCTGGCGTGAAGCGCGACTCGACGCGCAAGCCCCGCCGCCTCCGTGTCGCCGGTCACCACGTCGATGCCGAACCGCTCGCACAGCGCGTCCTCGTGCTCGACGTGGTCGGCGTGGGCGTGAGTGCGAAGGACGGCTCGCGGCGTGAGGCGCCAGCGCTCGACCGCCTCGAGCAGCGGCTCGACCGGTGCGCCGGAGTCGACGAAGAACGCGTCGCCGCCCTCCTCCGCGGCCACCACGTAGGCGTTCGAGAGGTACCGCTCGTGCATGCTCCGTTCGACCAGCAAGGCATGAGTACGCTACCCGTCGACCAATCGAAGGAGGCTGCGTTGGCGGGGTTGATGTCCAGAGCCGGGCTCGTGATCAAGGCGAAGTTCTCGAAGTTCCTCGACCGGGCCGAAGATCCGGGCGAGACGCTCGACTACTCGTACGAGAAGCAGCTCGAGCTGCTCCAGAACGTCAAGCGCGGCATCGCCGACGTCGTGACGGCCAAGAAGCGACTGCAGCTGCAGACGACCCAGCTCGAGCAGAGCCTCGTCAAGCTCGACGAGCAGGCACGCACGGCGCTCGCGGCCGGGCGCGAGGATCTCGCACGGCAGGCGCTCGAGCGCAAGAGCGCGGTGCAGCAGCAGCTGCAGGGGCTCGACGGGCAGGTCGCCGGGCTCGAGGAGCAGCAGGAGAAGCTCGTGGCCTCCGAGAAGCAGCTCTCCGCCAAGATCGAGGCCTTCCGGTCGCAGAAGGAGGTCATCAAGGCGCAGTACTCCGCCGCCGAGGCGCAGGTGCGGATCGGCGAGGCCGCGACCGGGATCGGCGAGCAGATGGCCGACACGGGGCTCGCGATCCAGCGCGCGAAGGACAAGACCGAGCAGATGCAGGCGCGGGCGGGCGCGGTCGACGAGCTCATGGCCGCGGGGACGCTCGAGGACTTCACCGCAGGCGACCAGACACAGCTCGACCGTGAGCTCGCGCAGCTGGCGTCGCAGTCGCAGGTCGACCAGGAGCTCGCGAAGATGAAGGCCGAGCTCGGCACAGGCACCGGCGCCGGCGCCGGCACGGAGCAGAAGGAGCTCGAGCAGTGATCGCGCGCATCCTCGGCACCGGCCAGTTCGAGATCTCCGACGACGTGCACCGTCAGCTGGACGCGCTCGACGAGCGGGCGGTGGCGGCGATCGACGCGAGCGACGAGCAGACGCTCGGCGGGCTCCTGGCGCAGATGGCGGAGCTCGTCGAGGCGCAGGGCACGCGCCTGCCGGACGACTACCTCGGCGCGTCGGACATCGTCATCCCGCCGCCGGATCTCACGCTCGAGGAGACGCGCGCCCTCTTCTCCGAGCAGGGGCTGATCCCGGACATCCCGGTCGCCTAGCGCGGATCGCGCCCGTCCGGGCTCACGTAGCCGAGCCACTCGTAGAACGCTCGTGCGTTGCCGTCGAACGAGTAGAGCGTCATGCCGACACTGCGGAACTGCTGCGCGGTCCGGTCGAGCTGCGTGAGGAGCAGCGCGCTCCCACAGGAGCTCGACGCGTTCGGGATCGCATGCGAGAAGTTGCGGAAGTCGACGTAGGCGACACCGCGGACGACGCGCGCGCTGCGGACCGAGCCGGCCGTCTTCGCCGAGAACCAGCCGCCGTAGCCGAGCTTGCGCTCCTTCGCGGTCGGGCCCTTTACGAGCTCCCGCAGCGCACCCGTGAGCACGCCGGGCGCGCGCACGGTCCGGTCGCGGGCGTAGACGCGGGTGCAGCTCAGGCCCGGGGTCCCGCGCGGGAAGAACACGTGCACACGCACGAGGTCGGGAACCGGCGCGGCGGGCTGAGAGTGCGCGGTCGCGGCCGCGATCGCCAGAAAGCCCATGAACGCCGCAAGCGATATGACGAGTCCCTTCATGGCACACCTCCGTGGGTGCCCTCATCGTCGGCTGGAACCGCGGTACAGGCATCCGGGTCGACCCGCGCTGCTCCGCGGAAAATGTGCAGCCAAGACGACGTGCCCGAGCAGCTACGGGGTCTTCACGCAGAGCGCGCCGATGTCGGCGACGCCCAGCACGGGCTGCTCGACCACACAGCCGACGCGCGCCGAGTAGAACTCGGCCAGGGCCGGCGTCGAGATGACGGCGAACGGCGCCACGTCCCGCTCGAGCCGTCTCGCAAACCGGGCGTATGCGGCCGCCCGCGCGGGCGGCCCATTGCGCCGCGGCCGAGCAGCCGCTCCACGTGGAAGCCTGCGAGCGTCGACCCGAGCTGGATCTCGATGCTCACGGCGAGGCAGCCGCAATCGGCACGGACACGAGCACAACGATCATGTACCGGACAGGATGAGGCCGCAAGCGGCGCTCTTCCGGCCGGGTCGCTAGAGAGGCGCCCCCCAGATGGCGAACCAGCGCGTGATGTCGGGCTCGATGGGCAGCTCCTTCTCGAGCTGCGCCTTCAGCTCCAGCTCCCGCGCGTTGTCGCGCTCCTTGTCCTCGCCGCTCGGGACGAACGGCCAGAACGCGGCGCGCTTGTAGCCGTAGATCAGATAGACGGGGCTCTTGTCGCCCTTGAACTTGAAGACGGCCGCGAGCAGCCGGTCGCCGAAGCCGCGCGCCTGCAGCTCCGAGCCGATCAGGTGCACGGTGGTGACGAGGTCCTCGATCTCGTCGTCCCGGACGACGAGCCAGTTGAAGCCGAGCTCGTCCTCCTTGCGATCGATCTTCGATCCCGAGTCCTGCGCGGCGACGGTCAGCAGCTCCTCGAGCTCGTTCTCCGCCCGCACGAACTCGCCGGCCGACAGCGGCTTGAAGACGACGCCCGCCACGCCGTCGGAGCGCAGGCCCAGCTCTGTCTCGAGCGTGACCTGCGCCGTGGACAGCGCGAAGAGCTTCTCGGTCGTCGCCTGCTTCAGCTTGCGGCGGCCGAAGAGGACGTCCGCCAGGCCCACGTCAGGCGACCTCGACGGAATAGTCGATGTGCGGCACGATGACCATCCCGCCGAAGTCGCCTAGAAGTCGACCGGCTTGCCCATCTCGCGGGCGATGTTGGCCAGGTTCCGCAGGCGCTTCTCGAGCGGCGGGTGCGTCGAGAACAGCTCCGCGAACGACTCCTTCGCGCTGAAGTGCGGGTTGGTCGGGACGATGAAGAACGCGTTCATCGACTCGACCTCGCGCAGGTCGCGTTTCGGGATGGACGTGATCGTGCCGGCGATCTTCTGCAGAGCGCTCATCAGGTGCTCGGGCGCGCCGGTGATCAGCGCCGCGCCGCGGTCGGCCGCGTATTCGCGGTAGCGCGAGATCGTTCGGATCAGGACGTAGCTCAGCGCGTACGTGATGATCGAGACGACGAGCACGACCAGCCAGATGGGCACGCCGTTGTTGTCGCGGCTGCGCCCGCCGCCGAAGAGATTGGCGTAGAGCGCGAAGCGCGTGATGATCCCGGCAAGCGTCGCGAAGAAGCTCGCGAGCGTCATGATCAGCACGTCTCGGTTGCCGATGTGCGAGAGCTCGTGCGCCAGGACGCCCTCGACCTCCTGCGGCTCCAGCGTCTGCCAGAGCCCGGTCGTGACGGCCACGGCGGCGTTCTTCGGGTTGCGCCCGGTTGCGAACGCGTTCGGGAGATGCGTGTCGATGATCGCGACCTTCGGCTTGGGCAGGTCGGCCATCGCGCACAGGCGCTCGACCATGTCGTGGAGCGCCGGCGCCTCGTCGCGCTCGACGATCTTGGCGCCGGAGGCGAGCAGCGCGAGCTTCGCGGACGAGAAGTACTGGAAGACCGCGAGCGCGCCGACGATGACGAGTGCCACGATGAAGCCGCCGCCGATCACCTGGATCAGGACGAAGGCGAAGACGACGTAGAGGAGGCCGAGCAGGCCGCCGGTCGCGAGCAATCTCAGCGACAGTCCGGCGTCCCTTCCGTAGGCCTTGCGTTTCATGGTTACCTGACTCCTTCTGGGGTTGGCTCAATTCTAGCCCCGGCCCTGCAGAGCACCGCGGGCCGCGCCGGGGCGGTCGGATAGACTCGCGCGCCGATGCGCCGGTTCTTCCTCGCGATCGCGGTCATCCCTCTCGCGCTCGGGCTCGCCGGCTGCGGCGCCACCTCGGGGCTGAACTCACCGACGATCACGCGGCCCTACCCGAACACGGTCGAAGGAACCGTCCCGTCGACGACCACGACCACGCAGGGCGGCGGGGGCGGCCAGGGCGACGCGGCGGCCGGCAAGGCGGTCTTCACGAGCCAGGGCTGCTCGACCTGCCACACGCTGAAGGACGCGAACGCGTCGGGTCAGATCGGCCCGAACCTCGACGACGCAAAGCCGCCTGCCTCGCTCGTGGTCGAGCGGGTCACGAACGGGATGGGCGTGATGCCCTCGTTCAAGGACAAGCTCACCCACAGCAGATCCAGGACGTGGCCGCGTACGTCTCGTCCGTCGCGGGCAAGTAGCCGCCGTCCCAGCGCGCACCCCCCGCCCGGGAGGGGTCCACCCACAAACCCCGGTGGGAAAGTAGCGGGACCTTGGTGACGTGTCTGTGCCGGTTGTGTGCCGAAAGCTGCGCGGCCGCGGCCCGCTCTACGATGGCGCCGTGATCGACGTCCGCGCCGCTCGCAGCGATCCCGAGCGCTACCGCGCGGCGCTCGCGCGCCGCGGCGCCGGCGAGGACTTCGACCGCCTGCTCGAGGCGGACGCCCGCTGGCGCGAGCCGCAGGGGCGGATCGACGACCTGCGTGGCGCCGGCGAAGCTGAAGGGCAAGCCGACGCCGGAGCAGATCGCGGAGCAGAAGGCACGCAAGGAGGAGCTGACGCGCCTCGAGGCCGAGCAGGCGGAGGCGGACGAGGAACGCCAGCGGCTACTCGCGGTCATCCCGAACCTCGCCGATCCCGACGCGCCCGACGGCGAGACCGACGAGGACGCCGTCGTCCTGCGCAAGGTCGGGACGCCGCCGCAGTTCGACTTCACGCCGCGCGACCACCTCGAGCTGGGAGCGCCCTTCGACTGGATCGACATGGAGCGCGGCGCGCGGCTCTCCGGCGCCCGCTTTGCGTACCGCCGCGGCGACGCCGCGCTGCTCGAGCTCGCGCTCTACCGCTTCGCGATCGACACGGCTGACCGCGCGCGGCTTCGAGCTCGTCCTGCCGCCCGTGCTCGTCCGCGAGCAGGCGATGTACGGCACCGGCTTCCTGCCCACCGAGGAGTCGAACCTCTACCGCCTGGACGAGCGGGACGGCCACTACCTGACCGGCACGTCGGAGGTGGCGCTCGCGGCTTTGCACATGGGCGAGATCCTCGAGGAACTGCCGCTCCGCTACGCCGGCTACTCGACCAACTTCCGCCGCGAGGCAGGTGCGGCCGGCAAGGACACGCGCGGCATGTTCCGCGTCCACCAGTTCGACAAGGTCGAGATGTTCGTCCTGATCGCCGCCCGAGGAGTCGCGCGCCGAGCACGAGCGCCTGCTCGCGATCGAGGAGGAGCTCGTCGGCGAGCTCGGCTTCCCGTACCGCGTCGTCGACATCCCGGTCGGCGACCTCGGCGCGCCGGCCGCGCGCAAGTTCGACATCGAGGCGTGGTTCCCGGCGCAGGAGCGCTACCGCGAGATCACCTCCTGCTCGAACACGACCGACTATCAGGCGAACCGGCTCGAGATCCGCTATCGGCCGGGCGGCAAGGGCACCGCGAGCGTCCACACGCTCAACGGCACGGCGGCGACGGCGCGCGCGATGCTCGCGATCATGGAGAACTTCCAGGACGAGGCCGGCGGGATCGCCGTGCCGCCGGTGCTGGTCGAGCTCGGCGCGCCTGCGCGCCTCGGCCCGGCCGGCGCCTGAGAACGCCGAAGGGCGCTCGCGCGCCCTTCGGCTGGGTGAGTGTTCTGCGGACGGGTAGCCCGCAGACTCCATGTAGGCAGGACGCGGCGGCGCGGCCATCACCTCGAACGAGGGATCCCACCGACGGCAGAGCGTCCTATGCTCGCCGCGTGCGGTCAGTCCTCTTGGGCGTCGTGCTCGCCCTCGGCGGCGCGTCCGCGCTGGTCGCGTTTGCGGCCGGCGCCGTCTTCCTCTACGTCGCCGACGGAAACGCGAAACGAGCGGGGACGCTAGGACTGCTTGTCGGCGCTGTCGGGCTCGTCGGCGGGGAAGTACGGCTGCGGCTTGTCGGAGAGCTCGTGGTCGAACGCGTCTTTGGGCGCTTCGTCCGCCGGCGGGCTCCCCCGGGTGCGCAGCTCGTCCTCTGCGGCGGCGTGCTCCCCGGGGAGCGGAATGATGTTCCAGAAGCTCATGGTGGGAAGGCAGTTCCCCGCTCGAGCGGCGACGCAAACGCGGAACGAGCGGCGGGGCTGGGATTCGAACCCAGGGGACGCTTGCACGCCCAACGGTTTTCAAGACCGCCCCATTCGGCCGCTCTGGCACCCCGCCGGCGGACGCATTCTCGCAGCGGCTGCTCAGGGACTGTTCCCGCAGGGGACTGTCCTCGTACGCCGGGACGCCGCCAAAGCGTGCAGGGACAGTCCCCGTGCCGGTGACAGTCCCTAGGCGGCGAGCGTAGCGACCTCGCGGTGCGTCGCGAGGCGCTTCAGCGCGACCGCCTCGATCTGGCGGACGCGCTCGCGCGTGAGGCCGAGCCGCCGGCCGATCTCCTCGAGCGACGCGGGATCGGTGTCGCCGTTCAGCCCGTAGCGCCACTTGACGACCGAGCGCTCGCGCTCCGGCAGCTCGTCGACCGCCTGCAGGAGCGCCGAGCGCTCGAGGCTGACCGTCACCTCTTCCTCGGGCCCGGCTGCCTCGTGCGGGAGCAGGTCGCCGAACGACGCGTCGCCTTCCGCGCCGACGGGCCGGTCGAGGCTCGTCACCGCCCGCGCCGCATCGCGCACCTCGCGGTACTTCTTCACCGAGAGCTTCGCCGCGGCGGCGACCTCGTCGTCGGTCGGCGGCCGGCCGAGCTTCACCGCCAGCTCGCGCTCGGCACGCGCGATCCGCTGCTCGCGCTCGGCGATGTGCACCGGGATCCGGATCGTGCGCGCCTTGTTCTGCACGCCGCGCTGCACCGCCTGGCGGATCCACCAGGTCGCGTACGTCGAGAACTTGTAGCCCAGCCGCCAGTCGAACTTCTCGACCGCGCGGATGAGGCCGATGATGCCCTCCTGGATCAGGTCGAGCAGCGCGAGGTCGTGCCCCTGGTACTTCTTCGCGATCGACACGACCAGGCGCAGGTTCGAGTTGATCATGCGCTCCTTCGCCGCCATGTCGCCGCGCTCGACGCGCTTGGCCAGCTCGACCTCCTCGGCCGCGGTCAGCAGCGGGTAGCGCGCCGCCTCGTTGAGGAACAGCTGGAGCGCGTCGGTCGTCGCGGCCGCGAGCTCGTCGGGCGCGTACGTCGCGGCCACCGACTCGCGCCCGCAGTCGTCGCGCACGTCGATGCCGCGCTCGTGGAGCATCTGCATGAGCGACGTCGACCGCGTCCTCCTCCATGTCGAAGCTCGCCACAGCTCGTTGAAGGCGCCAGGTCGATGCACCCCTCCTCTTCCGCTGCTCGAGCAGCGTCGTGACGTCGAGTCTGGCTCACGTCCCCTCCATTCCCAGGACGCGCCGGGTTTTACGCGAACCGGAGGCGTATAACTGGACGAACGTTGACCAACGACGCCGCGGAGTACCGTCGCGCGCGACATCCACCGGCTGGAGGGCTGCATGAACGACCGTTCGACGCTGCAGACCCTCACGCTTCTGCTCGCAATCGTCTTCCTCGCCGTCGGGATCCTCGGGTTCATCCCCGGGCATCACCACGCACTACGGCGATCTGAGCTTCGCCGGGGACGACTCCGCCTCGAAGCTGCTCGGCATCTTCCAGGTGAGCGTCCTGCACAACCTGATCCACATCCTGTTCGGCCTCGTGGGCCTGTGGGCTGCCCGCGGGTTCGACAGCTCGCGGATCTACATGCTCGGCGGCGGCGATCATCTACCTGGCGCTGTTCGTGCTCGGCCTGTTCGACGGGCTCAACTGGGTCCCGGCGAACAACGCCGACGACTGGCTGCACCTTGCGCTCGGCGTGGGGATGGTCGGAATCGGCTACCTGTTCGGCAAGGAGCAGATGGGTCGCACGGCGGCCGCCTAAGTCGTCAGAATGGGGCGGAGCCGATCCCGCTCCGCCCCGTTCCCCGTGCCCCAGACCGACCACGACGTCCTCGAACACGTAGAAGCCGCCCTCGGCGACGATGGACAGGCACGCGTCGCCGTCGCCTTTCTCGCCGGCGTGGACGTGAAGATCCCGGACGACGAGCTGCGCGGCGCGCGGCGGCGGGCGGTGCTCCTGCTCGCGGCCGGCGGTGACCCGCACCGCGATCTCGAGCTCGACGGGCGCGCCGTCGTCGCGCTCGCCGACGACCTCGACTCGGCGCCGCGGCGCGAGGCGCTGGTCTCCGGCCTCCAGGCGGTCGCCGAGGCGGTGCCCGACCTCGAGATGCTGCAGGCGACGGCCGACGAGCTGCTCGCCGACGCCGATCTCGCGTGGCGGTCCTTCGCCTGCTCGCTCCTCGTGGAGGAGCTGGCGGGCGAGCCGGGCTGACCCGACGCTGAACGTGCGATCGAACGGTCGCCGCGGGCCTTGTTCTTGCCCGGAATTCCCTACCGTGCTCGAGCATGGGGTCCCAGCGCGTGGGTGCCGCTTCGCCGGCGCTCGCGCATCGTGGTCCTGGCGTCGTGCCCGGCGGCCGCCGCCGGCCGAGCTGATCGACCGGAACGCGAACGACGTCAAGCTTCCGATCTCGACCGACGGCCAGAAGGCGCTCCTGACCTACGTGGATCACGGGCGCTGCAGCGCACGCTCGTCTGGGGCGCCGTCAACGCCATCGCTCGCCGACGACGCGCCCGCAAGCAGGTCGCGCTCAAGCTCGACTACTCCGGCGGCTACAAGAGCTTCAAGATCAAGGCCGGCCAGTTCCGCGGCGGCTGCACGCGCTACGACGGGCCGACACTCCACTGGCTCGTCGCCGCGTGCAAGGCCTCCGACGGCTCCTACTGGGCGCTCCAGAACTGGCAGCGCGCGCTGCCCAACTACGGCCTCGCACCCGACGCCGTTCCAGCGCGCAGTACGAGCTCTGGCTCTCCCACTGGAAGGGCCCGCTGCCGGTGTTCGAGGTCGGCACGGGCTGGTCCACGGCGCCCGGGACACCGCCGGATCCGTCGCATGTCCATTCGATCTGGGGTCGGTTCACCTACCTCGGCAAGCCGATCTTCGGCTTCACGGCACCGACGAGCCACGGGCGCCGTAACCGACACCTTCGGGCGCGTCCTCTACGTCGACACCTACAACTCGAAGCTCGGCAACAGGCTGGCGCCGCGAGAACGGCTTCGTCACGCACAACCCGTACGGGACCTTCTGCTACGGCTTCTACAAGCACTCAACCCACCCGAACGGAATGTCGAAGCGGTACCGGATCACCGCGCAGGGGCCGGGCGTGCTGCCGGACATCTACTGGGAAGGCCCTTCGCCTGGCCTGCCCGGGGATTACGACCAGGCGAAGGACGCCGTGCTCCTGGCGCAGCTCAAGGCGTACGGCGACCCCAACTGCGGCTGACACCCGCCGCTACCTGAGAATAGGTCCTGAAAGCGCCAAGAATAGGACCTGAGGGTCTTGTGCTTTCCTGTCGAAATCCTTAGCGTGCGACGCGTGTCAGGGGTCCCCACCGCCTCGGCCTGCTGACGGCCGTGCTCGTCGCGCTGTCCTTCCCCGCCGGCGCGAGCGCCGGCGAGCTGATCGGCCGCAACGCAAACAACGTCAAGTCTCCAGGTCTCGCACGACGGCCAGAAGCGCTCCTGACCTACGTGCATCACGGCGCCGCTGAAGCGCACGCTCGCCTGGGGCGCCGTCAACTCGATCGCGCCGACGACCGCCCGCAAGCAGGTCGCCTTCAGGGTGGACTACTCCGGCGGCTACGGGAGCTTCCACATCAAGGCCGGCCAGTTCCACGGCAGCTGCGGCACGTACGACGGGCCGGCGCTCCACTGGGTGATCGCCGCCTGCAAGGCCCCCGACGGCTCGTACTGGGTCGCCCAGAACTGGCAGCGCGCGCTCCCCAACTTCGGGATGCTCGGAAGCCTGTTCCAGAGGCAGTACGAGCTGCGCCTCTCCCATTTCTCCGGCCCGCTTCCGGTCTTCGAGGTCGGCGTCGGCTGGGCCTACGGCAAGTTCCACACGATCTGGGGCCAGTTCACGTACATGGGCAAGCCGATCTTCGGCTACGGCACGACGCGCGACGGGCAACCCGACCGACACATTCGGCCGCATCGCTATACGTGGACACCTGGGACTCGGCTTACGGCAAAGGCTGGAAGCGCGAGAACAGCTTCGTCACGCACAAGGGCCACGGCACCTTCTGCTACGGCTTCTACCCGCACGGATCGCACCCGTCGGGCATGTCGAGCCGCTACCGGATCACGATCATGGGCCCCGGCGTCCTGCCGGACATGTACTGGGAAGGCGCGTCGCCCGGGGCGTACGACAGGACCTTCGCCGAGCAGCAGAAGACGAAGCTCCGGGCGTACGGCGACCCGACCTGCGGGTAGCGCCGCAAAGTCGCGACAATCCGGGGATGATCCCCGCCGTCCGGGCCTCGTCGTAGCCGGTCTGCTCCTGCTCGTGGCCGCGCCCGCATCGGCGGCCACGTCTCTCCATGCCCGTGCGCTCGCTGACGGCTCGGGCAACAACGTCGCGCACCGCGACTGGGGCAAGGCACGCACCGAGTACCTGCGGGTCGCGCCCGCGCGCTACGCCGACGGGATCGGGGCGGTCGAGGACGGGCCGTCGGCGCGCCGGATCTCCAACCGCGTCTTCAACGACGTCGGCCAGAACCTCTTCTCCGAGAACGGCGTCACGAGTGGGGCTGGGTCTGGGGCCAGTTCCTCGACCACGACTTCGGGCTCGAGGAGCAGCGCCCGCGACGGATCGCGCCGCTCGTCTTCGACCCGCGCGACCCGCTCGAAGCCTTCCGAAACGACCTGCTCCAGATCGACTTCTGGCGGACGCCGCCGGCCGCCGGAACCGGAGTCACGTCACCGCGCGAGCACCGCAACAACCTGAGCAGCTACATCGACGCGTCCAACGTGTACGGCGTCACCGCGTCGCGGCTCGCCTGGCTGCGGCGCGGCCCGGGCTGCTCCTGACGCCGAGCGGCTACCTCCCGCGTGCGGACGCGCGCGGCGACGCGGCGACGGCGCCGCCGATGGAGCTCGAGGGGCCGCTCGCGGCCACGCCCGGCGCAGGCGGTGGTTGCGGGCGACGTCCGGGCGAACGAGAACATCGCGCTGACCGTCGATCCAGACGCTGTTCGCGCGCGAGCACAACCGGATCGTGGCCCGCCTGCCGGGCTCGCTGCCCGCCGAGCTCGCTTCCAGATCGCGCGGCGCGTCGTCGGCGCCGAAGAGCAGTACGTCACCTACCACGAGTTCCTGCCAGCGCTCGGCGTCCGCCTGGCGCCCTACCGCGGCTACCGGCCGGGCGTCGAACGCCGCGCCTGTCGAACGAGTTCGCGGTCGTCGGCTACCGGGCGCACAGCATGGTCAACGGACCGCTGGACACGACCGAGCCGGACGGGACCTGGCCGGCGGCGACGCTCGCGGCGTTCGCCGCAGAGGCGGGATCGCGGTGCAAGCGCACGACGGCCTCGTGTCGCTCTCGATCCCGCTGGGCTCGCGGTCGGCAATCCCGACCTGCTCCAGACGGTCGGCCTCGAGCCGGTCCTCGACGGGCCTCGGCGCGGAGCGCGAGTACCGCAACGACGAGCAGATCGACAACGCGCTGCGCAGCATCCTGTTCCTCGTCCCGATGACGGGCCGCCGGATCCGACCGTCTGCCCGGACCGCGACATCAACCCGGCCTGCTTCAACCGCATCGACGATCTCGGAGCCATCGACCTCGCGCGGGCCCGCGACCACGGCATCCCGCCGTACAACGTGCTGCGGCGTGCCTACGGGCTGCCGCCAAGGCGTCGTTCGAGGAGTGACGGGCGAACCGCCGAGCCCCGGCGGCGCCCTCGACGACCGGACGATCCTCGACTTCATCGCGCTCCGCGACGCGCACGGCAACCCGCTCCCGCTCGGCGACCGGCGGACGCGGTGACCGGCGTGCGCCGCACGACGCTCGCCTCGCGGCTGCGGGCGGTCTACGGCGACGTCGAACCGGGTCGACGCGCTCGTCGGGATGCTCGCGGAGCCGCACGTGGCCGGGACCGAGTTCGGCGAGCTCCAGCTGGCGATGTGGAAGCGCCAGTTCGAGCGGCTGCGAGACGGCGACCGCTTCTTCTGCGAGAACGATCCGGCGCTGCGGGAGATCCAGCGGCGTTACGGGGTGACGTACCGGCACACGCTGGCCGATCTGATCCGGCTCGACGGCGGCGCTCGGGCGCGGCGGAACGTCTTCAGGCTGCCGCACTAACGGCCGACAACAAGGGGCGTGGAAGCTCTCAGCCCCGAGCTTGCACTCGTCGACGACGAGCTTGCGGCTGCGGCCCGTGCCGCGCTCGCACCTGCGCCCGACGTGTTCGCCGCGCTCGAGCAGGTGCGGGCGAACCGCGACGTCGTGCGGAGGCTGCGCGACTCGTTCAACGCCCAGGAGGCGGCCGTGGCCGACCAGGCTTCGGTGCGGCGCCGCTCGGGCCGCCCGGCGGCGGTTGGCAGGCGTCGCCTTCGCGAGCAGCGTGGCCGTCGGCGCGATCATGACGGGCGCGCTGGCGCTCGGTCGCGACGACGTGCCGGAGCCGCGGGCGCTGGCGTCGAATGCTCCCGCACCCGCGGCCGCAACTGCGTCTCGTCCTGCCGTGAAGGCGCGCCAGTCCGTCGGGTCGGCCGTCGCGCGGCGGGCGACGCCCGCCGCAAGACCAAAGCCGGAGCAGAAGCCGCACCGAGCCGTTGCGGCACCGAGGTCGAAGCCTACGCCGACGGTGGTCTCCACGCCGAGGCCGGCGCGCAAGGCTGTGACGCCGCCTCGCAAGGCGCCGCATGCCGCGGCGACGGCGGTCGCCCGGCCCACGGCCGCGCCCGTGCTGACGTGGCCGCTCGCGCGGCGGGCGACCTATTACCGCGTGCGCGTCTACCGCGTGACCGGGCAGTTCCTGTTCGAGGTGTGGTCGGACAAGACCCGCCTGGCCGTCCCCGCCACCTGGAAGAACGGCAGCACGCAGAACCATCTGGCGCCGGGCCGGTACGGCTGGGCCGTCTACCCCGCCTTCGGCAACCTGGGCGAGCCGAGTCAGCGAGCCGTCCGCCGCCGAGCCGATCACCGGCGGCCACTTCACGGTCTAGACCGCATCGGGGCCGACCGTATGATCGGCCCGTGGCCCGGGGAGACGAGCTGCGGGCGGCCATGCGCCGCTTCCCGGCCGGAGTGGCCGTCGTCACCGTGGCCGTCGACGGGCAGCGGTTCGGGATCACCGTCGGGTCGCTCGTCTCGCTGTCGCTCGAGCCGCCGCTCGTGGGCGTCTCGATCGGGCTCCAGTCGTCGATCTACGAGCACCTGAGGCGTGCGGGGCGCTTCGCGGTCAACGTGCTCTCGGAGGATCAGATCGGCGATCGCGCAGCACTTCGCGCGCAGCGGGCTGCCGCCGCTCATCGCGTGGGACGGCATCGCGTTGCACGAGTCGGAACTGCCGGAGCCGCTGATCGACGGCGCGCTCACGTGGCTCGGCTGCGCGACCGTCGGCACGCACGAGGTCGGCGACCACACGATCTTCGTCGGGGCGGTCGAGTCGATCGAGCTCGGCGCGGCGGACGCGGGCTCTGCGTACGTGCGCGGCGGGTACGAGCCGGCGTGACTCGAGGCGGTCGTCTTCGACCTCGACGGGCTGCTGCTCGACAGCGAGCACCTGTGGGACGAGGTGCGCGAAGAGCTGGCGCGCGAGCGCGGCGGGCGCTGGCACGAGGGCGCGCAGCGGGACATGATGGGGATGAGCTCGCCGGAGTGGTCGGCTACATGCACGACTCGATCGGGCTCGAAGAGCCGCCGGAGGAGATCAACCGGCTCGTGGTCGAGCGGATGCTCGCGCGGTACGCGGAGCAGCTTCCGCTGCTCCCGGGCGCCGTGGAGGCGGTGAAGCGGCTCGGCGGTGCGGTGGCCGCTCGGGCTCGCGTCGTCGTCGAACCGGCCGCTGATCGACCGCGTGCTCGAGCCGCGGGGCTCGCGCCGTTCTTCCAGGCGACGGTCTCGTCCGAGGAGGTGGCGCGGGGCAAGCCGGCGCCGGACGTCTACCTGGAGGCCGCGCGCCGCCTCGACGTCGAGCCGGCGCGGGCGGTCGCCGTCGAGGACTCGCACAACGGCATCCGCGCGGCGAAGGCGGCGGGGATGGGCGCCGTCGCGATCCCGAACCACCGCTTCCCACCCGGCGAGGACGCGCTCGCCGAGGCGGACGTCGTGCTCGAGTCGCTGGCAGAGCTCACGCCAGAGGCCGTCGAGCACGCCGACCCCGCCCGATCCTGACCTCGCGAGAGACATGTCCGCGAGGCCACTCGAACCGTGCCAGGCACCGTCCGAAGACGCGCGCGGCTTTGCAACACGATCCGCACGGCGTGCGCGCAATGCAGCTCGGGAAGCCTGCTCGACCCGCGCGCCTCGCCGGCTCCGACGGTGCCAGGCGACGGTGTTAAACGCGCGCGGAAGTGTGACGGCTTCTCGGCAGGCCCGAGGAGGCCGGTCAGCCTTCGACGCGGCCCAGGAGCACGCAGCCGTTGTGGCCGCCGAGGCCCATCGCGTTCGAGAGCGCCACGTCGACGCGCGCCTCGCGCGCCTCGTTCGGGACGTAGTCCAGGTCGCACTCGGGGTCCGGCGTCTCGTAGTTCATGGTCGGCGGGATGACGCCGCGGTGGATCGCCAGCGCGCACATCATCGCCTCGATCGCGCCCGCCGCCCCGAAGCAGTGGCCCGTCACCGACTTCGTCGACGAGACGGCCAGCTTGTACGCGTGGTCGCCGAAGACGTCCTTGATCGCGCGCGTCTCCGCCAGGTCGCCGAGCGGCGTCGACGTGCCGTGCGCGTTGATGTAGTCGACCCGTTCCGGCTCGACGCCGGCCCGCCGCAGCGCCGCGCGCATCATCTCGGCGACGCCGACCGACTCCGGGTCGGGCTGCGCCATGTGGTGCGCGTCGTTCGAGGCCCCGTAGCCGAGCACCTCCGCGTAGATTGTCGCGCCGCGCGCCTGCGCCGACTCCAGGTCCTCCAGCAGGAGAACGCACGCGCCCTCCCCGATCACGAAGCCGGCCCGCGTCGCGTCGAACGGTCGCGAGGCGCGCGGCGGGTACTCCTCCTCGGCCGCGAGCCCGCGCATCGCGCAGAAGCCGGCCAGGATCAGCGGGTGCATCGCCGCCTCCGTGCCGCCGGCGAGCACCGCGTCGGCGTCGCCGCGCCGGATCAGCTCGGCGCCCTCGCCGACGGTGTGCGAGCCGGTCGCGCACGCGGAGACGACCGCGTAGTTCGGGCCGCGGATCCCGAGCGAGATCGCCAGCTGCCCGCTCGCCGAGTCGACCAGCACGCTCGGCAGGAAGAACGGCGACACGCGGTCGGGGCCGCGCTCCTGCAGCACCTCGTGCTGCTCCATCATCCCGAGGAAGCCGCCGATCGCCGAGCCGAGGACGATGCCGACCCGCGCCGGGTCGAAGCCGTTCAGCCCCGCATCGGCAAGCGCCTCCTGGCCCGCGGCGAGCGCGAGCAGCACGTTGCGCTCGAGCCGCCGCGCCTCCTTGGCCGAAACGATGTCCGGCGGCTCGAACCCTTTGACCTCCGCGGCGACCCGCACCGGGAAGCCCGACGCGTCGAACGAGCGGATGAAATCGATCCCGCTGCGGCCCGCGACCGCCGCCTCCCACGTGGCCGGCGCGTCGTTGCCGAGCGGCGTGACGGCCCCCAGGCCGGTGATCGCGACGCGGCGCATCGCGCCATTGTGGCGACCGGCGCCGGTCGCGCGCAGTTTCAGGCGTGCGTGAAGCGCGCAGCGAGTGCGAGCTCGGCGAAGCGATCCCAGTGGTCGTCGATCCAGGCAGCCATTCGTTCCTCGTCCGAACGGTTCGCCCGCGCCACCTCCGCGGTCCGCTCGTCGCCCGCCCAGACGGCCACCCGCTCGAGCAGCTGGTACGACGCGATCTCGAGGTGCTCGGTCGCGTAGACGTCACGCGCCCCGCGCGCTGCCCGCTCGCCGCGCGTCAGCTCGAGCACGCTCTTCATCAGCGCGCCGAGGATCCCGCCCGCCTCACGAACGAGCGACGGGGCCGTCCCGTGCGCGTCGAGCCGCTCCCGCAGCCGGTCGATGTGGCGCTCGGTGTCGATCCTGTGGAGGCGCAGCACCTCCTTGACCTCCTCGTCGTCGAGCGTGCGGGTCGCCGACTCGAGCATCCCCAGCACGGTCGTCTCCATCGCCAGCGCCTCGTCGATGTGCTTCACGAGCTGTGCCTCGAAGTCCTGGCTCATCCCGGCCTCCTCCTTCACGGGCCGCAACAGGAAGCGGCCGTACTCGCGCCCGGCGACCGTCGCCCGGCCGCTGAACCCCTCGCCGTCCGCCGTCAGCTCGTCCACGAGCAGCGACAGCGGCCGGTCGTAGCGCAGGGTGGTGCCCTCGACGGGAAGGGCAGCCGCACGGGGCCGACCTCCGTGTAGCCGGAATCGCCCGCGATGCGCTTGCGAACGCCGGCCAGCGGCGGCAGCGCCCCTCCCGCGCGGCGCACGTCCCAGGTGCCGTCGAGAGCGCCCACGTGCGTACCCTTCCGACCCGGTGCCCGGCCCAAACGTCCCCTTCCCGCCGATGGAGGCCGAGCTCGTCTCCGAGCTGCCGACCGGCGACGGCTGGCAGTACGAGCCCAAGTGGGACGGCTTCCGCGGCGTGCTGGAGAACGACGGCGGCGAGCTCGCGCTGTGGTCGCGCAAGGAGCGGCCGCTGCTCCGCTACTTCCCCGAGCTGCGCCCGCTCGGCGATCTGCTCCCGCCCCACTCCGCGCTCGACGGCGAGATCGTGATCGCGCGCGACGGCGTCCTCGACTTCGACTCGATGCAGATGCGGCTTCACCCTGCCGAGAGCCGCGTCAACAAGCTCGCGGCCGAGATCCCCGCGGAGTTCATCGCCTTCGACGTGCTGCTCTGGAAGGGCGAGCCGGTGCACGAGCAGCCGCTCGAGAAGCGCCGCGACGTTCCTCGAGAAGGTCGGCAAGAAGTTCCGGCTCTCGCCGTGCACGCGCGACGCCGAGAGGGCGCGCGGCTGGCTCGACACGTTCGAGGCCGCGGGCCTCGACGGCGTGATCGCGAAGCGGCTCGGCGTGCCGTACCGGCCGGGCGAGCGCGACGCGGTCACGAAGGTCAAGCCGTTCAAGACGGCGGACTGCGTGGTGGTCGGCGTGCGCTGGAAGGCGAAGCCGTCGCACCTCGCCACGCTGCTGCTCGGGCTCTACAACGACAAGGGCGAGATCGACTACGTGGGCTCGGCCGCGGTCGGCGCGAAGCGGCATGACGAGATCCTCGCGCGCGTGAAGCCGCTGCTCGAAGGACGCGCCCGAGCGCCGCTTCTCCGAGCCGAACCGCTGGGGCGGTGGCGAGCTCGAGCAGTCGCCGGTGCGGCCGGAGATCGTCGCGGAGGTGCGCTACGACAAGGTGCAGGGCAACCGCTTCCGCCACGGCTCGCGGCTGCTGCGCTTCCGCGACGACAAGGATCCGAAGGACTGCACGTGGCGCGAGGTGCGCCCGCCGCGCAACCCCAACGACCCGACCTTCGAGTCGCTTCTGGCAGGGTGAGCGACGTGCGCAAGGTCAACATCGCCGCGCCCGAGTTCACGTACGACGACGAGGATCCGGACGGCTTCCGCGCGGGCCTGTTCCGCTTCGGCAAGCAGCTGGGCGCCGAGAAGACGGGCACATCCGTCTACGAGCTGCCGCCCGGCCAGCAGATCTGCCCGTACCACTACGAGTACCCGGAGGAGGAGTGGCTGATCGTGCTCCAGGGGCGGCCGACGCTGCGCACCCCTGAAGCGACCGAGGCGCTCGAGCCGTGGGACGTGGTCTTCTTCCCGCCCGGGCCGGACGGGGCGCACTCGGTGCGCAACGACACCGGCGAGACAGTCCGCGTGCTCATGTACTCGACGGTCAGCCACCCGGCGGCGGCCGTCTACCCGGACAGCGACAAGGTCGGCATCTGGACGGGCAACGAGGACGACAACGTCCTGGTCCGCCGGTCGAGCAAGGTCGGCTACTTCGACGGCGAAGCCTGAGCTTCCGCCCGAGCAGGACGCCTACGGGTCGCTCCTGCTCGCGTACCTCGAGGACGAGGGGCGGGCACAGGAGATCGTCGAGCGCGACGACGGGTTCATCGAGGCGACCGGCGGACCGGGAGGCTACTTCGTCCCATTCCGCCGCTGGCCCGCGCATCAGCGGCGGGCGCTCCGCTTCGCCCGCGGCCGCGTGCTCGATGTGGGCGCCGGCGCAGGTCGCGTCGCGCTGGAGCTGCAGGACCGCGGGCACGAGGTGGTCGCGATCGACATCTCGCCCGGGGCCGTCGAGGTGTGCCGGCGCCGAGGCGTGCGGGACGCGCGGGTCATGCGCTTCGAGGACGTCGACGAGACAGTCGGCCCTATCGACACGGTCGTGATGTACGGCAACAACTTCGGCCTCGTCGGCGGCAAGGCGCAGGCGGCCCGGATGCTGCGCCGTCTGCACCGGCTCACGTCAACGAGCGGCCGCATCGTCGCGGAGACGCGCGACACGTTCTCGACCGACCGGCCGGAGCACCTCGCCTACCACGAGCGCAACCGACGCAAGGGGCGCATGCCCGGCCAGCTGCGCCTGCGGGTTCGCCACCGGATGGCGACGACGCCGTGGTTCGACTACCTGATCGTCTCGCCGGACGAGCTGCGCGAGCTCGTCGCCGGCAGCGGCTGGGAGGTCGCCCGCCTGATCGACGGCGAGGCCGGCATGTACGCGGTCGTGCTGGAGAAGACCGCCTGTCGCGCCAAGTAACAGTCTGTTACTTGGCATTCGGCGCCTCGCCGGGGCCTGAGAACCGCAAGTAACAGACTGTTACTTGCGCTTCGCGCGCGACGGCTGCACGCGCGGCGGCTCGCCCGGCATCTTGGGGAAGTTCGGCGGGTACGGCGCCTCGCCCTCGCCGGCCGCCTCCTCGCGCTCGACCCACTCCAGCAGCACGCGGAGGTCGCACACGGCGTCGTCGATCCCGGCCTGCACGTCGCCGAGCCTGGCGAAGCGCTCGCGCATCGTCGGGATCGTGAAGTCCTCGGTCTCGACGTCCGGGAAGCTCGTCCCACGTGACCGGCGCGGACACCGTCGCGTCCGGGCGCGCGCGCACCGAGTAGGCCGACGCGATCGTCCGGTCGCGCGCGTTCTGGTTGTAGTCGATGAAGACCTTCTCCCCGCGCTCCTCCTTCCACCAGGCGGTCGTGACGAGCTCGGGCAGGCGCCGCTCGACCTCGCGCGCGAACGCCAGCGCGCAGCGGCGCACGACGCGGAAGCCCCAGCTCGGCTCGATGCGGCAGAAGATGTGGATGCCGCGGTTGCCGGAGGTCTTCGGCCACCCCGTGTAGCCGATCTCCGAGAACACCTCCCGCACGACGCCGGCGACGCGCTTGCCGTCCGCGAACGAGGTGCCCGGCTGCGGGTCGACGTCGATGCGCAGCTCGTCCGGGTGCTCCGTGTCACGGCGCCGTGACGGCCACGGGTGGAAGTCGATCGTGCCCAGGTTCGCCGCCCACGCGACCTGCGCGACGTTCGTGACGCAGAGCTCGTCCGCGTGCCGCCCCGATGGGAACGTCACGCGCGCGGTCTCGATCCAGTCGGGCGCGTGCGACGGGACGCGCTTCTGGTAGATCGCCTCGTCCTCGGCGCCGCCCGGGTGCCGCTTGAGCTGCGTCGGCCGCTCGTAGAGCGCGCGGACGATCCCCTCGTCGACCGAGACGTAGTACTGGACGTGGTCGAGCTTGGTCAGGCCGGCGACGCGGAAATAGACCTTGTCCGGGTTCGTGACCTTGACGGTCTGCCCGCCGATCTCGAGCTCGACGAAGGGAGACGCCATCGAGCCGCAGTATCCTCGAAGGGTGCTCGAAGACCCGCAGCCCGTATCCGTCACGCTCGAGCCGCTCGACGACTTCGTGATCGTCGAGCCGGTCGACGACGAGACCGAGACGAAGACGGGGCTGATCATCCCGGCCTCCAGCGACACCGGGTGCAAGAGCGGCATCGTGACCGCCGTGGGCGCCGAGGCCGGCGGCGTCGAGCCCGGCGACAAGGTGCTCTTCCCGAAGGGCGCCGGGTACGACGTCAGGCTCGGCGGCACCGCGGTGAAGGTGCTCCGCCGCGGCGAACTTATTGCCCGCGTGAGCGACTGAGCACATAATCGACCCGTGCCGAGAACGTCGGTGACGCGGCGGCTCGCGACGGTGCTCTTCCTCGACATCGTCGGCTCGACCGCGCTGGCTACGGAGCTCGGCGACGCGCGCTGGCGGGAGGTGCTGACGCGGTTCCGCCGCCTGGTCCGCGCCGAGCTGAAGCGTTTCGGCGGCCAGGTGCAGGACACGGCGGGCGACGGCTTCTTCGTGACGTTCTCGGAGCCGGCCCAGGGATTGCGGGCGGCGGCGGAGATCGCGCTGGCGGTTCAAGCGCTCGGGATCGACGTCCGCAGCGGCGTCCACACGGGCGAGTGCGAAGAGATCGACGGCAAGCTCGGCGGAATCGCAGTGCACGTCGCCGCGCGGGTGATGAGCCTCGCGGGCCCCGCAGAAGTCCTCGCGACGAGCACGGTCAGAGAGCTCGTCTCCGGATCGGGCGCGACATTCGAGGACCGGGGTACGCACGAGCTGAAGGGCCTCGACGAGAGCAGGCACGTATTCGCGCTGACCGCCGTCGAGATCCGGCTCCCTTCGCCGCTCACACCCGAGGAGGCCGCGTCGCGCCTCGAGCAGGTCGTCCCGTCCAGGATCTCGTCGCGCACGCGCGCGTTCGCGCTCGTGGCCGCCGTGCTCCTGGTCGCAGCCACGGCCGCAGGCGGGTGGCTGGCGTTCCGCGGCGGCGGCGCGTCGGCGGCCCAGCAGATCGACCTGCTGCGCCTCGACCCGCAGACGACGAAGCTCGCCGAGACCGTTCGCGGGACGCCGGTCGGGCGCAATCTCTGGGGGAACCTCTGGGCGGACGAGGGGACGCTGTGGCAGATGCAGCGCAGCGAGTCGGGGCAGCTCGTCTCGCGCGACATCCGCACGGGAGCGATTGGAAACCGCATCGACCTCGGCGTCGACGCGTGCAAGTGCAAGGTCGCGTTCGGGTTCGGGTCCGTGTGGGTGGCGAAGGAGCAAACGGCAGTCAGCGGGCCGCATGCCGGCGAGACGAGCTGGAGCCTCGAGCGCGTCGACAAGCTGAGCGGCCGCCTCATCAAGACGTACAAGCTGCCCGGCTCGAGCGGCGTCTCGGAGGTGGCGGCCGGCAACGGCGCCGTCTGGATCATCCAGCCCGACACGACGCTCTTGCGCATCGACCCGGTGAGCAATCGCATCACGGGCAAGTGGAAGACCAACGCGGTCGAGACGAACGTGGCGCTCGTCCCGCTGGCCGGGTACGAGTGGATCTGCGAGTGCCAGATCAACAAGGTCATGCGCTTCGACGCGCGCACGGGCACATCGCGCACGTTCACGATCCCGGAGCAAGCGTTCCTCATCGACGTCGACCGGTCGAAGCTGTGGTTCCTCGACCCGGAGAACTCGACCATCACGCCGATGGATCCGAAGACCGGCAAGACCGAATCGCCGGTGGGCCTGTCCGGCCAGCCGCAGCAGGGCGTCATCGCCTTCGGCTCGGCCTGGATCGCGGCCGGCGCCTTCGTCGAGCGCATCGACCTGCAGGAGCGACGGCGGATGCAGATTCCGATGCCGGCCCACGTGTTCGCGGGCGGCATCGCCGCCGACCCGGCGACCCACGCGATCTGGGTCAGCAACAGCGTCCGCGCTCCCAGGCCGAACGAATGAGCCTGACCGCGGGCGTCGACGTCGGGGGAACGAAGATCCAGACGGTCGTCACGCTCGACGAGCAGGTCGTCGGCGAGGCGCGAGTGCCGACGCCGCAGACCGGCGACCCGGCGGACGTGATCGCCGCGATCGTCGGGACGATCCGCGAGGCGGCGAACGGAGACGGGCTCGCCGCCGTCGGGATCGGCACGCCGGGCAAGATCGACGACGGCGGAGCGGTGGAGCTTGCGGCCAACGTGCCCGGCTTCTCCGAGCGCGTCGAGCTCGGCCCGCTCGTCTCGAAGCAGCTCGGCGGTGTGCCCGTCTCGGTCGGCAACGACGTGAGCGTCGGCGTGCTCGGCTCCTACACCCGTGGCGCCGGGCGCGCGTACCGGAACCTGCTCGGCGTGTGGGTCGGGACGGGCGTCGGCGGCGGCTTGATCCTCGAGGGGAAGCTGCGCGACGGCCGCGGCGCGGCGGGCGAGTTCGGCCACATGGTCGTCCGGCCGGGCGGCCTGCGGTGCGGCTGCGGCAGGCGCGGCTGCGTCGAGGCCTACGCGGGCCGGGCCAGCATGGAGCGCCACGCACGTCGGCTCGTCAAGAAGGGCCAGAAGACGGACCTCTTCAAGATCATGGAGCAGCGCGGCCGCGACCGGCTCAGCTCGGGAGTGTGGGCGCGCGCGCTGGACAGCGGCGACGACATGGCGAAGAGGCTCATCCACCAGGCCGAGTGGGCGCTGGGCGTCTGCATCGCGTCGGCGCAGAACCTGCTCGATCTGGAAGCGGTCGTGATCAGCGGCGGTCTCGGCGACAGGCTCGGCCGGCCGTTCGTCGACCGGATCGTCGGCCACATGACGCCGCACCTGTTCGTGCAGGAGAGCCCACCCGCGGTCATCGGCACCGACCTGGGCGACCTGGCCGGTGCCGTCGGCGCCGCCGTGCTTGCCGGCGGCTAGCGCGACACCGGCGCCGCCCCGAGCGGGCTGCCCGCCCGGCCCGCGCGCGAACGTGAGCCAGGGCACGGTCGGCTGCACGTCCACGCTCGGCTTCGTCCAGTCGCACACACCGGCCGGGAACGTCGCCTGCAGGTGCGCCCACTGGTCGTCCGTGAACGTGATTCGGCGCGAGGCTAAGCCACAGCGAGTGGTGTCTAAGCGCCGAGCTGGGCGAGCGGCGTGCCGTCGTCGCATTGCTTCGCGCCGACCTGGCGCAGGTACTCCTGTACCTCGGAACGGCGGACGTAGTGGAGCATCCCGCAGTCGATCGTGGTCGACCCCGCGTTCATCTCTTCGCACGGCACGGTGTGCGATGGCTGACCGTTCTCCGAGGTCGCGCATGTGCCGCCCTTCACCAGCCACTCCTGCGCGTCGATCGAGAGCGTGCCGTCCGCGTACACCCAGCCCTTACCGACGAACGGCGCGCAGTACGTCCGGCGCGCGTAGGCCTCCACCTCCGAGCGATGTCCCTTGACCTCCGCCCGGGCCATCATCCGCTCGACGCAGCGATCCTCCCGCGTCGTCGACTTCGAGCCGCCGCCGCAGCCGGCGATCGCGCCGAGCGCCGCGACCCCGAGCACCGCGAGAAGCGCTCTCACGCACACAGCTTTGCGTGTTCGGCGCGATCGCACGCCGATCCGCGACGGCCTTATCGGGCCGGTGCGCGCTACGATGAGTAAGACCCAGCGGGGATGCCGCGGAGGATTCGGCTTCGTTCTTCGACTCCCATTACCGCGCCGGGCATCTCGGGAGCAACGGCACCTGCTGCTCTCGGTCCAGCCGACAGAGGGAGTCGCAATGGGAATCGACGTGGGAGTTGGGGCGGCGGCGCAGTCGCACGGGGGCGTGCCGCTGGCCGACGAGACCGTGATGGTCTTCGGCACGTGCGAGCTGACCGCAACGCAACTGCAGAGCGGGCGCCGCGAGGACGTTCTCAGTCTGCTGATGCGTCATGGCGTCAAGCGGCTGACCGCTGAGCGGATCATCGAGATCCACTGCGGCGGCGACGACTCGACTACTGGCCGCGCGCGGGCGCACGCGACCTCCCGCGCAGTCTCGAGCCCGCGCTAGCCGGGCGGGAGCCCGTCGCCTGCCGGCGACGAGGGCTCGGTGTCGCCGGAGGCGAATGCCTGCTCCCAACCGACGTTCGTCAGCATTGCGCCGACTTCGCGCACCGCAATCGCGATCTCAAATCCGATCTCCCGAATAGCCTCGGTCTCGCGCGCCGTCGCCAAGTTGGCGCGCAGCGAGGCCAGCAGGCTCTCGAGGCGCTCGATCTCCGCGTAGTTGCGCTGCTCGGGAGTCTGGCTCACGCGAGCCGTTGTTCCTGCTCTTGCTCTTGCACCGGTGAGTCCGCGGTGGACGGTTCGGAGTTCTCGGACGATTCGCCGTTGTCGGGCACGGCGCGCAGGACCGGCTCGTCGCCCTCGAGGACAGGCTCGCCCTCCCGTTGCTCCGGCGGCAGAGACGCCAGGTGCGCCTCGGCAAGACGGAGGTCCGCCGCGTTGCGTTTTTTCTCGAGCTTCAGTGCGCGCTTTTCCTTCACCGCACGTTCGCGCGCGTGCTTGGCCATGGTCTGACGCTTCTTGGATGCGCTCATCCAGCCCCTTTCGTTGAGCGGTCAGGGCCGTCGGCCGCGACCGCGTGAAGAGGGCGCGCGCGCCGTGCGCGCGCGCCCTCGACAGCTGCACTAGCCGACCTGGACGACGTTCGTCGCGACTGGCCCCTTGTCGGAGTCAGCCGGCTCGAACTCGACCTTCGCGCCCTCGGGGAGCGACTTGAAGCCCTCGCCGACGAGGTTGCTGAAGTGCACGAAGAGATCCTTGCCGCCATCCTCGGGGGTAATGAACCCGAAGCCCTTGGCGTCGTTGAACCACTTGACAGTTCCGGTTGCCATAAAAACACCTCCTTCCCAAAAATCACGAACGGGTAAGGAGGCGATAAGCGCCCGAACTCGTCCTCGAACTAGGTGCCAGGCTAGCAGCGATCCGCAGCCGCCGACCGTCGCGGGATGCCGATCCGATTCCTGCAGGTTGCGGAAGCTCGCCTAGTGGCCGCCTCTCGGACCGAGTCTCTCAGGGCGTGACTTGCATGACGACCTCGCCGCCGAGGCGTTCGGGGGGCTGAGCCAGGTCGGGGGCGAAGTTCTGCTGGATGAAGGGCCCCAGCCGCCCCAGTGCCGCCTCCCAGTCCGCCTGGCTGTCCCAGAGCCAGACGGTCATGAGCTCGTCGTCGCCGGGGCGGAAGACCAAGCGCACGTCGCGAAAGCCAGGACTCTCCCGGATGATCGGAACAGCATCTTGCTCAATGCGCTGCATCAGGCTCTTCTGCTCGTCGTCGCCCAATGAGCGAAAGCGAAAGCGGCCGACCATGCTGAACATCTCGACACCTCCAAGGCGCGAAGTAGACGGGCCGCCAGCGCCGGCCCGGGGGTCGCCGACCACCCTATTGCACCTGCAAGCGGCCCTGATCGGACACCGTTCGACCCCCCAGAATCGGCGGCGATTGGTGGGAACTCGCCGGCCTTCTTCGATACTGAGGACCTTCGCTCGGGCGACGTAGCTTGACTTGACCTGTGCAGCGCCGGAACGCTGCGACAGCCCGGTCATTCGCTGGACAGCGAAGCGGCGTCGCTCCATGATCGTGCGGATGGTGAGCGATCTCCCGACCGGTGTCGTGACGTTGCTGTTCACGGACGTCGAGGGGTCGACTCGGCTGCTGCACGAGCTCGGTGACGACTACGCGGAGGCGCTGCACGAGCATCGGCGGCGACTCCGCGCCGCCTTTGCCGACCACGAAGGCGTCGAGGTCGACACGCAGGGTGACGCGTTCTTCGTCGCCTTCGGCCGCGCGTCGAACGCCGTCGCCGCCGCCGCGGACGGCCAGCGGGCGCTGGCCGACGGGCCGATACGCGTTCGGATGGGGCTGCACACGGGCGAGCCGCGGCTGACCGAGGAGGGATACGTCGGCCTCGACGTGCACAAGGGCGCGCGGATCGCAGCCGTCGGCCACGGCGGGCAGGTGCTGCTGTCGCAGACGACCCGCGCGCTCGTCGACGCGGACGTCCGCGACCTGGGCGTGCACCGCCTCAAGGATCTCAGCGCCCCGGAGCGCATCTACCAGCTCGAGATCGACGGGCTCCCGTGCGACTTCCCGCTGCTGAAGACGATCGAGGCGGGCATGAAGAACCTGCCGGCCCCGCGCACGTCGTTCGTCGGCCGCGCGTCGGAGCTCGACGAGATCGACCGGCTGCTCGAGGATCCCGACTGCCGCCTGCTCACGCTCGTCGGGCCGGGCGGCGCGGGCAAGACGCGACTCGCGCTCGAGGCCGCCGGCGCGCCGGATCGACCGCTACCCGCACGGCGTCCACTTCGTCCCGCTCGTCTCGGTGGCGTCGCCGGAGTTCCTCGCGCCGGCGGTTGCCGAGTCGATCCAGTTCGCGGTCGACGGCGCGCACAGCGGCTTCTCGGCGCAGGAGCAGCTCCTCGACTACCTCAGCGAGCGCTCGACGCTGCTCGTGCTCGACAACTTCGAGCACCTCGTCGAGGGCGCCGGACCTGCTCGGGGAGATCATCGAGCGCGCGCCGCAGGTCGAGCTGCTGACGACGTCGCGCGAGCGGCTCAACGTGCAGAGCGAGTGGGTGCTCGACGTCGCACGGCCTCGGCCTCGCGGAGAACGGGAACGGCAGCGCTTCGGCGCGCTGCGCCTCTTCGTCGAGCGCGCGAGGCAGGTCGAGCCGGGCTTCTCGCTCGACGACGACGAGCGCGCGAGGCGCTCCGCATCTGCCGGCTGGTCGAGGGCATGCCGCTCGGCATCGAGCTCGCAGCCTCGTGGGTCTCCGTGCTCTCGTGCGCGGAGATCGCGGACGAGATCGAGCGGAACATCGACTTCCTCGCCACGTCGATGCGCGACGTGCCGGAGCGGCATCGCAGCCTGCGCGCGGCGTTCGACCAGTCGTGGCGGCTGCTCTCCGGACGAGCAGCGAGCGCGTCCTCGCGCGGCTCTCGGTGTTCCGCGGCGACTTCGGTCGCGAGGCCGCCGTCGCGGTCGCGGGCGCCGACCTGCGCCTGCTCTCCGACCTCGTGTCGAAGTCGCTCGTCCGACGCTCGGACTTCGGCCGCTACGAGCTGCACGAGCTGCTGCGCCAGTACGCGGCCGAGAAGCTCGCGGCCGATCGCCCGGCGCGGTCGCAGACGACCCGCGAGCGCCATGCCCGTCACTACGCGGCGATGCTCGTCGAGCGGCAGGCGCTGCACTCCTCGGCCCGGAGCTGGCGTGTCGGCGCGGGACGAGCTGCGCGGCGAGCTGGACAACCTGCGCGTCGCGGCCGAGTGGGTCCTGGCTCACTGGGCGAGGACGAGGCGCGCGGAGGTGCTCGCCGGCCTCAACGAGTTCTTCTTCGCGCACAGCTGGTTCGACGGCGCCGAGACGTTCGAGCGGCTCGCCGCAGTGGCCGGCTTCGACGCCGGCGACCCCGCGACGTGCGAGCCCGTCGCGCTGGCGGCGGCGACGTACTCGCTCGCCTCGGGAGCGCGCTCGGCTACGACGCGGAGCTCGACGAGCTCGCCGCTCGACTGCCTGCCCGTCCTCCGCGCGCGAAACATGACGCGGGAGCTCGCAGTCGTGCCTGCTGCGCCCTGGGCATCGATGGCGTGCTACCGGGACGTCTACCCGGAGGCGCGTGGCGCTACCTCGAAGAAGCTGTCGCGACGATCGCGAGCGCGATCGGCGACGGGCTCGACCGAGAGTCCGGCGCTCTGATCGAGCTCGGCTTCGTGCAGCTGCTGCAGAACGACCTCGAGCGGCGCGACGAGCGTCCTTCGAGGCGTGCCGCGTCGATCGTCGAGCGACTCGGCAACCCGCTTCTGCGCCTACGCGCTCAGCAAGCTCGGCCTCCTCGCGGACGCCGAGGAGCGCTACGCGCGACGCGATTCGCCTGCACATGGAGGCGAACGACCTGTTCGCGTCCGTCGGGCGACGTCGGCGGCGCCGGCTACACCCTCAGCCGCGCGAGCATCAGCGCGTTCGGGATGGAGGACTACGACGAGGCGCTGCGGCTCGGGCGCGCGGGCTACGAGGCCTTCTGCGAGGTCAACCACCGCTGGGGAATGATCGCGGCGCTCTGCCGGATCGGCTTCGCCGCGCTCGCGCTCGGAGACGGCGACGAGGCGTACGAGCGCTTCCGCGAGGCGCTCGAGCGGGCGCACGCGTCGGAGGCCCTCTCGCTCGAGCTTCTTGCACTGAGCGGCGATCGGCGCGTGCCTCGCGAGGATCCGGCGGAACACGAGCGGGCCGCCGTGCTCCTCACGTTCGCCCTGGGCCACGAGCAGCTGCCCGCGTCGTACTCCTTCGCGGCACGCCCGGCGCTCGATCGCGCTCGAGGCGGAGCTACCGCCCGATCAGCTCGCCTCCGCCCGGGTCGCAGCGGCCGCGGCAAGCATTGAAGATCTCGTCACGCGCGCCCTCGAGCCAGTCGCGTAACGCGCGCTTCTCCTGCGCGTCGCGCGACAACGGCTCGAAACGGCCCTGATGGGACAACGTTCGAACCCCAGGGACCGAGGTTGGTGGGAGTTGGCTGACCTCCTGTAGAGAGTTCGGGTCGTTGTAGTGGTTCGAGTCGTTAGCGGACGGTGATGCGTGGTGCGGGCGTGTCCGAGCCCGCCGAGCCGATCCAGCGGACGACCTCGTTGTTCGAGTACGTCTGCAGGGTTGGTAGTACGAGCGTCTGCCCAGTCGAGGCGAGTGGGAACACGCTGAACGTGAAATGTCCGTGCTCCTCACCGGGGCCGAACCGGGCAGCGCGTGAGGTTGCGGTCCACGACACGACGTCGACTCGTTTGCGGATCGTCCGCCCCTCGACCTTGATGGGGGTACCGAGACGACGGGTTGTCGCGGTGCGCTTCCATCCGGGCTTGGCGGCGAACTGGACGACGATCAGCTTGGCCGGCATCTTCACCACCACCTTGACCGTCTGCGCGTGGGCCCGCTCGTTCTCCACCTCGAGCGTGAGTCGGGTGAGACTGTGAGCCGCCACCTTCTCCGGCGTGATCTCCGCGTGCGCGAAGGCCGCGGTCGCAATGATCAGCCCGGAACTTGCAGTGACGAGGGCGGTCAGGATTGCAAGCTTCATCGTTCTCCTCTGAGTAGCGAGTCGTGTGGAGATTGCCTGACGCCGCTGCCGCGCAACTATGAAACTTCCCGGCCTGCACGCGTCCTAACGCCGCTCGTCCTGCTTAGCGTGGCGGGGCCATGGCCCGGCCTGCACGCGTCCTAACGCCGCTCTAAACCCAGGTCGAGTACCGATTAGGACCACCACAGCCCGCACGAGAAGCGCCGCGTTTGCGGCCCTTTCAGCGGCCTTAGTGGGACAACGTTCGAACCGTCAAGCCCGGGTTGAGTGGTGGAGGCTCGCGGAGCTGCTCGAAGTCATGGGGCTCGAGGCGCCCCGACGCCCGTCTCGTCTGAGTCGCAGTAAGGCCAAGTCCTTGACCGCGAAGCGCCGGCTGCACCCATGGCGCTAGGACGGTCCTGCGAATTCGACGAAAGTCCGCGGGAACCGGGCTTCTGACGCGGCGGGAGTGTTCGGTACCCCACGAACGAACGGCCGACACCCCATCAACGCGCGCGAACGCTAGCGAGAGGACGCTCGGCCATACCAGCGGTGTGTTCCTCGAGCCAGCAGGCTCGCTGAACGCCTCGTACCAGGTGCCCCTGACGGCTGACCTGTCACCCCCTTCTACGAGTCGGCCTGAAAGATCTGCCACGTGTCCGGCACGCCCTTGAGCTCATGCGTTCCGCGGTCCCGGAACTCGAGCCCAGATCCCGCAACGAGGTCCTTAACGGTGCGCGAGACGAGAACCTCGCCCGGGCCGGCAAGGGCGGCGACGCGAGCCCCGATGTGGACGGCAATGCCCTCGACACCCGTCTCCGCGAGCTCGACCTCGCCCGTGTGCAGCCCGGCTCGGATCTCCACTCCGAGCGGCGAGAGGGCCTCGCGGATCGCCGTGGCGCATCTGACCGCGCGAGCCGGACCGTCGAACGTCGATAGCGTCCCGTCGCCCTCGATGCGAACGACCCTCCCGCGATGCCGGTCCAACTCCGCTTGCACGACCCGGTGGTGCTCGGCGAGGAGCTCGGTCCAGCGACGGTCTCCAAGCTCCGTGGCCCGCGCCGTCGAGTCCACGATGTCGGTGAAGAGCACGGTTGCCAGGGCGCGATCGACGTCGTGCGTCGGCCGAGCTCCCGTAACGAAGGCCTCGACCTCGTCGATCACGGGGTCGACGTCGCCGATCGCGAGTCCGTAGTCGACGCCGGGCACCTCGACGAACTCGGCGCCGGGAATGAGGCCGGCGACCAAGCGGCCGCTCTCGGCGGAGAACATGGCATCCCGTCGTGAGACGACGAGGGTCGGCACGCGAATCGTCGGTAGAACTGCACGGACATCCAGCTCGAAGATCATCCGAATCACGGCGGCGGCAACAGATGGGCTTGCGGCAAGCCTGAGAAAGCGACCCCACTTCCGCAAGGCGTGATCGTCGTTCGCGATGGTGGGATTCGTCGCGGCCACTGTCGTGCCGTCGCCCCAGGAGCGGTCGACGGACTCAACGATCTGATCGACCACTTCGGGTAGGACGCCAGACGGGTTGTCCGGCGCCCAGGCGGGTCGCGCCGTTGCGTTCGCAAGAACGAGCGCACTGACCCGGTCCGGGTGTGTCGCGGCGAACAGAGCGGCCATCATGGATCCTTCGCCCGCGCCCATCACGACGGCGCGCTCGACACCCACCGCATCGATGACCGTGCGCACGTCGGTCATCCACTCCTCGAGAAGCGGAAGCCGGTCGAGCGAGACTGGATCGGAGAGCCCGATCCCACGTTTGTCGAATGAGATAAGCCGGCTGAACGACGAGAGGCGCCGAAGGTAGTGCGCGAAGGCGGGGATATCCCAACGCGCTTCGACGTGGCTGAACCATGCCGAAACCAACACGAGGTCGGGCGGGCCTTCGCCGACGAGTTGGTAGGCGATCGCGACGTCGCCGCTGCGGGCGTACTTCACATCGGGTACGTCTGACGGTCGCACGGCGATAGCTTCGTCGATCGCTGCGGCTCGTGCGTGACGCCTCCTCACCCATTTCAGCCCGAGGGACATTTGCGTCACTCGGGCAGGGGCGGTCTTGTAGCCCGACAGCAGCCCGGGTCACCGCGGCAGCGGGTTCGGGCCGATGGCGGTGACCAGCCGCTGCGGCACCGAGTCGTCGACGTGGTTGAAGCCGTCGAAGCGCGCTCCCTGGAGGATCGCCCGGCCAGCGGCTAGTTGCATTTATGACAACGGCCCTGATGGGACAACGTTCGAACCCTCAAGCCCGGGTTGAGTGGTGGAGGCTCGCGGAGCTGCTCTAGGTCCTAAGGGTCGAAGTCTGTCGACGTTGCTCTGTCGAGACTCCGCTGCTTCAGTAACCGCACGACTGGTTTCGAGAATCTCGCAGGGCGACTAAACAAGACGCCCGGCCCGGCGCATCTAATGACTGAGATGGCGGCGCGCGGAGCCACGGTCGAAGCGCTGGAATCGCTCTACCGAGCCGACTTGCCGCGCTTCGTTCGTGCAGCCACGGCGATCGTCGGCGACGAGGGAGCGGGGAGGGACGCCGTGCAGGACGCGTTCGTGCAGGCAGTTAGAAAGCGGACGGGCTACAACGGCGAGGCGCCGCTCGAAACGTGGGTGTGGCGGATCGTGATCAACGAGGCTCTCGCGCTGCGACGAAGCCGTGCGTCGGAGTTCGAGAGGGTCTCGGAGAGCGCGACCACTCCGTCCACGAACCACGTTCCCGAGCAGGACAGCGCCGTGCGTGCCTGGGTCGCCGCCCTTCCCGAGCGCCAGCGCCTTGCGGTCTTTCTCCGCTACTTCGCGGATCTCGACTATCGGTCGATCGCGACTGTCCTCGAGGTCGAGGTCGGAACCGTCTCGGCCACGCTGGCCACGGCGCACGCTGCGCTACGGCGCTCATACGAGGAGGCAGTGCGATGACAGACGTCGAGCTAGATGTTGCGGATTCGTTCGAACGGGTCTTCCCCATTCCGACGGTCGTCGCCGACTGGGACGACGTACTCGACCGCGCCGGGGCAAGGAGTGGAACTCCCACTCGGCCGCCCTCGCGCTGGCGGGTCGTCGCCATCGCCGGAGCGATCGTCGCGGGCGCGGCGTTGCTCGTCCACGCCGGCGCTCGGTCTCGGTGATCGCCTCCTGAGCCTGATCCAGGGCAAGCGCAGCCCGCTCGACGTGCAGGCTCCTGCCTGGTCGCGCGACGGACGGACGATCGTATTCGTGAGCTGGCGCGACGGCAACGGCGAGGTCTACGCCATGAACGCCGACGGCAGCGCGCCTCGGAACCTCACGCAGCACCCGGCGAAGGATGTCCGCCCTGCCTGGTCGCCCGACGGACGGAGGATCGCCTTCGTAAGCCGGCGGGACGGCAACTCCGAGGTCTACGTCATGAACGCCGACGGGAGCGCGAAGCGGAACCTCACGCGGGATCGGGCGAACGACGACTATCCAACCTGGTCACCCGACGGGCGGAGGATCGCGTTCCTGCGCGCCACGGAGCACGCGGCTCCGCGGCGTGATCCGCTTCTACGGCTACGACCTCTATGTCGTGAACGCCGACGGTAGCGGGCTGCGCAGGCTGACGCGCAACCGCCGGACGTATCCCGTCGTCAGCTGGTCTGGTCACCGGACGGGCGGACGATCTACTTCGGGCGCTACCTCGTCAGCGCCGACGGGAGCGGAGCGCGGAGGCTCCCGTACATACCGTTGACCGCCGTCTGGTCGCCCGACGGGCGGCAGGATCGCCTTCGTGCGCAACGGTGAGGACCGGGCCGTCTGGTCCTGCGCTATCGGCGACCGGAGATCTACGTCATGAACGCCGACGGGAGCGGAACCGCGGAGGCTGACGCACAACGCAGCCTACGACGCCGAACCGGCCTGGTCCCCGGACGGACGAAAGATCGCTTTCCGGAGCGCACGAAACGGCAACACGGAGATCTACGTCATGAACGCCGACGGGAGCGGGAAGCGGAACCTCACGCGGAATGCGGCGCGGGACAGCAGTCCCTCCTGGTCGCCGGACGGGCGGAGGATCGCGTTCGTCAGCAACCGCGACGGGCGTCTCGAGGCTCACGTCATGAACGCCGACGGAAGCGGTCAGCGGAGTCTGACGGTTCGGGACAGCTGAAGGTCGCAATGCGAACTTGAGAGGGCTCTCGGAACTGAGCCACGACGACCAGGAGGTCGGCATGGAGCGATTCACCTCCGGTGATGACGTGGCAACCGTGCCGCGTGGAGCAACTTCGGGCACGCGAGATGGGCACGGCGCATTAGGCCGGCCAGCGGTTAGTTGCATTTATTACAACGGAGAAGGAGGGATTCGAACCCTCGAGGCAGGGATTACCCCACCTAACGCCTTAGCAGGGCGCCGCCTTCAGCCACTCGGCCACTTCTCCCAGCGGTCGCAGGATACCGCACCTCCTGCGCGCCTTCTGTTCGCCGCGGGCGCAGATCACCCTTCCGGGGGAGGCCTCAGAACGCGGCCCGCGCGGACGGTGAGAGGGCCGGCCTCCCCCCTCATCCGGCAAGCACCTGGCGTTGCCCGACTCGGTTGACCGAGGCGGGCTTCGTCACGTAAGGGGCTCTGCCGGAGGAGAGGCCGGCCACGTCTTTCTGAGTCGCGGCGCCACGATCGGCGCCGCCGTGACCACGAGCGGCGGGACGACGGCGAGGAGCGGCGGGATGCCGGCGAAGCCGGCCAGGCCGAGCGCAAGCGCCGCGGGCGGCGTCAGCGCCGAGCAGACGAGCGCGAGGCGGCTCCGCAGCGGGAACGCGTCAGCGGCGATCGAGCCGGCGCCGACCACGAACATGACGAGCCCGCAGAGCGCGAGCGGGCCGTACACGTCCGGCTGCCCGACCGCCACGGCAAGGACGCACGCGGCGACCGCAGCGACGACGCACACGGCCCTCACCGGAACGGGCTCCTCGCGCGGTCGAGGACGCGGCCACGCTCGTCGACAAAGCGGTACTGCACGCCGTCAGCGCCGACGGCGACCCGCAGCGCGCCATAGTCGAGCAGCGACGTCAAAGCGTCCGGCGTCGCCTTCGTGAACCGCTCGTCCCCAGGCCCCTCGCCGCCGGTGCCGACCACGAACTGCAGCACGCCTCCGACCACCCGCCGCTCGTAGCGGTGCAGGTGGCCCGAGAAGACCGCGGCCACCCGGCCGCGCAGGAACGGCAGGATCGAGTTCCCGCGCAGGATCGGCCGGTGGACGACGACGAACCGCACCCGGGGCCCAGGCCTCGTGAGCTCGCGGCGCGCGTACGCGCGAGCTCCTTCGTCGGCGGCCGTGAGCCCGAGCAGCACGATCTGCACCGGCCCGTAGCGCACCGTGTACCGGCCGCCCTTGCCCGGGATCTGGAGCGCGTCGGTGAGCGCCTGCCCGTCGCGCCAGAACGTGTCGTGCTCGCCGAAGGTCGCCCAGAGCGGTGCGTTCCTCATGACCTCTCCGAGCGGCTTGAAGATGTTGCGGTCGAGGAGCGACGGCAGCGCGAACAGGTAGCTGTTGTCGCCGGCCGTGAGCACGAAGTCCGGCCGCCCCGCGGCGAGCACGCGGCCGACCGCCCACTCGTGGTCGTTGCCGGAGCCGTAGTCGCCGATCACGCCGAAGTCGATCGGCTGTGCAAGCGTGCGCGGCGCCGTCGTGAACGTGCCCGATGCCTGCGTCCTGCGATCGACGGCCGCGGTCCACGCGTAGGACGTCCCGGGCCGCAAGCTCGTGAACACGCCGTCCCGGGCGACCGCCTCGTGGCCGTCAGCCGAGACCGCGCGGAGGTCGACCGTCGGCCCGCCGCGCACCCGCCAGGCGAGCTTCGCCGAGTCCTCGGAGAGGCGAACGAGGTAGGGCCCGCGCGAGAACGCGCCGTCGCTGGGGCCGAGCAGGTACCGGTTCCAGTACGCGAGCACGCCCGCGACGACGAGCACGAGCACGGCGCAGACCATGGCGAGCGCGATGAGCGCCAGCCGCAGCCGGCGAACCGAGGCGGACATAACGGCCACGTGCCCCTTATAGGCGCTCGACGTCCGGCTCCGTGGCCTCGTTGCAGCCGTTCAGGGCGATTTCATCGCCCGTTGCCGAGGATGTGACCGATGCCACCATCGGGAGGGCAAGGCCGGCGGCCGCGCGGGCCGGCAATGCTCGGGGCGAGCGTGCGTACGACGCCGCGCCGCGCCGAGGCCGCGCGTGGCCCGGAGCAGCCGCGCATTCGCGCCGCCCGGCGGCGCGCCGCGATGGCGAAGGCGGCGCTCGCCGCGACCGGGGCACTGATCTTCGGCACGGCGCTCTTCTTCGCCCGCATCTCCTTCGCCGGGCACCCAAAGCAGGCGCCGACCCCCCTCGCCGCGCCCGACAACTTCGTCGAGATCGTCCACCAGGACCTGCTCGATGCCGGGATCATCGGCCCCACCGACGCGCCGGCCGACATCGCCACGAGCGTCTCCTAGTGCACCTGACCTCGAGCCCGCTCGACTGGTACGCAGCGCGGGCGGCCGGCGTTGCCGCGTACGTCATGCTCAGCGTCGTCGTCCTGCTCGGCATCACGATGGCCGGCCGCAAGACGCTGAAGCGGTGGCCGCGGTTCGCCGTCGAGGACGTGCACCGCTTCGGCGGCCTGCTCGTCGGCACCTTCATCGGCATCCATGTGCTGACGATCGCGATCGACTCGTACCTGCCGTTCTCGGTCGGCGCGCTCGTCATCCCGCTCGTCTCCACCTACAAGCCGCTGTGGGTCGCACTCGGCATCGTCGCTGCCGAGCTGCTCCTCGCGCTCGCCGTCACCAACCACTACCGCGACCGGCTCGACTACGCGTTCTGGCGGAAGGCTCACTACCTCAACTTCGCGGTCTGGGCAGCCGCCGGGCTGCACGGGCTCGGGAGCGGGACCGACCGGAGCGCTGCGTGGCTCGTCGGCCTCTATGCCCTCTCGATCGGCGCTGTCGCAGCGGCCGTCGCGTGGCGGCTCGGACCCCGGTTGCCGGCGGTGCTGCGCCGGCCGGCTCCGGTGCTGGCGGCAGTGCTCCTGGTGGTCCCCGTGGTGGCGCTTGCGCGCGGGCCGCTCCAGTTCCACCCGCGGCGCTGGAACGCACTGACGTTCCACGACCGGCTGACGGGCCAGGTAGTGCGCCAGTCGGGTGTCACGCGCGGGATCGTCTCGATGGCCGGTACCGGGCGCGGGCGACAGCACGTGCTCGTTCGTGCCGACCTGTTGATCGCGCCGTCGCGCCTCGTCACGACGTCGTTCCAGATGGAGTACCTCCCGAGCGGGCTGGTCTGCCGCGGGATCGTGCGGCACGTGCACGCGTACGGCTTCGAGGCGACGTGCCGCGTCCCGAGCGGCGCGCGGCGATCCGTGCACGCCTCCTGGGGCGTCTCTGAAGACAACCAGCTCGAAGGCGAGATCAGCGCGCGGCCGGCGCCGGCCGCCACTCCTCAGGGCGTCTAAGCGCCGCCCGCCCGGCTACCCTGTGCCGGCCTCGGAGGGGTGCCGGAGCGGCCGAACGGGGCGGTCTCGAAAACCGTTAGGGGTGCAAGCCCCTCGAGGGTTCAAATCCCTCCCCCTCCGCTTTCTCAAGCCGATCCCTGTCGAGCAACGGCTCGGCGATCGGCTTGTCGGCTTCTACCGCTTCGGCCCGCTGCCGAGCCACAGGTTGACACGGGTTTGGTCGGCGCGTACGGCACCCGCGAGTGGGGCCTGTGCGGTAACGCGGCCGCGCATCCGCCGGGACGAAGACGCCTTCTTGATGCTCCCTACGCGGCAGTGATGCGCACGCAGAGCGGCTTTCGCCGCTGCCGGCGTCTTGCCCCGGACGCTCGGAACCGAGCACCGGGTACGCGGCTTCTTCGCCGCGGGGGCCGGTGTCGTCGTGGGGACGGTCGTCCCTGGCGCCGTTGATGCGGCTGGCGGCGGCGTCGTCGTTGTCGAAGAGGTTGTTGCCGGGCTGGTCGTCGCCGCACTTGTCGTCGTCGGGGTGGTCGTCGTCGTGGTTGGGGTCGTTGTTGTAGGGGTTGTGGTTGTCGGGGTCGTGGTCGTCGGGGTCGTGGTGGTGGTCGGCGGAGGCGGGGGGCCTGTGGGCGTGACGGCATTCGAGCGCGACGGCGGGCCGTCGCCAACGGCATTCCGCGCGCGCACCGTGAACGTATACGCAACGCCCTCGCGGAGACCCCCCACGACCAGCGACGTCGCGGGCCATGCGACTCGTTGTGCGATGTCATCAGGCGACGACCGAACCTCGTAGTCGAGGATCGCCCCATTGCCGTCGAACCCGGGCGGCGCCCACGACACCGTTGCCGCGCGTTCGCCGGCCGTCGCAGCTACGCCGGCGGGTGCGGCGGGTGTCTCTACGTGGAACGACGCTGCCCCGAGACCGGACCCGAGCTTCTCGAACGGCCCGAACTGTGACGGCTGCCACCGAATGTCGACGCCGAACCACTTGTGCGCCAGCTCACCGGTCGTGCTCCGCACGAAGAGGTCCAACCATCCGCTCTGCCGCTGCACGAGAGCCGAGCTGCCGGTCGTGCCTGCACCCAGCACCTCGAATGGGCCGCCCGGCGAAGGGCGCCAGTCACCGCCCGCCTGGATCCACTTGTGCGCGAGCCCACCGGCTGCGTCTCGCGCGAAGACGTTCGTGATGCCGTCAGCCGTCTGGATCGCTTGCGGGTCGCCGCCGAGCCCGGCTCCCATCAGGGCGAACGAGCCGGACGCCGACGGCTGCCAGCCACCCGCTCCCGGCAGCCACTTGTGGAGAAGCCCGCCACCGTCGCCGCGGGCGAACACATCGAGTGTGCCGTCGTCTCGCACGAGCGCCGCCGGAGAACCGGCGAGACCCGATCCCAGGCTCTGGAAGGACCCGAACGGCGACGGCTGCCAGCCGCCCGTTGCACCGAGCCACTTGTGCAGCAGCTCGCCGCCACTCCCACGTGCGAACACGTCGACGGTCCCGTCCTGCCGCTGCGCCATGACAGGGTCGCCGGTCAGTCCTGCGCCGAGGACCTCGGGCGGGCCAAACGGCGAGGGCTGCCAGCCTCCGCTCGTTTCGAGCCACGCGTGCACGAGCCCTCCGGCCTGGTCCCGGGCGAAGACGTGAACCGTCCCGTCGGCCGTCTGAATGGCCTGAGGATCGCCGGCGAGCCCCGACCCCAGGACTTCGAAGCGGCCAGACGGCTGCCAAGTGCCCGAGGTCCGCAGCCACTTGTGGAGGAGCGCCCCGTCCGCGCCGCGAGCGAATACGTCGAGCGTGCCGTTCTTCCGTACGAGCGCGGCCGGCGTGCCGGCCACCCCGGAACCCAGGGTCTCGAAGACCCCGGACGAGGGCTGCCAGCCGCCGGTCGCACCGAGCCACTTATGCAGGAGCTCGCCGTCATCGCCGTCGGCGAAGACGTGGATTGATCCGTCCTGCCGCTGCACGACGGGCGCGGCACGAACTGCCGCAGCGACCGGCGTCGCGGATTGTGCAGCGGCATTCACCGCGCCGAGCTCGGCTGTGTCGCACGCCGCATCGCCGTTCGTCGGCAGTTGTGCCGAGAGCAGCGCGATCTGGTCATCCGGCGAGACATCCGCGTTCGTGTCGAGCGGCCGCCAGCAGCCGCGTGTGACATCCACGCGCGTCTGGATTCCGTCGGGCGTGCAGACCTGCCAATCGGGCGACGAGGGCCAGCCGTCGGCTGTGCCGTCGACACAACTCGTTGCCGGAAACGTGCCGCTCCCCGTGTACCCGAGCAACTGCCCCGCCGGATACCTCGCGTGCGAAGCGACCTGCACGTTCGCGAGATGCTCGTAGTACAGGGTTCCGACCTGCGTTCCGGTTACGAAGACGTCGACCTGAACCCAACTGCCCGCGCCGTGCGCGTTCGTGCCGGTGTCCCCGACGGCGATCGTCACGGGGCCGTCAGCGGAGGCCAGGCGCGCGTACACCGGAGCACCCGGCCCGTTCGGAAGGTCCCACGCAAAGCCCGCGTTGAACGTGGCGGCGTGCGTGGCAGGGCTTTCGGGCCCTGTTCGTCCTCCGTCGGTGTACGGCATGAGCACCGCCGCGCGCAGGGTGCCGACCGAGGCTGAGGACGTCGACTGCGCTCCGGGGAACCCGGCGGCAACCAGCACGACTGCGAGGAGCGCGCACGCGACGGGAGCCGTGGCTCGCCTGTGGCCTCGTGTCGCTCTCATGCATCCCCCCTGCACGACCTCACGGCTGCTCAGTTCGATAACGAGCCGGCGCCGCCCCGCACGGCGTATGCGGTCGCGGGAATCAACGGTGTCCGGATCGCCGAGACCGCGACGACGGACGGCCTGGCTTGCACGGCCTGGCCGGACGCGCCTCGCGCGGCGAATGCAGTTGGGGGAATCAGCGGCGTTTCGGTCGCCGAGCCCGCGACCACGTACGGCCCGTCATGCACGGCCTGGCTCCAGTGACCGTTCGCGAACGTGCGCACGTTGAACCACCAGCGCCCCGGAGCCAGCGGCGGGCTCGAGATCGCCACGGCCGAGCCGGCGAGGTCGCGGATCATGTCGGGCTCGGACGAGCGATGCGACCAGCTGATCGAATAGGCGCCGGCGGCCCTGGTCGGTCGCCACGCCACGTGGATCACGGGTGAGTACGCGGCCGCTCCGAGCCGGTGATCGGTGCTGTGGAGGCCGCTCAGCCCGTTAGCGCTGGCCGCGCGCGGGACGAGCGTGAAGCCCGCGAGCGCGAGCAGTCCGAGGGCCGCGGGCACCGCGAGTGTCGCGCCTGCCGTCGCCGGTCGCTGCACAGCGACCCGCAGATTCCCGATCGCGCTGCCGAGGCGGGCGCGTGCACCGAGCGAGAAGGGACGAGGCATCGCAAACCAGCTGCGACTGATGAAGGCCGCGGACAGGAGCGCGACCAGTCCTGACCAGTAGAGCTGCGGGATGAGCGCCGCGACGCCGAGTCCTCGGCCGGCGATTGCGTAGACGGTCGCGCCGATCAGGGCCGCGACCGCTACGGCGTGCGGCACGACGTACCGCCAGTGGAAACGGTGGTCGTTCGCCTTTCGGGTCACCGTGTACTCCGGCTTGCGGTTCGGGCCCCCGACGATCGCGCGAAACGCGCCGGTCATGTATGCGGGCGCCATGCCGTTCCACATCACCCGCGCTCGCCACAGCGACCGCAGGTAGCCGCGCTGGCGGCGCCGGTGGTCGTTGTACGGATAGAAGGAGACCACGAGCCAGAGCTCCGACATGAGGACGATGCCGCCCATGAAGAGCGCACACGCCCACGGCGAATAGCTCAATGAGCCGCGACCGGTGACAAGGGAGACCACCAGGCACGCGATGTAGACGGGCAACGTGAAGCTGTTGAGATAGCAGAGCAGCACCTCCCAGAAGTGCATCCGCTGGCGAAAGCGCAGGCCTTTGAGACGCCTCCAGACCACCAATCGAACCGAATCCAGCGCCCACGTCCCGCGCTGCTTGAACGTGCCCGGCAGATCCTCGGGCGCGTGTTGGCCGACCGCGCCGACGATCGGGAGGTACATGCCGCGCCAGCCCCGACTGAGCGCTTCGACACCGGACTGAACGTCCTCCACGAGATTCCAGGTCGGAAAATCACCGATGTCGTGGAGCGCCGTCCTGCGCCACACGACGCCCGACCCACACGGAAAGACGGCGTTGGCTGCGTTCTTCGACAGCATCTGTCCCCGGTAGAACAGCGTCTCGCGATTGTTGAAGGGGTCGCCCGGGCTCACGCTCGCCTCTTTGATGGTCTGGACGAAGGCAAGCTGCGGATCGGCCTCGAACTGGCCGACGATCTCCCGCATGAACGATGGACTGCCCATCTCGTCGTCGGCATCCCTCGTCTCGACGAAGGCAACGTCCGGGTAGAAGATGCAGACGAAGTCCAGCGCGGAGTTGAGGTTGCCCGCCTTCGCCGCACCGTCTCGGCCGGGAGCGTGACGAGGCAGCGGCACGAAGTACTCGACCGAGGCGGAGCCGATCGAGCGGATGGCCGTCGCGAGCTCGGGGTCAGCCCGGTCGTCCGAGACGACGACGACGATCTGCTCGAGGGGCCAGTCCTGCTCGAGCACCGACTGCACCGTCCGCAGGATCATCGGCACCGGTTCGCCGCACGTGGGAACCAGAACCGCGACCTGCGGCTCGTCGCCGTACGGCAGCGGCCGCCGAACGGGCACCTCCCGCCGCCATCCGTTGACGGCCAGCAGGATCCCGTACGTGATGGTCAGGACGTTCGCCGCGGCGAATGGGACGGCGAGCCAGAGGTTCGCGGTGTCGAGCGCCGACACCATCCACCCGAGGTAGAGGAGCGCGACGACGACGTATGCCGCACTGACGACCGAGCGCCACGGACCTCCGGCAGGCGGTAGAGCATCCCCGGCCCTCCGCGCCGAAGCCGCGATCGCAGTTGATTGAGCGGCCCCGCGAATACGCGGGGTCGCAGAGTGCTGCCCCCAGACACTCGACACGCCGCAGTTCCTCCCCTTTGCCTGCCGCTGACTGCAACCCTAAACGGGAGCGGGCCCGCGGTTCAAGTGCTTCACGCACAGACGCAAAGCTGGTGTTTTCCAGCGACTTCAGAGTCGAACTGGTCGGACCTCCGCTCGGGCCTTCGGCATCGTGGCCCGGTGGCTAGCCGGCGGGCGGCGCGCCGCGCGGGGGACGGATGACGATTGGCGCGTTCCACGCGAGATAGCGCGAGACCATGAAGTGAGCGGCCGCCGTCATTCGAAGGCTGAGCACGCGGTAGTCGTGTCGAGCGACTGTGACCTCGAACCACGCCGGATAGCGTCGGCTGGCGCCGAAGAACGCGATCGTCAACGTCCTTGGCCCTTCGCGGAGAACTCGTGCGTTGGTCAGCCGACCCGTATTCCCCCACGGCGGGACGAAGCCAGGTGAGGGCGTCGTGAGTGACGCGTCCCACGCGCCGCCCGGTTGCCGGTCCCAGCGACGGCGCCCCACGACGACCGCCTGCGCGCCGCCGCCGATGCGGTACGAGAAGCGGTGTGGCACCGCCTCGCGCCAGACGACGCCGAAGCCACGGCCGCTCCCTGTCTCGGTCCACTGCTTGTAGACCGTGCTCGTCAAGCCGGCGTAGGCGGCCCGGATGCGCGGCAGGAGATCAGGCGGGACGGGCTGTCGTGCGCCGAGCTCGAAACGCAGCACCTGCTCGCCGTGCGCGACCCGCACCTGGCGCGCTGACGCGGCCCGCCCGGCGTAACACCCCACGCCGCAGCTCGTTGCGCGCCGGCCGTCGATCCGGACTGCGCCGATGTCCACCGCGCGCGCGTCCTGGCCGACAAACGTGGCAATGGCGTCGCCGGACGGGCGGACGGCCACGGCGGCGGCGAGGGCTCCGTCGCGCTGCGCCACGACCGTGGCATCGGCGGGCGGCAGTCTGACGAGCGCCGTCTCCGCCTGCCGCAAGGCGATCGCGTCGGCGGACGCGACGCCTCTCGGCGAGAGCGCGGTCAACGCACCGACGGCAACGACGATGCCGAGCAGCACGAGCACCTCGGCGGTCACGGAGAGTCGGAGCCGCGCCCATCCGGCGCCGAGGCGCGAGCGTGAGACCCCTGCGAGCCCGATGACGACGGCGAAAAGCGCGCTCTTGACGAGCAGCGTCTGCCCGTAGCTCGTGCTCCACACCGCCGACGCGGCAGGCAATGCCGCGACCGCCTCCGCCGCGCCGGTCGCCGCGATCACGGCGACCGCGACGAGCGCCAGGCGCGAGAAGCGGCGCGCCGAGGCGCCGATGAGGTCGCTCGGGACGCGAAGCGCCGGCAGCAGCAGCGCCATGGCGGCCAGCGATCCCAGCCAGAAGGCGACGGCAACGATGTGCAGCAGGTCGACCGGCGCGTCGACCCATGACCGCGACGCGTCCAGCGCATGACCCGCGATCGTCGGCACCACGAGCAGCGCGAGCGCAACCGCCCCGGCCGGGGGTCGCGCCCAGCGATGGCGGATGCCTGCGAAGCCGGCCGCTGCACCGACGGCGGCCAGCACGGCGGCGGCGGCCACGACCGCACCGAAGCGTGTCGACAGGCCCGCGTCGCCGCGGACGACGAGCGCGAGCGCCGCCGGAACCGCTACGGCCAGCGCGACGGCGATCCCGTGCGTCGGCAGGTCGCGCCGCGCCACGGGCCGCCACACGAGCAACGCGAAGAGCGCGAGCCCGCCGGCGACCAGCAGGCCCGACAGGAAGATCCAGCGCAGGAGGACGGTGGCCGTGCCGACGCCGCCGGCGGCGTTCAGCGTCGCGGCAGGGGGCGGCCGGGTGCCGACCGCGAAGGTGAGGACGCCCTCCTCGAGATGGCCGTCGTCGGAGATCGCGCTCCATCTGACGCCGTAGTCGCCCCGCGGCAGGCCCGGCCGCAGCGGCAGCTCGAGGACGGTGCCGCCGACCGCGGGCCGACCGGCGAGGACTGACTCGCCGCCGTCGCGGACGGCCGCGTTGCCCGGCCCGACGTGCACCGAGTCGTCGAACACCACACGAACCGTGCTCGGGCTGATGGCGAGCGCGGCGCGGTCCGCAGGAAGGGTCTGGACGACGTTCGCGTGCCCGAGCGCAACTGACGGCATGGCCAGCGCGACGAGGACGGCGACCGCGGCGATGCGACAGCGGCTACGGGTCACGGCCGAGGGTCAGCAGGCGTCGCAGCAGCCCTCGCCACGCCAGCTCTCGCGTCCCTCCTTGGCCGCGACGGCCGCGATCGCCAGCGCCGCAAGCGGATCGGCCCACCACCAGCCGAGGAGAGCGTTCGCGCCCAGCCCGACGAGCAACGCCACCGAGAGGTACGCACAGAGCTGGGTCTGCGCCGCTTCCTTCACCGCGGCCGACGAGCTGAGCTTCTGCGCGACGCGCCGCTTCGCGCTCGCGAGCAGCGGCATCGTCACCGCCGTGAAGGCGGCCAGGCCGATTCCGACCCAGCTCACCGCCGGCTCGTCTCCGCCGGCGAGGCTCCGAAGCGACTCGACCGTCACGTAGGCCGCGAGGACGAAGAAGCTGACCGCGATGAGCTGCTGGGCGCGCCGCTCGGCGGACGCCGAGCCGATCCGCGTGCCGGTGAAGAGCCAGAGGACGACGAAGCCCGCGGCCGCCTCGATCAGGCTGTCCGCCCCGAACCCGATCAGCGCGATCGAGCCGGCGGCGATTCCGGCGGCGATGGCAACCGCGAACTCGACGACGTGGTAGAGCAGGCCTCCCCACGCGAGCTGCCGGGCGCGCCGCTCGAGGCGGGCTCGTTCGGCGCTCGCGGGCCGCAGCGAGCCGGCCGGTGCGAGCTGCACCAGCTGCGAGGTCGTCTCAGCCATGCCAGGTTCGAGTTTCATCGCGCGTCTCACAACAGTGTGCCCGGCTCGAGCGTGGCGCCGGGCGTTTCGTTCGGCGTACGCTGCGCGGAGATGCGACGGCTTGGCGTCACGATCGCGGCTGCGGCTCTGGCCGCCGCCTTCGCGCCCGCGACGCACGCAGACGGGACGACCGTCATCCGCCTGATCTCGAACTTCCACCACGCGAGCGTCGTCAACGATCGCGCGCCGAGAGGCGTGGTGAGCGCCGGGGACGTGATCGTCAGCTTCGACCGGCTCGCCAACGCGGCGGGGCAGTTCGGGCGGCCCAGGGGCGCGCAGGTCGGCCACGACCGCGGCCGGTTCACGTTCGTGTCCGACACGCGCATGCGCCTCGACGGCTGGACGACGCTGCCCGGCGGACGGCTCCACGTGCGCGGGCTCGTGCGGAAAGTCAGAGGCGAGATAGTCGCAATACGAGTCGTCGGCGGCAGCGGCACCTTCGCCGGCGCGCGCGGCACCGTCACCGTCACGCCGTACCCGACGACCGCGCGCACGCTCCTCGTCTACCGCGTGCAGCTCGGGTAGCCGCGGCGAGGGCCGAAGATGAAGCCGCTGATCGGAATCACCTCGTACGCGGAGAAGGTGCAGATGGGCGTGTGGACCGAGCCTTCGGCCCTCGTGCCGCTCGTGTATGTGCGGGCAGTCGAGCACGCGGGCGGCCGGCCGCTCGTGATTCCGCCCGTCGAGGACGCCGTCGAGGAGACGCTCGACGCGCTCCACGGCGTGATCTTCTCCGGCGGCGGCGACCTAGACCCGGACCTCTACGGGGCCGATCCGCACCCGGCGACCGACACGCCGAAGCCGTGGCGCGACAAGCCCGAGCTCGCGCTGCTTGAGGCGGCGCTTGCGCGAGACATGCCCGTGCTGGCCATCTGCCGCGGCTCGCAGCTGCTCAACGTCGCTCGCGGCGGCGATCTCGTCCAGCACCTGCCCGAGGTGATCGGGCACGACGGGCACAAGCACCGGCCCGGCTACTTCTCCGACCACGACGTCTCGATCGCGGAGGAGAGCCGGCTCGGGTCGCTGCTCGGCGAGCACGCGCCCGTCAAGTCGCACCACCACCAGGGCATGGGCAAGATCGGCGACGGGTTGCGCGCGGTTGCCTGGGACGAGGACGGCCTCGTCGAGGGGCTCGAGGATCCAGGCAAGCGCTTCGCGCTCGGCGTGCTCTGGCACCCCGAGGAGGGCGAGGACCTCATGCTGTTCAAGGGTCTCGTCGAGGAGGCGGAGCGCTACCGGCAGGAGCGCGCGCTCACGCGCGAGTAGTCAGTCCCAGTCGACGCTGAAGGAGGAGTCGCCGTGGCGCTCCTCGCCGAATTCGCGCTCCGCGCAGTCGGGGCACAGCACCACGACCGTCTCGGTGTCGTCGTCCTCGAGGCCGAGCAGCGCACGCCAGCCGCGCGCCTTCCCCGTGGACATCACCTTGCATTCGGCGCATTCGAGCATCAAGCGGATCGTACGCGTCCGGACGGCTGACCTAGATCCCTGAGACGAGGGAATTTGCGTCGATTTCACCCGTACTGGAGGCCGTACTCCTCCGTACGCAGGGCTGCGGCCGTGCCGAGCGCGGTCGTTCCGGTGGCGAGCGCCACCCGCGCGCCGCTCGAATCGACGATCTCGGTGTTCGCGATCGCGAGGCTGCGCCCGGCGTGGACGACGGTCGCCGTCGCCGTCAGCTCCGAGCCGTCGGGCATGACCGGACGGAGCACGTTGATCTTCATGTCGAGCGCGGCGAACGGGGTCCCGACGGGGGCGGTCGTCTGCACAGCGGCCGATCCCGCGGACGCCGCGAGGAGCGCGAGCAGGCCGCCGTAGACCGTGCCGAACTCGTTCGTCGACCAGCCGCCGGCGGGCATCGCGAAGGTGACACTGCCCTCCTCGGCCGTGGTCAGGCGCATGCCCGTCAGGTGGTCGATCGGCGGCCGCGGGAGCGCTCCGGCCAGCTGGCGCTGCAGGAGCTCGAGCCCGCTGGTGGCCGTGATCGTGTCGCCAGCGAGCGTGCCGCCCTCCGCGTCGCGCAGGTACGGGTCCGGCAGCTCGTACTCGGATTGCTCGAACGGCTCGAACGACGGCGTCACGCCGTCCAGATCCAGCGGCGCGAAGATCGACCCGCGCGTCGTGCCGTGTGCGAGCAGGCGGCCGTCGCTGCGCGTGATGCGGACCTCGGCGAGCCCGGTCGAGTGGTCGACGTGGATGACGCGCCCCTCCGCGCGCAGCTCGTCGCCGAGCGACGCTGTCGCGAGGAAGGTCATCGAGACCTCCGCGGTCGTGATCGGCGTCGCCGGGCCGAGCGTCGTGACGATCGCGGCGAGCAGCGGCGCGTCGGCAAGGAAGGCGAGCACGCCTGGGTGAAGCGTCCCTTTCGGCCCGACGAGCCAGCCCGTCACCGGCAGGCCGTAGACGACGCGGCCCTCGTCCGCCTCCAGCAGCCGCCGGCCCGTGAGCCTGGCGACGGGCGGCTCGGGGGAGCGGCCGTCGCAGAACGTCCGCAGCTGCTCGAGCCCTGGCAGCGCCATCACGCTCGGGTCGGCGCCGCGGCCGCGGACGGGCTCCTGCCAGATCTCGGTCACGGAGGGAGGAACGATAGGCCGCGGCTATCATCGGCGCGGCTCGGAGAGGTGTCCGAGTGGCCTAAGGAGCGCGACTGGAAATCGCGTACCTGCCGAAAGGTGGGTCGCGGGTTCAAATCCCGCCCTCTCCGCTTCGCCGCGGGGGAACCTGGCGTGGGGGAACCCCTGGTTCCCCCACGAGCCCCCTCCTTGCCGGCGTCGGCCGGATTCGAGGCGGCGTCAGGAGCCGCCCATTCGTCGTGCAATGACGCCGGCACAAGCACTAGTCAGACGCGCCGGAGCCGCGAGTGGCTGCGCTCCCGGGGAACCCGGGCTCCGCCGGAAACCGCTAGCCGTTGGCGGCTTGGCTGAGCAGCGCGACCAGGTCGTCGATCTGCTTCTGGCTGAGGCTCGTGCCGAAGTCGGGCGGCATGAGGCCCTTCGAGTAGCCGGGCGCGATCTCCTTGTCCGGGTCGACGATCGACTCGTGGATGAACGCCGCGTCCTTGCCCTTCAGGACCTCGTCCAGATTAGGGCCGACCGTGCCACTGGCGTTCGCCTCCTTCAGCGTGTGGCAGGCGGAGCACCCGGCCGACGCGAACACCGCCTTGCCCGCGGCCGGGTCGCCGGTCGGAGCAGGCGCGGTGGTCGTGCTCCCCGTGGTCGTCGTCGTCTCGGTCGGCGCGGCCGCCTCGGATGTGGACTCGGCCGCGAACTTCTCCACGGCGCCGAGCTCGGCGATCGTGAACAGCGCGACGACCACGACGAACAGGCCCACCCGCCCCCCGGGGAAGTTCGGGTTCATCCGCGGGAACACGAACGAGCAAAGCAGCGCAAAGACGATGAAGAGCCCGGCGACGACGCCGAGGCCGACCTCGTGGCTGGTCGAGAGCGCGAGCAGCACGGTTGCGGAACCTACCAAGGCGTCCGGGCAGGTTGCGCCGTCCTCCGCCGTGCGCTACCACTCACCGGCCTAATGCGTACGGAGGGAGAGACGTGAAACGAATGCTCACCGTCGGCGCCGTCGTGCTCGCGGGGCTGGCGCTGGCCGCATCGGCGAGCGCGGCGACCAAACCGACACCGACCGAGAAGAAGCTGGAGGCGCAGGTCGCGACGCTGATGAAGCAGACGGCGGCGCTGCAAAAGCAGGTGAAGACGCTGCAGAGCCAGGTGAAGACCATCACGAACGTCGTGAACGGCTCGCTGGCGATCAACGTCTGCGCGGCGGCGATCACGGCGGACGCGCTCCAGGGCACCTGGGCGGCCGTGAACCCGCTGAACCCGAGCGCAGTGCTCTTCCCGCCGGAGGCGGCGGTGAACGACACGGGCGCGTGCCAGGCGGCGAAGGTGACCCGGCAGACGACCGGCGTGCCGAACCTGACCGCCTTCAAGGCGCTGCTCTCGATCTTCGCCTCGTTCGGCTAGACAGGACAAACGGGGCGGCCGTACGGCCGCCCCGGATCCTTTCGTCTCGCACCCCCGCGATGTCCACTCTCGAAGAGGGCGCTCGCACGCGGGGAGGAATGTCTGCCCTCAGGACGCGTGATGCGCGCCGCTTCTTCCCCGATACTCGAGGCGTGCTTCCCGTGCTCTTCGCCGTTGTCGCGCTCACCGCCGCCGCGCCGGCCCCGTCCTTCCAGAGCCGGGTCCAGCCGATCCCCGCGTCGTATCGCCTGACCTCCTGGCATCCGGGCTGCCCGGTCGCGCGCCGCGACCTGCGGCTCGTGACCGTCTCGCACTGGGGCTTCGACCGCCGCGTGCACACCGGGCGGCTCGTCGTCGCGGCGCGCGCAGCACAGCCGATCGTCCGGGCGCTGCGCTCGCTCTTCGACGGGCGCTTCCCGATCCGGCGGATGGAGCCCGTCGAACGCTACGGCTCGGACGACGACCGCTCGATGGCCGCCGACAACACGTCCGCGTTCAACTGCCGCCTCGTCGAGCACAGCACGTCCTGGTCGGCCCACGCGTACGGGCTCGCGATCGACGTCAACCCGCTCGAGAACCCGTACCTGCGCGGTCGCGACGTCCTCCCGCCGGCCGGCCGCGCATTTCTCGACCGGAGCCGGTGGCGTAAGGGGATGATCCACGCCGGCGACAGGGTCGTCCGCGCGTTCGCCGCGGTCGGCTGGCGCTGGGGCGGCGCGTGGCACTCGCCGATCGACTACCAGCACTTCTCGGCGACCGGCGGCTAGCGACGCGGCGAAACCCGGCTGGAATGACGACGATCGACGTCCCGGCCGGCTACTACGACGTCCAGGCGTCGTTCACGTTCCTCGAGCCGGTCGTGCACGGCGTCCATGTCGTGGACGACGTCGACGACGGCCTCGCACCAGTCGAGGAACTCCTCGCCGAGCTCGGCGGTCGACTCGGTCGGGCTGCCCCAGACGCCGCCGCCCTCGCGCGTCGCCGCGTGGAACGCGCCCGGTCGCGGGAACATGACCGCATCCAGCACCGTGTACGGGCTCGTGCGCAGGTCACCGAAGTCGGGGTCGAAGTCGCGCGCGCTCGACATGTCCACGAGGCCAGGGTCGATCGCGAGGATCGCCGACGTCTCCCCCACGTTGGCGTGGATCCCGACCGCCGGGCCGAGGTAGCGGGCAGCGCGCTCCGGCGGCAGGCCGAGCCAGTACGCAAACGGGTACACGCGCGTTGCCTTCCGGCAGCTCGTGGGCGAAGTCGCCGGCCGCGTACTGCATCGCCCACGTGTTCACGTAGTGGCCGTTGAGGAGCAGGATGCGGCGGAAGCCGGCCTCGGCGAGGCTCACGGTCACGTCGCGCAGGAGCGCCGTGAACGTGCCGAGCCGCAGGTAGGCGAGCCTGCCGCGCCGCGGTGGTGGGCGGCAAGCCCGAACGGCACGGGCGGCCCGACGAGCGCCTCCAGCTCGGGCGCCGTGCGACGCGCGACGTCGAGCCGGATGTAGACGTCCGTCCAGAGCGGCCCGTGGTCGCCGTGGTCCTCCGTCGACCCGACCGGGACGATCACGGTGCGACCGCCGCCTTCGAGGAAGCGGCGCACCTCGAGGTTGGTCATCTCGGGCATGTAGCGCGAGCCGGGCATCGGTCGCGCCGACCTTAGTCGGCCCGAGGTTTGGATTTCGCGCGATCCGAACAAAGGAGGGGCGGACGAGGAGGTACTCAGGTTTGAACGTACGCGCAACCCCGGGCGCGCGTGCACGTGCCACGCAGAGTCTCCGCGAGCGGACGCGGAGCTGCGTGCGATCACGGTTTGGGGCCGTCCGTTCCGTCGGTGCGGGGGTGCCGATGGACCGGAGGAGCGGGTGGGGGATGGCCGCAGTCCCCCACCCGCGTTTCTTCCGAGGTGGTGCGGCGCGCGCCCGGCTGATTCAGGCGGTGCGCGGGCAGCGCCCGCTCTTGTACGCGTTGCGGTCGGCCGCCTGCAGGACCCAGTGCCAGATTCCGCCCGCCGAGACAGCGTGCATCGTCGCGGTCGTCACGCCGTCGTCGGAGGTCACGCGAACAGTCACCGCCTTCGACGTCAGAGTCCTCGCATCGACGTGAACGGGGTCGTCGTAGGTCTCGAGCACCTTGAGGCTCTTCAGCTCCCACCCCTCGTTCGCCTGGCACTCGACGAACCGCGCGCGGGTCACGAGCCGCTGGTCCGCGTGGAGCAGCTCGTCCCACAGGCGCCCGGACTGGCCGCGCGAGAACTCGGTCGTGATTCGGGTCACGAAGTCCGCTGCCGATCCCTGGCCGCTCGATGACCCGCCTCCGCAACCGGCCACGAGGAGCGCCGTCGCGAGCACGACCAGCGCCGCGGCAAGACGCCGTACGGAACGCTTTTTCATGAGAGCACCTCCAGGGGCGGAGAGTCGTCGGTCAGCGGCAGGGCGCCGACCACGAACGGGGGCCGGTCGAACGGAACGATGAGCGCCGCGAGCCGGGGCCGCGCGCTCAGAAGGGCTGCCGCGTCGGCGACGGGTGTGACGGCGAGTGCAGTGGCGTAGGCCTCGACCTCGCCGGCGTCGATCCCGGCGACCGTGACGGCCAGCGGGCCTGTCTCCGCCGGCGCGCCGGTGGCCGGGTCGATCAGGTGGTGCAGCTGCCGCCCCGGGCCGAAGCGGCGCCGGTCGCGCCCGGAGGTTGCGACCGCGCCCTCGTTGATCTCGATCGTGGCGAGGGTCGAGCCCGCGGTGCGAGGGTCGGCAACGGCGAGCCCCCACGGGCCACCCTCCGGCGTCCGGCCCCAGACGGCGATGTCGCCGCCGAGGTCGACGAGTGCGCCTGGCAGCTCGAGCCAGGCCTCACGCATCGCCCACAGGGCGCTCGCCGCCGCGAACCCCTTGCCGATGCCGCCCAGATCGAGCGCGGCGCCGGGTTCGACGCGGACCCGGCTCGACGCAAGGTCGAGCTCCACGGCAGCCCCCGACCGCCAGTCCGCGGGCGTGGCGGGCAGGCGCCCGTTCAGCAGCTCGAAGGAGCGGTCGTAGCCTGCCGCAACGAGCGCGGGCAGGATGGCCGGGTCGTACATCCCGTGTGTCTCCTCGCGGACGCGGAGCGCAACCCGCAGCACGTCGAGGAGCCGCCGGTCGACCCGGAGCCACGCCCCACTGGCGTCGTTCAGCCGCGACAGGTCGCTCGCGGGCCGGAAGCGCGAGAGCACCTCCTCACACGCCTCGACCTCGTGCCGCCCGGCAAGGAGGGCGCGCCGCACGCGCCGGTCGTCCGAGCGGGATGCCGTGGCAGCCACGACGCATTCGGTGCCCATCGCCGAGAAGGACTCCCGGACGAGCCTGTCGCCGATCACGAGGCCACTCCCGCCGGTTCCCGCGCGGGCGCGGCACGCGAGGGCCTGCCGGCCGGCCGCGCGGCTCTCGTCGCCGCGGGGGGACGGCCCGAACGCGGCATCAGGATGCGGGCGAACGTGAGCCAGAGCACCGGCGCGAGCGCGACGCCGGCGAACACGAGGCCGGCCGTCCCCCGGAGGTCCGTGCCGGCGTGCAGCGCGTGTCCGAGAGCGAGCGCGAACGCTCCGAAGGAGGCGTAGTGGAGCAGGCGCCAGCGTCGCTGGCTGATCCGGCGCCGGACGTGGAACGAGAGGGCGAGCGCCAGCATGAGGTAGCCGGCGACGATCCCGGCCGCCACCGTCACTGGTCGCCACGGAGCCGCTCCGGGAACGACCACGGCGGGGATCCCGAACCGCATGACCGGGTCGAGGACGATCGCGCCCGCGTGGAGCACGAGCATCGACAGCCCCATCCACATCAGCGTCTGATGCCAGCCGAGCAACTGCTTCTGCAGGCGCGGCTTCAGCAGCTTCGTGCTCATCATCAGACCGAGCGTGACGGAGGCGGTCAGGAGCGCGAACGCGACCAGGCCCGCGGCGCGTGCGATCAGCCACGCGACCGGCATCCCGGCGGCGAGGACGCTCATCCCGCGGGGACCGGCGAGGTGCGAGTCGTCGCGTGCGTCGCCGCCGTCCCGGTGCCCGAGACGACGACGAGACGCTTCGTCCCGTTCTTCCCCTTCACGATCACGGCGCCCGGCACGGACTGCGTCGACGGGGGCGACGCCGGCTGCGGGCGCGTCCAGGCGAGGAACGCGACGGTGCCCGACAAGGCCCAGACCGAGAGCGCGGTCGCCCACACGGTGCGCATCAGTCGCCCGGCTCCACTCTGCGCGGCTGGGCGGGCGCCGTCGGCGTGACGACCTGGTCGACCGTCGGCGTCGCGGGAAGCGCTGCGGGTGGGTTTCGGGTCAGCCCGGCGACGGCCAGAGCGGCCGTGAGCACGGTCGCCGCGAGCACGGCCGCGAGCGCGAACAGCTCGCGGCGACTCGGCACGGCGCTTCCGCCTCCGCCGTTGCGTGCGGCCGGGATCGCTCCCGGCACTGCTTTCGACGCGGTTGCGATAGTGACCCTTCCTTCCGGACTCCCTCTCTCCTATTCCGGAGTGGGAGCGCAGGCATCGGTAGCGCCGCGGATACGCCGTGCGGGAGCGCCACGATCAGTGGGCGCGGCTGGGATCGAACCAGCGACCTCCCGCGTGTGAAGCGGGCGCTCTCCCGCTGAGCTACGCGCCCCGAAGGGCTTGAGCAAGCCGAAGGCGGAGTCTAGCCGGGGCAATCAGAGGCCGTGTGGCAAGTCCGTGCCTTCCGCGACGTATCTCGCGGACGGAGCCGAGCGCTCCGAGCGCGGGTGTGTGCGGTCGTAGATGCGCCTCAGGCGCCGAGCGTCGGCGTGGCCAAGACCGGGGTGGTCGACAGCGAGCTCTGCCCTGGATTGATCACTCGGTATCAATCACCGACCACGCGATACAGACGCCACCGGTCGGGCACGCCCTTCAGCTCGTGCTCGCCGGCGTCCTCGAACGCGAGACCGCTGCCCGCGGTGAGGTCCTTAACGGTCTGGCTGACGAGGACCTCGCCGGAGCCGGCGAGCGTCCCGACCCGTGCCCCGATGTGGACGGCGAGCCCTCCGACCTTGCCCTCGATCGTCCGGACCTCGCCGGTGTGGACGCCGGTTCGGACATCAATGCCAAGCGACGCGTCGGCGGCCCGGATCGCCTCGGCACAGCGGACAGCCCTGGCTGGGCCCTCGAACGTGGCGAGGAAGCCGTCGCCGGCGGTGTCGACCTCGGTGCCGCGGAATTGGGCCAGCTGGGCGCGGATGACGGATCGATGTCGTGTGAGCAGCTCGCTCCAGGCCTGGTCGCCGATCGCGGCGGCGCGCGTCGTCGAGTCGACGATGTCGACGAACATCACGGTAGCGATCACGCGATCGAGAACGGCCTCGGCATCGGTGACGCTCACCACGAAATCGCGGATCGAGGCGACGACGGCCTCGCTGTCTCCGAGCCACGCGAGGTGGTTGTCACCGTCGAGCTCGGCGGCGACCGCCCCCGGGACGTTGGCGGCGAGCCAGCGGCTCTCCTGAGCGCTCGGGTCGCCTCGTCGCCAGATGACGATAGACGGGATGGCGAGCCGGCGCGCGATGTCGCGGGCATCTGTCTCGAACCACAGCCGGTTCAGGGCCATCGCAGCACCCGGGCTGGCGCTCTGGCGGTAGAGGCGAGCGAGCCATGACTCGAAATCCGGGTCGTCGGCTTCCGTGAGCGCCATCTCCCGGACCATCGCGCGGGCATAGTCGCCGGAGCCCCATCCGCCCTCGATCGCCGCCTGGTCGCGATCGAACGCCTCCTTCGACATCCCCCATGGGTGGTCGGGCGCCCAGCCGCCGCGGACGTCTGACGCGTAGAAGACGACCCCGCGGGCCCGGCCCGGGTAGGTGGCCGCGAACAGGACAGCCATCGGCCCTCCCTCGGACTGACCCGACGATAAAGGCCCGCTCCGAGCCGGCGGCGTCCATCACGGCGCGCACGTCGTCCATCCGCGTCTCGAGGTCAGGCAACTGGTCTTCGGGAACGCGATCGGACAGCCCCGTACCGCGCTTGTCGAGCACGATGAGCCGCGAAAAGGCGGCGATGGACTCGTAGAAGCGGGTGCACCGCTCGTGCGTCCACATCAGCTCGACGTTCGAGATCCAGCCAGGGATGAACACGATGTCGACCGGGCCGTCGCCGAGGACGCAGTACGCGATGTGGACGTTGCCGCTTTGGGTAAAACGAGGCTCCGGCGCCTGGATCACCTCGCGAACGATCCCATGTCGAGGGCCAAGGCCGTCGGCGAAACGGTTACGGCCGCCGACTTGCGGCAGATGTCACGTGAAGATGGAGTGACACACCTTGCGCAGCGAGTCGATCGTCACCGGGCGCTCGAGCTTTGCGGTCTCGCAACGGAGGCTGAACACCTGCTGCTTGGCGGCGTCGTCGAGGTTGACGCTGATCGCCTCGACGTCGTCCAGGGCCGGATCATCGAGGGCTCGGTCGATCACCGGCGCGGCGACCAACGTTGCGGCGAAGACGCTCGAGAGCCGCACCTCCGCCGTGACGGAGCAGTCCTTGTTCTCGCACATGACGCGCGCGCCGCGCAGCGCGCCAAGGTGACTCTTCAGCGCTTCCTCGCGCGAATCCGCGTCGCTGCCCGAGCCGCAGCCGGCCACGACGGCCAGCGCGGAGAGAACCGCGAGGCGCCTCACCGGAGCCGCAGCCGGACGACGTTGCTCGATATGCCGGCGAGCGTGGCGCTCTTGCAGCCGGCCGGGCCGTCCGCCGTGCGGCCGCCGCAGTGGAGCCGCCGGGACGGCACCCGCGCCTGGATCAGCAGCGTGCCCGGCTGCCCCGGCAGCTTCACGCCGCGCGCGGTAGACGCCGAGCTTCCCCGTGCGCGTCTTGCCGATGGGCGCCAGCGAGCCCGGCGTGCGCCCGGCGAAGATCTGGAGCGCACGGCCCTGCTCGAGGCCCGCGACCGAGAGCGCGCCCGCGACCACGGCCCGCGTGCCCGGGCGCAAGCCGTCGCCGCCCTCGACCTGGATCGTCAGGAAGCTCGGGCTGACGATCGTGCCGCGGCTCTCGACCGTCGCCGGGTAGGCCGCCGCGCCGCCCTTCCTGCCGACCGGCGTGAAGAACGCGCGCCAGACCGACTTGCCGGCCGGCGGACCGCCGAGCCCGCGCTCAATCCGCAGCGCGATGCGGCGGACGGCGCTCTTGCCGCCGAGCGAGTCGAGACGCGGAAGGCAGGCGGTGAGCCGCGTCGTCCCGCGGTGCTCGTGGACGAAGAACTGGAGCGTGAGCTTGCGGACCGCGAGGCGCTTCTTCACCGGCGCGCTCAGCGTGGCACGCAGGCTCCCCGTGGGATCGCGGACGCAGCCGGCGGCCTGGGCGGCGGTCGCCTTCGCAGCAACGAGCGGGCCGGAAAGCAGCGAGGGTGTGCGGCTCCCGGTCGTCGGCACGAGCGCGGCGGCAGCGTCGCCGAGGAGCGTCCCCGCCCGCGGCAGCTTCAGCTTCTGGCCCTTCGGCAGCGACGAACGTGACGCGCGCGATCGGCTGCTGCTTCACGGGCTGCGACACGTCGAGCACGAAGGCCGGGCCGGTCGTGCCGTAGCGGCCGAGCTCGGCGCGCAGCGTCGGCGCGAACGCCGGCTGCGCAGCGCCCAGGCCGGCGCCACCGCCCGCGAGCACGGCTAGAGCCGCCCCGGCGGCTACGAGACGACCCGTCACAGACGAAGTATCGCGCTCTTAGCGGCGGAGAAGCTCGCGCGCGGTGTCGCGCGCATGGCCGTCGCGCTCGCGCCAGACGAGCTCGAGCAGCGAGCCCATCACGTCGCGGATGCCGACAACGCCGAGCAGCATCCCGTCCTGGACGACCGGCAGGTGGCGGATACGCCGCTCGCCCATGAGACGCGCGGCCTCCACGATGTCGTCGTCGGCCGAGACGGTCACGGGCCGGGGCGTCATCACGTCCGAGATGTGCACGTGCGCGAAGTGCGGGCCTTCGCTGGCGATGCGAACGAGGTCGCGTTCTGTGAAGATGCCCACCAGCGCGGGCCCATCGCAGACGGCGACGCTGCCGACATTCGCCTCCCGCATGCGGGTGATCGCCACCGACACCGGCTCGTCGGGCTGGACGGTCACCAGGCGGCAGGTCATGATCTCCCCAACGCGCATTCCTCCATGTTAGTGCCCTTTGCCACGAGACGCAAATGGCTACGATCGACGCGCCCGGCAGCGCTAGGCGGGGAGCTAGCGGTTCCCTGCACTCGCAATCCGCTCTAGCGAGGCTGAATCCCCTCCCGAGGGGGTGGCGTTCGTGGAACGGGCTAGCGAGCGCGAGTGTTGACGGTCAGGTTCCGCGCACTGGGAGCCTCCGAACCGCGTCAGGTCCGGGAGGAAGCAGCGCTAAGGAGTACCTCCCAGGTGCCGCGGGTCGACCTGGCCCGAGCGAGCGCCGCAGGCACCACCACGGGTTCCACCTTCGACGGCGGGTGTGCTGCCGGGCACTTTCTTGGCGCGCCGGTCCTGATCGACCCACGCCAACGTCGAGGAAGGAGGGGCTATGAGTACGACGCTGTCCACGCAGGACCTCGCGTCGCTGCGCTCAGGTATGGCCGTGTCGGTAGCCGAGGACGCCGACTGGGACGCCGCGCGGATGGGCTGGAACGTCGTCCACGACCAGCGGCCGGTCGCGGTCGCGTTCGCCGAGACGGCCGACGACGTCGCCGCGGTGGTCGATTTCGCGCGCGAGCACGGTGTCCGGGTCGCCGCGCAGGCGACCGGGCATTTCGCCGCCACGCTCGCGCCGCTCGACGACGCGATCCTGTTGAAGACCGAGCGCATGCGGCAGGTGGCCGTCGATCCCGAGCGCCGCCGCGCACGCATCGAGGCCGGCGCCCAGTGGCAGGACGTCGCGGCGCCCGCGGCCGAGCACGGCCTCGCGGGGCTGGCAGGCAGCGCTCCCGATGTCGGCGTCGTCGGCTACACGCTCGGCGGCGGCCTGGGCTGGCTGGGGCGGAAGTACGGCTTCGCGGCGAACAGCGTCGTCTCGGCCGACGTGGTGACGGCCGACGGGCAGCGCAGGACCATCGACTTCGACAACGAGCCTGATCTGTTCTGGGCCCTGCGCGGCGGCGGCGGCAGCTTCGCCGTCGTGACGGCGCTCGAGCTCGAGCTGTTCCCGGTTCGCGAACTCTACGCCGGCGACCTGTTCTGGCCGCTCGAGCGCGCGCCGGAGGTCCTGCACGCCTGGCGCGAATGGGTCGCCACCGTCCCCGACGAGCTCACCTCGTGCGGGCGCATCCTCCACCTCCCGCCCATCCCGGAGGTGCCGGAGTTCCTGCGCGGCCGCTCGTTCGCGCTCGTCGAGGCCGCCTTCGTCGGCACCGAGGCCGACGGCGAGGCGCTGCTCCGCCCGCTCCGCGAGCTTGGGCCCGAGATGGACACGGTCGCGATGATCCCACCGACCCGGCTCGGCGAGCTCCACATGGACCCGCCGGACCCGGCGCCCGGCCTCTACAGCGGCGGCCTGCTGACCTCGCTGCCGGCGAACGTCCTGGACGGGCTCGTCGACGCGGTCGGCCGCGCCGGCGAGACGGCGCTGCTGTCGATCGAGCTGCGGCATCTCGGCGGGGCGCTCGCGAAGCCCTCGCCCGGCCACGGCGCCGCCGGGACGCTCGACGCCGAGTTCGCGCACTTCTCGCTCGGGATGCCGATGACACCGGAACTGGGCGCCGCGATCCGGACGGACTTGCAGCGCGTCCTCGACGTGCTCGCCCCGGCCGACTTCGGCCGGACGTACTTCAACTTCTCGGATCACGGCGTCGAGCCGAGCGCACTCTTCCCGCCGGACACGCTGCGACGGCTCCAGGCGATCAAGCGGGACGTCGACCCGGACGGCCTGTTTCTCGCCTGTCACCCGGTCGCGCCGGCCTGAGGCGCGTCAGCCGAGCCCCACGAGCCGGCCGCTTTCGGTGATCTGGAAGCGGCCGGCTCGGGTGAAAATGGTCGAGCGGACAGTCACGCCGCGGTGCGGCTCGGGCGACGCGCTCCAGAGATACAGCCCCGGGACGAGGCCGGGCGGAAGCCGAAACTCGGGATCGGCCGGCCACCCCTGGAGCACCTCGACCCGGCCGAGGCTGCCCTGCCGCAGCACCTCGAACAGGTACAGCCGCGCACCCGCCACCGGCTTCCAGCGGATGGTCTGCGCGCTCGAGGGAACCGGCGGAGCCGGCGTCGTCTCGGCGTGGCTCGTGCCCGCGACCACCGTCGTCGTCGCCGGCGTGCGCGCGCGTCGTGGTCCGGGGCGGCGCGGTCGTCCGCTGCGGGGCTGTCGTGCGGCTCGGAGCGGTCGTCCTGCGCGGCGCAGAGTGCGTGGGCGCGGGCTTCGGCCGCGGTCGCGCCTTGCTTTTCGGCGCGCGTGGCCCGCTCGGTGCTCTTCACGGTCGGCGCGGTCTCACTCGCGTCGTCGCGCGTGAGCACGACCGCCGCGCCAGCTCCGGCCAGGGCGAGCGCAACGGCGGCCGCTGCCAACACGAGCCAGACGCCGATTCGACGTCTGGGTGCCGGTGGCTCGGGAGGCGGGGCGGGCGCGGGCTCGACGACCGGCGGCGGCTGCGGCGCGACGACGATCGGCCGCGGCGGCAGCGCGACGACGATCGGCGGCAGCGAGATCGGGGGCTCAGGCGGCGCCGCGGGCGGCCGCGCGGCCCGGCCGACGCGCGTGATCCTCACCTCGAGCGTGCCGGTCGCGCGGTTCAAGGTGGCGGCGAGCCGCCGCCGCCGCACCGTGAAGCCCAGGCGCCGCGCCGGGCGCGTGCCCGCCGCGGCGCCGGTGCCTTCCAGTGGCCTGACGCTCACGCGTGCGACGCGACGCGGCGGATCGACCGACGCGACGACACGGCGCTTCCCGACCCGCAGCGCGAGCCGCCGCGGGGTCGCGGCACGCCTCCTGAGCGTGCGCAGGGCCGCGCTGCTTCGGGCACGGATAGGAGACATCCGCACGACGCGCACATTGTGCCCCGGTTCCGGCCGAGCGGGGGCTTCGCTCGCGTAGGCTGTGGCGCTCGATGTCGACGGCGCTCTACCGCAAATACCGGCCGCAGGACTTCGACGACGTGGTCGGCCAGGAGCCCGTCGTCAGGACGCTGCGGAACGCGATCACAGCAGGCACCGTCCGCCAGGCGTACCTCTTCGCCGGGCCGCGCGGCACGGGCAAGACCTCGCTCGCGCGCATCCTCGCCAAGGCGCTCAACTGCGCGCAGGGAGCGACAGCGACACCGGACAACACGTGCAACTCGTGCGTCACGATCACCGCCGGCACGTCGCTCGACGTGATCGAGATGGACGCTGCGTCGCAGCGCGGGATCGACGACATCCGCGAGATCCGCGAGCGCGTCGTGCTGCAGCCGGTCGAGGGGCGCTACAAGGTCTACATCCTCGACGAGGCGCACCAGCTCACGGATGCGGCCTGGAACGCGCTGCTCAAGCTGATCGAGGAGCCTCCGCCCCACCTCGTCTTCGTCTTCTGCACGACCGACCTGGCCAAGGTGCTCCCGACGGTGCGCTCGCGCTGCCAGACGTTCGCGTTCGCGCGGCCGCGGCTGCCGGAGCTCGTCCGCCTGCTGAGGCGGATCGCCGACGGGGAGGGCTTCGACGTCCCCGACGCTGCGCTCTCGCTCGTGGCGCGCTCGGCTCGCGGCAGCTTCCGCGATGCGGTCTCGACGCTCGACCAGCTGGCCGCAGCGACGGGCGGGACGATCAGCGTCCAGGACATCCTCCAGCTACTCGGTGCGGTCGAGGAGGAGGCGCTCTTCCGCCTCTGCGACTTCGTCGTCGACCGCGACACGGCCGGCGCGCTGACTTTCATCGAGGAGCTGGCCGACCAGGGCCAGGACCTCGGCCGCTTCGTGATCGACCTGCTCGAGCACCTGCGCCAGCTGCTGCTCGTCCAGCACATGGGCGAGGTGCCCGACTCGCTGCCGCTGACGGGCGAGACGCGCGAGCGCCTCCACGCCCAGGCGAACCAGCTCGGCGAGCCGGCGGTCGTCCGGCTCTGCGACCTGCTGACGGTCGCGGTCGACGACCTGCGCCAGGGCGGCGACCCGCGCCTGCCGCTCGAGCTCGCGCTCGTGAAGGTGACGCGACCGGCCGCCGACCTCGAGCACGAGTCGCTCGCCTACCGGATCGAGGCGCTCGAGCAGCGCCCGCACGGCGCGCCTGCGCCCGCTCCGCCGCCTGCGGCTCCGGCTCAACCGGCCGCGCCGCCGGCCGCCGATGAGCCCGCGCCGCCGACGGACCCGCCCGCCGCGACGAATGGCCCGCCGCTCGAGCTTGCGCAGCTCCAGGACGCCTGGGCGCGCAGCGTCCTCCCGCACGTCGAGCAGCGCTCGATCCCGACCGCCGCGATCTACCGCGAGGCGCACCCGGTCGCGCTGGACGGCGAGAGGGTGATGGTCGAGTTCCCCGGCGCCGCGGCGTTCCACCGGCAGCTCGCCGAGGAGGCGAAGAACGTGTCGCTCCTCGCCGACGCGCTGTACGAGGTGACGGGCAGGCGGCTCTCGGTCGAGTTCAGCGTGGGCGAGACGGCCGCGGCAGACGAGGAGGCCGAAGAGCCCGCGGGCGAGGAACGGATTCTCGAGCTGATGAAGCAGACCTTCGACGCACGCGAGGTGGACGAATGAGTGGCGGATTCGACCTGAACAAGCTGATGCAGCAGGCGTCGGCGATGCAGCAGCAGATGGAGCAGGCGCGCGAGGAGCTGGCCGGGGAGACCGTCGAGGCGTCGGCCGGCGGCGGCATCGTCACCGTGAAGGCGACCGGCGCGGGCGAGATCACCGAGGTGAAGATCGCCAAGGAGGCGATCGACCCGGAAGATCCCGAGATGCTCGAGGACACGATCGTCGCGGCGGTCAACGAAGCGCTGCGCGCGGCTGAGAACCTGGCGCAGAAGAAGCTCGGCGGCGCGATGGGCGGGCTCGACCTCCCGCCCGGGCTCGGGCTACCCGGCCTCTAGAACCCAGCGGTTCTCACGCATGATCGGCAGGGCCTCGCCCTCGGCGGTGAGCCCGTCCACGTCCACTGCCGGGCTGCCGATCATGAAGTCCACGTGCGCGGCGGAGACGTTGATGCCGCGCTCGATCAACTCGTCCAGCGACAGCTCCTCCGCCCCCTCGACGGCCGCGGTGTACGCGTTCCCGTACGCGATGTGGCAGGCCACGTTCTCGTCCAGCAGTCCGTTGTAGAAGACGCGGTCCGGGATGCGGGTGGTCTCGTCGACGAGCGCGACCTCGCCCAGGAACGCGGCGCCGTCGTCCGAGGCCATCTGCGAGCGGACGAAGTCGGCGCCCTCGTCGGCGCGGACGTTCACAGCCCGCCCGTCCGCGAACTCAACCTCGAGCCCCGGCACGGTGTAGCCGTACCAGACCAGCGGGCGGGTCGCCCGCACGACGCCGTTCGTGCGCCGGCGGTCCGGCGTCGTGAAGACCTCTTCGGTCGGCAGGTTGGCCACGTGCTCCAGGCCCCAGCTGGTGAAGTCGCTCGCGGCGAGCCAGCGCGACTCGGGCAGCAGCCCGACCGTCAGCTCGGTACCGCCGCCGTTGAAGTGCAGCGCGTCGAAGCGCCGGTCGTTGAGCGACTGCGCGCGCGCCTTCAGCGTGACGATGTGCTCCTGCCACGCCCCGATCGGGTCGGTCTCGTCGAGACGTACGGAGTGGAAGATCTCGCCCCAGAGACGTTCTGTGTCCGGCTCGCCGTAGAGCTTGGTCGCCCAGCCGTCCGTCGCGCACGCGGCGATGCAGCGCGACCAGTGCGCCTCGTTGCTCAGACGGCGCAGAAGCTTCGTCGCCTCGTAGGACTCGGCCTTGCCGACGCGCGCCGGGTCGAGGCTGCCGAGGAGCTCCGGATCAGGGTCGCCCAGCAGCTGGATGTAGGCGATTCGCCGGTTAGCCCAGTCCTGCAGCCTCGCGAGGTTGTGCGGCGGCGTCCACGAGATGGCGTCGTCCGACGCGTGCTCTGCGAGCGATTTGCGCCCGTAGTCGTCGCGGTAGACGTACTCCACGTAGCGGGCGCCCGCGCGCCACGACGCGTCGACCAGCGCGCGCACGAGCGGGGCGTGCTCGACCCAGCCCATGACGACGACGTCCTGCCCGTCCTGCACGTTCGCCCCGACACGGACGATCAGGTCCGCGTAGGTGTCGAGCTCCTCCTGCGACGGCACCGCGCGGAGCCTACGGCACGTCCGCAGGGGACGGTTACGCTCCTGGCGTGATCTCGCCTGCGGTCGACAACCTCGTCGCGCAGCTGACGCGGCTGCCCGGAATCGGGACGCGCACGGCACAGCGGCTCGCCTTCCACATCCTCCGCTCACCGAAGGACGAGGCGGGTGCGCTGGCGGCAGCGATCGCCGAGGTGAAGGAGCGGGTCCGGTTCTGCCGCGAGTGCGGGAACCTGACCGAGGACGAGGTGTGCGCGATCTGCCTGGACGCGCGGCGCGACCACTCGGTCATCTGCGTGGTCGAGCAGCCGGTGGACGTCGTCTCGCTCGAGCGCACGGCCGAGTACCGCGGGCTGTACCACGTGCTCGGCGGTGCGCTCTCGCCGCTGGACGGCGTCGACCCGGGCGACCTGCGCATCGACGAGCTCCTCCGCCGCGTCGAGGCGAACGGCGTCGCGGAGGTCGTGCTCGCGACCAACCCGAACATGACCGGCGAGGCGACGGCTGCGTACCTCGCCGACCGCCTGCGCGGGCGGGTGCGGGTGACGCGGCTCGCGAGCGGGCTGCCCGTGGGCGCGGACCTGGAGTACGCGGACGAGGTCACGCTCGGCCGCGCGCTGTCCGGCCGCCGCGAGATGTGACCGTCCCCGAGGCTCCACTCGAAGACTCCGGCTCGGGCCTCGCACCCGCCGGGGAGGGCTGGTTCGTCGTGAACGTGCGAGACGCCCGGTGGGCGACCGCGGAGTCGAGCGAGCACAAGCCGCCCGGCTCGGACTGCCGCTTCGAGAGCCGGGAGCTCCCGTTCTTGCAGCTCGGCGTCAAGCTGCGCGTGCTGGAGCCGGGGCAGCCGAACGGCCTCTACCACTCCGAGAACCAGCAGGAGGACTTCCTCGTGCTCTCGGGCGAGTGCAGGCTGCTCGTCGAGGACGAGGAGCGGCTCTTGCGGCCGCTCCTCGTGGGACTTCGTCCACTGCCCGCCCGGGACGCATCACATCTTCGTCGGCCCGGGCGACGCGCCCTGCGCGATCCTGATGGTCGGTGCACGGCTGGCCGAAGAGCGCCTCCACTACCCGGTGTCGGAGCTCGCGGCCCGCTACGGGGCGAGCGTGGACGAGGAGACGACTGATTTCGCGATGTGTACGCGCGGTTCGAGCCGTCGCGCGCGGAGCGGCCCTCGTACTGGGACCGGCTTCCCTGGGCCTAGGAGGGGTTGGCGAAACGCAGCCTGTGTCCGTCGCGGCACGCTGCTCGTCCCGATGCGTTGTCCTCGGTCACCCCGATAGGGCACCGCTATCGAGGCCCCCTGCGTCCTAGCCTCGGACCAAGCATCGCACCACGCCGAACGAGCGGCGTTCCACCAACCCCTCCTAGCCGACCTGGAGCACGGCCGTGCCCGGGATCTCGCCGGCCCGAAACTTCGTGAGCGCCTCGTTCGCCTGCTCGAGCGGGAAGACATCGATCTCGGCGCGGACCGGCACCTGCGGCGCAAGCGCCAGGAACTCCTCGCCGTCGGCGCGGGTCAGGTTCGCGACCGAGCGCACGGCGCGCTCGCCCCAGAGGAGCTCGTACGGGAACGACGGGATGTCCGACATGTGGATGCCGGCACAGACCACCGGCGCACCCTTCGCGACGGCGCGGAGCGCGACCGGGACGAGCGCGCCGACCGGAGCGAAGACGATCGCCGCATCCAGTTCCTCGGGCGCGTCCTCGTCGGAGCCGCCGGCCCACTCGGCGCCGAGGTCGAGCGCCTGCCGCCGGCCCTCGTCGTCGCCCGGCCTGGTGAAAGCGAAGACGCGGCGTCCCTGCCAGCGCGCGACCTGCGCGATGAGGCGCGCGGACGAGCCGAAGCCGTAGAGGCCGACCCGCTCGGCGTCGCCTGTCATCCGCAGCGAGCGGAAGCCGATCAGGCCCGCGCACATGAGCGGGGCAGCGTCGAGGTCGCCGTAGCCCTCCGGTACGGCGAGCGCAAACCGCTCGTCCACGACGACGTACTCGGCGTAGCCGCCGTCGAGCGTGTAGCCGATAAAGCGGGCGTTGTCGCAGAGGTTCTCGCGGCCCGAGCGGCAGTAGCGGCACGTCCTGTCCGTCCAGCCGAGCCACGGCACGCCGACGCGGCGCCCGTCCTCGGTCGTGCCGACCACCATGTGCCCGGGCACGAGCGGCAGCTTCGGGTCGGGCAGCTCGCCGTCGACGACGTGCAGGTCGGTGCGGCAGACAGCGCAGGCCTGGACGCGGACGAGCAGCTGCCCCGGTCCGGGCTCGGGCACGGGCACGTCGCGCAGCTCGAGCTGCTCCCCGGGGCGTTCGAGCACCATCGCTCGCATGCGAGGGAGTCTGCCCGTCCTAACAGGGACAGTCCCTGTAAAGAGGCGCGGCGAGCTGCGCCGCCTTAACAGGGACAGTCCCTGTTAAGAGGGCCGCCACGCCCTGCCTACACTGGCCCGATGGCTGCGACCGACTTCGAGGCTGTCCCCGCGCTGTCCGCCGACGCGCCGCCCGCGAGCGGCACCGTCGTCATGAAGTTCGGCGGCACGTCGGTCGGAGACACGGAACGGCTGCTCCGCGTCGTCCGCCGGCTCGTCGCCGCGCGCGAGGAGGGCAACCGTGTGGTGGGCGTGCTCTCCGCGATGGGCCACACGACCGACGAGCTCGTCGCGCTCGCACACCAGGTCGCGAGGCAGCCGAAGCCGCGCGCGATGGACATGCTCATCTCCGTCGGCGAGCGCATCACGTGCGCCCTCGCGGAGATGGCGATCGAGGACCTCGGCCACCAGGCCATCTCGTTGACCGGCTCGCAGGCCGGGATCGTCACTGACACCACCCACACGAAGGCCAAGATCGTCGACGTCCGCGCGCGCCGCATCCACGAGGCGCTCGACGAGGAGCGGATCGTGCTCGTCGCGGGCTTTCAGGGCGTATCGACCGCGCACGAGGTCACGACGCTCGGCCGCGGAGGCTCGGACATGACCGCGGTCGTGCTCGCCGCCGCGCTCGGGGCCGACCGCTGCGAGATCTACACGGACGTCGACGGCGTCTACACCGCCGACCCGCGGTTCGTCCGCGGCGCGCGCAAGCTGACCGCCGTCTCGTACGACGAGATGCTCGAGCTCGCCGCTTCCGGCGCGAAAGTTCTCCAGCTACGCTCGGTGGAGTTCGCACGAAACCACCGGGTGAAGCTCCACGTGCGCTCGTCGTTCTCCGAGGCCGACGGCACGTGGATCACCGGGGAGGACGATCCGATGCTGGAGAAGGCCATGATCTCGGGCGTCACGCACGCCATGGACGAGACCCTCTACCGCGTGGAGGGCGTCCCACCGGCTCGGCTGTTCGCCGCGCTGGCCGAGGCCAGCGTCAACGTCGACACCATCCTCCAGACCGGCGCCGACATCGTCTTCTCGGCGCCGCAGGACGACCACGCGGCGGCCGCGTCCGTCCTCGACGGGCTCGGCGCGACGTGGTCGTCGCGCGACGACCTCGGCAAGGTCTCGGTCGTCGGAGCGGGAATGAAGAGCCACCCCGGCGTCGCCGCGGCCGCGTTCGCGACGCTCGACGGGCTCGGTATCCAGCCGGAGGTGGTCACCACGTCGCCGATCAAGATCTCCTGTCACATCGCCGCGGCCGACGTCGACCGCGCGGTGGCGGCGCTGCACGACGTGTACGAGCTGGAGCGCGCCGGTGCCTGACGCGCGCCTCGCGGTCGTCGGCGCGACCGGTGCGGTCGGCGGTGTGCTGCGCGGCATCCTCGCCGAGCGCGGCTACGACGACGTGCGTTACTTCGCGTCCGCTCGCTCGGCCGGGTCGCAGCTGGATGGCCGGCCGGTCGAGGAGGCGACGCCCGAGGCACTGCAAGAACTGGACGTCGACTTCGCGTTCTTCGCCGTCGGTACGTCCGCGTCGCGGGAGCTTGTCCCGCAAGCGGTGCGGAGCGGCGCGGTTTGCCTCGACAAGTCGGCCGCGTGGCGCATGGAGCCGGGCGTGCCGCTGGTCGTCCCGGAGGTGAACGGCGCGCGGGCCTTCGAGAACAAGGGCATCGTCGCCGTCCCGAACTGCTGCACGATCCCGCTGACCTGCGTGTTGAAGCCGCTGCACGACGCCGCCGGGCTCGCACGCATCCGCGTCGCGACCTACCAGTCCGTCTCGGGCGCAGGCGCCGGCCGGATGGAGAAGCTCCGCAACGAGCCACAGGAGGAGCACGACCTCGGCATGGACTGGGACTTCGACGGCGAGGAGTTCGACGAGGAGACGAAGCTCCGCGAGGAGACGCGCAAGATCATGGAGCTGCCCGACCTGCCGGTGAGCGCGACCTGCGTTCGCGTCCCTGTGATGGTCGGCCACGCCGAGGCTGTCTGGATCGAGACCGAGCGGCCGCTCGACGCGAGCGATGCGCGCGACCTGCTCGCCGCGGCGCCGAGCGTGCGGGTGGTCGACGTTCCCTCGCCCGGCAAGTCGGCCGGGATCGACGACGTGCTCGTCGGCCGCATCCGCCCCGATCGCGCGGCCGCGAGCGGCCTCACGCTGTTCCTCGCTTCGGACAACCTCCGCAAGGGCGCCGCGTTGAACGCTGTGCAGATCGCGGAGACGCTGCTCTCTCGCGAGCGGCTCGCCGCTTAACTCGGGCGCGCGTCGAGCCGCGCCTGGAGGCGCTCGCGAAGGAGGCGGACGTCATCGCGAACCTCCCGAAGAAGCCTCAGGAGCTCGGCGCGCTCGTCAGGTGTCAGGTTCTTCCTCTTCGCCAAACTCTTCCTCCATCAACTCGAGGATCCCGTCCAGCTAAGCGTCGAGCCGCATCAGGATCATCAACAGAAACGTCTCATCCGCCCCGTCGAAATCCGGCTCATCCGTCACGCCCCAATCGCAGCGGACGAGCCGCGTCGGCGCAATCCGCTCTTGTGGACGGTGCGTCTAGGGACGCTGAGGCACCGGCGCTACGTCCGGCTGGAACGCCTCCTTGACGATCTCGATCACACGCGCGCGCGAGCCCTCCGCGACCGGCTCGAGGCCGCCCAGCTCGAGGCGCACGAGCTCGACGCGGCCTTGCGAGCGCACCGTCTCGAAGCCGAAGTCGGACAGGAAGTCACGCGGGAACACCGTCTTGTGCACGTGGAAGCGCTCGCGCGCCGACTCGCCCTCCGGGTAGCTATACGCAAACGCCTCGAGCGCCGCCGCGCCGCGATCGCGCGCCTCCCCGATCGCCGTCAGGAACAGGGACTGGATCACCCACGGGCTGTGCCGGTCGACGAGGTACGAGCACGTGACGAGGACCGCGTCGTCCGAAGGCGGGCCCGCCGGAAGCTCGCGCGCGCGCGGGAACAGATCCGCCGGCCCGAACTGCATCGAGCCGAGCACGCGGCCGTCGTCGTCGCGGTAGAGCGCGCCCCAGCTCCCCCACGCATCCTCGGCGTCCGCGATCCAGTCGCGCTTGTCAGCCTCTTTCCCGAGCCGCGACTGCCACCAGACGCACGTCTGGCACACGCTCGGCGCACGCACAATCGTCGCGCCCGTCAGCCCGGCCACGCGGGTGGTCACGCCCGGAGTGTACGGGCGGTTGTGGCGACGACCCGGCGGGCGTAGCATCGGCGCCCGGAGGATGCGGCGCCTTCGGGCATAGAGAGGAGAACGCGTGGGTCAGAACGCAAGCACCGCCCGCAGCGCCTACGACGCATGGAACGATCGCGACTTCGACCGCTTCGCCGAGCTCTTCAAGAACGGCGAGATCGTCATGGTCGGGAGCGGCACCACACTCACCGGCAAGGACGGCGCCCGGCAGTTCGCAGAGATGTGGGCCGGCGGCTTCCCGGACGGTCGAGTCACGATCGACAACGTCTTCGAGCGCGACGGCGGCGTCGCGATCGAGTACACGGGCCGCGGCACGCAAACCGGCGTCCTGCATACGCCGATGGGTGCGATCGACCCCACCGGAAAGGCAATCGAACTCAAGCTCTGCGACACCTGGACGTTCTCGTCCGACGGAGCTCCGACGCAGATGAAGACCTACTTCGACACCGGGTCACTGATGACCCAGCTCGGCGTGGCCGCACCGCAGATGGCCGGCGCCGGGATCAGCAGCTAACACGTCCGGCAGCGCCGCGTCCTCCGCGAACGCTGCCTCGACCGGCGGTCAGACCTTGGTCCTCTCGAGCGCCGCGTCGACCGGCACGACGTGCCGCTTGAACTTCAGCTCGGACTCCTCGAGCCCCGCCGCCACGCCGATCAGCTGCGACAGGTGCAGGATCGGCATGCCGAGCGCGCGGCCCGTCGATGCCTCGAGCTTCGACTGCCACGCATCGAGCGAGAGGTGGCAGAGCGGGCACGGCGTCACGATCGACGTCCGCCCCACGCTCCATGCGCCTGCTCGATCGGCTGGATCAGCTCGCCGAGCGCCGTCTCCTCGCGCGCCTGGATGATCGGGAAGCCGCAGCACTTGATCTTCGCGGGGTAATCGATCGCCTCGCCGCCGCAGGCCTCGATGATCGCCTCGAGCGACCACGGCCTGTCGGGGTCCTCGAAGCCGAGGATCTTCGACGGCCGCAGGATCTGGCAACCGTAGAACGGCGCCACCTTGAGGCCCTTGAGCCCCTTGTGCGCGGCGCCCTTCAGCAGCTCGTAGCCCTCACCCTCGGCGATCATCCAGAGCAGGTGGCGAACCTCGACGCCGCCCGAGTACGGCGGCACGCCGACCGTCTCCAGGTTCGTCGTTGACGCGCGCACGCACGTCGTCGTCGTTCTGGAGGATGTGGTTCGCCTGCCGCAGGTTCAGCGTGCAGACGTTGCAGACCGTCATCAGCGTGTCGGCGCCCGTGTCCTCGGCGTAGGCAAGGATCCGCGCGTTCAGGTGCAGGTAGTAGTCGGGCTCGGCCTCGTGGATGTCGCCGGCGCCGCAGCACGTGACCGTCTCGAGGTCGATCAGCTCGAGGCCGACCTTCGGGGCCAGCGCGCGCGTGGACGTGTCGAGCTCCTTCGCCGACAGCGACGCGAGGCAGCCGCGGTAGTAGGCGACGGTCTTCACGCCTCCTCCCCGTGCTCGCCGTCGAGCTCGTGGTCGAGCCGCGACAGCGCTCGCTCGCCCTGGACGATCCCGGCGGCGCCGTCGAGGCCCTGCTCCTTCACGATGTCGTAGAGCCTCCGCGCCTCGCCGACTTCCTCTGCGACGTGCGGCAGCAGCGGCACCTTGCCGTCGGCGCAGGAGCTTGAGTGCAAACCCGGTTTGCCCGATCGCAGTGACGACACCCTGCGTCTTCGGCACGAGCTCCGTCTCGCGCAGCCAGCCACTCGTCTTCGCAGAGACCACGAACCACTTCGCATGCTTCGCACCCATGTCGTGGTCGATGCCCTCCTTCACGGACTCGGCGCCGAGCTTCGCGATCGCGTCGCGCGGGTCAACGCCCTTCGGGCAGCGCTGGTTGCAGAAGTAGCAGCGCGTGCAGTCCCAGATCCCGTGCTCGCCGTTCAGCTCGTCGAGCCGCTCGACCTGGGCCCGCTCGCGCGGGTCGCCGACGAAGCGCATCGCCTTGGCCAGCGCGGCCGGCCCGGTGAACTCCGGGTCGGACTCCATCGAGTTGCACTCCGACACGCAGCAGCCGCACTGGATGCAGAGCGCCTCCTTGCGGACGACGTTCATGCGCTCCTGCGAGACGATGTTCTCCGTTTCCGGCGGCTCGTCGTAGCCCGTCTCGAGCCACGGGCGGACGCTGCGCAGCTTCTCCCAGAACGGCCCCATGTCGACGACGAGGTCGCGGATGATCGGCATGTTCCCCATGGCCGAGACGACCGGCACATGGCCGCCCTGCGTCACGTCGACGATCCGCGTCTTGCACGCGAGCACGGCGCCGCCGTCGAGGCGCATCCCGCACGAGCCGCAGATCATCATCCGGCAGCTCTTGCGGTAGGCGAGCGTCCCGTCGTGGCGGTCCTTGATGATGTCCAGGCAGTCGAGGAGCGTCGCCTCGCTGGGCGCCTCGATCTCGAAGCGCTCCAGCTCGCGCTCGCCGGTGCGCGAGTTGTAGCGCCAGACCTTGAGCGCCACCTCCAGCAGCCCGCCTTCAGGCGGGGCGGCCTTCTCCGGTGAGACCTCGAAGCCGTTGGTCATCAGTACTTGCGCTCCTCGGGTTGCCAGCGGGTCATGCGCACGGGAGCGTACGAGAGGTGCGGGCGGTCGTCGTCGCCCCAGCGCGTGATCGAGTGCTTCATGAAGTTCTCGTCGTCACGGGTCGGGAAGTCGTGCGGGCGCGCATGGGCGCCACGACTCTCCTTGCGCGCGACGCCGGCCTGGAGCATGCACGCGGCGAGGTCGAGCACGTAGCCGAGCTCGATCGCCTGCGTCAGGTCGTTGTTGAAGACGTCGCCCTTGTCCTCGACGATCACGTGCTCGTAGCGCTCGCGCAGCTCGTCGATGATCAGCACCTCACTCACCATCTGGTCCTCGCGGCGGAACACTCCGAAGTTCTCGAGCATGGAGGAGCCGAGGTCGTCGCGGATCTTCCAGGGCCGCTCGCCCTCGCTGCGGTCGAGCAGCTCCTGCAGCTCCCGCTCGGCGTCGCGCTGAGCCGACTCGGGCACGGCGACCGTCGTGTGCGAGAGCGCCCACTCGGCGGCCGCCTGGCCGGCGCGACGGCCGAACGTGATCGTCTCCATCAGCGAGTTGCCGCCGAGCCGGTTGGCGCCGTGGACGGAGACGCACGCGCACTCGCCGGCGGCGTACAGCCCGGTGAGCTCCGTCGCGCCAAACTCGTCCGTCTCGACGCCGCCCATGTGGTAGTGCGCGCCCGGCCTGACCGGCACCGGCTCGTGGATCGGGTCGACGCCGGCGAACGTCATCGACAGCTCGCGTGAGCCCGGGCAGCCGGTCGATGATCTTCTCGGCGCCCAGGTGGCGCATGTCGAGCAGGACGGAGCCGTTGACGCCGCGGCCCTCGTCGATCTCGGTCATCTCCGAGCGCGACACGACGTCGCGGGACGCGAGCTCCATCGCGTTCGGCGCGTACTTCGCCATGAAGCGGTCGCCCTCCGAGTTGATGAGGTAGGCGCCCTCGCCGCGGCAGCCCTCGGTGAGCAGGATCCCGCTCGGGTAGAGCGTCGTCGGGTGGAACTGCATGAACTCCATGTCCTTCAGCGGCAGCCCCGCGTGCAGGGCCATGGCCATGCCGTCGCCCGTGCAGGCGTAGGCGTTCGTCGTGATCCGGTAGATGCGGCCGGCGCCGCCGGTCGCGAGCACGACGGTCTTCGCGCCGAACGTCTTGAGGCCGCCGTCGACGAGGTCCCAGCAGATGACGCCCTGGCAGCGGTCCTCGTGCTCGACCAGCTTCCAGGCGAAGAACTCCTCGTAGACCGTCATCCCCTCGGCCATGCGCTTCATGAGCTGCTCATAGAGCACGTGGATGAGCACGTGACCGGTGATGTCGGCGGCGAAGACGGTGCGCGGCGAGCCGGCGGCGCCGAACGGCCGCTGCGCGAGCTTGCCGTCCTCGTTGCGCGAGAAGACCGCGCCCCAATGCTCGAGCTGGTAGATGTCGCCGGGCGCCTCACGCGTGAAGATCTCGATGGCGTCCTGGTCGCCGAGGTAGTCCGACCCCTTGACCGTGTCGTAGGCGTGGATCTCCGGGTTGTCCTCGCCGCTGTTGCCGAGCGCCGCGTTGATCCCGCCCTCGGCCGCGCCCGAGTGGCTGCGGGTCGGGTGGAGCTTCGAGACGACGCCGACGTTCGCCCCGGCGTCGTGCGCGGCGATGGCCGCGCGCATTCCCGCGCAGCCGGCACCCACGATCAGGACGTCGTGTTCCGCTTCCACTCGCGGATCACGCTACCGAATGCGGCCTGTTCAGGGCTTCGTTGCAGGTGCGGCTTGCGTCAGGCGCGAGGACCGGCAGCGGCTATCTGAGCGGGCGCGTCGAACTCGGCGAAGTTCTCGACGAACATGCGGGCCAGCTCGCCTGCCTTGCGGTCGTACGCCTTGGGGTCGCGCCACGTCGAGCGCGGGTCGAGCAGCGTCGCGTCGACGCCGGGCACGGTGAGCGGCACCTCGAAGCCGAACACCGGGTCGATGCGGTAGTCGGCCGAGTCGAGCTCGTTCGTGATCGCCGCCTTCAGCAGTGCGCGCGTCGCCGCGATCGGCATGCGCTCGCCCTCGCCGAACGGGCCGCCCGTCCAGCCGGTGTTCACGAGCCAGACGCTGATGTGCGGGTGCTGGTCGAGCTTCTCGCCGAGCAGCCGCGCGTACACGGCGGGCGGCTGCGGCAGGAACGGCGCGCCGAAGCAGGCCGAGAAGGTCGGCTGCGGCTCGGTGACGCCGATCTCGGTGCCGGCGAGCTTGGCCGTGAAGCCCGACAGGAAGTAGAACATCGCCTGCTCGCGGCTCAGGCGCGCGATCGGCGGGAGGATCCCGAACGCGTCGGCGGCCAGGAACACGACCGAGCTGGGGTGACCGGCGCGCTTGGACGGCAGCGCGTTCGCGATCTGCTCCAGCTTGTAGGCGGCGCGCGTGTTCTCGGTCTTCGACGCGTCGTCGAGATCGAGCACGCCGCCCTCGTCCACGATCACGTTCTCGAGCACCGTCCCGAAGCTGCGCGTCGTCGCGTGGATCTGCGGCTCGGCCGCGGCGGACAGGCGGATCACCTTCGCGTAGCAGCCGCCCTCGAAGTTGAAGACGCCGTCGTGGCCCCACCCGTGCTCGTCGTCGCCGATCAGGTGCCGCTCCGGATCCGCGGAGAGCGTCGTCTTCCCCGTGCCGGAGAGGCCGAAGAAGAGCGCGACCTTGCCGAGGTCGTTGACGTTCGCCGAGCAGTGCATGGGCAGCACGCCGTCGAGCGGCAGCCGGTCGTTCATGACGGTGAAGATCGATTTCTTGATCTCGCCCGCGTACCAGGTACCGCCGATCAGCACCTCGGTGCGCGACGGGTGCAGGCAGACGAACGTCTCGCTGCGCGTGCCGTCCTCGGCGGGTTCGGCCGTGACGGCCGGCGCGTGCAGGATCAGCGCGCCCGGCTTGTGCGTCGCCAGCTCCACCTCCGTCGGCTCGATGAAGAGCGTCTTCGCGAAGAGCGCGTGCCAGGCGCTGTCGGTGACGACGCGGACGGCGATGCGGTGCGCCGGGTCGGCGCCCGCGAACGCGTCGACGACGTAGAGGTCGCGCCGCTCGAGGTACGCGGCGACCTTCTCGCGCAGCCCCTCGAAATGCTCCTCGGAGATCTCCGCGTTGACGTCGCCCCACCAGATCCGCCCCTCCGAGCCGGGCTCGCGGACGACGAACTTGTCCATCGGCGAGCGGCCCGTGTGCCGGCCCGTGTCGACGACCAGCGGCCCGCCTTCGGCGAGGTGGGCGTCGCCCTGCATGAGCGCGTGCTCGTAGAGCAGCGCCGTGGTCGGCTGCCAGTGCACGCGGCCGCTGGGGGTGATTCCGTGTTGCTCGAGGCCAACGCCGGCCTGGGGATCTACGGTGGTGGCCACCGCGCCTCCTTTTCCGGATCGCGCGTCGTGAAAACAGGAGCGCCGGTGATCCCGGCGCGGCGGCAATCCTAGTCATTGCAGGGAGTTCGCGCCGCGACTACGAGTAGCCCAGCTCGCCGAGCAGCTGCGCCGGCCTCTGACTCCACGTCGGCCAACTGGCCGGGCGTGAGGTCGCGGCGGTAGCGGCCGATCGAGGCCGCGTGCGCATCCGCGAGCGCCGTGGCGAGCGGCGCCGCAGGCGCGTCGAGGTAGGCGGCGAGACCTTCTGCCGTGCCGGCCGGGTCGGTCGCCATCGGCTCGTAGCGCACCTCGTACGGCGTCGTCCCGGAGGCGCGCACGGCCGAGACGTACGCACGCCAGACCCACGCGGCGCGGCGCGCCTCGCTCGCGGCCTGGAACTCGGCCTCGCGCTCCGGCTCGACCCAGAAGCGAGCGTGCGCGCCGTAGGCCAGCCCCGCGTCGTCGGCGCCGGCGCGGTCGTCGCGCAGCCATCCGCGCTCGAGCAGCGAGCAGACGACGTCGCGGCCGTCGCGAAGCATGTGGACGAGCCGCGCCTGCGGGAACGCGCGCACGACGGCAGGCGCGAGGAACGCCGTCTCGGGCGTCTGCTCGACGCCGCGCAGGCCGCGGACGAGGCCGATCGTGCGCGTGACGCCGAGCATGCGGCGCAGGCGAGTGGCCGCGTCGTCCACCGGGAGATCTGCCAGCTCGGGGACCGCCGCCTTCACGGCCGCGACCTCGCCGAGGTCGACGAAGCCCGGCATGCTCCCGATCGCGCCGGCGAGGAACGTGGTGCCGGAGCGCGGGCTGCCGAGCACGAAGACGAGCCGGTCGTCCGGCGAGCCGAGCGCCTCGCGCAGAGGACGAGGGCGGGCGAGCCGCTTCGCGGACTTCAGGTGGAGCACGGCGCTGTGCACGCGGCGAGTTTAGGTGGCTCTGGCGAAACGCAGTCTGTGTCCGTCGCGGCGCGCTGCTCGTCCCGATACGTCGTCCTCGGTCGCCCCGATAGGGCACAGCTATCGCGACTCCCTGCGTCCTAGTCTCGGAACGAGCATCACACCGCGCCGAACGAGCGGCGTTCCGCCAGAGCCACCTAAGCGCGCTGGATGCGGTAGATCGTCCCGCGCCCGTAGTCCGCGACGAGCAGCGCACCATCGCGGTCCACGGCGACGGCGAGCGGATGGTCGAACCCGGTCGCGAACGACTCGACGCGTGCCTTCCGGGGGTCGCCGGACGGGTCGACGACGACGCGGTCGACCCGGCGGCCGTGCGCCGTGGTCAGGTACTCGCCCCAGAGCGCGATGAAGACGTTGCCCCGGTACGCGGGGCCGAACGAGCGGCCGCGGTACACCACGAGGCCGTCCGCGGAGGAGTGCTGCTCCAGGTAGGCGACGGGCTTCGTCACGCCCGCGCACGTGCCGACCATCGCCTGCTTCTGCTCGCTCGCCCAACAGCGCGGCCAGCCGTAGAACGCGCCCTGGCGGATGCGGACGAGCGTCTCGGCCGGCGCGGGCACCTTGTCGCGGTTGTTGACGCTGACGTAGAGCCGGCTGCCGTCGAAGGCGAGACCGAACGGGTTGCGCAGGCCGCTCGCCACGACGCGCAGGTCGCTCCCGTCGGGGCGCACCGAGAGGATCGCCGCGCTGAGGCGGCTCTTCTGCGCGCACGCGTCACAGGTCGAGCCGCTGCCGAAGTAGAGGCGCCCGTCCGGCCCGGGCACAACGTTGTCCTGCTGGTGCAGGCCGAAGGGCAGCTTCCGGACGATCGCCTGCTTGCGGCCGCCCGAGATGCGCCAGAGCGTGCCCTGCGCGGACACGTACAGCGCGCCGCGGAACCAGGTCAGCCCGAGCGGCGTCGCGAAGCCGCCCGCCTCGACGCGCGGCGTGCCGCCGGGCGCGACCGAGACGATCTTGCCCGTCTCCTGCGCAACGTAGAGCCGGCCGCGCGGGCTCCACGCGAGCGCCGTGGGCCGCTCGAGCCCGCTCGCGTAGACGCTGACCTTGAAGCCCTTGGGGACGAGGATCCCCGACGCCGAGCCGCCGCCGTGCGCGGTCGCCGCAACCGCGGCGCCGAGCGCCAGGGAGAGCAGCAGCGGGAGGCAGGCGCGCACGGGACGCGAATCCTGCCTACGTGGACACGCGCGACGCCACCGACCGCTTCCTCCGCTCGCCTGCGCTCGCCGAGTCGACCCGCCGCGCCTACGCGGTGGATCTCGCCGAGTTCGGCGCGTGGCTGCGCGGGCGCGGCGAGACGCTCGACGACGTCGACGGCAAGGTGCTCGCCGAGTACACGTCGATGCTCGGCGCCGCCCGGCCCGGCCGGCAGCCACGGCGGCTCGCGCCGGCGACCATCGCCCGCAAGCTCGCCGCGGTGCGCGCGCTGCTTCGCTTCACGCTCGGGCCGGCGCGCGTCCCGGACGCGGCGCTCGCACCGCGTCGCGGCCGCCGCCTCCCTGAGGTGCCGAAGCAGGACGAGATCGAGGCGATCCTCGACGGGCTCGAGGCCGACGGCGCGATCGGCCTGCGGAACCGGGCGCTGGTCGAGCTCGTCTACTCGGCCGGGCTGCGCAGCCGCGAGGCGATCGACCTCGACCTCGGCGACGTCGACTTCGACCAGGAGCTCATCCACGTCCGCGGCAAGGGCGGCAAGGAGCGCGCCGTGCCGCTCGGTGAGGAGGCGGCGCACCGGCTGGCGCTCTACCTGCGCGACGGCCGCCCGGAGCTTGCCCGCGGCGCCGAGGACGCGCTGTTCCTCTCCGTACGCGGCCGGCGGCTCGACACGAGCACGCTGCGCCGCCTCGTCCCGCACCCGCATCGCCTGCGCCACGCCTTCGCCACGCATCTCCTGGAGGGCGGCGCGGATCTACGCGTGATCCAGGAGCTGCTCGGCCACAGCTCGCTCTCGACCACGCAGGTGTACAGCCACGTGGACGCGCGCCGGCTCCGCCGCGTGTACGACCGGGCGCACCCCCGCTCTTGAGCGGTTCCTACCCGGCCTCGGCTTCACGCATGAAATCGCCCACCACCTCGAGGTAGCGCTCGGTCTCCTCGATCGCGGGGGCGTGCGAGCTCTCCTCGAAGACCACCAGTCGCGCGCCGCGGATGCCGTCGACGAGCGTCTGCGAGACCGGCTCGGTGGAGAGGTCGTAGGCGCCGCGGATCACGAGCGTGGGCGCATCGATCTCGCCGAGGCGGTCGCGGACGTCCCAGCCCGCGAGCTCGCCCGTGGCCGTCCACTCGTTCGGGCCCCACATCGCGTGGTAGGCCTCAGGGGAGCGGCCCGCACGCATGCGCTCGAGCAACTCGGTCTCGTCCAGAGCGCCGCGATAGAAGTGCCGCTCGGCGAACGCCTCGTCGGCGGCGTCCCACTCCGGGCCTTCCCAGCGCTGCGTGCGATCGGCCTCGTCGTAGACGGCGACGACCTCGGGTGGCATCGCGTCGCGCAGCTTGCGCACCTCGCCCGTCCACTGCTCGGCGCTTGCGAGCGTCGAGCTGAGGACGAGGCCCGCGAGCGTGCCCGGCCGCGCGAGCGCGTGCTCGAGCGCGAGCATCCCGCCCCACGACGTGCCGAGCAGGTGGACGCGCTCCAGCCCCAGCTCGGCCCGCACCGCGTCCACCTCCGCGCGGAAGAGCTCGAGCGTCCAGCGCGCGTTCTCGGGCCGCTCCGATCGTCCACAGCCGAGCTGGTCGTAGCGCACGACCGCCCGCTCGTCTGCGAGCGGCTCGAGGCGCTCGTGGTACGTGCTCGTCGAGCCGGGCCCGCCGTGGAGGCAGAGCAAGCGGCGTCCGCGCGCCCGACAGGTCGCCGACGACGCGGTACCACGTGCGGAACCCGTCGACGTCGACCCAGCCCTCGCGCTCGTCCGGCACGAGGCGATCGTACGGCGTCGCAGGCGACCTCGCGCCGTTGCCGAACTCCACGGCATGGCCACGCGCGACCCCGACGTCGAGTCGTTCCTCGCCCTGCTCGCCGCGCGGCGCGCGCCGCGCACGGTCGAGGCGTACCGCCGCGACCTCGCCGCCCTCGCCGAGTGGCTCGGCCGCCCGCCCGCGCAGGCCTCGACCGAGGAGCTCGAGCGCTTCATCGCCCACGGGCGCGAGGCCGGCCTGTCGCCCGCCACGCTGGCGCGCCGCACGGCAGCGGCACGCTCGTTCTTCCGCCACCTCCAGCTGATCGGACGTATGGAAGAGAACCCGGCCGCCGCGCTCGAGTCGCCCCGCCGCACGCGCCGCCTGCCGCGCACGCTCTCACCCGCCGAGGCGGAGCGGCTCGTCGAGGCCGCCGTCGGGAGCGGCACCGCGCGATCTCCGCGACCGGGCGCTGGTCGAGCTGCTCTACGGCGCAGGCCTGCGCGTCTCGGAGGCGGTCGGCCTCGAGCGCGGCGCCGTCGACCTCGACAACCGCGTCGTCCGCGCCTTCGGCAAGGGGTCGAAGGAGCGGATCGTCCCGATCGGCCGCCAGGCCGTCGAGGCGCTCCGCCGCTACCTCTCCCGCGGCCGGCCGCACCTCGACAAGCGCCACCGGCCGGAGATCTTCCTGAACGCGAACGGCGGCCCGCTCACCCGCGCGGGCGCGTTCGTGATCCTGCGCCGCCTCGCCGCAAAGGCCGGCCTCGAGCCCGAGCGGGTGCACCCGCACCTCCTACGCCACTCGTTCGCCACGCACATGCTCGAGGGCGGCGCCGACCTGCGCAGCCTCCAGGAGCTGCTCGGCCACGCGGATCTCGGCACGACCGAGCTCTACACGCACGTGAGCGACCGGCGCCGACGCGAGGCGTACTTCGCCGCACACCCCCACGCGCGTCGCCGCGAGGTTTCCCGATCCAAGCGCGCGGCGACAACACGTAGGGATGGCACCGACTGATCCACATCTTGCGGCCCTCTTCGCACTCGTAACCGCCGCCGGCGGCCTGATGACGTTCTCCGGCGTGTCGAAAAGCCTGCTGGTCTGGCGCCGCCGGCGCGCCTGCCCCGGCTGCGGCCGTCCGCTCGAGCGCGGCCGCTGCGGCTGCGCCAACTAGGAGGGCCTGGCAACCCGCAGTCTGTGCCCGTCGCGGCACGCTGGACGAGCGGCGGGTCACCAGACCCTCCTAGCTGGCGCCGCGCCCCTTCCGCTTCAGCGTCTGCGCCACCTTCTGCGCGACCGCGCGCAGGTCGGCGGGCTGCTCGTCGTCGGCGGCGAGGTGCTCCAGCAGCACGATCGTCTCGCGCTGCGGCGAGCCGTGGGCAGAGGCAGACGGCCGCGAGCCGGCGCACCGCCGTGTTGCCGTCCGAGTTCAGCAGGTTCACGAGCAGCACGCGGGAGTCGTTGACGAGGCCCGGGTGGTCGCGCGACAGCAGCTCGATCGAGACGAGTGCGGAGCCGCGGCACGCGGGGCTGTCGTCCCCGAGCCCCCGGCGCAGGAGCTCCGTCTTCTGACGCCAGCGGAACTGGCCGATCGCGCGATAGGCGATCGCCCGCTCGCGGAAGTCGGCCGACCGTGCGGCGCCCTCCAGCTCGTCCTCCCACTGCCGGCGCAGCTCGGAGAGCTCGCGCTCCTTGCCCGCCTCGGCGAGTTCGGCCGCCTGGGCTGCTGCCTCCGCGAGCGTCACGCCGGGCGACCGTTCGCGGAGCAGGGCCGACGTACCGGGCATTCGGCCGGAAGAGGCGTCCCGTCCGCTTCTGCTCGAGGATGTGGGCCGACCAGCCCGCGACCCGAGAGCACGCGAACATGGCGGGCGCGAGCGGCGGCGGGACCTGCGCGACGTCGAGGACGATCGCGGAGTAGTACTCGACGTTCGTCTTGCAGCGGCCGCTCGGGATGACGCCGCTCGAGCTCGGCGAGGGCGGCCGCTTCGAGGTGCTCCGCAACCTCGATCTGGGGCGAGCCGAGCTCCCGGGCGGTTTCCTTGAGGATCCTGCGAGCGTGGGTCCTCGGCTCGGTAGATCCGGTGCCCGAAGCCCATCACGCGCTTGCCGGAATCGAGCGTGTCCTTCACCCACTTCTCCGGATCGCCCATCGCGGCGACCTCGTCGAGCATCGGCTTCACGTAGGCCGGGGCACCGCCGTGCAGCGGCCCGGAGAGCGCGCCGACCGCCGACGAAAGCGCCGCGCCGCAGTCGGCGCCGGTAGAGGCGACCACGCGCGCGGTGAACGTCGAGGCGTTCAGCCCGTGCTCGGCGGTGCAGATCCAGTACGTGTCGATCGCCCGGACGGCCTTCGGGTCGGCCTCGCCACGCCACTGGAGCAGGAACTTCTCTGCAGCCGTCTGGCCTTGCGCCACGACGTCGGCGGGCACGACATCGGTCTTGCCGTCGGCGATGCGCGCCGAGCGGGCGACGATCCCCATCATCTGGGCCGAGAGCCGCCCGAGGTCCTCGCGAGCCTGCTCGTCGGAGATCTCGTTCAGCTTGCCGAGCTGCCAGCGACCGGCCAGTCGCGCAGTCTCGGCCTGGAGGTCGGCCGGTGCGTTCCCGGTCAGGCCGACGGGCTCGTACGGCTCCGGCTCGGGCATCGTCACGTCCAGGTCGTTGTCGACCAGCAGGCCCCAGACGTTCTCGTACGGGTGGTGACCGACCAGCTCGCTGATGTCGATGCCGCGATAGCGCAGGACACCGCCTTCGCGGTCGGGCTCGGCGATCTCCGTCTCGACCGCGACGACGCCTTCGAGTCCGGGCTTGAACTCGTTCATCGGCGCCGACTGTACCCGGGCCCGGCCCGGCTCAGGCTGTGCGAACGGGGTACTCGGCGCCGCCCCGGCCCGATGTAGTCGGCGGCCGGGCGGATGATCCTGTTGTTGGCGTGCTGCTCGAGCACGTGCGCCGCCTGGCCGACGACGCGGCTGCACTCGAAGAGCGGCGTGAACAGGTCGTCCGGGATGCCCAGGTAGCGGTAGAGCGAGCCCGAGTAGAGATCGACGTTCGGCCAGAGGCCCTTCTGCTCGTGCGCGGCGCGCTCGGTTGCGTCGGTGAGCGCGTACCAGTTCGGCTCGCCGCCGTCGTGCGACAACTCCTCGCTGAGCCGCTTGAGGATCCGGCGCGCGGATCGATCGTCACGTAGACCGGGTGGCCGAAGCCGAAGAGCGTCTTCTTCGCCGCGAGCATCTCGGCGATGCCCTGTCGGGACCGCGTCGACCGAGCCGAACCCGCCGATGTAGCGCATCGCCGCCTCGTTGGCGCCGCCGTGGGTCGGGCCCTTGAGCGCGCAGATCGCGCCGGTGATCGCCGAGTGCATGTCCGCGCCGGTGCCGGCGACCACGCGCGCCGTGAAGGTCGATGCGTTCAGCTCGTGCTCGGCGTGCAGGATCATCGCCACGTCGAAGATCGCGCGCGTGCTGGTCGGTCGGGACCTCGCCGTGCAGCATGAAGAGGAAGTTCTCGGCGTACGAGAGCGACGGATCGGGGTCGAGGGGCTCGAGGCCCTGGCGCAGCCGGTGGTGGCGCGCGACCATCGTCGGCAGCTGGGCGGTGAGCGCGACCGCCTTGCGGCGTTCGTTCTCGCCGTCGGTCGCGGCCTCGGCCGGGTCGGCGAACGAGTGCAACGAGACGGCGGTGCGCAGCATCTGCATCGGCGACGCGTCGCGGGCGTTGCCGTCGATCAGCGCGCGCACTGCACGGGAAAGCTCACGCCCTGCGACCTGTTCCTTGAAAGCCGTCGAGTTGCGCCGCGTCCGGCAGCTCGCCGTCGAGCAGGAGGTAGGCGACCTCCTCGTACGTCGCGTGCTCCGCCAGGTCGGCGATGTCGTAGCCGCGGTACATGAGCACGCCCTGCTCGGCATCGATCGACGAGAGGGCGGTCTCGGCGACCGAAACTCCCGACAGTTGCACGGATTTCTTGGCCATGGCGCGACGATACCCAATGGGGGCCGGGCCCACCGCTCAGCGGCGCTAGAGTCCTCGGCCGTGGCGCATCGCGTGACCCTGATCCCGGGCGACGGCACAGGCCCCGAGCTGACCGAGGCGACCCGCAGCGTGCTCGAGGCGACAGGCGTCGACTTCGAGTGGGACGTCCGCCAGGCAGGCGCCGACGTGATGGAGCAGTTCGGCGGCAACCCGCTGCCCGACGAGACGCTCGACGCGATCCGCGAGACGAAGGTCGCGCTGAAGGGGCCGATCACAACCCCTGTCGGCGGCGGCTTCCGCTCGGTCAACGTGGGCCTGCGCAAGGAGCTCGACCTCTTCGCACAGGTGCGGCCGTGCAAGACCTACCCGGGCGTGCGCTCCCGGTTCGACGACGTCGACCTGATCATCGTGCGCGAGAACACCGAGGACCTCTACGCCGGCATCGAGTACGAACAGGGCACGGAGGACGCCGAGGAGCTGATCCGCTGGATCGAGTCGAAGGGCCGGACGCTCCGCCACCGCGACGCCGGCATCTCGATCAAGCCGATCTCGGTGACCGGCACGCGCCGGATCTTCGAGTTCGCGTTCGACTACGCGCGCAAGAACGGCCGCCGCAAGATCACGTGCGTCCACAAGGCGAACATCATGAAGTTCTCCGACGGGCTCTGGCTGCACGTCGCCCGCGAGGTCGCGGCCGAGAACGCGGACATCGAGTTCGACGACCGCATCGTGGACAACATGTGCATGCAGCTCGTCCAGCGGCCGGAGGAGTACGACATGCTCGTGCTGCCGAACCTCTACGGCGACGTCCTCTCGGACCTGTGCGCCGGGATGATCGGCGGGCTCGGGCTCGCGCCGGGCGCGAACTTCGGCGACGACGCGGCGGTGTTCGAGCCGACCCACGGCTCTGCGCCGAAGTACGCAGGCCAAGACCGTGTGAACCCGATGGCACGAGCTCCTCTCCGGGATGCTGATGTTGCGGCATCTGGATGAGATGGACGCTGCCGACCGGCTCGAGGCCGCCATCGCGGAGCTCATCCGCGAGGGGCGCAGCGTGACGTACGACATGAAGCCGACGCGCGACGACCCGACCGCGGTGGGAACCAGCGAGGTCGCCGACGCGATCATCGACAAGCTGGGGGTGCGGGTATGAGCACGTTGGGGAGCCATGAGTTCACGCCGTTCAAGGGGCGGCGCAAGGTCACCGTCGTCGGCGCCGGGAACGTGGGCGCGACGTGCGCGCTGGAGCTGGCGCGCCGCGACTACGCCGAGGTCGTGCTCGTCGACATCATCGAGAACTACCCGCAGGGCAAGGCGCTCGACATCAACCAGATGAGCGCCGTCGTCGGCTTCGAGCCCCGCGTCGTCGGCACCAACGGCTACGACGAGACGGCCGGCTCGGACGTGATCGTCGTCACCGCCGGCAAGCCGCGCGCGCCCGGGATGAGCCGCGACGACCTCGTGCAGACGAACGAGAAGATCGTCGGCTCGGTGGTCGAGGCGGCGGTGCGCCAGTCGCCGGACGCGATCCTGATCATCGTCTCGAACCCGCTCGACGCGATGTGCCACGTGGCGAAGAGCGTGTCGGGCTGGCCGAAGTCCCGCGTGTTCGGCATGGCCGGGATCCTCGACACGGCGCGCTTCTCGACGTTCATCGCCTGGGCGACCGGCGCGTCCGTGAAAGACGTCACCGCGATGGTGCTCGGCGGCCACGGCGACCAGATGGTCCCCGTCGTCTCGGCGACCACGGTCGGCGGCATTCCGCTGCGCAAGCTCTGCGACGACGACACGATCGCCGCGATGGTCGAGCGCACCGCCAAGGGCGGCGGCGAGATCGTCAACCTGTTGGGCACCTCCGCCTGGTACGCGCCGGGCGCGGCGGCCGCGCAGATGGTCGACTCGATCATGCTCGACGAGAAGCGCGTGCTCCCGTGCACGGCGTACCTCGAGGGCGAGTACGGGATCTCGGACCTCTACATGGGCGTGCCCGTGAAGCTCGGCGCCGGCGGGATCGAGGAGATCGTCGAGCTCGACCTCTCGGACGACGAGCGCGCACGCGCTCGAGGCGTCGGCCGGCGCGGTGCGCGAGGTCGTCGGCGTCCTCTCGAGCTGAGGCACCGCAGACCCGCGGGCATAGAGGGGCGACGCGGTGGATCTCGGGCTGAGCGGGCGGACGGCGATCGTGTGCGGCGCCTCGTCCGGGATCGGGCTCGCGTGCGCGGAAGCGCTGGCCGCCGAGGGCGCGAACGTCGTCATGCTCGCGCGCGGGCGCGAGACGCTCGAGCGCGAGGCTGACCGCATCGGCGGGCTGGCCGTCCGCGGCGACGTGACCGACCCGCGTGAAGCCGAGCGCGTCGTCGAACGCGCGGTCGAAGCCTTCGGCGGCGTCGACGTGCTCGTCAACAACAGCGGCGGCCCGCCCCGCGGCCCCGCGGTCGGGCTGACTGCCGAGGCCATCGAGTCGGCCGTCGAATTGCTCCTCGTCTCGGCCGTCCGCCTGACGGAGCTCTGCCTCCCCCACCTGCGCACGAGCCCGGCCGGCCGCGTGATCAACATCGAGTCGAGCTCGGTGCGCGATCCGATCGACAACCTCGCGCTGTCGAACGCCGTGCGCCCGGGCGTCGTCGGCTGGGCCAAGACGCTCGCCCGCGAGCTCGGCCCCGAGGGCATCACCGTCAACACGATCGCGCCCGGCCGGATCGACACGCCGCGCGTCCGCGAGGTCTACCCGAACGGCCCCACCGAGGCCGACCTGCGCGGCATCCCGCTGCGGCGGCTCGCCGACCCGCGCGAGGTCGGCGACGTCGTCTGCTTCCTCGCCTCCGACCGCGCCTCGTACGTCACCGGCACGGTGATCGCGGTCGACGGCGGCCTCACCCGCGGGCTGCTATAGCGCGCCTGGTTTTCGCCCTTCAACGGGCGTAGGCTCGCCGCGATCACTCCCCTCGAAAAGAGGGCTGAGATGCGTAGGAGATCTCTCCTCGCAGCGCTGGCGGCCGGCGTGATCGCAGTCACCGCAGGCCGCCCCGAGCGGCTCAGTCGACGTCGGCCCGCCGGTAGCGGTACGTCCCGAGGAGCCAGCCGGCGACCGCGACCGCCGGCAACACGACGAACGCCGCGGCCGCCGACTGCATGCCCTGCGGGACGTCAACGCCGGAAGCCGTCTCGAGCAGCGACCGGCCCCACTCAGAAATCGTGAAGCGGGCCGGCCCGCGCGCGGCGTACGCCACGACGTTCTCCCACAGCAGCACGAACGCGAGGCCCCACCAGACGGCGCGGCGGAACCAGATCCCCGCGGCGACGAAGAGGCCTGAGTACGCGAGCGCGCCGAGCGTGGTCGCCGCGAGCGCCGGGAGCACGACGTCACCGGCGCCGGCCGCGAGCGCCGAGGCGACCAGCGGCACGACCGTCAGCGGCACGACGACGCTGAACGTCGCGAGCACCGCCGCCGCCGGCAGCTGCCAGCGTGCGACGGGCTTGAGCCAGACGTAGACGAGCAGCCGGTCTTCGACGAGGTCGCCCACGACCGAAGTGCCGAGCCAGAGCGTGGCGAGCGGGAGCAGGACGCCGAGCCCGTACGTCGCGATGACGTCCGCGACCGCGTCTGCCGGCTGGTCGTCCGCCCGCGAGAACGCCCCGAGCAGGACGGCGAGCCCGCCGAGCGCCCCGATGCCGAGCAGCCGCGGGACGGTGATCTGCGTGCGCAGGAGCAGCCGGTAGAGCGTCACGAGCGATGCGCTCGCGGGAGGCCGCCTGGCAGCGGCTATCACCGTCATCGTTGCACCAGGTAGCGGAAGACGCCTTCGAGGTCCTCGTCGAGCGGGGCGACCTCGTAGAGCCGGGCGCCCCGCTCGCGGGCCAGCGGGGCGAGGGCGCGCGAGAGCCCGCGGAGGTCGTCCGTATCGAGCTCCAGGGTGTCCTCGCCCTCGACGCGCGCGCCGACGGCGACGCCCCGCTCGAGCAGCGCGGCACCGAGCGGGCGCGGCCGGTCGCAGCGCACCCGGATCCGCACCGGGCGGTCGTCCATCAGCGCCCGCAGCTCGTGGAAGTCGCCGGTCGCGGCGAGCCGCCCCTGCGACATCACGAGGACGCGTGAGCCGATGCGCTCCACTTCGTCGAGCACATGGCTAGACACGAGCACGCACCGCCCCTCGTCGCCGAGCCGGCGGAAGAGCGCGATCATCGTTGCGCGCTGCCGCGGGTCGAGGCCGGTCAGCGGCTCATCGAGGAAGAGGACGGCCGGGTCGTGGACGAGGGCCTGCGCGACCTTGACGCGCTGCCGCATGCCCTTGGAGTAGGCGGGCAGTCGGCGCGCGTCGTCGGGATCGAGCTCGACCCGCTCGAGCGCGCGAGCGGCGACGGTGTCTGGATCCGACAACCCCTGGAGCGCGGCGTTCAGCCGGATGAACTCGCGCGCGGTGAGTGCCTCGAAGACCGTCTCCTGCTGTGGCACGAGGCCGATGAGGCCGGCGACCTCGAGGTCGGCGCGCGGGTCGCGGCCGAGCACGCGAACGGTGCCGCGCGAGGGCCTGGCCAGCCCACACAGCATGCGCAGCATCGTCGACTTTCCCGCGCCGTTCGGCCCCAGGAGCGCGGTCACGCCCGGCCCGATGTCGAAGCTCACGTCCGAGACTGCCACCAGCGATCCGAACCACTTCGAAACCCCGTCCGCGACGACCCGCACCTCGGCGCCGCCGGTCACCGGAACGCCTCGATCCGCCGGTAGCGCAGCCAGCAGATGGCCGCACCTCCGAACACGAACGCGGCGTAGGCCGCAGCGACAAGCCACGCCGAGACGTTCGTGATCGCTGGGCCGTCGGTCCACGGCTCGCGGAAGATCCGGTACGAGAGATCCCCGACGACGGCGTGGAAGCTGATCAAGTCGAGCTCGTCGGGGGCACCGCCGCTGTCGATCGCCGAGGCAGACACGATGGGCGGGATCAGCACGAGCAGGACGATCGCGACGGCGGCCGCCGCCCGGCGCGTCGTGAAGCTGGAGACGGCGAGCGTCACAGCGGTGTAAAGCAGCGCGGTCAGCCCCCCGACGGCGACGATCCGGCCGAGCAGCCCCGGCAGCTCGCCCGCCGCCGGCCCGAAGCCAGCGACCACGAACGCGAGCAGCATGAACAGCAATGGGCCGACGGTGATCAGGAGCATCGCGCCGAGCACGGCGGCGCCTTTCGCGAGGAGGTAGCGGTTGCGGTCGAGCGGCCCGGCGAGGTAGAGGCCGAGCATGCCCGTGCGCCGGTCCGGGCACAGCGCCTCGGGAGCGACGAAAGCGGCGAAGAGCGCCACGGCGCTCCCGATGAAGAACGTGTACTCGCCGTACGAGATGAGGTCGCCGACGAGGAGGTTCTCGGTCAGTGTGGCGACCGCCACCGAGGCGAGCGCCGGCAGGTAGGCGATGATCAGCGTGATCGCGGGCAGCGCCTTGTGCCGCGCCGGCCGGCCGAGCCCAGGACCCGGCGGCCCGTGAAGAGCGCCAACGCGGCGACGGCCCAGATCGGCGCGCGGCGCAGGCCCTCGTAGCGGCGATAGCCGAGGCCGTACAGGCGTGCGCTGTCCACCTGCGTCATCGGCCCGCGCTCAGGTAGACGTCCTCGAGCGTTCTGCCGCGCGGCCCGAGCCGGCGCAGACCGACGCCGAGCTCTGCGACCGCGTCTCGGACGGCGTCGTGCAGCCCCTCAGCCGGCTTGAGCGCGATGATGCCGTCCGCGACCGTGACGGCGAAGCCCTGCTCGGCAAGCAGCGCGGCGAGCTCGTCGGCGCCGTCGTCGACCTCGACCGCCAGCCCGTCCGGCCCTTGCCGCAGCTCCTCGAGGCGGCCCGCCCGGACGACCTCGCCGCCCTCGACGATCACGACGGCGTCGCAAATCCGCTCGACCTCCTCCAGATGATGGGACGAGACGACGATGTGCATGCCGAACTCCGTACCGATCCGGCGGATGAGCGCGAGCATGTCCGTCCGCTGCATCGGGTCGAGCCCGTCGGTGGGCTCGTCGAGCAGAACGAGCGTGGGGTCGTGCACGATCGCAGCCGCGAGCTTGACGCGCTGCCGCTGTCCGGTCGACATCGTGCCGACGTGCCGGAAGCGCTCTTCGCCGAGCCCGACGAGCCAGAGCGCGTCGTTCGCCCGCTGGATCGCCGCGCGCGGCGGCAGCAGGTGGATCTCGGCGAGATGGCGGACGAGGTCGGCCGCGGCCAGCTCGGCCGGCAGGTCGTGGTGCTCGGGCGCGTACCCGATGGCCGTCCGCAAGCCGACGCCCGCGGTCGCGGGGTCCTCGCCGAGCACCCGCAGCTCGCCCCCGTCGCGCGAGCGGAGCCCGAGCAGCAGCGAGATGAAGGTCGTCTTGCCGGCCCCGTTCGACCCGAGCAGGCCGGTGACGCCGGGGCCGATCTCCACGTCCAGCCCGGCGAGCGCCACGGTGCTGCCGTAGCGCTTGACGACGCCGTGGGCCGAAATCACCTGCGGCTCGGCGCCGGCCGGCACAGAGTCTGCGTCCCGCGCGCTCATCGCGGGTGATTGTCGTGGTTCCCGGCGGCGCGCCGTCCCGAGACGTCACATCTATCCTCGAAGCGTGCGCCGTTGGGTGACGCTTCCCCGGCTCGGGGCGCTGGGGCTTGTCGTCCTGGCGGTCGTCGCCGTGCTCTACGTCACGCCGTCGGACGACTACCTGTTCCTCCCTGTGGCGGCGCAACCGCTCGCGCCGAAGGTGCACGTCCAGGGCTCGCGCCCGGACCACAACGGAGGCGGCATCTACTACGACGAGGTCCACATCCGCAAGGCGTCGATCCTCGAGAGCCACTTCCCGGGCCTGGTCGACGGGTCAACGCTCGTCCCCGGCGATGTCTACCTGCCGAAGGGAACGTCCGAGAAGCAGCAGTTCCAGGCCGACCTCCAGGACATGGAGCGCTCGCAGAAGATCGCGGCCGCGGTCGCGCTTCGGGAGGCGGGCTACAAGGTGAAGATCCAGCCGTCGGGCGTGATCGTCACCACGACGTTCCCGGGCACGCCGGCGGCCAAGGCGCTCCGACCCGGGGACGTCGTCGGCGCCGTCGACGGCTCGCCCGTCACCTCGCCGGCCGAGCTCGGCAAGCGCATCCGGGCGCACAAGCCCGGGTCGATGCTCACGCTCCGCGTGACGCGCGGTGGGAAGGTCGTGCCCGTGCGCCTGCGGACGATCCGCGACCCGCAGCGGCCGGGACGCACGATCATCGGCGTCGGGATCGCACCGAACGCGAAGATCACGCTGCCGCTCAAGGTGTCGATCGACCTCGGCCGGGTCGGCGGCCCGTCGGCCGGGCTCGCGTTCGGCCTCGACATCCTCGAGGAGCTCGGCAAGAACGTCGACCACGGCCTCAAGGTCGCCGCGACCGGCGAGCTCGGCCTTGACGGCACCGTCGGGCCGATCGGCGGCGTGAAGCAGAAGACGTTCGGGGCAAAGCAGGCAGGAGTCGACGTCTTCCTCGTGCCGGCTGGGGATAACGCGCGCGAGGCGAAGCGCTATGCAGGCGACCTCCGGATCATCCCTGTGGAGAGTTTTCGACAGGCGTTGCGGGCACTGGCAACCGCCGCGAAGACCCTGCAAAAACGCTGAGATTTCGCCTCGTTCAAACTTCCTGCTCTTTGCGAGAAAACGCCGTCTCGGAACCCTTGAAACGGTGCCTGCGCGCCCTAGTATCCGCCCTTGTTCCGCTGCGGCCAGGGAGGAGCACACTAAGCCTTGAGCAAGACTCTTAGAACAACCTGCGAAGATTGCTATTTCCGCCAGACGGGGCTCTGCGCTCTCCTGGTCGACACGCCCTGCCCCACGTTCCGCGCCACCGTGCGCGGGCGCCTCGTCCGTCCACAGCAGGCGCGCCTCGTCCCGCGGCCGACGGACCCACTCGCCGAGCATCCGTCCTCGTAGACCCGGCCGGCATTGAGCGAGCCGTCCGGCGCCTACGACCAGGTCGCGACGCCGGCGAGCGAACTCGACCGCCGGGGCAGCGACCTGGTCGACGTTCGTCGTCCAGAACTCGCGCAAGGTGCGGCTGGACTTCGTCCTCTTCAGCGCGCGCGTCGGCCTGATCTGGCTGCTGCTGCTCGGGTTCGCGCTCGGGCTCGCGGGGGGCGTGCTGCTGTCGCACCTATACCGGCGTCGCCGCCGGCACGGCGCGGGCTAGCCGCGCGATCCCCTCGGCCAGCTCGTCCGCAGAGACGAAGCTGAACGCGAGCCGCAGCGACGACTCGCCGCCGGTCCCGTGCGGGAAGAAGTCGGTGCCCTTCACCACGGCCACGCCCTCCTCGACGGCGCGGTCGAAGACGAGCCCCGCATCGGCGCCGTCGGGCAGGTCGAGCCAGACGAAGTAGCCGCCTTCCGGCCGGCTCCACGTGGCCCCGCGAGGCCCGAAGTGCTCGTCGAGCGCCTCGAGTACAGCGTCGCGCCGGTCGCGCAGCAGGGCGCGGGCGCGCTCGAGGTTGTCGTCCAGCAGGCCGCGGCGCAGGAACTCGAACAGCATCGCCTGCATGGTCAGCGCCGGCGAGAGGTAGGTGCCGATGGCGCGCGCCTCGACGGGCGCCACGAGGTCGGGCGGCAGGATCAGGTAGCCCACCCGCAGCCCCGGCGCCACGATCTTCGAGAACGAGGCGGCGTAGACGACCCGCTCGCCGCCGCCAAGCTCGAAGAGCGTCGGCGGCGGCTCGGCGCCGAAGCGCACGAGCCGGTACGGGTCGTCCTCCAGGATCAGCAGGTCGTGGCGCTCGGCCAGCTCGAGCAGGGCGCGCCGCGTCGACTCCGGGTACGTCCGCCCGCTCGGGTTCTGGAAGGTCGGGATCGCGTAGAGGAAGGCCGGGCGACCGTCGGCCAGCTGCGCGCCGAGCGCGTCCACATCGATCCCGTCGTCACCGAGCGGGACGGTGGCGATGTCCGCTCCGAGGCCCTCGAGGATGCGCAGCGGCCGGTCGTACGAGGGCGCCTCCACGATCGCGCGCCGGCCGTCCGCAAGCAGCACCTGGGCGAGGATTGCGAGCCCCGGCAGCGACCCGGGGGTGAGCACGACGCGCGCGGCGTCGACGCTGTGCCGCTCTGCGATCCACTCGCGCAGCGGCAGGTACCCGGCCACGTGGCCGTAGTTGAGGAGCGTGTCTCCCTCGGCGAGCAGCGCAGCGCGTGCGCAGTCGGCGAGCTCCTCCGCCGGCAGCAGCTCGGGCGGCGGCACCCCGCGGGCGAGCGAGATCGTTGCCATCGCCCGAGTCTAGGCGCCGAAGCGGTCGCCGGGGCGGCGCCTCGCCGTTGCCCCAACGTCCCCCAGGGGCACCCCCGGTGTCCCTGAGGTCAGGCTATCGCCGGCCGGCGCACCGGTCCGTGCCGGATCCGTGCCGACCTCGTGGTCGGACGGCGGGCCGGGTCAGCGCGCGACGGCGCCGGCGACCTCGGCCACCAGCTGTGCGACCTCCGTCGGCGTCGTACCGACCCGGACGCCGCACTCCTCGAGCGCGTCTTTCTTCGCCTGTGCGGTACCCGCGGAGCCGGAGATGATCGCGCCCGCGTGACCCATGGTCTTGCCGGGCGGAGCCGTGAAGCCCGCGATGTACGCGAGCACCGGCTTCGTCATCTTGGACTCGATGTACCGCGCGGCCTTCTCCTCCTCGTCGCCGCCGATCTCGCCGACCATGACGACGATCTCGGTCTCCTCGTCCTGCTCGAACCGCTCGAGGATGTCGATGAACGAGGAGCCGACCACCGGGTCGCCGCCGATGCCCACGATCGTCGAGTTGCCGAGGCCGAGCTGGGTCAGCTCATGGCCGATCTGGTAGGTCAGCGTGCCCGAGCGCGAGACCAGCCCGACCGCGCCCTCCGTGAAGATCTCGGCCGGGATGATCCCGACGTTCGCCTTCCCCGGCGACAGCGCTCCCGGGCAGTTCGGCCCGATCATCGTGACGCCCTTCGGGCGCAGGTAGGTGTAGATGCGGAGCATCTCGTGGGCGGGCAGGCCCTCGGCGATGCAGATGACCGTCCCGATGCCCGCGTCGATCGCCTCGTAGATCGCGTCCCCGGCGAAGCGTGCCGGCACGAAGACCATCGTCGTGTTCGCGCCGGTCTCGCGCACCGCGTCGGCGACGGTGTCGAAGATCGGCACGCCCTCGACATCGCTGCCGCCCTTGCCAGGCGTGACCCCTGCGACGACCTGCGTGCCGTAGCCACGGTTGCGGAGGCCGTGGAACGAGCCCTCGCGGCCGGTCAGGCCTTGCACGACGAGGCGCGTATCGCGGTCGACGATGATGGCCATCAGCCGGCTCCCTTCCGGGCGCGCAGGAGGATCTTCGTGTCCGTCCACGACTCGCCGTCAGCCGACGTCAGCGGGGCGAGCAGCTCGCGGACACGCTCCGCGTCGGCACCGTCGCAGCCGGTGCGTGCGAGCCATGCGTCGAACGGGTGGGTCTTCTCGACGCGCACCACCTCCTCGACGGCGAGCCCGGCGCGCTCGAGGTAGGACCACCACTCGGCCGCCGTGTAGGAGCGCACGTGGGTCGGGTCGCGGAGGCGCTCGGCGGCCTCGACGTCCTCGCTCGTATAGAGCGTGTCTTCGACGATCACGAGGTTCCGCGACACGCGCGTCATGGCGGCGACGGCCGCGTCGACGTCGGCGAAGTGGTGCGGCGCGATGCGCGTGACGACCGCGTCGAACGAGCTCTCGGCGAACGGCAGGTCCTCCGCGCGGCAGATGACGTCCGGATGCATGCCGGGCGCCGGGTCACAGGTGATGACGTCCTGGCCGGCGGCGCGCAGCCGCCGGGCGACATGGCCGCCGCCGGTCGCCACGTCGAGCACGGTCTCGCAGCCCTCGCACCAGGCGACGATCAGGTCGAGGTCCTCGCCCTCGCGCTGCTCGACGGCTGTGCGGTAGCCCTGGGCTCGCCCACTCCAGACGTCGGTCACGCGGCCAGCTCCACGGCCCGGCGGGCGCCGTCCAGCATGGTCGCCTCGGGATGAATGTTCGCGCGGCCCGCGTCGGCGAGGATCGCGCGCCCCTCTTCCGCGTTCGTCCCGTCGAGCCGGACGACGATCTCGTAGCGGCTCATGTCCATGCTGTCGAGCGCCTGCAGGATGCCGCGCGCGACCTCGTCGCAGCGCGTGATGCCGCCGAAGATGTTGAAGAAGATCGAGCGCACCTGCGGGTCGCGGGTGATCACCTCGAGGGCGTCGACCACGCCCTCCGCGTCACCGCCGCCACCGAGGTCGCAGAAGTTCGCCGGCCGGCCGCCGACGAACGTCACGACGTCGACCGTCGACATGGAGAGGCCGGCGCCGTTGCCGAGCACGCCGACGTCGCCGTCCAGCTTCACGTACGTGACGCCCTTCTCGCGCGCGAAGCGCTCCTCGGCCGGGACGGCCTCGGGGTCGCGCATCTCCTCAATGTCCGGGTGTTTGTAGAGGGCGTTGTCGTCGACCGAGAACTTCGAGTCGAGCGCCTTCACCTGGCCCTCGGGCGTGACGATCAGCGGGTTGATCTCGCAGAGCATGGCGTCGCAGCCGACGAACGCGTTGTAGAGGCTCTCGATGATCCCCATGATCTGCTTCTGCTCGCCGGGGTCGTCGATGCCGGCCGCGTAGATCAGGCGGCGGGCCTGGTAGGGCTGGTAGCCCTCGAGCGGGTCGACGTGCAGCCGCGCGAGCGCCTCGGGTTTCTGCGCGGCGACCTCTTCGATGTCGACGCCGCCCTCGGTCGTCAGCATGAACAGCGCCTGCTTAACGCCACGGTCGAAGGTGACCGAGAGGTAGTACTCGCGCGCGATGTCCGAGGCGCGCTCGATCCAGAGGCGCCGGACGACATGGCCGCGGATGTCCATGCCGAGGATGTCGCGAGCGCGCGCCTCCGCCTCATCGGGCGTGTCGGCGAGCTTGATGCCGCCGGCCTTGCCGCGCCCGCCGGTGAGCACCTGCGCCTTGACCACGACCGGTGTGCCGAGCGTCTCGGCTGCTGCGCGCGCCTCCTCCGGGGTGGTCGCGAGGCGTCCGTCGGACACCGGTATGCCATAGCGGGCGAAGAGCTCCTTGCCCTGGTACTCGTACAGGTCCACCGGCGCGGGACTCTACTGATGGCCTTGCGCCTGCCGTGGCAGATCGGGAAGCCGGCGCACTTTCGGCACAGACACGGCACAGGTTCGGCGGTAGTCTCGACGGCGGGTCAAGCGGGAGGTTGCCCCCCACCCAGGGTGGGGCCGCGCGCGTGAATTTAAGGGAGGTTTGCGGCCGCGTCGTGGACGGAAGCAGGCGAGTACACTCCGCTCCCCCGACGACGAGGAGGCCGAAATGGACGAACGGACAACGCTGACCGACGACGAGCTCACGGGCGGCGCGTTCTCGACCCGGGCAGAGGTCGCGGACGCAGACGAGGACGACCCGGACACGGAGGCCGACGACTCGGACTCCGACGACTCGGACGCTGACGACTCGGACGCGGACGACGCCGACGACAGCGATAGCTAGGGCGGGCGTCGCGCTCGCGCGCTGCGTCTCGCCGGTCGACGCAGACTCGTTTCTCGAGGACCGCTGGGAACGCGAGCCGCTCCACGTCGAGCGGGACGAGGCAGGCCGCTTCGACTCGCTGCTGAGCCGCTCGGAGGCCGAGCGGCTCATCGCCGCGACCGGCATGCGCGTGCCGGCCTTCCGGCTCGTGAAGGCCGGCGGACCGGTCGGCGGCTACACCTCGGACATCCCGTGGCGGCCGCGACCGTTCACGGGGACGGCGGACGTGCGCCGCATCCTCGCCGAGTTCGGCGACGGCGCCACGATCGTGCTCCAGGCGCTGCACATCACGCACGACCCGGTGGCGGCGTTCGCGCGGCAGCTCGAGCTCGAGCTCCGCCATCCGGTGCAGGTCAACGCGTACTACACGCCCAGAGCCGCCCAGGGGCTCCCGGTCCACCACGACACGCACGACGTCTTCGTGCTCCAGACGTCCGGCGAGAAGCGCTGGCTCGTCTACGAGCCGGTGCTCGACCTGCCACTGCGGACGCAGCGCTACTCGAAGGAGCTCGGCGGCCCAGGCGAGGTCGTGCTCGACGTCACCCTGCGGGCCGGCGACACGCTCTACCTCCCGCGGGGCTGGCTCCACGAGGCGCTCACGTCGGAGCACGACTCGCTCCACCTGACAGTGGGCGTGAACGTCATCACCTGGATCGACGCGCTGCGCGCGGCGCTGGACGACGCGGCCGGCGACATCGCGCTCCGCCGCTCGCTCGAAGCCGGGAGCGCAGAGGAAGCGCTCGCCGCACTCAGCGCCCACCTCGAGATAGACGACGTCGAGCGCCGCAGGAGCGAGCGGCTCGCCCGCCGCGCCCGGCCGCTCCTCGGCGACGGGTTCGACCAGCTGCGCGCACTCGACGGCCTCTCGCTGGAGACGCCGCTGGAGCGTACGGCCTCGCACGCGTTCGTCCGGCCGGACAGTGACTCGCTCGTGCTCGTCCACGACGGCGGCGAGCTCCGCCTGCCGGCACGGCTCGCGGACGAGCTCGAGGAGATCCTCGCGACGGCCGGCACCTTCACCGCTGCGGACCTCGATGGCGTGCTGGACGACGACGGGCGCCTCGTGCTCGTGCGCCGGCTCGTGCGCGAAGGTGTCCTGCGGATCGCCGGTTAGCGCAGCGTGGCGAGATAGCGGCGCGGGCGCCGCTTGGTGTCTGCGTCGCAGGTGAGAAACGCCGGCTCGCCATCTTCCCGAACGACATGAGCCTCGAGCTCGTCCGCGCCCGCGGCGAATCGCACGATCCAGGCGTGGGCGGACTCACGCCGAATCGAGATGAAGCGGACGGCACCGATCTCGCGGCGGCCCGTACGCTCGCGGACGAGACGCTCGGCCGCTTGCTGCGGGAATGAGTGACACGAGCGGCCGCGGTAGTGCTCGAGCTCAATGCGCCCGCCGAGGTATTCGCGGAGCACGTCGCACGCGGCGGCAGGATCGACGCGGCCGAAGTAGAGACCCTCCGGGAGGCATACGAGGTTGCCCGCGAACCGGTCGCCGCCGACATGCGTGCTCTGCCAGACCCACTCGGGCGGGACGTCGTGCCGCAACGCGTCGTAGAGCGGGCGCCCGTAGCGCGAGCAGCAGCGGTCGCGCTTGCCGTGGGTGCAGACGACGAGCAGCGGGTGCTCGATCTGCTCGCCGGCGCCGGCGAAGACCGCAGACACGTCGACGGAGGCGAGATCGCCCGGCCCGGTGATCGGTACGCGGTACGCGGAACTCGCCGACGCCCCGCTCCGGACGACGTACACGTGACGCTCGCTCGCAGCGCGACGGTCGGGCCGCCGGACGAACAGCAGACGCGCGTGCGACAGGGACGCGAGCTGCTCCCTCAGGTGCTCCTTCGCGCCCAGCCGGCAGCGCGCTACCGCCCAGGACGTCGCGGCTCCAGCGCCCCGGGTACTCGACGAGCAGCCAGTGATCGATCCGGCTCGCGGTCGCGCCCAGCGGCTCCTCGGCCTCGCGCGAGCTGTCGGCGCAGAGCGGCCTACTGCTCGGCGCCATCGGCGTCCTGCGCGACGACGCAGATGACCTGGCCCGTCGTCACCGGCTCGCCCGGTGCGACCGACAGACGAGTCACGCGACCGGCGAGATGGGCCGTCACTTCGTTCTCCATCTTCATCGCCTCCACGATGCAGAGCACGTCTCCGGCCGCAACGAGCTGGCCATCGCTGACGTTGACTGCGAGCACCGTGCCCTGCATCGGGCTGACGACGGCATCGCGGCCTCCAACCCCGACGGCGGCGGTCGCGAGTCGCTCGTGGCGCCGGCGCGCAAGCTCGGCGTGCGGCGGCTCCGCGACGCGCAGGCGGATGTCGAAGCGGCGGCCGTCAACCTCCACCGTCGTCGCCCGCTCTTGCGTTGCGCCGTCCGACGACGCCGCTACGCTCGTTGTCCGATGAGAAAACTGCTCCGCACGCTGTGCGAGAAGCTCCGACTCGACGATCCCGTGGCACGTCGCGCCCTCGATGAAGCACGGGTGCTCGAGGAGCGCGCGGTGGAACCCGACCAGCGTCGGGACGCCCTCGATCTGAAACTCCTCGAGTGCGCGCAGCATGCGCCTGCGCGCATGCTCGCGGTCGACGTCGTAGACGATCAACTTCGCGATCATCGGGTCGTACAGGCCGGAGATCTCCGACGCCTTCGACCACGCCGGAGTCCACCCGCACACCGGGCCCGGCCGGCTCGCGGTAGCCCGTGATCCGCCCGGGCGCCGGCAGGAACGCCTTGGACGCGTCCTCCGCGTTGATCCGGCACTCGATCGCGTGCCCGCGCAGGTCGACCTGCTCCTGGGTCAGCGATAGCGGCTCTCCGGCCGCGACCAGAACCTGCTCGCGCACGAGATCGAGGCCGGTGACCTCCTCCGTGACGGTGTGCTCGACCTGGATGCGCGTGTTCATCTCCATGAAGAAGTACTCGCCCTCCGGTGAGAGCAGGCCCTCGATCGTGCCCGCCGACCGGTAGCCGGCCGCGCGGGCCGCGTCGACCGCGATCGACTCCGATGCGGTGCGCGCAGATCGCGTCGTCCACCGCGGGCGACGGCGTCTCCTCGACGAGCTTCTGGTGCCGGCGCTGGATCGTGCAGTCGCGCTCGCCGAGGTGGATGACGTTGCCGTGCGCATCGGCGAGCACCTGCACCTCGACGTGGCGCGGGTCCTCGAGGTACCGCTCGACGTAGACCGACGGGTCGGCGAAGTACTTCTCGCCCTCGCGGCGTGCGGACTCGAATGCGCGCTCGGCCTCGGCTGCGTCGCGCGACGACCTTCATCCCTTTCCCTCCGCCGCCGGCCGCCGCCTTGATCAGGAGCGGGTAGCCGATCTCGCTCTCCGAGCCGCACGACCTCCTCCGCCGGACGAGACGGGTCGGTCGTGCCCGGGATGATCGGCACGCCGGCCTCCCGCATCCGCGTGCGGGCCGCGGTCTTCGAGCCCATGAGCGCGATCGCCTCGGACGCGGGCGGGCCGATCCAGACGAGACCCGCGGCCTCGACCGCCGCGGCGAAGTCCGCGTTCTCGGCGAGGAAGCCGTAGCCCGGGATGCACGGCCTCGCGCGCCGGCGCGGGCCGCGGCGTCGAGCAGGCGGTCGACGCGCAGGTAGCTCTCGCGGCGCCGGCCCTGGCCCGACGAGGTACGCCTCGTCGGCGACGTGGGCGTGCAGCGCGTCGCGGTCGGCCTCCGAGTAGACGGCCACGCAGCCGATGCCGAGCTCGCGGAGCGTGCGGAAGATCCGCACGGCGATCTCGCCGCGGTTGGCCACCATGACCTTCGAGAACGACGGGCACGCCGCATATTGTCCCTGCCGGTGCGCGCTCGCCGATCAGCTGACCGTCGCGCGCATCCTCGCCGCGCCGCTCATCGTCGCTCCTGTTCGCTTGCGGACTTTCGAGAGGCACGACTACTGGGCGACCGCCGTCTTCGTCGCGGCAATGGTCACCGACTGGCTCGACGGCCGCATCGCGCGCCGAGGCGGCTACGGCACCGAGCTCGGGTCACTGCTCGACCCGATCGCCGACAAGATGCTCGTCCTGTCCGCGCTGATCGTCCTCCTCGACTCGGGCGTCTTCCCGGCGTGGATGGTCGCCGCGATCGTCGCGCGCGAGTTCCTCGTCACCGGGCTGCGGCTCGCGGCGCTCGAGCGCGGCGTGGTGATCCGGGCGCGCGACCTCGGCAAGCTGAAGACCTGGGCGCAGGCAACGGCGGTCGTGCTGGGCGGCCTCGCTGCGGGCGGGGCGATCGACGACACCGTCGCCTGGTGGGCGCTGTTCGCCGCGCTGCGTCCTGACCTGGGTGTCGGGCCTGGACTACGCGCGCGTGGCGCCGCGGGTGCTGCGCGGCCGCCCGGCGTAGGCCGGGATCGAGCAGCTCGTCGAGCGGCGCGGCGTTCTCGCGTAACGCCGGCGGCGAACCACGCGGCTCCGATACGCCGGCGGGACGGCCTCGGCGGCCCGTCAGCCGCTGCAGGGCGCGCTCGATCGCACGGCGCTCGTCGCGGGTCGGCTCGGGGAGAGCTCTCGAAGTTCACTCGAAGGAGGGTAATCGCGCGCGGACCGATCGACGATGCCCTGAGGGTGAGACGCCCCCTCGCAGCGTTCGCGTGCCTCGTGATTCGCGCTGCGCCGGCACGCGAGCTGCCGCGAGCCCAGAGCGGCGCGAAACGCTCCTGGGCGGAGCCCGCAGATCCGTACGTCGTCGCGCGCGGGCTGATGGCACGTGACGTCGTCGACCTTCCGCCCGACAAGCCGCTCACGCGCGCGCGCTCGCCGCGCTGGTCGCGGCGCTCGGCCGCTCGCCGACCTGCGTCACGCCGATCGGCGCAGGACGCCACGCGCCGTGACGATGGCGCAGCTCGACGCGCGCCTTGTCAAGGGGCTGGGCCTGCGCGCACCGCCTCCGCAGCTTCGCGGACGGCGCGCGCGCAGCCGGCCTGACCTCCGCCGAGCCGCTTCGGCACCGAAGTCGTCGCGCGGCTGATCGGCCTGCGCGTCAACCACCCCGCGGCCCAGGACGACCTCGAGCTCGGCCCCGAACGACCCGGCGACGCGCGCCGAGGCCGCGTATCTCGGCTGCGCCGCGCTCCGCCTCCAGGACAACGACAGCCGAGGCACTCGACGAGGCGGCCTCGCTTCGCGCTGCCGGACGCTCACCGCCTGGCAGATCGAGGTGCTCGACACGGCGGTGAAGCTGATCGGCTACCCGTACGTGTGGGCGGGCACGAGCGAGATGCCGCAAGCGCCGACGGGCACGCAGCGTGCCGGGCGGGTTCGACTGCTCCGGCTTTGTCTGGCGCGTCTTCAAGCTGCAGGCCTACGACGGACGGCGAGTGCTCGCCACACGCTGAAGGGCCGCACGCGCGGCCAATGGCCGGCGAGGTCGGCCGCGTCGAAGCGCATCGCGTACGCGAAGCTGCAGCCCGCCGACCTCATGTTCTTCGCGACGTCGGGCGCCGAAGCAAGGCGGCCTCCGTCGACCACGTGGGCATCTACCTCGGCAACGGCTGGATGATCCACTCGTCGCGCTTCGGCGTCGCGCTGGCACCCGTCACGGACGGCTGGTACCGCACGAACTTCACGTGGGGGCGGCGGCCGCTCGCCGAGGCCGGACTCTCCTAGCCGGCGCCGAAGAGTCATCACGCTTTCGGCACCCACGCGACATGGGATCAGGCGTAGCGTTTTGCGTGGGGGCTTTGCGCCACCCCCCAAGGGGCTGCCTCGAAAAGCGCGCCTAAAGCGGGATGTTGCCGTGCTTGCGCGGCGGCCGGCGCTCGCGCTTCGTGAGCGTCGTCTCGAGCGCGTCGATCAGCACCGGCCGCGTCCGCCGCGGCTCGATCACGTCGTCGACGTAGCCGCGCTCGGCGGCGACGTACGGGTTCGCGAACCGCTCGCGGTAGTCCTCGATCAGCTCGGCGCGGCGCGCCTCGCGGGTCGTCGGCGTCCTCGAGCTCGTGCCGGAAGACGATGTTGACCGCGCCCTCCGGCCCCATCACCGCCACCTCGGCGGTCGGCCACGCGAAGTTGAAGTCCGCGCGGATGTGCTTCGAGCTCATGACGTCGTAGGCGCCGCCGTACGCCTTGCGCGTGATCACCGGCGAGCTTCGGCACGGTCGCCTCGCAGTACGCGTACAGGAGCTTGGCGCCGTGCCGGATGATCCCGCCCCACTCCTGCGCCGTCCCCGGGAGGAAGCCGGGCACGTCGACGAAGGTGACGAGCGGGATGTTGAAGGCGTCGCACGTGCGGACGAAGCGCGCGCCCTTGACCGACGAGTCGATGTCGAGCACGCCCGCGAGCGCCTTCGGCTGGTTGCCGACGACGCCGACGACATGGCCGCCGAGCCGCGCGAAGCCGCAGACGAGGTTCTCCGCCCAGCGCTCGTGCACCTCGAGGAACTCACCGTCGTCGACGACCTCGCGATCACCTGCTTGATGTCGTACGGCTTGTTCGGGTTGTCCGGGACGATCCGGTCGAGCTCCGCGTCCTCGCGGTCGCGCGGGTCGGTCGGCTCGAAGATACGGCGGCGGCTCGAGGTTGTTCTGCGGCAGGAACGAGAGCAGGTAGCGCGCGTCCTCGAGGCACGCCTCCTCGTCCGGCGACGATGAAGTGCGCGACGCCCGACTTGGCCGCGTGCGTCGTCGCGCCGCCGAGCTCCTCGAACGTGACCTCCTCGCCGGTCACCGTCTTCACGACGTCGGGGCCGGTGATGAACATGTACGACGTCCCCTCGACCATGAAGACGAAGTCGGTCATCACGGGCGAGTAGACCGCCCCGCCGGCGCACGGGCCCATCACCAGGCTGATCTGCGGGATGACGCCCGATGCCTGGACGTTCCGCCAGAAGATCTCCGCGTAGCCGGCGAGCGAGACGACGCCCTCCTGGATGCGTGCGCCGCCGGAGTCGTTGATGCCGATCACCGGGCAGCCGTACTTGGCCGCGATGATCCATGATCTTGCAGATCTTCTCGGCGAACACCTCGGACAGCGAGCCGCCGAAGACGGTGAAGTCCTGCGAGAAGACGAAGACCTTGCGGCCGAAGATCGTCCCGTAGCCGGTGACGACCGCGTCGCCGTACGGGCGCTTCTCGAGCATCCCGAAGTTCGGCCTCGCGGTGGCGGACGTAGCGGTCGAGCTCGACGAACGAGCCCGGGTCGAGCAGCCGCTCCGCGCGCTCGCGGGCGAGCAGCTTGCCCTGCGTCGCGCTGCCGCTCGACCGCGCGCGGGCTGCCCGCGTGGAGCGACTCGTCGCGCAGCCGCTCGAGCCGGTCGAGCTTGCCCTCCGTCGTCGTCCGGCGAGACGTCCGGGCGGTCCTCGGTCGTGGCCATCTCCCTAGTATCGCCGTGTGAGCCCTGCACCGCTCGACCGCTCCGCCACCTGGCCGTACGAGGACGGCGAGCCCGGGGCGCTTCCACTACTCGCGCTACGGCCACCCGACCGGCGCCGCCGCCGAGGAGGCGCTCGGACGCGCTCGACGGCGGGCGCGCCCTGCTGTTCGCGCTCGGGCTCGGCGGCGGAGACGGCCGTGCTGCTCGGGCTGCTCGAGCCGGGCGCGACGGTCGCAGTCGCCGAGGGCTGCTACTTCGGGACGGTCACGCTCATGCGGCTGCTCGAGCCGCTGGGGCCTGCGGATCGTCGAGTTCGACCAGACCGGGCCGCCGCCGGCCGGTGTCGACCTCGTCTGGCTGGAGGCGCCGTCGAACCCGTTGCTCAGTCGTTCCCCGACCTCGAGGCGGCGACGGCGTCACCCGGCGCGGGTGCTCGTCGACGCGACCGCGTCGTCGCCCGTGCTGCTGCGGCCGCTCGAACACGGCGCCGACCTCGTGCTGCACAGCGCGACGAAGTACCTCGGCGGCCACTCCGACGTCCTGCTCGGCGCGGTCGTCTGCGCCGGACGAGACCGACCACGACCGGCTGCTCGAGTTCCGCACGAAGGCCGGAATCGGCGCCGCCGCCGACCCGGCCTGGCTGCTGCTCCGCAGCCTCGAGACGCTGGAGCTCCGCGTGCGCGCCAGTCGGCGACGGCGCTCGAGCTGGCGCGGCGGCTGGCGGACGCACCCGCGCGTCGACGTCGTCCGCTATCCCGGGCCTCGGCGACCCGCGCGCCGCGCGCTGGATGCGAGGCGGCTTCGGCGGCCTGCATCTCGTTCGACGTCGCAGACGGCGACGCCGCGCGGCGCGTCGAGACGTCGACGCGGCTGATCGGCAACGCGACGAGCCTCGGCGGCGTGCGCTCGACGATCGAGTCGCGCTACCGCTGGGAGGCCGACCGCGTCCCGCCCGGCCTGCTGCGCCTCAGCGTCGGGCTCGAGGACGTCGACGCGCTCTGGGCCGACCTCGACCAGGCGCTCGGTCCTGAGAGCCGGAGGTCGGACTCGAACCGACGGCCTACGCATTACAAGTGCGTTGCTCTGCCAGCTGAGCTACTCCGGCGTTCTTGCATCGTAGGCGAGCGCCGGGAGCGCGGATGTCCCGTCACGGCGGAGGCCAGCCGGGACACCCGCGCGCCGCCGGCTCAGGCAGGCGGGATGAGAACCGCGTTCACGACGTGAATGACGCCGTTCGACGCGGCGATGTCGGTCTTCACGACCCTGACGTTCTTGTTCAGATAGACGCCGCCGCCACGGACGCTGATACGCACCGTCTCGTTCGCGAGCGTCTTCGCGGACTTGAGCCCGACGACCTGTGACGCCATGAACTCACCGGAGATCACGTGGTAGAGGAGGACGCGGCGGAGCTGCGCCTTGTTCTTCGCAAGCGCGGCCAGGGTCTTCTTCGGCACTTTCGCGAACGCGGCATCGGTCGGCGCGAAGACGGTCAGCGGGCCGGGGCCGGACAGAGCACCAGCGAGCCCGGCCTGCTTGGCGAGCTTGATCAGCGTGGTGAACTGGCCTGCTGCGGCCGCCGTCTGCACGATGTTCTTGTCGGCGCGTCCGGCGGCCGGCGAGGCCGCAGGCGCGGACGAGCCGGCTGCGGGAATCATGGCCGCGACAGCTGCCGATGGCGGCGATCGCGGTGATGAGGCGACTGCGAGTCATGCTGCTTCTCCTTTGTTCGAGGGGAGTGGGACGATTTGCGCGGTGGCCTGTACCCCGCGCGGCAGGGCGAACGGCGCACCGGGCACGCCGGGCGTCGGCGCTACGCTGGCCGCACGCCGCGCGCGTTCGTCGCGGCCGTCCAGAACGGCGCCGGCGACGAGCAGGGCGAGGGCGGCGAACGCGATGAACGAGACACCGGCCCCCAGGGCGAACAGCGCGACGGCGCTCACGCGGACGCCCCGTGCCGCGGAGGTCGCGAACGCGCCGAGCGCGAGGATCGACGGCACCCACAGGCCGACGAAGATCGCCTGCTGCTCGCTGCCGGTGAACCACAGGCTCACCGACAGCGCGAACGACACGAGCGCCGCGACGCCGAACAGCGCGTCGAGAGGTGATGGCGGTCCGCATCGGCCTTACCGGCCCGCGACGCGCCGGGTGCGCGACGGCGCTCCGGCGGCCCGCGAGGCGGACGATCGCGTACACGGCGGACGCGCCGACGAGGCCGTAGATCACGCGGCTCACCGGGTTCGTCGGCGCCGAAGTCCTCACCGACGAGCGTGGCGACGAGATCGAACTCGGCGACTGGCGACGAGCCCCCAGTTCAGGCCGCCGACGATGAGGAGAGCGGCGGCGACTGAGTCGAGTGCTTTCACGACTACTCCTTTCGGTTGAACGGTTGTGTCGAGGTTTTGTACAGGCATTCGTTCATGCTTGTCAAGTGTTTGTACAGCTCGTGTACAGTGTCCACTTTGGCAAGCGGGCGCCGTCCGCATCGGAGAGCTCAGCCGGCGCACAGGCGTCGCGGTCGAATTGCTGCGCGCATGGGAGCGCCGCTACGGACTCCTCCGCCCTGAGCGGTCGGTCGGGCGGATTCCGTCTCTACACGGCCGAGGACGAGCAGCGCGTGCGCGCCATGCAGCGACACCTCGGCGGCGGCCTGGCGGCGGCCGAGGCGGCTCGCGCGGCGGTCGCCGAGAGCGAGTCGGCGACGGCGGTCGACTCGCCCCGCGCGCTGCTCGAGACGGGCCGCGACCGCCTCGCTCGCGCCCTCGACGCGCTCGACGAGACGGCGGCGCACGCAGCACTGGACTCGCTGCTCGCCACGTTCACGCTCGAGACCGTCCTGTCCGAGGCAGTGCTCCCGCACCTCGCCGCGATCGGCGAGCGCTGGGAGCGCGCCGAGGCGACGGTCGCGCAGGAGCACTTCGCAAGCAACCTGCTGCGCGGCCGCCTGCTCGGAATCGCGCGCAACTGGGACCGCGGCACGGGCCCGCGTGCGCTGCTCGCCTGCGCGCCGGCGGAGCTACACGATCTGCCGCTGATCGCGTTCGGACTCGCGCTCGCCGCGCGCGGCTGGCGCATCAGCTACCTCGGGCCGGACACGCCGGTCGAGTCACTGGCGGACGCGGTGAGCTGCTGCAACCGGACGCAATCGTCGTGACGGCGACCCTTGCCGGGACGCCTCGAGCCCGGCCGCCGCGCTAGCTGCGGCGCATCGGACGCACGACCCGGCTCTACCTGGCCGGGCGCGGGCGCGACCGCGGACGACGCGCGGCGTGTCGGCGCGACGCTGCTCACGGGCGACCCGGTTGCAGCGGCCGCCGCGCTTTCCTACTGAAGGACCTGCCGCGAGCGCTGGTGCGCGATGATCTTGCGCTTCACGCGCTGGAGCGCGTTGTCGATCGTCTTCGTGTCGCAGCCGAGCTCCTCGGCCATGCCCTCGTAGGACGAGCCCTCCAGGTACAGCTTGAGCGCGTCGGCCTCGAGCTTCGAGAGGCCGCTCCCGAGGCGAACACGAGGCTTTGCAGCTCCTCCGTCGAGATGACGCACGTCGACGGGTCGTTCACGCTCGGGCCCGGCAGCGCGTCGCCGAGCGTGCAGTCGCTGTCCGACTCCTGCCCCGCGGGCGTCTGGCTGAACGAGACGTAGGTGTTGAGCGGAGCGTGCTTGAAGCGCGTCGCCGTCTTGATCGCCGTGATGATCTGGCGCGTCACGCACAGCTCGGCGAACGAGCGGAACGACGTCTCCTTGTCGGGCCGGAAGTCGCGGACCGCCTTGTAGAGGCCGATCAGGCCTTCCTGGATCAGGTCGTCGCTGTCGCCGCCGGCCAGGAAGTACGAGCTCGCCTTGAGCCGGACGAAGCCTGTGTAACGGCGGATCAGCGCGTCGAGCGCAGAGCTGTCGCCGTTGCGCGCGCGCATCGCGAGCTGCAGGTCCTCCAGCTCTCGCTGGATCCGCTGCGGGGTCCGCGGCGCGGTGCGAAGGCTCGTGGCTGGGCGTGGGGACATGGGTTTCCTCGCGTCCAGGCGATCGTGGGAACGGCAGGGTGCCCTCCCCGACTCTCACCCTCAACTGGACGGCAAGTTAGCACGGACCGGAAGAAGTTACAAGTTCTTTGCAAAGGTCCCGCGTGAGCTGACTACTTGCGGTTCCTGCGAAGACGCTCCAGCTGGTCGCGGGTCTCCGGGTCGAGCCGGTCGGCGAGGTGCGAGTGCACCGTGTCCGTGTGCTCCACGTCGTGCAGCTGGTCGGCGAACGCTTTCGACGTCAGCTTCCCCACCTCCTGCCCCGAGGTTCCGCGTACCGCGATGTCGGACGAGACGAGCAGGACGCGCTCCTTGCCGCGGTGCTCGGCCGCGAGCCGCTCGAGCACCGCGTCGGCGTCCGGGGCGAACCGGATCTCGAGTGGGCCGAGCGTTCGGCTCGTCCCGACACCGTCGAAGACGACCACGCCCTTCGCCCCGCGGACGGCCACGAACGAGGCGAGCCGGTCGACGAGCTCGGCGGGGTCCTTGAGCCCGGCCGCGCGCAGGACGTTGTAACCGTCGAACAGGTAGAGCGTCGGGTCGCTCACGCGCGTTGGCGCCGCGCCTCGTACAGGAGCAGTGCCGCGGCGACGCTGACGTTCAGCGAGTCGACCATGCCCTCGAGCGGGATCGAGACCGCTTCGTCACACGCCCGGCGCACCAGCGGGCGGAGCCCGCGGCCCTCGGCGCCGAGGACGAAGACAGCGCCCGGCGTGAACTGCGTCCCCCACAGCGACGCCGGCGCCTCGGCGGCCGCCGCGTAGATCCAGAGCGACGGCCCCTTGATCTCGCCCAGGTAGCGCGCCAGGTTCGTCACGACCGCGACGGGCAGGTGCTCCACCGCGCCGGCCGAGCTCTTGCAGACCGCCGGTGTCACCCGCGCCGAACCGTGCTCGGGCACGACGATCCCGCTGGCACCCGCGCCCTCGGCGCTGCGAATGACGGCACCGAGGTTGCGCGGGTCGCTCACGCGGTCGAGGCAGACGATGAGCGGTGTCTCGCCCGCGGCGATCTCCCAGGCGTCCGCGTAGCGGTACGGCTCCGCCCGTGCGACGACGCCCTGGTGATCGCGCGCGCCCGCGAGGGCGGTCAGCTCGCGGTCGGGCTTGACGGTGACGCGGACGCCCGCCTCGCGGATCCACGGCTCCGCCGAGAGCGCCCGGTCAGTGGCGAGGATCTCGAGCGCCTGACGCCGGCCGCGCAGCAGCTCCCGAACGGGGCGGCGCCCGTAGACGAGCTCGGCGCTCACGCCTTCGGGACGAGCTGGAAGCCGCCGTCGCCGGGCACGTCGCGAACCACCCAGCCGGCCTCCTCGATGGCGGCGCGCAAGCGATCGGCCTCGCTCCATTCGCCCGTGCCGCGGGCCGCGGCGCGCTGCTCGGCGAGCGCGACAACGTCAGCCGGAGCGGCCTGCTGCTCGGCCAGCGAGTCCAGCGAGAAGATCGCGAGCGCCCGGCGCAGCAGCTCGTGGTCGCGCCATTCGTGCATGACGGCGAGCGCCTCCGGCGTGTTGAAGTCGTCGTCGAGAGCGGCGGCGAAGCGCTCCCAGGCGCCCTCGGGCGCCGTTTCGGATGCGCTGCGGAAGACGTCGCGGAAGCGCTCGGCGCGCGCAGCTGCCTGCTCGAGATCCTCGTCGGAGTAGTCGATCGGCTTGCGCCAGTGGCCGGTCAGGAAGTAGACGAGCAGCGTCTCGCCGGCCCCAGCGGTCGATCGCGTCGCGCAGCGTGACGACGTTGCCGATCGACTTCGACATCTTCTCGTCCGTGAACTCGAGCATGCCGTTGTGCGTCCAGATGCCGCGCGAACTCGTGACCGAGCGCCCCCGATTGTGCGATCTCGTTCTCGTGGTGCGGGAAGACGAGGTCGAGCCCGCCGCCGTGGATCTCGAAGACCGGCCCGAGCAACTGCTCCGCCATCACCGAGCACTCGATGTGCCAGCCCGGCCGGCCGCGCCCCCACGGTGAGTCCCACGCGGTGTCCTCGCCCGGCTTGTTGGCCTTCCAGAGCGCGAAATCGCGCGGATCCTCCTTGAGCGCGTTCGGCTCCTGCTCCTCGACCTGGTCGGGCCGCTGGCCGGACAGCTTGCCGTAGTCGGGGAAGCGCGCGACGCGGAAGTAGACGTCGCCCTCGACCGCATAGGCGCACTCGCGCTCGACCAGCTCCGCGATCGTCGAGACGATCTGCGGGACCATCTCCGTCGCCTTCGGCAGCTCGTCCGGCATGCCGAGGCCGAGGTCACCGGTGTCCTCCAGATACCACGCCGTGGCCTGCTCGGCGAGCGCGGCACTGTCGCCCGGCGCGGCCTCGTAGATCTTGTCGTTGATGTCCGTGATGTTGTGGACGAGCGTGACGTCGTACCCCGTGGCGCGGAGCCACGAGCGCAGCCACATGCCGAGGATGAACGGCCGCGCGTTGCCGACGTGTGCGCGCGCGTACACCGTCGGGCCGCAGAAGTACATGCGGATCGGGCCGGGCGGCGGCGGCAGCTCGTCCTTCTGGCGCGTCAGCGTGTTGTAGAGGCGCATCGAGTGGACGTTAGACGCTCGCGAGCGCGATGCTCGCGCGATGCGCGGCCTCCTCGCCGCCGAGCGCGACGAGCACGGCCCAGAGCTCGGGGCCGCGGTCGCGGCCGGTGAGCGCGACACGCAGGGCGCGCAGATCGCCGCCGACCGCCTTCAGCTCCCGCAGGATCGCGCGAGCCGCGTCCGCGTCCAGCGGCGCGTCCGCGACGAGCTCGAGGAAGCGCGCAAGCGTCGGCTCGGCCTCGGGCGCCGCGTTCATTGCCGGCGCCTCGGCCAGCGACGCGGCGGTGTCACGCGCCTCGTTGAGGTCGCGTGCGCTGCGGAGCGCGGGCACATATGAGATTGGCGCACCCGCCCGTGCGGCAAGCACCTCGTCTGGCAGGCTCGCGATCGGCTCGATCGCCAGGCGCTGGATGTGCGCCTTGTCGTCGTCGTCGTCCACGCCTCGATGCTACGCCGCGCGCATCGTGCGGAACCTGGCACGGATCCGGCACACACCGGTGCGCCGCAGCTCGATACGCTCATCGCGGGGAGGAGGCCATGGGCACCTGCGCGCACCTGTCCCGAACGGACATGTCCCGGCCACGCCGCGGACGCCGGGCCTGCCTCTAGGCTCGAGCCGGTGAAGCAGGCCCTGCTCGACTGGTTCGCGCGCGAGGGACGCGACCTGCCCTGGCGGCGCACGCGGGATCCGTACGCGATCCTCGTCTCCGAGGTCATGCTCCAGCAGACGCAGGTGCCGCGCGTCGTCCCGCGCTACGAGGCGTGGCTCGAGCGCTGGCCGACAGTCGAGTCGCTCGCCACCGCGACACCCGCCGACGTCATCCGCGCATGGCAGGGGCTCGGCTACAACCGTCGCGCCCTCAACCTGCACCGGGCGGCGTGCCACGTCGCCGAGCACGGCTGGCCCGGCGACCTCACCGAGTTGCCAGGAGTCGGGCCCTACACCGCCGCCGCGGTCGCCGCGTTCGCCTTCGGCCGTCCTGTCCTCCCGGTCGACGTGAACATTGGGCGCGTCCAGCGCCGAACCGGCTTCGGATTCGACCACGAGTGCGCGCAGGCGCTCTTCGACCTGGGCGCCACGGTCTGTCTCGCCCGTGTCCCGCGCTGCGACGCGTGCCCGCTCGCGTCGACGTGCCCGTCACGCGGCACGCGCGATGCAGCAGCACGGAAACAGGGGCCGTTCGAGGGCTCGTTCCGGCAGCGACGCGCGGGGACGCTGCGCGTGGTCGCGGCCGGCGCCCGGCCGCTCGTAGAGCTCGACGCCGCGGCTGTCGAGTCGCTCCAGCGCGAGGGCCTCGTCGTGGTCGAGGGCGCATACGTCGCCCTGCCCGGCGCCTGACTGAGACAATCACCGCCATGGAAGGCCCGGTGAAGGTCGCGTGCGTCCAGGCGGAGCCGGTCATCCTCGACCGCGAGCGGACGCTCGACAAGCTCGACGCGATCGCCGGCGAGGTGGCCGCGGCCGGAGCTCGCCTCGCGGTGTTCCCGGAGACGTTCGTCCCGGCGTACCCGTCGTCCGCCTGGGCGCGGGCACTGGCAGGCTGGTCCGATCCCCGCGCCAAGGCAGCGTTCGGACTGCTCGCCCGCGAGGCCGTCGCCATCCCGGGACCGGCCGCGGACCGCCTGGGCGAGATCGCGGCACGGCACGGGATCTGGCTCGTCACGGGTGTGAACGAGGTCGACGCGGAGCGCCCCGGCACGCTCTACAACTCGCTGCTGTACCACGCGCCCGACGGGCGGCTGGCGCTCAAGCACCGGAAGCTCGTGCCGACGAACCACGAGCGACTCGTCTGGGGCCAGGGCGACGGCGGGGGGCTCCGCGCCCTACCAACCGAGCTGGGGCGCCTCGGCGGCCTCATCTGCTGGGAGAACTACATGCCGCTCGCGCGCTTCGCCCTGTACGAGTCGGGCGTCGAGATCTACATCGCGTCGACGGCCGACGACGGCGAGTTGTGGCAGGCGACGCTCGTCCATATCGCCCGCGAGTCGCGGTGCTTCGTGATTGCACCGTCGCACTTCCAGCGGGCGTCGAGCTACCCGGACGACTTCCCGTTGAGAGAGCTGCTCGAGGGGCACGAGATCGTCGGCCGCGGCGGCAGCGCGATCCTCGCGCCCGACGGCTCGTATCTCGCCGGCCCCCTCTACGACGAGGAGGGCATCCTCTACGCGGAGCTCGATCCGTCGCGGCTCCTCGAGGAGCGCCAGCGTTTCGACCCGTCCGGGCACTACCACCGGCCGGACATCCTCAAGCTCGAGGTGCGGCCGAACTAGCTACATCCGGTGGACGACCCAGACGTTCGGCTCGACGTGACGGCCGACGCCGTCCCGCACGACGAGCGGGCCGAGCATCCCCGGCACGACGTGGTCGCCGTCGTCCGGAATCGCCATGCCCGTCCACTTCTCCCAGTCCGCGACCGGCGCCTGGAACACCATGGAGTCGGGCGCCGGCGCGACCAACTCGCCGCCGACGCGCTCGTGGATGCGCAGCCACGGGTCGAAGTGGGACCCGTCGGCTCGCCGCCAGCCCATGTAGCGCTCGATCGCGATCAGCGGGTAGTGCTCCTTCGCCGTCGGGCGCACCGGCGCGATGAGGAAGCGGAGTCCAAGCGCGCGGCCCGCGTCGCGCATTGCCTCGATCATGCGCGTCGACAGGTGCATGCCCTGGCGCTCCGGGGCCACCGAGATCGCCAGGGCGGCAAGAGCGTCGGCCGGGCGCCCGCTCTCGAAGGCGCGGGTGAAGACGTCGTCCCAGCCTACGGGCAGGTCCGCGAGGGAGCTGTCCCAGGCGAGCGGCACCGAGTGGAGCTCCGCCACGAGCTCGTCGCCGTCTACGAGCGCCAGCTGGAAGTCCGGATGCTCCTCGTACAGACGCCCCCAGTAGCGCGCGCCGCCCTGGTTGTGGTGCATGAACACCGGGAACGTGCGCATCGACAGCCGCTCCAAGCGGATCTCGCGCAGGTCAGGCCGGTCGGCGTAGCGGAGGAGCTTCACCCTTTCTGCAGCAACGTTACGGCCTGGGCCGCGAGTCCCTCCCCGCGCCCGGTGAAGCCCAGCCGGTCAGTCGTCGTCGCCCGGACTGCGACACGCTCGAGGGACACCCCGAGCACGGAGGCGAGCGCCCCGGCCATCTCGGCGCGGCGGCCGGCGATCCGCGGGCGCTCGCCGATCAGCACGCAATCGGCGTTCACAAGGGTCCAGCCCGCGGCCTGCACCTCGACCCACGCCTTCGCCAGCAGGTCGAGCGAGGAGACGCCCGCCCACTGGGTGTCGTCGGAGGGGAAGAGCGTCCCGATGTCGCCCATGTTCGCCGCCCCGAGCAGCGCGTCGATGAGCGCGTGCGTGACGACGTCGCCGTCGGAGTGGCCCGCGAGGCCAGCGTCGCCCGGGAACTCGACGCCGCCAAGCACCAGCGGCTTCGCGCCGCTGAAGCCGTGCGCGTCGACGCCGATTCCGACCCGCAGCTCAGACATGGGCGAACGCGGTGGGTAGCTCGTCCAGCGAGCCGATCTGTAGCGCCGCCTGCTCGGCCCCGCTCTGGAGGTAGCCCCACGGCCCGCGCCGAATGTGCACCGCGACCATCCCGGCCGCCGCCGCCGGCACGACGTCGTTGTCGACCCGGTCGCCCACGTACGCGACCTCGCCCGGTTCCGCGTCGACCGCCTCCAGCAGGCGCTCGAAGAAGCGCGGCGACGGCTTCTCGGCCCCGAGCGTGTGGGAGGCCGCGGCGAAGTCCACGTCGAGCCCGAAGCGGTCCACGAACGGCTCCAGCGGGCGGCCCACGTTCCCGGCAAGGCCCACGAAGTAGCCGCCGTCGCGCAGCCGGCGCAGGCACGGCTCGGCGTCGTCGTAGAGATCGGCGCCCTCGAAGCCGACACCGTCCGGCCGCTCGACCCCGAGCAGCTCCCAGGCGAGGCCGTGCCGTTCGCCGCGGTCGACGACCGCCCCGAGCGCTGCCCAGATGACGTGCGCCTCGATGCCCACGCGGGCCGCGAGCTCGGCCCACCAGCGCGCCTCGTTGACGAGCGTCTCGCCGACATCGAAGAACACCGCGCGGATCACTCCTCGCCGTCCTCGTCCTCGTCCGCGTCGTCTTCGTCGTCCTCGTCGTCGAACTCGTCGTCGAGGATCGGGAGCGCCGGGGCGACGCCCAGCCAGGTCGAGACGAGCGCGAGATCCTCGCCGTCGGTGACCTTGAGCAAGCGCCGGTCGCCCTCGACGACGGCGACGCGGCCCCCGCGCGCCTCGACCATCGCGGCGCAGTCGCTCGCATCGTCGGACGACTCGAGCGCGTCGCGCAGCGCCCCGGCAAGGAACGCCTGCGGCGTCTGCACCAGCCGCAGCCGCTCACGTGGCAGCGTCTCCTCCACCCCGCCGCGCGCCACCCGCTTGACCGTGTCGGACGGCTCGAGCCCGGGCACCGCGCCCTCCCAGCCGTCGTTCAGCGCCGTGAGCACGCGGCCGACGACGCCCTCGGACACGAGCGGCCGGGCTGCGTCGTGCACCACGATCACGTCCGCGTCCGCCGGTACCTCGGCTACACCCGCGCGAACGGAGGCGGCACGCGTGGCGCCGCCGGCGACAACCGCGGTGACCTTGGAGGCCCCCAGCTCCTCGGCGAGCAGGATCCCTGGCTCCTCCCAGCCTTCCGGGACGACGACGACGATGCCGTCGATCCACTCGGTCTCCTCGAGCCGCTCGACGCTCTCGGCGAGCAGCACGCGATTGCCGAGCGGCGCAAACGCCTTCGGCCGGTTCAGCCCAAGGCGGTGCCCCTCACCAGCGGCGGCGATGACAGCCCAGACGGACACGCTGAGAACCTAGTGGCTGGAAGCCACCGGGTTCGGCGCGACGTCTACGCGGTGGCCTTGACGCGCGCCTTCTTCGGCTTGTCCGCGTCGGCGAGCACGCCGTCGAGCCACTCGGCGGTCTCTTCCTCGTCCATCTGCTTCGCGTACATCAGCTCGGAGACGAGGATCTTCTTCGCCTTCACGAACATCTGCTTCTCGCCGGTCGACAGGCCCTTGTCCTGATCGCGGAGCGACAGGTTCCGCACGACCTCGGCGAGCTCGAAGATGTCGCCGGTCTTCATCTTCTCGCGGTTGTGCTTGAAGCGGCGGTTCCAGTTCTTCGGCATGACGGTCCCGTTGCCGGTCAGCGCCTTCAGCACCAGCTCGACCGTCTCCTCGTCGATGACCTCTCGAAGGCCGACTTTCTCGGCGTTCTCGGTGGGCACGTTCACGGTCATGTCGTTGTGCAGGATCTGGATCGTCAGGTACTCACGCTCCTCGCCCAGGATGGTGCGCTTCTCCTTTTTGACGATCGTCCCCGCGCCGTGATGGGGGTAGACCACCTTCTCGCCGATCTCGAACAACCCGACCTCCCTGTCGCCAATTCACCAAGAAGCCGGCGGGATTGGCCCCACCGGCGAGCGCGGAGAAGTATAGCGAAAGTGTGTCGAAAATGCGACTGTTTCCAGGCATTTTCGTGCCTGGAAGCACAAAATCCCTGCTCAGAACCGGTTCGTTTGCCGGCTAGGCAGCGTCGGCGGCGGCCGGGTCGAGCGCGGCGCTGACCGCCTGGCCCACAGTCTCGGCCTCGAGAACGCGGACGGAGGCCGCCGAGGCGGTGCCGGACGGCGCCACGACCGTTGTCAGCCCGAGCTTTGCGCACTCGGCGAGGCGCCGCTCGGCCTGGGTCGCGGGGCGCAAACGGCCGGTCAGCCCGATCTCGCCGAACGCGGCCATGGCGTCCCGCACCGGTGCCGCCTTTGCGGCGGAGGCGACGGCGAGCGCGATCGCGAGGTCGGCGCCGGGCTCGTCGATCCGCACGCCGCCGGCCACGTTCACGAACACATCGGCGGTGCCGAGCGCAAGCCGCGCGTGGCGGCCGAGGACGGCGACGATCATTGCGAGCCGCTTCGGGTCGACGCCCGTCGCCACGCGCCGCGGCATCGCGAGATCGGTCGGCGAGACGAGCGCCTGGATCTCGAGCAGGAGCGGCCGCGTCCCCTCGAGCACGCACGCCACCGCTGCCCCCACCTCCCCGCCGGCCGTCCGGCCGAAGAGCTCGGACGGGTCGGGCATCCCCTGCAGCCCGGTGCCCGTCATTTCGAAGACCCCGAGCTCGTTCGTCGAGCCGAAGCGGTTCTTGACCGCGCGCAGGATGCGGTGCTCGCGGTAGCGGTCGCCCTCGAAGTGGAGGACGCAGTCCACGAGGTGCTCGAGCACGCGCGGGCCGGCGACCGAGCCGTCCTTCGTGACGTGGCCGACGAGGAACAGCGCGACGCCCGAGGCTTTCGCGACCCGCATGAGGCGAGCCGCCGCCTCGCGCACCTGGCCGACGGAGCCGGGCGCCGAGCCGATCTCCGCGGAGTAGAGCGTCTGCACCGAGTCGATGACGCAGACATCGGGTCGCTCCTGCTCGAGCGTCGCGACGATCGCGTCGAGGTCGGTGTCCGCCAGGATCTCCACGCGCTCGGTGCCCCCCAGCCGCTCGGCGCGGAGCTTCACCTGCGCTGCCGACTCCTCGCCCGTGACGAGCAGCGCGCGGCGCGTTCGCGAGACGTGGCCGAGCGCGGCGAGCAGCAGCGTCGACTTCCCGACGCCGGGCTCGCCGCCGACGAGCACGAGCGACGCGGGGACGAGGCCGCCGCCGAGCACGCGGTCGAGCTCGGCGACGCCCGTCGAGATGCGGTCGGCGTCCTCGGCCTGCACGTCCGCGAGGCGGAGCAGCGGCTTCGGGGCCGCGCCGCCGCCCTTCGCGGTCGCCGTCGACTCCTCGACGAGCGTGCCGAAGGCGGCGCAGCTCGGGCACTTGCCGAACCAGCGGCCGGTCGAGTAGCCGCACTCGCCACACGCGAACTGGGTTGCTGCTTTCGCCTTCGCCACGGACGAGCCAGTGTAGGAACGCGACCTGACGCCGAAGGGTGCCGCCTTCGTGCCAAAGTCCCGGCATGGCGGGGAAACCCTTCAACGTCGCCGACTACGAGCAGCTCGCCGAGCAGACGCTCGAGCCGGGCATCTTCGGCTATGTCGCGGGCGGCGCCAACGACGAGTGGACGCTGCGGGAGAACGTGGCCGCCTTCGGCCGCTGGGTGCTCCGGCCGCGGACGCTCGTGGACGTGGAGACGGTCTCGACCGCGACCTCGGTGCTCGGGACGAAGATCTCGCTCCCGGTCATCGTCGCGCCGACCGCCTACCAGCGGCTCATGCACCCGGACGGCGAGCTCGGGACGGCACGGGCCGCCGCGGCCGCAGGGACGATCTTCTGCCACTCGACGCTCTCATCGGTGCGCCCCGCCGAGATCGCCGCAGCTGCGCCGGACGGCCGGCAGTGGTTCCAGCTCTACCTGTCGAAGGACCGCGAGTTCGCACGGGCGCTGCTGGACGAGGCGGCCGACTGCGGCTACGGCGCCGTGATGCTGACCGTCGACCTCCCGCGTGCCGGGAGGCGCGAGCGCGACGTGCGTACCGGCTTCGTCATCCCGCCCGAGCTGCCGATGCCGTGCATCTCGATGCACTTCGACCGGCCCGTCGACCCGGGTCTCGGCCTGGGCGCCGTGACCGACAGCGCGCTGACCTGGCGCGACCTGGAGTGGCTGCGCAGCGTCTGCCGCCTGCCGCTGATCGTCAAGGGCATCCTCACGGCCGAGGACGCGCGGCTGGCGTGCGAGCACGGCGCGGCCGCCGTCGTCGTCTCCAATCACGGCGGCCGGCAGCTGGACGGCGTCTCGGCCTCGCTGGACGCGCTTCCCGAAGTGCTCGAGGCGATCGACGGCCGGGCCGAGGTGCTCGTCGACGGCGGCATCCGCCGCGGCGGCGACGTGCTAAAGGCGCTCGCCCTCGGCGCCCGCGCGACGCTCGTCGGCCGCGCCGTGCTCTACGGGCTGGCTGCGAGCGGGGAGGACGGCGTCCGCGGTGTCCTCGAGCTGCTGCGCGACGAGGTGGAGCTGGGGCTGACGCTGCTCGGCTGCCCGGCCCCGGATGCGGTGGGGCGGGCGCACGTGGCGCCGTCGCCCTATTCCGCCCGCGAAAACTAGGCTGACGGCGTGTGGCTCGGCTACGCGGCGCTCGTTCCGGACGACGTGCACAACTTCATGCGCTCGGTCGCCGTCGAGCTGTACGAGCGCTGGGGCGCACAGGCGAGCGCGACCGTGCTCGAGCCGCACGTGACGATCAAGCAGCCGTACGAGGGCGACCTCGAGGTGGCGGCCGAGTACCTCGACGAGCTGGCGGCGGCCGTCGAGCCGTTCGAGCTCGTGCTGGACGGCTACGCCGAGTTCGAGAACGAAGGCGTCGTCTTCCTCGACGTCGTCGGCGGCGCGGAGCGGATCATGGAGCTGCAGCGCCAGGTGCTGGACGAGCTGGGGCTCGCGCCGGCCGCGTTCGAGAGCGGCGAGCCCGAGCCATACCGCGTCCACGCCACGCTGGCGGTCGGCCTCGCGACGCCGCAGCGGCAGGCGGCGATCGCCGCGCTGCCGAAGCCGCCCACGTTTCGCTTCGCGGTTGAGCGGCTCGGTCTCTTCGCCCGCGTCGAGGCGGGCTGGCTCGTCTACCGGCGGGCCGGGCTCGGCTGAGCGGTGACGACGGGCTGCGGCTCGCGCACTCGGCGGCGGGCCGACGCGAACACGACCGCACCGAGGATGAGCCCCGCGCCCGCGAGCTGCAGCACGGACGGCGACTCGTCGACGAGCCAGGCGGCGAGGATCACGGCGAGAACCGGTTGCAGCATGATCAGCAGCGACGTCCCGACTGCGGGCAGCCGCGGCAGCGAAACGGCGATCAGCAGCCAGCCGAGCACCTGCGAGCTCAGCGCGAGCACGACGAGCCAGCCCTGCGCCGCCCAGTCCGGGAAGGGGTCGAAGTCGCCGCCGACGAGGCCGATGACGAGACAGCCGACCGCGGACGCGAGCGTCGCATCGAAGAGCGGGCCGGCCGCACGGTTGCCGCTCGAGCCCTGGCGGAGCGCGAGGAGAAAGCCCGAGTACGCGATGCCGGTGAAGATGCCGAGCACGACGCCCAGCCCGGGGTTCTCGCCGTACGCGCCGTCCTCGAGCACGCCCGAGATGAGCACGACGCCGCCGAACGCGAGCGGAATCGAGATGAGCGCCCGGTTCGACAGCCGCTCGTTCAGGAGCACCCACGCGAGCAGGCCGACCATCAGCACCTGCGTGTTGCCGAGCACCGTGGCGAGCCCGGCGCCCACGTAGTCGATCGAGTGATGCCAGAGCACGAGGTCGGCCGCGAAGAATGCACCGGCGAGGTAGGCGTAGAGGCGTGCGCGGCGCGAGCGCGGCCCGAGCCGCCGGTCCTCGACGATCCCGATCACGGCGAGCGCCGGCAGCGCGTAGAAGCAGCGGAAGAAGGCGCCGGTCGAGGCGGAGACGTCGGCGTAGCGGAAGAGGATCCCCGAGAAGGCGATCGCGACCGCTCCGGCGAGGGCGCCCAGCTCGGGCCTCCGATCGAGGACTTGCAGGTTCACCCGGGCAGGCTAGTCACGGCCTGCCGCTCTTCAGGCGCGCGAGGGCGCAGCTGTCCAGAATCGCCCGATGGCCGAGGCACCACTGCCACTCGCCTGGTACGGACGGGCGCTCGTCATCGTCGGCCTGGCGGTCACCGTGGGCACGGGAGCGGGGCTCTTCCTTGCGCCCTCGTCGGCCGGCGAGAGCTTCGCGTGGACGATCCGCGTGGCGCCGACGGCGGCGTTCATCGGCGCGGGCTACCTCGCAGGAGCGGCACTCGGGCTGGCGCTGGTGCTGCGCGACGGCACGTGGCCGCGCTCGCGCATCGTGCTCGTCACGGCGTTCGTCCTCGTCACGACCAACCTGATCGCCACGCTGCGGTTCTCGGACGACTTCCACCTGGCGAGCGGATCGTCCCGCCAGATGGCCACCGCGTGGATCTGGCTGGTGATCTACGTGAGCCTGCCGCCCGCGGTGCTGGCCGTGTTCGTCGCGCACGAGCGCCACGGCGGCCGTGCCATGTGGGTCGTCGAGCAGCCGCTGCGCCGCGCCGTCAAGGTCGCGTTCGCGATCACGGCGGCCGTCCTGGCGTTTGTGGGCCTGTGGCTTTTCCTGGCGCCCGAGGGCGAGCTCGCGCAAAGCTGGCCGTGGCACCTCACACCGGTCTCGGCGGCCATCGTCGCGACGTGGCCGCTCACGTTCGCGGCGACCTTTGCGTGGGCGGTCTGCGAGCGCGACTGGCGGCGTGTGCGCATCGCGATCGTGCCCGGCATTGCGATCGCGCTCTGCGACCTGTTCTCGGCCGCGCGCCTGGAGGACGATCTGACCGGGAGCACGACCTCGATCGTCCTCTACGTCTCCGGGCTGGTCGGTCTCGTCGCGGTGCTGGGCGGCGCCTGGCTCGTGCAGCGCGACTGACGGCGACTCACCGCTGCGCGACGAAGACGAGGAAGTCGTCGTCGCGCGTGGGCGGGCGCTCGGTGTTGCCGGCGAGCACCTCCACGTCCCGGAACCCCGCCTGCTCGAGCATCCCCAGGAGCTCGTCGCGGAAGTAGAGGCGGATCGTGAGGACGTGCTCCTCCTCGGCCGCGAGCTCGCCGTCGACCCAGCGCTGCGCACGCATGTCGACCGTGACGACCTGCTCGAGCGGGTCGAGGTCGCGGAGGCGGACGGCGAGGGCGAGCTCGCTGCCGTCCGAAGCGGTGTCGCGGCTCCCATCCGGCCAGGGCTTCGGGAGCTCGGCGCGATTCGCCTTCAGCCAGTAGGGCCAGTGGTTGTCGTACGCGTACGGCATCTCCACGTCGAACACCAGCGTGCCGCCCGGCTCGAGTGCCGCGTGGAAGCGGCGCAGCGCCTCCAGGTCGCGCTCGCGCGTCGCGCCGAGGCCGAAGCCGCCGCACACGAAGATCGTCCGGTAGCGGCGCGGCGGCTCGAGCTCGTCCATGGCAGCAACCCAGACGTTCGCGTCGACACCGGCCTCGTCGAGCTTGCGGCGGCACGCGGCGACCATGTCGGCCGACACGTCGCAGCCGTCGACGTCGAGCCCCGCCTGGCGGTACGGGAGGAGGAGCCGGCCCGTGCCGCACGCCACGTCGAGCGCCGGCTCGCCCGACGTCTCGACGAAGCGCCGGAAGTACTCGACCTCATCGCCGCCCTCGTTGAACTCGGCCCACCACCTGGCGACGAGCCCGTGATGCCAGGTCTGCGGCGCGACGCCCACGCGGCCGAGTCTGTCAGGCGGCGGGCACGAAGCCGGCGAGGAGCACGCGGGCGGCCGCCTCGAAGCGCGAGACGTCGCCGAGCGAGCGCGAGACGAGCATCGCTCCCTCGAGTCCGCTCACGATCAGGTTTGCGGCGTCGCGGGCGGAGCCGGAGAACGCGAGCGTTCCGCGCGCGCGGCCCTGCTCGAGCACCCGCTCGAGCCAGCGCTCGTTCTCCTCGAAGAAGCGGGCGACCGCGAGCTGCATCGCCTCGGGCAGCGTCTCGTACTCGGCGGCCAGCATCCCGCACAGGCACATGCGGTCGCGACGGAGCACGTCCGCGTAGATCTCGGCGTAGGCGGCGAGCTTCTCGCGCTCGTCGTCAAGCTTCTCGTCCGCCGCCGCGAGGGCGTCGCCGAACCGGCCGGCGTAGCGCGCGAGCAGCGCTTCGCCGAGGTCGGCCTTGCCCGGGAAGTGGTAGTGCAGGCTTGCCTTCGTGACGCCGAGCTCGGAGGCGATGTCGGCGTAGCTGAAGCCGTTGAAGCCGCGCCGCTGGGCAAGGCGCTCCGCGACATCGAGGATCCGCGGGGCGCTGCCGGTTTCCGAGGTCGTGCTGTTCATGCCCCTAGTATTTTACCTACTGGTAAGTAGAATCACCACGTCCGGCTCATCTCTCCAGCAGGAGGTTGCCATGCAGCAGGCGCAGCAGCTCACGGCGCACAAGGGCTTCGACTCGCCCGACGAGGTGCGGGAGTTCCCCCAGGGCAAAGGCGAGATCCTGATGATCGGCGGCGGCGAGGTCGGCCGCTACACCGTCCAGCCGGGGTGGCGCTGGTCGGAGCACGTCAAGCCCGTCGCGGGCACGGAGCTGCTGCGAGGCACCCCACTTCCAGTACCACGTGGCCGGCACGCTGGGCATCCGCATGGCCGACGGCACCGAGCTCGAGGTCGGCCCCGGCGAGATCAGCGTGCTCGAGCCCGGGCACGACGCCTGGGTCATCGGCAACGAGCCCGTGGTCCTCGTGGACTGGGGCGGCGCCCACACCTGGGCCAAGCACGTGTAGTGCTCGGCGGAGGCGAGCTTGCCTCGCCGCAGCCAGATCGCGCGAAGTCGCGTGTGACCAGCAGTTGACCGCCGAGAGTCGTCATGGCCCGCGGAGCTGGGCCGGACTTTCGGCGGGAAAGAAGCGGCGGCCTCTCGGCCGCCGCTCTCACATCTGCCGTTGCTCGCCGCTACTCGGAGTCTTCGGCGTCGCCGTCCGCAGAGGCCTGCGGCTCGTCCGCCGGCACCGTGACCGGCTCCGGCGGCGGCGGGGCGCCCGGGATCACCTCGATCACGACGTCCTCGGCGTCCGGCTTGCGCGCGACCAGGATCGTCGAGCCGGGCTCGAGCTCGCGGCCGAGCACGAAGTCGGCGAGCGGGTCCTCGATGTGGCGCTGGATCGCGCGGCGCAGCGGCCGGGCGCCCATCGCCGGGTCGTAGCCCTTCTCGACGAGCAGCTCCTTCGCCTCGTCGGTCAGCTCGATCGTGACCTCGTGCGTCGTCATCTGCTCGCGCAAGCGCCGCATCATCAGCTCGACGATGGAGAGGATCTCCTCCTTCGTCAGCTTGTGGAAGACGATGGTCTCGTCGATGCGGTTGATGAGCTCGGGCCGGAAGACCTTCTTGAGCTCGCTCATGACGCGGTCCTTCATGTCGTCGTACGAGAGCCCCGACTCGTCGCCCATCGTGAAGCCGAGCGACTGGTTCTTCGAGATCTGGGCGGCGCCGATGTTCGACGTCATGATCACGATCGTGTTGCGGAAGTCGACGCGGCGGCCCTGGGCGTCCGTCAGCTTCCCGTCCTCCAGGATCTGGAGCAGGATGTTGAAGACGTCCGGGTGGGCCTTCTCGATCTCGTCGAGCAGCACCACCGAGTACGGCTTGCGCCGCACGGCCTCGGTGAGCTGGCCACCCTCGTCGTAGCCGATGTAGCCGGGCGGTGAGCCGACGAGCCGGGACACGGAGTGCTTCTCCATGTACTCCGACATGTCGACCTGGATCATCGCGTCCTCGTCGCCGAACAGGAACTCGGCGAGCGTGCGCGCCAGCTCCGTCTTCCCCACGCCCGACGGGCCGAGGAAGATGAACGAGCCGGTCGGGCGCTTCGGGTCCTTGATGCCGGCCCGCGCGCGGCGGATCGACTTCGCGACCGCGACGATCGCCTCTTCCTGGCCGATGACGCGCTTGTGCAGCTCGTCCTCCATGCGGATGAGCTTCTGCGTCTCCGCCTCGGTGAGCTTGAAGACCGGGATGCCCGTCCACATCGAGACGATGTCGGCGATCTCCTCCTCGCCGATCTCGGGCTGCTCGGTCGCCTCCTCGGCGCGCCACGACTCCTCGAGCTCGCGCTTCTTCTGCGTGAGCTTGCGCTCCTTGTCACGGAGCGACGCAGCCTTCTCGAACTCCTGCGCCTCGATCGACGACTCCTTCTCCTTGCGCACGCGCTCGATCTCGTCCTCGAGCTCGCGGTAGCGCGGCGGCGCGCTCATGGTCTTGATGCGCATCCGCGACGCGGCCTCGTCGATGAGGTCGATTGCCTTGTCGGGGAGGTGGCGGTCCTGGATGTAGCGGTCGGCCAGCTGGGCCGCCGCCACCAGGGCGTCGTCCGTGATCTTGCAGCGGTGGTGCGCCTCGTAGCGGTCGCGCAGGCCGCGCAGGATCTGGACGGTGTCGTCGGTCGACGGCTCTTCGACGCGGATCTGCTGGAAGCGCCGCTCCAGCGCTGCGTCACGCTCGAGGTACTTGCGGTACTCGTCGAGCGTCGTCGCGCCGATCGTCTGGAGCTCACCGCGCGCCAGCGCCGGCTTGAGGATCGATGCGGCGTCGATCGCGCCCTCGGCGGCACCCGCGCCGACGAGGTTGTGGAGCTCGTCGATGAACAGGATGATGTCGCCGCGCTGGGTGATCTCCTTCATCACCTTCTTCAGGCGCTCCTCGAACTCACCGCGGTACTTCGACCCGGCGACCAGCGCCGCGAGGTCGAGCGTGTAGATCTGCTTGCCCTTCAGGAGCTCAGGCACCTGGTTGGACGAGATGCGCGCGGCGAGGCCCTCGACGACGGCGGTCTTGCCGACGCCCGGCTCGCCGATCAGCACCGGGTTGTTCTTGGTGCGGCGCGACAGGATCTGCATGACGCGCTCGATCTCCGTCTGGCGGCCGACGACCGGGTCGAGCTTGCCCTCGGCGGCGAGCTTGGTCAGGTTGCGGCCGAACTGGTCGAGGAGCTTCGAGCTCTTCGACTTGCCCTCGCCGGAGCCGGCCGCGCCCTGCTGGCGGCGCCCGGGCCCGGAGAGCATCCGGATGATCTCGTTGCGAATCTTCTCCGCATCCGCGTCGAAGTCGAGCAGGATGCGCGCGGCGACGCCCTCGTTCTCGCGGACGAGGCCGAGCAGGATGTGCTCGGTGCCGATGTAGTTGTGGCCGAGGGAGAGCGCTTCGCGCAGCGCGAGCTCCAGCACCTTCTTCGCGCGCGGGGTGAACGGGATCTGACCGGTCGTGACCTCGTCGCCCTGGCCGACGATCCGCGCCACCTGGGCGCGCACCTCTTCCACGGTGATGTCGAGCGACTCGAGGACGCGCGCAGCAAGGCCCTCCTCCTCACGGAGAAGACCGAGCAGGATGTGCTCCGTGCCGATGTAGTTGTGCTTGAGCGCGCGCGCTTCGTCCTGGGCGAGGACGACGACCTGTCTAGCCCGTTCTGTGAAGCGTTCGAACAAGACCCTCGAGCCCCCTTTCGTTGGAGATTCCCGGCCGATACGGTCGTGCCGCGGTCGAGGACTGTCTCAGTGTAGCTCTCACCTTCAAAGCTACTTTCGGCGCCGGAGCACCTCTTCGTTAGTGCGTCGGGTAGCCGTAGAAGGGACGAGGACGGAGCATGGACCTCACACGCGGGGAGCAGAGCGCCACCGCGACGAGGGCGACTGCAGCGCCCACGATGGCGTCGACGAAGTAGTGGTTGCCGGTCGCGACCACGGTCGCGACCATCGCGACCGGGTACAGCGCCCAGGCGACCTTGGCGACCCGGTGGCGGCAGACGCGCACGGCGACGATCGCGATCAGGAGCGTCCAGCCCACGTGCATGCTCGGCATGGCCGCGTACGGGTTGAACTTGATCCCCGCGAACGAGCCGGTGTCGTGCGCGGCCAGGCCGACGGTGTCGCCGATGTCGAGCCCCGGCACGAGCCGTGGCGGGGCGGTCGGGACGAGCCAGTACAGGACCGACGCGATCGCGAGCGACAGGAGCATCCAGGTGCGCAGGACGCGGTACTGCGCGCGGTGCCAGAAGCCGAGCCACACGAGCACCGCGACGAGGGTCGGGCCGAAGCCGATGAGGTAGTACGCGTCGAACCAGCCTTCGAGGTGCCACGCCTCCGCCGCAGCCTGCACGGCGCCCTCGTGGAAGAGCCCTGAACGCCTCCTCGGCGTGCACGAGCGTGAGCCCGTTGCGGACCGCCTCCTGCGCGCTGCCGATCGAGATGTCGCGCAGGGCGAGGTAACCGGCGTAGAGACCGAGCCACAACGAGGCCTCGAACGCCGCGAAGGGAACATTCCTTCGCACCTGCGCAGGCACTGTGCTTTGACTATAACGCGGCGGCCCGGGTCTGGAGCGGCCCGGCCGCTACTCGGTGGTGCGGTACATCCGGAACACTGAAAGCACCGTCCACAGGGCGATCTTGACGTCTAGCCAGAGCGACCAGTTCTCGATGTAGTGGTTGTCCCACTCGACCCGGTCTGAGAGCGACGTCTGGCCGCGCAGCCCGTTCACCTGTGCCCAGCCGGTGATGCCGGCCTTCACGCGGTGGCGGTCGCCGTAGCGGTAGACGCTCTCCTCGAACATCTCCACATACTCGGGGCGCTCGGGGCGGGGACCGATGAGGCTCATCTCGCCGCGCGCGACGTTGATCAGCTGCGGCAGCTCGTCGATGCACGTGCGGCGCAGGAACGCCCCGACGCGCGTGCGCCGGTCGTCGCCCTCGACGCCGCCCGGCGCCGTGTCCTGCGGCAGCCACTCGGGCTCGACGACGTTCTCGCCGTCGCGCTGCGGGAGCATCGTGCGGAGCTTCAACATCTCGAACGGCCGCCCGTCGCGGCCGATGCGCGTCTGGCGGAAGAAGATCGGCCGGCCGAGCGAGAGGCGCACAGCGAGCATGGCGGCAAGCAGCACCGGCGAGACCAGAATCAGCGCGACCGCCGCGACGATGCGATCGACGACGTACTTGACGGCGAACTGCCAGCCCTTCGGGTCGGCGAGGTTCGCGGTCACGAGCGGCAGGCCGCCGAGGTGGTCGATCGTCAGGCGCTCGCCGACGCGCTCAAACAGCCGCGGGACGAAGGAGACCTCCACGCCGAGCTCCTCGCAGCGGCGGACGAGCCGCAGCAGCACCTCGTGCGGCGCGGTCGAGAATGTGACGATCACATGCTGGACGCCGTAGTCGGAGACGAGCCGGTCGAGGTCCCAGCTGGCGCCGAGCACCGGCAGCGTCGGGCCGTCGCCGCCGTCCAGCGGCTCCTTGTCGAGGAAGCCGATCGGGCGCAGGCCGAGCTCCGGATGGTCGATCAGGCGGCGCGCCATCAGGCGTCCGACGCGGCCGGCGCCGACGATCAGCGTCGGTCGGGCAACCTCGCCCACGGCGCGGGCGCGGGTCTGTGTCCAGGAGAGTGCGATGCGACCGACGGCCAGGTAGACGACGGCGAAGACCCAGGGGCGGAAGACCTCGACCGAGAGGTCGTGCGGGTCGTGGCCGAGCAGGACGCGCATCGCGAGCACGCTCATCGCGGCGAGCGACACGACGGTGACGACGCCGCGCAGGTCGTCCAGGACGTCCAGCCGCAGCTTCGGCGCGTACATACCGCGCGCGCGGGCGGCGACCAGGCAGATCGCCGCGAACGCGGCGAGCCAGCCGAGCGAAAGCCGCGGCAGGCCCGCGTGCTCGGCGCCGAGCGCGGTCGCGCCCGCCGCCGCGAGGAGCATGGCGGCGTCGACCGCGAGGGCCGTATTGGCCCAGAACGCAGTCGACTGCAGCCGTGCCTGGGGCTGCGGGCGCGCGCGGAGCGCCTGCAGCGTCGCGGTTGCGCGATCCGGAGTCGTCTGGAGTGACGTCATGCAGCAGCCGGGCCTCTCAGCCGGTCAGGCAATCCCATGGCGACGTCGCTAGCTCTTCTGCTTGGCGACACGCCGCAGGCCGAACCCGACCGTGAGCAGCAGTGCGCCCCCGGCCGTGAGCAGAGCGAGGTCGAACCCCGTGAAGGGCAGGCCACCCTGGGCGGCCTTCTTCGTGGTGTTCACCCCGTGCTGCTCGCCCAGCTTGCGCCGGACTTCACGCCTCATCCCAGGAACGATCGTCGGCCCGCCATAGCCCTGAACCGCCGGGCTCTGAAGCGCCGCCTGCAGATCGGCGACCGAGTAGCGTCCGTCGAGCCTGCCATTGTCCTGGTAATCCCGATAAATCTGGGTCGGCGTCGCGGCAGTCGCCGCAGTTGCGACGAGCAGCGCGAGCGCCACGAGGACGGTCACCCCCCGTGCGAACCTCCCCATTGAGTCTCCTTTCCCGCAGTTGCCCCTGCACGCATCGTAGTGATTCCCCGGCTTTTTTCACCCCCTGCCGATTTGCAGGAACAATCGGCGCCTGAGGCGAAAGGCTTGAAGGTCGTGAACGGCTCAGAGGGCCGCGAGAACGCAGTGTCCGCGGCCGCGAGAGGGAGAGGGTCGCTCCTGCTCGCTGTCCCTACCGCGCTGGCGGGCCTGCTGGTCGCCGGGACGGCCTGGCGCGAAGGCGGTTCGATCCTCGCGGGCGACTGGCTGCCGTACGCCCTGCTGCTGGCGCTGCTCGTCGCAGTGGTGCTCGTGGCGGGCGTCGCGGGCCGGCCTGACCGGGCAGCGGTCGTCGCACTCGCGGGGCTGGGCGGGCTCGCGGCGTGGACGGCGCTCAGCGCGTCGTGGAGCCCGCTGCCCGCGGCGGCGCGCGACGAGGCGCTGCTCGTGGCGACCTATGCGCTCGCACTCGCGCTGCCGCTCGTGACGCTGCGCGGTGCGGCGGCACGCGAGGCCGCAACCGCGGGGCTCGTCGCCGTCGCAGGCGGGCTCTCGATGGCCGCCGCGGTCACGCTCGCGTGGGGCTCCGCGCCCGCGGACCGCTTCGACTTCGGACGGCTGTCCTTTCCAATCGACTACGTGAACGCGCAGGGTGCGGCCGCCCTGCTCGCGTTTTGGCCGGCGGCGGCGCTTGCAGCACGGCGCGGGGCTCCCCTGATCGTGCGCGCACTGGCGGGCGGAGCGGCGACGGCCATGCTCGCGACGGAGGCGCTCGTCCAGAGCAAGGGCGGCGCCGTAGGGCTCGCCGCGGCATCCGTTGTCGTCCTCGCCGTCTCGCCGGCGCGCCTGCGCCTGCTCGTCCCGGCCCTGGGGACGCTCGCGCTGGTGGCGATCTCGTTCCGGACGCTGAACGAACCCTTCAAGCAGCGTGGCGACGAGAGCGCACTCGCGGATGCGGCCCGGGCCGCGGGCGGGCGCGTGCTGGTGCTCACCGTCGTCGGGATCGCGCTCGCCGCCGCCTGGGCGCTCCTCGACGAGCGGATGGCGCTCTCCGAGCACGCGCACCGTCTTGCAGGGCGCGTCGCGGCCGCGGCGCTCGTCGTGGTGCTCGTCGCCGGGCTCGCCGGGTTCGTGGTGCGCGTCGACCATCCGATCGGCTGGGCGAGCGACCGGTGGCACGACTTCAAGACGCTGCCCACCACCGAGACCGCGTCGAGCCACCTCCTGAGCCTCGGCTCGAACCGCTACGACTTCTGGCGCGTCGCGGTCGACGAGTTCCGCGCCCACCCGCTCGCCGGGACCGGCGCTCGCGGCTGGGACGTCGCCTATTTGCAGCACGGGCGGAGCTCCGAGACGCCGCGCCGCTCGCACTCGCTCGAGCTGGACGTCGCGAGCGAAGAGGGCATCGTCGGCCTCGCGCTGCTCGCCGTCGCATTCATCCCGCTCGGCATCGTCCTCGTGCGGCGGGCGCGGCGTGACGTGGTCGGCGCGGGGCTGCTCGGTGCGGGCGCCTACTTCGCCGTGCACTCGGCGGCCGACTGGATCTGGACGTTCCCCGCCGTCGGGATCCTGTTCTTCCTGCTCGTGGGCACAGGCGCGTCGCCCGACGACCCACCCACATTGCCGGGACGCGTCGCCTACCCGCTGGCCGGTGTGGCTGCGGCGGTCGCCGTGCTCGTCTTCGCGCCCGTGTGGACCTCGGCGCGCATCACAGCGGAGGAGCTGGACAACCCGGGCAGCGACCCCCACGCCGACCTCGCGTGGGCGCGGCGGCTCGACCCGCTCTCGACCGACCCGCTGGTCGCCGAGGCGGAGCTGGCCGCGCGGCCTGCGGACGCGATCCCGCCGCTCGAGCAGGCGGCCGACCGCGAGCCGCGCTCGGCGGCGGTGCGTTACCAGCTCGGCCAGGCGCTGCTGCGCGCCGGGCGCCGCGCGGAAGCGCGCACAGAGCTCGAGGCGGCGAAGGCGCTTTCGCCCCGCGACTCGGTGATCCAGGACGCGCTGCACCAAGCCGGCGGCTAGCCGGACGTCAGCGGATCCCGACTGCAACATCGAGAATCTCCTTGTGGGACAGCCCCGTTCCGCAAGCTGCTTCGGAAGAGGGACAGCCCCTGTCGCGAGTAGGCTGGCTCGCCGTGATGGTCCCCGGCAAGGCGCTCGTCACCGGCGGCGCCGGGTTCATCGGCTCGTACCTCGCGCACGACCTGCTCGAGCAGGGCTGGGAGGTCTACGCGCTCGATGACCTGTCGACCGGCTCGGTCGAGAACGTCGCCGCGCTGCGCGACCGGCAAGATTTCCACCTCGTCGTCGAGTCGGTGCTCTCGCCGGCCGTAGTCAGTGAGCTCGTCTTCAAGTGCGACGCCGTCTGGCACCTCGCCGCTGCCGTCGGCGTGCGGCTGATCGTGGAGCAGCCCGGCCGCACGCTGCTCACGAACGTGCAGGGCACGGAGACGGTGCTCGAGTACTGCGCCCGCTTCGACAAGCCGGTCCTCGTAACGTCGAGCTCCGAGGTGGTTGGCGACCACCCGGCCGAGCAGCAGCCGCTGCGCGAGGACACACGGCGGATCTACGGGCCGACGACGGCAAAACGCTGGGCGTACGCCGACTCGAAGGCGCTGGACGAGTTCCTCGCGCTCGCCCTCCACGAGGAGCGTGCGCTGCGCGTCGTCATCGCGCGGCTGTTCAACACCGTCGGTCCACGCCAGAGCGGCGACTACGGGATGGTCGTCCCGCGCTTCGTCCGCGCAGCACTGGCGGACGAGCCGCTCGAGGTGCACGGCGACGGCAACCAGACCCGCTGCTTCTGCCACGTCGACGACACGTCGCGCGCGCTCGTCGACCTGCTCGGGCACGGCGGCCTCTGGGGCGAGATCTACAACGTCGGCTCGACCGAGTCGCTCACGATCAACGAGCTGGCGGAGCGCGTGCTCGCCGCCACCGGGAGCTCGTCGACGATCACCTACATCCCCTACGCCGAGGTCTACGGGCACGGGATCGAGGAGATGTTCCACCGCATCCCCGACCTGGGCAAGATCCGGGCCGCAATCGGCTGGGAGCCGACGATCGCCCTCGATGAGGTCATCGCCGACGTGATCGCGGCGCACCGCGCCGCGCCCGTGGCCGAGCCGGCCTCCTAGCCGCGAACGTGTCCGCCGAGCAGGGGCCGCCGCCGGACGCCGCCGCGGCGACGACAAGCAGGTCGGTCCTGCGCGGCGGCGCGTGGTACACGGCCAGCTCGGGCATCCCGCAGATCTACACAGCCGTCACGTCGATCGTCGCCGCGCGATTCCTCGGCAAGGACGACTTCGGCCAGCAGAGCTTCATCGCGCTGAACGCGATCCTGCTCTCGACGCTCTTCTCGAGCTCGATGTTCGTGGCGGTCATGCGCTACGTCGGCGAGACGGTCGGCGCCGGCCGGCCGCAGCTGCTCCGCTCCCTGATGTCGTGGGCCTGGAAGATCGAGGGCGCCGCCGCGATCGCCGCGGCGGCGATTCTCCTCGGTGTAGCGGCGCTCGGCGGGCAGCCGACCGACGCCTGGGCGCTCGCCGGGCTCGTATCCGCCGTCGTGATCCTGCACACCGTGCCGACCGCCGTGATGGTCGGCCTCCAGCAGTTCCGCCAGGCGTCGGTCGTCGGGCTGACGACCGGCTTCGTCAGCACGGTCGCAACCGCGCTCGTCCTCTGGGCCGGCGGCGGGATCACCGGCATGTTCGCGGTCGAGCTCTTCATCGCGGTCGTGAACCTCGCGTGGACCGGCACGCTCGCACGCCGCGCGCTCGGGCCGCCCGAGCCGGGCTTCGCGCCCGCGGCCCTCGAGCTGCAGCGCCGCGTGCGCCACTACGCGCTCATCGCGGCAGCCGGCGTGCTGCTCGAGCAGATCGTGGCGTCGCGCATCGAGTTCTTCTTCCTGAAGGCCTTCTCGACGAACGAGGCGATCGCGCTGTACACGATCGCGTTCTCGATGATCGTCGCGCTCCGGCTGCTCCCGTCCGCGATCGGCAACACGGTCGCGCCGGCCTTCGCGACGCTCTTCGGCGCACGGCAGGACGCGCGCATCCGCTCGGGGTTCACGCGGGCCTTTCGGCTCGTCGTGGTGCTGACCCTGCCGATCGCCGGCGCCGCCATCGCACTCGGCCCGGAGCTTGTGCGGATCGTGTACGGCAAGCAGTACGCCGACGTCGCCGCGCCGCTACGGATCATGCTGACCGTTTTCCCGCTGATGGCGCTGTCATCGCTTGCGGGAGCGCACCTCTCCGGGCTCGGGCGCGTCCGCGTCTCGCTCGTCGCGAACGGTCTGGGAGCCGCAGCCGATATCGGCCTCGCGCTCGCCTTCGTGCCGCTCCTCGACGCGTCAGGCGCGGCGATCGCCAACGCGGGCGGCCAGGCTGTACACGCGCTCGTCTTGCTGGGCGTGAGCGCGCACGTGCTCGGGCGCGGCGGCTGGCGGTTCTGGTCGGTCGTGCCGAGCGCGATCGCCGCGACGCTTGCCTGCGTCGCAGGGTGGGCAACTGTCGATGCGTTCACCCGCCTTCCCGGCGTCCTCGCCGGCGGTGCCGTGTTCCTGGCGGTCTACGGCGTGGTGGCGGTGGCGATCGGCGTGCTCACCGCCGACGACGCGGGCTGGCTGGAGCGGACGGTCGGCGGGCGGCTCGGCGGCTGGGTCGGCCGCGTCGCCGGGCGGGTCACGATCCGCTGGGCTTCCTGACGCGAGCGCAGACGACGAGCGGGTACATGGCGTCCTCGGCGTCGTACTCGGTGCTCGACAGGTCCTCGGCCGCCAGGCCGAGCAGGAAGGCGATCGAGGTGAGCACATTGCCGTGCGCCGTGAGCTCGCGCTCCGCCTCGGGCGGGAGGACGGCGCCGAGAAAGCGCTCGAGACCGAGCGGCGTCCAGCGCCAGAGGTCGTCCCAGTGGACCTCGAGGTGTGAGATGCCGGGCACGCTGAGCAGGAGCACGCCGCCCGGCCGCAGGGCTCGGTAGACGTTCGCGGTCGCGTCTCCGGCCGCGCCGACGAACTGCAGCGTCTGCGTCAGGACGACGCAGTCCATGCTGTCCGGCGCGAGCGTGCCGGGCTCGGCGAGGTCGCCGACGATCGTGGCGGCCGGATTGGTCGCGTCCAGGTCGAGCACGTGCGCGGTCGTCACGCGGTCGCCGCCGAAGCGCTCGGTGTAGCGCGAGCTGTGGATCTCCAGCACGTCGCCGCGGATGTCGCCCGCGTGACGCTCGAGGTACCGCTCGATGTAGACGCGGTCGACTGGGAGGCCGCGCTCCGCGCCCCAGTTTCGGCTGAAGGGCTCTGTCCGACGGAGGCTGCCCCAGTCGACACGCGCGCGGCTGCCGGTGGTGCGCCTCCAGACCGCTTCGCGCACGGGCCCGGGCAGCCTGCGGCCGGCACGGCGAAGCAGGTTCTTCGGGTCATTCGTGGCCATCGGTCCGGTCGGGTCGTAAGAGTACGGGCCGTGGGAGCTCCCTCCTTCTCCGTCGTGATCGCCGCCTGGAACGCCGCAGACCTGATCGGCGAGGCGGTCGAATCGGCCCTGGCGCAGACGCCTGCGCCGCTCGAGGTCGTCATCTGCGACGACGGGTCCGAGGACGACATTGCCGGCGCGCTGCGGCCGTTCGGCGAGCGCGTCACGCTTGTCCGCATCCCCCACGGCGGCGAGGGTGCTGCCAAGAACGCGGCGGCACAGCACGCCACGGCGGACTTCGTTGCGATCCTGGACGCCGACGACGTCTACCTGCCCGGCCGGCTCGACGCGCTCGCGGAGCTGGCGCGGGCCCGCCCCGAGCTGGATGTGCTGACCACGAACTCGTGCCTCGAGCTCGAGGGCCGGACGATCGGCACCTATTACCCCGTCGTCGCGGACTTCCCGTCCGCCGAGCCGCAGGCCGCCGGGATCATCGAGCACAGCTCCGGAATCTTCGGCGCCGCGGCGGTGCGCCGGACGCGCTACCTGGGGACCGGCGGCTTCGCCGTCGACATGCGCATCGCAGCCGACTGGGAGCTCTGGATGCGCCTCGCGATCGGCGGCTCCCGGTTCGGGCTCGTCGACGAGCCGCTCCACCGCTACCGCCTGCAGTCGGGGAGCCTCACCGCGGACAAGGCGACCGAGTGGCGCGGCTGCGTCGACGCACTCGAGCGGGTGCGGCCGCTCGCGACGGCAGCCGGTCCGGAGATTCGCGCCGCGTTCGAGCGGAGCCTGCACTCACACCGGGAGCTGGCGCTGCTCGCGGAGGCGGAGCGGTCGCTGCGCGCGGGCACCTCCGACGCGCGCTCGCGCGCTCGCGCGGTCGCGTTCGGGCCCGGGTTCGCGGCGCGCACACGCGCCAAGGCGCTGGTCGCCGCGGCCGCGCCGCGGGTCGCCGGCCGGCTGCTGGAGCGGCGCGAGCGGCAGACGGGCGTGACGCGGCTCGCGCGGCGCCTGCCCGTCCTGCTCTAGCCCATGGGGCTGCCGCGGATCCTGCCGCTCTATGTCCTGCCGCGGGTGCCGCAGCGTGCAGCGGTGCTCGGCCCGCTCGACAGCTGGCGGGCAGGCCTGGAGCAGGCCGGGATCGAGGTGACGGACGGTGACGCGGACCTGGTCGTCGCGGCCGCGTCGCACGCACGTGAGGCTCTCGCGCTCGCCCCGGCATCGCTTGTGGTCGAGGGCCGCGCCCGCAGCCTGGCCGGCTACTCGACGCAGACGCTGCTCGCGCTGCCCGAGGCTGACGCGCCGGAGCTGCTCCTGCCCGTCGGGAAGCGAGCGCCGGTCGCCTACGCGCTTCCGAATCGAAACGGCCTGCGGTGGCGGCTGGCGCGGCCGCTCCTGGCGCGCGGGATCGTGCCGCCGCCGGCCTCGCCGACGATCGTCGCCGCACGCGATCCCGGCCCGCCGGCCTTCGTCACCGCCGCGGGCGACCTCCTGCCCGGCCCGGTCGAGAGCTGGCTTCCCGTGCTCGGTCGCTGGGGCGACCCGTTCAGCCGCGGCGTTCTCCTGCTCTTCGCTCCGGGAGCGGCGCGGCCAGGGTGGGCGTTGAAGTTCGCGCGAGTGCCCGGCAACTCACGGCCGTTCGACCTGGACGAGCGCGGCCTCGCGATCGCAGCCGCGGCGGGCGGCGCGGCCGCCGCGCGCGCGCCGCGACTGCTCGGCCGCTTCTCGGTCGGACCACTGGAGGCGTCGCTCGAGACCGCGCTCCCGGGCGAGCGCATGCTCCGGCTCCTCACCGGACCCGCGACGCGGGCGGAGAAGCTCGGCGCGGTCGAGCGTATCGCCGGCTGGGTAGAGGCCGTAGCCCGTGAGACGGCAGCGCCTTCGTCGGCGCTCGACGGCGTGCGTGCGGAGCTGGCCGCGGACGTCCTCCCGCGCTGGCCGGACGCTCCACCAGGTCTCACCGACCGGATTGCGGGTGTTGCGAGTGTCGTGGAGCACGGCGACCTCTGGCCCGAGAACGTCGTGCTCGACGGCTCGTCGTTCGGCCTGCTCGACTGGGAGTCGGCGCGGGCCACCGGCCTGCCGACCTGGGATCTCCACTACCTCCTGACGACAGCGCTGGCGTTCGTGGACGGCGCGTCGTCGGAGAGCGAGAAGGAGGAGCACTTCGTGCAGCTGTTCCGCGGCGAGGCGCCGTCGTCGGGCGTGCTCTTCGACTGGACGCGTCGGGTGGCCGCCGCCGCAGGCGTGCGCGACGAGGCCGTCGGGCCGCTCGCGACACTGCGCGTTCTCTGGCTCGCCACCACCGATCTCGCTCACGCGGCGAAGACGGCCGCGGCGGGCGCGCCCGGGGACGAGCCGCTCTCCGCACGGCATGCCAGGCGGTGGCTCGCCGACCCCTCGCTCGGCCCCGGCTGGAACGCCTGGAAGGGTTAGGCCGTGCGCGTGCTCGTCGTCCTCACGCAGCCCCCGCTCGCCGAGGGCGGCGCCGCCGGGAAGACCGCGCTCGGGCTGCTGCGCGGGCTGGCGGCGAACGGCGTGGACGTACGCGCGGTCGCCGCGCAGCGGCACTTCGCGCTCCCGGGCGACGTGCTCGCCGGCCTCGACGTCGAGGTCGTCCCGGTCGAGCCGCCTTCGGCGTGGCGTGCGCGCGTCGACCGCGTTCTCCATCCGCGCAGCGAGCTCGCCGGCGCATTCGCCGACCGCGTGCGCGAACTGGCGCGCGACGCGGACGTCGTCCACCTCGAGGAGACCGAGACGGCGCCGTGCGACCGGGACGTCGCCGTACCGTCCGTGCTCCACGTCCACTACCTCGTCCGGCGCGACCGTGACCCTGGCGCGCCGTGGACCCGCCAGTTCCGCGACGTGGTCGAGTTTCAGCGGGCCGAGCGGCGCGCGATCCGCGGCCACCGGCACCTCGTCGCGAGCTCGCCGCTGATCGCCGAGGCGCTGCGCCGCGAGGCGCCGTCGGCCGAGGTCGTCGTCGCCCCGCTCACAGTCGACCCGGCTGCGTACTGTCGCGCACCGCTGGACGGGCCGCCGACCGTGGGGATCATCGGCACCGCAACGTGGCCGGCGACGGAAGCCGCCATGCGCGAGCTGGTCGGCGACCTGTGGCCGCGCGTCCGGCAGGCGGTCCCGGCGGCTGAGCTGCTCGTGGCCGGCCGTGGGACCGACGCGCTCGGGCTGGCGGGCAACGGCGTCCGCGTCCTCGGCGAGGTGCCGTCTGCGACGGCGTTCTTCGACCGGCTGTCGCTCCTGCTCTTCCCGCTCCGCCGCGGCAGCGGCATGAAGGTGAAGACGCTCGAGGCGCTCGCGAGCGGCGTCCCCGTCGTCACCACGGCGGCAGGCGCCGAGGGCATCGCGCCGAGCGACGGCGTGGTCGTCTCCGAGGACTCCGAGGAGCTGGCGCGGGCCGCGGCGGCGCTGCTCGAGGACGAGAGCGCGCGCAAGGGGCGCGGAGCCGCGGCCGCCGCCACGTTCGCGGAGCGCTACGCCCCGCAGCCGGCCACGCGGCCGCTCGCCGAGCTCTACGCGCGGCTGGCCGGCTGACCCGAGATCCGCCGCCGCGCGAACCCGGTCGCGAAGCCGGCGAGGAAGGGCAGCTGGTGCGCCGCGGCACGCGGCCGCAGCGTGACGAGCGACCGGACGAGCCAGCCGACGTGATGGGCGACCTCCGCGGCACCGAACCGCAGCGCGCTCCCGTCGTCCACGGCCGCGTGCTTCGCCGTCTGCGCGCCCGCCCCGTAGCCGTAGCGGTAGTGGAGCCGCAGCTCATCGCCGAACGTGCGCTCCTCGAAGTGAACGATCTCGAGCTCCTGCGAGTAGACGATCGCCCAGCCGGCGCGCTGGATGCGATACAGCAGATCGGTCTCCTCCGCCGCGTGGAAGCGCGCGCCCGCGCCGAGGTCTTCGTCGAAAAGGCCGACAGCGTCGAGCGCGGCGCGGCGCACCGCCACGTTCGCCCCGGTCCCGAGCCGGAACGGGTGGCTGGGCCAGCGGTAGACGTCGGGCGCCACGCCGGGCAGGTGGTTGCCCGCGTGCGTGCGCACGGGCCCGCACACGGCGCCGGCGTCGGGATGCTCCTCGAAGGTGCGGAGCACCTCGTCGAACCAGGCGGGCGAGACCTCCACGTCGTCGTCGCAGAACGCCAGGATCTCGCCGGAGCTCGCGCGGACCGCGGTGTTGCGAGCGCGCGAGAGGCCCGGCTCGGAGCGGACGTAGCGGACACCCTCGAGCGCCTCGAGCAGCGCCTGCGTCTCGCCGTGGACGCTCTGGTCGGCGACGACGACCTCCCACCCCTGAGCGGCCGCGGTGCCCGCGAGTGGCACGAGGAAACGGCGCACGAGAGGTGCGCGGTCGCGGGTCGCGACGACGAGGGCGCCCTGGGTCACGCACGCAGTATCGGCGCCTGCGGCCCTGGCACGAAGGGCCTCGACCGGGGTCGCGCCGATAATCGGCGCGTATGCGACGGCTGGGGCGGGTCATGCGCGGGACCGGGAGCTGGCTACGCGGAAGCGGAGACGAGCTCGATGGGCGCGTCGTCGCGGTGTCGGTGCACCTCGACGACGTCGTGTTCTCGGTCGGCGCGGCGCTGGCGCGGGCGGCGCGCCGCGGCGCCGACGTGACCGTCCTCACCGTGCTCGCGAATGACCCGGCGGGTGAGTCCGCGGCGCGCGAATGGGACGCCCGCGCCGGGTTCGCGACCGCCGCGGACGCGGCGCACGGGAGACGCGAGGAGGACCGGCGCGCGTGCGAGATCGTCGGCGCCACGCCCGTTTGGCTCCCGTTCGGCGACAAGACGTACGGGCTCGGCGCGCCGCCCGAGCAGGTGGCCGCGGCCATCGTGGAGCGGCTCGCCGGCGCGGATATCGTCCTCCTCCCCGGCTTTCCCGTGATGCACGAGGATCACCGACTCGTCGTCGACCTGCTCCGCGACCGCGTCGACGCGCCTCGGGTCGGCCGGTTCGTCGAGCAGCCCTACGCCGCGCTCTGGACATCGGGGCCGGAGGGCGACTGGCGAACGCTGGCCGCCTCCGTTCGCGACCAGGCGGCGAAGCTTCGTGCCTCCCGCGCGTACACGTCTCAGCTGCCGCTGCTCGGCGAGCACGTGGTACGGCGGACCGCCCGCTACGAGATCCTGCGTGGCGGCGAAGCCGTCAGCTGGCGCTGACGCGGACGACCTTCGAGTTCGCCCAGGCCCGCCCCACCCGGGCGACAGCGCGCATCCGGATCGCGTGCCTCGCGCGGACCGGCTTGGCGACGCGGAAGACGCCGTGCGCGTTCGTGCGCGTGCGGGCGAACAGGCGCCAGTGCGACTGCTGCTGCCAGTACACGGAGACCCGCCACGTGCCGCGCGCGTCCACACGGCCGTGCAGGACGCGGCCGGTCCGCAGCGAGATCCGCTTGACCGTCTGTCTGTGCTGCTTCGGCCCGGCCGCTGCCCTCGCCGCCGCCCGACCGGCAGAGGAGAACGAGAGAGTGACCGCGGGCGGCGGCGTGAGTGCCCGATCGATCACGCCCGGCGGGAGCCGCAGCACGATGCCGCTCCGCGGGTCGACCGTGATCGACGTCACGGGCACGCCCTCGGGCGTCAGGTACGAGCGGCCGAGCTCGAACGTCTGCGCTGCCGTCTCCGACGTGTTGACGAGCGCCGTCCCGCCGGTGTAGTCGCGCCGGTAGCCCGACGCGCCCACCTTCACCTCGGCCCCGGCCGGCGTGCCGATGTCGCTCGTCCACTCGTCCGACCACGGGTCGACGCCCTTGCCAGCGGTGAAGACGAGCGCGCCCGGCCCGCCGTTCCAGCCGATCAGGAAGCTCGCCCGCGCGTAGCGCATCGAGTGCACGTCGTTCGCCGTGCTCGAGGTGATGCCGATGAAGATCTTCCCCTGCGCCTCTGTCCCGTCGAGCAGCGACTGCATGTAGTTGAAGCCCCAGTCCGCGAACCACGAGCCGGCGGCCGGGTACTTCATCCAGTGCTCCTTGAGCCCGCCCGATGTGTAGTGGATCCAGTCCGCCCACACGTCCGGCGACGCGTCGCTGATGTTCGGCAGGACGATCAGGCCCTTCGCCATGAGCGACGGGCCGACCGCGGCGAGGAAGCTCTTCGTCGCGGACGCGTACGCGGACGCGCTCGGGTACTTCGCGAGTGTGCGGCCGTCGAGGTACCAGTGCGGATCGGCCAGGGCGTTGTCCACGTACACGCCGTCCCAGCCGTTGCGCGCCGCCTCGTCCTGGACGGCGGCGAGCCAGGCGGCCTGGTACGACGGCGAGCCGATGTCCATCCACCAGTGGCCGTCGTAGCCGGCCCACTCCACGCGGTTCCCGTTGGTGTCGCGCAGGAACCAGGCCGGGTGCGACTGCTGCGCAGCGGCGTAGCCGACGCCGGTCGGCAGCAGCGCGTCGTCCTTGCCGGCGTGCACGGCGTAGCTCCGTGTCGACGACATGTCCTTGTAAACCAGGACCTTCACCGCCGGGTTCTCGGCCTTCAGCGCCGGGATCCGGCCCGACTCCCAGGCATTGAGGATCACGTACGAATAGCGGCCCGCGTCGTGGACGGCGCCGATGTCGCCGTCCAGGCGGACGAGGCCGACGGCCGACGGGCCCGCCGACGCCGGACCGGACGAGCAGGCCGTGATTACGAGAATCACGAGCAGGGGGAGCAGCCGCCGCACACAGTGGTTCTCGGCCCGCCCTCAGGGGATTCGCATCCCTCGACCGAGGGGCACCCCTTCAGCCGGCGAGCACCTCGGCGTAGACGGCCTCGAGCTCGGCGAGCATGCGATCGCGGGACAGCCCCGCGCGCGCCTTCGTGCGGCCCGCCGCTCCCAGCGCGCGCGCGGCCTCCGGATCGGACAGGAGGCGCTCCACCGCATCCGCCAGTGCCTGCACGTCGTCCTCCGGCGCGAGCAGGCCATGCTCGCCGTCCGCGACGAGCTCCGGCACGCCGCCGACCGCGGTCGCGACGACCGGGACGCCCGCGGCCATCGCCTCGATCACGCCCAGCGGGCAGCTCTCGTACTCGCTCGTCAGCAGCAGGCACGCCGCCTCGCGCAAGAGCTCCGGGATGTCGCTTCGCCGCCCGGCGAGCGTCGCCGCACCGGGCCGCTCAGCGAGCAGGCGCTCGACGTCCTCCCGGTCCGGGCCGTCGCCGACGAGCAGCAGCTCGAAGTCGATGCCGCGCCGCCGCAGCTCGGCGCCGACCTCGATCGCGACGTCCGGCCGCTTCGCCGGCGCGAGCCGCCCGACCCAGACGAGGCGGCCGGGGACCGGAGCCGGCTCGGCGGCGAACCGGTCCAGGTCGACCCCGTTCAGGACGACCCGGTACTGCTCCGGCCGGCCGACACCCGCCACGAGGCCCGCCTGCCGTTCGCTCTCGGACTGCGCGACGATCGCCGCGCACCAGCGCGCAGCGAGCCGCTCGAGCGCGAGGTAGAGGCGCCGCTCCGTCCCGCTCGCCGCCCAGAACGACCAGCCGTGCGGCGAGAAGACACACACGCGCCGCCGCCCGCGCAGCACCGCCGCGAGCCGGCCGATGAACCCCGCCTTCGCCGAGTGGACGTGCACGAGGTCCGCCCGCGGAACGCGCCGGAGGAGCCGGCCGAGCGTGCGTAGGTCGCCGGCCGACGGCCGACGTGCAGCCCCGATCTCGGAGAGGCGGATCCGGTCCCGGCCGGACAGCGCCGCCCACACGGTCGAGCCGCGCGGGCACGCCACTTCGACCTCGTACCGCGACGCCAGCGCGCCGGCCACCTCGACCACGTAGCCGGCCACGCCGCCGTCGAGCGGCTGCGACGCGATGAGCAAGCGCTTTTTCGCTGGCATCGCGGCTATTCTCGTCAAGTTGCGCGGCGAGATTGACGATGCCGTTGCAATCAAACCTGCGATGAATCTCAGCGAATTCCTGGAAGTTCTGTGGCGGCGGAAGCTGATCGTCCTCGCCGTAGTCCTCATCTCCGTCGGCGTGGCCGTGGGAGCGCTTCGCCTCGCCACGAAGCAGTACGAGGCGACGTCCACCGTCGCCCTCTTGCCCTCCGGGAGCAGCGAGAACTCACTCTTCATCCTCAACGTCGTCGACCAGATCACGCCGCTCTACGCGGACGCGGCGACCGCGCCCGAGACGCTGGACCGGGCGCAGGCGCTACTCCCGGCGGGCATGACCCTCGCGGCCATCACCGTCCGGACGTTCACCGGCACGCCGATCATCAAGCTGCTCGCACGTGACCCGAAGCCGTTGACGGCGCAGCAGTCGGCCCAGGCGGTGACGAGGGCGCTGCTCGAGCGCGAGCAGGAGGGCACCTTGAAGGTCGGCCAGGTGCGCCTCGAGCAGATCAACCGCCCGCGCGTGCCGACCGACCCTGTCTTCCCGCGGCCCACGCTCACGCTCGCCGTCGCGCTGCTGCTCGGCCTCGGCTTCGGCGTCGGCGCGGCGCTCCTGCGCGAGAACCTGACGACGAGGGTCGAGACGCCCGAGGCGCTCGCCCGCATCACCGGCGTCCCCTCCTACGCGGAGATCCCCAACGAGCCCGCGCTCGCCCGCATCAGCGCGGCGCAGGACTTCGCCGACCCGAAGTTCCGAGTCGTCTCGGAGGCGCTTCGCGACCTGCGTACCAACCTGCTCTTCACGAAGGGGAACCTGCGCTCGATCGTCGTCACCAGCCCGGAGGGCAGCCACGGCAAGACGACGGTCTCGTTCGGCCTCGCCGTCTCGTTCGCCCGCTCGGGCGCCCGCACGCTGCTCGTCGACGCCGACCTGCGCAAGGGCCGCGTCTCCGAGCTCCTGCAGGTGCAGCGCACGCCCGGCCTGTCGGAGATCCTGCGCGGCCACCCGGTCGAGACGGCGATCCGGCACACGTCGCTCGAGAACCTCGACTTCCTCACGGGCGGCATGCTGGGCGAGGACCCGGGCGAGCTGCTCATGTCCGAGTTCCCGAACCTGCTGCACCAGTTCGAGCGCACGTACGACATGGTCGTGATCGACACGACGCCGCTCGTGCCGGTCAGCGACGCGCGCATCATCGCCCGCTTCGGCAAGGCAACGCTCATCGTCGCCAGCGCCGGCTCGACCACGCGCCGCCAGCTGAAGACGGCGGTCGAGCGGCTCCAGTTGATCTCGGTGCAGCCCACCGGCGCGGTGCTGAACAACTACCGCGCCGCCTCGAAGACGGCGTACTACGGCCCGTCCGAGTCGACGAACGGCTCGCGGAAGACCGGCAAGTCCCGCCGGCTGGCCCGCCTCTAGGGGTCCTAGCCCATGTCCACGGCGAACCCGCTGAGCGCCGCGGCGCAGGCGGCGGAGGGCCGCCCGAGGCTCGCGGTCCTCGTCACCGTGGCGGTTGCCGCGCTGGCCGCGCCCGTGGGTCTGCTGGGTGCCGAGCAGCCGACCAGGATCCTCTTCGGCGCGGTGGCACTGGCCGTCGTGGGCCTGTGCCTTGCACGCGTCGAGTATGCGGTCCTGCTCCTCGTCGCGTCGGCGCCGCTCGAGGGCGCCGTCCAGATCAGCCCGACGCTGACGATCACGAAGGTTGCCGGCGCCCTCTGTTTCGCGAGCTTCGCGCTCTACGCGCTGTCGACCGGCCGGCGCATCCTCTTCGACCGCACCCACGCGCTGGTGCTCGGGATTCTGGCGCTCGCGATGATCTCGACGGTGCTCGCGGAGGACCTCGGCGCCGCCAAGACGACGACGATCCGCTACGCGAGCTTCGTCGCGCTCTACATCGTCATCAGCCAGTTCTCCGACAACCACCGGCTGCTGCGGCGCATCGCCTGGACGCTCTCGCTCTCGTCCGGCCTGGTGGCGCTCATCGCCGTGAACGCCTTCATCTCCGGCAGCGAGACGCAGGCGCGGGTGCCGTACGCCGACCCGAACGACACCGCCTACATCCTCGCCACCACGATCCCGCTGACGCTCTGGCTCTTCCGCTACCGGCGCGCCCGACCGCTCGTCGTCCTTCTGCTCGCGGTGATGAGCGCGAGCATCGTGCTGTCGTTCTCACGCGGCGCCCTGGTCGGGCTTGCGGCCGCCCTCGTCTGGTACGTGCTGACCGAGCGGCGCGGCCAGACCTTCCTGCTCCTCGGAGCGGTCGTGGTCGCAGCGCTCAGCACCTTCCTGTTCATCCAGCTCAACCCATCCCAGGTGGAGACCGGCTTCCAGAACAAGCGGAACGTCGCCTCGTCCAATGTCAGCACCCGGCTCGACGCCTGGAGTGCGGCAGCGCGGCTCGGGAGCGACCATCCCTTCGGCGTCGGGCCGGGGAACTTCCGGCTGCACTACCTTCAGGAGACGGGACGGCCGCCGGGCTCGTTGAACATCGGCGTCGTCCACAACGCCTACCTCGACGTGGCCGCCGAGGTCGGGCCGTTCGCGATGGTGCTGTTCCTGCTCTACCTGGTCAGCGTCTTCGCGCGCGCCGGCACGGCACGCCGGCGCGGCAACGGGCCGCCCGGCCTGGCGACGGCGGTGCGCACGGCGCTCGTGATCGCGTGCGTCTCGGCCAGCTTCCTCTCCGAGCAGTACTACGCGCCCTTCTGGCTCCTCGGCGCGCTCGCCACCGCAATGTGGCGCGAGGGCGAGGAACGCGAGCCGGCCGACGCGTGAAGGTCGTCTACGTCACCACCGAGCCGAAGGCCGGGCCGGTAGGGCACCTGCGGACGCTGGTGCCGGCAGTCCGCGACGCGGGGGTCGAGGCGCGGGTCATCTGCGCCGACGAGGAGGGAGCGGCCCGGTTTCGGGCCAACGGCGTCCCCGCGCTCGCCATGCCGGTGACGAGCAAGCGGGACGTGCTCGGGGCGGCGCGCATCTGGCCGCACCTGCGCGGGGCGGACGTCGTGCACACGCACGACCGGCGCGCCGGGCTCCTGGTCCGGCCGGTGGCACGCGTGCTCGGCGCGGCCGTCGTGCACACGTACCACGGGCTCCCGCACGAGATCGCCGGGCTCGCGGGCAATCCCGGCTCGCCGCTCCATCCGGGCACGTCGCGGGCACGCGCGGCCTGGCTGCTGCGGGGCTACCTGCCGCTCGAGGGGCTGCTCGCCCGCTTCGGAGCAGTGGTCGTGCCGTCCCACGCGGTGGCCGGCTTCCTCGTGGAGCACGGCGTGCCCTCATCGCGCGTCCACGTCGTGCCGAACGGGATCGACGTGCGCTTCCGGGACCCGGCCGAGCCGCACGACCCGCCGGTCGTGGGCACCGCGGCGGTGCTCCAGTTCCGCAAGCGCGTGGACGTGTTGCTCGACGCGTGCGCCGCGAGCGGACGAACGATGCGAGTCGAGATCTTCGGCGACGGGCCGCTGCGCGGTGAGCTCGAGGCGCAGGCTCGCCGGCTCGGCCTCGACGCGACGTTCCACGGCGACGTCCCGGACCTGCGCGACCGGCTGCGCGAGCTCGACCTCTTCGTCCTGCCGTCGCGCGACGAGAACCTGCCGATGGCGCTGCTCGAGGCGATGGCGGCCGCCGTGCCGGTGGTCGCGACGCGCGTCGGCGGCGTGCCGGAGCTGATCGAGGACGGCGTGAGCGGGCGCGTCGTCGCGCCAGAGCAGGTGGAGCCGCTCGCGGCCGCGATCGGCGAGCTGCTCGACGATGCCGATGGACGGCTCGCGGTGGCGCGGGCGGGCGCAACGCGCGTCGCGGAGCGGTTCTCGATCGAGGACGTCGGCCGCCGGATGGTGCGCGTCTACGAGCAGGCGCTGAACGGCCGCGAGCCGGTCCCGTCGACGGGCTGAGCCGTGCGCGTCCTGCACGTCATCCAGGAGCTCCGCACGGGCGGCGCCGAACGCGTCGTCCTCTCGCTGGCGCGTCGCACTGACGCGGCCATCGCCGCGGCGCCGGGCGAGCTCGACGACGAGGTGGAGGTCCCGCGCTTCGAGCTGCCGCTCGTCGAGCGGCGCGCGAGCCGCGTGCCCGGGTGCGGTGCTCGCGGTCCGGAGTGCGATCCGGAGCTTCCGCCCGGACGTGGTGCACGTCCACAACCCGGGCATCGCGGTGCCCGCCGGCCTGGCCACATTGCGCGGCCGCCGCCCACCCGCGCTCGTGTCGGTGCACGGCGTGCCAGAGGACGACTACGCCGCCGCCGCGCGCGTGCTGCGGATCGCCGGGCTGCCGGTCGTGGCGTGCGGCCCGGGCGTCGCACGGGCGCTCGGCGAGCACGGCGTGCGAGTCCGCGCAACCGTCGTGAACGGCGTCGCGCCGGCACCGCCCGCCGCCGATCGCGCAGCGGTGGCCCGCGAGCTCGAACTGCCCGCCGAGGCGCCGCTCCTGGTCGCGCCGGGGCGGCTGGTCGAGCAGAAGAACCACGAGCTCGCCCTGGAGGCGCTCGAGCGCGTTCCCGGCGCAGCCCTGGCGATCCTGGGCGAGGGCCCGCTCCGCACCGGCCTCGAGGAGCATGCGCGCCGCAACGGCCTCGCCGGCCGCGTCGCGCTGCCGGGCGTGCGGCGGGACGCCCGCGCGATCATGGGCGCCGCCGACGCGATCGTCCTGCCGTCGCGCTGGGAGGGCCTCCCGCTCGTCGCGCTCGAGGCGCTTGCGGCCGGGCGGCCGATCGTGGCGACATCCGTGCGCGGCCTGCGCGAGCTGCTCGACGACGAGCGGACGGCGCTGCTCGTCCCCGAGGACGCGGAGGCGCTCGCCGCCGCGATTCGCCGGGTGCTCGAGCATCCGGATCTCGCCCGTTCGCTGGGCGACGCGGGCCTTCAGGAAGCCGGCCGCTACTCCGAAGATGCGATGGTGGACGCGTATCGGCGCCTGTACGAGGAGGTCGCGGGGTGAGGGTCTCGGTCGTCACGCCTGCGTTCAACGCCGCCGCGACGATCGGCGCGGCGGTCTCGTCCGTGCTCGGCCAGACCTACCGGGACGTGGAGCTGGTCGTCGTCGACGACGGCTCGACGGATGCGACGGCCGCGATCGCCGAGGCCTACGGCGACCCGGTACGCGTCGTGCGCCAGGAGAACAAGGGCGTCGCCGCTGCGCGCAACCGCGGCATCCGCGAGGCGGCCGGCGAGCTGATCGCGTTCTGCGACGCCGACGACGCGCTGCTGCCCGAGCACCTCGAGCGCCTCGTCGGAGTGTGGGACGAGCGCGGCGGCATCGCCACGGCGAACGCGTACTGGCTGCTCCCGGGCGGCATCGGCAAGACGCGCTACCGCGGCGGCGTTCCGAAGCCCGACGAGCAGCGACGCGCGATCCTCGAGCAGAACTTCGTCTCGCCCCTGTCGCTCTTCCCGCGCGCGCTGGTCGACGAGGTCGGGCCGTTCGACGAGGAGCGCCGCCGCGCCGAGGACTGGGACTTCTGGATCCGCGCGATCTTCGTGGGACACCGCGTGACGCTCCAGCCGCGGCCGACGGCCCTCTACCGCTGGGGAAGCGACAGCCTTTCGTCGGCGCGTGACGCGATGGACGCGGACGTCGAGGCGGTGCTCCGGCGCGTCGCCGAGCGTGACGACCTGACCGCCGACGAGCGCGCGTATGTCGAGCGGCGCCTGTCCGGGCCGAGCCCGCGGGAGCTGTCCCGCGAGGGCGACCGCGCGCTGCGCGCCGGCCGCTACCGTGAGGCGGCACGCGCGTACCGCGATGCGGCCGGTCTCGTGCCGAGCGAGCGGATGCTCCTCTGGAAGGCTCGCGTCCTTCGCCCCGCCCCGCGCCTGGTCGGCCCGCTCGTCCGCGCGCGCCAGCTGCGGATTGAGCGCGCGTTAGGCATGACGGAAGAGCACGTGCGTTGACCTGGCAGACACCCGCCACACGAGTACGCTGAGAAAACTGTGCGAGACGACCCTGAACTACTGATTTCGGAGTTCTTCGAGCGTCTGGACGAGCTCGAGTCGCTCGCACGCGAGATCACCGGCCGGCTGCAGGTGCAGACGCCCGCGCCCACCCCGCCTGCGCCACTACGGGAGAAGCCGTTCGAGCTGGTCGTCATCTGCACGGGCAACCGCGTCCGCAGCCCGGTCGCGGAAGGGTTCCTGCGGATGCTCGTCGACGGCCTGCCCGTGCGGTTGTCGTCCGCCGGGCTGCTCGACCTCGGCCCGGTGCCCGCGCTGCCCGAGACGCTCTCTACCGCGGCGGAGCTGGGACTCGACCTCGACGCGCATCGCGCGCAGTGCGTCCTCGGCTCCGACCTGAGCGGCGTCGACCTGGTGGTCGGCTTCGAGCAGCGCCATGTCGCGACAGCTGTCGTGGATGCGGGCGCCGCACGGGACCGGACGTTCACGCTGGTCGAGCTGGTCGAGCTGCTGGAGCGCGTGCTGCCGCCCGCGCTCGACTCGCCGGCCGACCGCGCCCGCGACGCCGTGGCGCGCTCTGCTGCGCTGCGGCAGGGCCGCCTCGAGCCACCGCCGGAGATCGCCGATCCGCTGGGCGGGTCGTCCGCGGTCTACCGCTCGACGGTCGAGCGCGTGCGCGACTACTCGGAGCGCCTGGCCATCGGCCTCTTCGGCGCCGAGAACGTGCACCCGCTGCCCACCGTGACGCCGAGCGCCGAGCCGCGGCGCCGCATGCGCATCGTCCGCGACGCGTGAGGTAACCGCTCGGCCTACGGCCGTCGCTCTTTCGAATGGGGAACCTCCGGTTCCCCCCTCGAGCTCCCCCCTCGGTAACGCGAGAATGACGCGACTTCGCGCGGCGTGACTGCGGCGAGCAAGCTCGCCTCCGTCGATCTGGAGCAGCGTTGGGGCCGCGACCCCCGCCTACCGGAGCGGAGGGAACAGCACTACGTCACGGATCGTGTCCTTCTCCGCGAGCACCATCGCGAGGCGGTCGATCCCGAGCCCGAGCCCGCCGGTCGGCGGCATGCCGTACGAGAGCGCCTCGACGTAGTCGGGGTCGCCCTGCTCGGCCTCCACGTTGCCGCCCGCGCCCTCCTCGGCCTGCATCGCGAAGCGCTCGGCCTGCTCGTCCGAGTCGTTGAGCTCGGAGAAGGCGTTGCCGAGCTCCATGCCGCCGACGTAGTACTCGAACCGCTCCGTGATCGCCGGGTCGTCGTCGGTCTGGCGTGCGAACGGCGACAGCTCGACGGGGTAGTCGTAGAGGATCGTCGGCTGGATCAGCCGCGGCTCGACGTACGAGGTGAGGGCCTTGTCGACGAGCTGCGACCACGTCTTGTCGAGGTGCGTATCGACGCCGCGCTCGTCGAGCGCCGCGCGCAGCTCGTCGGGATCGCGGATCCAGAGGCCGTGCTCGGCGAGCGCCTCCGCGAGCTTGAGGCGCGTCCACGGGGGCCCGAAGTCGACCTCGTGGCCGCGGAACGTCACCTTCGTGCCGCCGGTCGTCTCCTCGGCGACGACCCTGAGCAGCTCCTCGATGCGCGCCATCGTGTCCTGGTAGTCCGCGAACGCCTCGTACCACTCGAGCATCGTGAACTCGGGGTTGTTCTTGTACGAGACGCTCTCGTTGCGGAAGTCCTTGGCGAGCTCGTAGACCTTCTCGAGCCCGCCGACGATCAGCCGCTTGAGGTAGAGCTCGGTCGCGATCCGCAGGTAGACGTCACGGTCGAGCTCGCGCGAGTACGTCGTGAACGGCTCGGCGAACCCGCCCCCGTAGCGCGGCTGGAGGATCGGCGTCTCGACCTCGACGAAGCCCTGCGAGTCGAGGTAGCGGCGGATCGACGTGACCATCCGCGCGCGCAGGAGGAAGTCCTCGCGCGTCTCGGGCGTCATCAGCAGGTCGAGGTAGCGCTTCCGGTAGCGGAGCTCCACGTCCTGGAGCCCGTGGAACGTGTCCGGCAGCGGCCGCTTGATCTTCGCGAGCAGCTCGAGCGAGCGCACTTTGAGCGACGGCTCGCCGCGCCGCGTCTTCAGCGGGACGCCTTCGACGCCGACGATGTCGCCCAGGTCGACGTGGATCTCGCCCACCTCGGCCGGCTGGATGAACAGCTGGATCCGCCCGGAGCGGTCGACCAGGTCGAGAAAGATGAGCTTGCCCATGTCGCGGCGTGCCATGACCCGGCCCGCCAGGCGGCGAGTCTGGTCGGACTCGGCGCCGGGCTCGAGCTCCTCCGCCTCCGCGCGCACGGAGGCGACGTCGACGCGGTCGGAGAAGCGCTTCGGCAGGGCATTCATGGTGCGCGCGAGTCTAGGGGGCTTTGGCGGAATGCCGCTCGTTCGGCGTGGTGCGAGGCTCCTCGTATGTTCCGACGCATCGGGACGAGCAGCGTGCCGCGACGGACACAGGCTGCGTTTCACCAAAGCCCCACCAGGCGCTCACCGATTTCGGGCCGGATGGAAGAGGGCCGCCGCGTCGCCCGTCTTACTGACCCGATCGCTCATCCAGAAAGGTCAGGCACCCAAGATGACGCGACTCTTCCGCAGACGATTCCTCAAGACCTCTCTCTTCGCATTCGCGACCTCCATGATCCTCATCCCGGCCGCCTCGGCGATGCCGGTTCTCTCCGACCCCGCCGACTCCGCGACGCAGGCCAAGCCGGCGTACGTGGGCGGCCCCTTCGACGGCTACGTCACCCGCACCGCGAACGGGACGATCCCCAGCGCGATCGCCAAGCCCGCGCTCGTGAGCGGCCCCTTCGACGGCTACGTCACCCGCACCGCGGACGGGACGATCCCGAGCCCCGCGGCGACCCCGACGGTCGACAGCTGGTACACGCCGGCGGTGCTCGGCACGACGAGCTCCTTCTCCGTCGGCCGCACCACCCCGGACATCCCGCCCGTCTCGACCTCGGCCCCGGTGCTCTCGAGCCCCGACGGCTTCAGCTGGCGCGACGCGGGTTTGGGCCTCGCGCTCGGCGCGGCCCTGGCGGCGTTCCTGGCGTTCAGCGCGCAGCGCGCACGCCGCACCCGGCACGTTCCGATCCTTCACTAGGTAGCGACTCCCTCGCTCGCAGTGCGGCCGCTCCCCGAAGCGGCCGCACTGCGTTGCGGGGTCAGCCCCAGACGAGCCGGCCCGCGAGCAGGCCAAGCGCGCGACACCGGCGAGGCCGATGCCGCAACTCACAGCGAACGACGGGCCGTCCCAACCGCCTATCCTCGTTCTCGCGTGCCAGGCCCAGCAGGAGGTGCTCGGTGCCGATGTAGTTATGGCTGACCGCTGGGCCTCCTTCAGCGAGAGCTCGAGCACCCTCTTGGCGCGCGGCGTGAACGGGATCTGGTCCGGTCGTGGCCTCGTCGCCCTCGCCCACGCCGATGATGCGCGCCACCTGTGCGCGAACTTCCTCGACCGTGACGTCGTGGTCGTCCGCGCGCGCTCGGTGAACTTCTCGAACACGAGCTCACCGTGTCGCCGCAGGAGACCCGGCTTCGCGCCGGCGCGGGCCGCCGCTACGCGGCCTTGATGTCCATGATCTTGAACTTCATCGCACCGCGCGGGGCCGAGACCTCGACCGTCTCGCCCTTCTTGCGGCCGAGGATCGCCTTGCCGACCGGCGACTCGTTCGACAGCTTGTTCTCGGCAGGGTTCGCCTCGGCCGAGCCGACGATCTGGTACTCGACCGTCTTGTTCGCCTCGACGTCGCGCAGCCGGACGGTGGCGCCGATCGATACCACGTCCGACGTGATCTCCGACCGGTCGATGACGCGCGCGGCCCGCAGCCGCTCCTCGAGCGTGGCGATGCGATGCTCGAGCATCATCTGCTCGTTCTTCGCGTCGTCGTACTCGGCGTTCTCGGCGATGTCGCCGAACTCGCGGGCAACGCGAATCCGCTCCGCGACTTCGCGGCGCTTGTCCGTCGACAGGAGCTCGATCTCCTGCTTGAGCTTCTCATAGCCCTCTTTGGTGAGGACGACTTCCTTCACGGGCACTCCCTCCCGGCCCTGAAAACAGCAAACGCGCGTTCGCGCGGGCGGGAATGGTAGCGATGCACTCGGACGGTCGTCAACGGGTCGGCGAACTACGCCTGATTCAGCTCCCAGACGAGGCGGAGACCCTCCAGCGTGAGCTCCAGATCGACGCGGTCGAGCGTGGCCGCATGTGGGGCGATCAGCTCCGCCAGGCCACCGGTCGCGACCGTCTGCGCAGGCGCGCCCAGCTCGTCGCGAATCCGGCCGACGATCGCGTCCACCTGGCCCGCGAAGCCGTACACGAGCCCGGACTGGAGCGCTGCGGACGTGGTCTTCGCGATCACCGTCGGCGGCTCGACGAACTCGACGCGGAAGAGCCGCGCCGCGCGGGCGAAGAGCGCGTCCATCGAGACCTCGATCCCCGGCGACAGCACCCCGCCGACGTACTCGCCGGCCGGTGACACGACGTCGAAGTTGGTGGACGTGCCAAAGTCGACCACGATGCACGGCGCGCCGTAGCGGTGGCGGGCGGCCACGGCATTGGCGATGCGGTCCGGCCCCACCTCGCGCGGGTCGTCGTAGCGAACGGCGATCCCCGTCCGCGTCCCGGGCCCGAGCACGAGCAGCGGCGCGTGCGCCCAGCGCTCCGCGAACTCCTCGTAGGCGCGGATCAGCGCCGGCACCGTCGACGATAGGCAGATCCCGTCGACCGTCTCGAGGTCGACGAGCGGGGTCAGCAGGACGCCGAGCTCGTCCCCCGTGCGCTGCGCCTCGGTCGTGACGCGCCGCTGGTCGACGAGGCGCTCGCCGTCGTACAGCCCGAAGACCGTCTGCGTGTTGCCGGCGTCGACCGCGAGGAGCACGCAGGGAGGCTAACGCGGCGCTGCGGAACCGCGCGTTCGCCGCTACGATCCCGCCGTGCCGCGCTACGTCGTCGAGAGGACCTACACCGTCGACATGGACGAGCTGCCGACGGTCGCCACGCGGTCGAAGGCGATCGGGCACCACCGCTACCCCCAGATCATCTGGGAGCACAGCCACGTCGTCGTCGGCGAGGACGGCACCCCCAAGTCCTTCTGCATCTACGACGCGCCGAACGTCGACGTCGTGCGGGAGCACTCGAAGCAGCTCGGCGATCACTTCATCGAGAACATCTACGAAATCGCGGGCGACGTCTCGCCCGACGACTTCCCGCTGACGCCGGACCCGGTCGAGCAGAGCCAGACCTAGCGCACCGGGCGGCCGGGCACGTCGTCCGAGTGGATGTGCGCCAGCGCCTGGACCGCGACGACCTGCCGCATCCGCAGGCGCTTCCGCGTGGCGTCGTCGCCGTCGGCCACGAGCTTGAGCGCCTCGCTGTAGAGCTTGACCGCGCGCTCCTTCGCCCAGCCGCGGCCGGCCTGGTCGGCTGCCGCTTCGAACTGCTCGAGCGCGAGCTCATTCTCGCCGGCCTCGCGCCAGTGGTGCGCCAGCGCCTCGTGCGTCTGGCCGACGTCCGTCGACGTGGCCAGGAAGCGGGCGACCGCCGCGTGGCGCTCCCGGCGTGCTGCCCGCGGGAGCGTGCCGTACGCGACGTCGTGGATCAGCCCGTGCTTGAACCCGTACTGCTGGTCGCCGGCGATGCGTGACACCGCCTCGCGGCGGATCAGGTCGCGATCCTCGAGCGAGCCGAGCGCCGTGCCGAGATCGTCGCAGGTGTCCATCTCGACCAGCGCGCCGCGCCAGAAGACGCGGCCGACGACCGAGGCGTCGACCAGGACGCGCCGCTCGTCGGGCGGGAGCGCGTCCAGCCGGGCCGCGACGATCGCCTGGATGCTGCTCGGCAGGCGCGCCGCGTCGCCCGTCGAGCGCTCCGCGAGCGAGGCCGAGAGCTCCTCGATGAACAGCGGGTTGCCCTCCGCCGTCTCGGCGATCGCAGCGGCGCGGTTCCCCGCCAGCGCGGCGGCGGCGAGCAGCTGCCCCGCGAGCTCGGTGCTCGCCTCCGGGCTGAGCGGGTCGAGCAGCAGCGCCGTGTACGTGGGCACGCCGCCGCCCCAGCCCGGCTTGCTCGTCAAGAGCTCCGGCCGGGCGAGCGCCACGAACAGCACGGGCACCTCGCGCACCCTGGCGGCGAACGTCTCGAGCAGGTCGAGCAGGCTGTCGTCCGCCCAGTGGATGTCCTCGTAGAGGAGGAGCGTCGGCCCGTGCAGCGCGAGCGACTCGACGAGCACGCGGGCCGAGAAGAACAGGGTCTCGCGGTCGGGGACGTCGCCCTCGAGGCCGAGCAGGGTCGCGAGGTTCGGCGCGTGCTCCTCAGCGGCGGCCGGCCCCGCAAGGTCGGCGACGGCGGCAGTGAGCTTCGCGCGGGCCGCCTCGGGGTCGTCGCTGTCGAAGATCCGGGCGATCTGCTTGATCTGCTGGGCGAACGCGCTGTAGGGCGTGCTTGCGCCGTAGGGCGTCGAGCGGCCGCGGATGACGCGCCCGCCCTGCGCCGCGACGAGCTGCGACAGCTCGAGCGAGAGCCGTGTCTTGCCGATGCCCGACGGGCCGAACACCGTGATGAACTGCGTCCGCCCCTCGTCGGCGACGCGCTCCCACGCCCCGGTGAGCAGGCCCAGCTCCCGCTCGCGCCCGATCAGCGGCACGGCGGTGACGTGCCGCTCGCCGACTGCCGCGGTCGGATGAAGCGCCACCCACGCGCGCACCGGTTCCTGCTTGCCCTTCAGCGTCAGCGGCTGCGCGGGCCGGTACTCGATCACGCCGCGCGTGGCGGCGTACGTCTCCTCGCCGACGAGGACGGCGCCGACCGGCGCGGCCGACTGGAGGCGCGACGCGGTGTTGACGACGTCGCCCGCGATCATCGCCTGGCCCTGCATCGGGCTCGCCTCGAGGTCGACGATCGCCTCGCCGGTGTTGACGGCGATCCGCACCTGCAGCTCCGTGGACTCGGCCCAGTCGCGGACGGCAAGCGCCGCGCGGACGGCGCGCTCAGCGTCGTCGCCGTAGGCCGTCGGCGCGCCGAAGATGCCCATCACCGCGTCGCCGACGAACTTCTCGACCGTGCCGCCGAACACCTCGAGCTCGCTGCGGACGTGCTCGTAGTACGGCAGCAGGATGCTGCGCACGTCCTCGGGGTCGAGTTGCTCGGAGCGGGCCGTGTGCCCTACGAGGTCGACGAAGAGCACGGAGACGAGCCGGCGCTCCTCGCCGCTGCGGCGCGACGCCTCGAACGGCGAGCCGCACGCGTTGCAGAACTTCGCGCCTTCGGGGTTGTCCTGGCCGCAGGACGCGCAGGTCAGCACGGCCACTGCGGAGCTAGCGAGGCTAGTCCTCGTCCGTGCTCAGCGACTCGCCGATCTTCTCGGCGAGCGCCTCGGCGGTGAGCTTCGGCTCCTCGCCCTCGCCGCGCAGCTCCTCGACGGTCACGTCGCTCGACGTGTAGATCTCGGCCCGCGGGATCATCCGCGTCGGCCGGTTCTTGTCCCAGACCCAGACGTCCTCCATCCGCAGGTGGAAGAAGGGGTAGCTCTGCTGCGGGACGTAGTTCAGGTCGAGCTTGTTGCAGAGATACGTCGAGTCCTGCGTCAGCACGCAGTAGCGAAAGAGCGAGAAAACGGCGGTGTACTCGCGCTTGAGCTGCAGCTCCAGCTCCGCCTCGTACTCGTCGAGCTCGTCGAGATGCGACATGTCAGTCATTGTAGTCCGGCCAGCAGGGTCTCCAACGTCCCGCGCCGGGGGATCGCGAGGCCCGGGTCGAGGTCGGCGAGCGGCTCGAGGACGAACCGGCGCTCGTGCAGGCGCGGGTGCGGGACGGTCAGCCCGGACTCGTCGATCGCCTCGTCGCCGTACAGCAGCAGGTCGAGGTCGATCGTGCGCGGTCCCCAGCGTCCCCCGCCGCGCGTGCGGCCGAGCTCGCGCTCGACTGCGAGCAGCTGCGCGAGCAGCTCGCGGGCGCCGAGCGTCGTCCGCACGCGGGCGGCGGCGTTCAGGAAGCGCGGCTGGTCGAGCAGCCCGACCGGGTCAGTCTCGCGCACCTGCGAGACCGCCTCGACCTCGATTCCCGGGCTCGCGGCCAACGCGGCGAGCGCGGCGTCGAGCGCCGCCCGGCGGTCGCCGAGATTGGCGCCGAGACCGATGTAGGCCGTAATCGCAGCTACCCTCGAAGCCTATGCGCGCCCGTGCTCTGATCGTGGCGAGCTGCGTCGCGTTCCTCCTTTCGGCCGGGTCAGCGCAGGCGGCGAGGCCGCTCGCCGGCTACGACGCCGCGCTCGTCGGCGTGCGGCCGACTCCTGCCGCCGAAGCGCTCGTCCGCGCCGCCGGCGGCACGCCTGTGGTGCGCAGGCTCGGCATCTGGCGCCTCGCCTCCGCGCGCGCCGCGGAGATCGCGCCGGCGCTGCGACGCGCCGGACTGCTCCGCTATGTGGAGCCCGACCGCCCGCAGCCGGAGGCGCATCTGACGGCCGGCGACCCGCTCGCGACGCCCGACATCGGCTGGTACCTCTACACGCTCGGCGCCGACCAGCTCGAGCCGCCGGGACCGGGCGTGCCGATCAGCCTCGTCGACTCGGGCCTCGACATGACCCACACGGAGTTCAAGACGCGGCCGAACACGACGCTGCTCAACGCGCAGCCGTCGCTCAGCTGGGGCTCCGAGCTGTACCACGGCACGGAGGTCGCCTCCGTCGCGGCGGCGCCCGAGGACGGGTACGGGGCGGTCGGCATCTACCCGACGGCGGCGCTCCGCGTCTTCGCGGTCACCACCATCTTCGACGCGCCGCGCACGAGCGACGTCGTCCGCGGCATCGCCGCTGCCGGTGCCTATGGGCGCACGGTCATCAACCTGAGCCTCTCGGGGTCGCAGCCCTCCCAGGCCGAGGAAGACGCCATCCGCGGCGCCATCCGGAACGGCGCGCTGGTCGTCGCGGCCGCGGGGAACGAGTTCGCGCGCGGCAGCCCGCCCCAGTACCCGGCCTCGTACCCGCACGTCCTGACCATCGCCTCGACCGGGAAGACCGACACGCCGTCGAGCTTCTCGAGCCGGAGCACGGCGATCGACCTGGCGGCGCCGGGCGAGGCGATCCCGGTCGAGCACCCGACCGACCCGGCCGCCTGGACGACGCGTGAAGGGAACGAGCTTCTCCGCCCCGATCGTCGCGGCCGCCGCCGCCTGGCTCTGGACCGTGCGCCCGGAGCTCGATGCCGGCCAGGTGGCGGAGATCCTGCGGTCGACCGCCCGCGACGTCGGGACGTCCGGCTTCGACGACCGCACCGGCTACGGCATCCCGAGCATCCCGGCCGCAGTGGCCGCGCCCGCGCCGCCGCGCGATCTGCAGGAACCGAACGACGACATCGACGAGATCGCGGCCGGGCGGCTCTTCGCGAGCGGCCGCCCGCCGCTCACGACGCTCGCCAAGCGGACCGCGACGGTCACCGCGTACCTCGACGAGAACGAGGATCCCGGCGACGTCTACCGCGTCGTGATCCCGGCCGGCAAGACGCTGACCGCGACCGTCGCAGGCTCGACGAACCTGGGCACGATCCTGTGGAGCTCGGCGGCACGCACGGTGTTCGCGACCGGCACCAACGCGGTGAAGTGGCAGCTCGACGGCAGCAACCGGCCGGGCAACCGCGCCGAGCGGGTTGTCTACCGCAACACGGGCCGCAAGGCCGTGAGCGCCTACCTGGACATCTGGTTCGCGAAGGGCGCGGCGCGGCGCGCCACCTACACGGCGACCGTCACCGCGCGCTAGCGGGCTCGCTCGCAGATCGCTACGGACTCGCCGAGCTGGAGGCCGGCGACCTCGAGGTTCGGCTTGCGCACCTTCACGCGCACCCACTGAACCTGGAAGCTGGCGACGATCGCGTCCGCAGTCGCCGCGGCCAGCGCCTCGATCAGGTGGTACCTGCGGCTTTCCGAGACCTCGCGCACGCACTGCGCGACGTCGCGGTAGTCGACCGCGTCCTCGATCCGGTCCGAGAGGGCGGCGTCCGAGACGTCGAAGGCGATGTCGTAGAGGAAGTCACGATCGCTCTCGCGCTCGTGGTCGAGAACGCCATGGCGGCCGGGCACGCGCAGGTCGTGGAGCTCGACGGTGAAGCTCACGCGAGCACCGCCCTGGCGGCGGCGAGCGCCTCGACGTGCTCGCGGACGTCGTGTGCGCGGATGATCGTCGCACCGCGCTCGTAGGCGGCGACGGCGACGGCCAGGCTCGCCGGGAGCGGCCCCGTCTTCGCGTTCGGGTCGCCGAGGATCTTCCCGAGCGAGCTCTTGCGTGAGAAGCCGATGACGACTGGACGGCCGAGCGCGGCCAGCTCGTCGAGCCGGCGGACGAGCTCGAAGTTGTGCTCGACGGTCTTGCCGAAGCCGATGCCCGGATCCAAGCACACCAGCGACTCGTCCACCCCGGCAGCGGTCGCGACGCGCAGCCGCTCCTCGAGGAACGCCTTGACGTCGTCGACGACGTCGTCGTAGCGCGGGTCGACCTGCATCGTGCGCGGCTCGCCGTGCATGTGCATGAGGCAGAGGTAAGCGCCCGCGTCGGCGACCACGCCGGCCAGCTCCGGGTCCACGCGCAGCGCGGTCACGTCGTTGACGAGCTCGGCCCCGAGCGCGATCGCACGGCGGGCGACCTCGGCCTTGGCGGTGTCGATCGATACCGGCACGTCGCCGCCGAGCGCCTCGAGGACGGGCACGACGCGGCGCAGCTCGTCGTCCGCGGTGACGCCCTCTGACCCGGGCCGGGTGGACTCGCCGCCGATGTCGACGATCGCGGCGCCCTGCGCGAACTGTGCGCGCGCGGCCGCAACCGCGGCGGCAGGGTCGAGATGCACGCCGCCGTCCGAGAAGGAATCCGGCGTCACGTTGACGACCCCCATCACGGACGGGCGGGGGAAGCGCTGCTCGACGGGTATCCGCACGCGGGGAGGCTACTCCGCCCGCACCGCGAAACTCTGCCGCATGAGCGACATGGAAGAGACCCCCGCAGCGCCGGATAGCTCCGGCGCCCCCGCAGCGCCGGATAGCTCCGGCGCCCCCGCAGCGCCGGATAGCTCCAGCGCTCCCGCAGCGCCGGCCAGCTCCGGCGGGAACACCGGCCCGATCGGCGAGACACGGTCGATCGGCCTTTCGATCCTCTGGTTCATCATCACGTTCGGCATCTACGGGATCTACTGGACGTACAAGACGTTCGAGGAGATGAAGCGGCATACCGGCCAGGGCGTCGGCGGCGTGCTGGCGCTCGTCATCTACATCGTCGTCGGCGCGGTGATCTGGTTCGTCGCGCCGTCCGAGGTCGGCTCCATGTACAAGCGCGACGGCCGCGAGGCCCCGGTCAGCGGCTGGGCAGGCCTCTGGTGGCTGCTGCCGATCGTCGGCTGGTTCATCTGGTTCTTCAAGGTGCAGGGCTCCCTCAACCGCTACTGGGAATCGAAGGGCGCGGCCGCGTAGCAGCGTGACTGGATGCGGTCGTCGCCAACCCGGCGGCGGCCGCGTTCAGGCCTCGCAACCGTCGTGAGGCGAGCAAGACGCTTACCCCGTCTGAGACCAGCGCTCTCGGGAGCCGAGCAAGGATCGAGGGACAGGATTCATCCTGTCCCTCACCCGTCTTAGAGCGCTCGCCCCCGGAGCCGAGCAAGACGGCATGCGGAGTGGAGACTGTCTTACCGCGTGTCGAGCCACCCGGCTCTGCTTGCGACCAGCGCGCTACCGACAGCGAGCTGTCTCAGACGGGTGAGGGACAGGATGAATCCTGTCCCGTCGAGCTCACAGGTGCTCCGGGAGCCGCTGGTCTCAGACGGGGTAAGCGTCTTGCTCGGCTCCCGAGAGCGCTGGGTCTCAGACGCGTACCGGTCTCGCGGGCCTGCCGCCGGCGCCGGCTTCGAGCTACGGAGAGGTAGGCCCGGGCTCAGGCGGCTGCATCGTGGCACCAGGAAGCGGGAACGGCTTCGGCTTCGGCACCCGCCGCCGCTCTTTGGCCTTTGGGGTCTCCTCGGCAGCGTCCGGCTCGGGATCGGCGAAGACGTCCTCCTCGGGGTCGCCGGCGAGCAGCCGGACGAACTGGTCCTTGTCGATCGTCTCGCGCTCGATGAGGATCCCGGAGATCCGGTGCAGGTCCGCCATGTGCTCCTGCAGTGTGCGCCGGGCGAGGTCGTGACCCTCCTCGATGATCCGGCGGATCTCGTCGTCGATCTCGCGCGCGATCTCCTCGGAGTAGTCGGGCTCGGCTGCCATCTCGCGGCCCAGGAACGGCAGGTCATGGTTGCGGCCGAGCACGCGCGGGCCGAGCTTCTCGCTCATGCCGAAGCGCATGACCATCTGCTTCGCCGTCGACGTGACCTTCTCGAGGTCGTTGGCGGCCCCGGTGGTGACCTCGTGGAAGACCATTTCTTCGGCGGCGCGGCCTCCGAGCGTCATCGCGAGGGTCTCCATCAGCGTCGTCTTCGTCGTGAGGTACCGGTCCTCACGCGGCAGCGAGATCGTGTAGCCGAGGGCCTGGCCGCGGCTGATGATCGAGATCTTGTGGACGTCGTCCGTGTTCTCGAGGAAGTGGCCGACGATCGCGTGACCCATCTCGTGGTACGCAGTGACCTTGCGCTCGTGCTCGGAGAAGAGCCGCGTCTTCTTCTCGGGGCCGGCGATCACGCGCATGATCCCTTCCTCGAGCTCCTCCTGGCCGATCGTCTTGCGCCCGCGGCGCGCTGACAGCAGCGCCGCCTCGTTGACGAGGTTCGCAAGGTCGGCGCCCGTGAATCCGGGCGTCCCTGCGGCGAGCGTGTCGAGCTCGATCGACGGGTCGAGCGGCTTGCCCTTCGAGTGCACCTCGAGGATCTTCTTGCGGCCGTTGCGGTCGGGCCGGTCGACGACGATCTGCCGGTCGAAGCGGCCCGGGCGCAGCAGCGCCGGGTCGAGGATGTCAGGCCGGTTCGTGGCCGCGATCAGGATGATGTTGTCCTTCAGCTCGAACCCGTCCATCTCGACGAGGAGCTGGTTCAGCGTCTGCTCGCGCTCGTCGTGCCCGCCGCCCAGGCCGGCGCCGCGGTGGCGGCCGACCGCGTCGATCTCGTCCATGAAGACGATGCACGGTGAGTTCTGCTTCGCCTGCTCGAAGAGGTCGCGGACGCGCGAGGCGCCGACGCCGACGAACATCTCGACGAAGTCGGAGCCCGAGATCGAGAAGAACGGCACGCCCGCCTCGCCGGCGACCGCGCGCGCGAGCAGCGTCTTCCCGGTGCCGGGCGGCCCGTAGAGCAGCACGCCCTTCGGGATGCGCGCGCCGAGCGCCTGGAACTTCTTCGGGTTCTCGAGGAACTCCTTGATCTCGTGCAGCTCCTCGACGGCCTCTTCCACCCCGGCCACGTCCTTGAAGCCGATCTTGGGCGAGTCGGGCGTCATCCGCTTCGCGCGCGACTTGCCGAAGCTCATCACCTTCGAGCCGCCGCCCTGCACCTGGTTCATCAGGAAGATCCAGAAGCCGATCAGCAGCAGGAACGGCAGGAACGACGCGACCAGCGAGACCCACGAGAAGCCGCCGGTGCCCTTCGAGTCGAACTTGACGTGTTGGCGCTCGAGCTGCCGCTGGAGGCTGATCTGCGCCTCCGACGTCGCGTAGTGGACGGAGGCCTTCTTGCCGTCGTTGAACGTCACGTCCGCCTGCTGCTTGCTCGGGACGAAGAGGATCGAGCCGACCGTCTCCGGGTGCTCCTGGATCGTCGTGATCAGCTCGGACTGCGTGAGTTGCTCGCGACTCTTGTCGCCACCCATGAAGGTCTGGCTCGCCAGGTAGACGAGCAGGACGATCACGACGAGTGGGAAGAGCGCGCTGCGGAAGAACCGATTCACAAATGGCCTCCAGCGGAGGGTAGCAGCGTAACTTCGGCCCACCAGGGCGGGCGGATCACCCTATTAGGACGTTCTTACGCCAGGTCCGGGATCAGTCGCTCGTTCAGTACGCCGACATACGGCAAGTTCCTGTACCGCTCGGCGAAGTCGAGCCCGTAGCCGATCACGAAGCGGTTCGGGATCTCGAAGCCGACGTAGCGCACGGGCACCTCGATCTCGCGGCGCGCCGGCTTCGTCAGCAGCGCGCAGATCTCGAGCGAGGCGGGCTCGCGGGCGCTCAGGTTGCGGACGAGGTAGGAGAGCGTCAGGCCCGAGTCGATGATGTCCTCGACGACGAGCACGTGCCGGTCGCGGATGTTGATGTCGAGGTCCTTCAGGATCCGCACGACGCCCGAAGAGTCGGTGGCGGCGCCGTAGCTCGAGATCGCCATGAAGTCGACCTCACACGGCACGGTCACGTGGCGCATCAGGTCGGCCATGAAGAACACGGCGCCCTTGAGCACCCCGACGAGCAGCAGGTCGCGGCCCTCGTAGTCCTCGGAGATCTCCTCGCCCAGCTCGGCGATCCGGTCGGCGAGCGATTCCCGGTCGACCAGGACCTCGGAGACGACGCGCTCGAGCTCGGTCTGGCTCATGCGTCCCTCCGCGCGCTGATCCCGGGCGCCTCGACGATGCCCGGAACGGCGACGACCTCGTCGCCGCGCACGACGAGCGGCCACGCCTCGCGCTCCGAGCGGTGCACCTTCGCGTCCACGAACAGGTCCTGCACCTTCACGCTCCTTCCGGCCAGGCGATCGCCCGCGCGCCAGCCGCGCACGTGGAGGCCGGGCAGCTCCGACTCGATCGTCCAGGCACCCCAACGGACGGCGCCTGTAAGCGCCACTGGCCCCTGCTCCAGCCAGACCTGGTCGTACTCACGTACGGCCAGGAGACCGGTACCAAGGTCGATCCGCTGCGACCCCTCACGAGAGGCGAGCAACGATAACAGGGCTGTCTCGATGCGTCTCGGGAGCCGTCGCTCGGCGCCTGCGCGCAGCAGGTTGCGGTCGGCGTCGGGGTGCAGCCGGCGCAGCAGCGGCAGGATCTCGGCGCGGATCAGGCCCCTGGCGGTGTCCGGATTCGACGTGTCCATGCGGTATTCGAGGCTCTCGGCGCGGCAGTACGCCTCGGTCTCGTCGCGCCAGACATCGAGGAGCGGGCGCACGACGCCGTCGTCGCGGCGGCGCTCGATCGCGCGCGGCTCGCCGCGCGAGACGAGCTGGTAGAGCACGGTCTCGACCTGGTCCGAGGCGGTGTGGCCGGTGGCGCGGAGGCCCCGTCCGTCGGTGACGCGGTAGCGGATCTCGCGCAGCGCCGCTTCACTAAGTGGCTCAGAGCCACTTGCGCGTTCCGCAGCGCCGCGCGGCTCGGGCCGAGCTTGTGGCTCAGAGCCACTTGCGTCGAGCACCTCGGCGCCGAGGACCTCGCGGCAGAAGCGCGCGTCCTCCTCGGACTCGACGCCACGCAGGCCATGGTTCACGTGCAGGGCCGAGACGCGGTAGCCCAGGGCGCGCGTGACGTGCCAGAGGCACGTCGAGTCGGCGCCGCCCGAGACGAGGCAGGCGACCTCGCCGCCCGGCTCCACGAGCTCGTGCTCGCGGATCGAGGCCTCGACTCGCTCGCGCAGCTCCGCGGGATCCACCGGCCTAGCCTAGGGCGGCTGCGCGGTGGTAGGAGACCAGCACGTCGTGGTCGGCGCGGCCGCCGAGTGCCCGGTCGAGCCAGTCGGCGGCGGCGAGGTGCAGCGCCGGGTCGGCATCCGCGTAGACCACCTCGCGCACGAGCGGGTGGACGAACGCGTACTCGGCCTCCCGGGCGACCGTCGAGATGCGCACGCCGCGCAGCAACTCGGCGGCCGCCGCCTCGTCGAGCAGCCGGCAGGCCCTCTGCAGCTCGCAGCCGGTCAGCGCGGCCACCGCGCCGCCCCAGAAGGTCCTCCCTACGACCGCCCCGGCCTCCAGCGCGCGCCGCTGCTCATCCGAGAGCGACGCCAGGCGCGCGCGGACGACGTCCTCGACCGCGCCCTCGAAGGGCCGCCCCAGCCGGGCCAGCTCGGCTGCGTGCAGCGGGTTCCCCTGCGCGAGCGCGGCGGGCACGTCGGCGTCCAGGCTCTCGAGCAGGCGCGCCACGTCGGCTTCTGGAAGCGGCCCCACGTCGACGTGCGTGACGTTCTCGCGCCCCCGAGCCCAGTCGCCCGCCTCGCGCGTCGTCGCGACCACGAGCAGCTGCCCGCGCGCGTGGTCGGCGAGGTGCTCCACGAAGTCGAGCGTCATCGAGTCGGCCCACTGCAGGTCCTCGAGCAGGCAGACGAGCGGGCGCTGCGCCGCCGTGAGCGTCAGGAAGCGGCCCCAGGCTGCCGGGTCGGGCTCGTCCTCGGGCGCGATCCCGGCGAGCGGTGCGAGCGCATCAGTGAGCGCGGCGCGCTCGGCCGCGTCAGTGGTCAGCGAGCGCACCAGCGTGGCGAGCTTCGGGTCGGCCTCGGCCAGTCCGTCGGACTTGAGGATCGCCGCCGCGTTCTTCACGAGGTCGCCGAGCGCCGAGAACGCGAGGCCGCCGTAGGGCAGCGACTGGCCGCGGCGCCACTCGACGATCTCCGTCCGCTCGCCCGTCGAGATGCGCAGCTCGCCGACGATCCGCGTCTTGCCGATCCCGGCCGGGCCGGCGAGGACAACGACCTGCGGCGTGCGCTCGAGCAGGACGCGCGCGAAGCAGCCCTTCAGCAGCGCGAGCTCGGGGCCGCGGCCGACGAAGTCCGGCTCGCGCTCGGCCGCGTCGTCCAGCCGCTCCCGGTCCCGCGCGCCGAGCGCCCGGAAGAGCGGCACCGGCTCGGGCTTCCCTTTCGCCTCGATCGGCGGCAGCGCCTCGTAGTCGACGGCGTCCTTCGTCTGCTCGTAGGTCCCCTCGCCCACGACGACCGTGCCGACCGGCGCCGCCACCATCAGGCGCGCGGCCGTGTTGACGGCGTCGCCGGTCACCATGCTCTCCCCCGCCTCGATCTGCGCGCCGAGCGCGACCGCAACCTCGCCCGTGTTCACGGCGGCGCGCACGGCCACCTCGCGGAACGCATCGTCCTCGTTCAGCTCCACGACCGCCTGCGGGATGCGGAGCGCTGCGCGCACGGCGCGCTCGGCGTCGTCCACGCGGGCCACGGGCGCGCCGAACACCGCCATGATCGCGTCCCCGAGGAACCGCTCGACCGTGCCGCCGTAGCGGTCGACCTCGCGCCTGATCGCGCCGAAGTACGGGCGTAGCAGCGCGCGCATCTCCTCTGGATCGGCGCTGTGCGAGCGCAGCGAGAAGTCGAGCAGGTCGGCGAAGAGCACCGTCACCTCGCGCACCTCCTCGCCCGGCACCGGGCCTTCGTCGACCTCGCCCGTCCACGCCCTGGATCGCCGGCGGCGCGGCGCGGGCTGCCACACGGGCGCCGGCTCGACGCGGCCTGGCAGCGAAACGGGCGCGAGGCTCGCGTAGCGGAAGCGCGCGCAGGTCCGCTCGTAGGTCGTCTGGCAGACCGCGACGCCGCCGGGCGGCGCCACGCCCTGGATCTTCCCGGCCACGTTGACGACGTCGCCCGTGACCGCGCCGACAGCCGTGTCGTCCTCTTTGTCGACCGCCACCTCGTCGGAGTTCACGCCGACGCGCACGGCGAGGTCGAGACCCGGCTGCTCCTCGTTCAGCTCTTCGACGATCTCCGGGATCCGCAGGGCGACGCGCACCGCTCGCTCCGCGTCGTTGCGATCGCCGTCCTCCGCACCGAAGACCGCCACGACCGCGTCGCCGATGAACTTCTCGACGCGGCCCCCGCGCCGCTCGACTTCGTGCTTGACGCGCGCGTGGAACGGCCGCTGGAGCGCGCGAATCGCCGCCGGGTCGGCGCCGTGCGAGCGCGACGTGAACCCGACCAGGTCGGCGAACAGGACCGAGACGAGCCGTTGCTCGTCCATAGGGGGCCATTGTCTCAGGAGTCGAAGGGCGAGGGCATCGCGCCGGGCACGTGCTCCGACTCGCGCGGCAGCGGCGCGGGCCGCGGGCGCGTGCGGTGCAGGTACGAGGCAAGCTCGAGCGCGGCCCAGCGCGCCACCCAGACGCCGGCCGCGAGCGCCGCCAGCCTCACCAGGTGGGAGCCGCGCACCACGTCTCCAGCCGGTCGACGGCCCCTGCGAATGCCTCGGCGTCCACCCGGTACGGCGTCGCGTACGCCACCTGCTGCATCCGGCGCGCGGGCTCGGCCCCGTCCGCAGCAGCGAGCAGATACGAGATGGGCAGCGAATGCGCGACGACGAGCACGACCTCCTCCGGGCGCTCGAGCAGCCGCCGGAAGGCGGTGCTGTAGCGCGCGACGATCGCCTGTCGGCTCTCACCGCCGCCCGGCGGCACGTCACCCGAGCCGTGCGCCCACGCCCAGTCCCGATACGGTTGGAACGGGCCGCCTTCGAAGGCGCCGTAGCGGGGGTCATTCAGCTCGGGCCACGCCTCCACTGCCACGTCGCAGCCGGCCAGCGCCAGCTCCGCCGTCTGGCGCGTCCGTTGGAGTGCCGAGGTGGCGCAGAAGCCGATGGGCTCGCCTGCGAGCTCCCGGCCCAGGCGGCGTGCCTGCTGCTCGCCGGCCGGTGTGAGGCGAACCGCAGCGTCGACGGCGCTGTTGAGCGCGTCCTGCGTGTTCATCTCGCTCTCGCCGTGGCGGGCCAGGATCGCCGTACGCATGGGCCGCAAGGGTAGGTTCTTCGCATGGAGCGGCGGTCGCCGATCGACCTGAGCCCGGACGAGTTCCGCGCGCTCGGCCACCGGCTCGTCGACGACGTCGCCGGGCTGCTCGAGCGCCTGCCGGAGCTCCCGGTCACGACCGGCGAGCGGCCAGCGGAGGTGCGCGCCCTCCTGGGCGACTCGTCGCTCCCGGAGCACGGCGCAGCGCCCGACGAGCTGCTCCGCGAGGCTACCGACCTGCTGTTCGAGCACTCGCTGTTCACCGGCCACCCGCGCTTCCTGGGCTACGTGATCGGCGCCGCGGCGCCGCTGGCCGCGCTCGCCGACCTGCTCGCGGCCGCCGTCAACCCGAACCTGGGCGGCTACCCGCTGGCGCCGATCGCGACCGAGATCGAGCGCCAGACCGTCCAGTGGATCGCCGAGCTGATCGGCTACCGGCCGGACTGCGGTGGCCTGCTGGTCAGCGGCGGGAACATGGCGAACTTCATCGGCGTGCTCGCGGCCAGGCGGGCGCAGGCGCCGTGGGACGTGCGCGCCGAGGGGATGGGCGACGGGCGGCTGCGCATGTACTGCTCGGCCGAGACGCACACGTGGGTGCAGAAGGCCGCCGACATGTTCGGGCTCGGCACCGACGCGCTGCGCTGGATCCCGACGGACGCGACGCTGCGGATGGACGTCGCGGCGCTGCGGAACGCCGTCGCGGCCGATCGCTCGGAGGGCCTCCTCCCGTTCCTCGTCATCGCCACGGGAGGCTCCGTGTCCACCGGCGCCGTCGATCCGCTCCGCGAGATCGCCGCGTTCTGCCGCGAGGAGGACCTGTGGCTGCACGTGGACGGCGCCTACGGCGCGTTTGCGGCAGCAGCCGCCAGCGCGCCCGACGACCTGCGCGCGCTCGCCGAAGCGGACTCGGTCGCCCTCGACCCGCACAAGTGGCTCTACATGCCGGCCGAGGCCGGCTGCGCGCTCGTCCGCAGCGACGCCGACCTGCTCGCCGCCTTCGACTACACGCCGCCGTACTACAGCCTCGATGAGGAGGAGCTGCACTACTACAAGCGCGGGCCGCAGAACTCGCGCGGCTTCCGCGCCTTGAAGGTGTGGCTCTCGCTACGGCAGCTCGGCCGCGAGGGCTATGCGCAGCTCATCGAGGGGGACATCCGGCTAGCGCGCGAGCTCGACGAGCTCGTCGACGCGTCCGCCTCGCTCGAGCGCGGCCCGGGCGGCCTCAGCATCTCGACCTTCCGGTTCGTCGCCGACGGCGCGTCCGAGGACGAGCTCAACGACCTGAACGACCTGATCCTGGCGGAGATTCAAAAGGGCGGCGAGGCATTCGTCTCGGTCGCCGTGATTGACGACCGCCACTGGCTCCGCTCCTGCATCGTCAACTTCCGCACGACGCGCGCCGACCTAGAGGCGCTGGTCGCGCTCGCGGAGCGGCTCGGGGCGGAGGCGCTGACAACTACGGCCGCTCTGTGAGCCTGTACGAGCCAGGATGAATCCTGGCACGAGGTCTTACCGCGTGACGACGCGCCCTCAGCTCTTTGTGCGCTAGAAGAGCAAAGAGCGGTACGTGATTGTGCGGTGCATGCCGATCGCCTCGTAGAGGCGGATCGCCGGCGCGTTCTCGCGGCGCACGAACAGGCAGACGCTCGGCACGCGCTCGAGCAGGAAGCGGCACAGGTCGCGCATGCCGCGCTGCGCATAGCCCTGGCCGCGCGCCTCCGGGTCGACCCAGACCTGCTGCACCTGCACCGCGTGCGGCGTCCAGGCCGACGCCTCCGCCTTGAACAGGATCGTCCCGTCGCCGTCGATCCAGAGCCAGGAGCGGTCCTCCTCGATCTGCGCCTGCGTCCGCCAGCGAAAGGCGTCCGCGTCGCGCTCCAGCGGGTTGACGCCGAGCTCCAGCTCGTGCGCGGCCGCGCAGGCGACCACGAGCCGGTCGAGGTCCGTGAGGGTGGCCGTCCGCAGCCGGGTGTCGCCCGGCGGCGGCGGCTCGTCGATCGCGAACACCGGCTGTCCGGGCCGGTCCTCGCGTGGCTGCGGGAACTTCGCCGACGCGGTCTTCCACAGGTCCGTGACCGCCCCCTCCTCGCCGATCAGCATGCGCGCCTGCCCGCCGCGCACGACCTCGGCGAACGCGCCGCAGCCTTTCCCCGACGGGACGACGTTCGCGCCGAGATGGCAGAGCGCCTCGAGCCGGTCACGCCGTTCGACGGCGCGGAACCGGCCGAGCCGACGGCGCGCGGCGTCCTCGAGGAAGACGCGCTCCACGGGATCCTCCGCGCAGAAGGCGAGCATCTGATCCAGCGTCGGCTCCACGAGCCCGGGCATGGGAGCGATCGTTGCAAGACCGGCGGCCTCGCGTCAGCCACTAGGGGACTTTGGCGGAATGCCGCTCGTTCGGCGTGGTGCGATGCTTGTTCCGAGGCAAGGACGCAGGGAGCCTCGATAGCGGAGCTATCGGGGCGACTGAGAACGCGGCATCGGGACGAGCAGCGTGCCGCGACGGACACAGGCTGCGTTTCGCCAAAGTCCTCTAGGGTTGCGCACCATGCCGATCCACCTCCGGGCCGAGCCGGGCGACTACGCCGAGGGGTGCCTGCTCCCCGGCGATCCGCTGCGCGCCAAGCACATCGCCGACACGTTCATGCAGGACGTGCGGCAGGTGAACGGCGAGCGCGGGATGCTCGGCTACACGGGCACCTTCGGCGGCCGGCCGGTGTCGGTCCAGTCCTCCGGCATGGGCTGCCCGTCGGCGGGGATCGTGATCGAGGAGCTGATCCAGCTCGGCGTGAAGAAGATCCTGCGCGTCGGGACGTGCGGCGGTCTCCAGCCGGATCTCGCGATCGGCGACCTGATCGTCGCGATCTCGGCAGTGCCGGCCGATTCGACCGCGACGCACCTGATCGGCGGCGAGCCGCATGCGCCGACCGCCGACTGGGAGCTCGTCCACGGCGCGGTGCACAACGCGAAGGAGCTCGGCAAGAAGGTGCGCGTCGGCCCGATCGTCTCGAGCGACGTCTTCTACAACCCGGATGCGGGCCAGTACGGCCGCTGGTCGGACCGCGGTGTGCTCGCCGTCGAGATGGAGGCGGCCATGCTCTTCACGGTCGGCGCGCTCAAGAAGATCCAGACCGGCTGCCTGCTGATCGTCAGCGACGTCGTCGTCGAGGGCGAGTTCGTCCGCATCTCGGACGAGGACATGAAGCGCGCGGTCGACCAGATGACCGAGCTCGCGCTCGCCACCGTGACCTCCAGTCACGGTGACTAGCGGGCGGACCGTCTTCCTCGTCAACCCGGCCTCGGCGAACGGGGCCACCGGCAAGCGCTGGCCGGAGCTGGAGCGCCAGGCGCGCGACTTCGGGCTCGAGCCGGAGGTCGCGCACAGCTCAAGGCCCGGCGGGCTCGCCGAGCTGGCGCGCCAGGCGGCCGAGGACGGAGCCGCGCTCGTGGTGGCCGTCGGCGGCGACGGGACCGTGCACGAGGTCGCGAACGGGCTGCTGGCCGCGACGGGCACGCCGCTCCTCCCCGAGCTCGGGATCCTCCCGCGCGGCACCGGCGACGACTTCGTCCGGGCGCTGGGGATCCCCGTAGCCGACATCGACGCGCTCACGGTGCTGCGCGACGGCCGCGCACGGGAGCTGGACGCCGGCCGCGTGACCTACCGCACGCCGGCGGGCGAGCCGGCCGTCTCGTATTTCGTGAGCATGGCCGGCGTGGGCATGAGCGGGGCCGTCGCGAAGAAGCTGAACACGACGTCCAAGCGGCTCGGCGGCAGGATCGCCGGGCTCGCCGCCACCTTCGCCGTGTTCAGCCGCTGGACGAACGTCCCGCTGCGCATCACGGTCGGCTCGGAGCGCCGCGAGGGGCCGATGGAGGACGTGCTCGTCGGCAATACCGAGTACCACAACGGCGGCATGCGCCTGTGCCCGGGCGCGCTGCCGGACGACGGCCTCTTCGACGTGCTGCTGATCGGCAACGTGACGAAGGTCGACCTCGCCCGGAACCTGCACAAGCTCTACCGCGGCACGTTCCTCCCCCACCCGCGGGCCGAGCTGCTGCGCGGGTCGACGGTCACCGTCGAAGCGGACGAGCCGCTGCCGGTCGAGCTCGACGGCGAGCAGCCGGGGACGACGCCGGTCTCGTTCGAGGTCGTGCCGCGCGCCTTGCGCGTGCGGGTCGCGGCCTAGGCGGCCGAGGACGAGCCGGACGACGAGCTCTTCGTCGAGCTCTTCGCCGTCGAGCGCGGCTTCGACGAGGAGGACGACGCCCGCTTCGGCTTGGCGAGGTCGTCGACGCGCTTTTCGAGCCGCTCGAGGCGGCGCTCCAGCTCCTCGACGCCCCGCAGCTTCCGCTGCATCTCCTCGAGCCGGTCGGGCAGCGTGTTGAGCGTCGTCAGGAAGCGCTGCACGCCCGGCATGTCGCCCATCTTCTGGATCGCGTCCTCGCCCGCATCGGCGAGGCGCCCGAGCAATTTCGGCGATTCAGGCATGCGAAAGACCCTAGCCGCTACGGGTGGATGGTGACGGGCGTTCCGGCGGGCACGGCGTCGAACAGGCGGCGGAACGCGTCGTTGCGCACGCGGATGCAGCCATTGGAGTCCGCCTGGCCGATCGACCACGGCTCGTTCGTCCCGTGGATCCCGATCGGGCCGCCCTGCGCCCAGTACTTGAGCACCGGCGAGAAGGCGGAGACGCCGAGCGCGCCGATGCCGAACGGCCCGGTCGGATCGCCGGTCACGAGCCGCTGGTTGACGTAGAAGCGCCCGGTCGGCGTGGGCGTCTCCGGCGCGCCGATCGCGACGGGCGTCCTCAGGGCGAGCCTGCCGCCGCGGAAGAGCCGCAGGTAGCGCGCCGACAGGTCGATCTCGATGCGCGTCCCGACCGACGCGAGCGAGACGTGGCGGGCGGCGACGTAGCCCGTCGCGCCGTTCGGCCGCACCGGCAGCTGCACCCGGTACCAGGACGTGCGGCACTGCTCGTCCAGCACGCGGGCGCGCACCGAGAACAGCGTCGGGTAGTCGTTGGCGTTCACGCTCCCGAAGCGGGCGACGACGCGGCCGCCGGGAGCCGAGCGCGCCGCGACACCGTTGTCCGCCAACGCGACCCAGTTGCGGGCGTCGCTCCCCATCCGCTGGCTGAGCCCGCCGCCGCAGCGCATCGGCCCCGGCCGGCTGTCCGCCCCGACGGGCAGCGCGCCGGCCGCGACCAGCACGGCTGCAACCGCCAGGAATCTTCTCCAGCCGGTCACAGAACCGTCACAAAACTTCAGCAACCATTGGCGAACGCCGACGTCATACCTATCGTGAGAGTCGTGAAGCATCCCTCTAGCTCAGGACATCAGCACGAGGCTGTCAAGGTGCATTTCCTCCGCCAGCAGCGCGGCATTCCGTACGAGGTCGAGCGCACGCTGTGCGCCGCCTGCCGCGCGGTGCTGGAGGAGAAGCCGCTCCGCCGCGCCGCGGCCTAGCGGGCCGACAGCCTGACCGCCGCGGCTTTCAAGCCGCGACGGCCTCGCGTTCCATCTCCTCCGTATAGCTCCCGCTCCTGGCCGCGCCGTTCAGCTTCGCGCGGTGGAAGTACGCCTGCTGGCCGGCCGGCACCCTGTCCTGGAGGCCGCTCCACGCCTTGAGCGCCGGCGCCTGGAGGGCGCGCCCGTACGAGAACGACAGCTCCCACGGGTGCGGGCCGCGCTGGTTCATCGCGTTGAGGTTGGCCGTCGCGTCCTCGTCCGTCTGGCCGCCGGAGAGGAACACGATCCCCGGCACCGCGGCCGGCACGTGGCGGCGGAAGCACCTGAGCGTGTGCTCGGCCACCTCGTCGTGCGACGCCTGCTCGGGGCAGCTGTAGCCGGAAAGCACCATGTTCGGCTTCAGCAGGATCTCCTCCGGGTGCACGCGCTGGTCGCGCAGCTCCGTGAAGACCGCGTGCAGCGTCCGCGACGTGACCTCGAAGCTGCGCTCGATCGTGTGGCCCCCGTCCATGAGGACCTCCGGCTCGACGATCGGCACCAGCCCCGCTTCTTGCGACAGCGCAGCGTAGCGGGCGAGCGCGTGGGCGTTGGCCCAGATCGCGTACTCGCTCGGGATGTGGTCGCCGATCGAGATGACCGCGCGCCACTTCGCGAAGCGCGCGCCGAGGCCGTGGTAGGCCTCGAGCCGTCCCCGCAAGCCGTCGAGACCCTCGGTGACCGTCTCCTCGTGGGAGTGCGCAAGCGGCTGCGCGCCCTTGTCGACCTTGATCCCGGGGATGATCCCCTTGCTCTGGAGCAGCTTCGGGAACGGCGTGCCGTCGAGCCCCGACTGCCGGATCGTCTCGTCGAACAGGATGACGCCGCTGATGTAGTCCTCTGCGCCGGGCGTCGTGAAGAGCAGGTCGCGGTAGGCGCGCCGATTGTCCTCGGTCGACTCGACGCCGATCGAATCGAAGCGCTTCTTGATCGTGCTGTCGCTCTCGTCGGCCGCCAGGATCCCCTTGCCCGGCGCGACGAGGGCACGGGCGATGTCGTTGAGCTCGCTCATGGCCTCTCTGATCCTCCTTCGCAGCTACCTCTTGCTAGCTCGGCTACATACGGCTGCATCTTGCCTACGCGCGGGCAAGAGAATGGACCACAGCGGTCAGCAGCTCGCCCGCCGGCCCCTCGACCCGGATGTCCGCACGGCCGTCGAACGCGGTCGGGCCGCGGTTGACGATCGCGACGCGGCCGCCGGCGCGCTGCGTGTCGAGCGGTAGGCCGGCGACCGGGTACACCTCGAGCGTGGAGCCGACGACGAGCAGTACGCGGGCGCGCGTCGCGAGCTCGGTCGCGCGCTCCATCGCGCCGACGGGCAGCAGCTCGCCGAAGAAGACGACGTCCGGCTTGAGCACCGCGCCGCACGAGCGGCAGCGCGGCACGCCCTCGTCCACCAGCTCGAGCACGTCGTCGAGCCCGTGCCCCCGGCCACACGCGGGGCAGCTCGCCGTGCGGATCGAGCCGTGGACCTCGACCACGTCGCTGCTGCCCGCGCGCTCGTGCAGGCAGTCGATGTTCTGCGTGACGACGGCGTCGACGACGCCGCGCCGCTCCAGCTCGGCCAGCGCGCGGTGCGCCGCGTTCGGCTCGGCCTCGGCGAGCATCCGGTAGCGCGGCCCGTAGAACTCCCAGACGCGCTCCGGGTCGCGCCGGAACGCCTCGATCGATCCGTACTCGAGCGGGTCGAACCGCGCCCAGATCCCGCCCTGCGACCTGAAGTCGGGAATGCCGCTCTCGGTCGAGACGCCCGCGCCGGTGAGGACGACGCAGCCGCCGTCGCGGAGCGCGTCGACGAGCGCGTCGACCGTCACAGACCGCCCGCGTAGCCGTCGCCGCGGCCGTCCGAGCCGCCCGCGAGCGACTCGCCGAGGTCGACGATCATCTGGCCGACGCCGAAGTCGAACGGCGTGTCGGCACGCACCACGCGTTGGCCGCGCCGCTCGAGCGCGCCGGCGTGCTCCCACAGGCCCGGCTCCAGCGCGACGCTCCCGTCGTCCAGCACGCGGAAGCGCGCCCGGTCGAGCGCCGACTGCGCGTCGAGGCCGAGCGAGACGACGGCGTCCACGACCTGGACGTGGCCCTGCGCCTGCATCGCGCCGCCCATGACGCCGAACGGCGACGCGCGGCCGCCGTGGAGCAGCATCCCCGGGATGATCGTGTGGAAGGGCCGCCGCCCCGGGCGCAGCTGGTTCGGATGGCCCTCCGTCTCGACGAAGAGGGCGCCGCGGTTGTGCAGCGCCACGCCGGTGCCGGGCGCGGCCAGGCCTGAGCCGAAGCCCTCGTACGTGCTCTGGATGAGCGAGACGGCCATGCGGTCGGCATCGACGGCGCAGAGGTAGGTGGTGTCGCCGCCGTTGTCGCGTCGCAGCGGCGCGGGCGACGGCTCGAGGTCGAAGAAGCCGGGCGGCAGCGGCTCGTCGCCCACGTGCTCGTAGGCGAGCGCCAGCCCGGCGCGGACTGCCTCGATGCGCGAGTGCAGCCGCTCGAGCGGGTCGTCGGGCTGCTCGCGGGCGGCCCGGACGAGCGCCGCGAGCGCAGCGGCTCCCTGCGTGTTGGGCGGCAGCTCGCAAACCTCCACCGCGCCGAACGGCACGCGCAAGGGGTCGACCCATTCCGAGCGGTGCGCGGCCAGGTCGTCCTCGGCGAGCCAGGTGACCGACGCGATAGCTCGCGCGACCTCCCCACGGTAGAAGGCGTCCGGGCCACTCTCCGCGACCCGACGCAGCGTTGCGGCCAGGCCGGGCAGCCGGTAGCGCTCGGCGACGCGCGGCGCCGGGAACGGCGCGCGGCCCTCCGCCTCGGCGCGCTGCCAGAGGGTCGCGACGCGGGCGGTGGCGGCCACGCCGCGATCGGCAAGCTCGGCGGCGTGCTCGAGCGCGCGGTCGAGGCCGAGCCGCCCGAAGCGGCCGGCGAGGTCGAACCAGGCGGCGACGGCGCCCGGCACCGTCACCGAGCGCGGCCCGAAGCGGTCGACGCCACCGCCGTCGAGCACGGCAGGCGCGCGGCCCGAGCCGTTGAGGCCGGCCAGCTCGCCGGCGCAATGGACGATCGCGAAGCAGTCGCCGCCCAGTCCGTTGAGGTTCGGCTCGACCACTGGGAGCACTGCGGCGGCGGCCAGGGCTGCGTCCACGGCGTTGCCGCCGTCCTCGAGCGCACGCAGCCCGGCGCGCGTCGCGAGTGGATGGCTCGTCGCCACCATCGCCTCGCCGGCGATGGCCGGCATCCGCGGGAAGCCGGAGCGCGGGCCGCCTCCAGCCTTGAAGAGCCGCTCGAAGTCCTGTCTCATAGCGTCGTGGCCGGGGCCGGGGGGATTGTCACCGCATGACCGAGGGGTACGCGTTCAGCACCGACGTGCGTGTGCGCTTCGCCGAGACGGATGCGCAGGGGATCGCGCACCACGCCGCCTACCTCGTGTGGTTCGAGGTCGCGCGCGTCGAGTACCTCGACCGCTTCGACGGCGGCTACCCCGGCTTCCAGGCGCGCGGGTACGAGGCGCTCACGAACGAGGTGCACGCCCGCTACCTGGCGCCGGCCCGCTTCGACGATCGCCTCACCGTCCACGCGCGCTGCGTGGACGTCCGCGGGTCGCGCTTCCGCTACGAGTACCTCGTGACGCGCGGCGACGAGCCGATCGTGGACGGCTGGACGGGCCACGCGTGCGTCAACGCCGAGACGTACCGGCCCACGCGCCTCCCGGAGTACCTCGTCGAGGCGATCCGCGCGGCCGAGGGCGCTACTGCCCCGTCGGCGTCGTCGTCGTAGCGCCGGTCGTCGACTCGGGCGTCGTGGTCGTCGCGCCGGTGGTCGTCTGGTCCTTCGGCGGCGGCTGCTTCGTCTTCGTCCCGACGCGGACGACCTGCACCTCGCCGCGGTAGGACGAGTACCAGGTGGTGCGCGAGCGAACCTTGCCGTTGGGCGCGTAGACGGTGCGCGTGACGCTCGTCGAGCGCGGCGGCTGGCCGTACTCCTCGACGACCTGCTGGCCCTTCGGGAGCGACGGGTCGGACACCTTCCGGATCGGCACCGCGCCGACGACGTTCAACGGACCGGTCTCCGCCTCGACGCGGCGGCCGGTCGGCGTCCCGTACAGGTTCACGACCAGCGAGGTGGGTCCGACGAACGTCCGCAGCAGCAGCCAGCGGCCGGTGTCGTTCACGAACTTCAGGTCGGTGTCGGGGTAGTTCACGGTCGCGTCGCGGCCCTGCGGGTAGTGGCTGATGTACAGCGCGTGGTTCGTGCGCGCCGTGATCGGCAGGCCGGCCTCGAATGCCGCGTTGAACACGGTGGTCGAGACCTGGCAGACGCCGCCGCCGAGCCCGGTCTGCAGCTCGCCGTTGACGATCACCGGCGCTTCCAGGAAACCCTTCTCGGCGGTGCGCTCGCCCGTGGTCGCGTTGAACGAGAACTCCTTGCCGGGCGCGATCAGGGCGCCGTCGACCAGGTGCGCGACGAGCTGCACGTTGTGGATGCGGTTCGCGTCGCCGCCGTAGATCGTCTCGTAGCTGGAGACGATGTTGCGGACGCCCATCGCCTGCGCGTCGGCGGTGCTGCGCTCGGGCTGCGCGGCGACGACGCTGAGCTGCGCGGTGCGCACGGTGCGCGAAAGCGCGGCCGTCAGGACGGCGTTCGAGGCCTTCTGCGGATCGAGCTGGCGGCCGGGCTTCGCGGGCGTGATCGTCACGCGGCCGCCCGGATGAACGGCGAAGCCTGCGTCGACCGGCGCGTTGGCGACGCGCCTGCCGAGCAGCTCGAAGTAGTGGTCGGCGGCGGGCCCGCCGATGCTCAGGCGCGTCGTGCCGTCGCTCGGAAGCTCCAGGAGCTGCGCGACCCGCCAGCGCGGGAGCCGCCATGTGCGCCGGCCCAGCTCGAGCCTGACCGGCGCGGACAGCGCAACGCGCGTCTGCGTCAGCGCGCGGCGGAGGCGGACCTCGGTCACGCCCGCGGGCTTCGTGCGCACGGGCAGCGCGACGGGGGTCGCGCGCCGAAAGCCGGCGAGCGCGCGCACGACGACGTCGTCGGCGGTCTCGCGGTCGAGGACCACGCCGGGCTGTGCCGGCACGATCACCGGCTTCAGGCCCTTGAGCGCGATCGCAGCGTCGCGCGGGGCCGCGTCGAGCCCGCGCTGGATCTTGGCGACGTAGTACGCGAGCGCCGGGGCGTAGACGCGCGTCGGCGGCGTGACCTCCGCGCCGAAGAAGCGCACGCTCAGCCGGCGCAGGCCCTGCACCGGCCCGAAGCCGTCGCCGCGCTCGCGCGCCGCCTCGACGGCGGCCTTCCAGTCCACCTGCACCTCGAGCCGCTTGGCGGAGATACGCCAGCGCTTACTGCCCGCGGTGAACGTGATCGGGACGGCGTTGACGGCGGCGGCGCGCCGCTCGAGGACCCGCGTGGCCTGCGCCGTCGAGAGCCCGCCGACGTCGACGCCCGCGATGCGGGTCCCCTGCGACAGCACGGTCTCGGAGCCCGCGAACGCGAATCCGAGCGTGATCGCCCCGAGCAGCAGCACGAGCAGTGCGACCACGGACCACAGCAGAGCGCGAACGCCGAGTGAGCGGCGCCTGCGCAAGGGGACCGTGCGATAGCCGGCGTCGATGGCCAAGACCAGGCCATGTTAGCCGCGGCCGGTCCACCTCCTTTCAGGTCATGTTCGCGCGCAGAACGGCGGCGGGCTGCGCTGTGGACGGTTCTTCACACATCCGCCACGATCCGCGACACCTACGTGGGCCGCTCCCAGCCAGCGTCTGCAGCGGGAAGGAGGTCGGAGTGCCTAGAGCGCGCGCGCCGCGGCGGCCACGCCCCGAAGGGTCATGGCCGGCGGCGCCGTCGTCCTCGGGGGAACTAGTCCGTCGAGGGCAGGAAGATCTCGCGGGCGATGACCAGCCGCTGGATCTGCGACGTGCCCTCGTAGATCTGAAACAGCTTCGCGTCGCGCATCAGTTTCTCGACCGGGTACTCCTTGATGTAGCCGTAGCCGCCGAGCACCTGCACCGCGTCGGTGGCGACCTTCATGGCGGTGTCGGCGGCGAAACGCTTCGCGAAGGACGAGTACAGCGTCGCGCGCCGCCCGTAGCCCGCGTCGAGCATCCACGCGGCCTGCCAGACGAGCAGCCGCGCAGCCTCGATCTCGGTGGCCATGTCGGCGATCAGGAAGTTGATGCCCTGGTGCATCGCGATCGGCATGTCGAACGTCACGCGCTCCTTGGCGTACTCGACCGCGTGCTCATATGCGGCCTGCGCCACGCCCACGGCGCCCGCGGCCGTGCCCGGCCGCGTCAGGTCGAGCGTCTGCATCGCGATCTTGAAGCCGTCGCCCTCCTCGCCAAGCCGGTTCGCGGCGGGCACGACGACGTCGGTCATCGAGAACGCGGACGTGTCTGTCGAGCGCTGGCCCATCTTCTCGAGGTGCGCCTCGATCGTGACGCCGGGCGCATCCATCGGGACGATGAACGCGGACAGCCCGCGATGGCCGGCGGCCGGGTCGGTCTTGGCAAAGACGACCGTCCACGCGGCGTGGCCGGCGTTCGAGATGAACGTCTTCGACCCGTTGATGACGTACTCGTCACCGCGGCGTACCGCCGTGCTCTTGATGCGCGCGACGTCCGACCCCGCATCGGGCTCGGTGAGGCCGAACGAGCACAGAATCGGCTCTTCGAGGAGCGGGGGCAGCCATTCGCGCTTCTGGTCGTCGGAGCCGGCGATCAGCACCGGGCCGGAGCCGAGGGTGTTCGCGATGATCGACACGGTCATCCCGGCGCAGCCCCAGGAGAGCTCCTCGCCGATCAGCATCCCGTCGAAGCCGGGCAGCCCGAGTCCGCCGAGCTCCTCTGGGATGTGCGGGTTCATCAGACCCACCTCGTGCGCTTTCGCGATCACGTCGGCAGGGTGCGTCGAGTTCTCGTCGTAGTCGGCGGCGCGCGGGCGCATCTCGCGCTCGGCGAAGTCCCGCGCCAGCTCGCGTAGCGCCTTCTGCTCGTCGGAAAGCGCAAAGGAGACGCCCGCTCCGACGGCCTTTTCGATCGTCGCCACCGTGTCCTCCAGCGTGTCGATTGACTCGTCAGTCAATAGCCTACGCTGCCGTTCCACGCCCGCGCAACTATCCTCGCCGCCCTGGTGGCGACGGCGGCTGCGATCGGGCCTCTCGTGGGGGCGGGCGAGGTGACCTTCCGGTTCGCCGATCCCACACGCTCGCTGGCGGAGGTCGCGCTCGCACACGAGCTGCGGCGGCCGCGGCGCGTGCCGTTTCGCCGCGGTAAGCGGCGCGGGTCGTGGGTGCTCGAGTACCGGCTGCGAGATGCCGACCGGATGGAGTACCTGCTCGAGCTGACACAGCGGGGCCACGAGCCACGGCTCATCGCCGACCCGGCGAACCCGCTCCGCGCGCCCGGCCCGTTCGGCGAGAAGTCGGTCGTCGAGCTCCCGGCGTACGAGCCGCCGGACTGGGTGTTCGACGACGAGTCGCCGCCGGGTGACGTGGCGCAGCTGCAAGTGCCCGTGCGCGGGCTGCGCGCGAGCGTCGACGTGCTGGCGTGGGCGCCGGCCGACGCGGATCCGTCCGAGCCGCTGCCGCTCCTCGTTGTTCACGACGGGCCGGAGTACGCCGAGTTCTCGCAGCTGGTGCGGTTCCTCGACCATGCCGTCGCGTTCGGGGAGCTGCCGCCGCACCGGGCCGCCCTCGTTCCGCCCGTCGACCGGAACGACACCTACTCGGCCTCGGCGCGATATGCGCGCGCGTTCGCGCACGAGCTCGTGCCGCGCCTGTCCGACGCGTTTCCGACCGAGGGCGCTCCGGCCGTCATGGGCGCAAGCCTGGGCGGGCTGGCCGCGCTGCATGCGCACTGGCAGCACGGGCGCACTGCCGGGCTCTTCCTGCAGTCGTCGAGCTTCTTCCGCGAGCGGTGGGACAAGCACGAGTCGGGGTTCGGCCGGTTCGGCCGGATCGCGCGCTTCGTCGGCCACGTCCTGCACGGGCGCGCTGCGCCGCCGCGCGTGCCGGTGACGATCACGGTCGGCCGCGCGGAGGAGAACCTCGAGAACAACCGCGCCGTCGCGAAGGCGCTCACCGACCAGGGCTGGGACGTCCGCTACGTCGAGCAGCGCGACGCCCACAACTGGATCGCGTGGCGCGACGTGCTCGACCCGCACCTCTCGGAGCTCTTGCTGAGGGCCTGGACATGACGGCACACATCCGGCACACCGCGTTACACACCCGTGCGCTTTTCGCTCGTAGGCTGAAGCCGAGCAGGGGGCGGGTCGGGAGCCGAAATACACGGGCGCGCGTCAAGATCCCTCGATGAACCGCCGCGAGGTCAGCCTCTACTCCCCCGCCATCGGCACCGAGGGCACCGTGCTCGCCTACGGGCACTGGGGCCGCCCGGTCCTCGCCTTCCCGTCGGAGCAGGGCCCGGCCTGGCAGTACGAGGAGCGCGGCATGGTCGACGCGATCGGACGCCTCCTCGACGCGGGCCGCGTGAAGCTCTACTGCGTCTCGAGCTTCGACTCGGAGAGCTGGCAAGCCCAGCACCTGCCCACCGAGGAGCGGGCGGTCCGCCACGGGGCCTATGAGGACTGGATCGTCAACCAGGTCGTGCCGTTCATCCGCGCTGACGCCGGCGGTCGCGAGGACATCGCCGTCAACGGGCCGAGCTTCGGCGCCTACCACGCCGCGAACTTCTGCCTGCGCCGCGCCGACCTCTTCCCGCTCGCGATCTGCCAGAGCGGCGTGTACGACGTCGCGCCGATCGGCTGGGGCGAGCGCGGCGACGCGACCTACTTCAACAACCCGGCCGACTACGTGCAGCACATGCACGGCGACCACCTCGACTGGCTCCGCGGGCGCGTCAGCGTCCTGCTCGTCTGCGGCCAGGGCCAGTGGGAGGACACCACCGGCGCGCTCGAGAGCACGAAGGCGTTCGCCGGCCTGCTCGCGGAAAAGGGCATCCGCCACGAGATCGACCTCTGGGGCCACGACGTGCCGCACGACTGGCCGTCGTGGCGCGCTCAGCTCGCGCACCACCTGCCGCGCTTCTGCTGACGCGGACCTCGAGCGCCGCACGCGCCGTACATCTGGCGTGAACCGCCGGCAGTTCGTCGTCGCCGCCGCAACGCTGCCGCTCCTGGCCCGCGACCCAATCGCACTCGCCGCGCGCGTCGGCGGCCTGCCACTCGCGCTTGTCACCGCCGATGCAGAGGCGCACGTGGTCGCGGTTCGCCTCGCGGACGGCCGCGTCCACAGCCGCATCGAGACGCTCGCCGGCCCGCGCAGCATCCAGGCCGTGGGCAACCAGGCCGTGGTCGCCCACACCGCCGCGGGAGCAGTCTCGATCGTCGACGGCGCGCAGCTCCGCGTGCGGCACGTCATCGAGGGCTTCGCCGAGCCTCGCTACACCGCGGGCTCGCCGGACGGACGGCTCGCCTACGTCACCGACTCCGGGAGCGGCGAGGTCGTCGTGGTCGACGTGGGTGCGGGCCGGATCCTCGGGCGCACCACGGTGTACGGCCCCGCCCGGCACGTGACCATCGGCCCGTCGGGACGCACCCTCTGGGCCGCGCTCGGATCGAGTGCGCTCCGGATCGCGATCCTGAGCCTGCGCGACCCGCGCCGCCCAACGCTCGCCCGCTTCGTCGAGCCGCCGTTCCTCGCGCACGACGTGGCACACGACGGGAGACGTCTCTGGGTCAGCTCGGGCGACGACCACCACGAGACAGTGCTCGTCTGCGAGGCCGGCACCGGGCGTGTACTTCGTCGCCTGGCGGGCGGGGCGACGCCCCAGCACGTCACGTTCGCCGGCCGGCGCGCCCACGTGTCGAGCGGCGCGGACGGCACCCTCCGCGTCTACTCACTCGAAGACGGCCGGCTCCTGCACACCAGTCGGCTGCCGCGCGGCTCGTACAACGTCCAGGCGGCGGAGGGCCTCGTCCTGAGCCCCTCCCTCACCCGCGGGACGCTCTGCATCGTCGACGCGCTCGGCAGGCGGTTGAGCGAACGCCGAGTGGCGACGTCCTCACACGACGCGTGTCTAGTGGTCGCGGCCTAGCGGACGCGGACCACGAAGCGGCGCGACTCGTACGCCTTCGACGTCTCGCCGCGCGTCAGCCCGACCGCGACCGTCGTCGTACCCTTGCCGACCGCCTTCAAGACGAGCACGACCGAGTCGCCGAGGTCGCCCTCGGACACCTGCCGCAGGACGCTCGAGTCGAACTTCCGGGCAATCCGCCAGACGCGGCCGTTCGACCGCACGGGCAGCGCGAACGCGACCAGCTCGCCCTTCTTCGTCTGGATGGTCGAGGCCGGCCCGGGCGGCAGCGGCCCCACCGGCGGCGAGTCCGCGCGGCTCGCGCCCGCGAGCGCTGCGGCGGCGATCAGGGTGGCGACGGCGATCAGAGCGCGACGGCTGCGCATGAATAGCTCCCTCCTCGTTGGCGGACGACTCGTCTCCACGCTAGCCGGTGTGGTTGCGGCTGCCGCGATGGGGTAGAAACGCCGTTGTGCCTTCGCACCTGATCGGCCTCCTGCTCGGCACCGAGGAGGACTGGCCGGGCGCCTTCGAGCAGCTGCTCCAGCGCGTGGGGCCGATCCGCTACGGCGGCGAGACGCACGAGCTGACCACCGAGCGCGTTCTCAACGAGCCGTTCGACCTGCGCTACAAGCCGCGCCACGCGCTCGTCATCGACCGGCTCGCATGGTGGTACTTCGTGCCGCGCGAGTGGCTGAAGAAGATCTCACTGATGGACGACGTGTACCTCCTGAACAACCCCTTCACGTTCCAGGCGATGGAGAAGCACTCGGCCTACTGCGCGATGCTGCGGCTCGGCCTGCACGTGCCTGAGACGTGGCTGATCCCGCACAAGGAGCCGCCGCGCTCCGTCCGCTTCGAGTCGGCGACGGCGAAGTTCGAGGACATGGCCACGCGCTACAACGCGCCGTTCGACCTCGACGCGATTGCCGAGCACATCGGCTACCCGCTCTTCATGAAGCCGTTCGACGGTGGCCAGTGGGTCGGTGTCACGCGCGTGGCGTCACCGGACGAGCTGCACTCGGTCTACGACGAGTCCGGCGAGCGGCTGATGCACCTGCAGGCGTCGGTCGAGGACTTCGACGTCTTCGTTCGCTCGCTCTCGATCGGCGCCGAGACGATGGTGATGCGCTACGACCCGTCCGTCCCGCTGCACGCGCGCTACACGGTCGCCCACGGCTTCCTGACGCCCGACATCGGCGCGGAGGTCGTTGCGATCTCGCGCCTCGTGAACGCGTTCTTCCGCTGGGAGTTCAACTCGTGCGAGACGCTCGTGAAGGACGGCGTCGTCTACCCGATCGACTACGCCAACGCGTCGCCGGACGTCGCGCTCACGTCGCTGCACTACTACTTCCCCTGGGCGATCGCGGCGCTCGTCCGCTGGTGCGCCTTCTGCACCGTCGTGCGGCGGCGGATGCGGATCAACCAGAACACGCGCGCCTACTTCGAGATCGGCGACCGCGAGGACCTCTCCTACGCGGAGAAGCTCGACGGCTACCGCGCCCTCGCGGAGGACTACTTCGACATCGACAACTACCGCGAGTTCTGCGCCGAGCATCTCCCCCACCTGGACGAGGCGACGCTCGAGTTCGTCGAGAGCCAGGCGTTCGACGACCTGCTCGTGCAGACCGTCCAGCGCACGTTCCCGGAGCACGAGCACGAACACTTCGTCGCGCACTACCGGGGCCTGCTCGGCATGTGGGTGACGGATCAGCACGCCACCGTCGCGGGCTAGGCTCCGCGGCGTGGACTTCGAGCTCACCGACGAGCAGCGGCTCATCCAGGACACCGTGCGCGCCTTCGTGGACGAGCGCGTGCTCCCGGTCGCCATCGAGAACGACATCGCACACCGGCTCGACATGGGCGCGATCGAAGGGATGGCGGAGCTCGGGATCCTCGGGATCGTCATCCCGGAGGCCTACGGCGGCGCGGGGCTCGACTACGTCTCGGAGGCGCTCGCCTGCGAGGAGATCGAGCGCGGCGAGGCCGCCTTCCGCACCCTGATCTCCGTCCACGTCGGGCTGAACTCGTCCTCGCTGCTGCGCTACGGCTCCGAGGAGCAGAAGCAGCGCTACCTCGTGCCGCAGGCACGCGGCGAGAAGCTCGCCTGCTTCGGGCTGACCGAGCCAGGCGCCGGCTCGGACGTGGCCGCGATGCGCACCACCGCCCGGCGCGAGGGCGACACGTACGTCCTCAACGGGCAGAAGAACTGGATCTCGTACGCTTCGGTCGCGGATCACCAGCTCGTCTTCGCGAAGACCGACCCGGCCGCGAAGCACAAGGGCATCTCCGCGTTCGTTGTCGAGCGCGACTGGAAGGGCGTCACGACGCGGGACACCGAGAACAAGCTCGGCGTCTGGGCCGGCTCGACCGGCGAGCTCTTCTTCGAGAACGTCGAGGTGCCGGCCGAGAACCTCGTCGGCGAGGAGGGCCAGGGCTTCGAGATCGCGATGTACGGCCTCGACCAGGGCCGCTTCACGGTCGCGGCCGGCGCCGTCGGCGTCGTGCGCGCCTGCCTGGAGCGCTCCACCGAGTACGCGCGCGAGCGCGAGACGTTCGGCCAGCCGATCGGCAAGTACCAGTTCGTCCAGGACATGATCGCCGAGATGGTGCTCGGCTACGAGACGTCGAAGCTGCTGGTCATGCAGGCGGCGTGGATGAAAGACGAGGGCCTGCGCAACACACGCGAGACGTCGCTCGCGAAGTGGCACGCGACCGAGTCGGCGTTCCAGGCGGCGCACCTCGCCATCCAGGTCTTCGGCTCCTACGGCTACTCGGCCGAGTACGGCATCGAGCGGTACTTCCGCAACGCGCGCGCCCCGATCATCTACGAGGGCACCACGCAGATCCACAAGATGATGCAGGCCGAGCACGCACTCGGGTACCGGAAGCTGAACGGGCACACCGGCGAGATGTCGCCGCTCGTCGCGTGGGGCCCGCCGCTCGCCGCCACACCGGCCTAGTGGACCTGCCGCTCGAGGTCGAGGAGCTGCTCCGCGGGCGGAACTTCGCCCACCTCGCCTCGCTCCTGCCCGATGGATCGCCCCACTCCGTGCCGGTCTGGGTCGGCGTCGAGGACGGGCGGATCGCGTTCTTCACCGGCGAGGGCACGCGCAAGGCGCGCAACCTCGAGCGCGACGGCCGGGTGGCGCTGTCGGTCACAGACGACCGCAACCCCTACCGCTCGGCCTGGGTCCGCGGGCGGATCGTGGACCGTTTCACCGGCGACCGCGCGAACGCGATCGTCGACCGCATCTCGATGCGCTACACCGGGCAGCCGTTCCCGATGCGCGACCGGCTCGTGCTGCTGATCGAGCCCGACCGGGCGGGGACGACGAGCCTGCCGTTCGACCACCAGCGCTAGCAGTCCCGCCAGGACCTGTCCCGTGCCTGGTACCGGACGTGGCCTGGAGGGACGATGCTTGCGCGGTATGCGAACATACGTTCGTGGCACGTGAGGAGGCCACGATCCTGCACGCCGATCTCGACGCGTTCTACGCATCGGTCGAGCAGCGCGACGACCCGCGACTGCGCGGGCGCCCGGTGGTCGTCGGCGGCGGCGTAGTGCTGGCGGCGAGCTACGAGGCCAAGGCGTTCGGCATTTGCACGGCGATGACCGGACGGCAGGCGCGCCGGCTCTGCCCCCACGTCCTCGTGGCGCGGCCGCGTATGGAGGCGTACTCGGAGGCGAGCAAGGCCGTCTACCGCGTCTTCGAGGACACGACGCCGCTCGTCGAGGGCCTCTCGATCGACGAGGCGTTCCTCGACGTGCGCGGCATGCGGCGGCTGGCCGGGACGCCGCGCGAGATGGCCGCGCGGCTGCGCCGGCGCGTGCTCGACGAGGTTGGGCTTCCCCTCACCGTGGGAATCGCCCGCACGAAGTTCCTCGCCAAGGTCGCGAGCGGCGTGGCCAAGCCCGACGGCCTGCTCGAGGTGCCGCCCGACCGCGAGCTCGCGTTCCTGCACCCGCTGCCGGTCGAGGCGCTCTGGGGCGTCGGGCCGGCCACTGCGGTGCGGCTCCACCAGCTCGGGATCACTCGCGTGCGCGACGTCGCGCGCATGACCGAGGGCTCACTGGTGGCGATCCTCGGCCAGGCGTCCGGCCGGCACCTGCACGCGCTCGCCCACAACCGCGACGCCCGTCGTGTGCGGCACGCGGCCGCGTCGCCGCTCGATCGGGTCACAGCGTGCGATCGGCCGCGGGCCCTGGACCGCGGAGGCGATCGACACGACGCTCGTCGGCCTCGTCGACCGCGTCATGCGGCGGCTGCGCACCGCCCGGCGCGTCGGCCGCACGGTGGTGCTGCGGCTGCGCTTCGACGACTTCTCGCGGGCCACGCGCTCGTACACGCTGCCGGAGTCGACCAACGAGACGCGTACGGTGCTCGCCGCCGCGCGGGGGCTGCTCGCGGCGGCGATGCCGATGATCGAGCGCGACGGCGTGACGCTGGTCGGCATCACGGTCGCGAACCTGGACGACGACGACCAGCTCGTCCTGCCGCTCGACCGGCCCTACGCGGCACTGGACGCCGTGCTCGACGAGGTGCGCGAGCGGTTCGGCGTCGACGCGATCACGCGCGGCGTGCTGCTGGGCCGCTCGCAGGGGCTGACCGTGCCGCTACTCCCCGATTGACTCGAGCAGCAGCCGCTCGAACTGCACGACGAGCTGCTCCGAGTGCGGCAGCGCGTACCCGTGCTCGATCGGCGCAGCGCGCACGCCGCGCTGGACGCGCTCGACGAGCGCGCGATCCTCGCGGCCGACCTGGTCGTCCAGCTCGAGGAAGTCGGCGACCCACGCCGGGTCGGCGTCCGGCGCGAGGAAGTAGTCGAGCGATCGCCACGTCTGCTCGGGCGCGACCGGGACGATCGGCCCGATCGAGAGGTTCGGCTCGCCGGGCATGACGTTGATCGCCGTGTTCGGGAACACGAAGTGGAACTGTCCGCGCGGGACGCGATCGTCCGAGCGCTCGTCACGCGGCACTCCGGTCTGGCTCATCGTCCACCGGCCGGTGCGCAACCCGTAGGCGTCCGGCGAGACGTCGACGACCGCGGAGAAGCCCGGGTGCGCGACCGCGCAGTGGTAGCACTCGAGGTAGTTCTCGGCGCAGACCTTCCAGTTCGCCGCGTACGTGCCGTCGACGCGGCTGTGGAACGCGAGCGCGTCGACGTCCACGCCGCCGGCCGCAAGCTCTCCGGGCACGTCGCCGAGGAAGTCCTCGAGCGGCTCCGCGTCCGGGTTCGGGTTGACGAACACGAACGGCCCCCACGATGCGACGGCGACCGGCACGAGGCCGAGACCGTCCGTCGAGAACCCCGGCTCGCGGTCGGCGCGTGGAGCGGCGCGCAGGGAGCCGTCGAGGTCGTACGTCCACGCGTGGTACGGACACTGCAGGGTCTCCCGCCGTCCCTCGCCCTCGCACACGATCGACCCACGGTGCCGGCAAACGTTCACGAACGCGCGCAGCTCACCGTCGCGGCCGCGCACGACGACGACCGGAAGCGCCCCCGCCCGCGTCGCGACGAACGCACCGGGCCCGTCGACCTGGTCGGCGCGCGCCGCGTACTGCCAGAAACGCGCGAACACCCGCTCCTGCTCGCGCCGCAGCACCTCCGCGTCGGCGTACCACCGCCACGGAACCGTCTCGGGCAGCGCCACTAGGTCTCGCCGTCGAAGTACCCGACGCCCGCATCGCGCCGAACGACGAGGTAGTCGTCCGGATTCGGCACGCCGACGGCGAGCTTGTCGCTGTCCGGGTAGACGAAGACGACCGGCATCTGCTTCGTCGAGAGGATCATCACGCGCGCCGTCTCGTCGCCGCGGTTGGTCACCTTGTGCGCGCCGGCCGGACCCTCCGGGAAACAGACGACGTCGCCCGGTTCGAGCTCGCGCTCCTCGTCCGGGACGCGCACCGTCGGCCTGCCCTCGAGCACGAGCAGCCACTCCTCGCGGCCGTACTCGTAGTGGTACGGGCACACGGAGGTTCCGGGAGGCAGCTCGTACAGGGTCGCGCCGAGGCGCTCGGCGCCGATGAGCGGGCTCAGCTGCGCCCGGCCGCGCGCGAACGGCTCGGGGGCGCCGTCCGGGTACTCGGCCTCGACGTCGAAGACGTTCGTCACTCGCCCTCCCAGTAGTCGACGGCGTCCGCGCGACGGAAGTCGAGCCGGTCGGCGTCGTCGGCCGGGCGCGAGCCGATCTTGTCGCTGTCGGGATAGACGGCCACCGAGGTGTCGGCGACCGACGAGAAGATCATCACGCGGCCCGGCCCCGTGACCGCATGAGCGCCCTCGGCCCCGCTGCCGAAGCAGACGAGATCGCCTCGCCGCAGCGTGCGCTCGCCGTCGGGCGTGCGCACGGTCGGCTCGCCGTCGAGGACGAGCAGCCACTCCTCGACCCCGTGGTGATAGTGGTACGGCCAGCTCCGCTGCCCTTCGTCGAGCTCGTACACGCCCGCTCCGATCGCGGCGGCGCCGATCGCGTCCGCGATCCGCACGGCGCGCCCGCGGTAGCCCTCGCGGTCGCTCTCCCATGTCCACTCCGGCCGGAAGACGTTGGCGACCCGCACCCCTCGATCCTACGCACGTACCCTGGCCGGAATGCGCGTTCTGGCCGCCGTGCTCGTCGCCCTCGCGCTCGCCGGCAGCGCCGCAGCCGCGCCGCCGCGCGCGGGCCTCTTCGTGCCGGGCAAGAGCCTCGGCGGCGTCCGGCTCGGCATGACGCCCGGGCAGGTCAAGGCGCGCTGGGGCACCGACCACGGCGTCTGCCGGGGTTGCCTCGACGAGACGTGGTTCTTCACCTACCGGAAGTTCCAGCCGGAGGGCGCCGGGATCGCGCTGCGCGACGGCCGCGTCGTCGCGATCTTCACGCACTGGTCGCCGAAGGGCTGGCACACGGCGAACGGCGTGCGCATCGGCGACCCGTCGAGCCTGGTGACGAGCCGCTTCCGGACCCTCCCGCCGACAACCTGTGCGACCTACTCGGTGATCACCGTCGTCGGGCCGAACATCGTCAACGCGTTCTACGTCGTGAACGACCGCATCTGGGGCTTCGGCCTGCAGACCTCGCGCGTCAATCCGTGCGTGGTCGGCTGACGAGCCCGGTCGCGAGCAGCTCGACCACCGTCCGCTCCGCCGTCGTCACGTCCTCGTCCGAGTCCGGGAGCCGGCCGAGCACCCAGCCGGTCAGCAGCTCCTCGAGCGCGCCCCAGACGATCCACGCGGAGAGGCGGGCATCGAGGTCGGAGCGCAGCTCGCCCGCCTGCTGGCCGCCCGCCACGATCCGCTCGATCACGCCCAGCGCCTCACCGACGGCGTCGGTGTGCACCTGCAGATGCGGGCTGCGGGCCACCTCGCGGACGAGCACCCGGATCAGATCCGGGTCTCGCCGCCAGGTGCGCAGGACGATCGCCGCCACAAGGCGGAGCTGCTCGCGGGCCGGCTCGCCCGAGCTCTCGACGCCGCGGAGCGCCTCGATCAGCCCCTCCCATGTCTCGCGGAAGACGGCGTCCAGCAGCGCCTCCTTCGACGAGAAGTAGTGGTAGACGAGCCCGTGCGCGACGCCGGCCTCGGCCGCGACGTCGCCGACGCGGGAGGTGTGGTACCCGCTGCGGGCGAACACACGCACGGCGGCGTCGAGAATCTGCTGGCGCCGCTCGGCCGTCGCGATTGACCGATCAGTCAACGACATTGGCCGATCGTAGTGTTACGGTCGCGCGCCGTGCAACCGCTCCAGGGACTTCTCGTCGTCGATCTCACGCGGTACCTCCCCGGGCCGTTCGCGAGCCGGGAGCTGCTCCGCCTCGGCGCACGAGTCGTTCACGTCGAGCCGCCCGAGGGCGACCCCGTCCGTGTGCTCGCCCCCGCGTGGCACGCCGTCCTCAACACGGGCAAGGAGTCGGTGGTGTGCGACCTCAAGGCCGAGCGAGCTTTCGCCGCGGCGCTGATCGGCCAGGCCGACGTCGTGCTGGAGGGCTTCCGTCCCGGCGTCGCAGAGCGGCTGGGCGTCGGCCCGGAGGCCGCCTCGGAGCGCGCCGTCTACTGCTCGATCACCGGCTTTGGCGAGGGCGACGGGCGCGCCGGGCACGACCTGAACTACCTGGGCTGGGCCGGGATGCTGGCCGACACCGCGCCGGCGCTGCCGCCGATGCCGATCGCCGACCTGGCCGCGGGTGCGCTCGGCGCCGCGAACGAGGTGCTCGCCGCACTGCTCGAGCGGGAGCGCACCGGCCGCGGCTCGCGCCTGGTCGTCTCGATGACCGACAACGCGCGCCGCCTCGTCGACTACCGCCTCCACGACCAGCGGCGGCTGCTCACCGGTGGGCTCGCCTGCTACCGCATCTACGGGACGGCCGACGGCCGCCACGTCACGGTCGCCGCGCTGGAGCCGAAGTTCTTCGTGCGCCTCTGCGAGCTGCTCGAGCGGCCGGAGCTGGCTGCGCGGCAGGGCGACGCCGACCAGGAGCCGCTCGCCGCCGAGCTCGCCGCCGTCTTCGCGACCCGGCCGCTCGCGGAATGGCTCGAGCTCTTCGACGGCGAGGACGCGTGTCTCGGGCCGGTCGCCACGCTCGACGAGGCGCTTCCGCCGGAGCCGCTCCCCGCCGCGTCCGCGCTGGGCGAGCACACCGAGGCCTGGCATGAGGCACTGCACGCGTGAGGCGCGTCCTCGCTGCGCTCCTGCTCGCCCTCGCGGCGGCGATCCTCGCCGGCGGTGGGCGCAGCGCCGCGGCGCAGGCACAGCAGCTGGTCTTCGTCCGCAACGGCGATCTGTGGTCGGCGGCGCCCGACGGCAGCGGCCCGAACCGCCTGACGCGCAGCAGCGGCGCCGAGTCCGCCCCCACGCTCTCGCCGAGCGGCCGCCTGCTCGCGTTCGTCAGCGACCGCTCGGGCGAGCCGGAGATCGTGCGTGCGGGGCTCCCGGAGTGGACGACGCTGACGCTCTCCCGGAATCCCGGCCGGGCCGACCTGGCGCCGGCCTGGGCGCCGGACGGCAAGCGCCTTGCCTGGTCGAGCGAGGGCGACGTCTACACCATGAACGCGGTCGGCAACGCGCGGCTCGCAGTGGCGACAACGGCCGTCGGCGAGAGCGAGCCCGCCTGGTCGCCCGACGGCACGCGAATCGTGTACGCGGCCGGCGGCGACCTCTGGGCCGTCCGGCCTGGCGGACAGCCGACGCAGCTGACGACCGGGCCGGAGATGGACGGCCAGCCGGACTGGTCGCCCAGCGGGATCCTCTTCGTGCGCGACGGCCGCATCGCAACGGTCGGCGCAAGCGGCGGCACCGTGACCGTCCTCACCACGGGGTCCGCCGACTCGTCGCCCTCGTGGTCGTCGGACGGCACGCAGTTCGCCTTCGCTCGACTCACGGCCACCGGCAGCGCCGTGCTCGTCGCCGCCGCCGACGGCAGCAGCGCGGGCGAGGTGCTCGAGAACGCGTCCGAGCCGGACTGGGGCCTGGTCGCGCCGGCACCGCCTCCTCCACCGCCGCCTCCTCCGAAGCCGAAGCCGAAGCCGAAGCCGCCGACAGACGAGCTGCTCCCTGACCTCGACCAGCGTGCGCCGAGCGGCCTCGTCGTGACGGCCTCGCACGGCCGCTACAAGCTCGGCTTCGTCTCGGCCGTCGACAACATCGGCCGCGGCCCGGTCTGGATCATCGGGTCACGCCCGTCGACCGGCTACCCGGTCATGCGTGCAACCCAGCGCGTTCTCCTGCGCGGCGGCGGCTACCGGGCCTACCCGGGCGCGGGGATCCTGCGCTACACGTACGCACCGGAGCACTCGCACTGGCACTACCTGCGCTTCGAGCGCTACGAGCTGCACCGCGGCGGCGACTTCGCAGTCGTCGCGCGCGACCACAAGACCGGGTTCTGCCTCGCCGATCACTACGGCTACGCGGGGTCACGGGTCGGCATCCGCAATCCGAAGCCGCGTTTCCTCGGCCACTGCGAGAAGGGCAACACGCGAGCGCTCCATGTGGAGCAGGGCTCGTCGGTCGGCTTCACCGACCGCTACCCGGCGAACTACCACGGCCAGAACGTCGACATCACCGGGCTGCCGGCCGGCACGTACTGGCTCGTGCACGTCGCGAACCCGTTCGGCGGCATCCGCGAGCTCACCCGCGCCAACGACAAGGCGTCGGTGCTGATCCGGCTCTCCTGGCCGCACGGCCAGGCGCACACGCCCGTGGTCGACGTCCTGCGGATCTGCGAGGCAGCCGACCGCTGCCTCGCGCCCACCGTGCCCTAGCTCTCGCGCTTCTTGGCGCCGTCCTCGCCGGGCTCGAGCGCTTTCGGCACCGCGTTGCCGATCGCGCTCCGCAGCTGCCCGAGCGCCTCGGTGAACTCGCTCGGGATGATCCAGATCTTGTTCGCGTCGCCCTGCGCGATCTGCGGGAGCATCTGGAGGTACTGGTAGGCGAGCAGCTTCGGGTCTGCGTCGCCGTCGTGGATCGCCTTGAAGACCGTCCCGATCGCCATCGACTGGCCCTCGGCGTTCAGCATCGCGGCCTGCTTGGCGCCCTCCGCCTTCAGGATCGCGCTCTCCTTCTCGCCCTGCGCGGTCAGGATCTGCGCCTGCTTCACGCCCTCGGCGGTCAGGATGGCCGCCCGCTTGTCCCGGTCGGCGCGCATCTGCTTCTCCATCGCCTCGCGGATGGTCGAGGGTGGGTCGATTGCCTTCAGCTCGACGCGGTTCACGCGGATGCCCCATTTGCCCGTCGCCTCGTCGAGCACGCCGCGCAGCTGCCCGTTGATCTGGTCGCGGGAGGTCAGCGTCTGCTCGAGGGTCATCGAGCCGATCACGTTGCGCAGCGTCGTCCCGGTGAGCTGCTCGATCCCGGACACGAAGTCGGCGATCTCGTAGGTCGCGGCCTTCGGGTCGGTCACCTGGTAGTACAGGACGGTGTCGATGTCGAGGCCGAGGTTGTCCTCGGTGATGACCGGCCGAGGCGGGAAGGACACGACTTGCTCGCGCAGGTCGATCAGCGGCTTCACCTTGTCGACGAACGGGACGACGATCGTCATCCCGGCCTCCAGGGTGCGGTGGTACCGGCCGAATCGCTCGACGATCCCGGCCCTCGCCTGCGGGATGATCCGCACCGTTCGCCAGAGCGTGAAGATGACTGCGGCCACGATGGCCAGAAGCACGATCAAGGCTGCGAGCACTGCAGACCCCTCCTATTCGATGACGAGCGCCGTGGCGCCTTGGATCTTTGCGACCTCGACTTGCGCCCCGGGCTCCATGATCTGATCGTCGAAGAACGCCCGGGCACTCCAGACCTCCCCGTTGATCTTGACCTGTCCCCCGAGGGCGTCGACGCGCTGAAGCACCAGTGCGCGGCCGCCGACGAGCGCTGCCGTCCCGGTGCGCAGGGCCGCCGGCGTCCGGAGATGCCGCCGGGCGACCGGGCGCAGGAAGAGCACCGAGGCGACCGAGGCGACGATGAACACGATCACGGGCGTGACGATGCCCAGCCCGACCGCCGCGGCCAGCGCCGCGAGCACCGCAGCGATCGCGAACGGCCCGAGGATGAAGCCCGTCGTGACGACCTCGCCGACGGCGAGCGCCGCCGCGATGATCAGCCAGATCGCCCAGACGGGCACAGTGCCTCCATCGTACTCTGCCTCTAGGCAGTTACGCGGCGATTCCGAGTGCCGCAGGGAGCGACCAGAGGTCGTCCAGCCGGTCCTCCCACTCCGGATGCCGTCCGTCGCGGTCGAGGAGGAAGGCCCGCATGCCGAGCGCCCGCGCGCCTTCGATGTCGTCCTGTGGGGAGTCGCCAACCATCGCCGCCTCTTCCGGCGCCACGCCGAGGCGTGAGAGCACCGCCTCGAAGATGCTCCGATGCGGCTTCACCCAACCGTGCGCACCCGATGCAAGCGCCGTGTCGCACGGGATCACGTGGTGAGCCAGGAACTCGTCGAGGTCGCGTCCCGTGTTCGACACGAGCCCGATCTTCAGGCCGTGCCCGCGCAGCTCCTCGATCACGGGCAGCGCGTCCTCGTAGAGCTCGAAGTTGTGGTGGAGGTTCCACGCCCGCGTCATATCCACCGCTGCCGTGCTCGCGGCCGGTTCGGAGCCGCCCATGCCGCGAATGATCTCGGCCGTGAACGCGACCCAGATCTCCTCGTCGTGGCGCAGCTCCGGATGGTGCTGCAGCGACTCGCGGGCGGCCGCGCGGGCGTCCTCATAGCGGGCCGGGTCGAGGGTCAGGCCGAAGCGCTCACCGAGACGGCGGTAGCCCTCCGGGCCGAGCTCCGGCCCGGGCCGGGCGAGCGTGAAATCGACGTCGAAGAGGACGGCGCGCAGCGTCACGCCGCCTCCAACAGCCAGCGCGCGACCTCCAGGTGGGGCTCGTGCTTGAGCCCCCACGCCACTGATTGCGCGATCGTCCAGCCGCGGGCGCGCTCGCGGTCGAGGCCGAGCTCCCCCGTGACGCGGTCGAAGCGCTCGAGCACCTCGGGCCGCCCATGGCCGAGCTCGGGGGCGCGCACCACCGGCGCCGCCGAGAACTCACGCTCGCCGATGAGCGGCTTCGGGTCGATGACCAGCCACGGCTCGCGCCCGGCCGCCAGCACGTTGTCCGGATGGAGATCCTGGTTGACGAGCACCTGCTCGCCCTGGGTGGGCGGCAGCTCGCGCATCGCGTCGAGCGCAGCGTCGAGTAGGCGGCGCTCGCACGGCCGGCCGAGCTCGTTCCACTCGTCTTCGAGCGACGAGGCCCACCAGGCGGCCTCGTCCGCGAGCGTGTGAATCCGGCCAGAAGCAGGCTTCCAGTGGCGTGGAAGCAGCCCCAGAATCACGTCGAACGCGTCCTCCTGGCCGTGCAGGGCACGGCCAGGAACGCAGCGCTCGAGCAGCAGTGCCCGCCGCTCGTCGTCTCGTGCGAGCAGCCGCACCGCACCGTCGCCGTCCAGGAGCTCCAGCGCGTCCGCCTCGTGCTCGCTCTCGCGGTCGGGGAACTGGACCTTGAGCACTGCGGGCCTGCCGCCGGAGATCACCGGGTACGCCAGCGACGCGAAGGCGTACGCGAACGGCTCACCGCGACTCGAGACGTCCCACGCCTCTTCGCATTCGGCCATCAGTTCCGGCAGGCGGCCGAGCCACTCGCGCCCGTCTGACCGGGACTCGAGCCACGCTAGGCCGGGGTGGGCCAACGGTAGGCGTCGGCCTGGCGGTTGGCCAGCGACGGCAGCCGCTCCCGCACCGAGCGCAGCCGCGCCCGGTCGATGTCGGCGACGATCACGGTCTCCTCGTCGGGCGCCTCGGCGAGCACGATCCCCCACGGGTCGGCGATCAGCGAGCGTCCGTACGACGGCCGCCCGGGCCACGGCTCACCGACCTGCGCGGCCGCCGCGACGTAGCACTGGTTCTCGACCGCGCGCGCTCGCAGCAGCACGTGCCAGTGGTCCTTGCCGGTGTAGAGCGTGAAGTTCGCCGGCACGGTCACGAGCTCCGCGCCCTCGAGCGCGAGGATCCGGTACAGCTCGGGGAAGCGGATGTCGTAACAGACGCTCAGCCCGAGCCGCCAGCCGGCCGCGTCCGCGACCACCGGCTCGTCGCCCGGCTCCTCCGCGTCCGACTCGCGGTACGCGTGGCCGCCCACGTCGACGTCGAAGAGGTGGATCTTGCGGTAGACCGCCGCGAGCGAGCCGTCCGGGTCGAAGACGAGCGACGTGTTCGAGAGCTTCTCGCGGCCCTCGCGGCTCTCGGTGATCGACCCGCCGACGAGCGTGATCTTGTGCCGCGCCGCCCAGGCGCCCATCGCCTCGACCGACTCGCCGCCTTCAAGCTGCTCCGCGGCCGCGTGCAGCACGTCGGGCGGGCCGATCGCGTTCCACTTCTCCGGCAGGACGACGAGCTCGGCCCCGGCCGCGGCGGCGTCGCCGACCAGCCGCTCGACGGTCGCCAGGTTCGCGGCCTTGTCCGGGCCGCTCGTGAGCTGGACGCAGGCGACTCGCAGCGTGTCGGCCACAGGTGAGCAGGAGGATAGCTTTGCCCCGTGGCCGCACCCGTTCGCGACCGGTCGCGGCTGCGCGCGTTCCAGGCGCTGCGCGGGCGCGACTTCCGGCTGCTCTTCCTCGGGCAGGTCGTCTCGCTCGTCGGCGACGCCGCGTTCCTGACCGCGCTCGGCTGGCGCACGTTCAGCCTGTCCGGCTCGGGCGCGCTGGGCGCGGTGCTCGTCTGCCAGTCGATCGCGGTGCTCGCCTCCGTGCTCGTCGGCGGCGCGCTGGCCGACCGCTTCTCGCGCCGTCTGATGATGATCGTCTCGGACGCCATCCGCTTCGTCGCCGTCGGCGGGCTGGCGCTGGTGGACGCGTCCGGGCACCTCACCATTGGTTGGATCGCCGTCTTCGCGATCGTGGTGGGACTCGGCGACGGGCTGTTCTACCCGGCCTTCGGCGGGATGGTGCCGCTGGTCGTCGACCAGCCGATGATCGCCTCCGCGAACTCGGTGATCGGCCTCGCGCGCTGGGGCTCGATCCTGCTCGGCCCCGCGCTGGCAGGCCTCCTCTACGCCCCGGCGGGCTCGGCGACGGTGTTCGCCGTCGACGCGGCCACATTCGTCGTCTCGGCGACACTCGTGTGGCGAACGCGCCCCCGCCTCGTCGAGCAGGTCGAGGGCGAGAACGAGAGCACGCTCCGCGGGATCGCCAGCGGCGCCCGCTACGTGCGCGGCGTCCCGTGGCTCTGGGTGACGATCGGCCTCTTCGCGCTCGTGCTGATGCTCCAGTTCGCGCCGCAGCAGGTGCTGCTGCCGAAGATGGTCGACGAGCAGTGGAACCGCGGCGTCGGCGCGTACGCGCTGCTGACCACGCTGCTCGGCGTCGGGACGGTCGCCGGCACGCTCCTCTTCGGCCACGTGCAGCCGCGCAAACGGCGGGGCGTCGTCTGCTACGCCGCGTTCGTCGTCAACAGCCTGCTGCTGGCCGCGTTCGCGCTATCTCCCTGGTACGCGCTGGCCGGGGTGCTCGCGATGGCGCGCGGCGTGTGCATCGGCTTCGGCGTGGCCGTCTGGGAGACGATGCTGATGGAGCTCGTGCCGGGCCACCTGCTCTCGCGGGTGGTCTCGCTCGACTACTTCGGCTCGTTCGGGCTGATGCCGGTCGGGCTCGCGCTGTCGGCGCTGGTCTCGGGCGTGGCGCCGCCGGAGGCGCTGATCGCGGCCGGCGCGACGATCTCGGCCGTGCTCACAGCGCTGCCGCTGACGCGGCCATGGCTCCGCGCGATCGACTAGATCGAGCCGGAGAACGTGTCACAGGGGGCCGGCTTGCCGTTCTCGTACCCGCGCGAGAACCAGCGGCGGCGCTGCTCCGACGATCCGTGGGTCCAGGTCTCCGGGTTGACCTGGCCCTGCGTGCGCTCCTGGATGCGGTCGTCGCCGATCGCCGCCGCCGCGTCGAGCCCCTGGTTGATGTCCGCCTGCGTCAGCTGCTCGATCAGGCCCGTCTCGACGGCGTGCGCCGCCCAGACGCCCGCGTAGCAGTCCGCCTGCAGGTCGGAGCGGACGCCCTTGCTCTCGGGCCCCTGCGCGTCGCCGCGGATCGCCAGGCCGCCGGGGCGCCGAAGCTGCGCCCGCGAACGTCCGTGACCTGGCCCGTGTCCAGGCTTGCTCCCCGCCGAAAGCGCACGGCACATCTTTGCCGACCACGGCGGCGCGCAAACGCAGAGACGGCAGAGGGGAGCCGAGGCTCCCCTCCCTATCGGGGTGCCCAGATTCGAACTGGGGACCTCTCCGACCCGAACGGAGCGCGCTACCAGGCTGCGCCACACCCCGAGGTGTCACAGCGTAGCGGAGGCTCGCCGCGCTTTCCCGCGCCGAATCGGCCCTCCGTAGAATCGCCGCGTGGCGCGCCGAGACGAGGTCATCGCCTTCGCCGACGACCTGCTCGACCTGGCCGCCTGGCCCGACTACGGGCCGATGGGGCTCCAGGTCGCCGGCGCGGACGAGGTGACGCGGATCGGCTGCGCGGTCTCGTCGTCGCTCGAGCTGTTCGAACGCGCCGCGGCCGCGAACGTCGACCTGCTGCTCGTCCACCACGGCCTCCTGTGGGACAACGAGCCGCGCACCATCGACGACCGCATGCGGCGCAAGCTCGAGGTGCTCTTCGGCGGCGGGATCACGCTCGCGGCGTACCACCTCGCACTGGACGCGCACCCGGAGATCGGCAACAACGCGCTGCTCGCACGGGAGCTGGGCGTGCGCGTCGACGCCCCGTTCACGAACCTGGGCGTCGGCGGCCGGCTCGAGCCCGCCGTGGAAGCGCCTGCGTTCGTCGCGCGCGTGGCGGAGCTACTCGACCGCGAGCCGACCGCCTTCCTCGAGGGCCCGGCGACCGTCGAGCGCGTGGCGATCATCTCCGGCGGCGCCGCCCGCTACGCGCCCCAGGCGGCGGCCGAGGGCTACGACCTCTTCCTGACCGGCGAGCCCGCCGAGCCGTCGCTCCACCTCGCGCGCGAGCTGGGGCTCCATTTCGTCGCGGCCGGCCACTACGCGACCGAGCGGCTCGGCGTCCAGGCCCTGGCCGCGCGCATCGGCGAGCGGTTCGGCCTGGCGTGGGAGTTCTTCGAGCTGCCGAACCCGGTCTAGCCGGCGGCGGCGAGGATCGCGTCCACGCACGCGTCCGGCCGCTCGGCGATCAGCAGGTGGCCGCAATCCGCGATCAGGCGCAGCTGCGCGCCGAGCCCGCGCGCATACTCGAACGCGTCGCCGACCGGCACCTGAACGTCGCGTGTCCCCCACGCCACGACCGACGGGCAGCGAACGCCGGCGAGCAGCCTGCGGACGTCGTCGTGGACGAGCGCCCGCGATGCGCCCGCGACGTCCGTGTGCAGCGGGACGTCCTCGAGCAGCCCGCGGACGAGCGCGGGCGGCAGCGCGCCGGCATCGCGCGCCCCCCAACCGCCGAACACGAGCCGCCGGCGGAACGGCGTCGCCGAGATCCACGAGGCAAACGGGGCGAGCCGCCGGCCGGGCTGGAGCAGCGTGGTGAGGGCGAGCACGGCCTCCGTCCGCCGCGTCGACGAGCTGATTCCGGCCGAGCCGAGCAGCGCGATCGCGCGGGTTTCGTCCGGGTAACGCAGCGCGTGCCGGACGGCGACGACGCCGCCGAGCGAATGGCCCGCGAGCACGGCAGGCAGCGCATCCTCCCGCTCTGCGATCCCGTGGACGACCTCCGCGAACGGCGCGAGGTTCGGGAGCGCGGGGATCGCGGCCGAGCCGCCGTGCCCGGGCAGGTCGGGGACGAGCACGCGGTGGCGCTCCGCGAGCGCCGGCGCCACGGCCAGCCAGTTGCGAGCGCCCCCGCCGAGCCCGTGGACGAGCACGACGGGCGGCCCGGCGACCCCGCCGACGAAGTAGCGGACGTCCACGCCCTTCACCGCGGCGCGGCGCTCGGCGAACCCGCGCAACGCGCTCGCGTCCGTCACCGCCGCAGGGTATTCTTCAGCCATGCGCTTTCACGGGAGGCGGGCCCGCTGAACCCCGCCACCAACACCCAGAGACGGTATCCAGAGCCCGTCCGGCGAGTGCGCCGGCGGGTTTTTTCGTTCTAGGAGGAGGTCAACGATGGCGAACCACCTGACGCCCGAAGAGCTCTCGAAGGAAATGGGCCTCGAACGCCAGGAAGTCATCCGCGTGTGCGTCGAGGAGGGCGTGCCGATCTACCAGGGCAAGATCGACAAGACCCTGTTCCAGGCGCAGCTGCAGGCGATGGGCGGCCCGACCGCCACTCGCGCGGCCTAAACCGCCGACTTCGTTACTTCTTGGCGGCGGCGCGGGAACGCGCCGCCCGCTTTTTGGGCGCGGCCTTCGGCTTCTCGTCGCCGCGTACCTGCTCGACGCTGCGACGGAGCGCCTCCATGAGGTCGACGACCGGCGTCTCCTGAACGGGCTCCGGCCGCTTGATCTCCTGCCCGGCCACCTTGGCCTCGAGCATCGCGCGCAGCTCGGTCCGATACTGGTTCTCGAAGTCTTCTGGCTCGAAGTCGCCGACGAGGCTGCCGATCACCTGCTGCGCGAGCTCGAGCTCGGCCGGCTGCACGGCCGTCTCGGCCACTGCCTCCTCGATCTCGGCGCGCGAGCGGACGTCCTCGGCGAAGAAGAGGGTCTCGAGTGCGAGCGTGTCGCCGTGCGGGCGGATCAGGCAAAGGTTCTCCTTGCCCCAGAGCACGAACTTGCCGATCGCCGCCATCCCGGTCTCCGTCATCGCGCGAAGGAGCAGCACGTAGGGGCGCCGCTGCGCCTCGGTGGCCGCAGGCGCGAGGTAGTACGTGCGGTCGAAGTACACGGGGTCGACGTCGGCCAGCTGGACGAAGCGCAGGATCTCGATCGACTGCGAGCGCTGGAGCGCGACCGCCTCGAGATCCGCCTCCTCGACGAACACGAACTCGCCCTTCACGAACTCCCAGCCCTTGACGAGCTCCTCCGGCTCGACGTCGCGCTCGTGGAGCGGGCACCAGCGCTTCTGCTTGATCGGCGTCCCGCACTCGCGGTGCAGCGTGCGGAACGCGATGTCGGAGCGCTGCGTCGCGAGGGCCAGCCCGATCGGGATGTTGACCAGGCCGAAGCTGATGGAGCCGTTCCAGATCGTGCGCATGGGTTGAACAGATTCTAGTTCTCCACAGGCGTTCCTCCGCACGCGGTGACCGCGTAGAAGCCACGGACTAAGCTCTCTGCGATGGCGCTCGACACCCAGGCGGCCCCGAAGGGCGCCGGCCAGGCCCCAAGCGGACAGCGGACGATCGGCCGCCTGTGGCGCGACGCGATCGCTCAGCGCCGCGACTCGCCTGCCTATCTCGTCGAGCGCGCGGGCACGTGGCAGCCTGTTTCGTGGACGGAAGCCGAGGCCGCCGTCGACGAGCTCGCCAACGGCCTGCTGGCGCTCGGGGTCAAGAAGGGCGACGCATTCGCGATCTCGGCGCGAACGACGTTCGAGTGGGCGGTCTTCGACTTCGCGCTCGGCCTGATCGGCGCGATCGGCACGGCCGTCTACCCGTCGAGCGCGACGAGCGAGTCGAGGTACATCGTCGAGCACTCGGAGTCCGTCGGGGCGTTGTGCGAGGACGAGGAGCAGCTGGCGAAGCTGGAGGGCCTCAGCCTGGAGCACCGGCTCGCGTTCGCTGACCTGGACGCGCTGCGGGAACGCGGGCGCACCTTCGCGCGCGAGCAGCCCGGGGCGCTGGCGGCCGCCGAGGCGGCGGTCGGCGAGGACGACCTCTTCACCTACATCTACACGTCGGGCACGACCGGCCCGCCCAAGGGCTGCATGATCCGGCACCGCAACTACTACGAGATGTGCCGCAGCGCCGCGGAGATCGGCAACTTCATGAGGGGCGACACGCTGCTGCTGTTCCTGCCGCTGGCGCACAACTTCGGCCGGCTGACGCATCTGCTCGGCCCGCACCTGGGCTACACGATCGCGTTCTGCCCCGACCCCCTCGCGGTGGCCGAGAAGCTGCCCGCGGTGCGCCCGACCGTGTTCCCGAGCGTGCCGCGCGTCTACGAGAAGGTGCACACGGCTGTGCAGGCGAAGTTCGCCGAGGCGACGGGCATGCGCGCTCGGCTGATCGACTGGGCGCTCGACGTCGGGCGGCGGGTCAGCGTGCTGCGCCAGCAAGGGCGACCTGTGCCGCGCGGTCTGGCTGCCAAGCACCGGATCGCCGACCGGCTCGTGTACTCGAAGGTGAAGGCGCGTCTCGGCGGCCGGCTGCGTGTCGCGATCTCCGGCGGCGCACCGCTGGCGCGCGAGGTCGCCGAGTTCTTCCACGTGCTCGACATCCTCATCCTCGAGGGCTACGGGCTGACCGAGTGCACCACTGCCGCCACGGTCAACCGGCCCGATCGCTTCCGCTTCGGCACCGTCGGGCCGGCCATGCCGGGCGTCGAGCTGAGCCTGGCGGACGACGGCGAGCTGCTCATCTCGAGCCCGACCGTCTTCGCCGGCTACCTCAAGGACGAGGAGGCGACGCGCGGCGTGCTCGGCGAGGACGGGTGGCTGCGCACCGGCGACGTCGCGACGATCGACGACGACGGCTTCGTGACGATCACCGACCGCAAGAAGGACATCCTGATCACCGCCGGCGGCAAGAACGTCGCTCCGCAGAACCTCGAGAACGACCTCAAGACCTCGCAGTTCATCTCGCACGCGATCGTCGTGGGCGACCGCAGGCCCTACGTGGCGGCCCTGATCACGCTCGACGAGGTCGAGATCGCGAAGTGGGCGGCCGAGCGCGGGCTGGACGGCGACGCCGAGACCCTCTCCTCCAGCGACGAGGTGCGCGCGCTCGTCCGGGAAGCGATCGACGCGACCAACGAGGGCCGCTCACGCCACGAGCAGATCAAGCGATTCTCGATCCTCCCGCGCGACTTCACCGCCGACGAGGGCGAGATCACGCCCACGATGAAGATGAAGCGCAAGGTGTGCGTCGAGCACTTCGCCGGCGCGATCGAGCGCCTGTACGAGGCCGAGTAGCGCCCGTCCGAGGGGCCGCTCTCTCGATCATTCAGGAGGTTGCCGGCGGAGCCGAGCTTGCTCGGCGCAGCAACGTCGCGCGAAGTCGCGTGTGACGAGAGCCGTTCGGGCAGTTCGTCCGCGCAAAGTCGTCATGGCGAAGCGCAGCGAGCCGGACTTTGCGCGGTTAAGCGGGCCGAGCTTGCTCGGCGCAGCAACGTCGCGCGAAGTCGCGTGTGACGAGAGCCGTTCGGGCAGTTCGTCCGCGCAAAGTCGTCATGGCGAAGCGCAGCGAGCCGGACTTTGCGCGGTTAAGCCTGCGCGCCCCGACGTACGTCGAGGCGTACCAGCCGGTCATGCTCGAGATCTTGACCACATCGCCGGTGTGCGGCGAGTGGATGAACTCGTTCCCGCCGATGTAGATCCCGACGTGGCCGAGCCCGTCGAAGAAGACGAGGTCACCCGGCTGCAGCTCGTCGCGGCCCACCGGAACGCCCATCGAGTACTGGGCGACCGTGTAGTGCGGCAGTGAGACGCCCATCTGCCCGTAGACGTACATCACGAAGCCCGAGCAGTCGAAGCCCGACGGGCTCGAGCCGCCGTACACGTACGGGATGCCGAGGTACTGCATGGCGATACCGACCACGCCGCCGTACTGCGACGGCGGCGCCGACGTGATGATCTCCGGCGCCGAGGTGTAGTCGGGCGCCGACTGCTGCGTCGCCGCCACGACCGGGGTGGAAACCAGCGGCACGGCCTGCTGCGCGCGGAGCCTCGCCTCGGCCTCGCGCTTGAGCTGCGCCTGGCGGCGCGCCTCGGCCGCAAACGCCGCGTCCAGCTGATCCTGCACGGACGCGGCGAGTTGCTGCCGCTCGACGATCCGCGCCTCGATCGACGCCTTCTGCGCCGCCCGCTCCCGCACGAGCTGCTCGTGCTCGGCCTTCGCCCGCTTGAGCCGGGCGCCGCGCCGCTGCACCTCCTGGCGGAACGTGGAGACGCGGTGGAGCACCGTGCGCGTCTGGTGCGAGACGCGATTTGCGGTGTCCACCCCGTCGATCGCGTCGGTCAGCGACGTCGAGCCGAGCACGACGTCGAGCGTGTTGGCCTGAGGCCCCGACTTGTACATCGCGACGAGCCGCCCCTCGAGCAGCCGGCGCGCCGTGCGGAGGTCCTTGCGCGCCCGCACGAGCTCCCGCTGGTTCGACGCGAGATCCGCCTTGACCGCCGCCAGCCTGGCGTTCGCGACGTTGTACGCGTCGACCGCGTGCCCCATGCTGGAGTCGAGCGCCTGGAGCTCCTCCTGTACCTGCGCCAGCTGCTGCTTCTTGAAGACGATCGAGGCAGGCTCCGCCGACGCCGCAGATGCGGCGAACAGGAACACTGCGAGTACGACCACGCCGAGCCCGGCGCACCGCATCACTCGCTGTGTGACCCGATGTCGCGCCGGCAGCTTCGGCGGCGCTTGGAGGGGCGACACCGTCACGAAGGGCGGGAGCCTAGCAATCTGTTCGGATGCTCGCAACGGCATACCGACGCCAAAAGTGCCGATCCGCACGCGCTCGCGAGCTGTTACGACCGCTGTCTCGCCAGGCGACGGCGTGTTCTCTCGGCAGCAAACGCGAACCTTTGGTACGGTCGCGCCCTCGTGCAGGACGCACGCCGCATTGCGCGCGCGGCCGTGCTGGTGGTGTGCGGGTGCGCCGCGCTCGCTCTCGCACTGCCGGCGGCCGGCGACCCGAGACACGACATCCGGGCGGCGCCTCCCGCACCGGCCGCTGCGCGCGTCCAGGCGACGCTCGCCTCGCTCACGGCCCGCGAGGCGGCACTCGACGCGGCGTCTGCCCGCGCCGCCATGCAGCTGCGCGTGGCATACCGCCTGCTGGTGGTCGCCCGCCGCAACCTCTCCCACCGCCTGCGAGCCCTCTACGAGACGGGGCAGGCCGAGCCGCTCGAAGTCCTGCTCGGCGCGGCGTCGGTGAGCGACGCGCTGACCGGGCTCGACAGCCTCCGGCGTACCGCCGACCAGGACCGTGCCTGGATCGCCCAGGCGCGGACGCTGCGCCGCACGACCGAGCGCCTGAGCCACGCGCTCGCCGCCCGGCGCCTCGCCGTCGCCCACCTGCGCGAGTCGGCGGAGGCCGCCGCCGCACTGGCCGCGCTGCAGACACCGAAAGCGGCCGCCGCGCCGGCGCCCCTCGCGCGGGAGCTGGCCGCACGCACGTCGCGGCAGCCTCGCCGCGTCGAAGCTCCACCCGCGCCGGCGGGACTCGGACAGGCGCTCACCGTCGTCGTCAGCGCGTACGCGCTGCCCGGCTTCACCGCGACCGGGACGCCGGTCGCCCACGGCGTCGCGGCGGTCGACCCCGCCGTCATCCCGCTCGGAACGCACCTCACCATCCCCGGCTACGGGGACGCAGTCGCCGCCGACACCGGCTCCGCGATCCGCGGCACGCGGATCGACGTATGGCTCCCCACGGTTGAAAGAGCTCGCGCATGGGGAACACGGACGGTGACGGTCACGATTCAGCGGAGGTGAGCTCGAGCGACGGCGCCGGCCAGGGCGCCCGTGGCGGCGACGATGAACGGCAGGCACAGCGAGGACGACCCCAAGGTCCTCCTAGTCGACGACCACGATCTCTTTCGCGCCGGTCTGCGCACGCTGCTCGAGGAGCAGGGCGTCCGCGTCGTCGCCGAGGCGGCTGACGGCGCACAGGCACTTGCGCGCGTGCGCGAGCACGCGCCCGACGTCGTGCTGATGGACATCAACATGCCGGTGATGAACGGCGTGGACGCCACGCGCGAGATTGTCCGCACGGCGCCGCTGACGCACGTCGTCGTCCTGACCATCTCCGACTCCGACGCCGACGTGATCGACGCGATCCTGGCCGGCGCCGGCGGCTACCTGCTGAAGGACTCCTCGATCGACGAGCTGCTGCGCGGCATCGATGCGGCCGTCACGGGCGACTCGCTCATGTCGCCGGCGGTCGCGGCGAAGCTCGTCCAGCGCATCCGCGCGTCGAGCGCCGACCGCGGCGTCCCGCGCGCGGAGCTCTCAGAGCGCGAGCTCGACGTCCTCCGGCTGATCGCGAACGGAAAGGACAACGCCTCGATCGCGGGCGCGCTGCACATCAGCCCGAAGACGGTCAAGAACCACATCTCGAACATCCTCATGAAGCTGGGGATCGAGAACCGCATCCAGGCGGCGGTGTACGCCGTGCGCAGCGGTCTCGTCTAGGCCGCCAGCTCGCGGCGAAGCAGCAGGAGCGCCTCGCGCAGGCGCGCGTGCTCCCCGTCCACCTCGGCCCGGCGGCGGGCGAGCTCGGCGATCTCGATCACCGTGGCGTCGCCGGCGGCATTCAGCCCTGCGGCGAGCGCGTTGACGCGCGCCTGGAGCCGCCGCGACTCCGCCTCGAGCGCCAGCGCGCGCGCGTAGCCCTCGGTGAGGAGGCTCTCCGCCGCAACGCGGCCGCCGGCCACCGCGACACGGCCCTGGACCTGGTCGATGAACGTCGCCGTATCGACTGGCATAGGCCGATTGTGGGCCACGGCCCTGCCGGTTTCATGGGCCGAACGGCCCATCCTTCGGGCCCTCGCGGCCCAATCGCATTGACGCCGACCGCCCCGATCCCAACAATGCCCCCGGTGCGCCGCCTCGCCTGCCTGGCCGTAGCCGCTGCTTGCCTTGCCGCCGTCGCGCCCGCCTCGTCGGTGGGGCCGAGCGATCTGGGCACGCGCCTCTCGGAGGCGCTCGCCGTCCCCCACGCGGGCGTGACGGCCGCGCTCGCCGTCGACCTGGCGACCGGCGAGACGCTCTTCAGCCGCCGCCAGCAGCTGGCGCTCGTGCCCGCCTCGAACGAGAAGCTGGCCGTGACCTACGCCGCGCTCGTCGTGCTCGGGCCGGCGTTCCGCATCGAGACGACCGTCCTCGGCGACGGACAGCTGATCGACGGCGTCTGGCACGGCGACCTCGTCCTGAAGGGCTACGGCGACCCCACGCTGACGAGCGGCGACCTGCGGCGGCTCGCGGCCCAGCTGCGCGACGGCGGCGTTCGACGCGTGACGGGCGCCGTCCTCGGCGACGAGTCGTTCTTCGACAGCGCGCGCGTCGGCCCGTCGTGGAAGCCCGGCTTCTACGGGAACGAGTCGCCGCCGCTGTCTGCGCTCACCGTCGACCGCACCTTCTACAGGGGCCTGATGAGCGCCGAGCCCGCTCTCGCGGCCGCCTCCGGGTTCCGCGGTGCGCTCCTCCGCACAGGCATCCGCGTCGGCGGCCCGGCCGGCATCGGCCGCGCGAGCGGCGCCGCGTTCCCGCTCGCGTCGGTCAACTCGCCGCCCGTGAGCGTGCTCGTCCGCTGGATGAACCGCGACAGCGACAACTTCATGGCGGAGCTGTTCCTCAAGCAGCTGGGCGCCACCGACGGCGGTCCGGGCACCTCGGTGCGCGGCGCGGCGCTCGTCCGAGCCACGCTCGCAGCCGGCTCGGTGCCCCTGACGGGCGTGCGACTCCTCGACGGCAGCGGGCTCTCGCCCTCCGACCGGCTCACGGCCGGCGCGCTCGTCGGCATCCTCGAAGCGGCCTGGCGGGACACGCACGTGCGCAAGGCCTTCGTCGACAGCCTCCCGGTCGCCGGACTGACCGGAACGCTCGCCGACCGCCTGCGCCGGCCGCCCGCCCGCGGCCGCGTCGTCGCGAAGACGGGCACCACGTCCACTGCGTCGACGCTCGCCGGGTACGTCCGGCGGCACTACGCCTTCGCGGTGCTGAACAACGGCCGCCCGGTCGACACCGACTCGGCGCGGCGCGCCCAGGATCGCTTCGCGCTAGTCCTGGCGGCCCAGTAGCTCCTTCAGCGCGGCCTCGTCGAGCACGGGCGTGCCGTGCTTCTCGGCGCCGCGCACCTTCGACGCGCCGGGCTCCTCCCCGGCGATCAGGGCGGTCGTCTTCTTGGAGACCGAGCCGGCGACCTTCGCGCCGAGCGCCTCGAGGGCCTCGCTCGCCTCCTCGCGCGTGAACGACTCGAGCGTGCCGGTGATGACGTAGCTGCTACCGGTCAGGCGCCCCTCCGGCGCAGGCGCCTCCTCCTGCACGTCGAGAAGCGGCCACAGCTCGGCGACGAGCGCCTGGTTCGCCTCGTCCGCGAACCACTCGACGATCGCCTCGGCCCGCTCCGGCCCGACGCCCTCGCAGGCCGAGATTTCCTCCTGCGACGCCGCGGCGAGCCGCTCGATCGTGCCGAAGTGCCGCGCCAGCCGCTGTCCCGTGACCCAGCCGACGTCCGGGATGTTGAGCCCGAAGAGGACGCGCCCCAGGGGGAGCGTCCGCGCTGCGGCGATCGCGGCCACCACGTTGGTCGCGCTCGTCTCCTGAAAGCCGTCGAGCTCGAGGAGCTGCTCCTTCGTGAGGCGGTAGAGGTCGGGGAGCGAGCGCAAGAGACCGAGCTCCCAGAGCCGCCAGACGAGCTTCTCGCCGACGCCTTCGATGTCGGCCGCCGCCATCACCCAGTTGTTGAGCGTCTCGAGCCCGCGCGACGGGCACGCGCGGTTGGGGCAGCGGTGCATCGCCTCGCCCTCGGGCTTCACGACCTCGACACCGCAAAGCGGGCAGTTCTTCGGCATACGGAACGGCTTCGTGCCCGGCTGGTGCGCACCAGCCGGCCCGACGATCTGCGGGATCACGTCACCGGCGCGCTGGACGATCACGATGTCGCCCTCGCGGATGTCCTTGCGGTTGATGTCCTCCTCGTTGTGCAGCGTCGCGCGCGAGACGGTGACGCCGCCCACCTCGACCGGCTCGAGCATGGCCCACGGGTTGAGCGCGCCGGTCCGCCCCACGCGGATCGCGATCTTCTCCAGCTTCGTCTGCGCGGTCATCGGCGCCCACTTGTAGGCGCGCGCCCAGCGCGGCCGCCCGTGCAGCGCGCCGAGCCGCCGCTGCTGCTCGACGGAGTCGACCTTGATCACGATGCCGTCGATCTCGTAGTCCAGCTCGGCGCGTCGCTTCTCCCAGTCCGCGCACCGCTGGGCGACCTCCTCGATCGACTCGAGGCGCTCGACGAACGGATTCGTGCGAAAGCCGTGCTCGCGCAGCCACTCGAGCGACCCGGACTGCGTCACGAAGTCGATCCTGTCGCGTGCACCCGTGCCGTAGACCCAGACGGCGAGCGGCCGGTCGGCGGTGATGGCGGAGTTCTTCTGCCGCAGCGAGCCGGCGGCCGCGTTGCGCGGGTTGGGCGCGAGCTTCTGGCCGGTGCCGGCGAGACGCTCGTTCAGCGCGCGGAAGCCGGAGAGCGGCAGGTAGACCTCGCCGCGTACCTCGAGCAGCGGTGGGGCACCATCGCCGCGCATGCGGAGCGGCACCGTCCTGATCGTCCGCAGGTTGACAGTCACGTCCTCGCCCTGCACGCCGTCGCCCCTCGTCGCCCCGCGAGTGAGCACGCCGTCCTCGTAGGTGAGGTTGATCGCCAGGCCGTCGATCTTCGGCTCGATCACGTACGCCACGGGCTCGTCGCTGCGAAGCCGCTTCCGGACGTCGTCGGCCCACTTCGTCAGCTGCTCGGCAGTCGTCAGCTTCTCGAGCGAGCCCATCGGCAGCAGGTGCTCGACCTTCTTGAACTTGTCGGACGGCGGCGCACCGACGCGCTGCGTCGGCGAGGTGGGCGTCCGCAGCTCCGGATGCGCCTCCTCGAGCGCCACGAGCTCGTCGTAGAGGCGGTCGTACTCGGCGTCCGAGATCTCCGGCTCGTCGAGGACGTGGTACTGGTACAGGTGGTGGTCGAGCAGCTCCTGGAGCTCGGCGGCCCGCTCGGCCGGAGCAGCGGTCCTAGAGGACGCCAATGCAGCTCCTCCGGGCGGTCGACCAGCGCCGCCGGGCCCTCCGGCTCGAGCCGGTCGCGACCGTGGATGCCGCCCCAGGTCACGCCGATCGCCCCCATGCCGGCGGCTTTCGCGGCCTGCAGGTCGAACGGCGAGTCGCCGACGTAGGCCGCGCCCTCCGGTCCCGCGTCGAGCAGCTCGAGCGCGCGCAGCAGGCCTGCCGGATCGGGCTTGTGCTCGGTGACGTCGTCGCCGTTCACGACGACCTCGAAGTAGTCACCGAGCGGCAGCAGCTCGAACGTGAGCTCGACCGTCATGCGGCTCTTGACCGTGACCACGCCGAGCTTGCGGCCCTCGTCGCGCAGGCGTTCGAGGACCGGCTCGACACCGGTGAACAGGCGGATGTCCCGGTAGAGCCGCATGTTGTGCGCACGGTAGGCCGCCACCAGGTCGTCGACGCGCTCCTCGTCGAACGCGGCCATCTGCCGGTGAATGCCGTGGCCGCCGACGCTCGCCATCACGACGTCGTCCGCGTAGCGGCGCCCGAGCACCGTCTCGGTCGCGTGGTGGAACGAGGCGAGGATGGCCGCGCCGGAGTCGATCAGCGTGCCGTCGAGGTCGAAGAGGACGGTGCCGTACCGCATTCGGGCCATCGTATCGGCGGCCCTCACGCGAACTCGGGTGTCTCAAACGGCCTTCGTGACTACCTTCGCGGCGCCATGTAGCTCCGTCCGGCCGCGACGACGATGCTCGTCTTGCGACCCAGGTCGTAGACCTCAGCCTTGCCTGTCGCGACCTTCGTCAGCGTCCCATCGCAGCGATCGGTGACCGTCCATGTCGCCGCCCGGACCGTCGTGGCACTGCGCTTCGCCTTGACGCGAAAGCCCCCCTCCGCCCGCCCGGAAAGCCCTCGGACGGCGTGGGCGGCAACGCCGCTCTGCGAGGCGGAGCGAGCGCGCTTCTGACCCGCCCTGCCGCAGACGGCGAAATCGCCCTGTGCGAGGGCGAGGACGTCGAGCATGTTCTCCTTGCCGGCGCCTCGGGACAACACGAATACTGCGGGCGACCCCCCTCCCCAAACACGGATTGTCCCTACGCGGGTCTTCAGCGTCAGGCTCCCGTGGGTCACATCGAACCTGGAGCCGTACCGGACAGCCCCGGATCGCATGCGCGCGCCGTTCATGATCACCTTTCCCGACACGGTGCCGCGGGGTAGCGCCGGCGCACTCGTCGGGCGCACCGTGAACGTTGCGGTCGCAGCCCGGTCGGCGTCCATCGTCAGCGTGCAGCCGCGGGTTCCCGAGCAGGCGCCCGACCAGCCGGTGAACGTCGAGCCAGGCGCCGCGACCGCCGCGAGCACGACCGGCGTTCCGTGCGCGAACGCGGCCGAGCAGGTCGAGCCGCACGCGACCGCGGCAGGGCTCGAGGTCACACTGCCGACGCCGTTTCCAGCCCTGCTGACGGTCAACGTCTTCGGATTTGCCGCGAAGGTTGCGGTAACCGAGCGGGCGCCGTCCATCGTCACCGTGCACGCTCCGGCCCCCGAGCATGCCCCTGACCAGCCGGTGAACGTCGAGCCCGGCCGAGCGGCGGCCTGCAAGGTGACGAAGGCGCCGTAGGTGAATTGCGACGTGCAGGCCGCCCCGCAGGCGATCCCCGCCGGAGTGGACGTCACGTCGCCGCCGCCGGTTCCCGCCAGAGCGACGGCCAACGTCTCGGCCACGAGCGTGAACGTGGCGGTTGCCGACCGGTCGGCATCCATCGTCAGCGTGCAGGGCGCCGTGCCGCTGCACGCGCCCGACCAGCCGCCGAAGCTCGACCCCGTACTCGGGATTGCAGTCAGCAGCACGTGCTCGCCGTGCGCAAAGCTCTCCGTGCAGCTCGCCGTGCAGGCGATGCCCGCCGGGCTCGAGGCAATGCGGCCGCTCCCGTTCCCACCTGTACTCACCGAGAGCGTCTTCGGGGCCTGAACGAACGTCGCGTGGACGGCCTTGTCCGCGCCCAGCGTGAGCACGCAGTCACCGACGCCCGAGCAGGCGCCGGACCACCCGGCGAACGTCGATCCGGGCTGGGGCGCCGCGTGGAGCGTGACGGGCGAGCCGTACGCGAAGCCGGCGGTGCAGGTGGCGCCGCACGCGATGCCGGCGGGATCGGAGCCGACCGAGCCGGCCCCGCCACCGCCCCTGCCGACGGCGAGCGTCTTCGAGACGGGCCCGAACCCGACGACGTCGACGGGCGTGAGCCACAGGATCCTGGCCCCGTCGCCGACCTCGCCCCAGGCGTTGTCGCCCCAGCACAGGCCGCGCCCCGACGTGGTCACGGCGCAGGTGTGGATGCTGCCGGCCGAGATCGCCGCGGCTCCGCTCGAGAGCCCGGTCACGGTGACCGGCGTCAGACGCTGCACCGTCGTCCCGTCGCCGACCTCGCCGGCGCTGTTCCGGCCCCAGCACTTGACCGCTCCGCCGCCGGTCAGCGCGCAGGCGTGCTGCTCGCCGACCGCGATCGACGCAATGCCTTCGGCGAGCCCGACGACGTCCACCGGGCTCGTCCGGTCGGTCGTCGTTCCGTCGCCGAGCTGCCCCCCGGTGTTCCGGCCCCAGCACTTCGCGCCGCCCGCCAGCGTGGCGGCGCAGGTCTCCCACAGCCCGGCGGCGATCGTGGCGGCGCCGCCGCCGAGGCCTGTGACCTGGACAGGGGTCGAGCGATCGACCTTCGTCCCGTCGCCGAGCTGGCCCCCACTGTTCCCGCCCCAGCACCAGACCGTGCCGGCGCCCGTTCGTGCGCACGTGTGGTCGCTGCCGGCATCGATCTGGGCGATGCCGCCGGGAAGCCCGACCACGTCGACGGGCGTCTCACGGTAGGTCGTCGTCCCGTCTCCCAGCTCGCCGAAACTGTTCCCGCCCCAGCACTTCACCGCTCCCGCAACGGTGAGGGCACAGGTGTGCTCGCCTCCCGCGGCGATCATCACCACTCCGCTCCCGAGACCGACGACCGCGACGGGCAGCGATCCGTAGTTCGCGGGGCCGCCGTCGCCGAGCTCGCCTTCGGCGTTGATGCCCCAGCACATAACACCGCCGGAGGCGGTCAGTCCACACGTGTGGAACGACCCTGCAGCCAGGGCCGCAAGCGGCTCGTTGAGACCGGACACGGGGATCGGGAGCGAGCTGTTCACGTTCCCGCCATCACCGAGCTCGGCGTACCAGTCGCTCCCCCAGCACACGGCGCCGCCGGTGGAGGTGAGCGCGCAGGTGTGAATGGCGTTGGACGTGATGCCCGAGAGGCCGCTCACGAAGCCGTAGACGGTGGCGGGTGTCGTACGGCCGCTCGAGAAGCTGTGCGTGCCGTCGCCGATCTGGGCGCTTTCGTTCAGGCCCCAGCACTTGAGCGTGCCGGTCTGGGTGATCGCGCAGGTGTGGACGCCGCCGACGGAGATGGACGCAACGCCGGAGCCGAGGCCGGAGACCGCAACCGGGGTCGACCGGCCCGTCGTCGTGCCGTCGCCGAGCTCGCCGTACCCGCTTGTTCCCCAGCACTTCATCGCGCCGCCCGTCGTCACCGCGCAGGTGTGGTTGTTTCCCGCGTCGACCGTCATGACTCCGGCCGCCAGCCCCGAGACGGCGACGGGAGTCGTGCGCGTCGTGTTCGTTCCATCTCCGAGCGCGCCGTAGTTGTTGGCGCCCCAGCAGGTGAGAGCACCCAGGGCGCTGACGGCGCAGGAGTGGTCTCCTCCCGCAGCGATCGCGGCCATCCCGCTGCCGAGCCCTGATACGTCGACCGGCGTGAGGCGGTCAGCCGTCGTGCCGTCGCCGAGCTCGCCGTGCCCGTTCTCGCCCCAGCACTTGACGCCCCCCGCAGCCATGAGGGCGCAGGCATGCCCATCCCCGACGTCGACCGCGGCAACGCCGGCGCCCAGGCCGGCAACGTCGACGGGCGAGGAGCGGCTGGTCGTCGTGCCGTCCCCGAGCTGTCCATGGTTGTTGGCGCCCCAGCACTTGACTCCTCCGGCAGCCGTCAGCGCACAGCTCGACCAGCCGCCCACGGCGACGGCGGTCACGCTTGCCAGGCCCGGTACCGCGACCGGGGCCCGTCGCGTCGTCGTGGTTCCGTCCCCGATCTGCCCGCCCGAGTTCAGCCCCCAGCACTTGACCTCGCCCGCGTCGGTCAGCGCACACGTGTGGCCGTGTCCCGCCGAGACGGCTTGGACGCCGCTCGACAGGTTGGTGACGTCGACCGGCGCCGGGCTGGATGCCATCGAGCCGTCGCCAAGGCTCCCGGTGAAGTTCGCCCCCCAGCACTTCACGCCCCCGGCGCTGGTGAGCGCACAGGTGTGGTACTCGCCGGCGGCCACGGCGACAGGCGTGGGCGCGACGACCGCCGGCGCGCCGGCCACGCCGTCGCCGGGCGTCAGCGACGGTCCCCCAGCCGCCCCGGTCCAGACGGCCAGGCCTAGAACCACGACGAGGAGCTGCAGGGATCGCCGACGCGAGAACCTAGTTCCAGCCACCAACCCGCGACCGCACTCTGCCCCTTGTCATGACTTCATCTATCCAGACGGCACCGGGAAACTCAAGCTGCGAGCTGGGCCGGCGCCTCGGTCGTGACTTGGAGTCCGGTCAGTACTCGACGCGCTCCAGGTACAGACCCCACGGCGGCGCCGTGGTTCCGGCTTCGCTGCGTGGCCTGCCCTGCAACAGCGCCGCGAACGCGTCCGGCTCGAGCTCGAGCATCGACCCGATGAGTGTCCGCACCATGTGGCGCAGAAAGCTGCCGGCCGTGATCTCGAACGACAGCACGTCGCCGTCCCGCTGCCAGCGGGCGACATGCACCGTACGCACGAAGACCTGGTGCTGCGTCTGGGTCGGCGTGAACGCGCGAAAGTCGTGCTCGCCGAGCAGCGCGGCCGCCGCCGCGTCAAGGGCGCCGTCGTCGATCGGCCGCGGCACCCACCAGCTGCTGCGATGCTCGAAGGGCGAGGGCGTCGGCGCGCGCCAGATGCGGTAGCGGTAGGAGCGTGCGCGGGCGGAGTGCCGCGCATGGAACTCGCCGGGCGCTTCCTCGGCGCACCGGACAGCCACGTCGTCGGGAAGCACCTCGTTGAGCGCGGCGGCCGCGGATTCCGGCGGCGGGCCGCCGTCGGTGTCGACGCTCGCCACGTTCGCGAGCGCATGGACGCCCGAGTCGGTTCGCCCGGCGATCGCGAGCCGCTCCCACGAAGGGAAGACGGCAGCGAGCGCGGCGCGCAGCTCCCCCTCGACCGTGCGCAGGCCGGGCTGAGCGGCCCAGCCGCGAAACTCCGTGCCGTCGTACGCGAGCTCGAGGCGCAGCCGCACCGAGCGGCCGCGCTAGCCGGCGGCGGCGGCTTCCTGCTCGCGCCGGCGGCGCAGCAGGCGGCGGCGCTGCGTCTCCTCGGACGGCCCCGTCGGCGTGTAGTCGACGAGCTCGAGGTAGACCATCGGCGCAGCGTCCCCGGGGCGTGGCCCGAGCTTGACGATCCGCGAGTAGCCGCCCGGCCGGTCCACGAAGCGCGGGCCGACGTCGGCGAACAGCTTGTGCACCGTCTCCTGCTTGCGCAGGAACGCGAGCGCCTGCCGCCGCGCCGCGAGGTCGCCGCGCCGGCCGAGCGTGATCATCTGCTCCGCGATCGGGCGCACCTCCTTGGCCTTCGCCTCGGTGGTCTTGATGCGCCCGTGCTCGATCAGCGCGCCCGCGAGGTTCGAGTACAGCGCCTTGCGGTGCGCGGAGTCGCGCCCGAGCTTGCGGCCTGACCGGCGGTGGCGCATGACGCTACTCGTCGCCCCGCAGGTTGAGGCCGTGCGCCGAGAGGGTCTCCTTGACCTCCTCGATCGACTTCTTCCCGAAGTTCGGGATCGCGGCGAGCTCGTTCTCGGTCTTGCCGACGAGGTCGCCGATCGTCTCGATGCCGACGCGCTTCAGGCAGTTGTACGAGCGGACGCCGAGCTCGAGCTCCTCGATCGGGAAGTTCTCCATCCCGTGCGCGAGCGACGGCTCCTGCGCCTCCGCAGCAGCAGCCGCCTCGCCGAAGCCCTCGATCTTGTCGATGTCCGTGAAGATCGCGAGCTGCCGGATGAGGATGTCGGCCGCCTGGCCCATCGCGTCGCCCGGCTCGATCGAGCCGTCCGTCGTGATGTCGAGGCGCAGCTTGTCGTAGTCGGTGCGCTGCCCGACGCGGGCGGCCTCGACGTCGTACGAGACGCGCCGCACCGGCGAGAAGATCGAGTCGATCGGGATGACGCCGATCGTGTGCTCCGGCCCGCGGTTGTTCTCCGCCGGCACGTAGCCGCGGCCGCGGCCGATCGTGATCGTCATCTCCAGCTTGCCGTTGTCGGAGAGGTGGGCGATCTCGAGCTCCGGGTTCAGGATCTCGAGGTCGGCCGGAGCCTCGATGTCACCGGCGGTCACGATGCCGGCGCCACGCTTGGTGAGCCGCACCTCGACCTCGGGCGACGCGCCGTGCAGGCGGCAGATCAGGTTCTTGAGCTGGAGGATGATGTCGGTGACGTCCTCGCGGACGCCCGGCAGCGTCGTGAACTCGTGCGCGACGCCCTCGATCTTCACCGAGGTGACGGCGGCGCCCTCCAGCGAGGAGAGCAGCACGCGGCGCAGCGAGTTGCCGAACGTGTAGCCGAAACCGCGATCGAGCGGCTCGATCACGAAGATGCCGCGCTCGGCTTCGATCTCCTCGTGGACGATGCGCGGAATCTGGAACTCCATCAGAGACGTGCGAGTGGCCATTCAGTCAGTCCTTTCCCTTGGGCGCGGGTGCCCGGTTACTTCGAGTAGAGCTCGACGATCAGCTGCTCCTGGACCGGCGTGTCGATCTCGTCACGCTCTGGCCACTTGAGCACCTTGCCCGTCAATCCTTCGTGATCCGCCTGCAGCCACGGCGCGACCGAGGCGGTGAGGTCCGTCGCGTCGCGCACCACCGGCTCGGCTGCCGACTTCGGCGCGATCGTGACGATGTCGTCAGGGCGCACCTGGAAGCTCGGCACGTTCACCCGGCGGCCGTTCACGTGGAAGTGGCCGTGCCGGACCAGCTGCCGCGCCTGGGCGCGCGAGGAGGCGAACCCGAGCCGGTACACGACGTTGTCGAGCCGGGTCTCGAGCGCACGAAGCAGGTTCTCGCCGGTGATCCCGGAGCGCTTCGCCGCCTTCTCGTAGTAGTTGCGGAACTGCTTCTCGAGCAGGCCGTAGTACCGGCGCGCCTTCTGCTTCTCGCGAAGCTGCAGCAGGTACTCGCTCTGCTTGATGCGACCGCGGCCGTGCTCGCCCGGCGGGTACGAGCGGCGCTCGACCGGGCACTTGTCGGTCAGGCACTTCTCGCCCTTCAGGAAGAGCTTCATGCCCTCACGGCGGCAGTTGCGGCACTTGGGTCCGAGTGCGCGGCCCATTAGACGCGCCTCCGCTTCTTCTGGCGGACGCCGTTGTGCGCCTGCGGGGTGACGTCGCGGACGCCGAGGATCTCGAGCCCGGCCGCCTGCAGCGAGCGGATCGCGGTCTCGCGGCCGGAGCCAGGGCCCTTCACGAAGACCTCGACCTTCTGGAGGCCGTGCTCCATGCCCTTGCGCGCGCACGCGTCGGCGGTGACCTGGGCGGCGAACGGCGTCGACTTGCGCGAGCCCTTGAACCCGGCCGAGCCGGCGGACTCCCACACGATGACGTTCCCCTCGCGGTCGGTCAGCGCGACGATCGTGTTGTTGAACGACGTCTTGATGTGCGCCTGGCCGATGGCGATGTTCTTCTTGACGCGGCGACGGGTACGGCCGCGCGCTGCGGCTGCTCTACGCGGAGGTGCCATGGGCTACTTCGCCTTCTTGCCGCGGCCGACGGTCTTCTTCGGGCCCTTGCGGGTGCGGGCGTTGGTCTTCGTGCGCTGGCCGTTGACCGGCAGGTTGCGGCGGTGGCGGATCCCGCGGTACGAGCCGATCTCCCCGAGGCGCTTGATCGCCTGGGTGCGCTCGCGGCGCAGGTCGCCCTCGACCTGGAGGTTGCCGTCGATGTACTCGCGGAGCTTCGTGACCTCCTCGTCGGTGAGGTCGCGAACCTTCGTGTCGAGCGACAGGCCGAGCGCGTTGCAGACCTCCTGCGCCGTCGACCGGCCGATACCGAAGATGTACGTGAGGCCGACCTCGAGCCGCTTCTCGCGCGGGAGGTTCACGCCTGCGATACGTGCCAAATCCCCTGCCTCCTAGCCCTGTCGCTGCTTGTGGCGCGGGTTCGTGCAGATGACCATCGTGCGGCCGTGGCGCTTGATCACGCGACAGCGCTCACACATGGGCTTCACGGACGGTCTGACCTTCAATCGAACCTCACTCGGTAGGTCGCGCTCGCGGAGCGCGCAGACATCACAAAGAGGCGCAGCAGTGCTGCGCGTCGCGGCAGAATAGCAGACCCTTTCTAGCCTGCAGCGCCGGAATGGGCCAGCGGCGCGGCGATCTGCGGGTGCGGCCAGGTGAGGATCTTCGGCTCGTCGTCGGTGATCGCCACCGTGTGCTCGAAGTGGGCCGCGAGCGAGCCGTCGGCGGTCGAGATCGACCAGTCGTCGTCGTGCAGGTAGATCTGGTACGTGCCGGCCGTGATCATCGGCTCGATCGCGAACACCATCCCGGGTCGCAGCTCGGGGCCGCGGCCGGGCGGGCCGTAGTTCGGGATCTGAGGGTCCTCGTGCATCGAGCGGCCGACGCCGTGGCCGACCAGCGCCCGCACGACCGTGAACCCGGCCGACTCGGTCACCTCCTGCACGGCGTGCGACACATCCGAGAGCCGGTTGCCCGCGCGGCACTGCTCGATGCCGGCGACGAGCGCCTCCTGGCAGGCCGCGAGCAGTCGCGCCGCATCGGGCGAGATCTCGCCGACCGGGAACGTGTATGCCGCGTCGCCGATGAAGCCGTCGAGGGTCACCCCGACGTCCACGGAGAGGATGTCGCCGTCCTTGAGCGCGTAGGGGCCTGGGATGCCGTGGACGATCATGTCGTTCGGCGACGTGCACAGCGCGGCCGGGTAGCCGCGGTAGCCCTTGAAGGTCGGGTAGGCCCCGTTCGAGGTGATGAAGTCGTCCGCGATCCGGTCGAGCTCGGCGGTCGTGATGCCCGGGCGGATGTGGTCGGCCAGCAGCTGGTGCGTCTCGGAGACCAGCCGGCCGGCGCGCGCCATGCGCTCGAGCTCGGCCGACGACTTGCGGATGATCACGCCGCTCTCGTTTGCTCGAGGGCGTCCTGGATCTCGGCGAAGACCTCGTTGATCGCCCGGTCGGCGTGGATGCCCACCAGGTGGCCCTGGAGGCGGTAGTGACCGACGAGCGGCTCGGTCTGCGCGTGGTAGTTGGCGAGCCGAATCGCGATCGCCTCGTCCGTGTCGTCGGCGCGTCCCTCCTCGACGGCGCGGCGCCGCAGCCGCTCGATCGCCCTGTCGTCGTCGAGTTGGAGCTCGAAGACGATGTCGAGGTCGCGGTCGATCTCGGAGAGCATCGCGTCGAGCGCGTCTGCCTGCGCCATCGTGCGCGGGAAGCCGTCGAGGATGAACCCCTCGGCCGCGTCGGGCTCGCCGAGGCGCTCGCGGATCAGGTCGATCATCAGGTCGTCCGGGACGAGGTGGCCGCTCTGCATGAGCGGCGCAGCCTTCAGCCCGAGCGGCGTACCGGCGGCCGCGGCCGCGCGCAGGATGTCGCCTGTCGCGACGTGCGGGATGCCGTACTCGGCGGCGATCCGCTTCGCCTGGGTGCCCTTGCCGGCTCCCTGGGGACCTAGGAGGAGGATGTTCACGTCGCGAGCGACGCTACTTCAGGAAGCCTTCGTAGGAGCGCATCATCATCTGCGACTCCATCTGCCGCATCGTGTCGAGCGCTACACCGACGACGATCAGCACCGAGGTTCCTCCGACGGCGCGCGTGGTCGCCTGCGAGAAGTTGAGGTAGACGACTGCGATCGTCGGGAGCGTGGCGATGGTGGCCAGGTAGAGCGATCCGGGCAGCGTCAGCCGCGACAGGACGCGGTCGAAGTACGCCGCCGTCGGCGACCCGGGCCGGATGCCGGGCACGTAACCCCCGTGCTTGCGCAGGTTGTCCGCCTGGTCGACCGGGTTGAACTGGACCGCCGTGTAGAAGTACGTGAAGATCACGATCAGGGCCGCCTCTGTCAGGATGTACGGCCAGCTCGTGTAGGACAGGTGCCGGTTCACGAAGCCCTGCGTCGACGGGAAGTACTGGCCGATCGTCGGCGGGAACGCCATCAGCGCGGCCGCGAAGATGATCGGGATGACGCCTGCCATGTTGACGCGCAGCGGCAGGTACGTCGACCCGCCCGTCGTGAGGCGGCGGCCCACCATCCGCTTCGCGTACTGGATCGGGATGCGCCGCTGGCCCTCCTGGATGAAGACAACCGCGACGACGACCCCGACCACCATGATCGGCAGGAACAGCCGCTCGGTGACGCTGCCGTTGTACCAGGCGCTCACTCCGAGCGGGAAGCTCGAGAGGATCGACGCGAAGATCAGGATCGAGATGCCGTTGCCGATGCCGCGCTTCGTGATCTGCTCGCCGAACCACATCAGCAGCACGGTGCCGGCCGTCAGCGTGATGACGATGAGCACGAGGTTGCCGAAGTTCTGGTTGATGACGTCCTGGCGCTTGAACAGGTACGCGTAGCCCGTCGCCTGCAGCGCCGCGAGCACGACGGTGAGGTAGCGCGTGTACTGGTTGATCTTGGCGTAGCCGGCCTCGCCCTCCTTCTGGAGCGCCTCCAGCTTCGGGATCACCACGGTCATGAGCTGCAGGATGATCGAGGCGGTGACGTACGGCATGATCCCGAGTGCGAACACCGCGAACTGCGACAGCGCGCCGCCCGAGAAGAGGTTCAGCAGGCCGAGCACGCCCGTCCCCTGGCTGTTGAAGTACGTCTTGATCTGGTCGGAGTTGACGCCCGGCGCGGGCAGCCAGGCGCCGAAGCGGTAGACGGCGAGGATCCCGGCGGTGAACATGACGCGGTGCCGGAGCTCCGGCACACGCCAGGCGTTGGAGATCCACGTCAACATCTAGCTCTCCTCGCCCTCTGTCTCGGCGACGGCCTCCTCGACCGACTCTGCCGCCTCGGCCTCCTCCGTTGCCTCCACCTCGGGCTCGGCCGACGCGGCGGGCTTCGCCTTCGTGCGCTTGCGCTTGCGCTCGACCGGCTCGCGGAGTGCGGTGGCGGTGCCGCCGGCGGCCTCGATCTTCTCCTTCGCGGCAGCCGAGAACCGGTGCGCGGTGACGGAGAGCTTCTTCGTGAGGTCGCCCGAGGCGAGAATCTTGACGTCGATCTTCGTGTTCTTGATCAGGCCCTTGTCGACCAGCGCCTCGAGCGTGACGTCGGCGCCGGCGTCGAAGCGCGACTCGAGGTCGCGCAGGTTCACGGCCTGCGTGAAGGTGCGGTGCGGGCCGACGGGCATGGCGTCCTTGGAGTACGGGCCGCGCAGCTTGCCGAGCCGCATGTAGATCGGGTTCTGGCCGCCCTCGAAGCCGGGCCGCATCTTCGCGGAGCCCGAGCGGGACTTCTGCCCCTTGATGCCACGTCCGGAGTAGCGCCCCTTGCCGGAGCCCAGGCCGCGGCCGACGCGCTTGCGATCCACGCGCGCCTGGGCGGGCTTCAACGACGAGAGATTCAGTGGTTCGGCCATGGGATCAGTCGGTGGCGGCTTCGACCTGCACCAGGTGCCGCACTTTTCTCAGCATACCCAGGAGCTGCGGACTTTCCTGGTGCTCGGCCGAGCGGCCGATCCGGCCCAGGCCTAGCGCGCGGAGCGTGCCGCGGTGGCGCTCGCTCTGCCCGATCGAGCTGCGGACCTGCGTGATCCGGACGCTCGCCATCAGGACTGCTCCTCCGGCTTCGCGTCGCGCTTCACGCGGCGGCGCGCCTTCGCGACCAGGCCCTTCGCCTCCTCGGCCGGCTGCTCAGCGGGCTGCTCGGACGCATCCTCGGCCGGCGCCGGCTCGGTCGCGGCAGCGACGGGCTCCTCGGCTCGGGCGACGGGCTCTTCGGCGGCGAGGGGCGCCTCCTGGGCGGCAACCGGCTCCGCCGCAGCATCGGCTGCGGGCCCCGACGCGGGCGCGTCGGCGGCCACGGGCTCGTCGCCGGCGTCGTCCTCGGCGACCACGCGCTTCGGCGGCAGCACGTCGATGAGGCGCACGCCGCGGGTCTTGGCGACGTCCTCGGGGCGGCGCAGGTTCTTCAGGCCGTCGACGGTCGCCTTGAGCATGTTGATCGGGTTCGTCGTGCCGAGGCTCTTCGCGAGGATGTCGCGGATCCCGGCGAGCTCGAGCACGGCGCGAACACCGCCGCCGGCGATGACGCCGGTGCCCTCGCTGGCGGGGCGCAGCAGCACGCGCGCAGCCCCGAACTGGCCGAGGATCTCGTGGGTGATCGTCGTCCCGTGGCGCGGCACCGTGAAGAGGTTCTTCTTCGCGTCGTCGACCGCCTTCGAGATGGCGAGCGGGACCTCACGCGCCTTGCCGTAGCCGACGCCGACCTTCTCGTGCTCGTCGCCGATCACGACCAGCGCCGTGAACGAGAAGCGCCGGCCGCCCTTGACGACCTTGGCGACGCGGTTGATCTCGACCACGCGCTCCTTGAGCTCGCGTGACTCCTGCACTTCGATGGCGCTCAAATCCTCAGCCCTCCCTCGCGCGCGCCGTCGGCGAGCGCCTTGACGCGTCCGTGGTACAGGTAGCCGCCCCGGTCGAAGACGGCGGTCTCGATCCCGGCGTCCTTCGCGCGCTCGGCGAGCAGCTTGCCGACCGCTGCGGCCTGCGCGGACTTGTCGCCGTCGCCGCCCTTCGCGTGCAGCCAGCTGGCGGCGGCGAGCGTCTTGCCCTCGAGGTCGTCGATGAGCTGCGCCTCGATGCCGCGGTTCGAGCGGAAGACGGCGAGCCGCGGGCGCTCGGACGTGCCCGTGATCTTGCCCCGCACGCGGCGGTGGCGGCGCCGGCGCGCCTCGAGAACGGACAGCTTGCTCATGCGCGCTTCCCGACCTTCCGGCGAACGTACTCGCCCTCGTAGCGAATGCCCTTGCCCTTGTACGGCTCCGGCGGGCGCACCTTGCGCACCTGCGCGGCGATCTCACCGACCTGCTGCTTGTCGATGCCCTTGACCGTCACCTCGGTCGGCGTGGGCACCTCGAAGGTGATGCCCTTCGGCGCCTCGATCACGACCGAGTGCGAGAAGCCGACGTTCAGCTCGAGCGACGTGCCCCGGAGCGCGGCGCGGTAGCCGACGCCCTGGATCTGCAGCTTCTTCTCGAAGCCCTTCGTGACGCCCTCGACCATGTTGGCGACCAGTGTCCGCGTGAGGCCATGCAGCGCACGGTCGTCGCCGCGCTCCGTCGGGCGCTTCACGACCAGGACGCCGTCCTCGCGCTCGATGGCCATGCGCGCGGGCACCTGCTGGTGGAGCTCGCCCAGCGGCCCGGACACCATGACGCGGCCCGGGTCGATGGTCACGTTGACCCCGGCGGGCAGCTCTATCGGTCTCTTGCCAATACGACTCATGGATTTCCTCAGCGCGCGAGCGGCTACCAGACGTACGCGACCACTTCGCCGCCGACGCCCTGCTCGGCAGCGGTCTTGCTGGTGACCAGGCCCTGCGAGGTCGACACGATAGCCGTCCCCATGCCGCCCAGCACGCGCGGAAGCTTGTCGTTCGGTGCGTACACGCGGCGGCCGGGACGCGACACACGGCGCAGGTTCGAGATCACCCGCTCGCGGTTGCGGCCGTACTTGAGGTCGATGACGAGCAGGTCGTAGCCGAGCGGAGCCGGGGTGCCGTCCTTGCCCTTCTGGTCGGCGCCCTTCTCGATGCGGTAGTCGGTGATGTAGCCCTCCTGCTTCAGGAGGCGCGCGATGTCCACCTTCAGCTTCGAGGTGGGCATGACGGCATGCTCGTGCATCGCCTTGTTGGCGTTGCGGATGCGCGTGAGCATGTCTGCGATCGGGTCGGTCAGCATCTCGGTTACCAGCTCGACTTCGTCATCCCCGGGATCGCGCCCTGGTGGGCGAGCTCCCGCAGGCAGATGCGGCACAGGCCGAACTTGCGGAACGTCGCCCGGGGGCGGCCGCAGCGGTTGCACCGCAGGTAATTGCGCGTCTTGTACTTCTGCGGCCGCGAGGCCTTCACTACGAGCGACTTCTTCGCCACTACTCGTTCCCTCCAGACTGTGCGAACGGGAGACCGATGCCGCGCAGGAGCGCGCGCGCATCGTCGTCGGTCTTCGCGGTGGTCGTGATCGTGACGTCCAGGCCCCGGATGGCGGCCACGCTGTCGTAGTCGATCTCCGGGAAGATGATCTGCTCGCGGATCCCGAGCGAGTAGTTGCCGCGCCCGTCGAAGGAGTCTGGGTTGAGGCCGCGGAAGTCGCGGATGCGCGGCAGCGCGATCGAGATCAGGCGGTCGAGGAACTCCCACATGCGGTCGCCGCGGAGCGTGACCTTGGTGCCGACCGGCATCCCTTCGCGGATCTTGAAGCCGGCGATCGACGTGCGGGCGCGGCGCAGCTGGGCGCGCTGCCCGGCGATGATCGTCAGCTCCTCCATCGCGGCGTCGAGCACTTTCGAGTCGGTCTTCGCCTCGCCGACGCCCATGTTGAGCGTGATCTTCTGGATCCGCGGGACGTCCATGACGGTCGACTTGGCGAGCTCCTCCTTCAGGGCGCCGCGGAGCTCCTCGTTGTAGCGCACCTTCAGACGCGGCGCGTACTCGGTAGCGGTGGCGGCCACTAGCGGTCGACCTCCTGGCGGCAGTCGTCGCGGCGGCAGACGCGCGCGCTGTGCCGCTCGCCCTTGACCTCCTTGACCTCGTAGCCGATGCGCGTCGGGCGCTTGCAGACCGGGCACACGAGCATCACGTTCGAGATCTGGATCGGCGCGGGCCGTTCGATGATGCCGCCCGGCAGCATCTGGGTCTGCCCCATGCGGCTCGGGTCGCGCATCGGGCGAGGCTTTGTGGCCCGCTTGATCGAGGTTCAGTTGCTCGACGACGACCTTGCCCTCCTTGGGCAGCGCCGTGAGGACGCGGCCCTGCTTGCCGCGGTCCTTGCCGCTCAGGATCTGGACGGTGTCGCCCTTCTTGATCTTCAACTTCGTTGCAGCCATCTAGAGCACCTCGGGAGCGAGAGAGACGATCTTCATGAAGTTGCGGTCGCGCAGCTCGCGCGCGACGGGGCCGAAGATGCGGGTCCCGCGCGGGTTTCGCTGCGCGTCGATGATGACGGCCGCGTTCTCGTCGAAGGCGATCTGCGTCCCGTCATCCCGGCCGAAGGGCTTCTTCGTCCGGACGACCACCGCGCGCACGACCTCACCCTTCTTGATCGCGCCCTGCGGCGTCGCGCTCTTCACGGTACCGACGATCACGTCGCCTACGCGGGCGTAGCGCCGCTTCGACCCGCCCATCACGCGGATGCAGAGCAGCTCGCGGGCGCCCGTGTTGTCGGCGACGCGGACTCGTGTCTCCTGCTGGATCATTACTTGGCCTTCTCCACTACCTCGGCGAGGCGCCAGTTCTTCGTCTTGGACAGCGGGCGCGTCTCGACGATGCGCACGGTGTCGCCCAGGCCGGCGGTGTTCGCCTCGTCGTGGGCGTGGAACTTCGCCGAGCGGCGGACGACCTTCTTGTAGCGCCGGTGCGCCTTCACGGTCTCGACCATGACGACGATCGTCTTGTCCATCGCTGCGGAGACGACGACGCCGCGCCGCTCCTGGCGGCGGCCGCGCTCGCCCTCCGGCTTCGGGAGCCGGACGATGGGCTTGCGCTGCGCCGGCTGCTCGCGCGCGACCTTCGGTCGCTGCCGGCGCTCCGAGCGCGGCACGTGCTTGCGCTTCGGCTTGGGGCCGGACTGCGGCGCGGGCACGGCCTCCTCTGCCACGGGCTCCGCGGCGGCCCCTTCGGCAGCCGGAGCTTCGGCGACCGCCTCTTCGGCGGCCGGCTCTTCGGCCGGTGCGTCATCGGCGGCGGGTGCCTCCGCGACCGCCTCTTCGGCGGCCGGCTCCTCGGCTGCGGCGGGCTCCTCGGTCGGTGTGTCCTCCGCGGCGGGGGCCTCCTCGGCCTCGGCGACGACCTCGGGCACGGGCTCCTCGGCCGGCTCCTCCGGAGCAGCCTCGGCCTCGGCGACCGGCGCCTCCGGAGTCTCCTCCGGCGCCTCGGTCACCTCGTCGGTCGTCTCGTCGTTCTCGGTGGTCTCGTTCTTCTCTTCGTCAGCCATCACTTGGTCTCCAGTGCGAGCTCACGCTCGCGGCGCACGGTCAGGATGCGCGCGATCTCGCGCTTGGCGAGCCGCATGCGCGCGGCATCCTCGAGCGAGCCGGTCGCCGACTGGAAGCGCAGGTTGAACAGCTCCTGGCGCGTCTCCGCCAGCTTCTCGCGCAGCTCATCGTCGGTCAGCTCGTGCATTTCCTTGGCCTTCATCAACTCTCCTGGGTCACTCGAACAGCGCTGCTTCGCGCTTCACGAACTTGGTCTTGACGGGCAGCTTCTGGCCGGCGAGGCGAAGCGCCTCCTTGGCCAGCGGCTCGGGGACGCCGGCGAGCTCGAACATGACGCGGCCGGGCTTCACGACGGCGACCCAGTGCTCCGGGTTGCCCTTGCCGGAGCCCATGCGCGTCTCGGCCGGCTTCTGCGTCACGGGCTTGTCCGGGAAGATGTTGATCCAGACTTTGCCGCCGCGCTTGATCTTGCGCGTCATCGCGATACGAGCGGCCTCGATCTGCCGGTTCGTCAGCCAGCCGTTCTCGAGCGACTTGATGCCGAAGTCGCCGAACTGCACCTCGGTCTGGCCTTTCGCGTAGCCCCGGCGGCGGCCACGGTGGTGCTTGCGGAACTTGGTCTTCTTCGGGAGCAGCATCAGCTATCGCTCTTCTTCCGGCTGCGCGGCTTCGTCTCGCCTGCCGGCTCCTGCGGCGCGTCGGCGGGCTGCTCGGCCGGGGCGGGAGCCTCGACCGACTGCGTCGTCGTCGCGTCCGGCGCCTCGGCGACCGGGGTCGGCGGCGTCTCGACCGACTGATCGACGGGCGACTGCTCGACGGTCTCGGGCTTCACGGCGTCCTGATCGGCGCGCGGCGTGCTCTCCTGGCTGCGCGGGCGTCCGCCGCGGCCGCCACCCGGACGACCGGGCCCGCGTCCGCCGCCGCCGCCCGGCCCCCGTCCGCCCGGTTTGCGCTGGCGCACCGGGCCGAGACCCTCGCGGTCTTGGCTCCGCCCGCGGCCGCCCTCGCGGGAGGCGGCGAGCCCCTCGCGCTGGCCGCCCCTGCGGCGCGCCTGATCCTGGTCGCCGAGCCGCGCGTCGCGGCCGGAGATCGTCTCGTAGCCCTCGGGCATGATCTCGCCCTTATTGATCCAGACCTTCACGCCGATGCGGCCGGTGGTCGTCTTGGCCTCGGTCTGGCCGTAGTCGATGTCGGCGCGGATCGTGTGCAGCGGGACGCGGCCCTCCGAGTAGGTCTCGGAGCGGCTCATCTCCGAGCCGCCGAGGCGGCCGCCGCACGTGATCTTCACGCCGTGCGCGCCGGAGCGGATCGCGGACGCGAGCGAGCGCTTCATCGCGCGGCGGAAGCTCACGCGGTTCTCGAGCTGCTCCGCGATCGACTGCGCGACGAGCTTGGCGTCCAACTCGGGCCGCTTGATCTCGTTGATGTTGATGTGGACGTTCTTCTGCGTCATGGCGTGGATCTCACGGCGCAGCGCGTCGACCTCGGCACCGGACTTGCCGATGACGATGCCGGGGCGCGCGGTGTAGATGTCGATCGTGACGCGCTGGTTGTCCTTGCGGATGAGGATGTCGGACAGGCCCGCGTGGGACAGCTTCTTCGTGATGTGCTCGCGGATCTTCACGTCCTCGAGCAGCATCTGCGGGTAGTCCTTGCGGCTCGCGTACCAGTTCGACTTCCAGTCGTGGATGACGCCGACGCGTAGCCCGCCGGGATGGATCTTCTGGCCCATTAGCTCTCGGCCTCCTCTTCCTTCTTGCGTCGGCGGGTCCGCTTCGGCTTCTCCTCGGCGGCCACCGTCTCAGTCGCTCCGGGCTCGGCCACCGGGGCGGCCTCCTCCTCGACAGGAATCTCCTCGACGACCGCGTCCTCGACCACCACGGGCTCCGCCTCGCGGGCGCGGCCCGGCAGGATGCTGCGGCGCCGGCGCTCCTCGGGGAGCGCCTCGAGCGTCGTCAGCGTGAGCGTGATGTGACACGTCTTCTTCTGGATGCGGGCGGCGCGACCGCGCGCGCGCGCGCGGAAGCGCTTCATCGTCGGGCCCTCGTCGACGGTCGCCGTCGCGACGACCAGGTCGTCGCCGATCAGCCCGTGGTTCGCCTCCGCATTGGCAACCGCCGAGCGCAGCACCTTCTCGACCTCGCGCGCCGCGGCGCGGTCGGTGAACGCGAGCACGGTACGCGCCTCGGGCACGCTGCGGCCGCGGATGTGCTCCACGACGAGGCGCGCCTTGCGCGGCGACATTCGCATCCACTTGGCCTGCGCGCGAACCTCGGGACGGCCGTCTGCTCTGATCTTCGTCGCCATCTAGCGCTTCTTCACCTGTGCCTGCCGGTCGCCCGCGTGGCCGCGGAAGGTCCGGGTCGGGGCGAACTCGCCCAGCTTGTGGCCGACCATCTGCTCGGAGATGAAGACCGGCACGTGCTTGCGGCCGTCGTGGACCGCGATCGTGTGGCCGACCATCTCCGGGAAGACGGTGGAGGCGCGCGACCAGGTGCGGATCATCCGCTTCTCGTTCACGGCGTTCATCGATTCGATGCGGCCCATCAGCCGCTCCTCGACGAACGGCCCCTTCTTGGACGAGCGGCTCACCGCCTACCTTCCTTTCCGCGCCGGCGTCGCCGGACGATCAACTTGTCTGATGCCTTGTGCTTGCGCCGCGTGGGCTTGCCCAGCGTCGGCACGCCCCAGGGCGTGACCGGGTGGCGGCCGCCCTTGGACTTGCCCTCGCCGCCGCCGTGCGGGTGGTCGACCGGGTTCATCGCGGAGCCGCGGACGCTCGGCCGCTTGCCCTTCCAGCGGCTGCGGCCCGCCTTGCCGCCCGAGATGTTCTGGTGGTCGACGTTCCCGACCTGGCCGACGGTGGCCCGGCAGGTTAGCGGCACCCGGCGCATCTCGCCGGAGGCAAGCCGAAGCACGCCGTAGCCGTCGTCCTTCGCGACCAGCTGGACGCTCGTTCCGGCGGAGCGAGCCATCTTGCCGCCCTGGCCCGGCTTCAGCTCGACGTTGTGGATGAGCGTGCCGGTCGGGATGTTCTCGAGCGGCAGTGCATTCCCGGGCTTGATGTCGGCCTCGGGGCCGGACTCGACCGTCGAGCCGACGCTCAGGCGCGCGGGCGCGAGGATGTAGGCCTTCGCGCCGTCGGCGTAGTGGAGCAGCGCGATGCGGGCCGACCGGTTGGGGTCGTACTCGACCGCGGCCACCTTCGCCGGCACGCCGTCCTTCAAGCGCTTGAAGTCGATGACGCGGTAGCGGCGCTTGTGGCCGCCGCCGCGGTGGCGCGTCGTGATGCGGCCGTTGTTGTTCCGCCCACCGGTCTTCTTGACGGGCTCGAGCAGGCTCTTCTCGGGCTCCTTCTTCGTGACCTCCTCGAACGTCGAGACGGACATGAAGCGGCGGCCCGGGCTGGTCGGCTTGAACTTTCTGACTGGCATGCGATTAGAGGTTCGGGGCCCGGAAGAGCTCGATCTCCTGGCCGGGTGGAGCTTGACGATTGCCTTCTTCCAGCCGGGGCGCGTGCCCTTGATCAGGCCGCGGCGCTTCGGCTTCGAGCGCACCTTGACGATGTTGACGGCGGCGACCTTGACGTCGAACAGCTCCTCGACGGCCTGGCGGACCTGCGTCTTGTGCGCGTCCTGGTGCACGCGGAACGAGTACTTGCCGTTCTCGATCTCGGCGTAGCTCTTCTCCGAGACCACCGGCGAGATGAGCACCTCGTTCGGATGCAGGCTCACGACGCCCTCCTCTGAAGGAGCTCGAGCGCGTCCTCGGTGACGACCAGCGCGCGGGCCCAGACGATCGTCGCGACCTCGACCTCGGCGGGCTCGACCACGAGCGACGCGGTCGAGATTGCGGAACGACTTGACGACGGTCTCCTGGTCGGGAGACAACGACGACGACCAGCGGGCGGTCCTTGCCCCACTCCTCGAGCAGGCCGAGCGCGGTGCGTCGTCGACGGCTCGTCGAACGCGACCGGGTCGACGATGGCGAGCGTCCCGTCCTCCGCGTGCGACGACAGCGCGCTGCGAAGCGCAGAGCGGTACGCCTTCTTGTTGACCTTGACGTCGAAGCGAGCGCGGCGACGGCGGGAACACGACGCCGCCGCCCGTGAACTGCGCAGCGCGAATCGTGCCCGCGCGGGCACGGCCGGTGCCCTTCTGGCGCCACGGCTTGCCGCGGCCGCCGGAGACGAGCCGCGGCTCTTCGCCGCGCGCGTGCCGGCGCGGTGCGCGTTCAGCTCCGCGCGCACGGCCTCGTGCACGAGATGCGGCTTCACCTCGGCGGCGAAGACGGCCTCCTCGAGCGTGACCTGCTTCGTGCCGCCGAGCGTCGGTGCTTTCGGGGCGGCCACTACGTTCTGCTCCCGGATCTCGACGATGCCGTTCTTCGGGCCCGGGACGGCGCCCTTGACGAGCAGCAGGTTCTGCTCCGGCTCGACCGAGTGGACGGTCAGCCCGACCTGCGTGACGCGCTTGCCGCCCATGCGGCCGGCCATGCGAATCCCCTTGAAGACGCGCGAGGGCGTCGCGGAGGCGCCGATCGAGCCCGGCTTGCGGATGTTGTGCGAGCCGTGCGTGACCGGGCCGCGGCTGAAGTTGTGGCGCTTGATCGTGCCCGGCGAAGCCCTTGCCGATGCCGATGCCGGCGACCTTGACCGTGTCGCCGGGCTCGAACGCCTCGACGGTGACGGTCTCGCCGACGGTCAGCTCGGACTGGCCGCGGAACTCGACCAGGTGGCGGTGCGCGGAGGCGCCCGCCTTCGTGAGGTGGCCGAGCTCGCCCTTCGAGATCTTGCGCTCGGCGACCTCCTCGAACGCCAGCTGCACGGCCTCGTAGCCGTCCGCGTCGTTCGTGCGCACGTACGTGACCGGGCACGGGCCCGCCTCGATCACCGTCACGGGCGTGAGCCGCCCGCTCTCGGTGTCGAAGATCTGGGTCATGCCAAGCTTTCGCCGAGGATGCCCTTCATGGGCGTTCCTCCGAGGACGAAAGCTTGGTTACGGAGCCGTTCGGCCCGATCTAACCAATTTGCGCAGCAAATTGGCATAGCTTGATTTCGATGTCCACGCCGGCAGGCAAGTCGAGGCGCATGAGCGAGTCGACCGTCTTGGGCGTCGGGTTGTGGATGTCGATCAGGCGCTTGTGCGTGCGGACCTCGAAGTGCTCGCGCGAGTCCTTGTCCTTGAACGGGCTGCGGATCACGCAGTAAACGTTCTTCTCGGTGGGCAGCGGCACGGGGCCGGTGATGGTCGCACCGGTGCGCTGGGCCGTGTCGACGATCTGCGTCGCCGAGCGGTCCAGCTGGGTGTGGTCGTACCCCTTCAACCGGATGCGGATCTTCTGTGCCACGTGCCGTCTGCCCTTTCCCGAGAAGTCGTTACTTGACTACTTGATGATTTTTTGACTGGTCACTACTTGATGATTTTTGTGACGACGCCGGCGCCGACGGTGCGGCCGCCCTCGCGGACGGCGAAGCGCAGCCCCTCGTCCATGGCGATCGGCTGGATCAGCTCGATCTCCATGTTCGTGTTGTCGCCCGGCATGACCATCTCCTGGCCGTCCGGGAGCTTGATCGAGCCCGTCACGTCCGTCGTGCGGAAGTAGAACTGCGGCCGGTAGCCGTTGAAGAACGGCGTGTGGCGGCCACCCTCGTCCTTCGAGAGGACGTACACCTCGGCGTTGAAGTGCGTGTGCGGCGTGATCGAGCCGGGCTTGGCCAGCACCTGGCCGCGCTCGACGTCCTCGCGCTTGACGCCGCGGAGCAGCGCGCCCGCGTTGTCGCCGGCCTGCGCGTAGTCGAGGGTCTTCTGGAACATCTCGAGACCCGTGACGGTCGTCTTCTCCACCTGCTCGTGGATGCCGACGATCTCGACCTCGTTTCCGACCTCGCACTTGCCCTGCTCGATGCGGCCGGTCACGACGGTGCCGCGGCCCGTGATCGTGAACACGTCCTCGATCGGCATCAGGAACGGCTTGTCGACGTCGCGGGTCGGCTCCGGGATGTAGGAGTCGACGGCCGCATGAGCTCGAGGATCTTCGGCGTCCACTCCGCGTCGCCCTCGAGCGCCTTCAGCGCCGAGACCTGCACGACCGGGATGTCGTCGCCGGGGAACTCGTACTTGGAGAGCAGCTCGCGAACCTCGAGCTCGACGAGCTCGAGCAGCTCGGGGTCGTCGACCATGTCGGCCTTGTTCAGCGCGACGACGATCGCCGGCACCTCGACCTGGCGGGCGAGCAGGATGTGCTCGCGCGTCTGCGGCATCGGGCCGTCGGCCGCGGAGACCACGAGGATCGCGCCGTCCATCTGGGCGGCGCCCGTGATCATGTTCTTGATGTAGTCGGCGTGACCCGGGCAGTCGACGTGCGCGTAGTGACGCGCCTCCGTCTCGTACTCGACGTGCGCCGTGTTGATCGTGATGCCGCGCTGGCGCTCCTCGGGAGCGTTGTCGATCTCCGCGAAGGTCTTGACGGTACCGCTGCCCGATGCCTCGGCGAGCACCTTCGTGATCGCCGCGGTGAGCGTGGTCTTCCCATGGTCGATGTGACCGATCGTGCCGACGTTGACGTGCGGCTTGGTGCGCTCGAACTTCTGCTTCGCCATCTTTCCTCCGTGAGTCCTTCCGTTTAGGTCTGGGCGGCGACGATCTCGCCCGCAATCGACTGCGGCACTTCCTCGTACCGGTCGAACTGCATGGTGAACGTGGCCCGGCCCTGCGTCGTCGAGCGCAGGTCGGTCGCGTAGCCGAACATTGTCGCGAGCGGGACGCGCGCCTTGATCGCCTGCGCGTTGCCGCGCGGCTCGAGGCCCTCGACGCGGCCGCGCCGCGAGTTGAGGTCGCCCATCACGTCGCCGAGGTAGTCCTCCGGTGTCACGACCTCGACGGCCATCACCGGCTCGAGCAGCTTCGGGTTCGCGCGCTTCATGCCCTCCTTGAAGGCCATCGAGCCGGCAACCTTGAACGCCATCTCGCTCGAGTCGACCTCGTGGTACGAGCCGTCGACGAGCTCGATCCTGACATCGACGACGGGGAACCCGGCCAGGATGCCGGACTCCATCGCTTCCTGGATGCCGAGGTCGATCGAGGGGATGTACTCCTTCGGGATCGTGCCGCCCGTGATGCGGTCGACGAACTCGTAGCCCTCCCCTGCCCCGGCCGGCTCCATGTTGATCGTGGCGTCGCCGTACTGGCCGCGGCCGCCGCTCTGCCGCACGAAGCGGCCACGGATCTTCTCGACGCGCTTGCCGACCGTCTCGCGGTAGGCGACCTGCGGCCGGCCGACGTTCGCGTCGACCTTGAACTCGCGCATGAGGCGGTCGACGATGATCTCCAGGTGCAGCTCGCCCATCCCTGAGATAAGCGTCTGCCCCGTCTCCTCGTCCGTCTGGACGCGGAAGGTCGGGTCCTCCTCCGACAGGCGCTGGAGCGCCGTGGCGAGCTTGTCCTGGTCGCCCTTCGTCTTCGGCTCGATCGCGACGGCGATGACCGGGTCCGGGAACGTCATCGACTCGAGCACGATCGGCGCCGTGTCGATGGCGAGCGTGTCGCCCGTGGTCGTCTGCTTCAGGCCGACGGCGGCGGCGATCTCGCCCGCGCCGATCGAGTCGCGCTCCTCGCGGTGGTTCGCGTGCATCTGGAGGATGCGGCCGATGCGCTCGGTGCGGCCGTTCGTCGTGTTGACGACGCGGTCGCCGGCCTTGACCCTGCCGGAGTAGACGCGGAAGTACGTCAGCTTGCCGACGTACGGGTCGGTCATGACCTTGAACGCCAGCGCCGCGAACGGCTCGTCCATCGCCGGCCGGCGCGAGAGCTCGTGCTCGGTGCGCGGGTCGATGCCGTGGACCGGCGGGACGTCCAGCGGGCTCGGCAGATACTCGACGACAGCGTCGAGGAGCGGCTGCACGCCCTTGTTCTTGAACGCCGAGCCGGCGAGCACGGGCGTGACGGTGATGTCCAGCGTCGCGGCGCGGAGCGCGCGGCGCAGCATCTCCGGCGTCACCTTGGACTCGTCCTCGAGGTACGTCTCGGTCAGCTCGTCGTCGTGATCGGCGACCGAGTCGATCAGCTGGTGGTGGTACTCCTCGGCCTGCTCGCGCAGCTCCTCGGGGATCTCCTCCACCGCGAAGTCGGTGCCCAGCGTGTCGTTGTAGACGATCGCCTTCATCTCGACGAGGTCGATGACGCCGCGGAAGTGCTCCTCCTGGCCGAGCGGCAGCTGCACCGGGACGGGGTGCGCGCCGAGGCGGTCGACCATCGACTGCACGGAAGCGAAGAAGTCCGCGCCCGTGCGGTCCATCTTGTTGATGAACGCGATGCGCGGGACCTTGTAGTGGTCGGCCTGGCGCCAGACGGTCTCGGACTGCGGCTCGACGCCGGCGACCGAGTCGAAGACGGCGATCGCGCCGTCGAGCACGCGCAGGCTGCGCTCCACCTCGACGGTGAAGTCGACGTGACCGGGCGTGTCGATGATGTTGATCCGGTGGTCGCGCCAGGAAGCGGTCGTCGCGGCAGAGGTGATGGTGATGCCCCGCTCCTGCTCCTGGGCCATCCAGTCCATCGTCGCGGCGCCCTCGTGGACCTCACCCATCTTGTGGGTGCGGCCCGTGTAATAAAGGATCCGCTCGGTCGTCGTGGTCTTGCCCGCGTCGATGTGGGCCATGATCCCGATGTTCCGGACGCGGTCGAGCCCGACTTCCGCCTGTGTAGCTACGTTCGACATCTCTCTCTTTCCCTGACCGGCGTTCCTACCAGCGGTAGTGCGCGAAGGCCTTGTTTGCCTGCGCCATCCGGTACTGGTCGTCCTTCTGCTTGAACGCGCCGCCCTGCTGGTTCAGCGCGTCGAGGAGCTCGCCAGCGAGCTTCTCGTCCATGCCCTTCTCGCGCCGCTTGCGCGCGTTGTCCACGATCCAGCGCACCGCCAGCGTGCGGGCGCGCCGTTGCGGCACCTCGACGGGCACCTGGTAGTTCGCGCCGCCGACGCGGCGCGAGCGAACCTCGAGCACCGGTGTGACGGTCTTGATCGCCTGCTCGAGCACCTCGACCGGTGGCCGGCCCGTCTTCTCGCCGACGCGATCCAGTGCGCCGTAGACGAGGGACTCGGCGATGCTCTTCTTCCCGTCGAGCATGACGCGGTTGATCATCTGGCTGACGAGCACGGAGTCGTGCACCGGATCGGCGACGACGGTGCGGGGCTCGATGTCTGCGCGGCGAGGCATGGCTAGGAGGCCGGCTTCTTCGCGCCGTACTTCGAGCGGCCCTGGCGGCGGTCGGTCACGCCGGCGGCGTCGAGCGCGGCCCGGATGACCTTGTAGCGGATGCCCGGCAGGTCCTTGACGCGGCCGCCGCGTACGAGGACGACCGAGTGCTCCTGCAAATTGTGTCCCTCGCCCGGGATGTATGCCGTGATCTCCATGCCGTTCGTGAGCCGGACGCGCGCAGCCTTGCGCAGCGCCGAGTTCGGCTTCTTCGGGGTGCGCGTGAAGACGCGCGTGCAGACGCCGCGGCGCTGCGGCGACCCCTGGAGGTGCGGGGTCTTCGTCTTCTCCTTGATGGCCTTGCGGCCTTTGCGCACGAGTTGGTTAACGGTCGGCACTGAGTGTCTCCTGGTCTCCCAGACGGTCGAGGGTCTTCCTACACACAAAGAAGGTCGGCAAGGCGCAGGCCCTGCCAACCGCCTGCGGCATGGTAGCGAACGGCGTAGGGAGCCGCAAACGCCCTCAGGAGGGCGATTTTCCACGAAGTACAAGGCTGAGGGTACGCGGCGGCGCGTCCCGACTGTAAAGGACAGGAAATCAGCCTCCGGGGCATCTAGAGTGAGGAGGAGCCCAAGGGCAGGGGCTCATGCGGGGCACGAATTTCTGGGGGGGCCGGAAATGCGGGCGCAGGGGCAGTCCTGCGATGACTGGAGCATGGCGTGACCACGGCGCTGGCGGCGATCACCGCGGCGCTGGCGACGCTCGTCGTCGTCCTGTTCGTCCTGCTCCTGATGCGACGCCCCCGCGGCGGCGGTAACCCGCGGGGCGAGCGCGCGCAGCTTCCGCACGGCGCCAACAGCGTGACCCCGCCGCCGGCGTCGTCCGCCCCTCTGCCTGCCGTCCAGTCCGACCCGCGCACGGAGCAACTCGTGCTCGAGCTGCGCGAGGCGCTCGACCGGGCCGAGCACGAGAACCGCCGCAGCCGCTTCATCAAGCAGCTCGCCGGCGCGCTCGACCTCGACGACGTCCTCGCACGCACGCTCGCGGCGGCGCACGACCTGCCCGCGATCGACGCCGCGATGATCGTGCTCCAGCAGGAGAACGGCGGCCCGCTCGTCGCGACGCAGGGCATGAGCCGCGACGAGGCGCTGAACCAGCCGATGGCTGCCGCCGGCCGAGGGGCGCACGCCCCGGGCGGTCTCGCTCAGCTACCGCTACGGGGAGGCGGACGCCGGCCGTGACGGCAACCTCATCCGCGGCGGGCTGATGGTGCCGCTGCTCGGCACGCGCGCGGACGTCGTCGGCACCCTCGCCGTCTTCTGGCGCGGGCGCGAGCGCGAGGCCGCGGGCGACGAGATCGTCCAGCTCGAGGAGCTCGCGTCGAGCGCAGGCCCGACGATCGAGAACGCCAAGCGCTTCCTCGAGGCGCGGCAGCTCGCCGAGCTCGACGCGCTCACCGGCCTGCACAACCGGCGCTACTTCGACGACGTGCTCGACCGCGAGGTCTCGCGCGCGCACCGCTACGGGCGCAGTCTCGCGCTGATCCTCATCGACTTCGACGATCTGAAGGCGATCAACGACCGCGTCGGGCACCTCGGCGGCGACGCGGCGCTGGCAGAACTGGGCGAGCGGGTGCGCGACTCGCTGCGCTCCGCCGACATCGCCTGCCGCATCGGCGGCGACGAGTTCGCCGTGATCCTCCCCGAGTCGGGGCTCGAGGACGCGCGCCAGCTCTTCGACCGGCTGCTGGCCGCGATCGGGGCCCGCCCGCTCGCAGGCGGCGAGTCCGGAAGCGTCTCGGGAGGCATCGCCGCCCTCGAGCGCGACGACGACCCGAAGGCGCTGTTCCAGCGCGCGGACGAGGCCCTGTACCGTGCCAAGAGGGACGGTAAGGGCCGCGCCCGCTAGCTGAGCATCAGGTCAGCTTCGCCGTGTACTGCGGCGACATGGTCGGCGCCGGGACGCCGCCCGCCTTCTCGAGCGTCACCGCGAAGATCGAGCCCTTCGGGAGCTTGCCCGTGAGCGGGATCACGACCGTGGTGCCGCCGCCCTTGAACAGGCCGGCCGACCGCGGGGTCTTCCCGGTCACGATCCAGGCCTGGTACTCCTTGCCCGCCGGCGCCGACTTCAAGCCGGAGACGATGAGGACCGCGCGCCCGTTCGGCGTGGTGACGAGGACCATCGTCCCCTTCGAGCCGTCGACCGCGACGCGCCGGGCCCCCGGCTGCGAGATGAGCTCGATCGCCTGGTTCGCTCCCGGAGACGCACCCGTCGCCGAGGAACCGCCGTCGTCGCCGCCCCAGATCGCCCAGGCGCCGAGTGCAGCGGCTGCCACCAGGAGCGCCACGACAGCGGCAACGGCGAGCAGTCCCGCGCGCCCCCTGGCGGGCTCCTCGCCGGAGAACGCCGCCGGCACGGCGGGCTCCTCGGGCTCGAAGCTCGAGTCGGCCGCGTCGTAGGCGATGATCCGCGGCTCCGGCGGCGGCGAGACCGCATAACCCGGCGCCTCGTGGACGGCCGCCTCGGCGACGCGCACCGACTCGGGGCGAGTCGCGGCCACCGCGGCGGGAGCCGCCTCGTGCAGCCGCGAGTCCTCGCCGACGGTGAAGAACGAGACCTCGTCGTGGAGCGTGCTGGCGAGGTCCGGCGACGACTCGCGCACCGCGGCCCGCCGCTCGACCGTAACCTCGAGCGGGGCGGTCGGAACGCTCGGCGGCGCCACCGGCGCGCGCTCGGGCACGGGCTGCTCGACGAGCCGGGCCACGAGCTCCTGCGACAACCGCAAGGCGCCGGCCGCGACGTCGTGGACGGCTTCGACGACCTCCCGACGGCGGCGCGGCCCGTGCTCGGGGTCGAGGAAGTAGTAGACGGCGAAGCCGATCGCTCCCACAGCGCCGACCAGCGTCACGCGGCTCGGCGCGCGGCTCCCCCTGTTGCGGTACGACATGTGCCCCTCCGTTCGTCGGAGCCCGCTCGACCGCGAAGCGGGCCCGCTTTCCGGCCCCCCGGCCGGCACCGCGGCACACTACCGCGCATGTCGCAATTTGCGCCTGGAGAGCGAACAATGTGGGTGCGCATGCTCGTCCATGGTTTCCGCGTCAACGCCCCCGCGACCCGGGCGTCTGCATGGTGACGGCCCTCGTCGTCGTGGCCGCCGTGCTGGCGACGCTCGCCGGCGTCCTCGTCGTGCTCCTGCTTCGCTCCGAGGACACGCTCGAAGAGCCGCAGGAGCTGCCGCCCGCACCGCAGCGCACACTCGACGTCGAGCTGCATGAGGCAGCCGCCCGTGCGGTCGACCCGGAGCGACCGACCGCTCCGCCGCGGGCAGCCGCCCCGGCCGTCGAGCACGTGGACGACAGCGCTGGGGCACCCGAGCTGGAGGAACTGCTCGCGCAGGCGCTCGAGACCGCCGGCGCGATCCCCGGGGCGGATGCCGCGATCGTCGCGATCACGCCCGGGCGCGAGCCGGTCGTCGGGACGCTCGGGCTCGCCCGCCAGGAGGCGGAACGGCTCGCGCGGACACTGCCGACCACGGAGCGCCAGACGCGCTCCATCGAGATCGCCTACGAGTACGAAGGCGAGCCGCGCTACGACGCCGCTGCGGGGCGCATCGAGCGCGGGATCGCCGTGCCCGTGCCCGGGCCGACGCCGGCGCTCATCGCGATCCTCACGCGCGCCCCCGCGGCCGAGCTGGGGCCGCCGCAGCTCGCGCTGCTCGAGGAGGTCGCCCACCGCCTGGCACCCGCCCTGGCCGCGGTCGACGAGGTGCAGGCCCCCCGCCGCCCGGTGAGCATCACCGTCCGGGCGGTCGACAAGCTCGGTTCAGCCGAGGGCGAGGAACGGCGCGAACACGGTCAGATCGACTGGTTCCACGCTCGGTAATTCGTCGCGCACGCAGACCGTGTGGCGGAGCGCCGCCGTCTGCCGGTTGAGCAGCCACTTCTCGAACGCCGTGCTGCGGGCCGACTCCTTCAGCGCGGCTGCGATCGCCGGCGTCGCAAGCGAGAGCGGGAACGCGGCGAGCGGCATGGCCGGATCGCCGACCTGCACCCGCACGGATCCCGTCGTGCCCGGTACGAGCAGCGGCTTCGCCCCCGGCTGGGCGGTGAGCACGGACGGCGGCGCCGTCGCCTGGAGCGCGATCCCGCTCGTGCGGCCGCCGAGCCACCACGGCCCCGGCTTCGCCTGGACGGCGCGGGCCGGCATCGTCGCGTAGCTCGCGTACCAGTCGACGATCTGGGCCGGGCTCGGCGCGGCCACTTTCAAGGCCCGCCGAATCTTCAGCTCGCGGGCCTGCGTGCCCACGATCTCCCGCGCGAGCGTGCGCGAGATGCCCGCCGACGCGAGCGCGGAGTAGTAGCGCGTCCGGCTGCCGCGGAACCAGCGCGCGATCACCTGCGCCTCCGCGAGATCGAGCTCGGGAGTCGAGAGGTCGGTCGCCTGCGCGAGCACGAGCCGCTCCTGGAGGGCGCTGAGCGCCGCGTCCGGATCGCCGGTGAGGCGCGTGACCTGCGACAGCTGCGTACGGGTGACGACGACCTCCCCGAGCGAGCACTGCACGCCCGCGGGGAGGCGCGCCTCGCCCCGCGACGGGTCGAAGCCGTCGCCGGCGAACTTGGGCCCGTCGCAGAGCGCCGGATCGCGCGACCACAGCCAGACGCAGGCCGCAGCCTCCTTGTCCGGGTCGTTCTCACCAACGCTCCAGACGCCCCAGCCCCACGACCACACGGTTGCCACCGACAGCTCCGCCGCGACCTGTTTCGCCGCGAGCGCCTCGAGCTTCACGACGTCGAACCAGGCGCTCGCCGGCTGCAACCCCTCGCGCCCGCTGCCGATCCCGCGGGTGGTGTGGAAGCCGAGCATGAACCCGAGCCGCGACGTCGGGATGCCGATCTCCGTGAACTCGTCCATCGAGTTCCGCAGCGCGACCCGCATCGTCCGACTGCCGAGCAGCGCCCCCTGCTGGTGGATGCGCGGCCCCGAGAAGTAGACCTCCCGCACCAGGTCGGCCGACTCCGACGCGTCGCGCCACCACTGCGCGGCGTCGCCGGCCGTGTACGGCGCGCTGTTGACGAGCAGGTACGGCCGCGCGCCGAGCGCCGAGAGGCGGCGGAGCAGCGCGAGCACGTTCGCGCGGTAGGTCGTGTTCGACTCGGACCACGGCGTGGCCGTTCCCGCGCCGAACAGCTCGTTGAGCGCGATCACCGGCGTCGCGCAGCCCGACGAGGCGGCCGCGCGCAGGAAGAGCCGGTCGGCCTGGTCGGCGATCCCCGCGGGGTCGGCCGGCTTCTGAGGCGTGCCGACCCGCGTGTTCAGGTGCATGTCCCAGTAGACGGTCTTCGCGCCGGCGGCACGCAGCTTCGGCGGCACGAGGAAGTTCGAGGCGGCCGCGATGATCCCCGGCTTCGAGAAGATGTTCTGCCAGAACGGCACCGAGCCGTCGCCGAAGTCGATCCAGAGCGGCCGCGCCGCGGGCAGGTCGCAGCCCGGCGGGGTCGCGGGCGCCGCCAGTGGGCGCGGAGCGGCCGGCGGGGCAAACGCGAGCGCGGCGACGAATGCGACTGCTAGCACGAGTTTGCGCACGACGTCTCCTTCTAGCAGAGCTGTGCGAAGCCTTCGGGGGCGGGTGGCCGCAGAGCGAGCGCGTCGGCCATGCCCCACCGGACGATCGGCGCCGGCCCGTTGCCCGCGACGCGACGGCCGGGCGGCGGCTGCACGCGGATGGCGGGCCGCGCCGCCGCCGATTCGCGGCCGTGGCTCACGCTTCGCCGTTTCCACGCCAGAATGTGCTCATGGGGGGGACGCCCATGGCTGCGGCACCGATCGGGGATGCGTGGACCTTGAGCCGCGTCGACTGGCGCGCCTGGCTCGCGCCCGCCGGCGTGGGCCTGCTCGTCCTCCTCGTCGGCGCAAATTCCGGCGGCTACTTCCCGGTCGCCTGGGGCTGGACGGGCCTCGCCGTCGCCTGGTTCGCCGTGCTCGCGCTGCTCCTCACGCCCGCGCGCGTCGGCCGCCTCGACCTCGCCGCCGTCGGCGCGCTGACCGCCTACGTTGCCTGGGTCGCGCTGTCGCGCATCTGGACCGACACGCCGGGCAACACCGTCGCCGAGGTTCAGCGTGACCTGATCTACCCGCTCGCGCTGGCGAGCGCCCTCCTCCTGGTGCGCCGGTCGGCGATCGGCACGCTGCTCGGCGCGGTCGCCCTGGCAATCGACGCGCTCGCGCTCTACGGGCTCCTGACGCGGCTCTTCCCGGAGCGCCTCGGGACGTTCGACTCGATCGCGGTGTACCGCCTGTCCGCGCCCCTCGGCTACTGGAACTCGCTCGGGATCTTGACCACGCTGGCGCTGCTGCTGACGCTCGGCTTCGCCGCCCGCGGCGGTCTCGTCAGCCGCCACGTCGCCGCCCCGGCGCTCGTGGCGCTGGCGCCTACCCTCTACTTCACGTTCAGCCGGGGCGGCTTGATCGCCCTCGCGCTCGGGCTCGCCGCGCTGCTCATCGTGGACACGCGCCGCCTCCAGCTCACCCTCGTGCTGGCCGCCGTCGCACCGTTCGCCGCGCTCGCCGTTTGGTACGCGAGCCGCGCCGACGCGCTCATCACGACCGCCGCGCCGCTGTCGGCGGCGACGCACGACGGGCACCGCCTGGCGTGGATCATCGCCGGTCTCGCGGCGTGCGCGGCAGCGGCCCGGGTGCTGCTCACGTTCGGCGAGCGGCTCTACGCACCGTCTCCCCTCGTCCGGCGCGGGTATGCCACCGCCATCACGGTTGTTGCGGCGGTGATGCTCGTCGCGGTCGTCGGGCGGCTCGGTGGGCCGGTCACGATGGTCGAGGACGCCTATGACTCGTTCAAAGGCCCGCCGGTCGGGTCGAACGGGGCGGGCGTCAACCTCTCGTCTCGGCTCGGCAGCCTCTCGAGCAACGGGCGGCTCACGCTCTGGGGATTGGCCTGGGACGAGTTCCAGGCGCATCCCGCCGTCGGCTCCGGCGCGGGCAGCTACGAGTGGTACTGGCAGCAGCACCGTCCGATCGCCAACACCGCGCGCGACGCGCACGGCCTGTATGCGGAGACGCTCGCCGAGATGGGCATCGTCGGACTGGCGCTGATCTTGGCGGCCGTCCTGCTGCCGTTCGGTGCCGTGCTGCGGGCGCGACGCGTCAGGCTGGTGCCGTTCGCGGTCGCCGCGTACGCCGCGTTCGCGGCGCACATCGGCGTGGACTGGGACTGGGAGATGCCCGTCATCATCCTGACCGGGCTTTTCTGCGCGGCCGCCATGCTCCTCGCCGGTCGCGGTACCGACCGCCTCGTGACCGTGCCGGCGCCTGGCCGGTACGCGGCGGCCGCGCTCGTCGCCGTCGTCGCCGCGTTCGCCGTCGTCGGCCTGATCGCAAACAGCGCACTTGACGCCTCCAGGCGCGCCGACGCGGCCCGAAAGCCCGCCGAGGCCCAGCGGCAGGCGCAGAAGGCGGCCGACTGGGCGCCGTGGGATGCCAAGCCCTGGAAGCAGCTCGCGTCGATCCAGCGGGAGCGTGGACTCGACGCCGCTGCCATGCGCAGCCTGCGCAAGGCGGCGAGTCTCGAGCCGCTCGATTCGGGCACCTGGTATCAGATCGTCTTCTCGGCGCCGACGCGCGCCGAGCGCCTGCACGCGCTCGCCGAGTTCAAGCGCCTGAACCCACTCGATCCCGGGCTCCCGGGCCTCGCGCAGCAGGCGCGCCGCCGATGATGTCGAACGACCCGCTCCGGCGGCCGGAGTACCTCATCCGCCGCGTCCACTCGTACGTCGCCTACAGGATCGGCGACGGCGCCGAGGCGGAGGACGTCACGAGCGACGTGTTCGAGCGAGCCGTCCGGTATCGCAAGACGTACGACCGGTCGAAAGGGACGCCGCTCACCTGGCTGCTCGGCATCGCGCGCACATGCCTGGCAGACCACATGGCGAGGAAGCGCGAGACGGCCGAGCTCCACGACGTGGCGTCGACCGACGACCTCGAGGGCAGCGCGGTTGACCGCCTCGCCGTCCGCGAGGCCATTGCGCGACTGTCGCCGCGTGACCGGGACCTGATTGCCCTCCGCTACGGCGCCGGCCTCAAGGCGCGCGAGATCGCGGCACTCCACGAGGAGACGACGAACGCGATCGAGGTCGCGCTGCACCGCGCCCTGGGCCGGCTGCGCGAGGATCTCGACCCTGACAGCTTCGGCCGCGCGCAGGCGCCCTCGCCGACCCTTCCCGAGGCCTAGCACTGTTCGCTTCCTGCGCACGCCCGGCGTCGCAGACCTACCGGCTACCGACGAGGTGCCCGGCAGCTGGAACTTCGAACAACAACCAAGGACGCGAGCTACTCCCGCCACCGCTCGCAGCTCCGAGGGCTCTCGCACGAGGAGCCGGTCCCGCCTGGCTCATCACCCTGAACGAGAGCGGCCAGAAACGACGTGAGGCCCGACGATGCCGGGCCTCACGCCGTTTCGACGGATAGTCCCCGAGCGGGGACTATCCCGCACTTACTCCTCGTCGAGCGGGCTCTTGATCTCAGGGATCTCGGTCGCCTCGCCACCCTCGGTGGGCATGCCGTCGCCGTTGCCGCCGTGCTGGGGCGAGCCGCCGAACGACACGTCGAGGTCCTCGAGCCCGAAGCGAGCCGCCGTCGGAGCCGATCTCCTGCAGCGCGGCCAGGAGCGCCTCGCGCTCGGCCGCCGGCGTCTCGCGGATCACGCTCTCGGTCGGCTCGATCTCGATCTGGCGATACCGCTTGAGGCCGGTCGCCGCCGGGATCAGCTTGCCGATGATCACGTTCTCCTTGAGGCCGAGCAGGTTGTCGACCTTGCCCTCGATCGCTGCGTCCGTGAGCACCTTGGTGGTCTCCTGGAAGGAGGCCGCCGAGAGGAAGGACTCGGTCGCGAGCGACGCCTTCGTGATCCCGAGGATCAGCGGCTCGTAGGTCGCCAGCTCCTTCTTCTCCTTCTTCACGCGCGCGTTCTCGCGCTCGAGCACGACGCGGTCGACCAGCTGGCCCGGCAGGAGCTCGGTGTCGCCGTTGTTCTCGACGCGCACCTTCTTCAGCATCTGCCGGACGATCACCTCGATGTGCTTGTCGTGGATGTCCACGCCCTGCGACTTGTAGACCTTCTGCACCTCGCCGACGAGGTACAGCTCGGTCGCCGTCGAGCCCTTGAGGCTGAGCAGCTCGGCCGGGGTCAGCGAGCCCTCGTGGAGCGGGTCGCCCACCTCGACCATCTGGCCGTTCTCGACGAGCAGCCGGGTGCGCCGCGGGAGCGTGTACGTGACCGGCTCCAGCGGCTCGCCGTTCTCGTCGAGCCCGTCCTGGTGGATCGTGACCTTCGGCCCGCGCTCGTCCAGCTCGATCTCGACGCGGCCGGCGACCTCGGTCAGCTTCGCGGCACCCTTCGGGTTGCGGGCCTCGAAGATCTCGACGACGCGCGGGAGACCGTGCGTGATGTCCGCGCCGGCCACACCGCCGGTGTGGAACGTCCGCATCGTCAGCTGGGTGCCCGGCTCGCCGATCGACTGCGCGGCGATGATGCCGACCGCGTCGCCGATCGTCGAGAGATCGCCGGTCGCCAGGAAGATGCCGTAACAGGCGCGGCAGAGCCCCACTTCGGCGCGGCACTTCAGCACCGAGCGGACGGGCACGCGGAACGAGTCGACGTGCTCGTCACCGACGCCCTCGATCAGCTCGAGGACGAGGTCGGTCGTCAGCAGCGTGCCCTTGTCGCCGAGCTGCGTCTTGCCGGGCTCGCCCGACTTGAGCGGCTTGAAGACGTCGATCGCCAGCTGCCGGCCGAGCAGGCTCTTGTTGATCCCCTCGGCAGACCTGAGCGGCAGGTCGATGTGACCCTCGGTGCCGCAGTCGTCCTCGCGGATGATCACGTCCTGGGCGACGTCGACTAGACGGCGCGTCAGGTAGCCCGAGTCGGCCGTGCGGAGCGCGGTGTCCGCGAGACCCTTGCGCGCGCCGTGCGTCGAGATGAAGTACTCGAGCACCGGCAGGCCCTCCATGAAGTTGGCCTTGATCGGGCGCTCGATGATCTCGCCCTTCGGGTTGGCGACCAGGCCGCGCATCGCCGCCAGCTGGCGGATCTGCGTGAACGAGCCGCGGGCGCCGGAGTTGGCCATCATGAAGATCGGGTTCAGCTCACGAAGGTTCTCCTCCATCGCGCGTGCGACGGCGTCGGTGGCCTCCGTCCAGATCGTCGTGATCAGCTCGTGCCGCTCCTCGTCGGTGATGAGGCCGGTGTCGTACTGCTGCTCGACGCGCTGGACCCGCTCCTCGTGCTCGCGCAGGATCTCCTCCTTCGCCGGCGGGACGACGATGTCGTTCTTCGACACCGTGATGCCGGCCTGCGTCGCGTAGCGGAAGCCGATCGCCTTGATGCGGTCGAGCACCGCGGCGATGACCGGAGCGCCGAAGCGGTGCGCGAGGGTCGAGATGAACTCGTCCATGTCGCGCTTCGCCAGCGTCTTGTTGACGTAGTCGTGCGTGGCCGGCTCGTCGCCGTCCATCTCGCCCGTCTCCTGCAGCGCCCGCATGACCTCGACGTTGAAGATCAGCCGGCCGGCCGTCGTGAGCAGCAGCTCGCCGTTCGAGCGGCGATACTCGATCGGATCCTGGAGACCGATCTGCTTCGACTCGACGGCGAACTCGACCTCCTCCTCGGACTGGAACCGCTTGATCCCCTTCAGCTTGAGCTCCTTCGCGAGCTCCGCACTGGTCTTCGTCTCGGGGGACTTGTCCGAGTAGGTGAGGTAGTAGCTGCCGAGCACTAGGTCCTGCGTCGGCGTGGCCAGCGGGCGGCCCGAGGCCGGCGACAGGATGTTGTTCGCCGACAGCATCAGGATCCGCGCCTCGGCCTGCGCCTCGGCGGACAGCGGCAGGTGGACGGCCATCTGGTCGCCGTCGAAGTCCGCGTTGAACGCGTGGCAGACGAGCGGGTGCACCTGGATGGCCTTGCCCTCGACGAGGATCGGCTCGAAGGCCTGGATGCCGAGGCGGTGAAGCGTCGGTGCGCGGTTCAGCAGCACCGGGTGCTCCTTGATGACCTCCTCGAGCACGTCCCAGACCTCGGGGACCATCGAGTCGACGTACTTCTTTGCCGCCTTGATGTTCTGCGCGGCCTTGCGCTCGACGAGCCGGCTCATGATGAACGGCTTGAAGAGCTCCAGCGCCATCAGCTTCGGCAGCCCGCACTGGTGCAGCTTCAGGTTCGGGCCCGACACGATGACCGAGCGCCCCGAGTAGTCGACGCGCTTGCCGAGCAGGTTCTGGCGGAACCGGCCCTGCTTGCCCTTGAGCATGTCGCTGAGCGACTTCAGCGGGCGGTTGCCAGGGCCCGTGACCGCGCGGCCGCGGCGGCCGTTGTCGAACAGCGCGTCGACGGCCTCCTGCAGCATGCGCTTCTCGTTGTTGACGATGATCTCCGGCGCGCCGAGGTCCAGAAGCCGCTTCAAGCGGTTATTCCGGTTGATGACGCGGCGGTAGAGGTCGTTCAGGTCCGAGGTCGCGAAGCGGCCGCCGTCGAGCTGGACCATCGGGCGCAGCTCCGGCGGGATGACCGGAACGGCCTCGAGGATCATCCACTCGGGGCGGTTCTCCGACTTGATGAACGCGTTGACGACCTTCAGGCGCTTGATCGCGCGCTGCTGGCGCTGGCCCTTGGAGGTGCGGATGACGTCCCGCAGCGAGTCGGCCTCGGCGTTCAGGTCGAGCTCCTTCAGCAGGTCGCGGATCGCCTCCGCACCCATGCCGCCGCGGAAGTAGACGCCGAAGCCGTACGGCGACCCGAACCGGTCCTTCATCTCGCGGAAGATCTGCTCGTCCGGCTCGATGTGCTTGACCTCGAGCTCGCGGAACTTCTCCCACGTCTGCTCGAGCCGCCGCTGCGAGTCCTCGCCCGACTCGCGCGCGTCGGCGCGGCGCGACTCGATGTCCTGGTACATCTCGCGGACCTTGAGGGCCCACTGGATGACCGCGTCCAGGTCCTCGCGGCTCATGCGGCCGTCGGTGCGCAGGCACAGGTCGTTGGCGACGTCGCGCAGGGCGGCCGAATCGGCATCCGGCTCGGCCTGCTCGAGCACCTCGCGCAGCAGCCCGCTGCCGAGCTCGCGGGCCTTCTCGAGGTTCTTCAGGTCGACGCCGGCCGTCAGCTCGGCGTCGTCGCCGGTCAGCGCGTCGCCGCCCAGCAGGGCGTCCTGGATCTTGTTGATCCGCTTCGTGAGCGCGCCCTTCTTCGAGCCGCTCGCCGACTCCAGCTCCGCGTACAGCGGGGCGAGAGCCTCGCGCATCTGCGTCGCGGAGGTGGCCACCTGCTCGAGCTCGCGCGACGAGAGGCGCCGGTCGTCCCGGATCGCCGCGTTGCGGACGAGCTCGCGGATCTTCTTCGAGTCCTCGGTCGTGATCGAGCCGGCGACGTCGACGAACAGGCCGCCCATGAGCGAACGGACGTCCTCGAGCGTCGGGAGCGCCTGCTCCTCGGCCCAGTTGGACAGGCCGCGGGCCCAGAACTCATCGTCCTCGTCGAAGTCCTTCTCCTTGCCCTTGGCGAAGTAGTCACGGCGCCGCTTCAGCCGGCCCTCGAGCGCGGCCAGCGACTCGTCGCGGTCGACGTAGATCCGCTCGTACTCGGCCTTGACCTTGTCCTCGAGGTCGTTCAGGTCCTTGGCGCGTGCCTCATCGTCGACGTGCGTGATGATCGACGCCGCGAAGTAGAGAACCTTCTCCAGCTCGCGCGGGGCGATGTCGAGCAGGTAGCCGATGCGGCTCGGAACGCCCTTGAAGAACCAGATGTGCGAGACGGGCGCGGCCAGGTCGATGTGGCCCATGCGCTCGCGGCGCACCTTCTGGCGCGTCACCTCGACGCCGCAGCGCTCGCAGATGATGCCCTTGTAGCGGACGCGCTTGTACTTGCCGCAGTAGCACTCCCAGTCCTTCGTCGGACCGAAAATGCGCTCGCAGAACAGGCCGTCGCGCTCGGGCTTGAGCGTGCGGTAGTTGATCGTCTCGGGCTTCGTGACCTCACCGGACGACCAGTCGCGGATCTGCTTGCTCGACGCGAGCCCGATGCGGATCGCGTCGAAGTCGTTGATGTCGACGGAGTGGTGTCTGTTGATCAAGCCTCTGCCTCTTTCCTCGAAATCCGTCGGGGGGTGGCTACTCGTCCAGGTCCAGGTCGGCGACCTCGCCGGTGGCGACGGGGCCGAGCTCCTCCTCGGCCTCCTCCACCGCCGCGGCCTGCGGCGTCAGCTCCACGTCCGTGACGTCGCCGAGCGACTCGTCGGCCGGCAGGCTCAGGTCGCCCGCCTCGTCGACGCGGTCCGCCCCGGCTTCGACCTCCTGGGCGTCGGGCGTGCGCGCCTGCGCCCGGAGCGAGCCGGGCGACAGGTCGATGCCGAGCTCCTCGGCCGCGCGGAGCAGCTCGTCCTCCTCCTCGCGCACCTCGACCTCCGTGCCCTCCTCCGAGAGCACGTCGACGTCGAGCGCCAGCGACTGCATCTCCTTCAGGAGCACCTTGAAGGACTCGGGGATCGACGGCTCGGCGATGTTCTCGCCCTTGACGATCGCCTCGTAGGCCTTCACGCGCCCGACCGTGTCGTCGGACTTGATGGTGAGCATCTCCTGGAGCGTGTAGGCGGCGCCGTACGCCTCGAGGGCCCAGACCTCCATCTCGCCGAAGCGCTGGCCGCCGAACTGGGCCTTGCCGCCCAGCGGCTGCTGCGTGACGAGCGAGTAGGGGCCGGTCGAGCGCGCGTGGATCTTGTCGTCGACCAGGTGGAGCAGCTTCAGGATGTACATGTAGCCGACGGTGACCTTCTGCTCGAACGGCTCGCCGGTGCGCCCGTTGAAGAGCCGCACCTTGCCCGAGCAGAAGCGGCCCTCCGGCCGTGACTCGTCGACCATGAAGTGGATCGGCGAATCGGGGTTCTGCTTCGTCCACGCGACGAGCGCGCGGTCGACGTCGGCCACGCTGGCGCCGTCGAAGACCGGTGTCGCGACGGGCGTCGGCCCGTTCGGCGACTCGCCGTCCTCGACGAAGACGCCGTGCGCGGCGGCCCAGCCGAGGTGTGTCTCGAGGATCTGGCCGATGTTCATCCGGCTCGGCACGCCGAGCGGGTTGAGGACGACGTCGACGGGACGTCCGTCCTCCAGGCACGGCATGTCCTCCTCGGGGACGATCTTCGAGATGACGCCCTTGTTGCCGTGGCGGCCGGCGAGCTTGTCGCCCTCGGCGATCTTGCGCTTCTTCGCCACGTAGACGCGGACGAGCTCGTTGACGCCCGGCGACAGGTCGTCGCCCGCGTCGCGCGAGAACGTCTTGACGTCGATGACCTTCCCGCCCTCACCGTGCGGGACCTTCAGCGAGGTGTCGCGGACCTCGCGCGCCTTCTCCTTGAAGATCGCGCGGATCAGCTTCTCCTCCGCCGTCAGCTCGGTCTCGCCCTTCGGGGTCACCTTGCCGACCAGCAGGTCGCCCGAGCCGACCTCGGCGCCGATGCGCACGATGCCGCGCTCGTCGAGGTCCTTCAGCGACTCCTCGGAGCGGTTCGGGATGTCGCGCGTGATCTCCTCGTCGCCGAGCTTCGTCGCACGGGCGTCGATCTCGTACTCGTGGATGTGGATCGAGGAGAGCACGTCCTCCTTGACCAGGCGCTCCGAGAGCACGATCGCGTCCTCGAAGTTGTAGCCCTCGAACGGCATGAAGGCGACGAGCAGGTTGGCGCCGAGCGCCAGCTCGCCGTCGCGCGTCGAGGAGCCGTCGGCGAGCACCTCGCCCTCGCCCACCTTCTGGTTCAGGGTCACGATCGGCTTCTGGTGGATGAGCGTGCCCTGGTTGGAGCGCATGAACTTCGTCAGGTCGTACTCGTCACGGCCCGCGTTGGCCCCACGCGACTCGATCACGATCTTCTCGGCGTCCACGTGCGCGACGGTGCCGGCCCGCTTCGCGAGGACGACGTCGCCGGTGTCGATGGCGGCGCGGTACTCGACGCCGGTGCCGACGAGCGGCGCCTGCGTGATCATCAGCGGCACGGCCTGCTTCTGCATGTTCGCGCCCATGAGCGCGCGGTTCGCGTCGTTGTGCTCGAGGAACGGGATGAGCGACGTCGCGATCGACACGATTTGCGCCGGGGCGACGTCCATGTAGTCGATGTCCTTCGGCAGGGCCATGACTGCCTCGTTGGCGGCCGACCGGCACAGCACCAGGTCGTTGACGAACTTGCCCGTCTTCTCGTCGACCGTCTCGGACGCCTGCGCGATCGTGTACTGCGCCTCCTCGGCGGCGTCCAGATAGATGATCTCGTCCGTCACCTTGCCGCCCTTGACGACCCGGTACGGCGTCTGGATGAAGCCGAACTCGGAGACCGTCGCCATCGAGGCGAGCGAGCCGATGAGGCCGATGTTCGGGCCCTCCGGCGTCTCGATCGGGCACATGCGGCCGTAATGGGTCGGGTGCACGTCGCGCACCTCGATCGGCGCGCGCTCGCGTGTGAGACCACCCGCGCCGAGCGCCGACAGGCGGCGCCGGTGCGTGAGCCCGGAGAGCGAGTTGGTCTGATCCATGAACTGCGACAGCTGGGAGGAGCCGAAGAACTCCTTCAGCGCCGCCACGACCGGCCGGATGTTGATGATCGTCTGCGGCGTGATCGTGTCGACGTCCTCCGTCGTCATGCGCTCGCGCACCACGCGCTCCATGCGATACAGCCCGACGCGGAACGCCTCCTGGATCAGCTCGCCGACCGTCCGCAGCCGGCGGTTGCCGAAGTGCTCGTACTCGTCGAGCTCGTTGCGGATCGGCTCGCGCGAGAAGACGAGCGCGTCCGCGGCGAAGTCCTTCGACTCATGCGGGAGGCCGAGCTTGCGCGGCAGGTCCACGAGCCTGCGGACGAGCGAGAGGATGTCCGCGGTCGTCAGGACCCGCGTGTCCTCGGGCACGTCGACGCCGAGCCGCTGGTTCAGCTTGTAGCGGCCGACCTTGGTCAGGTCGTAGCGCTTCGGGTCGAAGAACAGCGCGTTCAGCAGGTTGCGGGCGTTGTCGATCGTCGGCGGCTCGCCCGGGCGCTGCTTCTTGAAGACCTCGACGAGCGCCTCTTCCTCGCGCGTCGTCGTGTCCTTGTCCAGCGTGAGCTGGATGAACGGCGAGTTGTCGAACAGGGCGAGGATCGCCTCGTTCGTCGACGTGTCGAGCTGGAACCCGGTCGACGGGTCCTCGGCCGGCAGCGCGCGCAGCAGTGTGGTGATCGGCAGCTTGCGCTTGCGGTCGATGCGGGCGTAGACGACGCCCTTCTTGTCGATCTCGAGCTCGAGCCACGAGCCACGAGACGGCATCAGGTTGGCCGTGAAGACCTGCTTCGTCGGGTCCTTGGCCTCCATGAGGTAGGCGCCCGGCGAGCGCACGAGCTGCGTGACAATGACGCGCTCGGTGCCGTTGATGATGAACGTGCCGTGCTCGGTCATCATGGGGAAGTCGCCCATGAAGACGTTCTGCTCGCGGATCTCGCCCGTCTCCTTGTTGACGAAGCGGACCGTCATCGAGAGCGGGGCCTGGTAGGTCAGGTCCTTCTCACGACATTCCTGGATGGAGACCGGCGGGTCTCCGAAGCGATACTCGGCGAACTCGACCGCGAGGGTTCCCGTGTAATCCTCGATCGGCGAGATGTCATCGATGGTCTCGCGCAGACCCTCCTCGAGGAACCAATGGAACGACGCCTTCTGGATGTCGATCAGGTTCGGGAGCTCGAGGACGTGCTTGAGGCGCGAAAAACTCTTGCGCGCGCGCGGCGCAGCGACCTTGGTGGCCAAAAGGAGAGACCTCCCTCAGAACTGGTTGTGCGGACTGGGTGCGGACAGGCGAAAGCCGAAGCGAGACGTGGCGAACCGTGCAGCTTAGCGGCTGTACCCACCCCTGCGCAAGGCTTTGAGGCCCGCGAGGGGGTAGGAGCACCAGTGTAGCAACGGGGGTCTGCCTGGCGGCTCCCCTATACCCGCGCGCGCAATGCGCCGATAGGGCGGGTATGGAGCGTGCGGCCTCCCTTCCCGCGCCGCGTGGCGGCTGGGCGCTGGTGCTCCCGCGCGTCGCCGGCTGGCGCGCGGTCGCACTCGTCGTCGCCCTGAGCGCCGTCGTCCGCACGGTGGTCGGATTCGCCCGCCAGACGCCCACGTATCTCCCGGACGAGTACCTCTACTCGGAGCTGGGACGGTCGATCGCGACGACAGGCCGGCCGCTCGTCCGCGGTGAGGCGGTCGCGTTCCCGGCCCTGCTCCAGCCGATCCTGACGGCACCCGCCTGGCTGCTCGACGACGTCGCCGCGAGCTACCACGCCATCCAGATCGCGAACTCCGTCGGCGATGTCGCTCGCAGCGGTGCCGGTCTACCTGCTCGCGCGCCGTGTCGGCGTGGCCGGCGCCTCGCGGTCGCGACCGCCGTGCTGGCCGTCGTCCTGCCCGATCTCGTCTACACGGGCTGGATCCTGAGCGAGCCGTTCGCCTACCCGCTCGGGCTGACTCGGCGCGCTGCTCGCGGTGCGCGCGCTCGAGCGCCCGTCGGCCGGCGCGCAGCTCGCCTTCCTCGCAGTGGCGGCGCTGGCCGCGTTCACCCGCGCGCAGCTGCTCCTCCTGCCGGTGTGCTTCGTCGTGGCTGTCGTGCTGCTCGGCCTGCGGGAGCGGGCGCTCGTCCGCGCCGCTCGGCGCAGCAGTGGGTCGTGGCGGGCCTCGCGGGGCTGGCGGCGATCGCTGTCCTCGTCATGCGCTCGGCACTGTCGGGGCGTACGGCGACGTGCTCGGCCTCGACTTCGGGCCGGCAAGCTCGGCGCACCGCCTCGAGACGCAGGCGCTCGCCCTGCTCTACGGCTCCGGGCTGGTCGTCTGTCCCGGTGCCGCGCTCGGGCTCGCGGCGCGCCTTCGCGCGCCCGCGGACACGCGGCGGAGCTCGCGCTTCGCGGCGTTCACGGTGCCGCTTCGTCGTCGGGCTGCTTGCTCCAGGCGTCGCTGTGGGGCGACACGGGCCAGATGCAGGAGCGCTACCTCTTCTACGCGTGCCGCTGCTCGCGAGTCGCGTTTCGCCCTGCACGCGGGGCGCGGGTGGCCGTGGTGGCGGGCGTACGCGCTCTGTCGGCGCGGGCTGCTCGTGCTCGCCGCGACGATGCCGCTGTCGGGCTACGCGGTCGCGCGCGGCAAGGATCACGCGCCCGATGCTCTTCGCGGTGACGCGGTCGGAGGAGCGTGTTCGGCGGCGTCGGCGGCGGCGCGCTCGTCGTCGGCGCCGCGTCGCCGGGCTGCTCGCCGTCGCCGTGCGCGTCCTCGCACGCATGCGGTCGGGCGACGCTCCGGCGTCGACCGCGCTCGCGATCGCCGCGCCGGCCGCGACCGCGTTCGCGGCCACCTCGTACGACCTCCGCTACGACCGCGCAGTCCGCCGCGACTACCTGCCGGCCGACCGCTCGTGGGTCGACCACGCAGCCGTCGGGGACGTCGCCCTGGTCTACAGCAAGCGGCGTTCCGAAGGAGGGCCTCGAGCAGCTGTTCTGGAACCGCTCGGTGAAGCGGATCCTGCTGCTCCCCGGCGCGCCGCCGCTCGACGCCTTCGCGCGCGGACAAGCTCTCGATCGCGCGCGACGGCACGCTCGCTCGACGCCGGCCGCCCCCTCGATCAGCCGCTGCTCGTCGACGGCGGCGCCGCCGTGATCGCGCTGCGGGGCGCGCAGCGCGTTGCCGCCTCCCAGGCCTACGCGCTCTGGAAGCCGGCCGGCACGCCGCGCCTCACCTACTACGCGCGCGGCTGCTACCGCGACGGCTGGCTCGGGAACGCCGGCTCGTTCCGGTCTGGGAGCCGCGCATCGCGGGCCGCATCCGCTTCACCGTGCACCGCTCGGCGCGGACGACGCCGGCCACGCTCCGGTGCGGACGCCCGGCGGCCGGCGCCGATCCACGTGCTGCCCGGAGAGACGCGGACGGTCGACCTGACGGCCTGCGGCAGCGCACGCTGGCGGGCGACGTTCAGCGTCGACCACCTGGTGCTGAGCGGGAACCGGCTGCTCGGGATGCGCGCGACGAAGCCCGTCTGGACGCCGGACGCCGCCGAGCGTGCGGGTAGAGGCGCGTTCAGCGCCTCTACCCGTCTGACCACGCCGCGTCAGCGGCGTGGCGACTACTTGACCTCGACCTCGGCGCCGGCCTCTTCGAGCTGGCCCTTGATCGAGTCGGCCTCCTCGCGCGCGATGCCCTCCTTGACCGCGTTGGGCGCGTTGTCGACGAGATCCTTGGCCTCCTTCAGGCCGAGGCCGGTGACCGCGCGGACGACCTTGATCACCTGGATCTTCTGGCCGCCGGCGGCGGTGAGGACGACGTCGAACTCCGTCTGCTCCTCGGCTGCACCGCCACCGTCGCCGCCGCCGGCGGCGGCCCGCCGACAGCCGCGACCGGAGCGGCGGCGGTGATGCCCCACTCCTCCTCGATCTTGTTCTTCAGCTGCACGAGGTCGAGGACGCTCATCTTCCCGAGCTCCTCGAAGATCGTGTCGACCGAACCTGCCATCTGACTCCTCCTCTTCCTCCTGTGTCTCTTCGGGGGTCTCGGGAGCGCCCTCGGCGGGCTCTTCCGTGCTGCCTCGGCGGCCGCGAGGCTCCCGCCGCGTCTTGCTCGGCGGCGGCGCTCTCACCGGTCGCGCTCGGCGGATGCCGACCGCGTCGGCGGCTCCTCGTGCTCGGCGGCCGGCGCCTCCTCGCTGCCCTTCCTCGGCCGCCGGACGTTCCTCCTCGGCCGGGCGCCGCCTGCGGTCACAGCGGCAGGGACGCCGGTGTGTCGCCCTGCTGCTCGAGCTGCTCGATGCGGGCATCGATCAGGCCGTACAGGTTCTGCAGCGGTGCGTTGATCAGCCCGGCGATCGCGTTCAGCGGGCCGAGGATCGCGCCGAGCACCTGGCCGCGGAGCACGTCCGCGGGCGGCAGCTTCGCGAGGTCCTCGACCTCCTGCTCGCTCATCGGGCGGCCCTCGAGCAGCCCACCGCGGATGGCGAGGATCCTCGTCGTGCGCGCGGCCTCCGAGAGCGCCTTCGCGACCGCGACCGGGTCGCCGTCGGACTCGAGGAAGGCGATCCCGGTCGGGCCCTCGAGCATGCGCGAGCAGCGCGTCCTGGCCCGCCGCCTCGGCGGCACGCCGGGTCAGCGTGTTCTTCACGACGCGGAACGTCGCACCGTGCTTCAGCACCTCGGTGCGCAGCGCGTCGATCTCGCTCATCGAGAGCCCGCGGTAGTCGGCGACGAGCAGCGTCGTCCGCCTGCTGCAGCTGCTCCGTCAGCTCTGCGACGAGACGTTCTTTCTGGGCTTTCTCCATATGGCCACTTCCCTCCGGAAATGGCTAGGCCCCGCACAGGAGGCGGGCCAACGGCAGGGACAATACCCAGCGCGGCTCCACCTCGGCTGGACTTCTGCCCTCGCGGGCTGCCAGCGGTCTTCGGCGGCCTAGCTCTCGTTACGACGCTACAGCAGCTTCCTCCTGCGGTGCTCCGGCACCGTCGCCCTCGAGCTCCTCGATGATCCCGCGCGTCCGCGCGGGGTCGATGTGGATCCCGGGGCCCATCGTGCTCGTCGAGCGTGACGCCGCGGATGTAGCGGCCCTTGGCGGACGGCCGGCTTCGCGCGCACGATCTCGTCGACCAGCGTCGCGTAGTTCTCGAGCAGCTGCCTTCTCGTCGAAGCTGCGCTTCCCGATCGGCATGTGCACGTTCGCGCCGCGGTCGGTGCGGTACTCGAGCTTGCCGCCCTTCGAGTCCTGCGACCGCCTTGGCGACGTCCATCGTCACGGTGCCGGTCTTCGGGTTCGGCATCTTGCCGCGCGGGCCGAGGATGCGGCCGAGGCGGCCGACGACGCCCATCTGGTCCGGCGTCGCGATGGCGACGTCGAAGTCGTCGAAGCCTTCCTCGATACGGGTCGCGAGGTCGGCCGAGCCGACGACGTCCGCGCCGGCCTCCTCGGCCTCGCGGGCCTTCTCGCCCTCGGCGAAGACGGCGACGCGCATCGTGCGGCCGGTGCCGTGCGGGAGCATCAGCGTCCCGCGGAGCTGCTGGTCGGCGTGGCGCACGTTGAGGCCTAGGTTGAAATGCACCTCGACCGTCTCGTCGAACTTCGCTCGCGCCCGCACTGTGGAGCATCCGAATCGCCTCGAGCGGCGAGTAGAGCTTCTCGCGGTCGATCGCCTCGCGGCGCCGACGTAGCGCTTGCCGTGCTGTGCCATGTCAGCACGTAGGTGCCAGGATGAATCCTGGCACCACGTCTTGGGAATTGGCCACGGTTCTCCTCACTACGCATCCACCTCCACGCCCATGGAACGTGCGGTACCCGCGACGACCTTCATCGCCTGCTCCACGTCGCGCGCGTTCAGGTCCTCGAGCTTCGTCTCGGCGATCTGGCGCACCTGCGCCTGCGTGAGCCGGCCGATCTTGTTGCGGTTCGGCTCGGCGGAGCCCTTGTCGGTGTTCAGCGCCTCCTTGATCAGGACCGCGGCGGGCGGCGTCTTCGTGATGAAGGTGAACGAGCGGTCCTCGTAGACCGTGATCTCGACCGGCGTGATGCGGCCGTTCGCCTGCGCCGTCTGGGCGTTGAACGCCTTGCAGAACTCCATGATGTTGACGCCGTGCTGGCCGAGCGCAGGGCCGACCGGCGGCGCAGGGTTCGCCTGCCCACCGGGGATCTGCAGCTTGATCAGCGTGAGGACTTTCTTTGCCATGGGTTCCGTGCTTTCGCGCGTCGGCACGTGGCCTCGCGCAGCGAGACAGCGTAGCGCGTAGTCGGATCAGTCCAGCTTCTTGACCTGGTCGAACCCGAGCTCGACCGGGACCTGGCGCTCGAAGATGTCCACGAGCACCTTGAGCTTCTGCTGGTCGGGGTTCACGTCGACGATCTCCCCGTCGAAGTCGGACAGCGGGCCGGACGTGACCTTGACCGACTCGCCGAGGCCGAACTCGACCTGGGCGCGCACCCGCTCCTGCGAGGCGGCGCCGGTGCGCAGGATGCGGTCGACCTCGGGCTGCGACAGGGCGATCGGCTTGTTGCCGGCGCCCACGAAGCCCGTGACGCCCGGGGTGTTCTTCACGACCGTCCAGGCGTCGTCGTTCAGATCCATGTTCACGAGGACGTAGCCCGGCAGCACGCGCTTCTCGGTCTGCACCTTCTGGCCGTCCTTCGTCTCGATCACCTGCTCGGTCGGGACGACCACGCGCCGGAAGCGGTGGTTCTGCCCCATCGAGTCGATGCGGTGCTCGAGGTTGGCCTTGACCTTGTTCTCGTGGCCGGAGTAAGTGTTGATGACGTACCAGCGAAACATCGGGGCGGCTCCGGATCCCGACTCAGATGAGCCGCTGGACGAGCGGCTTGATGAGGAGGTCGATGCCCCACAGGTAGAGGCCGACGATCGTGCACGCGACGATGACGACGACGGTGCCGGTGATGACCTGCTTCTGGCCCGGCCACTCGACCTTCTTGAGCTCGGCGATGCACTCGCCGATGAAGCCGATCACGCCGCCGCGGTGCTTGACGCCCTGCTGCAGCTCGGCGGGCTCCGGCCCTCTGGGCTGAGGCGCCCCGGGCTCGGCCGTTGCAGCGGCAGTCGGAGGCCGGCGCCCGCCGCCGCCGTTGCTGTCGCGCTCGCGGTCTTCGCGCTGCTGCTCGCGGCGCTCGCGGCGGGCCTGGCGAGTCGGACGCGCCACTAGCGGGTCTCCCTGTGCGCGGTGTGCCGGCCGCACCAGCGGCAGTACTTCTTCAGCTCCACGCGGTCGGGCGTGTTCCGCTTCGACTTGTTCGACTGGTAGTTGCGCCGCTTGCAATCGACGCACGCGAGCGTGATTGCGACTCGTACTCCGGTTGCCACGTGAGGAATCCTTCGGTCGTTCTGCGAGAAGAGACCGGCGGCCGGGGAGCCGGCAGCGATCTCCGTCTGATCTTAGCGGGAGATTCGGCGGCGTCGTGAACGCCGCAAGACGAGCAGGATAGCGCCGCCTCCGAGGACCGCGGCGGCAACGGCGGCGACAGCCATCTCGCGCGTGTGACTGTCGTTCGGCTCCGCGAAGGTGTGAATCGATCCGCAGCCCGTGTGCACCCTGCACACCGCCTCCTCGAACGCCGGAACGGACGGTTTCGGCGTGCGGTCGGTCCAGTAGAGGCCCGACTGCCAGCCCTCGAGCCGCGCCTCGTCCCAGAGCAGGAAGTTGAAGTACGCGCCCACGTGCGGCTGGGAGGCAGCGAGGCGGAGTGCAGCGGTCAGCTGATCCGCCTGGTTGACGCCGTCCCCGGTCGGCGGGATGCCGGCCCCCGCGATTTCGGCGCCGGTGACCGGTAGCCCTTCACGATCGCTCCGAGGAACCCGCAGTACTGGTCGCGCGCCTGCTCGGTCTGCGGCGCGTAGGCGGCCTTCTCGCCGAAGACGGAGAGCACGACGCGCAGCCCGGTCGCGCTCGTCGCGTTGTCGAGCTGCTTGAGCTGCTCGGCGTCCGGCGCCGTCAGCCCGGGCCGCCAGACGAGGGTGATCCGCACGGCGTCGATCCCGAGCGTCGTGGCGTCCTTCGCGGTGGCCGCGGGCGCGTACTTCAGCCCGTCCTCGGTGACGCCGACGATCAGCGGCGTGTGTGCGGTCGCCGCAGGCGCGAGGGCGAGCGCGCTCAGGCATGCGATCAGAAAGCGCATCGGCAGTCCGTACCCAGGGCGCCCTGAACGCAGTCGCGGCGCCTGCAGCGCCGCGAGTCGAGGCGATAGCGGCGGGTGGATTCGAACCACCGACCTGCGGGTTATGAGTCCGCCGCTCTAACCGCTGAGCTACGCCGCCGGGCCGGTCAATGGTAGCCGGTGCCCGCCGTAGGTTTGGGGCATGCACGAGTCGTGCTGGCGGTGCGGAGCGGAGATGGAATGGCGCCACTCGACGTGGCAATGTCCGGCCTGCCGCTGGAAGCTCGGCTGCTGCGAAGGCGACTCGTGCCTAGGCGGCGACGATGGCGACGGGCGTGCCGACGTCCACGTGGTCGAACAGCCACTCGGCGTCCGGGACACGCATGCGGATGCACCCGTGCGAGGCTGAGTAGCCGATCGACGCGGCGTCCGGCGTGCCGTGGATGCCGACGGCCGCCGCGCTCAGCCCCATCCACCGCGTGCCGAGCGGGTTTCCCGGGCCGGGCGGGATCGGCTTCGCGCCCTGCGCCCAAGCGGAGTTCGGCGGCGGGATCCACCACGGGTCGCGCTGCATCGTCACGATCTCGAACGTACCGAGCGGCGTCGGGTAGGCGGGCTGGCCGGTGGCGACGCCGAACTGGTGCACGAGCCGGGGGCCGTCGTAGAGGCGCAAGCGGTGCGAGCTGCGGCCGATGACGATGACCGAGCCGAAGTTCTCACGCGTGACCTGCGGTGCGACGGGCTTGGTGGCGAGGCCAAGCGTCCGGTAGGTCGGCGAACGGAGCGCGTTCGCGATCCGCGCCTCCATCAGGCCGGTCGCGACGCGCACACCGGGCTTGCCCTCGCTGATCACCGGCTTGACGCCTTTCACGCGCACGAGACGCGCGTCTTCGGGCTCGGTCGAGTACTTGCCTTCGAGGTAGCGGACGTACGTGCGGACGTCCCGCTGCGAGACCGCGGTCGGCAGGTCGACGGCCGTGCCCGGCTGTGCCTGGAGCGCCTGAGCGACAGCGCGATCGACGGCGGCGCTGCCGCCGAGCGAGGCCGGGCGCACCGTCCAGGACTCGTCGCCGTACGTGATCCGGAGCGCGCGGTCGAAGCGGCGGTTCACGACGCTGCGCGCCGTCTCCGAGCCGACCCCGCCGAGCTTGATCCCGCCCACGCTCACGCCGTGCGCGATCAGCGGCGAGCGCGCGGCGCTCGGGGCGGCGACGCCGAAGGCGAGTGCGACCCCGACGAGGATCAGGACCGTCTTCACGGGGCGCAGATGCTACGCCGGAAACGACCGCTCTGCAGGCGAAAAACGCAAGTGCTCATCGCTCTACGAAGTCTCGCCTGGGCGGCGGGTGAAACGCAACCCTGCCGAGCATTCGTGGCGCCGCGGGTACGGTGACGAGGTGGCCGAGGACTGGCGCGTGGCATTCACCCTTCGCCCGGAGGAGTCCGGCCGCATCGCACAGGCGCTGCAGGCGCGTCACGAACGCGCCCTCGAGCGCGACGCCGCCGAGCGTCTGGGCGGCCGGATCGCGGTGAGCCGCGACGACGAGCATCTGTTCCTCTACGCCGACAGCGAGCCCGCGGCCCGCGAGGCGCGAAACGTCGTGTCGGCGCTGCTCGGTGAGCATGACCTCGCGGCCGCGGAAGAGCCGCCGATCGAGCGCTGGCATCCGGTCGAGCAGCGGTGGGAGGACGCGAGTGTCGCACTGCCGGCGACGGCAGCCGAGCGGCTCGAGGAGCACGACCGGCGCGAAGCGGACGAGGCGGCCGAGGCCGAGGAGACGGGCTTCGCACCGTGGGAGGTCCGCGTCGAGTTCGCTTCACACGAAGACGCCGGGGCGTTCGCCGACCGGCTCGAGCATGACGGCCTGCCCATCGTGCGCCGGGCGACGTTCCTGCTCGTCGGCGCCGACGACCAGGACGAGGCACGCGCACTCGCGCGCTGGCTGCGTGACGAGCTTCCGCCGAGCGCGCGGATCCTGGTCGAGCCGGGCGGCAACGAGATCTGGGAGGTGGCGGGCAACAACCGGTTCGCCTTCCTCGGCGGCCTCGCCGGCTGAGCCCCGGTCAGCTTTCCTCCACCCAGTCGCGGGTCAGGAGCAGCCAGAACGCGAGCCCTGCGTAGGGGCCGTAGCGCTTGAAGCGCCGCACGATCGAGGCGTCCTTCGGCGTCTTGCGACCGGTCACGACGGCGTACCGCGGGCGTGTCCAGGAGTCGAGGATCAGCCGGGAGTAGCGGCCGAGCATGACCATGATGTGCGCGGCCGCGTACGGGCCGACGCCGGGCAGCGCGAGCAGCTCCTGCTCGACCTCGTCGTCGGAGAGCTCCTCGCGCGGCGCCGTGCCCAGGCGTTCGAGATCGAGCCGCCCCCCGGCGACGTCTTCGGCGAGCGTGCGCAGGTAGGCGCCGCGGTAGCCGGCGCGCGCGACGTCGCGGTAGAAGTCCTCGCCGGCGGCCGCCATCGCCGCGGGCGTCGGGAAGGCGCGCCCGAGCGGGCCGTCCGGCGGCGCATCGGGGGCGGCCTCGCCGAGCTCGCCGACGAGTGCGCCGACCATCCGCACCGTTCCCGACCAGGCGCAGTTGGTGGTGCAGATCGTCTTGACCACGTCCTCGAAGACCGTCGCGCTGCGGAAGATCCGGCCGGCGCCGCGGGTCACCCAGCTCAGCTCCGGGTCGGCCGCGACCGCCGCGTAGAACGGCGACAGGTCGTCGTCGAGGTTGAGGGCGTGGCGCACACGGTCGAGCGCCTCCGCGCGGGCGCTGCCGCGGCCGGTCACGCGTACGCGGCCGGCCGAGCTTCCGGCGAGGGTGACGGTGCGGGCGCCGGCGGCGGTCGGCACGGTCAGCTCGAGCGTGCGCGCCTCCTCGTCGATCGCGGACGGCGGCAGCGCGACGAGCCCGTGCGACGAGACGGTGCGCCAGAAGTCGACCGGCTCACCGCCCGCTCCGACCAGCTCGATCTCGGCATTCCAGGCCCGCATCCGCTGTGCATCTTCAACGCGCGAGCGGGCGGCGGCCTGCCCGCTGCTTAGAGTCGCGCGATGGCGGTGCTCGGGGTCGACGTTGGCGGGACGTTCACGGATGCCGTGCTCGTGGACGGAGACACCGTGCGGACGGCAAAGGTGCCGACCGGCCCGCACGAGGAGGCAGTGGTCGCCGCGGCGCGGGCAGTCGGCGCAGACGACGTCGAGCGCTTCGCACACGGCACGACGGCCGCAACGAATGCGCTGATCGAGCGGCGCGGGGCGCGCACCGCCTTCGTCACGACGGCCGGGTTCGAGCACCTGCTCCACCTGCGCCGCCAGAACCGGGCTCACCTGTACCGGCTCTGCGCGCAGCACCCTGAGCCGCTGGTGCCGCTCGAGCGCTGCCACGCCGTGGGCGAGCGGATGGGGCCGGACGGCGTCCTCCGCGAGCTCGACGTCGCGTCGATCCCCACGCCCGACGCGGAGGCCGTGGCCGTGTGCCTGCTCTTCTCGTTCCGCCACCCCGAGCACGAGCGCGCGGTCGTCGAGGAGCTGCGGCGCCGTCTCCCCCACGCGCGCGTCGTCGCCTCGCACGAGCTGGCGCCCGAGTTCCGCGAATACGAGCGCGCCTCGACGACCGTGGTGGACGCGTACCTGGCGCCGCTGATCGACACTGCGCTCGGCCGGCTCGCCGAGGCGACGGCGGCGGCAGGACTGCCGGAGCCGCTCGTCATGGCGTCGTCGGGCGGGCTCCTGCCACTTGCCGACGCCGCCGCCCACCCGGCCCGCATCGTTCTCTCGGGGCCTGCGGCCGGCGTGGTCGGGGCGGCGCGCGTCGCGGCGGCGTCCGGCTTCCCGGAGGCGATCTCCTTCGACATGGGCGGCACCTCGACGGACGTGGCGCTGATCGCGGGCGGCAAGGCCGGGCGCTCGGCCGAGCGCGATCTCGCCGGCCTGCCGCTGCGGCTGCCGACCGTCGACGTGCACACCGTCGGCGCCGGCGGCGGCTCGATCGCGTACCGCGACGCGGGTGCCGCGCTGCACGTCGGCCCGCGGAGCGCTGGCGCGCGACCCGGCCCGGCCTGCTACGGGCACGGCGGCACCGAACCGACCGTGACGGACGCGAACCTGCTGCTCGGCCGGCTGCCGGCGACGATCGCGGGCGGCCTCGAGCTCGATCGCGCCGCCGCCGAGCGCGCGCTCGGCTCGATCGACCCGGCCGACGTGATCGCGGTCGTGAACGCGGAGATGGAGCGCGCCCTCCGCGTCGTCAGCGTGGAGCGCGGCCACGACCCGCGCGAGCACGCGCTCGTCGCCTTCGGCGGCGCCGGGCCGCTGCACGCCTGCGCGCTCGCCGAGGAGCTGGAGCTCCAGGCCGTGCTCGTGCCGCCTGCGGCCGGTGTCCTCTCCGCGCTCGGGCTGGCCGCCGGCGACGTGCGCCGCGAGCACATCCGCTCGTACCTCGTCCCGCTCGCCGAGGCGGGTGAGCTGCCGGCCGAAGGTGAGGCCGACCTGCGCTACCGCGGCCAGTCGTTCGAGCTGACCGTGGCGCTCCAGCCCGCGCTCGCCGATGCGTTCCACCGCGCGCACGACGAGCGCTACGGCTACGCCGACCCGAGCCGCGAGATCGAGCTCGTCGCCGTGCGGACCGCAGACGTCGAGGCCGGGCCTTCGCTCACGCCCGAGCTCGGCCGGCGCCTGAGCGTGCGCGGCCCCGAGCTCGTCGAGCTCGATGGTGCCACCTGCTGGGTGCCGGACGGCTGGAGCGGGGAGACCGACGTGACCGGGACGCTGGTGCTGACGCGGTGAACGTCGAGCTTCAGGTGCTTGGGAGCGCCCTGCGCGCGATCGCCGAGGAGATGGGTGCGGTGCTGGTGCGCTCCGCCTTCTCGGCGAACATCAAGGAGCGCCGCGACTGCTCCACAGCGCTCTTCGACGAACGGGGCCGGCTGATCTCGCAGGTCGAGCACATCCCCGTTCACCTGGGCGCGATGCCCGACTCGGTCGCGGCCGTCATCGAGCACGACCCGCAGCCGGGCGAGACGTGGATCCTCAACGACCCGTACGCGGGCGGGACGCACCTGCCCGACGTGACGACCGTGTCGCGAACGGCGATCGGCTTCTCGGCGACGCGCGCGCACCACGCGGACGTCGGCGGCCGCGAGCCGGGGAGCATGCCCGCGGGATCGCGGACGCTCGACGAGGAGGGCGTGGTCGTCCCGCCGACACGGCTCGACGACGGCGTGCTCGACGCGCTCGTGGCCCGGATGCGCAACCCGGAGGAGCGGCGCGGTGACTTCCGCGCTCAGCTCGCTGCGAACCGGCTGGCCGAGCGGCGTGTTGCCGAGCTCTGCGCTCGCAAGGGCGAGGAGCGCGTGCGCAGCGCGGCCGAGGCGCTGCTCGGGTACTCGGAGCGGCTCGTCCGCGACGCGATCGAGCGCATGCCCGACGGGCGCTGGGAGGCAGAGGATGTTGTCGAGGCGCGAGCGGGCGACCTGCCGGTTCGCTGCGCCGTGACAATCGCGGGCGACGAGATCGAGATCGATTTCGCGGGCACCGCGCCGCAGCACGACGGCAACCTCAACTGCCCGCTCGCGGTCACGCGCTCGGCGAGCTTCTTCGTGGTGCGCTGCCTGACCGTCCCGGACCTGCCGGCGTCGGGCGGCGCGTTCGTGCCGGTAACGGTGCGCGCGCCCGCCGGCTCGCTCGTGAACGCCCACGCACCCGGGGCGGTGGCGGCCGGCAACGTCGAGACGTCCAACCGCATCGTCGACGTCGTCTTCCGCGCCTTGGGCGGCGCCGTGCCTGTGCCCGCGCAGGGCCAGGGGACGATGAACAACGTCACGCTCGGGAACGGCAGCTTCACGTACTACGAGACGATCGGCGGCGGCCAGGGCGCGTGCCCGGACGCGGACGGCCCGAGCGGCGTGCACGTGACGATGTCGAACACGCTCGCAACGCCGGTCGAGGCGCTCGAGCTCGGGTACCCGCTGCGCGTGGAACGCTGGGCGCTGCGGCCCGGCTCGGGCGGCGCGGGCCGCCACCGCGGCGGCGACGGCGTCGTGCGCGAGCTGCGCGTGCTCGAGGACTGCCGGCTTTCGGTGCTGAGCGAGCGGCGCGCGCATGCGCCGGCGGGAAGCGAAGGCGGCGAGGACGGCAGGCCGGGCCGCAACTTGGTCAACGGCCACCCGGTGCCCTCCAAGGCCGACCTCGATCTGGGAGCAGGCGACCTGATCACGATCGAGACTCCGGGCGGCGGCGGCTACGGCAAGGCGCCTTAACAGGGACAGTCCCTGTTAAGGGCACCGCGCGGCGGCCCTCCACGCGGTAAGACCGCGGGACAGGATTCATCCTGTCCCGCTCGAGGCGAGGTCGGGCGACCGAGACCGTCTCCCGTCCTCACCATGCTCGGCTTCCCGCTCTTCCAGCTGCTGCTCGACGTGAGGATCGGCCGCGAGCAGATCCCGGCCCTCGTAGTGGTGGTGATCGTCTCGACGGCCTCGTGCGCCTGCTTCGGGCTGGTGATCGGCTCGATCGGGCTGCGCGCGCGTGACGCCGTCCTCTACGCGAACCTCGCCTACTTCGCGATGCTCGTCTTCTGCGGCGTGAACGTGCCGCTCGACGACCTGCCCGAGTGGATGCAGGCGATCGGCCGCTCGCTGCCACTGACGCACGGGATCGAGGCGGGCCGGCAGGTCGCAGACGGGGCAACGCTGCACGACGTGCGCGGGCTGCTCACCACCGAGCTGCTCATCGGGCTCGTCTACGGGCCGTTTGCGTACGGGCTGCTCAGGCTCTTCGAAGCGGAAGGCAGGCGGCGCGCATCGTTCGAGACCTCGTAAGTAGCCTGGGCGCGTGCAGACTGAGCGGCACCTGACGTGGGACGGCTGCGCCAACGTGCGCGACCTCGGCGGTCACCAGACGCCCTACGGCGAGACGCGCTGGGGCGCGATCGTCCGCGCCGACGCGATCCGGCGGCTGACCGACGCGGGCTGGGAGGAGCTGGTCGGCCACGGCGTCTCGACGATCGTCGACCTGCGCATGGACGAGGAGCTCGAGGCCGACCCGCCCGCCGAGCTGCCGGTCGAGGTCGTCCACGTCAACGTGCTCGCCGGCTCGCCGTCCGACTACGGCGAGCAGCTCGACGCGCTCGTGGACACGGTCGACACGGCCGCCGAGAAGACCAGGGTCGTCTACATCGACTTCCTCGAGCGCTTCGGCCCGAAGTGGGCCGCTGCGATCCGTGCGATCGCCGACGCGCCGTCGGGCGGGGTCGTCGTGCACTGCCAGGGCGGCAAGGACCGGACGGGGCTCGTCGTCGCGCTGCTGCTCTCGATCGCCGGCGTCTCGAACGAGGAGATCGCGGCCGACTATGCGCTGAGCGAACGGAACCTGGTCGTGCGGCAGGCCCAGTGGGAGTCCGAGGCATCCGACGACGCCGAGCGCGAGCGCCGCCGCCAGATCGGCCGCACGCCGCCCGAGGCGATGGTCGGCGTGCTGGACGAGCTCGACGCGCGCTACGGCGGCGTCCGCGAGTTTCTCCTGGCGCAGGGAGCGGCGGACGACGAGCTTGACCGGGCCGTCGCGCGGCTGCTCGGCTCATAGGTACCCGGCCGCACCTGATCCGTATTCGACCCGGATTCGACGCGCGCGAGAGCGGGTGATCTTGGAAGTGCCATGGTCGCCACCGCTCCGCGCATGATCCGGCGGCGGCGCGTCGCGCCGGCGCCGGCGCCGGCCCCGGCCGAGCCCGTAGGGCATACGGACGCCCACACACTCGCGGCCGCCTGGCAGCACGCCCTCGACGCGGCCCAGCGGGCCACGGACACGGCCGGCGTATCGCTGCCCGCCGCCGAGCTCGGCCCGCAGCGCAAGGAGCTCCTCCGCGAGCGGCAGGACACGGCGCGGCTGCTGACGACGTTCGGCCGCGACATCGGCGCACGGCCGCTGCCGTGGCTCTCGCCGGTGCAGGTGACCCCAGAGCTGCTCGGGCTCCCGCGGGGAACGCAGGCGTGCCTGCTCGACCTCGACGGCGTGCTCGCCGACAGCGGTGCGTTACACGCGCGCGCGTGGGGCGAGGTCTTCGACGATCTCCTGCTTCGCTTCGCCGACCGGCTCGGCTGGCAGTTCATCCCGTTCGACCCGGTCGACGACTATGCGACGTACTTCGACGGGCGCCCGCGGCTCGAGGCCATCCACGCGTTCCTCGACAGCCGCGGCATCCGCATTCCGGAGGGCCGCCGCGACGATCCGCAGACCGCCGCGACGGCGCAGGGCGTGGCCAGGCGGAAGGGCGAGCTGGTTGGCCGGCTCCTTCACAGTCGCGGCGTCGTGGCGCTGCCGGGCGCGCACCGCTACCTGGACGCGGCGGGCCGCGCCGGCGTGCGGCGCGCTGTCCTGTCGGCGAGCGCGAACACGGCAACGATCCTGGAGCGGACTGGGCTCGACGGCCTGATCGACCTGCAGGTCGACGCGGAACTGCTTCGTGCCGAGCCGATCCGCTCGCGCCCGGCACCCGACGTGCCCCTGTACGCGTGCCGCCGCCTTGGCGTCGAGCCGTCTCACGCGGTCACGGTGACGCAGAGCCCGGCAGGCGTCGCGGCGGGAAAGGCTGCGGGCCTGACGGTCATCGGCCTGGGCGACGCCGATCTGCTCGGCGGCTTCGGCGCCGACACGGTCGCCGCGGGCCTCCGCGAGCTGCTCGACCGCCGCCTCGTATAGCCCGACCTGACCCGGCCTCGAGGCCGCCGTCGGCCGACCTACACCGGTGTGTCCGAGAGGCCGCCCCGCGGGGCTACTTGACGAGCGAGAGCATCTTGAACATCGGCAGGTACATCGAGATGATGATCACCCCGACGACCAGGCCGACGCAGATCATCATCAGCGGCTCGATGATCGACGTGAGCGTCGCGATGGCCGTGTCGACCTCGTCCTCGTAGAAGTCGGCGACCTTGCCGAGCATCTTGTCGAGCTCACCCGTCTCCTCGCCGACCTTGATCATGTGGCCGACCATCGGCGGGAAGTCCGGGTTCGCGGAGAGCGGCTGCGAGATCGGGATGCCCTCGTGCACCTTCTCGCGCACGTCGAGCAGCGCGCTCTCGATGACCCAGTTGCCCGCCGTGGAGGCGGTGATCTCGAGAGCACGGATGATGTCCACGCCGGCGGCGACGAGCGTTGCGAGCGTCCGCGAGAAACGCGCGAGCGTGATCTTGCGGACGGTGTCGCCGATCTTCGCCGGCAGCTTGAGCTTGAAGACGTCGAACTTGCGGCGGCCGCTCTCGGTCGCCTTCCACTTGCGGAAGCCGACGATCGTGCCCACGATCGCGGGGATGATGATGAACCAGTAGCCGCGCAGCAGGTTCGACGCCTTGACGACGTACAGCGTCAGGGTCGGCAGATCCCCGCCGAGCGACGAGAAGATCTTGGTGAAGATCGGGACCAGGAACATGAGCATCCCGCCCAGGACGAGCGTCGCGAACGTCAGCACGATCACCGGGTAGAGCATCGCGCTCTTGACGCGGCGCTTGATCTTCGTCTCCTTCTCGATCTGGAAGGCGACGCGATCGAGCACCTGGTCGAGGATGCCGGCTGCCTCGCCGGTCTCCACCATCGCGATGTAGAGGCGGTTGAAGACCTTCGGGTGCCTCGCCATCGCCTGGGAAAGGAGCTCCCCGGCCTCCACATCCTCGCGCAGCTGGCTGATGACGTCGGCGAGCGTCCTGTCCTCCGTCTGCTCCTCGAGCACGACGAGCGCACCGACGACGCTGATGCCCGCCTCGATCATCGTGGCGAACTGGCGGGAGAAGACCTGCAGCGACTTGGGCTTGATCTTCTTGGCGAAGCGCCCGGCCGACGCCGACTCTTCGGCAGTGGACGCGGCGCCGCCGATCTGGCGAAGCGCGGACGGCATCAGGCCGCGATTGCGAAGCTGCTCGCGCGCCGAGTTGACGTCGGGCGCCTCGATCTCGCCCGCGGACTCGAGGCCCTGCGCATTGATGGCGCTGTAAGCCCAGGTGCTCATGCGTTCTCCCTATCGACAGACGTCATTTCGCGCTTTAGGCGGCCCTGGCTCATTGGCCCGTCGACTGGTCGAAGCGCGACTGCAAGCGCGCCAGGTTGGGCCCGCTCAGCTTGTTGGCGTCGCGTACGACGACGGTGACGACCTTGAGCTGGCGGCCCGCGTACGTGCCCGTCGACGCGTAGTACGTGATGTACGTGTCCACGCGGTACGCGCGCTTGTCAGGGGTCTGCGCTCCGGACAGGCTCTGGATCGGATTGCACGGGTCGGGCCAGACGCCGCTGAGCGTGCAGGTTCCGGTCACGCGGTTCGCCGGGGTGGCGTCCCACGCCGGCGTCGGGTTGCTGGGGTCGCGGCCGGGGTCGGTCGTGTAGGTGGAGTCGGCGCTGGCCGAGGTGACCGCGGTCGAGTCGAGCATGACCGACGCGTACTTGATCGCCCGGTACTTCTCCATCTGCCGGTCGGCGAACGTGCCGGCGGTGCCCGCGGCACCCGACCGTTGCAGCGTGACGACGCCGGAGCTGAGCGCGGCCACGAGGGCGAGCAGCGCGACCGCGAGCATCGCCATCGCGATGGTGAGCTCGATCAGGCCGAAGCCCTCCTCGCTCCGCAGAGCCCGGTTCGCGCGTGCCCGCAGCGCGGCGCTCATCGGCGTGCCTACGCGGCCTTTGGCGCGGTCGAGACGAGCTCCAGCGTGTACCGCGTTCCGTCCGCGGTGTTCAGCAGCGTCGTCGGCTTGCCCACGGTGAGGAGGAACATCTTGCTGCCGGTCTTGAGCGAGCCGCCGGCGATCGAGATCGTCCACGCTGTTGGACAGGATCCCCGAGAGCGTGAACGTCGGGTCGGCCTTCGGGAAGTCAGCCTTGTTCGCCACCGTCTCGGTCTTGCCGTTCACCATGATCCGGACAGTCCCCACAGCTGTCTTTGTGGGCGTCACCTTGAAGCTCGACGGAGACGTGCCCGCCGTCGGTGCGGCGGTCTTGGTCGCCGTCTTGCTCGCGGCCGCCTTGGTGGTCGACCCGGCCGGCGTATCCGTGACCTGCGCGGTGAACGGATCCTTGCTCGAGAACCGTTCGAACGAGATGAGCTTCGTGCCCGTCGGCTGCGAGGGCGTCGTCGCGGACACCGGCGTCGGGGTCGGCGTCGCGCCGGGCACTGCCCCGGCACCGGGGTGGGCGCGACGACCGGAGCGGCCGAGCTCGGCGAGCCTCCGCCGCTCATCAGCTTCAGCATCTTCGGGCCCTGGAAGACCATGACCGCGACGAGCAGAACTGCCCCGCCGATGGCGATCTTCTTCTGCTCGCGGCCTTCGCCTCCAGGCGACTCTGCTTGCGAGCAGCCATCAGCCCGTCCCTCCGGTCGGCGCGGTAGCCGGCGGCGTCGAGGTCGCGGGTGCCGGCGTCGTCGCCGCAGGCGTGGACGTCGTCGCCGTGGCGGACGAGTCGCCGGCTCCGTAGATGAACGCGGTCGTGGTGATCTGCGCCGCCAGCGTGTTCCCGTCGCCCTGCGAGAAGTCGACACTGTCGACCGCGTACAGGCGGCCGTCGACGTCGAGCTTCCCGTCGTGCTTGTTCACGAGGTTGCGCAGGCGGAACAGAAAGTCGGACAGCTGGTAGTACGTTCCCGCGGAAGACGAGAGCTCGATCGGCATCGTCTGGTAGTTCCCGTCGCGGCGACCGGCGCGACGGCGTGATCGAGTCGAAATCGATACCCGTCGCCGATGCGACCTCGGCTGAGCTCGAGCAGCATGCCGGGCATGTCCGTCGCTGTCGGGCATCGCCTTCGTCAGGCGGAAGTAGTCATCGACCCGGGTCGGCCGGGCTTGGCCTGGCTCGAGACCTGCGTCGGCCGACAGCTGCTGTTCGGCAGCCGTCGATCTTGCCGTCGAGCGACGCCCGTGCGACTGCGCTGCGGCGCGATGAGCGAGATAGCCGAGCACGGCGAAGCGCGAGGAGGCTGCCGCGACGGCGGCGATCGCCTTCACGTTCCGCGGCTTGCTCCTTCGAGAGACGAGCTCGTCACGAGAACCTCCCGGCGTTGCGGATCTGGGCGCGATCGTGAAGCCGACGACGTAGCGCGTGCCGACGTCGGACGCGGCGCGGTCTGGAGCTGGACGTTGGTGAAGTACGGGACGAGGGCGAGCCGCGTCAGCAGGCGCGCGACGCCCTCCTGCGAGTACGTGTAGCCGGTCAGCTCACCGCTGGTGCGGCGCGAAGGGGTCGACGGGTCCGTCGACGGAGCGGCGGCCTTCTGCGCTCAGCGTCTGGTCAGCCAGACGTCGGCGGAAGGACGAGCGACAGCTCGCGGAGGACAGTGTCCCACGAGGTCCGCCGGTCGAGCGCCGTGGTCGACGGCCGCCGTGCGCGCATCCTTGTCGGTCGGCGAGCTCGGGCGCATCGTCACGCGCTGGCCGGTGCCGGCGCCGGCACTGCAGGATCTGGGCCTCGACGGCGGCGAGCCCTGCTCGCGGCGTCGTGACGGTTCCGTGCTCCTGACGGTTACGCGCCGACGAGCAGCGCGCCGACGGCGACGCCGGCGCCGACGCCGCGATCGCCTCGGGCGGGAGGCGTCCGGTTGCCGCGCGAGCGGAGATCGGCGGGCAGAAGATTGGCGGGACGCATGGCCAGGCACCCCTCGATTCCGAGTCCGATGGCGACTGCGAGCGGAGCCGAGCTCGACGTGCGTCGAGCCGCGCTCGCGAGCCGTCGACGCGGGTGAACGGATCGCCGACGCGGACGGTGACGCCGATCAGCCGCTGGAGCTCAGCCGCGAGGCCAGGCAGCTGGGCCGTCCCGCCCGTGATCGTGATCTCGCCGATGCCGAGTGAGCCGGGCTGGTTCTGGTAGAAGTGCAGCGACGAGACGAGCTCGCGCACGAACGTCTGGAGCTCCTTGCGGACGGCCTCGTAGACCGCGACCGCCTGCTCCTCGGTGTAGCCCGTCGAGCCGCTCCTGCGTCGCGTTGAGCGTCAGCGACTGCTTGATCGTGCTCCGCCTGCGAGGGCGCCTGGTCGAGGACACGCGCGACCGCGACGTCGAGCGCGCCGCCGCCCCAGTCCAGCACGCGCGCGAACTCGCACGTCGCGCCGTCGGCGACGACGAACGTCGAGCGGTCGTGACCGATCGAGACGATGACCACGGCGGCGTCCGTCGCGCACGACGTCGGCCGTCGGGCCGAGCGAGCGAAGCAGCGCGAAGGCCTCGAAGTCGATGCCGACGAGCTTCATGCCGGCGGCCTTGCACGCCTTGGCGTACCGCTGCACGAGGTCGCGGTAGGCGACGACGAGCAGGACGCGGTAGATCGTCTGCCCTTCTCGTCGGTCTCCTCGCCGACAACCTGGTAGTCGAGCACGGCCTCCTCGAGCGGGATCGGCAGCACCTCCTGGGCGCGGAAGCGGATCGCGTTCTCGAGATGGGACGGGTCGGCGAGGCCACGGATCTCGAGGCGGCGGACGCCGATGCGGTTGGTGCCGACGCCGAGCCGGACGGCTTTCGGCGGAAGCTTGTGACGGTGGAAGAACTCCTTGAGTTGGACGGCGAGCTTGTCCGGTTCGCGTACCTCGCCGGCGACGACGATGCCGCGCTCGATGGGCTCGCGGGCGAACTGCACGAGCTCGAGCCCGCCGTTCGACGTGACCTGCGCGGCCGCGATGTGCGACGCGCCGATCTTGAGCCCGACGACCTCGGCCTTCTTGCGGCGGCGGTTCTTCGACGCGCTCTGCGGCGCGCCGGGAGTGGCCGCCTTCGGCCTCCGGCGGAGAGAGATGGTGGACAGCTCGCGCGAGAGCGGCGAGCGCTTCGACTTCGGCTTCGCCTCGGTGACGTCGCCGGCCTGCGGGGTGCGCGGCCGCGCGAAGCGGCTCGGCTTGCGTTCCTTGGCCTGCTTCGGCTCCTTCGGCTCCTTCGGCTCCTTGGCCTTCTTCGGCGCGTCGGTGCGGGACAGTCGCCGAGGCGGCCGCGCGAATCCTTCTTCTCGGCCTCCTTGACGGTGCCCGGATCCCGGCCCGGCGTCACCGCGAACCGCGACAGCTGCCGCCGCCCGGGCTTCTCCGACTCGTCGTTCTTCGGCTTGCGGGAGCCGAGGTCACGCTTCCAGATCGACTTGCGCTCCGGCTCGGGCTCGCGGTGCCTCGGCCACGGCCTCGACTGCGACCGCGTCAACCGGATCGGCAACGCCCTCCGTCACCGTCTGCTCTGCAACCGGCTCGGCGACGGCCACCTCGGTGGCACTGGCGACCGGCTCGGTGCTCGCCTCGACCGTCCCGGCACCTGCCGCGACCACTTCGGTGCTCACGCCGTTACCGCTGTCGGCGACAGCTTCGGGCGCCTCGGTCACCGGCTCCTCGGGAGTAGCGTCGACAACGGCGTTCTTGCCGGGCTTGCGCCCGACGATGTCGCCGAGCTTGATCTCCTTCTTCCAGTCCATTTAGTTCTCCGCCAGTCGTAGGCCGTTTCCGAGCGGAGCGAGCACGTCGTCGGTGAAGCCCTGCCGCTCGAGCAGACCGAGCAGCTGGTCCGGACGGGTCGTGCACATGAGCGCCGCGTCCGTCGTCACGACGCCACGGACGACGAGGTCCGCGAGCGACTGCTCCAGCGTCTGCATGCCGCGCTGCGTACCGGTCTGCATGACGCTGTAGATCTGCTCGACGCGCGCCTGGCGGATCAGGTTCCGCGTGGCGTCATCGGGGAGAAGGATCTCGAGGCCGGGACCCGGCCCGTCCCGTCGGCAGTCGGGAGCAGCGCCTGCGTGACGATGCCCTGGAGCGTGCCGGCGAGCTGCATGCGGACCTGCTCCTGCTGCTCGGACGGGAACTGGTCGATGATCCGGTCGACCGTGCCCGGCGCGCTCTGCGTGTGCAGCGTCGCGAAGACAAGGTGACCGGTCTCGGCCGCGGTCAGCGCGGTCGAGGTCGTCTCGAGGTCACGCATCTCGCCGAGGAGCACCACGTCGGGGTCCTGGCGAAGCGCGGCGCGCAGGGCGGCGGCGAAGCTCGGAGCGTCGGCGCCGATCTCGCGCTGGTTGACGATGCACTTCTTGTGGCGGTGCAGGAACTCGATCGGGTCCTCGATCGTGATGATGTGATCCGACCGGGTGCGGTTGATCTCGTCGATCAGCGCCGCGAGAGTCGTCGACTTACCGGAGCCGGTCGGGCCGGTCACGAGGACGAGGCCGCGCGGCTTCTTCGTCAGCTCGTGGAGGCTCTCCGGGAGGTTGAGCTCCTCGAGTCGTCTTCAGCCCCATCGGGATGAGACGGAAGGCCGCCGCGAGGCTCTCGCGCTGCGAGTACACGTTCACGCGGAAGCGCGCGAGGCCTGGGATCGAGTACGAGAGGTCGAGCTGCCGGTCGAGCTCGAGCCGCTTCTGCTGCTCCGTCGACATGATCCGATAGAGCATCGAGAGCGTGTCCTCGGCGGTCAGCTTCGGGAATTGCTCGAGGCGCTACCAGCGCACCGCGCACGCGGACGACCGGATGCGAGCCGACCGTCACGTGCAGGTCGGAGCCGTTGTGCTTGACCAGCTCCTCGAGCAGTTCGTCGATATTGAGGGGGTGTCGGTCATGGCGACCTCGACGGCAGCTATCGGCAGGGCCCGTCGCTGGCTTGAGTGATTTGTGCGGGTCACTCGCCACGGGGGGTGCCATTCACCTCATTAGAGGGTGTGGCGCTATCCGCGGGTGGGCCGATAGAGGGCCTGAGCCACCGCACCTACCACGAACGGAGGACTTATCTCATGAACAGGCTCAGGAATCGGATCGCGCAGGGGAACGTCGAGGGCGGCTTCACGCTCATCGAGCTCCTGGTCGTGATCATCATCCTCGGCATCCTGCTCGCGATCGCCGTCCCGTCGTACATCGGCTTCAAGAGCAAGGCCGAGAAGTCGGCCGCCGCCGCCAACCTGCGCGCCGCAGTGCCGGCCATCGAGGCCTTCTATGCCGACAACGGCACCTACGTCGGTCTCGGCGACGCCTCGACCGCCGCAACGCCGGGCATGTCGTACTACGACCCGGCCAGCACGTCCAAGGTCACGATCCAGGCCGCCCGGCGCTGTCGACGACGACCTACTGCGTCTCGTCGACGAGGGTGCTTCGACCTAGTTCAAGCTCAGTCCCGCCGGCCGCATTCTCGAGGTCAACGGAACCGGAGCGACTGCCGGCGGCGCGATCTGTAGCACGCAGTAACCACCTGCGATCACCAACGAGACCGGAGGGCGCGGGCGACCGCGCCCTCCGTCGTTCCGGCGACGTTCATCCACACGCGCGCGCACAGTCCCTAAATCGGGGCTAATCCCCTGCCGGTCGGCTGCCGACATCTAGGCACGTCGCCGGCGCGGCGCCCCTGCCCGTTCGGCACCACCGCCACCCCGTCACGCATCACGAAACGGAGGCACGCATGAACAAGCTTCGGAACAGGATCGCGCAGGGGAACACCGAGGGCGGCTTCACGCTCATCGAGCTCCTGGTCGTGATCATCATCCTCGGCATCCTGCTTGCGATCGCCGTGCCGTCGTACATCGGCTTCAAGGGCAAGGCCGAGAAGTCGGCCGCCGCCGCCAACCTGCGCGCGGCAGTGCCGGCCATCGAGGCCTTCTATGCCGACAACGGCACCTACGTCGGTCTCGGCGCCGCCTCGACCGCCGCAACGCCGGGCATGTCGTACTACGACCCGGCCAGCACGTCCAAGATCACGATCGAGGCCGCCCCGGCGCTGTCGGCGACGACCTACTGCGTCTCGTCGACGACGGGTGCTTCGACCTGGTACAAGCTCGGTCCCGCCGGCCGCATTCTCGAGGTCAACGGAACCGGAGCGACTGCCGGCGGCGCGATCTGTAGCACGCAGTAACCACCTGCGATCACCAACGAGACCGGAGGGCGCGGGCGACCGCGCCCTCCGTCGTTTCAGGGCGTTCAACAAGTGTCACCCACGGCTCGCCCGGTCGCTCACCCGTTCGGGGCTACCCCGGACCCGCCCAGCTGCCGATGGAGGAGCGATGAAGACGTACGACGCCATCCTGCGGACCCGTGCCCGGCGACACGCCGAGGCGGGCTTCACGCTGATCGAGATCATCATGGTCGTCGCGATCCTCGCGGTCCTGATGGGCATCGCGGTCCCGGCGTACGTCGGCTTCAGCGACCGGGCCGAGGTGTCCGTCGCACAGTCGAACGTCCGGGCTGTCGTTCCGGCCGTGGAGCGCTTCTACTCCGACAACGAGACGTACATCGGCCTGGACAACGCGTCGACCGCCGCGCCTCCCGGCCTCACGAACTACGACCCCTCCGGCGCCTCGAAGGTGAACGTGTCGGCCGGCCCGGCGCCATCGCAGGGCAACTACTGCATCTACAGCACCACGGGCAAGGTCACGTACTTCAAGCATGGCCCGGGTGGGGCCATCACGAAGGACCCGGGCCCGTCCTGACTGACTGCAACGCGTCGACGTAGCCCCGACTCGCCCCTCTCGGGCGATCGCGTAACCCCCACTCAAGCCGGGCCTTCCCCCTGCCGATACCCACTGCGATGCAGTTCGCCGCCGCCAATCCCATTCGCCTCGTCGCCCTGGTCGGCGTCGTGGCGCTGCTCGGCGGCGGCATGTTCGTCTTCAAGGCGACGCAGGGCGGGAGCTCGTCGGTGTCCCATGAGCCGACGCTGCTGCACACCTCGGCCAAGCACCACCGGCCGGTTACGAAGCCGAGGCGGGTCGCGACGAAGCCGAAGCCGCACAGGCCGGCCGTCCGGCCGAAGCACCATCCGGCAGTGGCAGCCAACGGGCTGCCGTGGTCAGTGGCGCATGCGTTGGTGAAGAACCAGGTCGTCGTCGTCGCGGTCGTCGCGCCCGGCAGCCGGATCGACCAGGTCGCGCTCAGCGAGGCCAAGGCCGCCGCCGCCGAGACCAACGCCGGCTTCGTGCACGTGAACGCGTATGCCCAGGCGCAGATCGCGCCGCTCGCGTCGAAGGTTCAGATCACGAGCAGCCCGGCCGTCCTTGTGATGAAGCGCCCGACGGACGTCACCATCCACATCGACGGATGGGCCGACCGCGACTCGATCGCGCAGGCCGTGGACGACGCTCGGCACGCCACGGCGACGACGCCAACTCCCTAGGCCGCCCGCTTCCGGCGACCACGCCGGCAATCCGACTCAACAAGATGCGCCGCTGTCTGCTCATGTGTGCAGATGGCTCGGCGGCCTGACGAGCGGCTCAACGCGATCGAGGCGGTTTACCGCGCCCGGTTCACGCACTTCGTGCGCGTCGGCACGGCGATCACCGGAGACGAGCACTCGTCCCTCGAGGCTGTGCAGCAGGCGTTCGCCGATCTCATTCGAGGCCGACGCTCCTACCGCGGGGACGGCCCGCTCGAGGCGTGGGTGTGGCGCGCGGTCGTGCGGTCGGCTCAGCGCCGGGCGCGCGAACGCAACCAGCCACCCCTCCCTGCCGGACCGCGACCGCGGCGTGCATTACGTCTCCCGTGTCGGCGGCGCGGTCCTCCACGACGTGGTCTCCACGGCGGGAAGCATCCCGGAGTTCGACGCGCTCAGGGCGCTCGCGACGGACTACCGCGGCGCTCTGCAGTCCGGAGCCGCGACCGTCGTCGGCGAGGGCGAGCTCGACGGCACGCGGGTCTACTGGATCCGGATCAGCGATCGCACGGACCGCGCGAGGCAGACACCGAGCGGCCCTCCGACGACGTTCACGATCAGCGAGGAGGTCGCCGTCTCGTCAGACGGCTACCGGCCCGTCGCGACCAGGTACACGGTGAACGGCGACCCTGCGCCGCACAGCCTGAAGCGGATCGCCACGTTCGAGACCTTGCCCGCGGGCGCCGGCGTGCTCGGCATGCCGAGCACGCTCCCGCCGAACGTCGGCGTCTCCTGCTGCAGCTCGGAGCGAACTACGCTCGCCGGCGCCGCGTCGATTCTCGGGCGCCGCCCGCTCTGGCTCGGTGAATCGTTCGCCGGGCTCCCGCTCGCCCGGGTCGCACACGTCGAGGCGACCCCGCCCGCCGGCTGGGCGTTGTTGAAGGACGACACGGCTTCGAGCGCGCAGGACGGGATCGCGGTTGAGCTCCGGGCGGCCAGTAACGCCCAGAACGCGTCACTACGCGCGGCGCTGACCGCGCAGACCAGTTCTCCTGTGGGCAGCCGCTAGGGCGAAGGTCAGCGGTTGCCGGACCAGCTGGACGCGCGGCCGGTCGAGCCGGTCCAGCGCGGTGCGTCGCTGCGGTCGACGTCGATCGAGACGATCGTCTCCGGGCGGAAGTAGCGGTCGCCGATCCGCGGCCACTTGGCCGTGGTCGTCGCCGCGGCGGCCGCAGCCATGAGCTCCTCGGCCCGGCGGTGCGCCTCCGGCTCGGTCTCGTACGCGCCGGCCTCAACGCGATCACCGTCGGCGACGCGGAGGTAGACCTTGAACTCGTCCACCTCGGCGCCGGGCGCCGGAACCGGCTCGCCGGCCGGCGTCGGCACGACGTCCGGGATGACCTCCTCGTGCTGCATGCCGTTCGTCTCGATAGTCGAGTGATCGCTCACACTCGGATCGTTCGGCCCGCGCAGGTGGTCTCCTCCCCAGCTCACAGTAGCCCCGTGTACAGGCCGAGGAGCCAGTCGCCGGCGAACAGCGCCACGACCGTGCCGAGGGCGAGGAACGGCCCGAAGGGAATCCCCATCTTGCGGGCGGCGGAGCCGTGGCGGACGAGCAGGACGACGGCAGGGACCAGCGCCGTGAAGAACCCGATCGCCATCGCGACCGGAACGGTCTTGCCGCACGCCGCGCCCATCAGAAGCGCGAGCTTCACGTCGCCCATGCCCATCCCGCGCGGGTAGGCGAGAACGGCCAGGAAGAGAAAGAGCGCCGCGCCGAGCGACGCGATGGCCCACTGCAGCCCCGGGTGGAGCAGCGTGTTGGCCGCCATCACGATCGCCGCCGACGGCAGCGTGATCCGGTCGGGGAGGATCCGATGCTCGAGGTCGATAGCCGACAGCACGACGAGCGCGGCACACACGTACGAAGCGACCAGCGCGTCAGCGGTCAGACCGAAGTGGAAGAAGCACGCCGCCACGAGCACGGCCGTTGTGAGCTCGACAAGCGGGTACCGCCAGCTGATCGCAGTGTGGCACGAGCGGCAGCGCCCGCGCAGCACCGCGAACGAGACGAGCGGGACGTTGTCGTACCACGCGATCTCGTGCTTGCACGACGGGCAGGCCGAACGCGGCCGGACCAGTGACATCTTGTGCGGCAGCCTGCCGGCGACCACGTTCAGGAAGCTCCCGATGGCCGCCGCCGGGGCGAACGCGACTACTGCGAGCGCAAACTCCACGGTTCCTCTATCGGCCCGCCGCGAAGGCCGCTTGAGCGCCCACGCTCAGCGTGACCGGCCCGACGGAGCGCCCGGAGACCATCATCATCCCGAACACCATTAACAGAGCCTGGCCGCGCGGGCCGCGGAGGCGTGGGAAGCGGATCGTGCCTACCCCTTCCATCCCGGGGTCACGACGACAGGCGCCTCCATCGGCGCGCCCGGCGGCAGGTAGCTGAACGCGGGGATCGACGCCTGGCTCGAGCCCGAGATCGTCAGCGTCTCGCCGATCCTCGGGCCCTCGGCCTCGACCGAGCTCCCCTGCGTGTAGTTGCCGGCCGCGTAGATCCCGCCCTGAAACTGCAGGCTCTGGCCGGTGTTGAACGACGGGTTGTCGGTCGTCGAGCCCGAGACGAGCACGAGCATGTTCACGTCCGGATCCCAGGCCGTGAAATCGCAGCCGCCGGCCCAGGCTCCGCAGATCTGCTGCGAGCCCTGCAGGTCGATCGTTCCCGAGGCGTAGATCGTCCCGCGCCCCGAGTACAGAACCTCCTCAGAGCCGTTCATGACGATGTTCCCGTCGACGAAGACAGTCCCGTCGATCACGAAGCTGCCCGGGCTGCCGGCCGTGTAGGCGATGCGCCCAAGCTGCGTCCCGCCGACGATCACCCGGCAGTCGTAGTTCGACGCGAACAGGTTCACGTTCGGGAGGCTCCGGTTCATGCTCCCGTCGTTGTCGAACCCGCCCGGGAACGAGCCCGGCGCATCACAGGCCGTCGTCGGCCCCGGCCTGGCGTGCGAGTACCAGTACGGGAGGTCGACGGGCGGCTTCTTCACGCCTGCCGCGACCTGGTCCTGCGTCGCCGTGTACACGTGCTCCGCCGCGGCGCACGGGAAGGTGTACGAGCCGCCGCTGTAGCTGCACCCCGAGCCGACGTGGAGCTCCGAGATCGGCGTCCCGGGGACCCCCACGCTCGCGGTGGAGAACGTGTCGATGTGGCCGTCGACGTGAACCGGCGATCCCGTCACGCGCGACGAGTTGTTCAGGCAAAGGTTCCCGCGCGTGTAGACAGGCTCCTTGACGTCGGCGGAGCTCGCGAGGGTCAGGCAGCCGACGTCAGCGGCGTAGACGTAGCCCCACGCCGGGTTCATCGCCGTCGAGCCGACGCGCGCGTCGATGTGGACGACGCGCTTGATCGTGCCTGCTCCGCTCACCGGGCTGGGCACCGAGCCCATCGCCGTGATCGTCCAGGTGTCGCCGGTCAGCGTCCCGAACCAGGACACGGCCTTGCCCTCGACCATTTCCACCTGCGGGCTGGAGGAGGACGGCAGCGCGGACGGATCGAGCGGCCGCGGCGAGTTCGCCAGCACCGAGAGGCCGTTTGCCACGCCCGCCTCCGCGACCGAGAGCGCGCTGTCGTGCGAGTTCTCGCGCTTCGCGTTGCGGCCGGTGGCGCCCGAGATCTCGAGCACGGCCACGACCACCACAGCGAAGAAGGTGACCATGATGATCACCAGCAGGAGCGCCTGCCCTGTCTCGGGCCGCAGGGTGGGCATCCTCAGCTCGTCGGGTCGCTCGACGTGGTGTACCGCGGCGCGCCGGTCGAGGCGGAGACCGGGCGGCAGAGGCAGGTGTCCACCCGGAAGTAGGCTCACGGTCAGCTCCTCGTCGTGTTCCGCAAGACGATGTCGTCGATCAGCCGGTACGCATTCGGGCTCACCGCCTGGCTGTTGGTGTCGACGGTGAAATCGACTTTCAGGACCCCCAGATCGGTCGACGGCGCCGTGTACGTGAACACCGTCGAGCCAGTCGTCAGGTAGTCGGCGTACTGCTTTCCGGCCGAGCAGGAGCCCGCGGCGCCCTGGCGATAGAGGGCGTACCGGTTCGTCGCCACGTTGACGGTGCACCAGACAGAGTCGGAGCCGGACGTCTCGGCCGAGGGCCTGAAGCAGCCCGCCGGCATGTTGAGCGTCAGCGTCTGGATGACCGGCGCGGTGCCTGTACCCACGGTCGCGCCGCTCGCGCAGTGCACCTCCTGGCGGAGGTAGCTCAATGCGTTCCGCGCCTGGCTTTGCGACTGGGCGCGGAACGCAACGTCAGTCTCGGCGCGCAGGCCGGAGGAGAACAGGCCGGTGATGCTGGCGAGGACGATGCCGAGGATCACCATCGTCACCAGCAACTCCATGAGGGTGTAGCCCGCCTCGCTGCCGAGACGCCGTCGCAGTCGCGTGATCACGCGGCTCACCCCTGCTTCGCCTCGACCTCCCTGAGGGCGCGGGCGGCGACCGCGCGGCTGCGCGAGCCGATACCCCAGGAGGAGTTGACCTGGTCGTCGACGCGGATGAGAGTCTTGAGCGCCTCGGAGCCCTGGAACCACCCGAACTTCGCGCCCGTCACGACCCACGCGTGCTGGTAGAGCCAGTGCTGGACGTTCGCGTCGGTCTTCTGCGGGTGCTTCGCGACCCACGCCTGGAGCGCCTTGGCGCGCGCGGTCAGCGTGATCTCGTCGAGCGGCTCCTTTGGCGCGCCGGGCGCCACGAACGCGGGCGGGCGCGAGCCCGGCTTGGCCGTCACCGGAGTGGCGGGCTTCGGCGTCGCAGGCTTCGGCGTCGCAGGCTTGGGGGTGGCAGGCTTCGGGGTGGCCGGCTTGACGACAGGCTTCGGCCGCACGACCGGCTTCGGCTTCTCGGGCTTCTGGCCCGGAAGCACGACCTTCGACCCGGCGTACGGCGACACGTTCTCCGGCACGCCGTCCTGCCCGTAGGCGGTGTTCGGCGTGAGGGTCACCTGGACGGTCGGCATGCCGTTGTCCACGACGCGCACACCCGCAGGCGGGGTCTGCGTCGCGACGAGGTTGGCCGGGTAGCCGCCGACGGAGCCGGTCACCTTCCAGGCGAAGCCGGCGTCCTCCAGCATCCCCTTCGCAAAGACGAAGGCCTTGCCGGTCACGTCGGGAACGCGGACGACCGGCGTCGGGGCTGCCGCCGGCGCAGCGGCCGGCGCGGGCGTGGTGCCCCCGCCGGAGGCCGCGAAGGCGATCGCGGTGGTGGAGAGGAGCGCGACCAGGGCGAGAAGCCCGAGGCGCACGATCGTGGGTGTGAGCTTCAGCGGCATACCCAGTCCTTTTCGGCAGTCAGTCGCCCGTGCTTAAGGGTTTTTGGTGAAAAAGATGTCGCCCGACGTGGGGGATGCCGTGGCGGTGGAGAATTCGAGGACCTGGCCGGCCGGTGCAGCGCCCACGCTGGGCGTGGTTGCCGCCTCGCCGGAAACCCATGTCCCGTTCGCAGCAGGCCGGGTCGCGCCGACGTAGCTGGCGCGCTCGTAGGAGTCGAAGCGGACGACTGCACCCGTGAACGGTGCGTCGACCATCAGTCCCGGCCCGCTGACCATCCCGACGTGCTCGACGTGCCCGGCGCCGTTCCCGAAGAACACGAGGTCGCCTGGCTGCAGCGGCTCGCCGGCCGGCAGCAGCGGGCCGGCGTTGTACTGATCCTGCGCGACCCGCGGCAGGCCGATACCCGCCGATGCAAACGCAGTCTGGACGAGCCCCGAGCAGTCGAAGGCGTCCGGCCCCTCGCCGCCCCAGAGGTAGGGCGTGCCGAGCTGGGCGAGGGCGTAATTGAGAGCGTCCTGTGCAGGCCCCGCGCCGGTGCCCGCGGAGAACGAGAGCGCCGGGAGGTCGAAGGAGGAGTCGGTGACGGACGGCAGGGAGCCGAAGAGCTGCGTGGGCTGCACGAAGGAGGCGGCCCGTGCCCGGCTGAGCGCTGCCTGCGCCGCAGCGACCTGCCCCTCGAGCCGCCGGCTGAGCGCCTGCGCCCGGTCGTAGCGGACGCCGGCGATCGTCAGCCGCTTCTGGGCCAGCAAGCGGTCGGACAGCAGTGCTGTGTGCCCGAGCCGGGCCTGCGCGCGGGCGAGCGGCCCAGAGAGGTCGCGCTCGGCAGCCTGTGCGTTGCGCAGCGCCTCGCGGGCGGCGGCCAGCCTGTCCTGCAGCGGCCCGAGGTCGACCTGCGCGAGGCCGAAAGACGCGTCCGGGCTCGTGCCGCCGGCATACACGCCGGCCAGCGCCATGACCTCGTTCACGTACCAGTCGGCGTGGTTGTACGAGAAGACGGCGCTGCGGATGTCGCTCGAGCCGCCCGACGCCGCGAGGTAGCGCGCCGCCGCGTAGATCGCGTCGTCCGCGTTCCACGGGTCGGCGACCCCGTCGCCGTTGGCGTCGACGCCCCACCGGAGCCACGTGTCCGGCATGAACTGCATCCAGCCGACGGCGCCCGCGGAGCTCGGCCCCATGTTGCCGCCGAAGTTCGTCTCGACCTTGTTGATCGCCGCCAGCACCTGCCACGGGATGCCGTATGCGGCGCCCGCGTTCTGCCAGATCGAGCGCAGGCCCTCGACGGAGCGCTGCTCGACCCACATCGGGCGGGCGGTGAAGCCGGTGTCGACCGCGATCCCGCCGGATTGGTTCGCCTCGGCCGCGCTCGGGACAGTGACCTGCGGGGGCACGGTAGTCGGAACCTCCGCGCCGACGATGACGAACGTGTCCGCGCCGCCGGCCACGGCCGGTAGCGCCAGCGCGAGGAGCAGCGCGAGAAAGACGACGCGCCTCAAGAGCTCTCCGGTGCGCGGAGCGCGAGCTGTGGAACCGCCTCGTCTGGGTTCTTCTGGCGGGCCGCGCCCCGGCGGGAGCCTTGGAAGGCGCCGCTCACGGCGGAGGCCTTTCGCTCCGGGTCGGCCGCCCGCTTCTCGGTCGCGTCGTCCTCTACTGGGGTGTTGACGCGCAGTGCGGGCGCGGCCTCCGACGGCTCGACAGTCTCCTCGTCCAGCTCTCCGTCCGCCTTGGCCAGCTCGTAGGCGAGGCGCTTCTCCTCCTGCTCGAGCGCGACGATGAAGTCGTGGCGGTTCGTGGCGGCGCCGGCGGCGACCTCGCGATCGATGTTGCCTTCCAGCACCTGCGCGATGAGCGCCTGGCGGAACGTCTGCATCTGCATGAACTCGCCGTCGGCGATCGCGTCCTCGATCTCCTCGGCCTTGCCCTCGCGCAGCAGGTCGGCGATGCGCGCGTTGGTGACCATCACCTCGACAGCCGGCACGCGGCCGCCGCCGACGCGCGGGAGGAGCCGCTGGCTGATGACCCCCTTGAGAACGCCGGCGATGATCGACCGGATCTGCTGCTGCTTCAGCGGCGGGAAGAACTCCACGAGGCGCCCGACTGTCTCGGCCGCGTCGATCGTGTGCATCGTCGAGAAGACGAGGTGACCGGATTCCGCGGCCTGGAGTGCGGTTTGCGCGGTCTCGGCGTCGCGGAGCTCGCCGATCAGGATCACGTCCGGGTCCTGGCGCAGCACGCGGCGCAGGGCCTGGGCGAAGTTCTCGGTGTCGAGCCCGACCTCACGCTGGTTGACGATGCAGTTGATGTCCGGGTGCAGCACCTCGATCGGGTCCTCGATGGTCACGATGTGCTGGTTCCGCGATGCGTTGATGTGGCCGACCATGGCCGCGAGCGTGTTCGTCTTCCCCGAGCCGGTCGCGCCGGTGACGAGAATGAGGCCGCGCTCCTCCTCGGCAAGCCGGGGGACGCCCGGCGGGAGGCCGAGCTTGTCGAAGGTCGGCACCTCCTGCGGGATGACGCGGAAGGCGAAGGACGTGGCGCCGCGCTGGCGGAAGCCGTTGACGCGGAAACGCGGCAGGTCCGAGGCCGTATACGCGATGTCGAGCTCGCCCGTCTCGTGGAACTGCGCAAGCCGCTTGGGCGCGGTCGCCGTGACCTGCGCGAGGACGCTCTCGAGCGCGTGCTCGTCCATGTCCGGCCAGTCGGCAAGCGGCTTGAGCGCACCGTCGCCGCGCAGCACGGGAGGCCGCCCGATCTTCAGGTGGATATCACTCGCGCCGCGTTCGACGGCGTGCAGGAGGAGGGCGTCGAGATCCATGCCGCGAATGGAGGAATCGGCACGCCACGCCGAAGGGTTTACCCCGAACGAGGGAACGCGCAGCAGGTTTCGTCAGATTCGGGCGGTTGCGCACATGGCCGGCCCTACCACCGGGGTCAGACCCGGGTACCAGGCCACGCGTAACGCGTCTGTGCCGAACGCGTGTCGAGTGCTACGCGCGGGCGCTCTTGCGGCCCATCGCCTCGACCGCACGCAGCGGGACGCGCACGAGGCCCCGCGCCTGGCCGGGATCGGCCAGATCGCCGCGGACGAGCGCGTCGACCGCCCGCCACACCGGCGGGAGCGAGAGCAGCGCGAACGTGATCCGGGGGAACCGGTCGAGCGCAAGCTTCGCCTTCCACGACGCGGCGGCGTGCGCGCCGATCGCGCGGTCGAGCGCCGGCCCGTAGGCAGCCAGCGAGTCGACCTCGTCCTCCAGCAGGCGCATCGTCTCCGCTGCGGCCAGCCGACCGCTGACGAACGCTTCGTACATCCCGTCTCCCGAGAGCGGGTCGACGAGCCCGGCCGCATCGCCGACGAGCGCGATCCGCCCGCGCGCGGGAGTCGCGCCCGGCCGCCGCAGCGGCAGCCGGTAGCCGCGCAGGCTCTCGACGTCCTCGCGGGCGATCCCGTGCTCGTCGCAGAGCCGCCAGAGATGGTCGCGCAGGTTCGGCCCCTCGCGCTCCCAGCCGCCGACGCCCACGTTGACGTGGTCGCCCTTCGGGAAGACCCACGCGTACCCGCCGGCGATTGCGCCCAGCTCGATGACCGCCTTGCCCGAGTAGCGGCCGGCCCGGGCGGGTGCGTTCGCGACGTTCCCCTCGAGCGCGACGCCGTAGACGATCGGCTGCTCCAGCCCGGCGGAGCGGGCCGTCGCGCCGTTGACGCCGTCCGCGCCGATCACCGCCGCCGCGCCGAGCTCGCCGGCCGCGGTCGTCACCACAACGGAGCCGTCTTCCTCGCGCACGGCGGTGACGCGCGTGCCGTCGCGCAAGTCGGCGCCCGCGGCAGCCGCCTGCTCGGCGAGGTGGTGGTCCAACCGGATCCGCTGCGTCATCGCGACGAGCCGGCCGCGCGAGCGGCGCTCGATGCGCTTGCCGTAGCGCAGCCCGAGCTCGAGCCGGTCGACCTCGTGCTCGACGACCGGCGAGACGTCGACCGGCACCTCGCGCAGCGCCCGCTCGGTGAGCCCGCCGCCGCAGGGCTTGTCGCGCGGGAACGCCGCCCGCTCGAGCAGCGCCACGCGCGCGCCCGCGCGCGCGAGACAGTATGCGGCCGTCGACCCGGCCGGCCCTGCACCCACGACGACGACATCGAATCGCTCCACGAGGCCCGATGCTACGCCCCGGCTACACTCAGCCGTCCCGGGGGTGTTCCCGAGTGGCCAAAGGGGACGGGCTGTAAACCCGTTGGCTCAGCCTTCGGAGGTTCGAATCCTCCCGCCCCCACTTCTTTTCACCCCGAAAGTCGTCATGGCCCCCGAAGGCGGGCCGGGCTTTCGGGGTCAAGGCCAAGGGGACGGGCTGTAAACCCGTTGGCTCAGCCTTCGGAGGTTCGAATCCTCCCGCCCCCACTCTTGTCGCGATCAGCCACCGCTGATCGCGGCGATCACATCCAGCCGCGAGCCATCCTCGAGCGCCGTGTCGAGCGCGGCCCGCTCGCGGTTCACGTAGACGTGGATGTGCCCGCGCAGGGAGGGGCCCGGCTCGCACAGGCGGTCGCGCAAGCCGGGCCAGTCGTCGTTCAGGCGGTCGATCGCCTCGCCGACCGTCGCCGCTTCGACGTCCACGTGCCGGGACAGCCCTGGAAAGAGCGTGACGAGCGGCCCCGGCAGGTGGACGTCCGCCATCAGTCGATGATCGCGACCTCGACCGACGAGATCGCCGGTAGGTAGCTGGCGATCTCCGTCCAGCTCTCGCCCTCGTCGACGCTCGCGAAGAGCTGCCCGGTGCTCGTCCCGAAGTAGAGGCCGGGCGTGTCGTATGTGTCGATCGCCATCCCCTCACGCAGCACTCCGACGTGCGCGTCCCGCGCCGGCAATCCCTTGTCATAGCGCTGCCAACTCTCCCCCGCGTCGCGCGTCCGCCAGACAGCCGCCTGCCCCTCGGGCATGGTGCGCCCGTGTCCCGGATCGAGCGGGACGACGTAAAAGGTGTCGCGGTCGTACGGATGCGTGGCCGCGGCGAAGCCAAACTCGGTCGGCAGGCCATCGGTGATCTCCGTCCACGACTGGCCGCCGTCGTCGGAGCGGTGCATGCCGACGTGGTTCTGCTGGTACATGCGGTCGCCGTCGACCGGGGAGCGGACGAGCTTGTGTACGCAGAACCCGACCTCCTCGTGCGGGCGCGGCCAGTCGGCGCGCAGCCCGCGGTTCCGCGGCGTCCACGTCTTTGCGTCGTCTGTGGTCTCGAACAGCCCGAACCCCTGGACGATCGCCCAGAAGCGCGCATCGTCGTCCGTGTCGAACATGAGCGCTGAGATGCCGAGATGGCCGGGCGGCTGGTTGGCGGGGTCATCCATTTCCTCGATCCCGGGCTGGCCGACGAGCGTCGACTTCAGCGACCACGTCGCCCCCTCGTCGGTGCTCTCGAAGATCCCGGGCGCCTCGACCCCGACGAGCACGCGGCCGTTCTTCACTGCGAGGTTGGACACCTTGGACACCTTGCGCCCACTGTCGGCCGCGTACTCGATGCCCTCGCTCGACTGGGTCCACGTCTCGCCTTCGTCCGGGCTGCGCCAGATCGACGAGCCGAGCCACTCGCTCGCGGCCGCCGCGTAGATGGCGCCGGTGCCGGCGTCGTGCACCGCGTGGTAGACGGGCCAACCCTCGCAGTACGGCCCGCGCAGCTCCCAGCTGGCGCGAGCCTCGTCGCTCTCGAACGCGAACAACCCCTTGCGCGTGCCGACGAGCAGCAGCGTCCGTGACATGTCACTCCTCCCGGGTCGAGATCGATCTGCGTCCTATCAGACTCGACCCGGGAGGAAAACTCATCGGTGGCCTCAGGCGGGCGCGAGCTCCTTCCGCAGCCCGTGGAGCTTGAACGCGAGGAAGAGCTCGGTGAATCCGCGCATAAGCGCGATCACGCCGACGTAGACGACGAGCAGGATCACCGAGTCCCGGAACGAGCCGGCGACCCAGAACGCCAGCGCGATCTCGATGACCCCGGTGATCAGCTGCAGCCACCAGAGGTCGAACTGGTTCTTCGTCATGAAGGCGACCATCAGGTCGAACGTGCCCTTGAAGACGAGGAAGAAGGCCATGAGCTCGGCGAGCGTGGTGAACGCGGCGTGCGGGTGGACGAGCGCCCAGACGCCGGCGATCGCGAAGAGCACGCCGAGGATTCCACGCACCCATTTCCAGCCGGTCGTCGACACGCTGATCGCGAGGAACTCGTTGAGGGCCGCCGCGAGGGCGACGAACCCGAACAGGAACGAGACCGCGTAGACGGTCGTGTAGTCCCACTGGAAGACGAGCAGGGCGAAGACCAGCCAGCCGATCCCCGTCACGAGGAAGATCCACCAGCGGTCGGCGACCTCCTCGGTGACCTCGCGGGTCGTGAAGGTGCGGTTCAGCGCTTGCATGCGTCCCTCCTTGCGGTAGCTGCGCCGGAGTTCGCGGCGGTCAGGAGCCGCTCCTGCCGGGAAAGACGGCCGCGAGCGTCGCCGTCAAGGCGTCGACACAGGTGGCACGCGAGCTCCCGGGCGCACGCCACGCCGTGATCGTGCGCTCACCGGTCTCCGTAAGCCGGTGGCGGCGCGTACCGGCCGGCGGCCGCGCAGCGAGCGCGAGCGACGGCGCGAGCAGCACGCCGAGCCCCGACGAGACCAGCTGCTCGCCGAGCCGGTAGTCGCCGATCATCGAGTCGATCCGCGGCTCGAAGCCCGCGTTCCGGCACGCCTGGTGGAGCGCGCCGAGGCAGTAGTCGGAGGCTGGGCCGATCCAGCGCTCGCCGGCGAGGTCGGCGAGGCGCGACGGCGCGGGCAGCGCCGTCGGCGTGACGACGAGCAGCGGGTCCTCGCCGACCGGCGTCCGGACGAGCTCGTCGAGGATCGCCAACGGGGAGAGCGTGTACGAGAACGTGATGGCGAGGTCGAGCTCCCCGCGCTGCAACAGGTCGAGCGACGAGCCGGGCTCGAGCTCGAGCACCTTGACCGTCACCTCCGGGTTCGACGTGCGGAAGCGGCGGAGCGCGTCGGGGAGCAGCCGGCGCGCCGCGCTCTCGAAGATCCCGAGGCCGAGCCCGCGCCGCCGCGACCCGCGCGCCGTCGCCAGGTCGGACTGCGCGCCGTCGAGCAGGTCGCGGAGCGAGGCGGCTCGCGCGACCAGCCGCTCGCCGCCCTCGGTGAATCGGAGGGCGCGCCCGTCGCGCTCGACGAGCTGCACGCCGCACTCGCGCTCGAGCGCAGCGATCTGCTGCGACACGGCCGACGGGGTCAGCGACAGCGACCGCGCCGCGGCCGCGAACGACCCGTGGCGGCCGACCGCGTCGAGCACCAGGAGACGGCGCGGATCGACCGTCGAAAGCTGGTCTAACGACATGCGCCAGAGATCGTAACTTGCGCTGTCGATTGGTGGCGGCGACGATCGAACGGTGGCGACCGTCGCGGTCAGCGAGGCTCCGGCCGGGCGGCTGCGGCACAACCGCGATTTCACCCTGCTGTGGGTCGGGCAGGCGGTGTCGACGCTCGGCACGCGCGTCACGGGGATCGCGTACCCGTTCCTGATCCTGTCGCTCGGCTACTCGCCCGGCGCGGCGGGCGCGGTCGGTTTCGTCGCGGCGCTGCCGTACATCCTCTTCCAGCTGCCGGCCGGCGTGTGGGTCGACCGCGTCGACCGCAAGCGCCTGATGATCATCGTCGATGTCGTGCGCGGGCTCGCGCTGGCGAGTGTCGCGGTCACGGTCGCGCTGGGGATCGCGACGCTGCCGCAGATCGCCGCGGTGGCGTTCATCGAGGGGACGATGTTCGTCGTCTTCTCGGCGGCGGAGCGGTCGGCGATCGCGAACGTCGTGCCGACCGACCAGCTCCCGGCAGCGCTGTCGATCAACGAGGCGCGCACGCGGGCCGCCGGGCTTGCCGGGCCGCCGCTCGGCGGCGCGCTTTTCGCGCTCGGCCGCGCACTCCCGTTCGTCGCCGACGCCGTGTCGTACCTCGCCTCGATCGTGACGCTCCTCTTCATCCGCGGTGACTTCCAGACCGAGCGTGCTGCGCGGCGGCGGCACTTCCTCCGCGAGATCGGCGAGGGCCTCGGCTGGCTGGGGCGCCACCGCTTCCTGCTCGACGCGAGCATCTCCGTCTCGCTCGGCAACCTCGTCGTGCGCGCGAACCAGCTGCTGATCATCGTGCTGGCGACCGACGAGGGCATCGGCTCGGGCGTCGTCGGCGTGATGCTCGCGACGGCCGGGCTCGGCGGCGTGCTCGGCTCGATCGCCGCGCCCCGTGTGCAGGGCCGGGTCGGCCCCCGGTCGGTCGTGATCGGGTCGGCGCTGATCTGGGCGGTGCTGTTCCCGCTCTTCACCGGCAACACGAACGTGTGGGTCTTCGGGATCGCCTGGGGCGGCGCGTCGTTCGTGGGCGCGATCTGGAACGTCGTCGTCGGCTCGTACCAGCTCGCGCTCGTCCCGGACGAGCTGCGCGGCCGCGTCTCGAGCATCGGCAACCTGATGGCCTACGGCGCGATGGCGCTCGGGGCGCTCCTCTCGGGCGTGCTCATCTCGGCGATCGGGACGGACGGCGCGACGTGGGCGTTCCGGATCGGGATCGTGCTGGTCGCGCTGGCGACGGTCGCCGACCCGCACATCCGGCGGCGCGTGGACGGCTAGAGGGCTAGCGGGACAGAGTCGCGATGGTGGTGCCGCTGATGACGCGGATCGTCCCGGTGCCGCCGCCCTCGACGACGTAGATCTTCCCGTCCAGGGTGACGGCGCACGCGATGGGCGTGGAGAGGCTCGCCTGCACAGGCGCCTTGCCGTCGCCCACGGACGCGTTGACGCCGTTGCCGGCGATCACGACCGCGCCGCCGGCATCGAGCCGCTTGAGCGTGTGGTCGCCGAAGTCCGTGACGTAGACCGCGCCGAGCCCCTGACAGAGGCCGCCGCCGTCGATCCCGCGCCAGACGGTCGTGATCACCTTCGTCACCGGGTCGATGCGGCGGACTGCGTGGTTGTTGGAGTCGGCGATGAGGAGGGCGCCGTCCGTCGCGACGAGGAGGCCGTGCGGCCGGTTGACCTGCGCCGCCGCGGCCGGTCCACCGTCGCCGGCGTCCCCGAGCGTGCCGGTGCCTGCGACGGTCGTGACCGTCCCTGTCGCCGCGTCGAGCCGGTAGACGTAGGCCTCGATCGCGAAGTAGACGTCGCCGTGGGCGTGCGCCGTGACAGGCCCCGCCTCGGTCGCCGTCTGGAAGAGGGTCGTGATGCGCCCGGTCGTGTCGATGCGGCGCAGCCGGCGGTCGCTCGTCACGTAGACGGTGCCGTCGGGCGCGACGGCGACGCCGAACGGGTTGCCGATGTTCGCCGCGGTGGCCGGCCCACCGTCGCCGGACGTCCCGGTGCCGCCGGCGCCACCGAGCGGCGTGACGGCCGCGTTCGCCGGCGCCACGCTGACGACGCGGTTCTTGCCGCCCTCCGCGAGGACGAGCGATCCGTCCGGGCGAGCGACGATCTCCGCCGGCGTTGAGAAGATCGCCTTCTGGACGGGCCTCGCGGCAGTCACCGCGCCGAGCCTGTAGAGCTTGCCGCGCAGCCGGGCGGAGATCGTCCAGCGGCCGGCTGCAGTCAACGTCACCAACGCGGAGTAGCGGCCGGGAGCCGTGCGCCGCGCCCCGAACGTTCTCGTCACGGGGCCGCGCGCGACGATCGACGGCGTGCCCGCGCCGCGCGCCTTCACCTTGACCGCGAACGCCGTGCCGACCGTGACGGAGCCCGGCAGCTTGGAGCCGAGCGAGACGGCCGGCGGCACCGCGGCGCTCGCGACCGCGACCAGGGCGAGCGCACAGGCGAAGGCGGCGAGGCGCAGCATCCATGCCCCTACACCGCCGGCACCGCGGTGGTTCCGCCCTACGTGAGGAACGGCCCGAACGCCGCTACGATGCGATGAGCCTGCCCTCTTAGCTCAGTTGGTAGAGCACCTCCATGGTAAGGAGGGGGTCGACGGTTCGAGTCCGTCAGAGGGCTCTGCAAAGGCGCCGGAAGGCGACCCTTCGTTCGCACCCGTGCCCGGGCTTCCTTGCCGACCAGCTCTGGGTCAACTGAGGGTGGCCTCGCAGAGCGCCTTCAGCGAGGCGTACTGCTTCGGCACGTTGCGGCGGATCACGGGCGCGAGCAGCGAAAAGAGCAGCTTCAGAGCTCCTGTCGGTCGAAAGTCGAAGTCGCTCCCGAGATCCGTGCAGTCAGCGGTCGGCGTCAGCGTGTATGTGATCGTGAGGTCAGGCTTCCCACTCGCTTCGAACACGAGCCGTGAAGGCCGTTCGAAGGTCGTGATCGTCACGTCGAACGGCCTGCCGCCACTTACGATCGAGAAACGCGAGCCCAGCTCGATCGGCTCGTCGCTCCGCAGCTCTGCCTTGCTCACCTGGCTGTTCCACTGCGGCTCGTTGCGCAGGTCTGCCAACGTGTCGAAGACGCGGCCGGGCGGGCAGGCGATCCGGGTCGTCGTCGTGACGCGCACTCGCTGATCCTATTGACCCTCCCGCACCCTCCGTGCGTGCTGCAAACCAGCTGCGAAATGACGATCCTGAATCCACGGGCGCCCGCGATTGACGACCGGTCTTCAGGCCTCGCTGCCCCGCCGTGCGGCCGCCGCGACGAGGAGGAACAGCGCCGCTGCGGCTGCCGCGCCGAGGAGCCCGGTGGCAACGCGGTGTCGGGCGGGGAACAGCGGCCGCCCGGCGACCGCCATGTCGGCGTTCACTTGCGAGCGAGCGTGAGGACACCCCAGCAATGAAGGGACTCGTGGAGGGGCTTCCAGGTGCCGATGAGGACGCCGCTCCCCGTGGCGCCGGCGAAGACTCCGGTTCCAGAGGCGACCCTGAACGTTCCCCACATCCGCGATCCGCACAGGGCGCCTTTGAGCGAGAGCCGCAGGGTGCTCTTTGCATTCCCCAACCAGAAACGCCGCTACATCTGGTTCGTCAGCGACGGCCTCGCGGGCAACATCCCTGACCCCCGCACCGAGGCCGACCCTCGCGGACGGCAGTACCTGCAGGAGGTCGCGCCCCTCCTCGACCCCGAGCCCTTGAATGTCCCTTGGCCGGCACACCCGTTCAACCCGTACCTCCCGGACGGGGCCTGGCAGGCAGCGCCTCGCCGCCCTCGACGCAGCACGTGCAGAAGGTCAAGGCGGAGGCGGCCGCGATCGTGGCCAAGATCCGATCCAACCCGCCCGACCCGCCGCACAGTGACCCAAAGGGCTACCCGCAATACCGGCTGTTCGAGCACCTGCTCGCCTATCTGAACGCACGCGGCGAGCGCCCGGTGATCGTGTTCAACCCGCTCTACCCGACCGTGTACGCCGCGCTCGCGCAGTACGGGCTGCCCACCTTGACGAACTCACTCGCCTATCTCGACACCCTCCGAACGCGCTACCACTTCGTCGTCGTCAATTGCGAGAACATCCACACCTGGGGCGGCAACGCGTCGGACTGGACGAACGCCAGCCACGTCGACCGCTTGAACATGCGGCGCATGCTCAGGTACATCGTCGCCCATTCGGACGGCGCACTCTCTTGAGAGGAGATCGCAGCCGCCGACCTCACCCGGGCGGAAGCGTCGTCTCGTTGATGGATACGGCCGGGACGAGGGCTCGTATCGGCACCGGCCCATAGGCTACGAGGCCGTCGATGCCGGGCTGGCTGTTCGCAGGGATCGTGGTCGTCTTCGCCGTCGGCGGCGTGCTCTACGTCCGCTCGAAGCAGAAAGGGGCTTTCGTCGAGCGCCTCCCCGTCGAAGAGGACGAGCACACCATCCTCGAGGAGGAGGGCCTCAAGGTCTTCCACAAGGCTCGCCGGAGGGCGGTTCGCGACGGCGGGACGGTCACCTACCGGGTGCGAGCGCGCCTGACCGACAGGCGGATCATCGTGGCCACAGGGGGCCCCGAGGGCAAGCACAAGTTCGTGATCCTGATGATCCTCGACTACACGACTCCGGCGGAGCCCGTGCCGGATACCGGCTTTGCCGCGTACAAGCGGAAGTTCCACCTCGAGAACGGCTATCCGACGTACGCCTTCTCGGCCGCGGACGCCGGCCTCGAGGAGGAGGACGGCCACGCGGCGGCGCTTCGGATCGTGGTGCCGTTCCCGGAGGGCGGGCCGAGGTGGGGCGATCCGCCCGAGGTGAAGCTCTACTCCAAGGAGGCCGAGCGGTACCGGCAGGCGATCGACCGCAGCGACCCGCAGTTCCGGGGCGAGAGCCCGCAGCAGGGCTACTACTACTAGCCGATCGGCAGCAGCGCGCCCTCGTGCTCGAGGAGGAAGCGCTTCACGTGCAGCCCGCCGCCGAAGCCGGTCAGTGAGCCGTCGGCGCCGATCACGCGATGGCACGGCAGGACGATCGGGAGGGGGTTGCGGCCATTCGCGGATCCGACGGCTCGCGCCGACTCGTTGCCCAGGCCGAGCCGGCGTGCCTGCTCGCCGTAGCTCACCGTCTGGCCGTACGGGATCGTCGCGAGGGCGAGCCAGCAGCGGCGGTTGAAGTCAGTGCCGTGCAGCTCGAGCGGCAGGTCGAACGCGACGAGGTCGCCCGCGAAGTACGCGTCGAGCTGGCGCTCGGCCTCCGCCAGGACTGCGGAACTGCCCTCAGCGGTGATCCGCCCGCCGTCGAACAGCACGGCCTCCAGGGCGTCCTCCGACGCGATGAGGCCCAGCGGCCCGATGGGACTGTCGACGACCGTGCGCGGCATCTCGTTGGGTGAAACGGACGGGCCGGGCGTTGTGTGAGATCGACTGCTACGACACCGGATCCGGTGCAGGCGGCGGCTCGGGCGTGTTCGTGTCGCCGCGCCTCCGGAACCACCAGACGACCGCGCCGATCACCACTGCCGCGGCGAGAATGCCGAAGGCGATCCAGCCCCACTGTGTGCTGCTCGACTCGTCCGCGTTCTGGCTGGACGCGGCTGCGGCGCCCGCTGCGGCTGCCGCGGCCGGGTTCACACCGGTCGTCGTCGTGGTGGTGCCGGCGGCCTGAGCCTGAACGGTCACGGTCTGCGTCGACGTCACCGTCACGCTCGGTGTGGTGGTCGTACCGGCCGTCACCGTCACCTGCGGCTTCGTGACCGTCACGGACGGCGAGGTCGTGGTGTGCGTCACCGCGGGTGGCGCCTGCGTGACTGTCACGGGCGGGGCCGTTTCGGTCACCGTCACCGATGTCCCGGAAGGAGCCTCCGGCAGCGTGGTCGTCGTCTGAGTAGTGGTCGCCGCCGGCACGGTCGGTGAGGTGCGCGCCGGAAGGGTGGCGGTGGGTGTCGTCCGTGTCGCGCCCGTCTGGGTGCCGACAGCAGTTCCGCCGCCGCACGAGGCGAGCCCGGCCGCCGCGAGACCGGCGACGAGCGACGCCGCAGCGACCCTGATCATGCGGATCTCACGCTTCGAACGGTATGGCGCTCGGCGGATGGCGCCCGCCCGTCACACCGCGGTGTCTCGCCTACCCGAGCCGCCCTTGGGCCTGAGCCCGCTCGAGCAGCCCGGCCGGCATGGGCACGCCCGGCGGCCGCCCGTCGACCAGGTGGTGCACGAAGACGAAGATCAGCGGCGCCATCGGCGTCTCGAGCCGCAGCGGCGGCTGGCCGGACGGCTGGAACTGCACGGCCGGCGCGCCGCCCGCGCCGGCGCTCATGGCCACGGGGCTCATCTGCGCGTACCAGAACGCGCCGGTCCGACCGTTCGCGGAGGGGATCAGGCGCTGGTTCGTGAGGACGATGTCGGCCGGGCCGAGCGAGTGCCACTTCGGAATCGCGGCCCGCTGAGCCTCCGCCTTCTTCGCCGAGTTGCGCGCGATGCTGGCAGCGCCGGTCAAAGCGAGCCCGACCGGCCCGCCGATCAGGAAGAAGCCCGACCGGTACTCCTTGTTCTCGCCGAAGTAGCCGGCGACCGAGACCGGCGCGAAGCGCGCGTGCGCAACCTCGCCCGGCCCGAGCTGGACCGGCGCGGCCTCCTGCGGCAGCGCCGCTCCGCCGGCGAGCGCGGCCGCCCACTGGTACGCCCTGAGGTAGCCCTCGTCGTACGCGTTCCAGGCCGGCGCGCTCACGCGGCAGACCCTAGCTCGCCGGCGGAACGTCCCCGTACTGCGGTTTGCCGGCCCGCGCGTAGGTGGAGATCACGACCCCCGTGCCGGTCGCCCGGCTCTCCACCAGGCGCAGCCCCGACGGCGTGGCGCCTTCCTCGAACAGCCGCTTCCCGGTGCCGAGCACGACCGGGAACGTGAGGATGTGGTGCCGGTCGACGAGGTCGTGCTCGAGCAGCGACTGGGTCAGGTTGGCGCTCCCGTGCACGTGAGAGAAGACCACGTCGGCAACGGAAACTCATCGAGTAGCCTCCCGCTCGTGCCGACCCGCGAAGCCGCCTGCCACTGCGGACAGCTCCGCCTCGAGGTCGTGGGCGAGCCGTTCGCCGTCTCCATCTGCCACTGCCTCGACTGCCAGCGCCGCACGGGGAGCGCGTTCGGGATGCAGGCCGGGTTCCGGAAGGAACAGGTGGAGATCAGCGGCCGCTTCCACGACTACTCGCGCATCTCGGAGGAGGCCGACCGGAAGGAGCACATCTTTCATTTCTGCCCCGAGTGCGGCTCGCAGGTCTTCTACACCGAGCCGGTCGAGCCCGACCTCGTCGTCGTCTCGGTCGGCTCGTTCGCCGACCCGGAGTTCCCGCCGCCGACCGAGTCGGGCTACAACTCGCGCCGCCACCAGTGGATCGGGCTTCCCGACGGTCTCGTGCGCGAGGCGACCGTGCTGTGGGATCAGGTGCGGCCGCTGTACGAGGCCGGCGACTACGCGGGGGCCGCGGACCGCGGGCGCGAGCTGGCCGAAACGCATCCCGACCCGGAGCTTTTCTACAACGTCGCCTGCTGCGAGGTCCGCGCCGGGCGGCCGGCCGACGCGCTCGAGCACCTCGCGCAGGCCATCGAGATGTGGGAAGGCTGCCGCGAGATGGCGCAGAACGACTCCGACTTCGACGCGGTGCGTGACGAACCGGGCTTTGCGGCGCTCTTGGCCAAGAATTAGGCCCGGCAGCGCACCTCGCGTAGGTCGTGACCGGCTGCTAGCCGGACTGCACGAAGATCACGGCGATCGTCCCGGCGCCGAGCAGGACTCCGAGCACGGCGAACGCGAGCCCGGCACCGGTGCCGAACGGCTCGTACTCGCCGCGCGCGAGCGCTTCGTCGACTTGCTTCTGCCGCACGTAGGCGTAGCCGATGCACAGCACTCCGACGGCCGCGAACGCCACGCCGAGCAGCTGGAAGGGCCAGGCGCTGCCGCCCGAGATCTCCGGGACGAGCTTGCCCGCCCCCACGCTGACCGCGAAGGTCGTCAGGCCGGTGCGCCACCAGGCGAGGTAGGTGCGCTCGGTCGCGAGGCGCGTTCGGCGGGTCGCGTCCTGCGCCTCGTCCACTAGCGGCCGATTCGGCGGGGTTGCTCGATCCCCTCTCGGGTTCGAGCTGCCTACGACCGGACGACCGAGTAGCGCGCAGCCGCGAAGTCGCCGTTGCGGCCCAGCTCCTCGAGTCGCAGCTCGACGTGACGCGGAAGGAGCGGCGCGCCGGCACCGAGCGTGACCGGCGCGATGGTGACGAGCACCTCGTCGAGCAGCCCGGCCGCTGCAACCTGGCCGGCCAGGTCGCCCCCGCCGACGATCCAGCGGTTCCTGCCGCCCGCTGCCGCGATCATCGCTTCGTGCACCGGCCGCACGTCGCCGGAGACGAACTCGACGTCGCCGCGCCGCTCGAGCTCCCGGTGCGTGAAGACCCAGGACGGCTGCTCATACGGCCACGACTCGACGTGCTCGAGGATCCACTCGTAGGTAGTCGCGCCCATCGCGATCGCCCCGACTTCCACGATGAACGTGTCGTAGCTGAGCGGCCCGTCGGGCTCGCGCGCGCGTGAGAACAGCCACTCGAGCGACTGGCCCGGCCCGGCAATGAAGCCGTCGAGCGTCGTCGCCGTGTAGTACTGCGTCAGGGCCACCGCGTCATCGTGGCGATCGGGTGGGTTCGCCGCTAGGTTGCCCGGCGCAGACGTCCGCATCCAGAGGGGAGATGCCATGAAGACGCTCGCCGTAGGACTCGCGCTCGCCGCTGTGTTCCTCGTTTCGTCCGCCGGGGCGAACCACACGCCGGCCCCGACCTCCGTCACGCTCGCCGGCTCGCTCCAGTCCGAGCTCGGCTGCGGCGGCGACTGGGATCCGGCCTGCGTTGCCACCCACCTCGTCTACGACGCCGAGGACGACGCCTGGGAGCAGGCATGGGACGTGCCCGCCGGCGCCTACGAGTACAAGGCGGCGCTGAACAACGCGTGGGACGAGAACTACGGCCTCCACGCCGCGCCCGGTGGGGCGAACATCCCGCTGAACCTCGCGGCGCAGACCCCGACGAAGTTCTACTACGACCACTCCACGCACTGGATCACGGACTCGAAGTCGTCCACGATCGTGACCGCGCCGGGGAGCTTCCAGTCCGAGCTCGGCTGCAACGGCGACTGGGACCCGGGCTGCCTGCGCTCCTGGCTCGAGGACCCGGACGGCGACGGCATCTACACGTTCGAGACGACCGACCTGCCCGCCGGCCACTACGAGGCGAAGGCGGCGATCGCCGAGAGCTGGGACGAGAACTACGGCGCCGGCGGTGTGCCAGGCGGCTCGAACATCCCCTTCACCGTCCCGGCCGATCACGCCAAGGTGACGTTCAGCTACGACGGTGCGACCCACGTCCTGACGATCACGGCCGGGCACGCGCAGGACGGCAACGTCGAGTGGGACGGCCTGCGCCACGACTCGCGCTCGACGCTCTACCGCACGCCGGGCGGCTCCGTGCCGGCCGGCACGCCTATGAAGCTCCGCTTCCGCACCTTCCACGACGACGTCACCGGCGTGAAGGTGCGGCTGTACAGCGTCGACGCGGGCGCGCAGCAGATCCTCCCCATGCAGCGCGTCGCCTCGGACGTCTCGTGCTACCAGGCGAGCCTGGCCGACCAGACGTGCGACTACTGGCAGGTGACGCTTCCGAACGGGACGCCCGACAACCTCTGGTACCGCTTCATCGTCAACGACGGCGCCTCGACGGCGTACTACGCCGACGACACACCCGCGCTCGACGGCGGGCTCGGCTCCACCACCGACAGCCCGGTCGACCAGAGCTGGGCGCTGACCGTCTACGTGCCCGGTTTCACGACGCCGGCCTGGGCGCGAAACGCGGTGATCTACCAGATCTTCCCCGACCGCTTCCGCAACGGCGAGGAGGGCAACGATCCGGCGCACGGCAAGAACCGATGGTCGAACGACAAGCGCTACGCGTACCCGAACGGCGACCCGGGCGGCTCGGGCGCCGACCCCGCGTGGGACCGCATCGCGCAGATGCAGTGGAACGAGCTCCCGGAGGGCTACTGCCGCAACTATGAGGGCGCAACGGCGCAGACGTGCCCGCGCCGCTTCCCGCAGCCCGGCGACGCATCGACCAAGGAAGGCCCGCGCGGCCGCGACTACTACGGCGGCGACCTGAAGGGCATCACGAAGAAGCTCGACTACCTGCGTGACCTCGGTGTGACCGCGCTCTACCTGAACCCGATCTTCGAGTCGGGCTCGAACCACGGCTACGACACGCGCGACTACCTCGAGGTCAGCCAGTACTTCGGCAAGGAGAGCGACTTCAAGCACCTCGTCAAGGAGGCGGACAAGCGCGGCATGCGCGTGATCCTCGACGGCGTCTTCAACCACATGTCGTCGGACAGCCCGTTCTTCGATCGCTACCACCACTTTGGCGAGAAGGGCGCATGCGAATCCCTCGGGTCGCCCTGGCGGCCATGGTTCGTGTTCCACACCGACCACGTGCCGTGCGGCACCGCCGACTACGACGGCTGGTTCGGCTTCGACTCGATCCCCGTGCTGCAGAAGACGCGAGCCGACGTCCAGTCGTACTTCCTGACCGGCAAGAAGAGCGTCACGCGCACGTGGCTCGACCGCGGCGCGGCCGGCTGGCGGCTCGACGTGGCGGGAGACGCGTCCTTCCCCGACGGCTACTGGGAGACGTTCCGCAACGTCGTGAAGAGCACCGACCCCAACGCGCTGACGGTCAGCGAGACGTGGCAGAAGGACTCGACGCTGCTGCGGATCCTGCGCGGCGACCGGCTCGACACGACGATGAACTACCGGCTCCGCGACGCCGTGCTCGCGCTGCTCGCGCCGCAGTCGTTCGACCCGAAGGGCTTCGCGGACAGCGGGCACCAGATCTCGCCGACGCAGTTCGCGAACCGGCTGCAATCGATCTACGAGGACCTCGCGCCGGCCGCCTCGGCCGACCTGATGAACCTCCTGGACTCGCACGACACGGCGCGGCTCCTGTGGACGCTCACCTCGGGGCCGGACAACCGTTCCGGCCGCGAGCTCGACGCGAGCGCGCTGGCGGCGGGCAAGCAGCGCGTGAAGCTCGCCTCGCTGATCCAGTTCGCCGTGCCCGGCGCGCCCACCGTCTACTACGGCGACGAGGTCGGCCTCACCGGCGCGGACGACCCGGACAACCGGCGCACGTACCCGTGGGCCGACGAAGGCGGGCATCCGGACAACGCGCTGCTCGCGCACTACAAGGCGATGGCCGCGCTGCGGCAGACGGTGCCGGCGCTCGCGACCGGCGACTTTCGGCTGCTGCTCGCCGATGACTCGGCCGGGACGATCGCGTTCGGGCGCAGGACCTCCAGCCAGGTGGCGGTCGCGGCCGTCAATCGCAGCGATCAGGCGCGGACGCTCGACATCCCGGTCGCGGGCTACGTCCCGGACGGCGTCTCGCTCACCTACCGCTACGGCGGCAGCGGGAGCGCGACCGTCTCCGGCGGCGTACTGCACGTCTCGCTCCCGGCGATGAGCGGGGCGCTGCTGGCGAGCGGCACGGTCGACCTGCAGGCGCCCGCCGCTCCGGCGGGCCTGCGCGTCACGGGCGAGGGCGACGGCACCGTGTCGCTCGCGTGGAACGCGGTGGCGGGCGCCGCCGGCTACGACGTCTACCGCAGCCCGGTGTCGGGCGGCGGTTACGAAAAGGCCGGATCGACGGCGGGCACGACCTTCACGGACACCGGCCTTCGCAACGCGGCGCCGTACTTCTACGTTGTCCGCGCGCACGACGCCGCCGGCAACGAGAGCGGCGACTCGAACGAGGTCTCCGCCCTGCCGCACCTCACGATCGGCTGGGCGAACCTCCAGTGGCCGCCGACGCTGACCCACACGATCAGCGCGGTGAACCGCACCGACAACGTGTACGGCCAGGTCTGGATCGACGGCGTCACCAGCCAGCCCGGCCCGACGCCGAGCCTGCGCGCGCAGCTCGGGCTTCGGCCCGCACGGCTCCAACCCGGCGGGCAACGCGAGCTGGCAATGGGTCGACGCCGCCTTCAACACCGACGCGGGCAACAACGACGAGTTCGTCGCCAGTCTGCTTCCAGACGCGGTCGGAACGTTCGACTACCTGTACCGCTACACGACGACGGACGGCCGCGACTGGCTGTACGCCGACCTGAACGGCCCGGTGCCGGCGGGCGCAACACCGCCGCACCCAGGCGTGCTGACCGTGAACGCGAGCGCGGACACGATCGCGCCCGCCGTGCCTTCAGGGCTCCACGTCGTCGCCGCGTCGCCGGCGGGAGTCGAGCTCGGCTGGGAGGCGAACCCGGGCGACGCCACGCTGTACGGCTACGAGGTGCTGCGCTCGAGCACGTCCGGCGGGCCGTACACGCTGCTCGCGCGGATCACCGGCACCGACTACGTCGACACCGCGGTGGTCGAGGGCGCGACCTACTTCTACGTCGTCCGCGCGGTGGACACGTCGTTCAACCGCTCCGGCAACTCGGCGCAGGTGACGGCGACCGCGGAGCTGCGGACGGTGAACCTGGTCTTCAACGTGACCGTGCCGGCCGCGACCGACGCCACCGGACGCTCGGTGGTCATCGCCGGCTTCCTCGACCGGCTCGACGGCGGCTTCCCGCAATGGGACCCGGGAGCGGTGAAGCTCACCCGAGCCGACGCGACGCACTGGACGATCACCTTCACCGGCAAGGAGACGACCCAGCTCGAGTACAAGTACACGCTCGGCGACTGGGATCACGTCGAGAAGGACGGCTCGTGCGGCGAGATCGGCAACCGGATGCTGACGCTCTCGTACGGCGCGACCGGCACGCAAACGGTGAACGACACCGTCCAGAACTGGCGCAACGTCGCGCCCTGCGGCAACTAGCCCGTGAGCGGGCGGCGGCGCGAGCCGCCGCCCGCCCTCGCCGCGTCGCATTACGGTCGCGCTGAGATGAGCGACCTCGGGCGAAAGGCGATCCTCGCCGCCGCGACGAACCGCGGCGTGCGCGGGTTCATGAGCCGGTACGGCATGCGGCTCGGCGCGTCACGGTTCGTCGCGGGCGAGACGCTCGACGAGTGCCTCGAGACGCTCGCCGGCCTGAACGCGAAGGGCCTCCACGCGAACACGACGCTGCTCGGCGAGGACGTGACTTCGCCGGCCGAGACCGAGGCGGTGGTCGCCGCGTACCGCACCGTGCTCGACCGGATCGCCGAGCGCGAGCTGCGGGCGAACGTGGCGCTCAAGCTGACGCACCTCGGGCTGCTGATCGACGAGGAGCTCGCCTTTGCCAACGTCGCGCAGCTCGTCGACCACGCCGCGGCGCGCGCGAACTTCATCCGCATCGACATGGAGCACTCGAGCGTCGTGGACGCAACGCTGCGGACGTACGGGCGCCTGCGCGAGAGCGGCCGCGACAACGTCGGCTGCGTCCTCCAGGCGTACCTGCACCGCGCTCCGCAGGACATCGAGGACCTGCTGCCGCTCCGGCCGAACCTGCGGCTCGTGAAGGGTGCGTACCTCGAGCCGCCTGAGATCGCCCATCCACGGAAAGGCGACGTCGACGACGCGTACGTCCGACTGCTCGAGCGAGCGCTCGACGGCGGCGCGTACCTCGCAGTCGCGACCCACGACGAGCGGCTCATCGAGCACGCGATCCGTTACGCCGAGCGCCGCGGGATCGAGCACGACCGGTTCGAGCTCCAGATGCTCTACGGCGTGCGTCCGCAGCTCCAGCTCGACCTCGTGGCCCGCGGCTTCAAGGTGCTCGTGGCGACGCCGTTCGGCCCGCACTGGTACCCGTACCTCATGCGGCGCCTCGCGGAGCGGCCTGCGAACGTCGCGTTCCTGGCCCGCAGCCTCGTCGCTCGCTGAGCCGCGCCGTCAGGTGACGTCGCGGCGGTTCACCGCGAGCGCGCCCACGAACGCGAACGCGGCTGCGTACGCGGCCAGGACGACGGCTCCGACGGGCGCCGACAGCAGATGCACCGACGAGTCGCCGACCGTGTTCCCGGTGATCGCAGTTCCCGCCGCGCCGGGCGCGTACCGGGCCACCCCGGGCAGGTACTGGAAGAGCAGGATCTCGACGACGAAGACCCAGGCGAAGAGGCCGACGATGGCGAGCACCTGGTTGCGCACGAGCGCGCCGACGCCGACCCCGCAGGCGGCCCAGAGCGCCGACATCAGCATCGTGCCGAGCAGCAGGCTGCGGACGTCGCCGGAGTCGATGAGCACGTCGTAGCCCCGGCCTCGGATCATCGCGAGCCCCGCGCCGAGCCCGAGGGCCGCCCCGAGCGCGCCGAAGCCCACACCCACCACCAGGCTCGCCAGCACCTTCGCCGCCACGACGCGCCTGCGCGCGGGCGTGAAGACGAACGTCGCCCGGATCGTGCCGTGCCGGAACTCGCTCGTCATCGCCATGATCCCGATCATCGCGGCGAAGGCCGCCGCCCACGTGCCGTTGCCGATCAGCTCCCGCTGGTTCTCGGGGAGCGAAAGGTCGGCCTCGCTGCTGAAGCCGCCGGCGATGACGCCGAACAGGATCAGGGCGACCAGCCCGAGCAGCAGGCCGAGGTTCGTCCGGGTCGTCCGCATCTTGCGGAGCTCGGAGCGGAGCTGGGCGGTCACGGGGCGCTCCCCGACGTGAGCTCGAGGAAGACCTTCTCGAGCGTCGAGCTCTCCTCCACGAGCTGCTCGACCGCGATGCCCGCGGCGAACGCGAGCCTCCCCAGCTCGGCGGCCGAGGGGCCGCGCACGAGCAGCTCGTCGCCGTCCATCACCGTGACGTCGTACCCGGCGGCCTCCGCCAACGGCACGAGCGACCGGATCCGGCGGGCCCGGATCCGCACGCCGGCGGCCATCCGCGCCGTCAGCTCGTCGAGCGCCGCGATCGTGACGAGCCGGCCCTTGTCGATGATCACGACGCGGTCCACGGTCTGCGCGACCTCCGCCAGGACGTGGCTCGACACGAGCACGGTCCTTCCCTCGGCCGCGAAGCCGCGCATGAAGGTACGCAGCCAGTGGACGCCCTCGGGATCGAGCCCGTTGGCGGGCTCGTCCAGGATGAGCAGCTCGGGATCGCGAAGCAGCGCGGCGGCGAGCCCGAGGCGCTGGCGCATGCCGAGCGAGTACGTCCCGACGCGGCGGCGTCCGGCGCCTGTGAGCTCGACGAGCTCGAGCAGCTCATCGACGCGCGAGACCGGCACCTCCGCCGCGAGCGCGAGTGTGATCAGGTGCTCGCGTCCCGAGCGACCCGGATGGAAGTCGGCCGCCTCGAGAACCGCCCCGACCCGTCGGGCCGGCTCCGGGTCCTCGCGGTAGCTCCGTCCAAAGAGCAGCGCGGTGCCGGCCGTCGGCTGCACCAGACCGAGCAGCATCCGCAGTGTCGTCGTCTTCCCCGCCCCGTTCGGCCCGAGGAAGCCGGTGACCGTGCCCGGATGGAGCGCAAAGGTCAGGTCGTCGACGGCAAGGACGTCGCCGAATCGCTTGCTGAGATGCTCGACGCGGACGACCTCGGCGGCCGCTGCAGACGCCGTCGCCGGCGACGCGGGCCGCGGCGGAGCATGCGTGACGTGGGACGACATGCGGATCAGCGGCCCGCGTTCACGCGCCGGAGCACCCGGTCGACCTCCGCCTCGGTCGACGGCCGGTCGAAGTACACCTGGAGCGCCTTGATCGCGACGACTGCACCCCAGATCAGCGCCACATAGAGGATCCACGGTTCCCAGACGCCCGGGTTGCCCTCGCGGCCGAAGCGTTCGAAGCCGCCGTTGTCGTTCCATTCGACCAGCGCCCAGATCGGCGTCAGGAGGACCATTCCGACCACGTACGCGGCCGCGTGGAACCTCAACCGGTGGACGCGGGTGACATGCTCGCGCGCCCATCCGCGGAGCTCGTCGTCAGGTGAGGGCCGGGGCTCGGTCTCCAGTACGGCCGCGCGCCCGTTCCGGGTCGACACGTCGGCGGGCACGATGACCACCTCCTTCCGGAAAGCCAAGCATCACCGGGCACGGCTGAGCGGCCATCGGGGAGCACCCGGATCCGGCCTGCCGGTTGTGGGCAACCGGGCCGGGAGCGGAGCTAGTCGGCGCCGGGGACGGACTCGTCGAGCTGCTCGAGAGGCGGCGGGCGGAGCTCGACGATGACGTCCTCGTCCTCGTCGTCCATGCGTCCGGCCGTGATCTCGACGCGGCCCGCGCCGAGGGCGGTGACCTCGAGATGGTCGGGGTACCAGGCGATCTCGACCGCGTCATACACCGAGCCGTCGAGCGGCCCGCCGTGGACCTCGACCTCGCCGGCAGGCGTCGCCCGCACCTTGGCCGTGTAGGTCATGCGCCTCCCTCCTGTCCGACGAGCTGCTCCCAGCGCGCGTCCACATGCTCCTGGATCGTTGCGACCTGCGCGGGCGAAAGGTGGGCGAAGCGGCCCTGGCACGCGAGATACTCCGCCACCGGCGCGGGATGCTTCGGCCGGAACGTGATCCGCCACTCGCCGCCGTCGCACTCCCAGAGCGGGAACGCGCGCGACTCGACCGCGAGGCGCGCGACCTCCGTGGACTGGTCGGTTGGGTAGCGCCAGCCGGGCGGGCACGGGCCGAAGGTGTGCAGGAAGCGGAACCCCTCGACCTCCGCCGCGCGCGTCACCTTCGCCCGGAAGTCGCGCAGCATGGGCACCGAGCCGGCCGCGAGCGTCGCCGTGTAGGGGATCCCGTGCGCGACCATGATCCGCGCCATGTCCTTCTTCTGGCCGCGGCGCGGGGCGTCTGCGGGCGTCGTCGTCGTCCAGGCGCCCTCGGGCGTCGCACCGGACTTCTGCACGCCGGTGTTCATGTAGGCCTCGTTGTCGTTCAGGACGTAGATCACGTCCTCGTTGCGGTCGGCCGCCGCCGAGACGCCCGAGAAGCCGATGTCCGCCGTCGCGCCGTCGCCGCCCCAGACGACCACGAGCGGGTCGCGGACGCCGCGGAGCCGCAGGGCGCCCCTGATCGCGGAGGCCTCCGCCGCCGCGGAGGCGAACGGGGTCAGGTGCACGGAGACGCCGAAGGCGCTCACGGGGTAGACGCCGGCGATGATCGTCCAGCACGAGGCCGGGATCACGACGACGATCTCGGACTCCGGCCGCGCCGCCTTCAGGGCACCGAGCACGTGCCGCACGTTGATCGCCGGGGCACAGCCCGCGCAGGCGGCGTGGCCCGGGTGCAGCAGCCGCTCCTCGGAGACGATCTCGTCGAGCCAGACCGGCACGGCTACACCCCCTCGGGCACGTAGACAGGGATGGCGGCGCCGGCGCGCTGCTCGAGCGACCAGCGCAAGGTCGAAGGCGTGACGTCCACGCCGCCCAGCCCGCCGACGACGTTCGTGACCCTCGCGCCCAGGCCGAGCGACGCCACGTCGGCGCCGAGCGGCCCGAGCGAGCCGAACGCCGCCGCGCGGTCGAAGACGGTCACTCGCGAGGCCTGCGAGAGCACCGCGGCGAGCTCGGCGCCCGGGAACGGGCGGTAGGCGTGCACGCGCACGAGCAGCAGGTTGTGGTCATCCTCGAGCAGCTCGCGCGCCGTGTCGCCGATCGTCCCGATCGAGACGAGCGCCCGTGAGGCATCCAGGTTGCCGGAGACCTCGAGCGCGCCGGCCTTCTCGCGCCCGAACTGGGCGGTGAAATCGACCGCGACGGACGCGATCACGCCGCGCGCGTCGTCCATCGCCTCGGCGACGTGACGCTGGAAGGCGTAGTAGTCGCGCGACTCGGGCAGCGCCGAGAAGACGTGCGGGCTGGCGGGGTCGAGCAGCCAGTCCTCCGGCGGCCGCAGCTCCGGGATGAAGGCGTCGACGGTCTCCTGCTCCGGGATGTCGACGACCTCGGAGGTGTGCGAGAGCAGGAACCCCTCGGCGCAGACCATCACCGGCAGCAGGACGGTCTCGGCGATCCGGTAGGCGCAGAGGATGCTGTCCACCACCTCCTGCGCCGACGAGCAGTACAGCTGGATCCAGCCGGTGTCGCGCTGGCTCATGGAATCCGAGAGGTCGGCCTCGATGCTCCAGGGCGCGAAGACCGCGCGGTTGATGTTGACGACGACGAGCGGGACGCGCTCGCGCGACGCGCGGTGCAGCTGCTCGTGCGCGTACAGCAGTCCCTGCGACGACGTCGCGGTGAACGTGCGGACGCCGGCCCGGGCGGCCGCGATCACGTAGCCGAACATGGAGTGCTCGCTCTCGAGGTTCGCGAACTCGACGTCGTCCCGGCCGGCCACGAGGTCCGCGAGCCGCTCGACGATGACCGTCTGCGGTGTGATCGGGTAGCAGCCGATGGCCTGGGCGCGCGCGAGCATCACGGCGTAGGCAGCGGCCTCGTCCGAGGTCCGCACGACGCGTCCCTGCGGCAGCACCTGGCTCATGCCGGCACCTCCTCCATCGCGATCGCGTTCCTGACCGGACACACGACCTCACAGATCCCGCAGCCCTTGCAGTAGAGGTAGTCGAAGACCATCGAGCCGTCGCTCGACGAGATCGCGCCCTCGGGGCAGAAGAGCGCGCACACGCCGCACGCGGTGCACGCGTCGAGGACCAGCGGCCGGTCGAGCGACCACGAGCCCGTGTGGTTCACACGCGAGTCGGTCGTGCTGACCGGGAAGAGCGGCGCGCGGTGCCGCATCCTCGGCACCGGTGCCGGCTCGACCGGCTTGTCGGCGGCGAGCGCGCGCTGTCTCGTGCACTGGGCGTAGCCCTCGCGCGCGGCGACGACGTTCGCGTCGCCGAGCCTGCCCATGCGCGACAGCACGGCCTCCTCGAGGAACGGCAGGGCATCCGGGACGAGCAGGCGCACGCAGGCACCGAGCACAGCCACGTTCCCCATCGGCCGGCCCTCGGAGGAGACGACGCCGTTGTGCTGGGCGATCCGGGCCGCCGGGACGCGCGCGACGTCGAAAGAGCCCGAGTGCGGAAAGCGCGTCTCACGGTTCAGGACGACCAGCCCGGCGGGCCGGACCCTGCCGAGCGCCTGGGCCGACGGCGGCGAGGGAGAAACGACGACGAGCACGTCGCAGTCGGTGACCTTGTAGCGGCGGTGGATCGGCGCCTCGTCCCAGCGCAGGAACGCCGAGATGGGCGCCCCGCGGCGCTCGGCCTTGAACTCCGGGAAGCTCTGCACCCAGAAGCCGGCGCGGGCGAGCGTGTCGGCGAGGACCTGCGAGGCGAGCACCACCCCTTCGCCGCCCCGACCCATGATCACCATCTCGTTCACGGTCCGTGCTCCCTCGCGAACACCAGCGGTTGCCGTCGACCGGATCGTCGCCCCCGCGCGACCGCCCGGGCATCGGGGAGATCGCCGACGGCGCTCCGTAGTCCTGCCCGCCACGTCGATCGATGGCGGAGCGCCCTCCGGGGAATACGCGGCGGCACCTGGGAGTCGCGCTAGCGCTTCTTCGCGCAGTCCGCGCAGAGCCCGTACAGCGTGAGCTCGCCGCCGCCGAGCGTGTAGCCCGTCTCGGCCCGGATCCGCTGCGGCGTATCGCCGAGCACCTCGTCGTGGAAGTGCGCGACCTTGCCGCAGGACTCGCAGACGACGTGGTGGTGCGGGTGCTCGTGCGCCACCTCGTAGAACGCACGGCCCGAACCGAGGTCGGTGCGCCGGAGCAGCCCCTCCGCCACGAGCAGGTCGAGCGTCCGGTAGACGGTCGACGGGTTCACGCTCGGGAGCTCGGCCTGGACCGTCGTGACGACGTCGTCGGCGCTCAGGTGCCGCTCCGGGTCAGCCGAGAGCGTGTCCCAGATCAGCCGCCGCTGACGCGTGACGCGGCGACCCTTGGCGCGCAGCTCGGTCGGGTCGGTCGAGACGCCGTGCTCGTGGGCCTGCTTCGCCATCGCCCTTCGATCTTGCCAGTGAGACACGTCGAACCGGTCGCGCGCTTGTTGCGAATCAGTCGCGTCACCGGCCCGCCACCGGGGTGGCGGGCCGGTGCTAATTGCAAACGACTTGCGATAAGCTCGCCCGCCGAAGGAGGCGCCAGTGGCCCGCTGGACGAAGGTGATGACCCGCCCCGAGTGGCTCCGGCTCTCCGCCTTCGGAGGCGGCGTCCTCCTCCTCCACGTGCTCGGCTGGGGACTCTTCCTCTACTACCGCGCGCTCGAACCCGGCACTCGCCGGCCTCGGGACGCTCGCCTACACGTTCGGGCTGCGCCACGCCTTCGACGCCGACCACATCGCGGCGATCGACAACACGACGCGCAAGTTCCTCGGCGAGGGCAAGCGCTCGCTCGGCGTCGGCTTCTTCTTCTCGCTCGGCCACTCGACGATCGTCTTCGCGCTGACCGCCGGGCTCGCTGTCGGAGCGAAGACGGTCAACTCCGGGCATCCCGGCCTTCCAGCGCTACGGGGGCACATCGGCGCCTCCGTCTCGGGCACGTTCCTGCTGCTGATCGGGATCCTGAACCTGCTCGTGCTGGCCGACATCGTCCGCGTCTTCCGCGAGATGAAGACGGGCCGCTACGACCAGGCGGCGCTCGAGCGAGCGCCTGCTCGACCAGCGGCCTGATGAGCCGCGCGTTCCTCGCGCCGGGTCGGCGACCGGATCGACACGAGCTGGAAGATGTACCCGCTCGGCCTGCTCTTCGGGCTCGGCTTCGACACGGCCACCGAGATCGGGCTGCTCGCGATCGCCGCCGGCGTCGCGACGCACCACATCCCGTTCCTCGCCATCGTCTCGCTGCCGCTGATCTTCGCCGCCGGCATGAGCCTGATGGACACCGCCGACGGCGCGTTCATGAGCCAGGCGTACGGGTGGGCGTTCTCGAACCCGGTGCGCAAGGTCTACTACAACATCACCGTCACGAGCCTGTCGGTGGCCGTCGCGCTCCTGATCGGCATGGTCGAGCTGATGCAGGTGACGTCGCACCAGCTCGTCGCTCGACTGCGGCTTCTGGGGCGTTCTGGACGAGCTCGACTTCGGGATGCTCGGCTACGTCGTCGTCGCGATGTTCGTCGCCACCTGGGCGCTGTCGGTCGTGCTCTGGAAGACGCGCCGCATCGAGGAGCGCTGGAGCTCCTTCGTCGACGACTAGGCCAGCTTCTGCTCGAGCTTGTCGAGGAACTTCTCGGCCTGGTGCTGCGCAACCGGGCGCATCGCGGGCGCGAGGCGGCCGAGCATGCCGCCGAGCTCGACCTCGGCGAACCACGCCATCGTCGTCCCGGTTGCGGCTTCCGAGAGGTCGAAGTTGGTGCGCACGTCCGCGCTCGCGCCGAGCCGCTTGCCCTTCGCGGCGAGCACAGCGTGCGTCGGCCGGTCGCGCTCACGCAGCTCGAAGTCCAGGTTCAGCGAGATCGGCGACATCGGCAGCCGCATGACCGCCGACCAGTGCGTCTCGTCCCTGACGCTCAGCGACTCGAGGCCGGGCAGGAACTCGCCGAGGAGCTGCGGGTCGACGAGGGCGTCCCACACCTGCTCGCGCGGAGCGGCGAACGATCGCGTCCCCTCGATCCGCACGGCGGGACGCTAGCTCGCAGGCAAGACAGGGACTGTCCCCGGGATCGGGGCTGACCCACACAGGACTTCGATCTAAGCCTGCAGCCGAACGCGACGCTGAAGAACGCCAGGATGCCGCGACGCCGCCGAAGAAGCCGGGCCCGCCGCGGAACTCGCGGTGCTCGAAGCGGTGCTCGCCGTTCACCAGGTCGGTGATCGCGTCGTTCAGGTGCGCCTTCATGTCGGCGGCCTGGTCCTTCGTGATCTTCCCGGCGGCCGCTGCGGCGTCGATCTTCTTCGTCGCGTCCGCGGTCAGCGCCTGGACGAGCCCGTCGACCGACTTGTTCTTGTCCTTGGCGATCTGGGCGAGCGTCTTGCCGCCGGAGAGCGCCTGGCGCAGCTGCGCCTGCGTCATCCCGAGGTAGGTGGCGGCGGATTCGAGCCCGGCGGGATGCGGGTGAGCGAGGCCGGACCGCCGAAGCCAGGCCCGCCGAAGCCGCGCCCGCCAAAGCGGTGGCCGAGCGGCGGACCGGCGAAGAGCGGCGCCTCGCCGGCGTCGATGCGCGTCTTGAGTCGCGTCGCCCTGCTCCTTGGTGAGCCGGCCGTCCTTGACGGCCGCGTCGACACGATTCTTCAGCGCCTGCTTGAGCGCATCGGTGAGCTTCGCGGACGTGACGCCGAGCTGCGTGGCGGCATCGTTGATGATCGCCTGCTGCTCCTGCTTCGGGTGACGTCGAGCTTCGTCGCTGCGATGGCGCCGCCGCCGGCAGCGACCGCGACGAACGCGGCGCCTGCGGCGAGAAGCGTCCCCTTCGTCACCTTCACCAGCCAAAGCGAACCACACCTGCCTAAGAAGGCGCTGAGAGTTCGCTGTGAATCAGCCGGTCGCGCGCAGCACGAGCGCGAACGTGAACTCCGCCGCGGCGAGTGCGGTCGAGCGCCGGCCAGAGCCGTGCGCCCCACGGCTCCCGACGCGTGCCGCACCGCCCGCCACGTCGTCGCGGCGACCACGGCGGCGGCCGCGGTGAGGTAGACGAAGATGCGCCCAGGACGAGCCCGAGTCGGTGCCGGCCGTCACGCCGTGGACGAGCGCGAGCGCCCAGACGGCGAAGTTGAGGTAGTGCGCGCGGCGCCAGGTCGAGTACGGGCATGCGGTCGCGCAGCCTGGTTCGTGACCGCGAGCGCGGCGAGCAGCTCGGCGCCGACGACGCCGGCCGCGACGGCCACCGGCCGGTACGGCGACGTGAACGGGACCAGCACCTGGACGCAGCCCGAAGTTGAAGTAGGAGTCGAGGAGCAGCGCGCCGCCGTGGATCGCGACGAACGTCCAGGTCAGGACGTTCGCGAACTTGTGGACGTCCTCGACCGCGAAGCGCGGCCAGCGCGGCAGTGTCTTGCGCCCTGCGAGCAGGACGCCCGAGCAGGACCGTGACCGTAAGCAGCCCGAACGAGAGCATGCCGCCGGCACGGGCCGTGTACCACATGACGTTCACGCCGCCACCCGCTCGTCGACGGCGTCCGCCAGCCGACGTTCACGGTGATTCCGTCCGCGCCGGACGAAGCGCCCGGGCAGCCCGCGCTCGTCGAGCCAGCCGGGCCCGTCGTCGCCGAGCAGGAACGCCGCCTTCGCGGCGACGTCCGCCCCCACGCAGCTGCCCGCGGCGACCGTGACCTCACGCCACGGGGACGCGGGCCGGCCGGCCGGTGGCCGGGTCGATCAGGTGGTGCTGCTCCGCGCCGCCGCCTTGCCAGTGCCGCTTGGTGACGCCGCTTGTGGCGAGTCCGCCGGCGGCGAGCAGCACGGTTCCACCCGCGGGCACGCGCGACCACCACAGGCCCGCGGGCGGCGACGTCGCCGCCGGCCGCCACGAAGCCGTCGCCGTGGAGCAGGCCGAGCGCCCGGTCGACGGCCATGGCCTTGACGACGCCGTTCAGGTCGAGCCGCAGGCCCGCCGGGCGCGTCAGCATTCGCCCGGCGAGCTCCACGGCACGCCAGCGACCGCGCTCCGTCGAGCCGAGGGGTCGGTCGGCTCCGAGACGGGAGAAGTCGCGGTCGTAGCCGGCGGCCTCGATCGCGACGCCGAGTGTCGGGTCGACGAGGCCGTCGGTACTCCGCGCAGCGTCCAGGGCGACCCGAACGACGTGCGCGAAGAGGGGAGAGACCAGTACGTCACCGGACCGGGTCGAGTTGACGAGCCGCAGCTCGCTGACGGGGCGGAAGCGGCTGAAGACGCGGTCCCACTCGTCGAAGAGCCGCCGCACGCGGGCGAGCTCCTCCGGGGTCGCGCCGCCGACGACGACCTCGACGCCCATGGCCTCGAAGGTCTCAGGAGACACTCGTCCCCACCTGCGGCTGCGAGCCGCCGCTCGGCGCGATCGAGCCCGAGCCGTAGTTGAGCCCGCTGCCGTCGTCGGACTCGTACGTGCTGTCGTCCGACCCGAAGTACGTGCCGTCGTCCGAGGCGGTCGTCCCGCTCGACGACGAGCTCGAGCTCGCCTGCGACGACGCCGGCCCGGGTGCGTCACCCAGGCGAGCGCGCCGACAGCGAGGAACGCCGTGGCGGCGCCGGCGCCGAGGGCCGTCTTGGCCCTCGACGCGCGGCGCCGAGCCTCCTCGATGCGTGAGGGGCGCGGGGCGTCCATTACGCGGCGGAGCCCGTCGGCGTCGAGCTGGCCGGAGCCGCCGGTGCGCCGGGCGGCGGGCCGAAGCCGCGGCCACCCGGGCCGTGATCGGGCAGCTGCCCGTTGACCATGTCCGTGATGTGCTGCTCGAGGTCGGACAGGATCTGCGTCTGCTGCGCTTTGGTCACCCGGCCGGCGGCGACGTCGGCGGCGATGTGCGACTTCGCGTCCGCGACCATCGCCGACACGAGGCCGTCGACCGTCTTGCCGTTGGCCTTCGCCACGTCCGCCAGGGTCTTGCCGGACTCGAGCGCGGTGTGCAGCTGCGCCTCGGTCACGCCGAGGTAGGTCGCGGCCGCGTCGAGGCCGGGGCCGCCGACGTGGTGGCCGAAGCCCGGCCCGCCGCGGTCGCCAGGGCCGCCGCCGAGCGCGACGAGCGGAACCTCGCCCGACTCGATGCGCGACTTGAGCTCCTTGCCCTGCGCCGCGGTGAGCTGGCCGGCGGCGACGGCCGCGTCGACGCGGTTCTCGAGCGCCGTCTGCAGCGCCTCGGTGAGCTTCGCCGAGCTGACGCCGAGCTGGCTCGCCGCGTCCGCCACGACCGCCTTGCTCTCCTGTCTGCGGAGAACTCGAGTTGGTCGCGGCGATCGCTGCTCCGCCGCCGGCGACGGCGAGAACCGCGACGGCACCTGCCGCCACGGCCCGGTGGTGTCTGCTGAGAAAGATCATGCTGCCTCCTTCAGAGGGGTTGCCTGCCATGAGACGCAGCCAACCAGCGGGCACTAAGCCCGCCTTAAGACACTGCTGTGACTTCGCTGAGAGTCGGTTCGGACGGCGCTGGGGGTCCGACGCGCAGGTGCATCGCGGTGCCGCCGCCGGCCGCCGCCTCGGCCCAGACCTGGCCGCCGTGAGCCTCGGCGACCTGGCGCACGATGGCGAGGCCGAGGCCGGAGCCGGGCATGCCGCGCGCCGACCTGGCGCGGTAGAAGCGGTCGAAGACGTAGGGCAGGTCCTCGGGGTCGATCCCGGAGCCGTGGTCGCGCACGGTCACCTCGCCGTCGCGCACCGTCACCTCGACGGTGCCGCCGGGCGGGCTCCACTTGGCCGCGTTGTCGAGCAGGTTCCCGATCGCCCGCTCGAGCGTCGACGGGCACGCCGCGCATCGGCGACTCGTCGCAGGTCGGTCTCGAAGACGACGCTCGGCCGGTTGCGCTGCACGCGCTCCACGGCGCTCTCAGTCGACGAGGTCGAGGCGCACGTCCTCCGGAGCTCGTCCACGTGCTGCTCGCCACGCGCGAGCTCCATCAGCTCCGTGATCAGCGCGGTCATCTCGCCGAGCTGCTCGAGGACGTCCGCGAGTAGGCGCTCGCGCTCGCCCGGCGGGAGCGGCCGGTCCTGCGCGAGCACCTCGATGTTCGTGCGCAGGCTCGTGAGCGGCGTGCGCAGCTCGTGCGACGCGTCCGCAACGAGCTGCTGCTGCGCGCGGGTGGACTCCTCGAGCGCGGCGAGCATCGCGTTGAAGCGCATGGCGAGCAGGCTCAGCTCGTCGCGGCCGTGCACCTCGATGCGCTGCGAGAGGTCGCCCGTCTCGGTGACGACCTCGGTCGCGCGCGTGAGCCGGCGGATCGGTGCGAGCGCAGCGCCCGAGACGAGCAGCCCGAGCATCGCCGCGAGCCCGATGCCGACGAGCCCGGCGAGGAAGAGGATCGTGCGCGTGCGCTCGACCGCGCGGTCGACCTCGTCGAGCGGGCGGCCGACCTGGATCGCGAGGTTGGCATACGGGTAGCGCGCGGTGTAGATGCGGTACCGCCGACCGCCGACACGGGCGTTCATGAAGAACGCGGAGCCGGGCACGCGCGCCAGGGCGAGGATGCGGTCGGTCACCGGCAGCGCCGGGAACGGCCCCGGCGGCTGGTACGCGGTGCCGTCGGACTCGACGATCTGCGCCGAGGCGCCGCTGCCCGCGAAGCCCGGCGCGTTGTAGAAGCGCTCGGAGAAGTCGCGGGGCGGGACATTGGCGATGCTCGCCACGTCGTCGTGCAGCGAGTTGTCGATGCCGTTGTACAGCTGGTCGCGCACGACCACGAACAGCAGCAGCGACGCAAGCACGATCGCGATCGCGACCGCGCCGGTCGCGACGAGGGTCAGGCGCGCGCGAAAGCTCACTGCGGACGGAGCGCGTAGCCGACGCCGCGCACGGTCTGGATCAGGCGCGGGCGGTTGCCGATCTCGGTCTTGCGGCGCAGGTAGCCGATGTAGACGTCGAGCGAGTTGGAGGCGAAGCCGAAGTCGTAGCCCCACACGCGCTCGAAGATCGTCGAGCGGGTCAGCACCTGCCGCGGGTTGCGCATGAAGAGCTCGAGCAGGTTGAACTCGGTGCGCGTCAGCTCGATCAGCTCGCCGTCGCGGCGCACTTCGCGGGTGCCCGGGTCGAGCTCGACATCCTCGAAGCGCAGCACCTCGTCGGTCGTGCCCGTCCGCCGCAGGAGCGCGCGCAGGCGCGCGAGCAGCTCCTCGAGCGCGAATGGCTTCGGCAGGTAGTCGTCGGCGCCGGCGTCGAGGCCCGCAACACGGCTCTCCACCTCCGTGCGCGCCGTCAGCATGAGCACCGGGACGGCGTTCCCGTCGCGGCGGAGCCGGCGGCACACCTCGAGGCCGTCCATCGTTGGCATGAGCACATCGAGGATCAGCGCGTCGGGATGGCTCGCGCTCGCCAGCCGCGCCAGCGCGTCGTCGCCGTCCTCGGCCAGCTCGACCTCGTAGCCCTCGAGCTCGAGCGCGCGCCGGAGCGACTCGCGCACGGCCCGCTCGTCGTCAACGACCATGACCTTCATAAGCGCAGTGTGCCGCCGCATTCTGAACGCGCGCTAAGACACCGCACGCCGAAGGACGTGCGCGCGTCCACGCGAGCCGCGTCCCGTCCCTGGAACCCGACAGCCGCGCGCGGGCCATGTCCAGCCAGGACCTGCCCCGTGCCAGGCACCGGACATGGCCGCAAAGAGCGTGTCCGGGCCGGACGCGCCCCGTGCCTGGCACCGGACCTGTCCCGGCGCGGGACGGGAAGTCTTACCCGGCTCTTAGGCCGGTTTCAGCGAAGACTTACGGCCGACTGCTGAACTGACGATCAACCGATCGAGAGAAGAGAGATGACCGACGAGACCACGCCCCAGTTTCCCCCGCCGCAGAACGCGCCGTTCCCGCCACCCCAGAACCCGTCGCCGCCGACCTCCAGCGCGACGCCCCCACCGCAGACTCCTCCCCCTTCTCCCCTCAGTCTTCTCCGTTTCCCCCGCCCACTCCGCAGGCTCCCCCTCAGTCCTCCTCGCAGCGCCCCAGGCAGTCTCGTCATGGGACGACGGTCGCGGCGCTCCTCGCCGCGACCGTCCTGGGCGCCGGCGGCGCGGCCGTCCTGACCGCGTCGCTGATGCACGACAGCGGGAACACGATCACGCGCGAGGTGACGGTCTCGAGCGCGCGTCGACGCCTGCGTCGAGCGTGACGAGCGTGCGCGGCGTCTACCAGCGCGCGAAGGACTCGGTCGTCGAGATCCACGTCAACACGTCGCAGCTCGGCCAGCAGGGCGAGGCGCAGGGCTCCGGCTTCGTCTACGACGCCGCCGGCCACGTCATCACGAACGACCACGTCGTGGACGGCGCGACGTCGGTACGCGTGCAGTTCCCGAACGGCCAGAGCTACTCCGCGACCGTGGTGGGCACCGACCCGACGACCGACCTCGCCGTGATCAAGGTCGATGCTCCGGCCGACGTGCTGCATCCCCTCACGGTCGGCGACTCGGCGGCGCTCTCGGTCGGTGACCCGGTCGTCGCGATCGGTAGCCCGTTCGGGCTCGAGAACACCGTGACGCTCGGCATCGTCAGCGCGCTGCACCGCAGCATGCAGGCGCCGAACAACTTCACGATCAACGACTCCATCCAGACCGACGCCGCGATCAACCACGGCAACTCCGGCGGCCCGCTGCTGAACCTGCGCGGCCAGGTCGTCGGCGTCAACGCACAGATCGAGAGCGACTCGGGCGACAACGCGGGCATCGGGTTCGCGATCCCGTCGAACACCGTCAAGACGATCGCCGACCAGCTGATCGGGACCGGCAACGTGAAGCACGCCTACCTCGGCGTCACCATCACGCCCATCCCAGCCTCGGCCCTGTCGCAGCTCGGCATCGCGGCCGGCGTGGCGATCACGAAGGTCGAGCCCGGCGACGCCGCAGACAACGCGGGGCTCAAGCCCGCGACCGGCACGCAGGACGTCAACGGCGAGGCCGTCCCGACCGGTGGCGACGTCATCACCGCAGTCGACGGCCATGCCGTCACGAGCTCGTCCGAGCTCCAGAGCGAGATCGACGCGCACAAGCCCGGCGACAAGGTCCAGCTGACCGTGACCCGCGAAGGCAAGAGCCGCACGGTGACGGTCACGCTCGGAACGAAGCCGGCGCAGGCGCCCTCCTAAGTCCTCCTCCCGCACCACAGCTCCTCTCGGTGAGACGGCGGGCCCCGTGCCCGCCGTCTCTATTCGGAGAGCTCGTCCGCGAGCGCGGTGACGCGGCGCTCGACGTCGTCGCGCAGCGGGCGGACGTCTTCCGCCTGCTGCCCGATCGGGTCGGGCAGCTCCCAGGCGACGTAGCGCTTGCCCGGATACGGCGGGACAGGCGCCGTCGCACGTCGCCACCACGACGTCGGCCCAGTCGGTCAGCTCGTCGTTCAGCTTCTGCGGCACGTGGTCGGACGCGTCGATGCCGACTTCGGCAAGCGCCACGAGCACGCCCTGGTGGATTTCCGTGCTGGGATCGCCCCAGCTCCCCGCCGAGCGCGCCTCGTGTCGTCCTGCAGCGGCGCGCCGGAAGAGCCGCTCCGCGAGGACGGAGCGCCCCTGGTTCCCGATGCAGACGAAGAGGACGTTCATGCGGCCCGGACGGCATCCCACGGGCTCGGCCGGCCGGTGCCAGGCAGGCAGCACGTGGGCGCGCAGGTGTCCGGGTTCGCCGCGAGGCGACCGAGAGCCGGGCGTCCGGGGCGCCCGTCGAGCCGCTCCTGGATCAGCTCGCGGATCGCCGAGACGAAGCGCGGGATGCGTTCCCGGCGTGCCGGCGCGCACGAAGCCGCAGGCCCGAGCTCCTCGGCCAGCTCCGCCGCCTCGACGTCGAGGTCGTACAGCACCTCGAGGTGGTCGGAGAGGAACCCGAGCGGCGCGACCACGACGTCCGTCGACTCCCCGCCCGTGCAGCTCGCGCAGGTGGTCGAGGATGTCCGGCTCGAGCCACGGCACGTGCGGCGGGCCGCTGCGGCTCTGGTAGACGACGGCGTAGTCCGCGGCGCCGGCCGCCTCGGCGACCAGGCGCGCACGTCTCGGCGAGCTGCGCCTGGTACGCGCAGTGCTCGGCCATCGCGACCGGGATGCTGTGCGCGGTGAACGCGACGTGCGCGCCCGGCCGCCTGCTCGATGCGCCTCGCGCAGCCGGTCGGCGTTCGCCGCGACGAAGCCGGGGTGGTTGAAGAGCAGCGCGGAGCCGCGGCAGCTCGGGCGCGTCCGGCCCGGCCGCCTCCTGCGCGACGTAGAGGTTCTCGCGGTACTGGCGGCAGCCGGAGTAGCTCGAGAACGCCGAGGTGAGGAACACGAGCGCACGCCGCACGCCGTCCTGGGTCATCCGCGCCACGGTGTCCGCCGAGGAGCGGGTGCCAGTTGCGGTTGCCGAAGTAGATCGGCAGGTCGATGCCGTGCTCGCGCAGCTCGCGCTCGAGCGCCGCGATCAGCTCGCGGTTCTGGGCGTTGATCGGGCTGACGCCGCCGAAGCGCACGTAGTGGTGCGCCACCTCCTCGAGCCGCTCGCGCGGCACGTTGCGGCCGCGCGTCACGTTCTCGAGGAACGGCATCACGTCGTCCGGGCCCTCCGGCCCGCCGAACGAGACGACGAGGATCGCGTCGGCGAACTCGTCCGGGTACTGCGAGGTCGCGCCGTCGGCTGGCGGCTTCACGCCGCGAGCGTAGTTACGACACTTCGCGCTTCGTCATGGCGAGGATCTCGGCGTAGATCTCCTTCAGACCGTCCGCCGAGAGCGGCCCGCGGTTCGCACGCTGCAGGTCCTGGACCATCCAGGCCTCGCGCGCCGGGTCGACGAAGTCGATGCCGCGCGACTCCTTGTACTCCTTCAGACGCGCGACGAGGCGCAGACGCTTGTTCATCTGCTCGACCAGCGCGCGGTCGGTGTCGGAGATCTCCGCCCGCATCTGGCGGATGACGGGATCGGCGTCCAGGCCCTCGCTCATGGGCTGAGCGTAGACGACCCGCGTGCATACACTCGCCTGGTGGCGGTCAACGGCTCCCCCGAGCTGCTCATCGTGATGGCTCGCAGCGCGACTGCGGCCCAGGCGGAGCACGTCGTCGAGCGCCTCCAGGAGGCGGGCGCCGATGCGCGCCTGACGCGCGGCCGCGAGGCGACCATGATCGGCGCGATCGGCGAGCGCGAGCTGCTCGCCACGCTGCCGCTCGAGGCCTACCCGGGCGTCGAGCAGGTCGTCCCGATCGTGAAGCCGTACCGGCTTGTCTCACGCGAGTTCGCGCCGGACGGGACCATGATCGAGGTCGACGGCCACCGGATCGGCCACGAGTACTTCGGGCTGATCGCCGGGCCGTGCACCGTGGAGACGCGCGAGCAGACGCTCGAGACCGCGCGCGTCGTCGCCGCTGCCGGCGTGACGATGCTGCGCGGCGGCGCCTTCAAGCCGCGCACCTCGCCCTACACCTTCCAGGGCCTCGGCGCCGAGGCGCTCACGATCCTGCAGGAGGCGCGCGAGGAGACCGGCCTCCCCGTCGTGACCGAGCTGATGGACCCGCGCCACGTCGAGGAGGTGCTCGAAGTCACCGACGTGATCCAGATCGGCGCCCGCAACATGCAGAACTTCCTGCTGCTCGCCGAGGTCGGCCGGGCGAACAAGCCCGTGCTCCTCAAGCGCGGGCCGTCGGCATCGGTCGAGGAGCTCCTGATGGCGGCCGAGTACGTCGCCAAGGAGGGGAACGAGGAGATCATCCTCTGCGAGCGCGGGATCAAGACGTTCGAGCGCACGACCCGCTACACGCTCGACCTCGGCTCGGTCGCCGTGCTCAAGGAGGAGACGCACCTGCCGGTGATCGTCGACCCGTCGCACGCGGCCGGGCGGTACGCGCTCGTGCTCCCGCTGGCGCGTGCGGCGGCGGCCGTCGGCGCGGACGGGATCATCGTCGAGGTGCACCCGCGGCCCGAGGAGGCGCTCTGCGACGGGCCGCAGCAGATCCCGGCCGCGGCGTTCGGCGCATTTGCGGAGTCGATCCGCGAGCTCGCCGGGCTGATGGGCAAGCAGATCGGCTAGTGCCCCTTCAGGTAATGCTGCCGAGCTTCCGGGTCGCTAGCACCAAGCGAGGGGCCGCACTCGGCCGCAGGCAAGGTTGTCAACCTTGTCAAGGCCGAGGGTGGTCTCTCGCGCCGCGTGATAGCGGGCCGGGGGCCGGCGTGTATTGCCTGAAGGGGCACTAGGTGCCTCCCTCCCGGCTGGCACTCGTCGGCACCGGCCTGATGGGCGCGTCGGTCGGGCTCGCGGCGAAGCGCGCGGGCGTCGACGTGGTCACCGGCTGGGATCCGGACACACACGCGCTGGCGGTCGCGACCGAGCGCGGCGCGGTGGACGAGCCGCACGACACGCTGGCCACGGCGCTCGCCGGCGCGGAGCTCGCAGTCGTCGCGGCGCCGGTGGCGGCACTCGCGGATCAGGTGCGCGCGGCCCTCGGCGCGAGCGGCGACGACTGCACCGTCACGGACGTCGGCTCGACGAAGGCGGCCGTGTGCGCAGCTGCCGCGGGCTCGACGCGCTTCCTCGGGGGCCATCCGATCGCGGGCGCGGAGCTGCACGGGCCGGAGCACGCGACCACGACACTCTTCGACGGTGCGACGTGGTACCTCTGCCCGCTGCCCGACACCGAGCCGGAGCGCTACCGGCAGGTGCACGGCTTCGTCGGCGAGCTCGGCGCGACGCCGTTCGCGATCGAGCCGGTCGCGCACGACCGCCTCGTCGGCGTCGTCTCGCACCTGCCCCACGTTCTCGCCAACGTGCTGGTCAACCAGGCTGGCGGCTCGCGCATCGACGGCAACGATCCGCTCGCGGCCGCGGGGGCATCGTTCCGCGACATGACGCGCGTCGCGGGCGCGAACCCGCGCATCTGGGTGGACATCCTTCTGGACAACGCCGAGGTCGTCGGCGGACTGCTCGCCGAGCACCGCCGCGAGCTGGAGCGGCTCGAGCGCGCGCTCGACGCGGGCGACGCGGGCTTCCTCGCGCGCTGGATCGGCGACGCGGCGGGCAACCGCCGCCGCATGCTGGCGGAGGCGTTCGCCGACCCGGGCGAGCTGCAGCGCGTGATCGTCCACGTCACCGACCGGCCGGGCGTGCTGGCCGGGATCACGCAGGCGCTCGGCGCCGAGCGGATCAACATCGAGGACATGGAGCTGGAGCACATCTCGGCCGAACGAGGCGGCACCGTGACGCTGCTGGTCAGCGGCGAGGCCCAGGCCGCCCGAGCCGCCGAGCTGCTCGAAGGCCAGGGGTACGGCGTCGTGGTGTCGCCCGTGATCGACGACTAGTCGCGCAGCTGCTCGAGCCCGTCGAGGACGAGTTCGAGCCCGAACTCGAACGTTCCCTGCCGCGCCTCGCTGGGCTCCATGTGTTGGCGGACGTGCTCGGCCATGAATGGGTAGTCGTCCTTCGGGAAGCTCGCGAGAAACGCCTCGGCCATCCGCTCCAGGTCGGCCGCGTCGAAACGGAAGCTCTGCAGGTAGAGCGTGAAGCCGAGCACGTGCGCCGTGAGCACGTGGAAGGCGTGGTAGGCGACATCGTCCGAGAAACCGTCCTCGCGGAGCGCCCGGAGGATCGCCTCGCTCTGGCCCAGGCGGTGCGGGCTGATCTTCCGCGGTGTCATCCAGGGCGCCGCCGCCCACCTGTGGCGCATCAAGGCCTCGTGCGTCGAGAGAGCCGTCCGGCGCAGCGACGTCCGCCAGCCGGCGCCCGCGGCCGGAACCTCGATCTCGCCCGCGACCAGCTCGATCATCCCGTCGACGATGTCGTCCCTGCTCTCGACGTGGTTGTAGAGCGACATCGCCTCGACGCCCAGCTGCTGGGCGAGCTTGCGCATGGTGAGGGCGTCGATCCCGCCGTCGTCGGCGAGCTTCATCGCCGCGCGCAGAACGCGGTCGCGGCTCAGAGGTGTCCGGGGCTTCTTTCGGGTTGACATGACTTACGCTGTACGTTAGGACTTACGCCGTAAGCCTACCGGGAGGGGAACGTGCGGGCGATCGTCATGGAGCGGTACGGCATCGAGAACCTGGAGCTGCGCGAGATCGAGACGCCGAAACTTGAGCCGGAGCGGGTGCTCGTCCGCGTGCGCGCGTCGTCGGTCAATCCCGTCGAGTGGTACGGCGTCTACGCCCCGTTCTTCGTCCGGATCGCCGGCGGCGCGCTGCGGCGGCCGAAGGAGACGTCCATCGGCGCCGACCTGGCCGGGCGGGTCGAAGCGGTCGGCGCTGACGTCACACGCTTCCAGCCCGGCGACGAGGTGTTCGGCGTGTCCGCCGGCTCCTGGGCCGAGTACGCCGCGGCCCGCGCGGATCGCCTCGCACCGAAGCCGGCCAACGCGTCGTTCGAGGAGGCGGCCGGGGTTCCCGTCGCAGGGCTCACCGCGCTCCAGGCGGTGCGTGACCACGCGCGCGTCCAGCCGGGCCAGAAGGTGCTGGTCAACGGCGGCGCCGGCGGCGTGGGCACGTTCGCGGTGCAGATCGCGAAGGCGTTCGGCGCCGAGGTGACCGCGGTGTGCAGCACGGCGAACGTCGAGCAGGCTCACTCGCTCGGCGCCGACCACGTCGTCGACTACACGCGCGAGGACTTCACGCGCCTCGACGAGCGCTTCGACGTGCTGCTCGACATCGCCGGCACCCGCTCGCTCGCGGCGTGCCGCCGCGTGCTGAACCGGGATGCCGTCGTCGTCGTGATCGGCGCGCCGATGTCGACCGGGCTCGGCCCGCTGAAGCACATCGGCGCGACCCGGGTGCGCGCGATCGGGCACAGCCAGAAGGTCGTCACGTTCATCGCCAAGACGACGACGGAGGAGCTCACGGCGATCGGCGAGCTGATCGAGAAGGGCAAGGTCGAGACGGTGATCGACCGGCGCTACGAGCTAGGCGAGGTCGCCGACGCGCTGCGCTACCTCGGCACGCGGCACGCACGCGCCAAGATCGCCATCACGATCTGACGGCGCCGTCCGGCGGCCTCGCTACCGTATCCATGTGTTGGCTGAACTGTCAACAAAGGACATGTCCGTGGAGGACATCCAGGACGAGGTGGCAACGCTCGCATCCCATCTGCATGCGGGGACGTGCCGTTGGCTGGAGCTGGTGGGCGAGCTCGACCGTCGCGGCGACTGGGCCGAATTCGGATCCGGCTCATGTGCGGACTGGCTCGCGTGGCGCTGCGGCCTGCTGCCGCGAGCGGCCCGGGAGCACGTGCGCGTGGCCCGTTGCCTGGCCGGGCTGCCGCTGATCCATGCTGCCTTCGCGGTGGGCCGGCTGTCCTATTCCAAGGTGCGGGCGCTCACGCGTGTTGCAGACGCCGATAGCGAGCAGGAGCTGCTCGATCTGGCCCGCACGCTGACGGCCGCCGAGCTCGAGCGGGCCCTGCGCGCCTACAGGCGCGTCACGACGTGCGAAGCCAACGAGCTGCACGACGGCGCCTACGTCACCACTGATTGGCAGCCAGACGGCACGCTCACCATCCGCGGCTGCCTTACCCCGGAAGACGGCGCCCTTCTCCTGGCCGCGCTCGAAGCATTCCGTGGCCCGCTCTGGAAAGCTGGTTCCGCGGAACCACCTCAACGGCCGACCGCCGCCGAGGCGCTTGTCGCAATCGCCGACCGCGCGCTTACCACTGCGGAGGGCGCAGGCGACCGCTACCAGGTCGTCGTGCACGTCGACCACGACACGCTCGTCGACGACGACCCGGACGGCGGCTGCGCGCTCGACGACGGGCCAGCGCTCGCGTCCGAGACTGTGCGGCGGCTCGCCTGCGATGCCTCCGTCGTCACCATGAGCGAGCGGGGCGGCAAGCCGGTGACCGTCGGCCGCAAGACGCGCGCGGTCCCGTCAGCGCTGCGACGTGCGCTCCGCGCCCGCGACCGCGGCTGCCGCTTCCCCGGCTGCGAGAACCACCGCTTCGTCGACGCCCACCACATCGACCACTGGGCGCGCGGCGGCCCGACGAACCTCGACAACCTCGTCCTACTGTGCCGGCGTCATCACCGCCTGCTCCACGAGGGCGGCTACGCCATCGACCACCGCCGTCGCTTCTTCGACCCGTGGGGCTTCGAGGTCCCGGCGGTCCCGCAACCGCCGGCCGGCGACCCGTCGAAGATCCCAAGGCCATGCGACGCGCCCGCGCCGCTGCGAACCGTGCCGGCTCGAAGCAGGGCTCAGCCGGCTCGGAGCTGACCGACCTTCGAGGCCCTCTGGCCGTTCAGCGACGTCTCGAGCACGCGCCGGATGCCGCGCACCGCCTGCCCGATCCGCTGCTCGTTCTCGACGAGCGCGAAACGGACGTGGCCGTCGCCGCCGGGACCGAAGCCCGCGCCCGGGCTGACCGACACGTCCGCCTCGCGCAGCAGCCGCAGCGCGAACTCGTGCGAGCCGAGATCGCGGAACGGCTCCGGGATCGGCGCCCAGACGAACATCGTCCCCCGCGGCCGCGGCACCTCCCAGCCGAGCCGCGCGAGACCGTCACACAGCGCGTCGCGGCGCCCGCGGTAGATCTCGCACACCTCGACCGGGTACTCGGACGCCTCGCGCATCGTCACCGTCGCGGCGATCTGGATCGGCTGGAACGTGCCGTAGTCGAGGTACGACTTGAGCCGCCCGAGCCCGGCGACGATCGTCCGCGTTGCCGACGACAGAACCCGACGCGCCAGCCCGCCATCGAGAAGCCCTTCGTGAGCGTGTAGAGCTCGACGGCGACACTCCGCGCGCCCTCGGCTGCGAGGATCGACGGCGGCTCGTGCCCGTCGAACGCGATGTCCGCGTACGCGAAGTCGTGCACGACGACCAGCCGCGCGCTCGCGCGCGAAGTCGACGAGCGCCTGCATGAACGTCGGCGTCGACGACCGTGGTCGTCGGGTTGTGCGGGAACGACGCGATCACGACGCGCGGGCGCGGCCGCGAGCGCTCGTAAGCATCGGCGAGGTTCGCGAGCACGTCCTCCTCCGTGCCCATCGCCACCTGCGCGACCGTCGCCCCTGCGAACACGGGCGCGAACATGTGGATCGGGTAGCTCGGCGCCGGCACGAGCGCCGCGTCGCCCGGCTCGACGAGCACCCAGAGCAGGTGCGCGAGCCCCTCCTTCGCGCCGATCGTCGTGATCGCCTCGCGATCGGGGTCGAGCTCGACGCCGAAGCGCCGCGCGTACAGCTCGCAGATCGCCTCGCGCAGGTTCGGGATCCCGCGGCTCGCCGAGTAGCGGTGGTTGCGCGGCTTCGCCGCCGCCTCGGCCAGCTTCTCGACGGCGATCTCGGGCGACGGGATGTCCGGGTTGCCGAAGCCGAGGTCGATGACGTCGACCCCTTCGCGCCGCAGCTTGCAGCTTGAGCGCGTCGATCTCCGCGAACGCGTAGGGCGGCAGATCGGGGATGCGGCGGAGCTCGATCAACTGCGGCCATTGTGCCTGCGCTCGCTTTACCGGATAAAGTGGTCGCGGTGGGCCAGACGCTGTTCGAGAAGATCTGGGAGCGGCACGTCGTGGCCGAGCCGCCGGGCGAGCCGGCGCTGCTCTACGTCGACCTGCACCTGATCCACGAGGTGACGTCGGCGCAGGCGTTCGAGGGGCTGCGCCTGGCCGGCCGCCGCGTGCGCCGGCCCGACCGCTCGCTCGCGACGATGGACCACAACGTGCCGACGATCGACGGCCCGCACCGACGAGCTCGCCGAGCAGCAGCTCGAGGCGCTGCGCCGCAACTGCGAGGAGTTCGGCGTCCCGCTGTACGCGACGGGCAGCGGCCGCGAGGGCATCGTCCACGTGATCGGCCCGGAGCTCGGCGTCACGCAGCCGGGCATGACGATCGTCTGCGGCGACAGCCACACGTCGACGCACGGCGCGTTCGGCGCGCTCGCGATTCGGCATCGGCACGTCCGAGGTCGAGCACGTGCTGGCGACGCAGACGCTGCCGCAGCAGCGGCCGAAGACGATGCGCGTCACGTTCGAGGGCGAGCTGCCCGCCGGCGTGACGGCGAAGGACGTCATCCTCGGCCTGATCGGCCAGGTGGGCGTCTCGGGCGGCGTCGGCCACGTCGTCGAGTACGCGGGCGACATCGTGCGCGGCTTCTCGATGGAGAACCGCATGACCGTCTGCAACATGTCGATCGAGTGGGGCGCCCGCGCCGGGATGATCGCGCCCGACGAGACGACGTTCGCGTACCTCGAGGGCCGCCCGGGCGCGCCGACGGCGACTGGGAGCGCGGCGCTCGACGAGTGGCGCGCGCTGCCGACCGACGCCGGACGCGCGCGTTCGACCGGGAGCTGACGGTCGACGTCTCCGCGCTCGCGCCGCAGGTCACCTGGGGCACGAACCCGCAGATGGTCGCGCCGATCGACGGCGCGGTGCCCGACCCGGCGGCGTACGACGACCCGGAGGAGCGCGCCGCCGTCGAGCGCGCGCTCGCCTACATGGCGCTCGAGCCCGGGGACGCGCATCGAGGACATCCACGTCGACCGCGTCTTCATCGGCTCGTGCACGAACGCGCGCATCGAGGACCTGCGCGCCGCGGCCGCGGTCGATCGCGGGCAGCAGGGTGCACCCGTCCGTGCACGCGATGGTCGTCCCGGGCTCGGCGACGGTGAAGCGCCAGGCCGAGGAGGAGGGCCTCGACCGTGTCTTCACCGACGGCCGGCTTCGAGTGGCGCCGCGCCGGGCTGCTCGATGTGCCTGGGCATGAACCCGGACATCCTCCAGCCGGGCGAGCGCTGCGCCTCGACGTCGAACCGGAACTTCGAGGGCCGCCAGGGCGCCGGCGGGCGCACGCACCTCGTCAGCCCGGCGGTGGCGGCGGCCACGGCCGTGGCGGGCCACTTCGTCGACCCGCGGGAGCTGGCGGCGTGAAGGCCTTCCGCCGGCTGACCGGCACGTGTCGCGATCGTCGACCGCGTCGACGTCGACACCGACCAGATCATCCCGAAGCAGTTCCTGAAGCGGATCGAGCGCACCGGCTACGGCCAGTTCCTGTTCTTCGACTGGATGAAGGACCCGGAGTTCGAGCTGCGCCGGCCCGAGTGCGTGACCGCGGAGATCCTCATCGCCGGCCGCAACTTCGGCTGCGGCTCGTCGCGCGAGCACGCGGCGTGGGCGCTGCAGGACTACGGCTTCGACGTCGTCATCGCGCCGAGCTTCGGCGACATCTTCCGCACGAACGCGCTGAAGATCGGGCTGCTCCCGGTCGCAGCTGCCGGCGGACGACGTGCGCGCGCTGATGGAACGCTGCGCCGGCGGCGCCGAGATCACGGTCGACCTGGAGCGGCAGGTCGTCGTCGACCCGGACGGCCGCGAGCTCCCGTTCGAGATCGACCCGTTCGCGCGCGAGTGCCTGCTCGAGGGCCTCGACGAGATCGCGCTGACGCTGCGGCGCGCGGACGAGATCGACCGCTACGAGGCGGCGACCGCAGGCCGCGTCGACACGCTCCGCTCTAGACGCCGGCCGGGTACGAGCCGAACACGCGCAGCTGCCGCACGCGCTCGCGGCACTCGGCGAGCGCGCGCCTGCGGCTCGGCGTCGAGCGGATGTCCGGCGAGCACCGCGTCGAAGCGGTACCGCCACGGCGACTTCGGGATCGGCCGCGAGACGAGCTGGACGAGGTCGATCTCGTGCCGGCCGAACGGCTCGATCGCGTGGTGCAGCGCGCCGGCGCGGTGGTCGGTCACGAACGAGAACGCCGTTCGCCAGTCCATGTGCACGCGGTCGATGCGCGTGTGCGTCGCGAGCGAGACGAAGCGCGTGTACGCCTCCGGGTGGTCGCCGACGTCGCGCGACGACGGCGTGCAGCGGGTGCAGCCGCAGCGGCGCGCTCGCCGACGATCGCCGCCTCGCCGGGCTCGCTCGGACTCCGGCGACCTCGGCCGCGGCCTCGGCCGTCGTCGACGTCGCGATCGCCTTCACGTTCGGGATGGAGCGCAAGCAGCTCGCGGCACTGCTCGAACGCGACCGGGTGCGACTTGACGACGCGGATGTCCTCGAGCGTCAGCGGCTCGCGCGCGACGAGGTGGTGCCGGATCGGGATCGACGTCTCGGCGACGATCGAGACCGGCGACTCGTAGAGCAGGTCGTGCGTCTCGTTCACCGGCCCGGCGAGCGAGCTCTCGATCGGCAGCACGCCGTACGACGACCTCGCCCTCGACCGTCGCCCGGATCACGTCCGCGAACGTGTCCACGCCGACGAGCGCGGACGCGAACGGGAAGAGCCGCTCAGCCGCCGCGGCGCTGTGCGCGCCGGCGCCGCCCGCGTATGCGACCGAGGTCATCTCCAGCGGAGCGGCATGTCGAGGCCGCAACGTCGCGCAGTACGTCTCGTGCGGCCCACTTGTGCTCGGCGCGCTCCCGCGGGATCGGCCGCTCGCAGCTGCAGAGATCGTGCCTGCTCCGGCCATCGACGTCTCGGGGCGCGGATCCGTTCACGCTGTACAGAGTAAAGTCATGCCGGCGAGGCGGTCAAGCACGGCGTCCGTGAACGTGCGCTGTCGTCGCCGTTCCGCCGAGGTCCGGCGTGGGCGTCGACGTCGAGCGCGGCGTCGACCGCGTCGTCGAGCTGCGCCGCCAGGCCCGGGCTCGCCGGCGCCGTGGCGCAGCAGCAGCGCGACCGAGCGCAGCATCGCCGCCGGGTTGGCGATGCCGCGGCCGGCGATGTCCGGCGCCGAGCCGTGCACCGGCTCGAAGACACCAGGCCCGCCGTCGGCGAGGCTCGCCGAGGCCGCGAGCCCGAGCCCGCCGCTCGGCCCGCGGCGACGTCCGAGAGGATGTCGCCGAACGTGTTCTCGGTCACGATCGTCGTCGAACCGCGACGGGTCCTGGACGAGCAGCAGCCCCGCCGTGTCGACGAGGACGTGCTCGAGCTGGACGTCCGGCGTACTCGGGCGCGAGCCCGCACGACCACCTCGCGCCAGAGGCGCGACGTCTCCAGACGTTCGCCTTGTCGACCGACGTCAGCCGGCCGCCCGCGCTCGCGCGCCAGCTCGAACCCGCGCCGCGCGATCCGCTCGACCTGCGCCGGCGAGTACTCGCACGTGTCGAACGCGCTGCCGTCCTCGCGCCGCCCGCTGGCGCCGAAGTAGAGCCCGCCGACGAGCTCGCGCACGATCAGCAGGTCGACGCCCGTCGCCGCGCGTCGGCCGCAGGTTGGCGTAGACGTCGAGCTCGCCGCGGAGGCGGATCAGCCCCTGCTCCGGCCGCACCGGCGCGCCGTCGAACTCCGGCAGGCCGACCGCGCCGAGCAGCACGGCGTCGGCCGAGCGGCAGGCGGCGAGCGTCTCCGGCGGCAGCGGGTCGCCGGTGGCGTGGATCGCGGCGCCGCCGAAGAGGTGCTCCTCGACCGCCACGTCGAGCGGCAGCGCGCGCGAGCACCTCGCACAGCGGCCGCCGTGACCTCGGGGCCGATCCCGTCGCCGGGCAGGGTGACGATGCGGAAGCTCACTGGCACATCTTCACGCGGCGACGCGGAGCGCATCGAGCACTGCGTCCGCGTCCGGCTCGATCTCGACCGGGCGGAGCCGGTCGGCCGACCGGCGCGAGCGTCTTCAGCCCGTCGCCTGTCACGAACAGGACGACCCGGTCGTTCGGGCCGACCTCGCCGGCGGCGACCGCGGCGCGAAGCGCACCGAGCGTCACCCCCGCGGCCGTCTCGCCGAACACGCCGGTCGTCGAGGCGAGCAGCAGCATGTTCTCGCCGATCTCCGTCCTCGGGCACGGTGTGGATGGCACCGCCCGAGCGGCGCACCGCCTCGATCGCCGCGTCGCCGTCGGCCGGGTTGCCGATCGCCAGCGACCGCGCGATCGTGTCCGGCCGCACGGGCGAGCACGAGCCGGCCTTCGGCGAACGCCGTCGCGACGGGCGAGCACCCCTCCGGCTGCGACCCGATCAGCCGCGGCGCCGGGCCGTCCACCAGACCGAGCCGCAGGAAGTCCTCGAAGCCGCGCTCCGTCCGCGAGAGCAGCGAGCCCGATGCGACCGGGACGACGACCACGTCCGGCAGCTCCCAGCCGAGCTGCTCGGCGACCTCGTACGCGAGCGTCTTCGAGCCCTCCGCGTAGTAGGCGCGCAGCGTCACGTTGACGAACGCCCACGGCAGCTCGAACGACAGCTCGATCGTCAGCCGGCTGCACGCGTCGTAGTTGCCGCGGACGGCGTAGATGGTCGCGCCGTGCGCCGCGCTGGCGAGCAGCTTCTCGCGCTCGACGTCGGCCGGGCAGAAGATCGCGGCCGGGCAGGCCCTCGACCGCGGCCCGCGCGGCGACGGCGTTCGCGAGGTTCCCGGTCGACGCGCACGCGAGCGCCTCGAGGCCGAGCTCCTGCGCCTTCGCGGACGGCGACGGCGACGACGCGGTCCTTGAACGAGTGGGTCGGGTTGGCGGTGTCGAGCTTGAGATAGAGCTCGCCGACGCCGAGCTCGTCGGCCAGGCGCGGCGCGGCGACGAGCGGCGTGAAGCCGGGCGCGAGCAGCGCGGGCTCGGGCGGTGCGACCGGCAGCAGCGGCGCGTAGCGCCACAGCGACGGCGGGCCGGCGGCGATCTCCTCGCGACGTGCAGCGGGTCGACGTCGTACACCGGTTCGAGCGGCGCGAAGCAGCGGTCGCACGCGGACACGCCCTCCAGCGGCCGCTCGGTGCCGCACTGGGTACAGCGGAGATGTGAGGCTGGCATAGGTCTCTCCTTTCGTGGCTCGCTCACCATCGTCCGAGCCGCGGCTCGGCCGGCTTGGCACCGTGCCCCGGTGGGGCGGTTGCCGAGGCGTCGTCGGGCCGGTTCCCTCGACCTCTCCCGATGCCGAGCGGGGATCTGCCCGCCCTGTGGCAAAACAGTATAAAGTAAAGCGACCCAGCGCATGACCACCTACGACGCCGTGGCGGCCCTCGTCGCCGAGGAGGCGGCCGCCGCCAAGCAGGCGCTCTCCGGCGTCGAGGACGCCGCGGTCGAGGAGGCGCTGCACGCGCGCCGCGCGACTCGTCCGGGAGCGCGCGGCGACGCTGCTCGCCGCCAACGCCGAGGACGTCGCGGCGGCCGAGGGGCGGCTCGACGCCGGCTCGCTCGACCGCCTGCGCCTCGACGACGCGCGCGTGGAGGCGATCGCCATGTCGCTCGCGGAGACTGCGGCGCTGCCGCCGCTCGAGCGCGAAGTCCGCTCGTGGCGGCTCGGCGACGGGCTCGAGGTCTCCGAGCGGCGCGTGGCGGTCGGTGACGATCGGCGCGAACTTCGAGGCGCGGCCGAACGTCGCCGCCGACGTCGCCTCGCAGGTGCTCAAGAGCGGCAACACCGTCGTGCTGCGGACGGGCGGCGCTGCGCTGCGCACGGTGACCGCGCTGGTCGACCGGCGCCCTGCGGCCGGCGCTCGAGGAGGCGGGCATCCCGCCGGCGGCGGTCGGGCTGGTGCGCTCGCCCGAGCGCGCGGGTGCGGAGGCGCTCGTATCGCTCCCGGAGTTGATCCCGCTGGTGATCCTGCGCGGGTCGGCGGCCGTCGACGGCCGCGCTCGCGCGGCGCGCGGCCGAGCACGGCGTGCGGACGCTCGCGCACGCCGAGGGCGGCGGCGTGCTCTACGTCCACGCGGCCGCCGACCCGCGAAGGCGGCGGCGCTGGCGCGCGCGAGCCTCGACCGGCTCGGCGTCTGCAACCGGCTGAACCTCGCGCTCGCCGACTCGGAGCGAGCAGGCGGCGGCGCTCGTCGCGATCTTCGAGGAGCACGGCCTCGACGTGCGCGCGACCGAGCGGGCGGCCCGGCTCGACGGCGTCACGCCGCTCGACGAGCGGATAGGCCACGAATGGGCAAGCGACCCGGAGCGGGTGAGCACCGTGACGATCGACCTGGTCGACGGTCTCGACGACGCGCTCCGGATCGCGAACGACGAGACCTCCGGGCTCGCGGCGACGATCGTGACCGAGGACGAGGCCGCCGCCCGCCGGTTCCTCGACGGCTACCGCGGGACGGCGGCCTTCTGGAACGCGCCGACCCGGTTTACAGACGGCTTCGCGCTGCTCGGCACGCCGGAGACCGGCATCAACGTCGACCGGGTGCCGGGCCCGCGCGGGCCGGTGACGTACCGCGACCTCTGGCTGCGCCAGTACCGCGTCGTCGGCGACGGCACGCAGCACCGGTGACGCTCGTCGTCAAGCTCGGCTCGACGCTCGTCGTCGACGGGCGCGGGCGGGTGCGGCGGTCGCTGCTCGGCGCGCGGGCGGCGGAGGTGGCGGAGCTCGATGCGCAGCGGCGAGCGGGTGTGCGTCGTGTCGTCGGGCGCCATCGCGCTCGGCCTCGCAGACCTGGGGCTGGCAGCGTCGGCCGAAGGCGACGCCGCAGCTGCAGGCGGCGTCGGCGGTCGGCCAGGCACGGCTCCAGCGGGCATGGGCGGCGGCGTTCGCGCGGCACGGTCTCGGCACGGCGCAGGTGCTCCTGTCCGCCGGCGACGTGGCCGAGCGCACGAGCTACGTCAACCTGCGCAATGCGTTCGATGCGCTGTTCCGGCTCGGCCGCGTCCCGATCGTGAACGAGAACGACGCGACCGCGACGGACGAGATCACCTTCGGCGACAACGACGCCCTGGCCGCGCACACGGCGCTGCTCGTGCGGGCACGGCTGCTGGTTCTGCTCACGGAGGTGGAGGGCGTGTACAGCGAGCATCCGGCGACGGAAGGCGCGAAGCTGCTGGCCGAGGGCGAGGCGGTCACCGCGGCGGACATCGGCCGGGTGAGCGGCCTGGGGCGCGGCGGCATGGCGAGCAAGATCGCGGCGGCGCAGCTGGCGGCCGGCTCGGGCATCCCGACGGTCGTCGCCTCCGGCCACGGCGCCGATGTCCTCTGCCCTATCGCGGCGGGCGAGCACCGTGGGACGCGCTTCAAGGCAGAGGACGCCGGCTCGAGCGCATACCGCCTCTGGCTCCGTCATGCGAAGCCGGCCGCCGGGCGGATCGTCGTCGACGCGGGCGCGCGGAACGCGCTCGTCGAGGGCGGCCGCAGCCTGCTGGCGGTCGGGGTCGTCAGCTGCGAAGGCGCGTTCGTCCCGGGCGACGCGGTCGAGCTCGCAGGCCCTGACGGCGAGGTGTTCGCCAAGGGGATCGCTAGTGCGGGCGCGAGCGAGCTGGCCGGCCGCGAGCGCGGCCTCGAGGCCGTGCACCGCGACCGGCTGGTCGTCTACTAGGCCGCATCCGGCTCGCGGCTCGACGGCGGGGCACAGCGGGAAACCGCTGATGCGGGCGCGTGCCTATCCCGCTGAGATTGAGGGCGGAACGATGACCCGGCTCTCCCCGTCAACCCTGGTCGTACACGTGCGCGCGAACGCGGCGCGGCTGATCGCGCTCGTGGCGCTGGTCGGCGTCCTGCTCGGGATCGCGCTGGCGGCCGCTGACATGCACCGCCCCGCCGACCTGCTGTGGGCGGCGACGACCGCGATGCTGCTCGTGCCGCTGACGATCTCCGTCCTGCGCTCGCTGCTCCGCGGCGACGTCGGCGTAGATGCGATCGCGCTGGTCTCGATGGCCGGCGCGCTGGCACTCGGCGAGTACCTGGCGGGCGCAGTCGTGGCGCTGATGCTCGCGGGAGGAAATGCGCTCGAGGAGTCGGCGGGCCGGCGCGCGCGCCGTGAGCTGAGCGCGCTCGTCCAGCGCGCCCCGCGGTCGGCCATCGTCCGGCGCGGCGAGGAGCTCGTGGAGGTGGCGATCGACGAGGTCGCGGCCGACGACATCGTGCTCGTACGCGCCGGCGAGGTCGTCCCCGTAGACGGCATGGTCGAGAGCCAGGAGGCGATCGTCGACGAGTCGGCGCTCACCGGGGAGCCGCTCCCGGTGACCATCCATCGGGGCGGCAACGTCCGCAGCGGCACCGCCGCAGCGGGAGCCGCCTTCGAGCTCCGCGCTCTCCGGCCCGCCTCCGAGAGCGCCTATGCGGCGCTCGTGCGCCTCGTCCAGGAGGCAGAGGGCGAGCGCGCCCCGTTCGTACGGATCGCCGACCGCTACGCCCTCTTCTTCCTGCCCGCGACGATGGTGATCGCGACGATCGCGTGGGCGGTCTCCGGGGACCCCGTCCGGGCGCTCGCGGTCTTCGTCGTCGCAACCCCCTGCCCGCTCATCCTGGCGGCGCCGATCGCGCTGATGTCCGGCCTCTCGCGGGCCGCGCGCGCCGGTGTCGTCGTCAAGGGCGGCGGCACGATCGAGCAACTCGGCGAGGCGCGCTCGGTGCTCCTCGACAAGACGGGCACGATCACGCTCGGCCACCCCGAGCTCGACCGCGTCGTCTCGACGAACGGGCTGGCGACGGAGGAGATGCTGCGGCTGGCCGCGTCGCTGGACCAGCTCTCGGCCCACCCGCTCGCGAAGGCGCTCGTCGCGGGCGCCGAGGAGCGCGACGTCGCGCTGACGATTCCGCTGAGCGCGGAGGAGGTGTTCGGACGAGGCGTCCGCGGCACCGTCGACGGCCACGCGGTCGTGGTCGGCAGCGGGAGCTGGCTGCGCGAGCACGACATCGAGACGCACCTCCCCCCGGGGCTCGACGGCGGCGACGCGAAGGTCCTCGTCGGCGTCGACGGAGCCCTGGCGGGCGTCCTGCTGATCGGCGACCGGCTGCGCTCGGACTCGAGCGAGCTCGTCCCGCGGCTGCGAGCGGTCGGTATCCGACACGTGGCCCTCGTCACCGGTGACAAGGCCGGAGTGGCAGAGCGGGTCGGACAGACGCTTGGGGTCGACCGCGTGTACGCGGAGCAGACACCCGAGGAGAAGCTCGAGGTCGTCCGCGCCCTGCGCGACCGGCCCGATCTGCGCGGGGTGGTCATGGTCGGCGACGGGATCAACGACGCTCCCGCCCTCGCGCTCGCCGACGTCGGGATCGCGATGGGCTCGGCCGGGGCCACCATCTCCTCGGAAGCGGCCGACGCCGTCATCCTCGTCGACCGCGTCGACCGCGTCGCCGACGCCATCCGCATCGGTCGCCGGTCGATGCACATCGCCCGCCAGAGCGTGCTCGTCGGCATCGGCCTCTCGCTGGTCGGGATGGGATTCGCGGCGGCAGGCTACCTGGCGCCGGTGGCCGGCGCCCTCTACCAGGAGGCGATCGACGTGGGCGTCATCCTGAACGCCTTGCGGGCGCTCCGCGACTAGCCTGGCGGCGTCGTGATGGCGCCGTCCGAGGCCGACGACACCAGCGCCGCGTACTTGGCGAGCACGCCCGTCTCATAGCGCTTCGGCGGCGGCGTCCAGTCGGCCAGGCGGCGCTCCAGCTCGCCCTCCGGGAGCTCGGCGCGCAGCTCGCGCGAATCGACGTCCACGGCCACGATGTCGCCGTCGCGCAGGGCGGCCAGCGGGCCGCCATGGGCTGCCTCCGGAGCGACGTGGCCGACCATCAGGCCGTGCGTGGCGCCCGAGAAGCGGCCGTCCGTGACCAGCGCGACCGAGTCGCCGAGGCCCTCCCCGACGAGCGCCGCCGTCACGTGGAGCATCTCGCGCATGCCCGGGCCGCCGGCCGGGCCCTCGTAGCGGATCACGACCACGTCGCCCGGCTGGATCGCGCGCGCCGAGACGGCCGCGAAGCAGTCCTCCTCCGAGTCGAAGACGCGCGCCGGGCCGCGGTGCAGTGTGCGCTCGTGGCCGACCAGCTTCACGACCGCGCCGCCCGGGGCGAGGTTGCCGCGCAGGATCGCGAGGCCGCCCGTCGGCTTCAGCGGGCTGCTCGGCTGGCACGACGACCTCCTGGCCGTCCGTTTCCTGCGCCGCCTCGCCGATCTCGGCCAGCGTGCGGCCGTCCACGTTGCGCGCCTCGCCGCTCACGAGGCCGGCCCGCACCAGCTCGCGCGCCACCAGCGGCACGCCGCCCGCCTCGTGCAGGTCGGTCGCGACGAAGCGGCCGCCCGGCTTCAGGTCGGCGATCACCGGCGTCGCCTCGGCGATGCGGTCGAAGTCGTCGAGCTCGAGCGGGATGTCCGAGCTCGCGCGCGATCGCCAGCAGGTGCAGGACGCCGTTCGTCGAGCCGCCCGTCGCGGCGATCGCGGCGATCGCGTTCTCGATCGCCTCGCGCGTGATGATCTGCGACGGCCGCACGTCGTCGCGCACGAGCTGCACGACCATCTCGCCCGCCCGCTCGGCCGCGCGCCCTTGCCGGGATCCAACGCGGGCACGTCGCCGAGCCCGCCGGCGAGATGCCGAGGAACTCCAGCGCCAGCGCCATCGTGTTCGCCGTGAACTGCCCGCCGCACGCGCCCGCGCCCGGGCACGCGACGCCCTCGAGCTCGTGCACGTCCTCGGCCGACATCGTCCCGGCCGCGTGCGCGCCGACCGCCTCGAACACGTCCTGGATCGTCACGTCGCGCCCGCGGAAGCGCCCCGGCGCGATCGAGCCGTTGTACAAGACGAGCCCGGGCAGATCGATCCGCGCCAGCGCCAGCGCGCCGGCCGGGATCGTCTTGTCGCAGCCGACCAGCACGACCAGCCCGTCGAGCAGGTGCCCGCGCGCGACGAGCTCGATCGAGTCGACGATCACCTCGCGCGACACCAGCGACGCGCGCATCCCCTCGCGGCCCATCGAGACGCCGTCCGAGACGGCGATCGTGTTGAACTCCATCGGCGTCCCGCCGGCCGCGCGGACGCCGCGCTTCACGTCCACGGCCAGCTTCCGCTGGTTCAGGTTGCACGGCATCGTCTCGATCCACGAGGTCGCGACGCCGATCAGCGGGCGCGCGAGGTCCTCGTCGGTGAAGCCGGTGCCCTTCAGCATCGCGCGCGCAGGCGCGCGCGCGACGCCGTCCGTCAGGGCCGCGCTATGTCGCTTCGCCGGATCGGATGGACGCGCGTATGGATCGCTCACGCGCGCAGTCTGTCAGCCAACCTCTTGCGGCTCCGCACCGAGCAGGCCCTGCTTGCCGGCGAGCCCGCGCAGCTGCGCGCCGACGTCCTCGAGCTGGCCGCCGGCGTGCGTGCGCCGCAGCTCCTCGAACTTCGGCCGCCCCGCGTCGTCGTCGGCGAAGAGCTCGCGCGCGAACGCGCCGCTGCGGATGTCGTCGAGGATCTTCTGCATCGACTCGCGCACGCGGTCGTCGACGACCCGCTCGCCGCGCGACAGGTCGCCGTACTCGGCCACGTCCGACACGGAGTAGCGCATGTACTCGAAGCCGCCCTCGTAGATGAGGTCGACGATCAGCTTCAGCTCGTTGATGCACTCGTAGTAGGCGATCTCCGGCTGGTAGCCCGCCTCGACGAGCGTCTCGAAGCCCGCCTTCATGAGCGCGGTCACGCCGCCGCAGAGCACGGCCTGCTCGCCGAAGAGGTCGCTCTCCGTCTCCTCCGCGAACGTCGTCTCGAGCAGCCCGACGCGGCCGCAGCCGATCGCCGTGCCGTACGCGAGGGCGAGCGGCAGCGCCTGACCCGACGCGTCCTGGTGCACCGCGACGAGGCCCGGCGTGCCGGCGCCGACCTCGAAGAGCTCGCGCACGCGGTGACCGGGCGCCTTCGGCGCGACCATGATCACGTCATGGTCGGCCGGCGGCTCGATGCGCCCGAAGTGGATGTTGAGCCCGTGCGCGAAGAGCACCGCCGCGCCCGGCTCGAGGTTCGGCGCGATCTCGTCGTCCCACACGCCCTTCTGCACGTGATCCGGGAGCAGCACCGCGACGAGCTGCGCGCCGCGCACGGCCTCGCCGATCGACGCGACCGGCAGCCCTGCGACCTCGGCCGCGACACGCGACGGAGCGGCCCTCGCGCAGGCCGACGACGACGTCGACGCCCGAGTCGTGCAGGTTCAGCGCGTGCGCGTGCCCCTGGCTGCCGTAGCCGATCACGGCGACCTTGCCGTTCAGCAGCTCCATGTTCCCTTCGCGGTGGATCGTGGCCATGCGGTGCTCCTTCGGGTCGGTGTCAGTGCAGGACGAGCTGGCCGCGCTTGACTGGAGCCGTTCGACGCACGGCCGAGCGCGACGCGGCCGGTGCGCACGACTTCCTTGATTCCGTGCGGTCGCACGAGCTCCTCGAAAGAGTCGATCTCCTCGGGCGTCGCGCAGATCTCGAAGACCATCGCGTCCGAGCCCACGTCCGCGACGCGCACGGCGAACACGTCGCGAAGCGCGGTCAGCTCGGCACGGCGGTCGGGCGGCGCGTTGACCTTGATCAGCGCCAGCTCGCGCTCGAGCGCCTCGCCGTGCGGGAGCTCGGTGATCCGCAGCACGTTCACGAGCTTGTGCATCTGCTTCTGGATCTGGGCGAGCGCGTTCTCGTCGCAGTCGACGCAGAGCGTGATGCGCGAGATGTCGTGCCGCTCGGTCGGGCCGACCGCGAGGCTCTCGATGTTGAACCCGCGGCGCGCGAACATGGTCGTGATCCGCGTCAGCGCACCCGGCTTGTTCTCGACGAGCACGGCGAGCGTGTGAGTCGTCATGCCGTCACCGTCTCATCGTCCGCGGCCGGGTACTCGACGAGCTCGAGCGCCGACGCGCCGGCAGGGATCATCGGGAAGCAATGCTCGGCGGGGTCGACGCGGCAGTCGACCACCGCGGTGCGTCCGCACGTGAGTGCCTCGCGCGAGCGCCTCGGTGAGCGTGATCCTCGTCCTCGGCGACGAAGCCCTTCGCGCCGTAGGCGTCCGCGAGCGCCGCGTAGTCCGGCACGTGGTGCGTCAGGTTCACCTGCGAGAAGCGCTCGTCGAAGAACATGTCCTGCCACTGGCGAACCATCCCGAGATGGCCGTTGTTGACGATGACGATCACGATCGGGAGCTGCTCGAGCACGGCGGTCGCGAGCTCCTGGCAGGTCATCTGGAAGCAGCCGTCGCCGTCCACGCAGACGACCGTCGCGTCGGGCCGTGCGGCCTTCGCGCCGATCGCGGCCGGAATGCCGTAGCCCATCGTGCCGAGTCCGCCCGAGGTGATGAACGAGCGAGGCGTGTCGCACTCGAGGTACTGCATCGCCCACATCTGGTGCTGCCCGACGCCGGTCGTCCAGACGACCTCCTGGTCGCCGGCAGCGGCCAGGTCGCGCAGCGTCTCGAGCACGAGCTGTGGCTTGAGCATGCCGCCGCCGTTGCTGTCGTAGCGCAGCGGGAACTCCTCGCGCCAGGCGGCGATCTGCGCGAGCCAGGGCTCGGTCGCGCCGTCGCGGCGCAGCTCGGCCATGGCTCTCGTCAGCTCGGCGAGCACGTCCTTGAGCGGGCCGACCACCGGCACGTCCGCGTGGCGAAGCTTGTCGATCTCGGCGGCGTCGATGTCCAGGTGGACGACCGTCGCGCCCGGCGCGAACGCCGAGAGCTTGCCGGTGACGCGGTCGTCGAAGCGCGCACCGACGGCCACGACCACGTCCGCCTTGTTCAGCGCCCAGTTCGACCACTTGGGGCCGTGCATCCCGGGCCAGCCGAAGAACAGCGCATGGCTCTCCGGGAACGCGCCCTTCGCCATCAGCGTCGTCACCACCGGCAGGCGGCCGATCTCGGCGAGGTCGCGCAGCTCGTCGGTGGCGTGCGCGTTCAGGACGCCGCCCCCGACGTAGAGGATCGGGCGCTCGGCCGCGGCGATCGTCTTCGCGGCCTCCTGCACCTGTTTGCGGTGCACGCTCTTCGGCGGCCTCCAGCCGGGCAGGTCGACGTGCGCCGGGTACTCGAAGTCGATCTCGGCCTCCTGGACGTCGCGCGGGATGTCGACGAGCACCGGCCCGCAGCGGCCCGTGCTGGCGACGTGGAACGCCGCCTTGATCACGCCCGGGATCTCGCGTACGTCGGAGACGAGCCACGAGTGCTTGACGACCGGGATCGTGATGCCGGTGATGTCGCACTCCTGGAACGCGTCGGTGCCGATCAGGTGCGAGCGCACCTGGCCGGTGATGCAGACGAGCGGCGTCGAGTCCATCCACGCGTCGGCGATCGGCGTGACGAGGTTCGTCGCGCCCGGGCCGGAGGTCGCGATCGCGACGCCGACGCGGCCGGACGCGCGCGCGTAGCCCTCGGCCATGTGGCCGGCGCCCTGCTCGTGGCGCGCGAGCACGTGGCGGATCGTCGTGCCCTTCGCGAATGCGTCGTAGGTCGGCAGGATCGCGCCGCCAGGCAGGCCGAAGACGACCTCGACACCCTCGGCCTCGAGCGAGCGGAGAATCGCGTCGGCGCCCGTCATCTTCATGCCACAGCGCCTCCGAACTCGAACCGCAGGCTCTGCGGCAGCTCGGCCAGCACGCGGTCGCCGAAGCTCGCGGTCGAGTGGCCGTTGTCCTCGAGCGGCGTCCGCGCGACGGCGGCCGAGACGGTCTCCGCCGCGGCGTGCTCGCCGAGTCCCTCGCCGAGCATCAGCGCGGCGGCGAGCATCATCGAGCGCGGGTCGGCGACGCCCTGGCCGGCGATCTCCGTGGCGGCGCCCGTGGGCCGGCCCGAAGACGCCGGGACCGCGTGGCCCGACGCGGCCCCAGGCCGCGACGCGCGTCGGCGAGGTGCAGCCGGCCACCTCGGCGGCCGTGGCCACGTCCTCGGGGCGGCAGAGCAGGACGTCCATGCCGCGCGGCTCCTCGACGAGCCGGCGGACGGCGTCGCCGAGCCCGACCCGCTCGAAGGCGATGCCGTCGGACTCGAGTGCCGCAGCCGCGGCGAGGCGGCGCGGCCGGTCGTCGGCGCGCACCATCGTCAGCCTGGCGCGCGAGTTCGACGCGAGCTCGAAGGCCCGCTCGACCGTCCAGTCCCAGTGGCCCTCGCCAATCGGCGCGACGAGCGTCACCTGTGTGCGGTCGTCGACCCGCACTCGTACCACCGAGGCCTGCAGGTCGAGCTCCGCCTCGAGCGCGTCGAGTGCACCGCCGTCGTCGGCCGGGACGAGCACGGCGTCCGACGCCGCGACGGCCCGCCGCGACGCGGGCGGGAACGGGTTGCCGTAGCGGACGAACGCGTCCGACCCGAAGGCCACGTGCTCGTCGTCGAGCGTGAAGCCGTGCATTGCGGCCGCGGCGGCCGCGACGCGGGAGGCCTGGGCCGTGATCTCGGCGCCGATGCCGTGCCCCGCGAGGTAGGAGATCGAGTAGCGCTTGCGACTCATGCCGTCACCTCCACGAAAACGTCGGCCAACGTGACGCGATCGCCAACGTCGGCGAGTGCCTTGAAGCGGGCGAATGCCCTCGCCAGTGCGTCCCGTTCGAGCTCGAGGCCTGCCTCGGAGCACGCCCGCGCGAACGCGTGGCGGCCCGAGTGCTTGCCGAGCGGGAGCGTCATCGCGACGCCGAGCTCGCGCCGGATCGAGGATCTGGTACGTGGACACGTCCTTTAAGACGCCGTCCTGGTGAATTCCTGCCTCGTGCGCGAAAGCATTTGCGCCCACGATTGCTTTATTCGGCGGAACTGCGTACCCCGTTAAGCGTTCGACGAGCTGCGACGCCCGCGCGATCTCCGCCGGACGGACGCCCGTGACCGCCCGAGCGACGCTTCGCGGACGCGCAAGGCCATCACGATCTCCTCCAGCGCGGCGTTCCCGGCCCGCTCGCCGATGCCGTTCACCGTGCACTCCACCTGGGTCACGCCGGCCTCGACCGCGGCCAGCGAGTTGGCCACCGCGAGCCCTAGGTCGTCGTGGCAGTGGGCCGAGAGCGTGACGTGCTCGAGCGGCCGGCAGCGGCGCCACGACCTCACGGATGAAGTCGCGGTACTCGTTCGGCAGCGCGTAGCCGGTCGTGTCCGGGCAGGTTGATCACGTCGGCGCCTGCCTCGACCGCCCGGCCGCAGACCTGCGCGACGAACGCGGGATCGGAGCGGGTCGCGTCCTCGCACGAGAACTCGATCTCGTCGACGCGGCCCCTGGCGTAGGCGACCGCGGCAGCCGCCTCGTCCTCCACCTCGTCGGGCGTCATCCGCAGCTTCTTCTCCATGTGGATCGGGCTCGTGGCGAGGAAGATGTGCAGCCGCGAGCGCGGCGCGTCCTCGAGCGCCTCCACCGCCGCGTCGATGTCCTCGCGCCGCGTGCGCGCCAGCGACGCGACCGTCACCGACTGAACGGCGCGGGCGGCGGCCCGCACGCCCTCGGCGTCCCCCGGCGAGGCGGCGGCGAAGCCGGCCTCGATGACGTCGACGCCGAGCCGCTCGAGCTGCCCGGCGACCTCGGCTTTCTCTTCCGGCCGCAGCGCGATGCCCGGCGATTGCTCGCCGTCGCGAAGTGTGGTGTCGAAGACTGCGATCCTGCGCGAACTCACGGCTCTCCTTCCGGGTGCGCCCGCGGTGCAGGCGCACCGGTGGTGTGGACAGTTGGCGTGTGCGCCGACGGCGCGTGTTCGCGTGCTCCCCCTAGAGGGGGAGAATCGAGATGCCGAGCACGAGCGAAAGCGAGTCATCGAGGACTCGCACGGGGACTGCGTCGCGGCTCAGCTCGGCCTTCATCGTTGGCCCATCGTGACGGACGGGGCTTTACCTTGTCAAGCCGCTTTACACAGAACAGAAATTTGTGTCCAAGCGGTATCCACGGTTGCGCACGTCCGATCGGGCCAACTATCGTGCTCTTCATGCCCCGGGCGCGTGCAGCCTCGATTTCGATTTCGAGCTTTGCCGTTACGCGCGTCCTTGCGCGCTAGCCGGCGACTTCGCGCCTCCGCCTTCGCCGGCTAGCTGAAACGCAAACGGGCGGAAGACCTCGATCGAAACGAAAGGCGTGCATGCCGCGCAGCCTCACCGACAACCCGCACCATCTCGAACGCGATGCCTGTGGCATCGGCTTCGTCGCCAGCGCGACGGGCCGGCCCTCGCGCGCCGTGCTCGACCTGGTGCTCGAGGCGCTGACGCGCGTGCGGCACCGCGGCGCCGTGGCCGCCGACCACCGCACGGGCGACGGCGCCGGCGTGCTGCTGCCGCTGCCGCGGGCGCTCGCTGCCGGAGGGGCTCGGGCTGGCGATGGTGTTCGCGCGCGGCACGAGCGCACGGGCGGCCGTCGAGGAGGCGTGCGTCGCGGAGGGCATCCGCGTCCGCTCCTGGCGCTGCGTTCCGGTCGACCCTGACGCGCTCGGCCCGCGAGGCGCGCGCGAGCGCACCGCGGATCGAGCAGGCGGTGCTCGAGGCGCGGCCCGGCGAGGATCCCGAGCTGCGCGCGTTCCGCGCTCGGCGACGGCTCGACGGGCGCGACGACGTCTACGTCGCGTCGCTCTCGTTCCGGACCGTCGTCTACAAGGCGCTCTGCGCCGCCGACCAGCTCGCCGCCTTCTACCCCGACCTGCGCGACGAGGCGCTCGAGGTGCCGTTCGGCGTCTTCCACCAGCGCTTCTCGACCAACACGGCGCCGTCGTGGGAGCGCGCGCAGCCGTTCCGGCTCCTCTGCCACAACGGCGAGATCAACGCGATCCGCGGCAACGTGAACTGGATGCGCGCCCGCGCCGGCGCGCTCGGCTGGGAGCATGCGGGCGACGGGCCGCTGCTCGACGAGACGAGCTCCGACTCCGGGATGCTCGACAACGCGCTCGAGCTCCTCGTGCGCGGCGGCCGCGACGTGCGCCACGCGCTCTCGATGCTCGTCCCGCCCGCGTGGCAGGGCGACCAGGAGCTGCCCGACGACGTGCGCTCCTTCTACCGCTTCCACGCGGGCCTGGTCGAGCCGTGGGACGGGCCGGCCGGGATCGTCTTCTCCGACGGCCGAAAACGGTCGGCGCCGCGCTCGACCGCAACGGGCTGCGGCCGCTGCGCTGGGTGGTCGGCGGCGACCTCGTCGCCTGCGGCTCCGAGGCGGGGCTCTTCGACCTGCCCGACGGCCCCGTGCGCCGCGGCCGGCTCGGACCGGGCGAGATGCTCGTCGTCGACCCGAAGCGCGGCCTGCAGGTCGACCGCGAGATCAAGCGCGAGCTCGCGCGCGACCGCGCCGTACGGCCGCTGGCTCGAGCGCGTGGCGGCGGCAGGGCTCGCCCGGCGAGCCGGTCGCGCCGCCGGACGAGGAGCTCGCCGCGCGGCACGTGCTCTTCGGCTACACGCGCGAGGAGCTCTCCGTGATCCTGCGCCCGTCCGCGGCGCACGGGCACGAGCCCACGTCGTCGATGGGCGACGACACCGCGCTGCCGCTGCTGAGCGGGCCGTGGGCGGCCGCTCTACAGCTACTTCCGCCAGCGCTTCGCGCAGGTGACGAACCCGGCGATCGACCACATCCGCGAGCGCTTCGTCATGTCGCTCGTCGACGCTGCTGGGCGGGCGCGCGCCGCTGCTCGTCGAGGCGCCCGGAGGCGCGGCCGGCATCGAGCTCGACAGCTTCTTCCTCTACCCCTCGGCGCTCGGCGAGCTCGCGCTCGTCCGGCTCGACGCGACGTTCGCGCCCGACGAGGGGCTCGCCGGCGGCGTGCGCGCGCCTCGGCGACGTGGCCGAGGCCGCGGTCCGCGACGGGCACGGGATGCTGCTGCTGACCGACGTCGACGCGTCGCCGGAGCGCCCGCCCGTGCCGATGCTGCTCGCGACCGTCGGCCGTCCACCACCGGCTCGTCGCGGCGGGCCTGCGCACGATGGCGACGCTCGTCGTCGAGAGCGACGAGCCGCGCGAGATGCACCACTTCGCCTGCCTGCTCGGCTACGGCGCCGAGGCGATCGCGCCGCGGCTCGCGCTGCAGACGGTCGCGTCGCTCGCGGCCAACGACCGGCTCGGCAGCGACCGGCCCGTCGCCCGGCGGAGGCGCAGGCGCGCTACCGCAAGTCGATCGAGGACGGCGTGCTGAAGGTCATGTCCAAGATGGGCATCTCGGACGTCGCCAGCTACTGCGGCGCGCAGATCTTCGACGCGCTCGGGCTCGACCACGAGCTCGTCGAGACTGCGTTCCCCGGCACGGCGTCGCACCACGGGCGGCATCGGCCTCGCCGAGCTCGAGGCCGAGGCGGTCGCGCGAGCGGAGTCGGCCGCGCCTGCCCGCCCGCGGCTCGAGAACCCGGGCTACGTCAAGTTCCGCAAGGGCGGCGAGCCGCACGCGACGAACCCGGACGTCGTCGACGCGCTGCAGGAGGCCGTCAAGACGAACGAACCTGGAAGCCGCGCACGCGCTGCGGCGGCGGTGCGCTCGGCGACCGGCAACGGCTACGCCACGCTTCGCGGAGCTCGTCAACGGCCGCGACCCGATCGAGCTGCGCGACCTGCTCGAGCTCGCTGCCGGCCGAGCCGGTGCCGCTCGACGAGGTCGAGCCGGCCGAGGAGATCGTGCGCCGCTTCTCGAGCGGCGGCATGTCGCTCGGCGCGCTCTCGCCGGAGGCGCACGAGGCGATCGCGGAGGCGTTCAACAACCTGGGCGCCCGCTCGAACTGCGGCGAGGGCGGCGAGGATCCCGGCGCGCTTCCGCACCGAGCGCAACTCGAAGATCAAGCAGATCGCCTCGGGCCGCTTCGGCGTCACCGCCGAGTACGCGGCCTTCGCCGAGGAGCTGCAGATCAAGATCGCGCAGGGCTCGAAGCCGGGCGAGGGCGGTCAGCTGCCCGGCCACAAGGTCACGGCCGACGATCGCGCGGCTGCGGCACACGCAGCCCGGCGTCGCGCTGATCTCGCCGCCGCCGCACCACGACATCTACTCGATCGAGGACCTCGCGCAGCTGATCTTCGACCTGCGCCAGGTGAACCCCGAGGCGGACGTCTCGGTGAAGCTCGTCGCCGAGGCGGGCGTGGGCGTCGTCGCCGCCGGCGTCGCGAAGACGCTCGCCGACGTGATCCACATCGCGGGCGCCGACGGCGGCACCGGCGCGAGCCCGCTCAGCTCGATCAAGAGCGCCGGGCCTGCCGTGGGAGGTCGGGCTCGCCGAGACGCAGCACGTGCTCGCGCGACAACGGCCTGCGCGGCCGCGTCCGGCTGCGCGTCGACGGCGGCATCAAGACGGGCCGCGACGTCGATCGATCGCCGCGCTGCTCGGCGCCGACGAGGTCAGCTTCGGCACGGCGCTCCTGCTCGCCGAGGGCTGCCTGATGGTGCGCTCGTGCCACGTCGACACGTGCCCGGTCGGGATCGCCACGCAGCGGCCGGAGCTGCGCGCGAAGTTCGCCGCGACGCCGGCGATGATCGAGAACTACCTGCTGCTCGTCGCCGAAGAGGTGCGCGGCACCTCGCCGCGCTCGGCCTCCGCACGCTTCGGCGAGGCCGTCGGGCGCAGCGACCTGCTGCGCCCGCGCGCCAGTCGACGGCCGCGCGCGAGCTGCTCGACCTCGACGCCGCTGCTCGCGCCGCCGCCACGGCGAGGTGCGCTTCGCAGGGCTCCGACCTGCCCGAGCGTCCACGGCGGCGAGCTCGGCGAGATCGATTGCCGTCGAGCCGCCAGGCCGGCCTACGCGATCGCGAACCGCGACCGCGCGGTCGGCGCGCGGCTGGCGGGGCGGCTCGCCCGGGCCGGCGAGCCGTACCCGCACTCGATCGCGTTTCACGGGCACGGCCGGCCAGAGCTTCGGCGCGTTCCTGCCCGCCGGCGTGGAGTTCGTGCTCGACGGCGACGCGAACGACTACGTCGGCAAGAGCCTGAGCGGCGGGCGCATCGTGGTGCGCCCGCCCGCCGGCGACGCGGGCGACCCGTGCCTCGTCGGCAACACCGTGCTCTACGGCGCGACGTCCGGCGAGCTCTTCTGCGCGGGCTCGGCCGGCGAGCGCCTCGCGGTCCGCAACTCGGGCGCGACTGCCGTCGTCGAGGGCGCCGGCAGCAACGCGTGCGAGTACATGACGAGCGGCACGGTCGTCGATCCTCGGCGACTTCGGCCGCAACCTCGCCGCCGGCATGACGGGCGGCGAGCTCTTCGTCCACGACCCGGAGGAGCGGCTCGCCGATCCGGCTCAACGCGCAGCTCGTCGAGGCCGAACGCCGCTCGACGCCGCCGCGGCCGAGCGTCTGCGCGCACTGCTGGAGCTGCACCTTGAGCTCACCGGCTCGACGCGGGCCGAGCGCCGCTGCTCGCCGACTGGCCGAGGTCGGTCGAGGCGCTTCCGGCGTGATCCGCCCGAGGGCCGAGGTCGGCAGGATCGAGGCCGAGGCGGAGGGCACCGAGAGCGGCGAGCCCGACGCCGACCGCGGCACGCGAAGCCGTCGCCGCGTGACCGGCCCCTCGGAAGGGGCTGAAACTTTCCCTGGTAAAGCGCTAGACTCCGGATTCGTGGGTCTGCAACACGTCGAAGTGGCTGACGGATGCGAAGCGCGACGCAGTCGCTGCATCTGCGGAGATCATCGGGGCCAAGTGGACGTCGCTCCTGATCTACGACCTCGCGCGGCGGCAAGCGGCGTTTCCGCGAGCTCGAGCAGCTCTGCGTGGGCATCTCGAGCCGGACGCTCGCCGAGCGTCTGCGCCAGCTCGAGCGTGAGGGCATCGTCCGCCGGCACAGCTACCCCGAGTCGCCGCCGCGCGTCGAGTACGAGCTGACCGACAAGGGCCTCGACCTGCTGCCGGTCATCGAGGCGATGACCGCGTACGGCGCACTCTGGCTCGTGCCCGCCGAGCGCCCCTCGCGCTCGAGCGCCACTAGCCCAGCGCCGAGCGCCGCCAGCACCGAGTCGATGTCGCCGTCGACCTCGGTCGAGTCGCACCGCCACCTCGACCGGCGTAGGGCTTGAGCCCCGTGCCCGTGACCACGAGGACGACGCGCTCGCCCTCGGACGATCGTCGCCGTCGCGGACGAGATCGATCAGCGTGCCGAGCGCGACGCCGCCGGCCGAGTCGGCGAGGATGCCGGTCGTCTCGGCCAGGAGCGCGGTGCGGTCGGCGATCTCGCTCCTCGGGCACGCAGCGGATCGCGCCGCCCGACATGCGCGCGGCGCCGACCGCGAGGTCGCCGAAGACCGGGTCGCCGATCGCGAGCGAGCGCACCTCCGTCTGCGGGCGGACGCGTCGAGAGCGGGCGGTCGTCCGCCCACGCGGCCGCGAGCGGCGGGCAGCCGCCGGCCTGCGCGCCGAAGAGCCGCGGCCGCGCGCCGATCGCCGAGACCGACGGCGAGCGCCTCGTCGAAGCCCTGCGCGAGCTTCGCGAAGAGCGTCCCCGACGCGACCGGCGAGACGACCGCGTCCGGCATGCCCTCGAGCTGCTCGACGATCTCGTAGGCGATCGTCTTCGCGCCCTCGGACGCGAGCGTCTGCAGGTTGCCGCCGAGGAAGCCCCACGGGAACAGCGCCCGAGCTCCTTCTCGAGCCGCGGCAGTCGTCGAACGTGCCGTCGACGCGCGAGGACGCGAGCACCGTACGACGCGGTCGGGCGCGACCTCGAGGTGCTCGGTCGGGACGAGCACGACCGCCTCGAGCCCCGCGGCGGCCGCCGCGCGCGGCGACGGCCTCGCCGAGATTGCCGGTCGAGGCGCAGCAGAGCGTCTGCAGCCCGAACGCATGGGCGGCCGAGACAGCACTGGCGGCGATGCGGTCCTTGAACGAGTGGGTCGGGTTGGCGCCCTCGAGCTTCAGCAACAGCTCGACGCCGAGGGCGTCGGAGAGGCGCGGCGCCGGGACGACGGGGTCATCCCCGGGGTGGCGCGATCGGCCGGCGCGTGCGGGAGGAGATCGACTCGTACCGCCACATCGAGCGGCCCTCGGTGACGGTCGCCGCGTCGAGGTCGTAGCCGACGTCGAGCGGGCCGTCGCACTCCGGGCACGACGACACCGGCGCCAGCGGCTGCGTCCGCTCGCAGAGCGGCAGCGCAACACGGCGGTCACGACCCTTTCACCGCCTCCCTATTCGCTAGTCGGCCGGGCGGTGTGAGCGAAACGCCGGCTAGCGCGCGTGCGGGCGCACGACCATAAGCGAAATAACGAAAATCGCCGTGCGCGGCATAGGCAACGAGTGTAGGTGGGTATTGCGGATCGCGCAAGCCGGTCACGCCCCCTCCGCGACCGTGATGCGCGTCGAGCCGTCCGGCGCGCGCGTGAGCCGCAGCGGCCACGTGCCGCCGCCGCTCGCCGGAAGCCGGATGTCCACCGACGCCCCGGAGCCGACCTTGCGGCGCGCACCGAGCAGCTCGGCGTGCCGCGCCAGCGCCGCCCGCAGGGCCGGGATCACGTCCGTCTCGCGGAACGGCTTCACGAGATAGGCGAAGACGCCGGCCGTGATCGCAGCCTCGACGTTCCGGCGGTCGGAGTAGGCGGTCAGCATGAGGATCGGCAACGGGCGCTCGGCGTACATCCGCCGCGCAGCCTCGATGCCGTCGAGGCCGGGCATGCGCAGGTCGAGGATCGCCGCGTCCGGCATGTGCTCGCGAGCGAGCGCCAGCGCCTCCTCGCCGTCGCGCGCCTCGGCGCACACGTCGAAGCCGTTCGCCTCGAGCAGGCCGCGCAGGTCCATGCGGACAATGGGCTCGTCCTCGGCGATCAGCACGCGCGGCGCGCCCGCCGCGCCGAAGAGCCGCTCGCCGATCGGGATGCCGTCCTCGTCCACCACGTCCTCCTGCGTCGGTCCAACAAAAAAGCCCCCGGGGCCTGAAGGCTCCAGAGGCGGCGTCGCCTGCGCGTCCCGTCGAAGGAACGCATCTACAGCGTACCGGGTTCAATGGCCGGATGACAGACACGACGCGAACCGACGGCGAGGCGCCGCTCCATCGCGACGTCCGCCTGCTCGGTGAGATCCTCGGCCGCGTCATCGTCGAGCAGGAGGGCGAGGAGCTCCTGCACACGGAGGAGCGGATTCGCGCGCTGTCCCGCGCCGGCCGCGCGGGCAGCCCGCCGGCCGAGCTGCGCGAGGCGGTGCAGGGCCTCGACCTCGAGACGCAGGGCAAGGTGCTGCGCGCGTTCGCCACCTACTTCCAGCTCGCGAACCTCGCCGAGCAGCACCACCGGCTGCGGCGGCGGCGCGAGTACGAGCACGAGGAGCGGGTGCCGCGCGAGTCGCTCGCCGAGGCGTTCGACCGGCTCGAGGCGGCGGGTGTCTCGGCGGACGAGCTGGCCGCCGCGGCCGAGCACGTCTCGCTCGAGCTCGTCTTCACCGCGCACCCGACGGAGGCGACGCGGCGCACGTTCCTCGCCGCGCACGTGCGGATCGCGGACGGGCTCACGGAGCTCGACGACCCGCGCCTCCCGCGCTCGCGCGAGGCGGAGCTCGAGGCCGCGTTCGCCGAGGAGATCACCGCTCTGTGGCAGACCGACGAGGTGCGCGAGCAGCGCCCACGCGTCCTCGACGAGATCCGGCACGGGCTCTGGTTCTTCGAGGAGAGCCTCTGGGAGGCGGCGCCGCGCCTGCTGGCCGCGTACCGCGAGCGGCTGCCGGCGCGCCGCTGCCGCTCCGCTTCGGCTCGTGGATCGGCGGCGACCAGGACGGCAACCCGGCCGCCGGGCCGCAGACCGCCGAGGCGGCGCTCCACGAGTCGCGCTCGCTCGCGATGGCGCGCTACCGCGACGAGGTGCGCGCGCTGGCCGGCGAGCTGGGCATGTCGAGCTCGCTCGTCGGCGTCTCGCAGGAGCTGCTCGACTCGCTCGCGCGCGACGAACGGGAGCTTTCCGACTACGCGCTCGTCATCGGCGAGCAGAACGAGGGCGAGCCGTACCGGCGCAAGCTGTCGTTCGTCTGGTGGCGGCTGCAGACGGACGGCTACGCGTCGGCGGACGAGCTCGCGGACGACCTGGCGATCGTCGACGCGAGCCTGCGGGCGAACCGCGGCGCACGGGTCGCAGGCGGGCGGCTGGCGGCGCTGCGGCGGCGGGTCGAGCTGTTCGGCTTCCACGTCGCCAAGCTCGACGTGCGGCTGCACGCGAAGGACTTCCACGCCGGCGGCGAGCGGGTCGCCGGCACGTTCGAGGCGGTGAGGCGGATCCGCGAGCGGCACGGGCCGCAGGCGCTCGACACGGTGATCGTCTCGGGGACGGCCTCGGCGGGCGACGTGCTCGCGGCGCTGGAGGCGAGCGACGAGCCGCTCTCGGTGGTGCCGCTCTTCGAGTCGATCGCCGACCTGCGCGCCGCGCCCGCGATCGTCGAGGAGCTGCTCGACGAGCCGCGGTTCGGCGCGCGCGTGCGGGAGCGCGGCAACCGGCTCGAGGTGATGGTCGGCTACTCGGACTCCGGCAAGGACGGCGGGTACCTGACGGCGCAGTGGGAGATCCACCGCGCGCAGGAGGCGCTTGCGGCGCTCGCCGCGCGGCGCGGGATCGAGCTGACGATCTTCCACGGGCGCGGCGGCAGCGCGGGGCGCGGCGGCGGGCCGACGCACGCGGCGATCCTCGCCCAGCCGCCCGGCCATCCGCCGGGGCGGCTGAAGCTGACGGAGCAGGGCGAGACGATCTCGTTCCGCTACGGCCTGCCCGGCCTGGCGTACCGGGAGCTGGAGGGGGCGCTGTCGGCGACGCTGCTCGCCGCGTTCCCGCGCGTCACCGGCGTGGAGCCACAAGGTCGCGAAGGAGGCGATGGACGCGCTCTCGTCCGCGGCGCACGCGGCGTACCGCGCGCTCGTGTGGGAGAACGACGGCTTCGTCCGCTTCTTCCGCCAGTTCACGCCGGCCGACGAGCTGGCGCTGCTGCGGATCGGCTCGCGCCCGGCGCGCCGGCCGGGCGACGAGGACTACCTGGCGTCGATCCGCGCAATCCCGTGGGTGTTCGCCTGGACGCAGAACCGCTGCCTGCTGCCGGCCTGGTACGGATGCGGCACGGCGTTCGCGGCCGCCGACCTGCAGGAGCTGCGCCGCCTCTACCGCGGCTGGCCGTTCTTCCGCTCGCTCGTCGAGAACCTCGAGATGACGCTGGCGAAGTCGAGTCTCGGCATCTCGGCCGGCTACCTGGAGCTCGTGGACGACACGCGCCTCTTCCGCCCGATCGCCGAGGAGCACGAGCGCACGGTGTCGGCGGTGCTCGAGATCGTCGAGGCGGGCGCGCTGCTCGACCGGCACCGCGCCGTGCAGCGGGCGATCCACCTGCGGAACCCGTACGTCGACCCGATGAACGCGATCCAGGTCGACCTGCTGCGCCGCTTCCGCGCCGCGGCGACGGGCGAGGAGCGGGAGCGGGTGCAGCGCCCGCTCCTCCGCTCCGTCGCCGGCGTCGCCGCCGCGCTTCGAAATACGGGTTGAGGAGGCTAACTCAGTAGTCGATCTCGTTCAGGCGGCCGGTCTGGACGTCGTAGACGAAGCCGCGGACCGAGTCCTTCTTCGGGATGAACGGGCTCTGGCGGATGCGCGCGATCGACTCGCGCACGTCGCCCTCGAGGTCGTCGAAGCAGTTCGCGTCCCACTCGGGCGTGGCGCCCGTGTCCGACTCGAGCTGCTGAGCGAACTGGTCGTCGGTGAACGTCAGCATCCCGCAGTCGGTGTGGTGGATGAGGATGATCTCCTCGGTCCCGAGCAGCCGCTGCGAGATCGACAGCGAGCGGATCTCGTCGTCGGTGACGACGCCGCCCGCGTTGCGGATCACGTGCGCGTCGCCCTCGCCGAGGCCGAGCACCTTCTGCGGGTCGAGCCGCGCGTCCATGCACGCGACCACGGCGAGCTTCTTGGCCGGCGGAAGCGGCAGGTCGCCCTTGTCGAACGCTTCGGCGTAGCGCTCAGCGTTTGCAAGGAGCTGGTCGGTCACGCTCTGGTCGGTCACGCTCATGCTTCCTCCCTCTCTCGCTAGGGGTTTTCTACGGGGAGTCAGAACGATGGCAAACGGCGGTCTCTTCCCGCCGCTCGGAACCGTCGCGCCGCTCCGGCTGCGTGCCAGGCACGGTGACGAACCGTCCACAGCGAAGGCCGCGTGGTTCGGCCGTTCGGGGACGCCGCCGTGACGCTCTGCGCGTCTTTCGTCACCGTGCCTGGCACCGGCGTTTCGGCCCGGCGCGCGCGCCGATTTGCAACTTGACATAACTCGGAGATAACTAGGTGTGAGAAACGACGCCAATAACGCCGCCTTGTAATTAGTCGATTCCGGTGGTTATTATCGCCGCGCCGTCAGTACCCCGTCCCCATAGTCTCCGCGGCAACGTGGAGGCGTCTCACCGAGTCCGCCAGCTCGGAGCATCGTCCGGCTGTAACCTCGCCGGGGCGATTCCGGTTCGCGTTCGACGGTGTGACGCGAACGCAAGGAGCGTCCCCGATGTCGAGCACGCCGGAACTTCTCGACACCACCAGCGAATTCCTCTCGCTGAAGCTCGGCGAGCGGCAACGGCCGCTGTTCGAGGTTCCGGCAATCGTCGCGGAGTTTTTCCCCGGCGGTTGGGACGGGAAAGACGTCCGCGATTCCGCGATGCGCCGCGCCGAGGCGCTCGCAGACAGCCTCGGCAATACCCCGGAGGCGGAGCACGTGGCCGCGATCGCATACGCCGGCGAGCTCATTGCCGCGCTGGCGATCGAGCGCACCTGGGAGCCGCCCGAGATCGACCGAATCGTGGCGGCGACCGCAGACGCAGTAGGCACGCCCGCCGCAGAGGTGCGGCTCGCGCTCTACCGCGAGGCGCTCGCCGACCCGCGGTTGCTGGGCCTGCCGCCCAGCCTCGCGATCCAGACGACATTGCGGCTGCTGGTCGCATTCGCCCGGCTCGACGCCGCATCGTTCTGGGTCGTCAACCCGGCGCACGCCGTGCGCTGCGTCGTCGCGATCGGCAGCGGGACCCGCCGGATGCGGAACGCAGCGGAAGAGGCCGTACGTCACGACGGCCAGACCGCTTCGAAGGGCGCGGCCACGGCTGCACCCGTCCGGCGCTGGCACCGCGTCGCCGGCGTCGTCGCCGTCCTGCCGCGGGCGGGGCAGGCAGAGATCTTCGTGGGGGAGGCGGCCCGTCTGCTCGGGCTCGCGCTCGAGCGCGAGTCCCTGCTCGGCCGGGGAACTGCGCGGGAGCGTTCGCTCGTGGCGGCGAGCGAACGCCGCCTCGCACGGCTCGGCTACGACCTCCACGACGGCCCGCTGCAGGACATCGCCGCAGCGCGCCGTGAGCTGTTCTCGCTCCGCGACGAGCTCGCGCGGCGGCTCGGTCCGGCCGCCGAGGCCGACACCCTCCGCACTCAGCTCGACCGCCTCGAGGAAGCCGTCTCGAAAAGCGAGATCCGGCTGCGCGAGCTGTCCCAGTCCGCAGAGTCGCCGGCGATGCTCGCGCGCCCGTTCCGCGCGCTGCTCGAGGCGGAGATCACCAGCTTCGTGGCCGCTAGTGACGTCGAGGCGGACGTCGATCTGCGCGGCGACCTGGACTCGCTCACCGCGTCGCAGCGCATCGCGCTCCTGCGCATCGTCCAGGAGGCGCTGTCGAACGCCCGCGAGCACAGCGGCGCCGACCGCGTCCGCATCTCGATCGTCCGTGCCAACGGCAGCGTCCGCGCCGAGATCGAGGACAACGGCAGCGGCTTCGAGCTCGAGCGCACGCTGGTGCGTGCCGCCAAGCGCGGCCGCATGGGCCTCGTCGGCATGAACGAGCGCGCGCTCCTGCTGGGCGGCGCATTCGACGTTCGCAGCGCCGCCGGCGGCCCGACGCGCATCTCCGTGACCCTGCCGGAATGGCGCCCGCTCGAAGAGGAATCCGACCAGACGTCCGACGAGCTCGCGCTCTGGACGTAGGCCCGTCCCCCACCGCCATGGAGGAACATCGATGAGAGTCCTGCTCGCTGACGACCACCGGCTCACGCTCGAAGGGATCCGCTGCGCGCTCGAGGGCGTGGAGGACATCGAGGTCGTGGGCGCCGCGACCGACGGCAGCCAGGTGCTGCCGCTGATCGGCCAGACGAACCCTGATGTCGTGCTGCTCGACATCCGCATGCCGCAACTCGACGGCCTGACGTGCCTCGACCGGATCTCGAAGCGCTACCCGAAGCTGAAGGTGGTCGCGTTCTCGTCGTTCGACGACCCGGGCCACATCGACGCAGCGCTGCGGCGCGGCGCGTGCGGCTACATCGTCAAGAGCATCGACCCGCGCGACCTGCCGTCGGCGCTGCGCCAGGCGGTCGAGGGCACCTTCTACTACGTGCTCTCGAACGGCGGCGACGAGTCGACGCTGAAGGCGAGCGGCCTGACCGAGCGCGAGATCCTGATCCTCAAGGAGGTCGCGGCGGGGCTCTCGAACGACGCCATCGGCCGCAAGCTCTGGCTGAGCGAGCAGACCGTGAAGTTCCACCTGCACAAGGTCTACCGCAAGCTCGGCGTGGCCAACCGCACCGAGGCAGCGCGCTACGCGTACGAGCACGGGCTGCTCGGCAGTGCGTAGCCAGCGCTATCCGATCGGTCGCGCAGCACTGACCGTTCGGCAGATTCGCCGGCTGCCCGCCGCTGGGACGCTGTCATCGTGCTCGATGCGGCGACAAAGCGGCCCAAGCTGCGACTCATTCGCCCGATCCGGGTGCTGGTCGTGTCGCGCGACCGCCGCTTCCTGGGGCTCGCGCGCTTCCTGCTCGCCCGCGACGGGCTCGACGTCGACACGACGACGCGGCCGGGCGACCTGTTCGAGTCAGTGCAGCGCGGGGTCGTCGACGTGGTCGTGATGGACGCGACCGGCGCGCTCGGCGCATCGGCGCGTGCCGCGGCCGAGCTCGAGGCGCTGTACCCGGACCTCGGCGTGATCGTCGTCGCCGACGAGCCCGAGCCGTACGCACGCGCCCTCCCCGCGCTCCCCAAGTGGCGCGGCCTCGAGCAGCTCGCGGACCTCGTCCGCCGCTCGTACCTGCGCCTGAGCCCGGCGTGATCTTCGCGGAGTCGCGGCAGGCGCCCCGCGCGGTGCCGCGCGCCGCGCTCGCCGCGATCGCTGCGGTCGCCTGCGTCGAAGCGCTCGGCCTCACCGCCCGAGCCGCGGTCGCCGCGTTCCTCCTCGCGGTCATGGCCGTCCTTGCCGCGATCGACCTCGAATCGCGCGTGCTGCCGAACCGCATCGTGCTTCCCGCCGCGGCGCTCGTCCTCGCCGCCCAGCTCGTGCTCTTCCCCGAGCACGCGGCCGCGTGGATCCTCGGCGCGCTGATCGCCGCGCTCGTGGTGCTCGCCGCGCACATCGCGCACCCGGCCGGCATGGGCATGGGCGACGTGAAGGTCGCGCTGCTGCTCGGCGCCGCGCTGGGCGCCGCGGTCGCAGTCGCGCTTGCGGTAGCCGTGGTCGCCGCCGCGGTCGCAGCGGTGTTCGTGCTCGCACGACACGGTCGAGGCAGCAGCCTCCCGTTCGGCCCGTTCCTCGCGCTGGGCGCCGTCGTCGCCGTGTTCGCCGGCGACACTCTCCTGCAGCGCGTACCTCTCGACTCTCTGATTCGGCGGAGGCGGGTTCCCCGCCGCAGCAACGTCGCGCGAAGTCGCGTGTGTCCAGGCCGTTGACCCGCCGGAAGTCGTCATGGCCGGCGCAGCCAGGCCGGAAGTCCGGCCTGGCTGCGCCGGCCGGACTTCCGGCGGGAACTATCGCGAGTTAGCAAACGACTAACCGTTCAGCAGACGACAACGCCTCCGGCAAATCGCAGACTCGTTCCAGCGTGAAAAGCGCACGACGGATATCTGTCGAGAGAACCAAGGAGGTGAGCCGGGTGAATCGCATTTTCAACTTCCTCTTCAGCCTTCAGCGCGAAGAGGGGCAGACGATGGCCGAGTACGGCGTCGTCCTGGCTGTGATCACGGTGGCGCTCGTCACCGCGTTCACGCTGCTGTCCAACAAGATCGGCGTGGCCATCAACAACGTGGCGAACGTCATCAAGTGATTGCTCGGGAAGCGGCGGGCCCTTATCCCCTCCCCCAGAGGGCCCGCCGCCTCCAGGGTTCCACCGGTTTCACACCAGACGCGTATCCCAGGCAAATGACACGAAGAATTCGACATCTCAATTTCCGCAGCGAACGTGGTCAGGCAATGACCGAGTTCGCGCTGATCCTGCCGGTCCTCGCGTTGCTCCTCTTCGCGATCATCCAGTGCGGGATCGTCTTCCACAACTACGTCACGATCGCCGACGCCACGCGCGCCGGTGCGCGCAAGGCCGCGGTCAGCCGCGACCTGCCCGATCCCGCCGCGGCGGCCACCGCAGCAGTGCGCTCGTCGGCGAGCGGACTCGACTCCGGCGACCTCGACGTCTCGGTCTCATCGAGCTTCGACCGCGGCGCGGACGTCACCGTGACCACCTCGTACCCCTACTCCATCAGCCTGCTCGGCCTGGTCGTCAAGTCAGGCCGGATCACGAGCAAGACCACGGAGCGCGTCGAGTGAACGGCGCGCGTCCCGAGAACCCGACCCCGAGATTGGAGAGAGGAACATGACCTACCGCGCCCGGAACACGGCGATCGCGGGCGCGCTCGCAGCGCTCGCGGTCCTGCTCACGATGGCCTACGTCAGGAATGTCAGGAACGACGCGCAGCAGGGCGGCTCGCTCGTCAAGGTGATGGTCGCCGTCCGCGACATCGTGGCGGGCACGCCCGGCTCGGAGGCCTCCCTCCAGCCGCGCGAGGTGCCGCGCAAGAGCGTCGTGCCGGGTGCGGTCGCGAGCAAGACCGCCGTCGCCGGCCTCGTCGCCACGGACCAGATCTACGCAGGCGAGCAGGTCACGACCAACCGCTTCGCCCCCCTCGCCGAGCAGGGCGTCGTCGGCCAGCTGAAAGGCAATCTGCGCGCCATCCAGATTCCAGGCAGCGCGGAACAGCTGCTCGCCGGCACGCTGCGCGCCGACGACCGGGTCGACGTCGTCGGGAACATCAAGTACCGCACGGACGGCACTCAGCACGCGACGACTCGCGTCGTGCTCCGCGACATCCGGGTGCTCCAGGCGCCCGACCAGCCGTCCTCCGACTCCAGCATCGGAAGCGGCGCCGGGGACTTCTCGGCGATGCTCGCTCTCACCGACAGCCAGGCGCAGAAGCTCTTCTGGGTGACGCAGAACGGCACCTGGTCACTGCAGCTCCGGCCCGCCTCCCGGCCGAAGGACAGCCCGAACAGCGTCGAGACCACCGAATCGATGCTCAGCGACGGTCTGCAGCTTGGCGGCAAGGCGCAGGTGGCGAACGGCTGGGCGGATCAGAACCGATGATCACCGAGCACAACACCCCAACCGAAGAGACGGCCGTCTCCAGCGGCGCCGCCCGGCTCGTCATGACCGGCAGCTGCGACGGGCTGGCCGAGCTCCGCGACGCGATCGCGGCGCACCCCGAGCTCGAGCTGCGCGGCTGGTGCGAGGAGGTCGACGAAGCAGCCGGCCTGCTCGCCCGCGGCCCCGCCGCCGTCCTCCACGCGACCTCCGCCCAGGAGCCGCCCGAGGACGCCCTCGCGGCCATCGCCGAGCACACCGACGCACCGGTCGTGCTCGTGACGCCGGCCTGGAACGCCGAGCTGCGCGAGCGGGCCGAGCAGGACGTCATCCTCGTCCCGGACGAGGCGGACCGGATCGCGGCCGTGGTCGAGGGCCTGCGCGGCGGCTCACGCACCGACGCGCAGGCCGCGACCGCCAACCGCGTCTTCACCGTGTTCTCGCCCAAGGGCGGCACCGGCAAGTCCGTGATCGCCACGAACCTCGCGGTCGCGCTCGCCGCCAACGGCGTCAGCACGCTGCTCGTCGACCTCGGCCTCGAGCTCGGCGACGACGCGCTCATGCTCGGCACCGACCCGCGCCGGACGATCTTCGACCTCGTCGCCGCGCCGGGTGCGCTCGACGCGGAGAAGCTCAAGGGCTACGCGACGCGCCACGTGAGCGGGCTCGACGTCATTCCGGCGCCGCTGCGGCCGGAGCAGGCCGAGCACATCACGGAGGAGAAGCTCGGGCGCATCCTCGAATTCGCCCGCGAGGCATACGACGCGGTCGTGCTCGACACGCCCGCCTCGTTCCACGCCACAGTCCTCGCCGCGATCGACCGCACGGACGCGCTGCTCGTCGTCTGCGAGCTCGACATGACGACGCTCAAGAACGTCCGCGTCACGCTCGAGACGCTCCAGCTCATGCACTTCCCCGCCGAGCGGGTGTCGCTGGTGCTCAACCAGCCCAGCCCGAGCAAGGCGATGAAGCGGAGCGAGCTCGAGGCCGCCCTCGGCATGCGGGTGCGCTTCGAGGTGCCCTACGACGACGGCGTCCCCGGGTCGGTCGGGCTCGGCAAGCCGATCGTCCTCTCGCGCAGCGGCGGGTTCGCGCGGGCCGTCTCGAAGATGGCCGGCGAGCTCGTGCCGCGGAGCGGGAAGCGCGGCTGGTCGGTGACGGCCGAGCCGCAGAACGGCAAGGGCACTGCGAAGCGCCGCTGGGCGCTGAGGAAGGCGTAGCGATGGGCCTCCAGGATCGCCTCAACCAGCCGGGCCCCAGCGGGTCGAACGGCCACCTGCCTCGGGCCGAGACCCTGGTCGTCGACCCGCCCGCCGCACCTGCGTCGGAGCCGGCGCCGCCGGTGGCCGCCGCGGCGCCGCCGGCGCCGACGAAGGACCCGTACGCCGATCTGAAGTCGCAGATCCACCGCGCCTGCATCGCGAAGCTCGGCACGGAGCTGCTCGTCACCGACGGGAACGAGGACCTCACCGAGCGCGTGCAGGAGGCCGTCGCGGCCGAGCTCGCGCTCGACCGGACGCCGCTGAGCCGCGAGGAGCGCGAGCAGATCGCCCGCGAGATCGCGGACGACATCCTCGGCTATGGGCCACTCGAGCCGTTCCTCCGCGACGACTCCGTGACCGAGGTGATGGTCAACGGCGCCGCCAACATCTACGTCGAGCGCAACGGCAAGATCGAGCGGACGACCGTCGTCCTTCCTCGACGACAAGCACGTCCTGCGCATCGTCGACCGCATCGTGTCGGTGATCGGCCGGCGGATCGACGAGAGCTCCCCGCTCGTGGACGCCCGCCTGCCCGACGGCAGCCGCGTCAACGCGATCATCCCGCCGCTGTCGCTGGGCGGGCCGTCGGTGACGATCCGCAAGTTCTCGCGCGACCCGTACACGATCGACGATCTGGTCGCCTTCGGGACGCTGACGCCCAAGGCCGGCGTGCTGCTCGACCGCCGCCGTCCGCGGGAAGCTGAACGTGCTCATCTCCGGCGGTACCGGCACCGGCAAGACGACGCTGCTGAACGCGCTGTCGGCGTTCGTGCCCGGCGACGAGCGCGTCGTGACGATCGAGGACGCCGCCGAGCTCCAGCTCCAGCAGGAGCACGTCGTGCGGCTCGAGTCGCGGCCGGCGAACATCGAGGGCCAGGGCGAGATCACGATCCGCGACCTCGTCCGCAACGCCCTGCGCATGCGGCCCGACCGGATCATCGTCGGCGAGGTCCGCGGCGCGGAGACCCTGGACATGCTCCAGGCGATGAACACGGGCCACGACGGCTCGCTCACGACCATCCACGCCAACTCGCCGCGTGACGCGCTCGCCCGCCTGGAGATGCTCGTCCTGATGGCGGGCGTCGACCTGCCGCTGCGCGCCATCCGCGAGCAGATCGCCGGCGCGTTCGACCTGCTCGATCCACCTCACGAGGCTCGTCGACGGCTCGCGCCGCATCAGCGCACATCACCGAGGTGATCGGCACCGAGTCCGACGTGGTCACGCTGCAGGACATCTTCGCCGCCGGGGCGGCGTCGGAGGGCGACGGGCCGGCGAGCTTGCTCGCACCGCTCGAGGCGTCGGGGCTCAAGCCGCACTTCGCCCGCAAGATGGCGATCAGCGGCGTCGCGCTGCCGCCGGGCTTCTTCCACGTCGAGGAGGACAACACGTTCCCGAGCGCGTTCGCCACCCGGCGAAACGCGTGGGAGGAGTCGTAGTGGATCCCCGCCGAGTCACGTTCGCCGCGTTCGCTGCGGCGATCCTGGTGCTCCCGGCGACCGCCCGCGGCGCCGTCGACCTGAAGCGGGTCGACGCGCGCGACTACCCGACCGTGCGCGGCGTCGTCGTCACGTCGACACCCGTCCGCGAAGCCGCCGCTCGTGCGCGAGAACGGCGTGCCCGTGACCGGCCTCCAGGCGGACAACCTCGGCAAGACCCGCAGCGTCGTCCTCGCGATCGACCGGTCGCAGTCGATGGACGGGCAGTCCTTCGCGGACGCGATTGCCGCCGCCCGGGCGTTCATCGCGACCAAGAACCAGGACGACCGCGTCGCCGTGGTCGGCTTCGGCTCGACCGCGGTCGACCTGACCGGCTTCTCGTCCTCGACCATCGACGCCGACACCACCTTGCGGTCGCTTGCCGTCGACTCCAAGGAGGGCACGGCGCTGTACGACGCCGTCCGCCTCTCCGCCCAGGCGCTCCGGACCGAGCCCGCTGACGCGCGGGTCATCATCGTGCTGACCGATGGCCGCGATGCATCGAGCACGGCCTCGCTGTCGCGGGCGGTGGCGGCCGCCCGCGCTGCGCGGGCAACGATCTACCCGGTCGGCATCGAGAGCAACCAGTACTCGCCCGGCCCGCTCCACCAGCTCGCCCGGCAGACCGGCGGCTCGTACCGCAGCGTCGCCACGAGCGACAAGCTGCGGCGCGATGTACGCGCAGATCGCGCGTGAGCTCAGCCTCACCTGGCGCATCCAGTACCTCACCGCCGCACGGCCGGGCGACCGCATTCGGATCCGAGGCGACCGTCCCCGGCCGCGGCTCGACCACCGCGACGATGCGGATCCCGGCGCCGTCCGGCTCGTCCGCTTCCGACACGGCCGGCTCGTGGCTGCCGACCGTGACGCTGCGCAGCTCGTGGGCGGAGCTGCTGTTCGCGCTGCTGATCGGAGCCCTCGTGCTGGCAGCCGTCCGCGGTTCGCGCTGGCCCGCCCGAAGGGCGCGTGGGCGAGCGAGCGCGTCGCCCAGCACGTCGAGCCGGTCGCAGTCGCCGCAGGAGGCGCCGCGTCCCCGCGAGAAGTCTCAGTCGCTCGCTGCGCTCTACCAGGCCACCGAGGAGCGCTTCGGCGGCGAGAGCGCCTGGCAGCGCGTCGACCACCTGCTCGCGCAGGCCGACCTGCCGCTCAAGACGGCCGAAGCTGGCCTGGCTCTCAGCGGCCTCGGCGTGATCGGCGGACCTCGTGTGCGCCATCGTCGGGCTGCCCACCTGGGTCGCCCTGCTCGGCTTCGCCGGTGGCGCTGCTGCCCCGCTCGTGTTCGTGCGTACGAAGGCGCGCAAGCGGATCCAGGGCGTTCGAGGAGCAGCTTCCCGACGTGCTCATCACGCTGGCCGCGTCGCTCCGCGCCGGCCACAGCCTGCGCCAGGCGATCCTCGCGGTCGTCGACGAGAGCGCCGAGCCGGCGCGCAAGGAGTTCGGCCGCGTCCTGACCGAGGCGAGCCTCGGCCGCCCGATGGAGGAGGCGCTCGCCGACATGGCCGGCCGCCTCGGCTCGGACGACTTCGACTACGTCGTCACCGCGGTGACCGTGCAGCGGCAGGTCGGCGGCGCCCTCGCGGGCCTGCTCGACCTCGTTGCCGACACCGTGCGCGGACGGCAGCAGTTCCACCGGAAGGTGCGCAGCCTGACCGCGATGGGACGGATGTCGGCGATCATCCTGATCGCGCTGCCCTTCGTGATCGCAGCGGCGCTGACAGCGCTCAACCCGGGCTACATGGAGCCGCTGTACTCGACGCCGACGGGCCACATGCTCATCGCGATCGGCCTGGCCGGGATGGCCGTCGGAACTCGTCTTCCTCAAGAAGATCGTCTCGTTCAGGGGGTGACGGTGTGCTGCTCTTGATCCTTGCAATCTCCTGCCTCGTCGGCGCCGTGCTGGTCGGCGGCGAGGTGGTCGCGGCGCCGGGCCGCGAGCGCTCGCGCTCGATCCGGCTCGCGGCCGGCTACGGGAAGCGCTTCTACGACGACAACCTGAACCGCGAGACCTTCCGCGGTCGGGTCCTCGTCCCCGCCCGTCGGACGCCTGGGCGCGATCGTGCTGCGCCTGAGCCCGCGGACGACGACCGACGCGGTCGCCGCGCGCCTGCTGCGCGCCGGCCTCGCGCGCCGGTTCACCCCGATCGGCTTTCTCGCCACGAAGGCGGTAGGCGCCTTCGTAGGTGCTGTCGGCGGCGCCCTGCTCGGTGCGGCGGGCCCGGGCGGCGCCGGCACCCTCTTGATCGCGGTCGGCGGGGGCCTGGTCGGCTACCTGCTGCCCGACACGTTCCTGACGATGAAGACGCGCTCGCGCCGTGACCGGATCTCGGCCGACCTGCCGAACGCCCTCGACCTGCTCGCCGTCAGCGTCGAGGCCGGACTCGGCTTCGACGCCGCGGTCGCCCGGCTGTGCGACCGGATCGACGGCCCGCTCGCCGAGGAACTGCGGCTGATGCTCCAGGAGATGCGGATCGGCGAGACGCGCGAGAACGCGCTCAAGAAGCTGGCCGCGCGCACGGACGTGCCGGCGGTCGCGAGCTTCGTGCGGGCGATGATCCAGGCCGACCAGATGGGCATGTCGATCGGGCGGATCCTGCGCACGCAGGCCACCGACGCCAGGCTGAGGCGCCAGGCCGCGGCCGAGGAGCGGGCGATGAAGGCGCCCGTGAAGATGCTCATCCCGACGGTGCTCTTCATCTTCCCGGCGATGTTCCTCGTCGTCCTCGGGCCGGCGTTCATCGACCTGTTCAAGCTCTTCTGAGGCGTGCGCGGGCGACGCCCTCACCTGCTGCGCGCGGCGCGGGACGAGTCCGGCCAGGTGCTTCGCCCTGGTCGCGGTCGCGCTCGTGGCGCTCCTCGCCATGACGGGCTTCGTGCTGGACGTGGGCCACGCGTACTTCGTGCATCGCACGCTGCAGGCCGACGCCGACGCGGCAGCCACGGCGGGCGCGAACGAGCTGCCGAGCATCGGCAATGCCGTCTCGACGGCGCGGTCGTTCAGCGGGAGCGACGGCGGCAAGAACGCGCGCGACAACGTGCCGGGCGTCTCGACCACCGTGACGACGACGTGCCTGCCGCAGGCGCCGTGCAACCCGGTCAATGCGGTGACCGTCCGCCAGCAGGTAGAGGTGAAGACGTTCTTCGCGCGCGTGCTCGGGATCGACTCGATCAGCGTCTCGGCGAAGGCGACGGCGTGCTCGCCGTGCACGACGAGGCCGCTGGACATCATGCTCGTGCTCGACCGCACCGGGTCGATGTGCTGGGACCACTTCGGGCGTCCCGACCCTGGCTGCGCCGACCTGAGCAACGCGCGCGAGGGCATGAAGACGTTCCTGAAGTTCATGGACCCGCAGTCGGCGCGCGTCGGCCTGGCGGTGCTGCCGCCGGCCCCGAGCATGGGCGAGCGGTGCGCGAAGCCGCCGGACCTCGCGAGCTACGACGACCGCTCGGCGCCCTACGTCGTGACTCCGCTCTCGACCGATTACCTCGTCGACGGCGACCTCAATCCGGCGTCGGATCTCGTCTCGACGATCGGCTGCGTGGTGGGCAACGGCGGTACCGCGTACGCGACGGCGCTCGAGGCGGCGCAGTCCGAGCTCGACGCGCACGGGCGCAGCGACGTGCAGGACGTGATCATCTTCCTCTCGGACGGCGCCGCCAACTACGGGCCCGCGTACTACGGCGACAGCTCGCCGTACCGGATGCAGCCGTGCCACCAGGGGATCGCGTCGGCCGCGGGCATCAAGTCGCGGGGCACCTTGCTGTACACGATCGGCTACGACCTCGACGCCCTGGACGGCGGCGCGAATACGTGCCAGGACTACCTGGGCCCACTGGAGCAGCCTGCGATCTCCGCGTTCACGACCCTGGCGGAGATGGCGACCGGCCCCGAGACGTTCTTCAACAAGCCGGGCCCCGGCGAGCTGAAGACGATCTTCACGCAGATCGCCTCCGACGTGTCCGGCACCCGGCTCGTCGACGACCCCGACTCGTAAGCGGCGGCCCGAGTAGGCGTAAGCGAGCGGCCCGGCTCGAGCCAGGTCGTCTCGTATGCGCTGCTACAACGTTCCCGCCTGGCCCCCGTAGCTCAGTGGATAGAGCAGCGGTTTCCTAAACCGCGTGCGCAAGTTCGATTCTTGCCGGGGGCACTCTCACTTGGACGGACGAGCGCACGAAGCAGTTTGACTCGAGCCGCGCACGGCCGCCTATAGGCGTATGGTCCATGACAAATGCGCACCGCCGCAGCGTGGACTGCTGCAGTCGCGTTGGCAGCCGCAGCGACGTTGCCGGCGGTCTGGTGGGAACCGCTCCACGTCGACGAGTGGGTGACGCTGTCGATCGCGCCAAGCTCGTATCGGTCGATCGTCCACGAGATCGCCGTGCACAAGGGCGGCGGGCCCGTCCACTTCTTCCTCGAGCACCTCTTCCTCGGCTGGCCGGGCGGGATCGAGGGCCTCCGGCTGCCGTCGCTGATCGCGTTCGCGGCAGCGCTCCCGGGCGCCGGACTGCTGGCGCGCGAATTGGCAGGCCCGCGGGAGTCGCTGTTGACGCCGGCGCTGCTCGCCCTCGCGCCGCTCGCCGTCGCGCTCGCGACGTTCGGCCGCATGTACTCGCTGCTCCTCGCCGCCTTCCTGTGGTTCACCGTCGCCGGGGTGCGCGCCGCCAGGAGCGGCGGCTGGAAGCTGTATGCGGCCGCGGGAGGGCTCGGCGCGCTCGTATACGTGCACCCGATCGCACCGCTCTACGCCGCGCCGGCACTGGCGGGCGCGCTGCTCATCGCGCGCGCGCCGCCGAAGCCGGCGCTCTGGGCTGGCGCGGCGTTCTTCCTCGCCGGACTTCCGTACTGGCTGTTCTCGCTCTGGCGGTTGCGCGAGCGGTACTACGTCGGCTACGCGGGAAGCCAGCGTCTCGAGGCGACGGCTGGCCGCTCGGTCCCGGAGGAGATCGTGCGGGCGGTGAGCGCGGGCGGCCGCATTGGAGCGGCGGCGTTCGTTGCGCTCGCTGCTGCGGGGGCCGTTGCCTTGTGGCGCCGGGAGCGCACGCGAGAGGCCATCGTCCTCGTTGCCTGGGTCGTGATCCCGATTGTCTTCTTCCTGCTTGTGCCAGCCGGGAACGTGGAAGCCGGCGGCACGCGGTTCTACCCGCGGTACGTCCTCCCCGAGCTTCCGGCGTTTCTGATCCTGGTCGCCGCCGGCTGCCTCGCGTTCCCGCGCGCCGCGGCGGCGGGGTTGGCCGCAGCAGCCTTCGCCCTGATGGGCGGCTCCGACCTGAACCGCCTGCAACGCCTGCACGCGCTGCGGCTCCCGCGGGCGGTGTCGGCGGTTCGCTCGCTGGGGCATGACGCCGTGCTGCGCCCGTCGACGGGTCGGCCCCTCGGCCCAGGCCGTCCGAGCGCGCTCCTCGACGAGTTCGTTGCCCTCCAAGTCCCGTCGGCGAGGCGGGAAGGGCGCGGCATCGAGGTGACCATCATCGGCGGGCCACGCCGGTTCCTCGACACGGTGGCGCGGACCAACCCGGCGTCGCTCGTCGCGATCCGAATCTCGACGCACCTGCTGGTCGTGCGCTCGCGCGCACCGTCCTATCGCTGAACGCCCGGCCGCACGCGGACCGTGGAGGCGCCGCAACCAACGACCCCCTCCACGCGAGCCCTACGGCGCGGGCGCCGTCACCGTCGTCGTGGACGTCGTCGGGTGGCTCGGCGAGCAGCAGGCCACCGAGGCCCCCGCCTCAGGCGCGGCTTGGTCGCTGCGTTACGACGACTGGCGCGCGCAGTGGCGCGCATCGCGACCGCGGACCCGCAACGCCCGTTGAACAGCCGCGTCTCGGACGGGAAACAGCCGCTTCCTATACCGCGTGCGCAAGTTCGATTCTTGCCGGGGGCATCCTCCCGCAAAACCTCCTGCAAGTCCAGGCAATTCCAGCAATCAACTCGTCCCAAACCGGCCAATTTCCAGGGCAAGCGCATCAATTTCGCCGCCCAAAACTGGCCGGAAGTACCGTGACCGCCCTAGTAGGTGAAGCTGCCCGTGAGCTTTACGTTGAACGAGCCGCTCTTCCGGTTGTAGTGGCCGCTGAAGTGCAAGGAGCCCTTGGCCTTCCTGAACTTGAGCGTCCCGCCGGTCACCTTCGCCGTGCCGGAGACCGTGATGTTGTCCTGGTCGTCCTCACCCGCGGCGCAGCCGCGCGAGGGTGCCGTGACGTTGAGCTTGAGCTTGCCCCTCAGGCCCGAGATCGTCCCGGGGCCGAGAATCGGAGAGCACGGCGGGTTCGCCGTTGTGGCCTTGACGACGCCGGACAGCCTGCCGACGCCGACGGCGGTGCCCTTGCCGGCGCCGCTCGCGACGGCGGTGACGTTTTGCCCATCGACCTTCTCGGTCACCTTGCCGACGTACGTGCCCTTGAAGGCGACCTTCGTCTGCGCCGCCGCGAAGGCGGTGCCTGCCACGACTGCCGCCAGGGCGACGGCCGCGATCAGGAAGCGGATTGCGCGAAAGTGTCTCACTGGTGCTCCTTTCGGTGTGGCTGGGGGTTTCGAGCTGTTTAAGCGCATGGTCGTCCCCGGCGAGCCGTGGGCCATCGTGGCAAGTCCCTAATCCTGGAAGCTCTGGCTCACGGCCTCAGGTTCGTCGCGCCTCGCGAGGGCGAGGCGCTCGACGTAGCCGTGCTCGCTGTATCGAGCGAGCAGGCGCGGCGGGTCGCTCTCGATCCGTTGCGCGTCGCCTCCCACGCCCTCACGCTAACCGACGCGCGGTTACGGTTTGCCACGCGACGGCGGATCTCACACTTCGCCAGGGGCCAGGGGTGGCCCCCCGCCGGCAGGCGCTAACCGTGATCTGAAGGTGTCCGGCTGCCGAAGTCGGCGCCCGTTGCGCCTGCGCTCGGGCTCGGTCGCTGCGTTACAACGACTGGCGCGGGCAGTGGCGCGCATCCGCGCCCGCCGACCCGCAACGCCCGTTGAACCCGACTACGGCAACGCGATTCGCGACCTCGCCTCCGCCAACATCTTCCCGGGCGACATGCTGTGGCGGAACTTCGGCGTCACGAGCTACGGCCGCGTCGTCTTCTACGACTACGACGAGATCGACTACCTCTGTGACGTCAACTTCCGCCGCATGCCGGAGGCGCCCGACGTCGAGGCCGAGCTGGCGGCCGAGCCCTGGTACGGGGTCATGCGCAACGACGTCTTCCCGGAGGAGTTCGGCACCTTCCTGCTCGGCGATCCGCGCCTGCGCGAGCTCTTCCTGCGCCACCACGCCGACCTGCTCGAGCCGGAGTTCTGGCAGGCCGCCCAGCGCCGGATCTCCAGCGGCGAGGTGATCGACTTCTTCCCCTACCCCGAGTCGCTCCGCTTCGGCAGTCGCGCAGCCGCCGCCGGCTGAGGCCCGGGTATGGCGCTGTTCTTCATCGAGGACACCGTCGCCACGGCTGGCTAGATCACTGAACCAGGGGCGTGCGCAGGAATTCGGGTGGTGTTCGCGGGTCGACCACGCCTTCCGGGGTCCGGTCGGCGCCGGTGGTGCGTCGCAGTGCCGGGACGCGGTCTACGACGGCATCTCGCCGGGCACGAGGAGCACAGCGAGGCTGTCGGTCAGCCAGGCGCTGTAGCGCCGGCGGCTCCAGCCGCGCACACGCGTCAGCAGCTGGTGCAGCTCAGGGCTCGTGAGCGCCCAGATGGTCTCGAGCGCTTCCTCCTCCGCGAGCTGCAACGGCCCGTTGCGCGCGAGCGCGGCGACGAGCGTCCGGAGGTTGTCGAGGCGGTGAGCGTGCAGCCGGGCGAGCAGCTCGGCGAGCTCCGGCTCGGCGCGCGCGGCGCCTGCCACGACCGCCACGAAAGGTGCTGCGCGCTCCAGGCGCAGAACGACGTCCCCCGTGAAGAGGCGCAGCTGCTCGCGCTGGTCGGTCGCCCCCGCGATCGCCCGCGGGACGTCCTGCTCCGGTACCGGCCGCGGGTCGCCGCCGCGGACCGCACGGCGCACGAGCTCGCCTAGGAGCGTCCGCTTGTTGCCGAAATGGACGTAGACCGTCTCCTCGGAGACGCCGGCCAGCTCGGCGATCGCCACGACGCTCGCTCGCTCGTAGCCGCGCTCCTCGAAGAGCGTCCCGGCCGCGTCGAGTATCCGCTCGCGCGTCTGCTCCGCCTGCTCCCGCCGCCGCGCCGACCGGTACGACCGCCGCTTGACATCCCCCGGCACGGATGTCACAGTAACACCCAATTCAATTGGGTGTTACTGTATCGAAAGGAGAAAGAGGTGCAGACTCCTGACACTCTCGTCCGCCGCTTGATCGAGGAGGGCTTCAACCAGGGAAACCTCGACGTGGTCGAGGAGCTCGTCTCCCCTGCGATGGTCGAGCACCAGCACTTCGGCCCCGGCCACCCCGACGGCGCCGAAGGCGTCAAGGCGGTGATCAGCTCGCTTCGGCACGCCTTCTCCGACTTCCACCTCGAGATCGACGACCTTGCCGTCAACGGCGATATCGTCTGGCTTCGCATGACGGGAACCGGGACGAACGACGGCTCGTTCATGCGGCACCTGCCCACGGGCCGGCCCATGCGCACCGACGTCTTCGACGCGCTGCGCGTCGAGGAGGGGCGCATCGTCGAGCACTGGGGCGTCCCTGACCGGCTCGGCACGCTCTTCCAACTCGGGCTTGCCCAACCGCCCGCCGCCCCCGCGCCTGCCGCAGCGAGCGCGAGCGCCTGAGCCGAGCCGGCCGCGGCCGAGCTACATGCGGTCGACCATCGCCTGCGCGAACGCCGACGTTGAGATCTCGTTCGCGCCGTCCATCAGCCGGGCGAAGTCGTACGTGACCTGCTTGTCGGAGATCGCGGCGCCCAGCGAGCTGATGATCAGGTCGGCAGCCTCGACCCAGCCCATGTGGCGCAGCATCATCTCCGCCGAGAGGATCAGCGAGCCGGGGTTGACCTTGTCCTGGCCCGCGTACTTCGGGGCGGTGCCGTGCGTCGCCTCGAACATCGCCACCTCGTCCGAGAGGTTGCCGCCCGGCGCGATGCCGATGCCTCCGACCTGCGCGGCGAGCGCGTCCGAGATGTAGTCGCCGTTCAGGTTCAGCGTGGCAATCACGTCGTACTCGGCCGGCCGCGTCAGGATCTGCTGCAGGAAGGCGTCCGCGATGACGTCCTTGACGGTGATCGTCCGCGCGTCCGTCTCCAACGCGAGCCACGGGCCGCCGTCGATCGGCGTCGCGCCGAACTCGCGCCGCGCGAGCGCGTAGCCCCAGTCGCGGAAGCCGCCCTCGGTGAACTTCATGATGTTGCCCTTGTGCACGAGCGTGACCGAGTCGCGCCCGTTTGCGATCGCGTACTCGATCGCCTTCCGCACCAGCCGCTCGGTGCCTTCTCGCGAGACCGGCTTGATCCCGATGCTGGACGTCTCCGGGAAGCGGATCTTCCGCACGCCCATCTCGTCCTGGAGGAAGGCGATCACCTTTCTCGCTCCCTCCGACTCGGCCTCCCACTCGATGCCCGCGTAGATGTCCTCGGTGTTCTCGCGGAAGATGACCATGTCCGTGGAGGACGGATCCTTGAGCGGGCTCGGAACGCCTGGGAAGTGCCGCACCGGCCGCAGGCAGACGAAGAGGTCGAGCTGCTGGCGGAGCGCGACGTTGAGCGAGCGGATCCCGCCGCCGACCGGAGTGGTCATCGGGCCCTTGATCGAGATTGAGTACTCGCGGGCGGCCTCCAGTGTCTCGTCGGGCAGCCAGACGTCGCTGCCGTACACGCGCGTCGCCTTCTCGCCCGCGTAGATCTCCATCCACTGGATCTGCCGGCCCCCGCCGTAGGCCTTCTCGACGGCCGCGTCGACGACGAGCCGCATCGCGGGCGTGATGTCCACGCCGATCCCGTCGCCCTCGATGAACGGGATGATCGGGTTGTCCGGGGTCGGCTCGCCGGGGACGATCCTCGTCCCGTCCGCCGGAACCTCGATGTGCGTCGCCGAAATCATTGTCCTACGGTGTCCTTGTGGCGACCAAGGCCCCTCACGCTACCGAACCTCTGCCCGAGGACGCGGCGCAGCAGATAGCGGCCGTCATGATCGAGGGCTTCGACAAGCACTACCGCCTCTTCCGCGCCGCGAGCGCGACGGCGCGGAAGCGGTTCGAGGAAGGCGCGTGGGCCGACCAGCAGCAAGCGGTCCAGGAGCGGATCCGCTTCTACGACCTGCGCGTCCGCGAGTGCGTCGACCGGCTGCGCGCCGAGTTCGACGTCACGGCCCTCACGGACGAGACCTTGCGGGCCGCGAAGCTCCACTACATCGGCCTCCTGGTCGAGCACAACCAGCCGGAGCTCGCCGAGACCTTCTTCAACTCCGTCATCACGCGGATTGTCCAGCGCACGTACTACGAGAACGACCTCATGTTCGTGCGGGCAGCGATCTCGACCGAGCACATCGAGGCGGACCCGCCGACGTACCGCAGCTATTACCCGCTCGTCGACGGGGAGCGCGAATGCTTCGCCCGCCTCTTCCAGGACTTCGGCTGGAGCAGGTCGTTCGCCGACCTGGACCGTGACGTCGGGCGCGTGCTCCGCGCCTTCCTGGAACGGCCCGGCGGCCCGTGGACGCATCACGAGCCGAACTACCAGATCCAGGTGCTGCGCTCGGCCTTCTACCGCAACAAGGCTGCGTACGCCTTTGGCAAGGTCGTCAACGGCCACCACGAGCTGCCCTTCGTCATCCCGGTGCTGCACGGCCCGGACGGCCGGCTCGAGATCGACGCGGTGCTGCTCGACCCACAGCTGATCAACATGCTCTTCTCGCTCTCGCGGGCCTACTTCATGGTCGACATGGAGGTGCCCTCCGGCTACGTGAACTTCCTGCGCTCGATGGCGCCGCGGCGCGCGCCCTCGGAGCTCTACACGATGATCGGGCTCGGCAAGCAGGGGAAGACGGAGTTCGTCCGCGAGCTGCGGCAGCACCTCCACCACTCGCGCGACGAGTTCGTCGAGGCGGCCGGGATCCGCGGGCAGGTGATGCTCGTCTTCACCCTGCCGTCGTTCCCCTACGTCTTCAAGGTGATCCGCGACAGGTTCGGCGGGGTCAAGGAGACAGACCGCGCAACCGTCCGCTCGAAGTTCGAGATGGTCAAGCACGTCGACCGCGTCGGGCGGCTGGCCGACACGCTCGAGTTCGTCGACCTGGCGCTGCCGCGCGAGCGCTTCTCGGCGGCGCTGCTCGAGCAGCTACACGACCTCGCGCCGTCGATGGTCTCCGACGGCGACCCGCTCGTGATCCGGCACTGCTACGTCGAGCGGCGCATGGTGCCCCTCAACATCTACATCGACCGCGCCCTCCCCGAGGAGCTCGAGGCGGCGGTCGCCGACTACGGCAACGCGATCCGCGACCTCGCCTCCGCCAACATCTTCCCGGGCGACATGCTGTGGCGGAACTTCGGCGTCACGAGCTACGGCCGCGTCGTCTTCTACGACTACGACGAGATCGACTACCTCTGTGACGTCAACTTCCGCCGCATGCCGGAGGCGCCCGACGCCGAGGCCGAGCTGGCGGCCGAGCCCTGGTACGGGGTCATGCGCAACGACGTCTTCCCGGAGGAGTTCGGCACCTTCCTGCTCGGCGATCCGCGCCTGCGCGAGCTCTTCCTGCGCCACCACGCCGACCTGCTCGAGCCGGAGTTCTGGCAGGCCGCCCAGCGCCGGATCTCCAGCGGCGAGGTGATCGACTTCTTCCCCTACCCCGAGTCGCTCCGCTTCGGCAGTCGCGCAGCCGCCGCCGGCTGACCTGCACCGGCGAGCACCGCTGTGCGGACGCGGAGCCTGAAGCCGCCCAGTCACGCGGGCGAGGGATGGCTGGATAGCTCCTCTCCGGACGATGGTAGGTCCGTGCTTCGCTCCTCGCCCCCTTGGGCCGCGTGCGTCTTGTAGGACGACCCAGCTCTCCACGCGCGGGCGTTGCCCTCACGCTCGCGCTGCTGGCGCTTGGCGCCGGCGCCGCACTCCTTCCAAGCTCGTCGGCCCACGCCGCCCCGGCGGCGGCGCGCCGCGCGGTGCCCGGCGAGTTCCTCGTCGGCTTCCGCGCCTCGTCCTCCTCCACCGCTCGGCGCACCGCTCTCGGGCACGCCGGCGCGAAGATGAAGAAGTCGTTCCCGCGGATCGGCGCGGCACTCGTCACCGCGTCGGGCGCGAGGGCTGCGGCGATCAAGCGCCTCGAACGGAGCCCGCTGATCCGGTACGCGGAGCCCAACTACATCATCACCGCGGACAGCACCCCTAACGATCCCGCATTCTCCCAGCTCTGGGGCCTCGACAACGTCGGCCAGGCGATCGGCTTCTTCCCCGCCACGCCCGACGCGGACGTCGACGCACCCGAGGCCTGGAGCGTGACGACCGGCAGCCCCGACGTCGTGGTGGCCGTCATCGACACCGGGATCGACCTCGCCCATCCCGACCTGGCGGCGAACGTGTGGCTCAACCCCGGCGAGAACTGCCCGGGCTGCCGCAACGACGGGGTGGACAACGACGGCAACGGCTACGTCGACGACTGGCGCGGCTGGGACTTCGTGCACGGCGACAACGACCCCACCGACGAGAACGGCCACGGCACCCACGTCGCCGGGACGATCGGAGCGGTCGGGAACAACGGCGTCGGGGTGGTCGGCGTCAACTGGAACGTCAGGCTGATGGCCCTGCAGACGCTCGGCGCGGACGGCACGGGCACGACCGCCGACGCCGTCAAGGCAGTGCTGTACGCCGCCCACAACGGCGCGACCGTCCTCAACAACTCCTACGGCGGCGACGGCTACTCGCAGGCGCTCGCTGACGCGGTCGCCGAAGCGGACGGAGCCGGCGCGCTGTTCGTCGCGGCTGCCGGCAACGACTCGGCGAACCGCGACACGAGCCCCAGCTACCCGGCGTCGTATGCGCTCCCGAACGTGATCTCGGTGGCGGCCACCGACGAGCGCGACGCGCTTGCCTACTTCTCGGCCTACGGCCCGCAGACCGTCGCGCTCGGCGCTCCGGGCACCGACATCTACTCCACCTGGCCGGGCAGCTCGTACGCGTACGAGAGCGGCACCTCGATGGCTGCGCCGTTCGTCTCCGGCGCGGCGGCGCTCGCGAAGGCGAGGTTCCCCTCGGCGACTGGCGTCGGCCTCGAGGCGCTGCTCCTGCGCACGGTCGACCCGGATTCGGCGCTCGCCGGGCGGACGCGCACGGGCGGGCGGCTCAATGTCGACCACGCCGTGCGGTGTGACGGACCGCAGGCCTGGACGATCAGTCCGACTGCGGGGTTCCTCGCCGAGGTCGGACAACCCGTCCCCGTGAGCGTGATCGGCGCGCACTGCGGCGATCCCAGCGGCACGACCGTGACGGTGACGGCGAACGGCACGGCGATCGCTCTGACAGAGCGAGGCGACGGTCTCTACAGCGGGACGTACACACCGGCAACGGAAGGGCCGGTGACCATTCGGACGACCGCCAGCGCCGGCGGCGCGAGCGACACCCAGACCATCTCGGGGACGATCCCCAAGACGATCGTCGCCGGAGGCGCACCGATCAGCGTCGCGATCGCGAGCCCGGGCGACGACGCACTGCTTCGCTTCTCGGGGCAGGCGGGCCGGCGGGTGAGCCTGAAGATCGGCCCCACCTGCTGCCAGGCGACCATCACGATCAAGAACCCCGACGGCTCGACGCTCACAACCGGCATCTCCCTCACCAGCGGCGGCTTCGTCGACACGAAGACCCTGCCGCAGAGCGGCGTCTACACCATCCTCGTCGACCCGCAAACGGCCGCCACCGGCAGCATCACCCTCCAGCTCTACGACGTGCCGCCCGACGCGGGCGGACCGATCGTCGCCGGCGGAAGCCCGATCACCGCGACCGTCACGACCCCGGGCCAGAACGCGGCGTTTACGTTCACCGGCCAGGCAGGCCGGCGGGTGAGCCTGCAAATCGGCCCCACCTGCTGCCAGGCGAGCGTCACGATCAAGAGCCCCGACAGGACGACGCTCGCCTCGGGGATCGCCCTCACGAACGGCGGCTTCGTCGACACCAAGACCTTGCCGCAAAGCGGCACCTACACCATCCTCGTCGACCCGGTCTCGACCGCCACCGGCAGCGTCACCCTCCAGCTCTACGACGTGCCGCCGGACGCCGGCGGACCGATCGTCGCCGGCGGAAGTCCGGTCACCGCGACCGTCACGACCCCTGGTCAGAATGCAGCACTCACGTTCACCGGCCAGGCGGGCCAGCGCGTGAGCCTCAAGATCGGCCCCACCTGCTGCCAGACCACGGTCACCGTCAAGAGCCCCGACGGCTCGACGCTCACCTCCGCTCTCTCGCTCACGAGCGGCGGCTTCGTCGACACCAAGGCGCTGCCGCAAAACGGCACCTACACCGTCCTCGTCGACCCGGCAGCGACCGCCACCGGCAGCGTCACGCTTCAGCTCTACGACGTACCGCCCGACGTCACCGGGCCCATCGTGCTCGGCGGCAGCCCCGTCACGGTCGCGGTGGCGACGCCCGGCCAGAACGCCCTGCTCAGCTTCTCGGGACAGGCGGGCCAGCGGGTGGGCATGAAGATCGGCCCGACCTGCTGCCAGACCACGGTCACGATCAAGAGCCCCGACGGCACGACGCTCTCCTCCGCCGTCTCCTTCTCGAGCGGCGGCTTCGTCGAGCCGAAGACCCTGCCGCAAAGCGGCACCTACACCGTCCTCGTCGACCCGGCAGCGAACGCCACCGGCAGCGTCACCCTCCAGCTCTACGACGTGCCGCCCGACGTGACCGCGCCGATCGTGCCCGGCAGCCCGGTCACGATCACCGTGACGGCTCCCGGCCAGAACGCCCTCCTCACCTTCACCGGCCAGGGGGGCCAACAGCTGACGATGAAGGTCGGCGCGGGCTGCTGTGTCACGACCTTCACGATCAAGAGCCCCGACGGCTCGACGGTCGCACTATCGACCTTCAGCACATTCGGCGGAACGGTCTCCGGCAAGGTCCTGCCCCAGTCCGGCCCGTACACGATTGCGGTCGATCCGCAGGGCACCGCGACGGGCTCCGTCACGGTCACGCTCTCGCTCGTCTGAGCTCCGGCGCGGCCGATTTCACCGGGCCAGCGCGGTCAGGGCAATGCGAGCAGCCCGGCGACGTACCACTCGTCGAGCGGGTCGAAGATCTCGTACGCCTGTCCGACGACCGTGAGCTCTTCCAGCGGGTGCGGGCAGACGACCTCGTCCACCTCTTCGCGCACGCGCGCGAGGCCGGCGACGTGGCCCACCGGTGTCGCCGCGATCACGGCCCCGGCCTGCTCCGCCCGCGCCCACCGGCAGGCGGCCGCGAGCGTCAGCCCGGTGACGACACCGTCGTCCACGACGACCGCCGTCCGTCCCTCCACGGGCAGTGTCACGTGCTCCAGCCGCGCCTCCAGCTCCGCGGCACCACGCCGCGCGCGGCCGAGCGTGGCCTCGACGTCCTCGACCGGCACCCCGGGCGCATCGAGCAGGTAGGCGGGGCCACGCGCCGTCGTGGCACCGAGGCGCAGTCCGTGGGCATTGACGCGCTCGACGTCGACGGCGGTCAGCGGCGCACCGAGCGCGCCGGCGACCTCGGCCGCCACGGCGACGCCGCCGCGCGCCACGCCCACGACCACCGCGCCCTCGAGCTCGAGCGCAGCGAGCGCCTCGGCGAGCGCCCGGCCGCCGGCCGCCCGGTCGCGGAAGAGCGGCTCCATCCACGCGACGATGCGCATGGCGGCAATGCGTTCAGGCGCGAATCGGAGCCGACGCCTGCGGGGTGGATGGTGTAAGCGCGCCCAGCGCACCGCTCGCAAGCGCCTCCTCGGCAGCGCGGCGGCCGGCGTCGAGTGCTTCGTCCAGGCGGCGGAAGTCGCGGAGCGCGACGCCGGTGATGCTCGGGCTGATCACCGCCCGCGCGAGACGGCGGTTCGCCTGCGCGCGGGCAACGCTGCTGAGCACCGTCGCCCGCGAGAGCGTCTCGAGGATCGTCGGCAGGCCATCGCGCGTTCCGGCGTGGTCGGAGTCGAGCTGCCGCATCACGTCGACGGCGATGACCGGCCCCGGCTCGTCGCCGACCATCACGTCGATCGGCAGGTTGTTGAGGATGCCGCCGTCGATCAGCAGCTGGTCCTCGTGAGCGCGCGGCGGCGCGAGGCCCGGAATGGACATGCTCGTCGCGACCGCGTCGAAGACCAGGCCTTCGCGGTGCACCACCATCTCGCCGGCCACCAGGTCGGCGCTGATCGCGAAGAAGGGGCGCGGAAGCTCCTCGATCGTCACGTCGCCGAAGACGCGGTGCAGCATCGACGCGCCGCGCCGCCCGCGCATCAACGAGTAGCGGGGAATCGTGTAGTCGCTGAAAGGCGAGCGGCTCGACACCTCGGTGCGCACCGTCTCGATCATCCGCTCGACCGGCCAGCCGAGGGCGACCATCGAGCCGATGAACGACCCCATGCTCGTCCCGCCCACGCGGTCGAACTCGAGTCCCTCGCCCGCGAGCACGTCCAGCACGCCGAGATGCGCGAACGCGCGCGCGCCGCCACCCGACAGCACCACGCCCAGCGACCGCCCGGTCAGCCGCCGCGCAGCCCGGGCTGCTCCGGGAGGGTCGTCCTCGCCGATGACGTGATGCGCGCGCGGGTGGAGGGCGGCACGCCAGGCCGGCAGCGTCCGCGCAGCCGCGGTGCCGAGGAAGGCGATGTCCGCGCCGTCGGGGACGTCCAACGTTTCGGGCGGCGCCCCATCCGCGACCAACAGCACACAGTCGGCCTGCCGCAGGCAGAACTCGCGCCAGGCGCCCTCGCCGGCGGCGCGCAGGAGGAGGTAGTCGCTGTCCTGCTCTCGCACGGCGAGCGAACGCGCCCAGTCGCCCTCCGGGGGCGCCTCGACGACCGCGGTGGTTCCGAGCGACGCGAATGCCTCACAGAGCGCCCGCCAGAACGGCTCGGCCGCCCCGGCCACCGGCGCAACCGCGAACACGGCCGGCAGCGAGTCGGGCTCCGATAGGCCGCCGCTCTGCTGGAGCTGCCGCGCGAGCGACGTCGCGAGCCCGACTCCCAGGTCCCGGTCACGCGCCAGCAAAGCGAGGAACTCCTCCCCGCCCAGTGCGAGCAGCTCCGTGTCGCGGACCGCCTGCACGGACGCCGACCGCGGGCTGTCGGTGAGGACGGCCAGCTCTCCGATCGCCGCTCCCGGCCCCACCATCCGCGCCACCCGCGGCTCGCCGTCGCGCTCCACGACGACGCGGAGCCGGCCCGAGACCACGAAGTACAGGCGCTCCGCCCGCTCACCCGCGCGAAAGAGCCATTCCTGCGCCGGCAGCCGCACCGGCACGGCAGCAGCGAGCAGCTCCTCCTGCACGTGACCAGGCAGCGTGCCGAGCAGCGCCGCCTCTGCGAGCGGAACACGTGTACCTATCGGCCGATTCTCTCACTCCCAGACGCTTCTTGTGGCTTTGGGCACCAATCGCGGGCGATCCCGCCTCCCCCACGAATCCCTCTTCCGATGGAGGGGAAATCCCTGCATCTCCCCGATAAAGGGGGTGCGCGTGCATCGGGGCTCGCGAAAGGTGAGGCTGTGGTTTTCAAGCTGACGCAAATAGCTGCGGCCCTTGCGGCCACCTCCGCCGTCGGCGCGGGATCCGTTGCGGTCCTCTCGCCGATCGGGCGACCGACGCCCTCTGCCTATGCAGCGGGCGGCGCCGAGAGCTCGACCGCATTCCGGCGGGCTTCGGTGCGCGAGGTCGTGCGCGCCGAGTCGACGCTGACGAGCGACGACATCGCCAACGGGGCGGTCGGCACGGCCCAGCTCGCGGACGGCGCAGTCATGTCCGCCAAGGTGCGTGACGGCTCGCTCACCGCAGCCGACTTCGCCGACGGGCAGCTTCCGGAGGGCGTCGCAGGGCCCGCGGGGGCCGACGGCGCGGCCGGGCCGGAAGGTCCGGCAGGGCCCCAGGGGCTGGCCGGGCCGGAGGGTGAGGCCGGGCCGCAAGGGCCTGCGGGCGCAGACGGCGAGCGCGGCCTCCAGGGCGCGACAGGTCCCGCCGGAACGCAGGGCATCCAGGGTTTGACGGGCAATGCCGGGCCGCAAGGGCCGGCTGGCGCCGACGGCGCAGAAGGCGCTGCGGGGCCCGTGGGCCCGCAGGGCGTTCCGGGCCTGACGGGCCCGGCCGGATCGGCCGGGCCGCAGGGCGCGACCGGGGCGCAAGGGCCCGCGGGCGCGGACGGCGTGGACGGCGCTACCGGCCTGCCGGGGCCGGCGGGCCCGCAGGGACCGGCAGGCGCCGACGGCGCGACCGGACCGCAGGGACCGGCTGGACCGCAGGGACAGGCAGGGCCGCAGGGACCGGCAGGCGCCGACGGTTCGTCGATCGTGCGTGAGGTGCACCGCGACGGCGACCAGGATCTGAGCGCAACGGACACCGTGGTCGCGACGATGGCGAACGTCGCCCCGGGCTCCTACGTGGTCTTCGGCAAGACGACCGTCGTCCAGACCCAGGGTGGCAAAGATCAGCCGGACACGGTCTGCACGCTCGACGCCGGCGGCACGAGCGACTACGCGGAGGTCGACCAGGGCAAGGAAGGCCCGAGCATCACGCTCTCCACACACCTCGTCGTGACGTTCGCGGGAACGGGCACGATCACGCTGAGCTGCCGCAACACCAACAAGAACGGCACATTCTCCGCGCGCGAGACGAAGGTCATCGCGCTCAAGGTCGGCAGCGTGACGGCCGACCCTGTTCTGGGGTGACCATCACCGTCAGGACGCTTTGCCTGGTCGTCGCCCTCATTGCGTCGGCGATGGGGGCCGGCCTGACGCTGCTGATCCACCGAGGGTCGAGCGCCGCTCCGCCTGCTGCAGCGATGCCGCAACTGAAAGCTGACACGCCGACGGTCGTGAGCGCGGACGAGCTCGCGTCGCTCTCCAGCACCGCGCACCCGGTCTACTGGGCGGGCCCTGTGCCCGGCCGGCGGCTCGAGGTGACGGCGACCAGTAGCGGCACGTTCGTCCGCTACCTGCCCGCTGCCACGCGCGTCGGCAACCGCGGGAAGGCGCTGACCGTCGCGACCTACGAGCTCGCCGGCGCCTGGGGCGTCGCGCAGCAGGCCGCGAAGCAGAAGGACGCCCACCGCCTGGCGCTCGCCGACGGGACGGTTGCGATCTGGCGCGCGGCCCGCCCGACCAACGTGTACCTCGCGCGGCCGGGCTCCACAGTGCTCGTCGAGGTCTTCGATCCCGACGCGACGCAGCGCACACAGCCTCTCGGTCTCCGGGCAGATCCAGCCCGTCACAGGGAGCTAGCCGTGGCCGCTCGCCGGGGGCTGCCCACCTGGGCGACTGCTGCCGCCGTCCTGCTGCTCACGTCCGGCGTCGCTCGCCGGCGTCGTGAAGCTCCGCCAGCAGGCGGACGCCGCGCGGAGCGAGCAGCTCGGCCTCGAGCGGCTGCGCTCGCTGACGAACGAGCAGAGCAGCCTCGAGTGGCAGGCCGTGGCGGCTCGCGGCGCCGCCGGAGAGGTCGCTCGCGCGGTGCGCTCGCGCGGCGTCGCGATGGACGCCGAGCTCAAGGCTCTCTCGGCCCTCGGCCGCCCGCCGGACACGGAGCTCCGCGAGGTGGTCGCCTCGCACGAGGCGGCCCTGCAGGCCGAGATCGACCTGCTCGCGCAGCAGCGCTTCGAGGACGCCCTGAAGATCGGCGAGCAGCGCGTCGACCCGAGCCTCGACCGGCTCTATCGCGTGCTCGAACGGCACGTCAACACATCCGCGGAGCGGGCTCAGTCGACCGCCTTCCGTGCGACCGCGGCGACCGCTCTGCTCGTCGCGCTCTCTGCGCTCTTCATCGTCGTGCTGACCCGTGCGTTCCAGCGCACCCGGCGCAAGCTCGCCACCGCCGACGAGCGCGCACAGATCCAGAGCGAGCGCTGGTTCCGCTCGCTCGTTCAGAACGCATCCGAGCTGATCACCGTCGTCGACGAGGACACACGCGTCGTCTACGTGACGGACGCGGTCGTGCCGCTGCTGGGCTATACGCCCGAGCAGCTGCGCGGGCAGCTGCTGCTCGACCTCGCTCACCCCGACGACGCCGACGCGCTCCGCGACGCCGCGGCCGGTGCGCCGATGAGCAGGATCGAGTGCCGCCTGCGCGCCCGCGACGACTCCTGGGTCGTGCTCGAATGGACACGCGGCTCGCTGCCGGACGGCGGCTGCATCCTCACCGGCCGCGACATCTCGGATCGCAAGCGCCTCGAGGGTGAGCTGCGGCACCTCGCGTTCCACGACACGCTGACCGGGCTCGCGAACCGGGCGCTGTTCGAGGACCGGCTCACGCACGCGCTCGAGCGCCTCTCACGCCGTGGCGGCGGGCTGGCCGTGCTCTTCGTCGACCTGGACGACTTCAAGACCGTGAACGACAGCCTCGGCCACGCCGCCGGCGACGAGTTGCTCGCCGAGGTCGGCGGGCGGCTGCGCTCGAGCCTGCGCGGCGCCGACACCGCGGCGCGGCTCGGCGGCGACGAGTTCGCCATCCTGCTCGAGGAGGTCGACAGCACCGGCGCGGCGCTCGGCGCGGCTCGCCGCGTGCTGGCCACGCTCGACGCGCCCTTCCGCATCGCGAACCGCGACCTGACCGTGGTGGCGAGCATCGGCGTCGCCCCGGCCCTGTCCGGCGGCGAGACGATGGCCGACCTGATGCGCAACGCCGACCTCGCGATGTACGAGGCGAAGCGGCGCGGCGGCGCCCAGTCCCGCCTCTTCGAGCCCGCGCTGCACGAGTCCGCGGTCACGCGCCTGGAGATGGGCGGCCAGCTCCAGCGCGCCGTCGAGGAGGAACAGTTCGAGCTCCACTTCCAGCCGATCGTCGACCTGGAGAGCGGGACCATCGCGGGCGCCGAGGCACTGATCCGCTGGCGCCACCCCGAGCGCGGCCTGCTCTACCCGGGCGACTTCCTGCCCCTCGCGGAGGAGACCGGCCTGATCGTCCCGATGGGCCGCTGGGTGCTCGAGGAGGCGACGCGCGCGCTGCGCCGCTGGCAGACCGACCACCCGCAGGTGCAGCTGTACCTCAGCGCCAACGTCTCGATGCGCCAGCTCTACGACCCGGGCATCGTCGACGCCGTCCGCGACGCGCTCAACGACGCGGGCGTCGGCGCCGACCGGCTCGTCATCGAGATCACCGAGAGCTTCCTCGCCGACGAGTCGGAGGCGCCGCGCGACCGCCTGCAGCGGCTGCGCGCGCTCGGCGTCCGCCTCGCCGTCGACGACTTCGGCACCGGCTACTCGGCGCTCAGCTACCTGCAGCGGTTCCCGATCGACGTGCTGAAGATCGACCGCTCGTTCGTCGAGCACGCGCGGCGCACGTCGGCGAGTGCGAACCTCGTGCGGTCGATCGTGCAGCTCGGCCAGAGCCTGCACCTCGCACATCGTCGCCGAGGGCATCGAGGACGCCGAGCAGGCGAGGCTCCTGCAGGGCATGGGCGTCCGCTCCGGCCAGGGGTACCACTTCGCGCGGCCGCTGGCGCCCGAGCGCTTCGCCGCGCTGCTCAAGGCCTGGGAGGCGCCCGTGCGCGTCAGCGTCTAACGGCTTGTACGCTGCGGCCGTGGAGCGGCCGCAGATCGACAAGCCCGAGGGCGACATCCCGTTCGAGCTCGGCATCGACGACCTCGTCGTGGGCGACGGCGCCGAGGCGACGAGCGGCTCGAAGGTGTCGGTGCACTACGTCGGCGTCGCGTTCTCGGACGGCGAGGAGTTCGACGCATCGTGGAACCGCGGCCAGCCGTTCGAGTTCAAGCTCGGCAAGGGCCAGGTCATCCCCGGCTGGGACCAGGGCGTGCAGGGCATGCGCGTCGGCGGGCGGCGCAAGCTGACGATCCCGTCGGCGATGGCCTACGGCGCGCGCGGCGCGGGCGGCGTGATCAAGCCGCACGAGCCGCTCGTCTTCGTGGTCGACCTGCTAGCGGTCGACTAGCCCCCACCCAACGCCAGCGCGACCGCCTCGTCAACCGTCAGCGCGCGGCCGGCGGCCGATTCTGTCTCGAAGGCATCCCCGAGGGTCCCCCGGGCCTGGCGCTCCGCTCGCTCGAGGGCATCGGCGATCGGCGACTCTGGAGTCATCCGTTCGCGGACGAAGATCGTGCGCGCTGCGGCTGCGAGCCGGGCGCCGCCAGCAGCGTCCGTGCCGGTGCGTATCTCGGCGAGCACGACGAGCTCCTCTGCGATGGATCCCACGGCCTCGAGCTCCGCACTCTCGCGGAGCGCCACCTCCGCCAGGGCCTTCGCCGCCTCGTGGCGGCCGGCCACGGCGAGGATCAATGCGTTCCCGATGCGTGCGTTCGTCGCTTCCCAACGCAGCCCCTGCTGGTCGAACATCCGCGCGGCCTCCGCGTACAGCGCGCAGGCCTGATCCCACCGCCTTTACCTTCTTGCCCGTCAGGCCGCCCGCGAAGACGTTACCCCGTTCGCGCTCAAGCGGGGGGCCGCGAACGGCCGATGCCCAGGCCAGGTGGCCGCCCCCGTCTACCGAGGGAAGTTCGGACGCGCACAGGCCGAGCGCCTGCTGTGGCGTGCCGGCTTCGGGCCTCGCCCGGGCGAGGCCGACCGGCTCGCGCGCAAGGGCCTCGACGCTGCGGTCGAGTCGCTGGTCCACCCCGCGCGTGAGCGCCTGCAGGGCAAGCGGCCGCGCATCGACAAGAAGCCGCTGGCGCCGCGGGACGCCTACGGGCACGACCACCTCTGGTGGCTCGACCGGATGGTGCGCACGAACCGCCCGCTCGTCGAGCGGATGACGCTCGTCTGGCACGACTGGTTCGCGACCTCGAACGACGGCGTCGACTCGCAGGTGCTGATGCTGAAGCAGAACGCGCTCTTCCGCCGCCACGCGCTCGGCTCGTTCCGCGACCTGCTGCTCGAGGTGACGCACGACCCGGCGATGCTGCTCTGGCTGAACGGCGTCGAGAACGACAAGGATGCGCCGAACGAGAACTACGCGCGCGAGATGATGGAGCTCTTCACGCTCGGCGCCGACAACGGCTACGGCGAGCGCGACGTGCGCGAGCAGGCGCGCGCGCTGACCGGCTGGGCGCGCGACTGGAAGTACGACAAGCCGTTCTTCCACTACGACCGCAAGCGGCACGACACCGGGACGAAGCGAGTCTTCGGCAAAGCCGGCAACTACGACTGGCGCGACGCGTGCCTGCTCGCCCTCCAGAACCCGGCGCACGAGACCTACTTCGTGCGGAAGCTCTGGAGCTACTTCATCCCGACCCAGCCGAACGCGAAGACGGAGCGGGCGCTCCGGCTGATGTACCGGAACGGGCGGCAGGTGCGGCCGATCGTCGAGGCGATCCTCAAGCACCCTGACCTCTACACGGGCGCGCGCATGATCAAGCCGCCGGTCGTCCACACGGCCGGCCTGCTGCGGGCCCTTGACCGGCCGGTCGACACGTCGTCGTGGGTCTGGATCGCCGACCTCGCCGGGCAGCGGCTCTTCTACCCGCCGAACGTCGCAGGCTGGAACGAGTCGCGCTGGCTCGACACGTCGACGTTCCGCGGGCGCTGGTACCTCTCGACCTACGCGGCCGAGCCGCGAGCGATCGAGCCGTCGCGCAAGAACGCCCGCCGGTCGACCTCCGCCAAGGACGTCGTCGACCGCGCGCACGCCTTCTGGGGCCGGCCCGAGCTGACCTCGACGACGCGGCGGCTGCTCGAGTCGTTCACGCGCAGCGCGATCGCGGCCGGCGGCAAGTCGGAGGACCAGCGGGCCGCCAACGCCATCCTGGCCGAGAACGCCTGCCGCCAGCTGATCGCCGTCTCCCCCGACTTTCAGACCTGCTGATGGGCTGCTGCGACGACTTCACACGCTCGGAGCTCATCCGCCGCACGGCCGCGCAGGCCGGCGCGGGGCTCCCGGCGATCGAGGCCGGCATGCCGCTCCCGGCGGGCACCGGGCTCTCGCGTCGCAGCTTCATCGCGCAGTCGGTCGGGATGGCGATCGCCGTCTACGGCGCGACCCGTGTCTCGCTGCCGCTCTTCGAGGAGGGCATCGCGAGCGCGGCGACGGCGAACGGCAAGGTGCTCGTCTCGATCTTCATGGACGGCGGCGCCGACTCGCTCTCGATCCTCTTCCCCGGCCGGCGATCCGCAGTACCGCGGGCTGCGGCCGAAGCTCGCGCTTGCGCCGGACAAGGCGACGCCCTTCGCCGAGGACGCCGCGGATGTTCTGGCACCCGGCCGCCGCGAGCCTCGCCACGCTGCACGGCGAGCAGAAGCTCACGGTCATGCCGGCCGTGGGCTACACGCACCCCGACCAGTCGCACTTCACGTCGCGCCACTTCTGGGAGGTCGGCGCGACCAACTCGCAGCTGCAGACGGGCTGGCTCGGCCGTGTGATCGACCGGATCGGCCGCGACGACAACCCGCTCCAGGGCCTCTCGCTCGACTACTCGCTGCAGCCGGCGCTCGCAACCTCGAGCAAGCCGGTCGCCTCGCTCGACAGCCCAGAGGGCTACAACTTCTGGACGCCGAAGGTCTGGGGCGACGTCGAGCAGAAGATGCTCGCGACGGTCACGGCGCTCGGCGAATGCGCACGAGCGCAGCCCCGACCCGGCCATGCGCCAGGCGGCGAAGGTGACCGGCCAGTCGATGCGTCTGCGCCAGCAGCTCCAGCCGTTCGCGAATCAGAAGATGACGGCCCCGGTCACGTACCCGACCTCGAACGACGCGTTCCCGAAGCGGCTGCGCGCGCTCGCCGCGATGCTCGCCTCGGGCCTGCCGATCCGCGTGCGCCGCGCTGCGCGCACCGGGCGGATACGACACGCACTCCGACCAGCCCAAGGCGCTCGAGCAAGGGCTGAAGCTGACCGCCGACTCGCTGCTCGCCTTCCAGCGCGACCTCGAGGCGCGCGGGCTCGCCGACCGCGTGCTCATCCACGTGTGGTCGGAGTTCGGGCGCCGCGCCAAGGAGAACGGCTCGCTCGGCACCGACCACGGCGCCGCGGGCATCGGCTTCCTGCTCGGCACACAGGTCACCGGCACGATGGTCGGCGAGTTCCCGGGCCTGACGACCGGCCTCGACGAGGACGGGAACCTCAAGGCGACCTCCGATTTCCGGGGGATCTACTCCGCGCTGGCCGAGCAGTGGCTCGGCACGGACGCGGACGCAATCATCCCGAAAGCCGGCTCCTTCAACCGGCCGCAGCTGGTCCGGTAGGGAGCTGTCCCGCAGCGAAATGGGGCTCCTCGCCCGCCGAAGCGGGCGAGGAGTTGCGGGTCGAGCCGTTGGCGCGCAGACGCGTAAACCGCTCGTGCATCTAGTACCTGCCTAGGCAGCGCAACACTTACAGCGCGGCGCCGATTTGTCGCGTGCCGCGACGGTGTGGACGAGAAGCAGTTCGACGAGGACACAATTGACGCCGTCCGCTCGGATCCCTTGTAGGTGGGCTAACCCGCTCGCGGCGCGGCGCCGATACGGGTGGAGATGCTCCGCAGCGCCCTCTCGAGCCGCCGCCTACGCGGCTTGGCCGCCGTCGCCGTGGCGGTCTCCTGCCTCGCCGGCTGGGCGGACGGGTCGGCGGCACCGCGCTACCCAGCCCGTGTGCAGGTGGTCTCGCAGGAGTTCCACCTCAGCCCGTCCCGCCACGTGCTGCAGTCGGGGCCGGCGATCGTCGAGCTCTACAACCTCGGCGAGGACGACCACGACCTCGTCATCCAGCGGGTTGGCTCGACGCGACCCGTGGGCCGCATCGCGGCCCTTCACTCCCGGACCGTCGCCGACCGCGAGCTGAACCTGCGGCCCGGGAAGTACATCCTCTGGTGCTCGCTCGCCGACCACCGCCAGCTCGGGATGCAGACCCGGTTGACGGTGATCGCGCCGAAGCGGGCCGCTCACCGCTAGCGCACGGCTCCGCGCTCGCCGGCACACGCCGAGCCGCGTTCTGCCTAGCCCTCGAGCGTCTTGATGTAGGCGACGGGGGCCTTCGCCTGGTCCCGCGTGATGTGCTCGGCGCCGATGCGCGAGCTCATCACCCCGGACTGGTAGCCCTGCACGACCTGGTAGTCGGGCGCCAGGATCGAGAGCTCGAGGTAGTGGTCGTCGGCCTTGACGACCTTGCCGCTTCCGAGCGTGACGTCAGAGCCCGGCGGCCGGCGAATGCCCTCGTCGCGGGCAGCTCCCCCATCGACCTCATTGCGGCCGCAGATCGCGGCCGCGGCTTTCAGGCGCGCACGCCGTTGCGCCGCCGCAACCGTGCCCGGCGGAGCTCGTCCGCCCCCCAGACGACGACCGGAAACACGGGGAGAAGCACAAGCGCGTCCCACGGCGGCAGCGCCATTCCGAGCGGCGCGGCAACCGGCGTGGCGACGATCACGGCGGCGAACACGAGCTCGAAGGCGATGCCCCAGAGCAGCAGCCGGTTCGAGAAGAACCCGACCTCGCGAAGCGACGCGCGGTCGGTGCGGGCGGCGAGCGCCGTGCCGACCTGGCACGCCACGATCCCCAGGAACGTCATCGTGGTCGCCTGCAGGTAGGCATCGTGGAGCGGCGAGCCCGCGTCCGTGTCGTCGCCCGACGACCAGCCTGCGCGCCAGAGGACGTAGAAGAAGCCGGCCATGACGAGCGCGGCCGAAATGCCCCCCAGGAAGAGCCAGGCGCGGATCAGCATGTCGCGGCGGATGACGCCCTCGCTGCGGCTGCGCGGCGGCTGGTCCATGACGCCGGCCTCGGCAGGCTCGCGGCCGAGTGCGAGGGCCGGCAGCGTCTCGGTGCCGAGGTCGATTGCGAGGATCTGGACGACCGTCAGCGGCAGCGGGATAAGCCCGCCCGAGAGCGCGAACGCGAGGAACGGCACGACCTCCGGCGTCGCGTGGGCGAAGATGTAGAAGACGAACTTGCGGATGTTCGCGTAGACGCGGCGCCCGCCCCGGACGGCGGCCACGATGGTGGCGAAGTTGTCGTCGGTGAGGACCATCGTCGCGGCCTCGCGCGCGACGTCCGTCCCGGCGACACCCATGGCGATGCCGATGTCGGCCGTGCGCAGCGCCGGCGCGTCGTTGACGCCGTCCCCCGTCATCGCAACCGTCTCGCCGTGCGCGCGCAGCGAGTCGGCGATGCGAAGCTTCATCTCGGGCGACGAGCGGGCGAAGACGAGCTCGCGCGGCTCGGCCAGCAGGCTCTCGAGCTGGGCGTCGGTCATCCGGTCGACCTCCTCGGCCTGAAGGACGTCGTGGGCGTCGACGTCCAGGCCGACGCGGCGCGCGACCTCGAGCGCCGTGAGCGCGTGGTCGCCGGTGATGACGAGGATCCTGATGCCCGCGCGGTGGCAGCGCTCGACGGCCGCCCGCACCTCGGGGCGCGGCGGGTCGAGCAACGCCACGAGACCGACCAGCTCGAGACTGCGCTCCAGACCGTCGCGGTCGCTCGGCAGCGCGTCGAGCGGCCGCCGCGCGAACGCGAGCACGCGCAGCCCCTGCGCAGCGAACGCCTCCGCCCGCGCGAGCGCCGCCGCCCGCTCCGCGTCCTCCAGGACGCAGCGGTCGAGGATCCGCTCCGGCGCGCCCTTCACGCAGGCGACGAGCCCACCGGCGTCCTGCTCGTCCACGGTCGTCATCAGCTTGCGGCCGGGGTCGAAGGCGAAGAGTGCGCGGCGCCGACGTGTTCGGGCGGTCACTCGCACGTCCTGGCCGTGCTCCTTCGCGAAGGCCAGCAGCGCGACCTCGGTCGGGTCGCCGTGGACGCGGTCGCCGTCGGCGGCTGCCTCGGCCGTGTTGCACGACGCAGCGACGGCGGCGAGGTCGTCCCCGTCGCCCCACGTCTCCACGACGCGCATCTGGTTCAGCGTCAGCGTCCCGGTCTTGTCGGTGCAGATCACCGTCGTCGACCCAAGCGTCTCAACGGCCGAGAGCCGCTTCACGAGTGCGCCCTCGCGCGCCAGCGAGCGCACCCCGACGGCCAGCGCCAGCGTGATCGTGGGCAGGAGCCCCTCGGGGACGTTCGCGACGAGCAGGCCGACGGCGAAGACGAGCGCGTCGGTGAACGACAGGCCCGCGAGCAGCCCGAGCGGGAGGAACGCCAGTCCGACGACGATCGCGACGACCGCGATCAGCTTCGCGACATGGCGCACCTGGTGCTCGAGCGGGCTCTCCTCGCGCCCGACGCGCTCCGAGAGCGCGGAGATGCGGCCGAGCTCCGTCTGCATGCCGGTCGCGAAGACGAGCGCGGTGGCCTCGCCGCCCGTGCAGCTCGTGCCGCTGAAGACGAGGTCGCGTGCCTCGAGCAGGGTGTGCGTGCCCGGGTCGCCCGCCTCGCGCGTGACCGGGACGGACTCACCGGTGAGCGCGGAGACGTCGATCTGTAGCCGCCCGCCGACAATCCGTGCGTCGGCCGGCACGCGGTCGCCCTCCTCGAGGAGCAGGATGTCGCCGAGGACCACGGCGCTCGCATCGACGACCTGGCGGCCGCCCTCGCGCAGGACGGCCACCTGCGCCGGCAGGTACGCGGCAAGCGCCTCGACGGCTCGCTCGGCCTGGCGCTCCTGGAGCAGGGCGAAGCCCGCGTTCAGCAGCACGACGGCGACGATGGCGCCGGTGAGTACCGCCGTGCCGGCGAGCCACGCGAGCACGGCCGCGGCCCACAGGAGGAGCGCGAGCGGATGGACGAGTTGGACGAAGACCTCATGCAGCCAGCGCCGCCCGCCGCGCCGGACGATCTCGTTCGGCCCATAGACGAACAGGCGCCGCTCGGCCTCGCGTGCCGACAGCCCGTTCCGGCTCGCGCGGAGCGCGGCGAACAGCAGCTCTTCGCCGGCCAGCGGGTCCGGCACCGGAGGCTCAGACGCCGGAGGCACCGGGTGCGCAGGCGCAACGAACGCGTCGTCGCGCCTGCGGGGGAAGATCACCGCCCGCTGCCGCGCGCCTGGTGGCCGCGAAACCGGATCGGCGCCGTGCGGCGCACCTGCGGCGACCACGCCTGTGCACGACGGGCGCGCCGCGGCGGGTTCGGCTTGCCGGGCTTGACCTTGGCTTGCATCTCGACCTCCTTACTCGGAGAGAAGCGCGAAGAGCCGACCGGCGGATCGGTGCCCTCGCGGAACCGCCCGCCCCGAACGTACGGAAGCGCTATCCGGGCCAGGACGGGCGCTGCAGCGGGTCCAGGAAGAGCGCGTCCTCCTTCCAGACGTGGACGCGGATCAACGCGTCGAGCCCGTAGAGCAGCCCCTGCAGGTGCGGGATGTCGTCGATGTCTGTGTCGCCGATGTCGCCGATCCACTCGCGGATCGCCAGGTGGTCGTAGTTCATCGATGCGGCGATGAGCGGGTCGCCGAGCCGCTCGGCCGCCGCGGGGTACAGCAGCTCCTCGTCCAGCCTCGTGTGCGGCTCGATGTCCTCGCGCAGCAGGCGGAGCACGTCCCCGCGCACGCGCTCGCGGTCGGCGCGACTGAGCATCGGCATCATCCGCGCGGCGAGCCGGAGCTCGGCCGTCTGCTTCCCGATCTCCTCGTGGGCGCGGCTGAAGCCCTTGCACGTCGACTGAGGCAGTCATCTCGTTCTCCTTCGGTTGCTGCGCTCAGCCAACCGCGTCCGTCAGCGCAGCGCGTCGGTGGCGGCGCGGAACCGGCTACACGGAACTACCGAGCCGCTATGGCGAGGGGGCCGGCGGCCGCGAGACGAAATGCACGTCGTCGACGCCCTCCAGCGAGAAGCTCGAAGGCGCGCCGGGTGCGACGTCGAGCACGAACGCCGGCCGTTTCCACCGCTCCCACTGCTCGCGGTCGATCCAGAACGACGTACCGCCTACCTCACCGAGGTACTCGTCGTTCGGCGGGCCGACGAGCAGCTCGCCCTCGCGTACACACAAGGGCGAGCTGCCGTCGCAACAACCGCCGGACTGCAGAAGCGTCAGCGGCCCGAAGCGCTCACGCAGTCGAGCAAGCTCGGCCAGCGCCGCGTCGGTTGCCGTGATCGGCTCCACCGGCGCTCCTCCCTAGAACAGCCCCAGCGGTTCGGGGCTGTAGCTCACGAGCAGGCACTTGGTCTGCGTGTAGTGGTCGAGCATCATCTTGTGGTTCTCGCGCCCGACACCCGAGACCTTGTAGCCGCCGAACGCCGCGTGGGCCGGGTAGAGGTGGTAGCAGTTCGTCCACACGCGCCCGGCCTTGATGCCGCGGCCCATGCGGAACGCCTTGCTCGTGTCACGCGTCCAGACACCGGCGCCGAGGCCGTACAGCGTGTCGTTCGCGATCTGCGAGCGCCTCCGCCTCGTTCCGGAACGTCGTCACGGCCAGCACCGGCCCGAAGATCTCCTCCTGGAAGATCCGCATGTCGTTGCGGCCCTTGAAGACGGTCGGCTCGAAGTAGTAGCCGTCCTCCAGCTCGCCGCCGAGGTGCGCGCGCGAGCCGCCGATCAGCAGCTCGGCGCCCTCGTCGAGGCCGATCTGGACGTAGCGCTCGATCTTGTCGAGCTGCGCCGCCGAGACCTGCGCGCCGATCTGCGTGTCGAGATGTCGAGCGGGTGGCCCTGCTTGATCGCGCGGATCCGCTCGAGGCACCGCTCCATGAACGGCTCGTAGATCGACTCCTCGATCAGTGCGCGCGACGGACACGTGCAGACCTCGCCCTTGTTGAAGGCGTAGAGCACGAGCCCCTCGATCGCCTTGTCGAGGAACGCGTCGTCGGAGTCCATCACGTCGGCGAAGAAGATGTTCGGCGACTTGCCGCCGAGCTCGGTCGTCGACGGGATGATGTTCTGGGCGGCGTACTGCATGATCAGCCGCCCGGTCGCGGTCTCGCCCGTGAAGGCGATCTTCGCGATCCGCTTGTTCGACGCGAGCGCCATGCCGACCTCGGCGCCCGGGCCGTTGACGACGTTGATGACGCCCTCGGGGACGATGTCCTCGATCAGCTCCATCAGCTTGAGGAGCGACCACGGGGTCGGGCTCGCGGGCTTGATCACCGTCGCGTTGCCCGCGGCCAGCGCCGGGGCCAGCTTCCACGCCGCCATCAGCAGCGGGAAGTTGAACGGGATGATCTGGCCGACGACGCCGAGCGGCTCGTGGAAGTGGTACGCGATCGTGTCCTTGTCGATCTCGGAGATCGACCCGGTCTCGGCGCGGATCGCGCCCGCGAAGTAGCGGAAGTGGTCGGCCGCGAGCGGGATGTCCGCGTTCAGCGTCTCCCGCACCGGCTTGCCGTTCTCCCAGCTCTCCGCGACCGCGAGCAGCTCGCGGTGCTCCTCGATCGCGTCGGCGATCAGGTTGAGCACGCGTGCGCGCTCGGTCGTGGAGGTCTCGCCCCACGGGACCTTCGCCACGTGGGCGGCGTCGAGCGCGAGCTCGACGTCCTCCGGCGTCGAACGGGGCACCTCGGTGAACGGCTTGCCGGTCGCCGGCGTGAGGTTCTCCGCGTACTCGCCCTTCACCGGTGCCACCCAGTGGCCGCCGATGAAGTTCTCGTAGCGGGGCTTCAGGTCGACGAGGCTGCCGGCTTCGCCGGGTGCCTCATACGTCGCCGTCTTCTCGAGAACTGCCATCGCAACTCCTTTCGAGAAGCCGTTGTGCAGCCGCGGCGGGGACCGCGGTCCGGCGACCAGCGTCTCAGCGATCACCCGCGGAGGCATCGGGCCGCGGCCGGACGCGTGGTAGGCGAATCCCCTGACTCGGCGGGTTTCGGGCACGCCGGTCGGTGCGCGCACCGATGCGCCGGTCCTCCGTCGGCGGGATCCTGACGAGTGGACAAGGAGGTGGGCATGACAGCTCCGCGCACGCTTGTCGTGTGGCTCGCCACTGCGTCCGTCGCCGGCCTCGCACCGGCGGCGGCTCTCGCGTCGGTGCTCGACGCGCAGGCGGCGGCGTCGTACCCGTGGGTGCAACCGCCCGCCTGGATCGAGACGGCGCCTGTCGTGCCGGCCAACCCGGCCGATGCGTCGTACCACTGGGCTCAGCCGCCCGCCTGGATCGAGACGGCGCCGGTCGTGCCGGCCAACCCGGCCGATGCGTCGTACCACTGGGCTCAGCCGCCCGCCTGGATCCCGATCGCACCGGCGCCGCCCTTCGTGGCGTCGAACACGTACGAGTGGGTCCAGCTCCGGTGACACCGTAGACGGAGACGAGCGCGGCCCCGGCGCCGGGGCCGCGCCCGTGACGACGCGCACGGGCAATGCGTGGCGCCGCGGATGCCGGCGCGCTGCGCCGGAGGCAGGCTCGTGTCGTGACCCGGCTGCGACTGCTCCTCGCCCGGCTGCACCCTCGCCGGGAGGATCGCGAAAGCGCCCGGCGGCACGCGCTCGCGGTTCGGATGATGCGGAGCGTGCACTTCCGCGGCCGGTGAGGCCGCCGGGCAGGAGCACCGCGGCTCCCGCCCGGCTCAGAGGCTCAGTGCAGCGCGAGCTCGCGCTTCGCGGCAGCCTCCATCGCGTCGAGCCGCGTGTAGTAGTCGGGGAACTCGTTCAGGTGCGCCCAGGCGATCTTCCCGGTGACGAGCGGGTCGTCGCCGGTGACGTCGGTGCGCGGGTCGTGGCGGCCGTGCTCCAGCTCCACGTCCATGCCGCCGCGGAACTCCTCCAGGTCGAACGGCACGGCGCTCCAGTCGATGCCGATCCGGCGCGCGACGTCGCGCGCCTCGTCGTCGGTGAACCCTGTCTTCGCAGTCATTGTGTGCCTCCTATGTGAAGATGATCTCGCCGCCCGCCGAGAGCTCGTAGAACTCGCCCACGGTGAGGACGCCATCCACCTGCGGGAGGAAGTCCGCCATCGTCAGCCCGAACATCTGGACGGTGGCCTCGCAGGCGTAGAGCTTTCCGCCCGAGTCGGAGATGAGCTCGACGAACTCCCGAATCGGCGGGATGTCGAGCTTCTCCAGCTGCCGCTTCATCATCCTGGTCGCCAGCGCCGCCATGCCCGGGATGGCGCCGACGATCGTCGGGATGTGCATGCCGGGATTGCCGACCGTTGCCACCTTGATGCCGTCCACCTTGTTCTTGCGGATCGCGTCGAGGCCGAAGAACGTGAAGAACACGTTCGCCTCGATGCCCTCCATGCGGGCACCGTTGGCCATGATCAGGCCGGGATAGATGCCCTCGAGCGAGCCCTTCGAGATCACGATCGAGACCTTCTCGAGCGTGACAGGCTCGGGCTCCAGGACCGCCGGCTCCTCGAGCATCGTCGTCATCGTCCGTCTCCTCTCTAGATGCAGCCGCGCGGCTTGGGAATGCCGCCGATCTTGGCCGCGAGCTTCGCCGGGCCCTTCGGGAAGAGCTCGTAGAGCTCCTTGACGGGAACGCCGGACTCCTTGCCGAGCGCGCGGATAGACGGGGCGCTGCCGGTCGCCAGGTAGCGCCCGCGCATGAAGCGCACCACCTGCCAGTGGCGGTCGGTCAGTTCGGGCACGCCGTTGTCGTGGGCGATCTCCTCCGCGAGCTCCTCAGTCCACTGCGACGGATCCTGCAGGAAGCCCTCGGCATCGACCGCGACATCGTGGTACGCGATGCTCATTGTGTCTCTCCTCCATTCACGGCCGTTGCGACCGGTTGCTTCTTGCCGGCCGTGGGCATGGCCGGATGGATCCCCGGAATGTCGCGCCCGGGCAGGAGCGCGTGCCAGTACACCCACTGGAACAGGAGCTTGCCGACGTGGTTGACGCGCGACTCGCGGAGCAGCGGGAGCCCGAACGCGTTCGGGAAGCGGCCTGGGAGCGGCTCGACGTCGTAGTTGAAGTCGATCAGTAGCGCCTTCTTGAAGCCCGTCTCGATGAAGCAGTTCGCGTGCCCGTCGTAGCCCGCGTCGAGCTCGGAGCCCTCGAGGTAGCGCGCGACGTTCTCGGTGAGGACCTCCGCCTCGAAGTGCGTGACCGAGCCGGCCTTCGACGTCGGCAGGTCGGTCGCGTCGCCGAGCGCGAAGACGTTCGGCCGGGCGGCCGTCTGCAGCGTCGCCTTGTCCGTGGGCACGAAGCCGAGAGCGTCGCCGAGCCCTTCCGAGCGCTCGACGTATGCAGCGCCGCCGTGCAGCGGGATGGTGACGAGCAGGTCGAAAGGCACCTCGCGGCCGTCGTAGGAGACGAGCCGCCTCCCGACGCCGTCCACCTCGCCGGCGTTGAACTCGGTCACGAGCTCCACGTCCTTCTCCTCCAGCAGCTCACCGAGCTGCCTGGACGCCAGGGGCCGCGTGAACGCGGCGTCGAGCGGCGTCACATAGACCAGGTCGGTGCGGTGGCGAATCCCCGAGTCGCGCAGGAACCAGTCGGCGAGGAACACGAACTCGAGCGGCGCGACCGGGCACTTGATCGGCATGTCCACGAGGTTCACGACGAGCCGGCCGCGGTCGAAGTCCCGCAGCGCGCGCTCGAGCTGGTCGGCGCCTTCGGGCGTGTAGAAGGTGAAGACCCGCTCGTTCCACCCAGGCCCCGTCATCCCTTCCGTCTCCTCCGGCTGGAGCCGGACCCCGGTGGCGACCACGAGCACGTCGTACGCGAGCGTGGTGCCGTCCCCGAGATGCACCGTCTGGCCGTCGAGGTCGACACTCTCGATCTCCTGCTCCCAGAAATGGACGCCGCGGCGGAGTTGCCGCTGCCGCGGACGGATGATGTCGTCCACATGCGTGAGGCCAAACGGCACGAAGACCAGGCCCGGCTGGTACACGTGACGGTCGTCCTGATCGACGACGTGGATGGCCGCCCGGTCGCCCAGGCGGCGGTGCAGGCGGTTGGCGACCATCGTGCCGCCGGTGCCGCCGCCGAGGATCACGATCGTCTTCTTCGCCACGGGAGGCACCTCCGGGGTAGCTGGAGGCAGCTTCACCGGAGCCGCCCCGGGTGCCAAGCGTGCATCCCCGGACTCCCGTTGCGGGTCTTCACCGGCGCGGTACGGGGCTCAGGCGGCCGCGCCGACCGGGGCGCGGATGGGCTCGAACCGCGCCGTGAAGTGGCGCAGCGCGGCCGGCTCGCTCGTGATGCGGTAGCCGCGCAGGGCCGGCGCGCGCTCGGCCACGACCGCCGCCACCTCGATCACGTAGTCGACGTGGCTCTGCGTGTAGGTCCGGCGCGGCACCGCGAGGCGGACGAGGTCCATCGCCGCGGGTGACTCCCCGCCGTCAGGCCGCCGCCCGAACATCACCGTGCCGATCTCGCAGCCGCGAACGCCGCCCGCCAGGTACAGCTCGCACGCCACCGCCTGGCCCGGGTACTCGAGCGGCGGCACGTGCGGCAGGAAGGCCCTCGCATCGACGTAGACCGCGTGCCCGCCGAACGGCTTCACCACGGGAAGACCAGCGCCCTCGAGCCCCCTCCCGAGGTACGCCGTCGAGGTGATGCGGTAGCGCAGGTAGTCGTGGTCGACGGCCTCCGTGAGCCCCTGCGCGATCGCCTCGAGGTCGCGGCCGGCCAGCCCGCCGTAGGTCGGGAACGCCTTCCGTCAGGATCTCGAGGTTCCGGCAGCGCTCGGCGACGTCGTCGTCGTTCAGCGCCAGCCAGCCGCCGATGTTCGCGAGCGGGTCCTTCTTCGCGCTCATCGTCATCCCGTCCGCCAACGAGGCGAACTCGCGCACGATGTCCGCGACGGCCCGCCCGCCCTGGCCGGGCTCACGCTCGCGCACGAACCAGGCGTTCTCGGCGAACCGGCAGGCATCCAGGAAGAGCGGGACGCCGAAGCGGTCGCAGAGGGCTCGGACGCCGCGCAGGTTCTCGAGCGAGACCGGCTGGCCGCCGCCCGAGTTGTTCGTGATCGTGACGAACACCGCCGGGACGCTGCCCGGCTCGCGGCCGGCGAGGAACGCCTCGAGCGCGCCGAGGTCCATGTTGCCCTTGAAGGGGTGCTCGGAGGCCGGGTCGTTGCCCTCCGGGATGACCAGGTCGACGGCCTCTGCGCCGGTGTACTCGATGTTCGCGCGGGTGGTGTCGAAGTGCGTGTTGTTGGGAATCGCCTTCCCCGGCCCGGCGATGACCGCGAACAGGATCTTCTCCGCGGCCCGCCCCTGGTGGGTTGGAATGACGTGGCGGAACGGGAACAGTTCCGGACGGCGTCCAGGAAGCGGAACCAGGAGGGCGAGCCTGCGTAGCTCTCGTCGCCGCGCTGGAGGGCCGCCCACTGGTCGCGGGACATCGCGCCCGTGCCCGAGTCGGTGAGCAGGTCGATCAGCACCGCTTCGGCCCTCAGCCCGAACAGGTTGTAGTGGGCCGCCCCGAGCGCCGCGAGCCGCTCCGCCTCGGTGGTGAGGCGGAGCGGCTCGACGGAGTGGATCCGGAACGGCTCGAAGATCGTCCGGAACTCGGCCATCTATTCGAGGACGCGGATGTTCCGCGCCTCGCACATGTCCTTCAGGATCTGCGGCCACACCGTGACGCTCACCTCGCCGAGGTGCGCCTTTCGCAGGAGCAGCATCATCACGCGCGACTGGCCGATGCCGCCGCCGATCGAGAGCGGGATCCGGTCCTCCACGATCGCGCGGTGGTAGGGGAGCTCGAGGAAGTCGAGCTGCCCGGCGATCTCCAGCTGGCGAACAAGGCCTTCCTTCGTGACACGGACGCCCATCGACGACAGCTCGTGGCGCCGGCGCGTGACCGGGTTCCACACGAGGATGTCGCCGTTCAGCCCGTGCATCGGGCGGCCGTCCACCGACAGCGTCTCGGTCGACCAGTCGTCGTAGTCGGCCGCGCGCAGCTCATGCGGCAGCCCGTCGGCGAGCGGCCAGCCGATCCCGTAGATGAAGACGGCGGGGTGCTCCTGCAGCAGGCGCGTCTCACGCTCCTTGCGGGGCAGGTCGGGGTAGAGCGCGAGCACGTCCTCGGCGTGGATGAACATCAGCTCGTCGGGCAGGGCCGGGTAGCCCTCGGCGAGCTCGGGCCAGCGCCGGTGCAGCAGGCGCTCGGTGTCCTTCAGCACGCGCCAGATCGCGCGCACCGTCTCGGTCAGGTACGCGAGCGTCCGGTCATCGTCGGTGACCACGCGCTCCCAGTCCCACTGGTCGACGTAGGCCGAATGGTCGTGATCGAGGAAGTAGTCCTTCCGCACGGCACGCATGTCGGTGAGCAGGCCCTCGCCGGGCTTCAGGCCGAACTGCGCGAGCGCCATCCGCTTCCACTTCGTCGCCGCCTGGACGACCTCCGCGTCGATCGGGTGCAGGTCTCGGTCGTTCGAGATGTGGAACGACACCGGCGTGCGGCTTCCGTCACGGTCGAGGTAGTCGTTCACGCCGCTTTCGCGGTCGACGATGAGCGGCACCTGGACCGGGCAGGAGGTTCAGCGCCTCGCAGAGGCCGTCCTCGATCTGCCGCTTCGCCGTGTAGAGCGCCTGCATCGTCTCGGCCGGCCCGAGCGCGGGGCTGTAGTCGTCCGGGCAGGACGTGCTCGAGCTCGGCGTAGTCGCCGATGCCCGGCCCCGCGAGGTCGGCTTCCTTCAGGTACGTCGCCATGACGCCTCCGATCGTCGGATTTCGACATCCGAGTCGAGCGTCGCCCGCAGCGCCCGCCGCGCCATGCGGGCGAATCCGCGGAGGCGCTGAGCCGGCGCTCAGCGAGCGCCCGGGTAGAGGGGACGCGCCGGCGCGGGCCGGGGTCGCCCGCGCCGCGTCGCAGAGGAACTACTTGCCGTGAAGATGCCCTTCATGCCGGGCCGGCGTGGCCCACCACGGTGCAGAGATACGGGTAGTTCTTGCCCTTCTTGATCGTGACGGTGATCGTGGCCGACTTGCCCGGCTTGATCATCGGCGTCTTCTTGCCGGCGATCTTGAAGTCGTGGTCGAGCTTGCCCTTGTTCGTCACCTTGAAGGTGACCTTGCCGGCCTTGGCGCTCGACGTCTGGACAGCTTGAACTTGAACTCCGACGCCGTCACGTTCACCGTTGTCGCCTTCGCGGCGGGCGCCGCGACGGGCGACGAGCACGAGCGAGGCGAGGACGACGAGGGCGGCGGCGGCAAGCGAACGTACAGTCATGTGACCCCTTCGGTCGAGAAACGAGCTGGAGGTCCGTCGGACACCGCTGCAGCGCCGCCGGACGGCGGCATCCTACTTGGCAACACGTTTGGGCGGTGTAATGCGGATCGGCTTGTTGTACGAGATGTAGCGATGCCGCATGAAGTGGCCCGGCGGCGGTCATCCTCAGGGTCGTCGGCCGGCCGGTCGCGCGATCGAAGGTCGCCGTGTACCACGCGGGGATCGACGGGTCGACCCACGAGGCGGTGAGGCGCCCCGGGGTCTGCGTGGAGGACGCGGACGTCGCTGAACCTCTGCCCCCACGGAGCCGTCGGCTGCGGGAGGAGCACGCTCGACGAGCGCTTCCACGGCTGCCCGGGCCCGATCCGGTCCCAGCGCTGCTTGCCGGATCACGATGCCGCCCGCGCCGCGGTCGATCTGCGTACTCGAGGCTGTAGGGCGCGGACCAGCTTCCACGTCGTGTGGATGGCGTTCGGCCGGCTGCGAGCGAGAGCCGCTCGCGGAGCACGACCGAGTCGAGGCGGTCGAAGACGCGGGTGGCGCGGCGGAGGAACGCCGTGCCGGGCGGCGGCGGCCACGCGCCGGGCACCGTGAAGCGCAGCGACTGGAAGCGGCCCGTGCCGTTCACGGTGACGCCGAAGGCGGTCGGCCGCGCACCGAACGGGACGACGGCTTCGTAGCACCCGTGCCCGCACGGCCGCGCGACCGCCGTGACGCTCCGTGACCCGTTCATCGCCGAGAGCGCCGACATCGAGGCCGTCGACACCGCGGCCGGTCTGGCCGATGACCGTCGCCGTCATGCGGAGCGGCCGGCCGGGCTTCACCGCGAGCGCGACCGCGAGCTTGTCGGCCTCGTCGGCGAAGACGACGGTGCCCCGCGGCGGGGGCGGCGCGTCGGCGATCTCGACCGGGCCTGCGGCGGCGGCGATGCGTGCGACGGCGTCGCGACCCGGGCCGGATCGCCGTCAGCACGGCGACCGCGACGACGAGCATCGCGAGCACGGCGAGCTCTGCCGACACGCGCGCAGAAGACGCAGGGGCGACGCGAGAGCAGGCGCCGGCTCCCGGTGGCGGCGATACCGATCACGGCCGCGAAGAGCACGGTCTTCACGAGGATCACGCGGCCGTATCCCGTCGACCACAGCTGCGATACGGAGCTCAGCTCGACGACCGCGCGGCCCACGCCGCGTCGCTGCGATCAGCACGACGGCCGCGAGGGCGAGCTGCGAGAAGCGCCGCGGCGCATTCCCGGCCCGGCCGTGCAGGAGGAGCAGCGCGAGCTGGAGCAGCCCGCCGATCCAGAACGCGGCCGACGTCGACGTGCACGACGTCGGCCAGCACGGAGACCGGCCGGTCGTCGGCCGGACGGAACGCGTGTCCGGCGGCGGTCGGCTCGAGCAGCAGGACGAGCGCAGGGACGAGTGCCGGGACGAGGTAGCGGCCGGTGAGGTGCGCCAGCGAGGCGGCGATCGCGCCGACGCCGGCGATCAGCATCGCGGCCTGCGTGGCGTGGCCGAAGCGCGTCGCCGCGTCGTCCGTCGCGTGCAGCAGCCAGGCGCCGCCCAGCACCACCCCGATGAGCCCGAGCGCGACCGTCGCGGTCGCCTCGCGCGCGCCCGCGCGCGAGACAAGGAGGACGAAGAGCGCGGCGCCGGCGGCGACGAGCACGCCGCCGAGCAGGAGCCAGCGCGCGATGACGTCCAGGATGGAGGGGTTGCTCCCGGCCGGCCTCAGGATCGACTGCGGCACCGCGCCGCCGCCGGGCCCGACGCGGAACGCCAGCACGCCCGATTCGAGGTGCCCGTCGTCCGAGATGATCCGCCAGCGGGCGCTGTAGTCGCCGTTCGCGAGCGTCTGGAGCGGGAGGACGAGCTCGCGCCCGGCCCGCTCGACCCGCGGCTTCCCCGCGAGCACCGACGTACGGTCGCTCGCGACGACGGCGTTGCCCGGCCCGACCGTGACGGGATCGTCGAAGAGCACCCGCACGTCGGCAGGCGCCGTGGCCACGATCGCGCCGTCGCCGGGTGTCGTCGAGACGACGTTCGCGTGCGCCAGCGCGGCCGGCGCCCAGACGAGGGCGAGCAGGACGACGATCAGGGGGCCGAAGCGCCGCACGGCGTCCATGCTGCCTGCCGGTTCGTTCGAGCCGTGTTAGCCGGGCAGGCGGATCGCGAGCAGCTGCTGGGGCGCCTGGTTCCGCGGGGCCGACGGGAACAGCCCAGCTGCGACCGGTGCGCCGGGCGAAGCGGCAACCCGGGAGAAGACGGGGCGCCGGTCCATCCAAAACGACACGCGCTTCCCCGCGGCCGAGGCGGGCAGCACGAGCCGGAAGTTGCCCCTCTTGTCGGGCCACGTCGCCGCGACCGGCTTCACGGTCGCGTTCTTGTCGCCGAACGCGACGCCGACGAGGAGCCCGTCGTACACCGCGCCGGGCTGGGACGTCGCCTCGGAGAACGTCATCTGCCCGGTCGCGGTCGCCGGGAGCTTGACGTCGAGATTGGCGCTGCGCAGCGCCCTGAAGTTCACGTTCTGACCCACCGTGCCGCCGTAGGAGATGTCACCGCTGGCCACGCCGACCGCCAGCGGTACGGGGTCGGCACCGAGCTGATCCGAGGCGGTGAAGAACGAGGTGTAGTGGCCGTCCCCGTCGCTCGGCTCGGAGAACGTCCAGAAGTTGCGGTCGGCCGTGCGGCTGACGACCACGGCGCCGGCGACGGGCTTGCCGGTCGAGTCGGTGATCGTGCCGGTGAGGCGGTAGGTGAAGAGCGTGACCGGCGGCGGCGGCGTCCCGTTCGGCCCCGTCACGCGCCCGGTGACGAGCACCTTGCCGCCCCCGATCCGCTTCGTCGCGATGTTGCTGAGCTTGTAGCCGACGCTGAACCCGCCGCGCGCCGCGCGCAGCGAGGCGGCCTGGGCGTCGGTCAGCTTGCGGCCACCGACCGTGGCCTTGGCCGTGGACGCGACGCTGATCGGGTGCCGCCTCGCCGTCGTCACGTCGGCGCGGTAGCGGAAGCGGCCCTGCGCGTCGGTCGCCTGCGGCAGCTGGAAGGTGTCCACGCGGATGCGCGCCCCGGCGACCGGGCGGTTGCCGAGCAGCAGCCGGCCCGTCGCGATCTGCTCGTTCGACCCCGTGGGCTGCCACGTGCGGACGAAGAGCTCGCCCTCGGTGGCGATCCGCGCCGCTCCGGGCGAGGCGGCCACGCGGGCGACGCGCTTCGGCGCGACAGCGGGAGCCGCCGCCGCGGGGACGGCCTGTGCGACGGGCTGGGTTGCCTCGGCCAGGCGTGGAAGCACCGGCGGCGGCGACTGCTGCTTGGAGCCGCCGAGAGCGAAGATCTGGAGCCGCGTCGCCGTCCCGCCGGCCGACGACGTCGGCGTGCCGCCGACGGTGATCGCGATGTACTCCTTGCCGTCGACCGTGTAGATGGTCGGCCCGGCCGCGATCTGGAAGCCGGTCTGGAACGTCCACAGCACCTTCCCGGTCTTCGTGTCGAACGCGCGGAAGACGCCGTCGCCGCCGCCGGCGAAGCCGAGCCCGCTATCGGTCGTCGTGACGCCGCCACGCTCGGGCTCGGGCGTCTCGAACCGCCAGACCCGCTTGCCGGTGTTGACGTCGATCGCCGAGATCGAACCGTGGTCGTGCCAGCCCGGCGCCGGCTGGCCGAAGTCGCCGTTGGCGAGCCCGATGAAGACGTCGCCGATCAGCTTGCGCTTCTTCTGCGTCGGCGTCAGCCTCGCCTGGACGAGCACGGAGCCCGTCTCCGCGGCGGCGTTCAGGAGGTAGTTCGTGGCCGGGTCGTACGAGGCCGGCGAGTAGTTCAGCCCGCCGATCGCCGCCGGGAAGACAGAGACCGGCTGTCCGGCCTTCAGCGACGGGTGCTCGATGCGGTTGATGACCTTGACGCGCTGGTAGATGGGCGCGCCCGTCTTCGCGTCGTAGGCGAACCAGACGCCCTCTTGCGTCGCGACCGAGACGATGCGGCGCTGCTTGCCGCCGACCTTCGCGGTGTAGATCAGCGGCGGCTGGGCGGTATCGTAGGCCCACTCGTTGTGGCCGATCTGCTGCTGCCACCACTTGAGCTTCCCGGTGAAAAGGTCGACCGCGAGCAGGGAGTCCGTGCGCGGCGCGGGGCCGGGGTGCAGGTTCGGCACATAGAGCGGCGTCGCCGAGCCGGTGCCGAAGTAGACCGTGTTCGAGCTGGAGTCGATCGAGACCGGCGTCCAGACGGCGCCGCCGCCGACGAGCCGGCCCTTGCTCCGCCACAGCGTCTGCGACGGCGGGATCGTCCACATCGGGTTGGCCCAGGCGGGCGTGAGGTCCGTGTGCCAGCCCATCACGAAGCCGCGAATCCCGTACTCCGAGCCGGCAGCGCCCATCACGACGATGCCCTTCGCGCAGACCGGGGCGCTCGTCTGTGAGTAGCCGAAGTTCGGTGCCGCGCCCGGGACGGCGGAGTCCACCGGCGTCCGCGCGAGCAACTGGCCGTCTGACGGCCGCAGGGCGACGAGGTGCATGTCGAGCGTGGCCATGAACAGCCGGCCGCCGCAGTAGGCGAGCCCGCGGTTCGCGACGATGCCGAAGTTGCGGAAGACGGCGACGTTGTCGGGCTTGTAGCGCCAGATCACGCGGCCGGTCGTCGCATCGAGCGCCCACGCGTTGTTGTCGTTCGTCGTCATGTAGAGCCGGTCGCCGATCACGAGCGGGTACGACTGCTCGCCGCGGCGCACGCCCGGGTCGATCGCCTGGAAGTTGATGTTGGCGATCCGGCCGAGCTGGTCGACGTTTGCCTTGGTGATGAGCGTCAGCGGCGAGTGGCGCAGCTGGTCAGGGGTACGCCCCCATGCGAGCCAGTTGCCGTTCCCGTCCGCGAGCGCAGTCGACCCCACCACCCCGAGTGCGGCAACGGCACCAAAAATGGAGAAAACTACGACCCTCTTACGCATGTTGCAGCGGCGGCCAGTCTAGGCACCGCGCGCGCGGAGGGCAATGCTCGCATTCGTAAAGTTTCGGCGACGCAGGACGACGAGCAGGACGAGCGCGGCCGCGAGCGCGATGTACGGGCCAAGCGGGGTCGTCTTCCGCGTGCGCCCCTGCACCGCGGTGGGGCCGTCGCCGAGCGCCGAGCGCGCAGCCGCGGCGGCCGCGTCCGTCGAGCCCTCGCCGAAGACACGCCCGCCCGTCGCGGAGGCGAGCGCGTCGAGCCCCGTCGTCGGCGCGGGGCGGTAGACCTCGGGACGGCCGTCCGGCCGGTAGACGCGCTCGCCCGCGTCGCCGACCCGCAGCACGACGAGCGACGCACCATGCAGCCCGTCCGCGACCTCGTTCGCGTCGAAGGGCACCGACTCGCCGTCCGTGAGCAGGACGACCAGCCGTTTCGTCACGCCCGGGCTGAAGTAGCCCGTCCGGCCAAGGTCGGCGAGCGGCGCGAACGTCGTGGCGATTGGCGAGCTGCCCTGCGGTGGCGGCTGCTCCAGCACGAGCGCGCGGGCCGCCGAGTCGAACGTCGCCTGGTCTCCGACCGGGAAGAGGCTCGGGAGCGCGCGGTCGGTGAGGGTGGCGAGCCCGGAGGGAGTCTCGGGCAGCCCGGAGCGCAGCCGGATGGCCGCCGCGCGGGCACGCGCCAGCCGGTTCTCTCCCCCCGGGCGGCCGGCGGCGCCCATCGAGCGCGAGATGTCGACGACGTACATCGCCTCCGCGTCCGTGCGCACCCGCTGGCCCTGATCGCGGCGGACGACCGGCTGGGCGGCCGCGAGCCCGAGCAGGAGCGGCACGGCGACCAGGGCGGCGATCGTGCCGGCACGGCCGGCGGCGCCGGGCGGCGGCAGCCGCAGGATCCGCCGCGCGGCGTCGAGCCTCCGATCCGCGAGCAGGAGCGCCCCGAGCGGCAGCACGACCGCAAGCGCGACGAGCCCGGCCTCCGGCGTGAGGAAGGTGAGCGCGGCGAGCGGCATCAGTACCCGCGCCCCGGTGTGCCGCCTCCGGCCCCGCGCTGGCCGCTCCCCCGCGGGCCGGCCGAGGGCGTCCCGCCCGCGCGCACCCCGCGCGCCACGAGCAGCCGCCGGATGAGCTCCAGGTTGTACTTCGCCGCCTCGTTGCTGCGTTGCGCAGCGACGGCGTTCTCGAAGGCGCCGACGCTCTGCTCGACCGGCGTCGACCGCCCGAGCGCCCCGTTGGTCGTCGCGTCCGCGAACAGCAGGATGCCGAGCAGGTTCGACGCCTGCGACGCCTGCGTCGGCGAGCCCGCCGCGGCGACGTCCGCGAGCGCGACCTCCGCCTCGGCGCGCTTGCGCCGCTGCGTCGAAGGCTCGAGCGAGTCCCCTTTGCCGGACGCCCCGCGATAGCCGACGATGGCGCGACGGAGCGCCCGGTCGTCGTCCAGGGCGAGAGCCCGCCGCGCGACGCCGCCGGGAATCCTCGTGTCCGCCTGCCACGACGGCGTGCGGCCGGCGGCAAGCGCGCCGTCGTCGTCGCCGAAGGCGTCCTGCCAGCGGAGCACGTCCGCCGCCAGCATCAGCAGCAGGCCGGCGACGAGCACGGCCGCACCGGCGAGGATCAGCCGCCATGCCCTCACGAGGCGGCTTCCCGCGTACGCCACGAGAGCCTTGCGTTCGCCAGCTCGTTGGCCGCGAGCAGCGCGATCAGCGCCAGCGCGACGAGCACGAGCGCCCACGGGAACGGCGCGCGCACGCTCGCCGCGCCACCTTCGCCCGGAAGGCGCGCGTGGGACAGGCCGCCGTTGCCCGAGACGAAGCGCTGGAACAGCTGCTCGTCCTCGGGCGCCGGGTTGAGGCCGACGACATTCAGGCGAATCCCCTCGTCCCGGTACGCCTTGACGATCGGGAACAGGTTCGGGAGGTCGCGGGGCGCGTCGTCGAGGTCGCTGACGAGGAGGACCGCGGGCCGCGCGAGCTTGTCGCGGATGAGGATCGAGCGGGCGAGGTCGAGCCCCGTCGAGATGCGCGTGCCGGCGCTGAACGAATCCGTCCACGGGTTCACGGGGAACGTCGGCGCGACGCCGGGCCGCTCCTGCTTCGGCAGCGTGAAGAAGCGGACGAGCGGGCGCAGCGCCGACGCCGGGGTCCCCGGCGGCAGCGCCTCGTAGGCCGCGTCCGAGAACACCACGACGCCGTAGCGGCCGCCGGTCCGGCTGAGCTCGTCCAGCGTCTGGCCGATGCGCGAGTACGTCTCCGTCGAGATGCTCGCGGACAGATCGAGCACGACGATGCCGTTCGAGCCCTGGGGCAGGAAGCGCGCCTCGTGGGCGTGCGGGTGCCGGGAGACCAGGATCGCGGCGAGCGCCAGCACGAGCAGCCCGACGCCGGCTGCGACCCGGACGATCGTCGTGCGCCGCGCGGCCGCCAGCAGCGGGCGCGGGTCGGCCAGCGGGATGACGCGGCGCGGGCTCACGGCGCGGCCAGCTCCTGCTCGAGCTCATCGGCGAGCGCGCCGACCCGCTCCGCAGCGGGCGGGCGTCGCGACCACGCGAGCTCGGTCGCCTCGCGCTCCGCTGCCAGCACCTCGTGCGAGACGAGCGACGAGCGCCTTGCGCCGGTCGGCCGGCGGGCGGCCGGCGGACTCGCGCAGAAGAGCCAGGGCGCGCTCGAGCGGCAGCCGCGGGTCGGCGAGCGCGATCGCGCGCCGGCGGCGCCGCAGCTCCACGGCGACGAGAGCGGCGGCCCCGGCGACCAGGAGCGCGGCGGCCGCGACGAGCACAGCGGCCAGAACTCCGGGGCGCGCACGGTAGGTCGGCGCTGCCGGAGCGAGCTGCTGCTGCCACTCGACCCTGTCCACCGCTCCCTTCGACACGCGCGGGACGACCGCCAGGCTCGGCCACGGCGCGGCCTGCTCCACATGTTGGCCGGCGCGCGTCGTCGCGGTCACGCGAACAGGCGCAAGCCGGAGCGTCCGCGGCGGCACGCACGCCCGCGTGAGGCACGAGACCTCGTAGCGGAAGGTCACGTTGTCGCCCGCGCTCGAGCGCGTGGGCTCGCCGAGCGCGCCGTAGGGCGCGAGGCCGGGCCGGACGGCAATCGACCCCGGGTCGACCGTGCCGTCGGGCGTGACCGACACGGTCGCAACGACCACGTCGCCGAGGCGGGCCGACGACGGGGACAGCGTCGTGTGCACGGCGAGCGGCGCCGCTGTCGCGGGGCCGGCGGCAAGCGCCAGGCCGACTGCGGCCAGGAGCGTGGCTCTCACCGGCGCCGCCTCCGCGACCGGCGGCGGCGCTCCGCCCACTCGAGAAACGCACGGTCGACGTCGCGTGGGTCGCTCGAGCCGACCAGCACGGGCTCGAGCCCGAGCCCGGCGAAGTCGTCCAGCAGCCCGCGCAGCCTCGCCTCGTTGGCCGCCTTCCGCTCGCGCACCTCGCGGCCGCGCAGCCGCGTCTCCACCGGGCGGCCGGTGGCGGCGTCCGCGAACGGCACGACCACGGACGGCAGCAGCGGGAAGCTCTGCTCCCACACCGGGTCCTGAACGACGACCGGCACGACGTCCCAGCGCAGCGTGGCCGCACGGACGAACGCCGCGACGGGCAGCGGCTCGACGAAATCCGAGATGACGAAGAGGAAGCTCCCCGGCGGCAGGGCGGCGCGCACGCGGTGCAGGTGCGTAAACGAGCGATCGAGCGTTCCCGACGGCGAGTCCCACGTGGCGGCGGCAGCCCGTTCCGTAATCAGCCCACCGGGAGCGACCGCCGCGCGGCGGCAGCCAGTACGGCTCGCCGTGGCGCGCCGCGGCGCCGGCCTCGTCGAGGTAGCCGACCTCGCCGCGGGCGACGAGCGTGCTGACCACGATCGCATCGACGACCGCCGCAACGCGCCGCCGGCTTGGAGAGCCACGGGAGCGAGTCGTCGTAGAGGCTCATCGACGGCCGGCGGTCAGAGACGACCACGACACGCGGCGCCTCGTCCTCAAAGTGCTCCCGGACGACGAACTCCTCGCGGCCGCGCGCAGCCGAGAGCCGCGCAGTCGCGAACCAGTCAATGGAGCTGACCGGATCGCCCGGCACGTAGGCCCGCGACCCGGCGACATCGGATCCCGGGCCGCGGCGCACGCTCGGCTGCTCGCCGAACGGCAGGCCGGTGAGCCGCCAGCGCGGCACGAGCGGGAACGGCTGACGGTCGGCCATGGCTAGGGGCAGTTAGTCCCGTGCGGGCTCGGCCACCGGCCGGGCGCCATCGGGTCCGGTGACGCCTTCCCAGTCCGGCCCGGGCGGCGGCGCGGCGGCGAAGCAGCGATCGCGGATGAGCTCGAGCGTCTCGTGCTGGCTCAGGCCGCGCGTGTCGGCCAGGAAGGTCGGCGCCAGCAGCAGCCGGTGACCGAGCACCGGCAGGAAGAGGCGCTCGATGTCCTGCGCCGTCACATAGTCACGCCCGTGAAGCAACGCCCAGGCGCGGGCGGTCCGGTCGAGCGCGAGCGAGCCGCGTACCGACGCGCCGACCTCGACGCCCTCGACAGACCGGGTCGCCCGCACGAGCCGGACGATCCAGCCCTCGAGCAGCTCGTCGACGTAGACATCCTCGACCGCCCGCTGCAGCTCGAGCACCTCGGCGGTGGAGACGACGGCGCGCAGCCCGTCGAGCGGGTGGCCGTGCCGCTGCTCGCGCATGATCCGGAGCTCCTGGTCCTCCTCCGGGTAGCCCAGCGCGATCTTGAGGAAGAAGCGGTCGAGCTGCGCCTCGGGGAGCGGGAACGTGCCCTCCTGCTCGATCGGGTTCTCGGTGGCGATCAGCAGGAACGGCTCGGGCAGCCGGCGCGTGACGCCGTCGACCGTGACCTGCCGCTCTGCCATCGCCTCGAGCAGCGCCGACTGCGTCTTCGGCATGGCGCGGTTGATCTCGTCGACGAGCACGACGTTGGCGAAGATCGGGCCCGCCCGGAACTCGAACTCGCGCGTCTGCTGGTTGTAGACCGAGAGGCCGGTCGTGTCGGTCGGCTGCAGGTCGGGCGTGCACTGGATGCGCTGCGAGACCGCGTCCTCGATCGAGCACGCGATCGAGCGGGCGAGCACCGTTTTCGCCGTCCCGGGCACGTCCTCGAAGAGCACGTGGCCGCCGCAGGCGAGCGCGGCCAGGACGAGGCGGATCTCCTCGCGCTTGCCGTGCACGACGGTCTCCGTGTTGGCGAGCAGCCGCTCGGCGATGTCCACTGCGCGCGCGAAATCCGCGCGCCCGGTCTCGGTCTCGTGCGCGGTCATTTCCGAGATCCTAGGTGCTCGGTTGTGCTATCCATTGCAGCCGTCATGCGGTACGGGGTCATGGGGTCGGTTCTCGCGGCAGCGACTGCTGCGCTGGCGCTCGTGGCGGCGCAAGCCGGCTCGGGCGCCGCCGCGCCCGCGCGCTGGATCGTCTTCTCCGCGCACCCCGACGCCGCAGCCTCCAACACCCAGCCCGCCCAGCTCTTCCGCGTTCCCTCGACGGGCGGCACGCCGGAGCAGATCACGAAGGGCGGTCTGATCGCGACGCAGCCGGCGTTCTCGCCGGACGGCAAGACGATCGCGTTCCAGCGCCTCGGCTCCGGGCTCTTCCGCATGAACGTCGACGGCTCCGGGCTGCGGCGGCTCACCAAGCGCGGGCGCGACGCCTATCCGGTGTTCTCGCCCGACGGCAAGAAGATCGCCTTCATCCGCCTGAAGGGCACGGATTGGAGGCTGCACGTCATGTCGGCGACGGGCGCCAACGAGCGGGCGCTACCGCAGGCGCTGCCTGCGGGCCGTCCAACCTGGAGCGCCGACGGCAAGTCGATCTACACGGCGGCCGCAGCCGACCTCTACCGCTTCGACGCGCGAACCGGCGCGATCCGCCAGGCCTACGGAGTCCGGCTCGACCTGCAGACGATGCAGACGCTGACCGTGTCCCCGAACTACCGGACAGTCGCGTACATCGGGCCGCGCGTGAGCACCGGCCCCGACGACTGCGGCGAGGGCCCGTGCCCCCAGTTCGGCCTCTACCTCGCGAACATCGCGAAGCCCCACAAGGCGCGGAAGATCGTCAACGACACGAGCCCTGCCGGGTGGTCACCCGACGGCAAGACGCTCGCGTTCGTCTCGCGCGGCGCGCTGACGCTCTACGACGTGGCCACCGGCCGGCGGACGCTCATCTCCACCGCGGGGCACATCGCGCAGGGCGACTCGTCGCCCGCCTGGCAGCCGAAGTAGCCGGAGTCTCTAGAAGATGGTGAAGGTGCCCCGCATACCGGGGATCTTCAGGTCGGCCTTGTTGCTGCTCAGGTAGGGCAGCTTGCCGCGGTAGTCGAGGTAGTAGATCTTGATGCTCTGCCCGCGCGGCCCGACCGGCGCCGAGAAACCGGTCTGCGTCGCGGTGCCGTGCCGCTGATGTCCGAGCGTGAAGGTGTGGGGCTTCTTGCCCGTGTTGACGAGCACGAACTGGGCCATGACGCCGCGCTGGGCGCGCTTCGGGGTCATGCTGATCGTGCGGTCGGTGATGTTGACCCTGATGGTCACGATCGGCGGCGGCGCCGTCGTCTGCGGCCCGGTCGCGGCTCCCTGAGCCACGGGAACGAGCGCCGCGACGGACGACACTGCCAGCACGCTGAGCCCGAACTTCACGGGCGCTAGCGTAGCAACCTCCTTGTGGTTCGCCAACGCGCACGAAGGCTCTCCGCACTGGCGCCGGCCGTGCTCGTCTTGCTCCTCCCAGCGGGCTGCGGGGGCGGCTCGGAGGAGACGTCGTGGTCACTACCGGCGGCCGATCTGTCGGGCACGCGTGCGGTCGTCGAGACGACCATCGACGCCGGCAACGCGAGCCGGCTCACGCCGCGCTGGCGCTTCCGGCTGAGGGCGAAGCCGACGCCCTCGGGCGTCTTCGCGTCGACGCCGGTAGCCGTCGGCGACACCGTCTACGTGCAGGACCTGAGCAGCACCGTCTTCGCGCTCGCCCGTGCGGACGGCAGTGTCCGCTGGGCACACCCCTACCGGGCGCCGAACGAGGGGCCGAACGGGCTCGCGGTCGCCGACGGACGCGTCTACGGCGCGACCGACTCCGACGCGTTCGCGCTCGACGCCGGGTCGGGCCGGGAACTCTGGCGCCGCCATCTGGTGAACGCGCGCGAGCGCTTCGTCGACATCGCGCCGGTCCCGTGGAAGGGGCTCGTGTTCCTCAGCACCCTCGGCTACGCACCCTTCGGCCGCGGCGCGATCTACGCGCTCGACGCCGTGACCGGCCTCGTGATCTGGAAGTTCGACACGATCGAGAAGCCGTGGCGCTACCCGCTCGAGGCGGGCGGCGGCGGGGCCTGGTACCCGGTCTCCGTCGACGACGACGGGCGGCTGTACGCGGGCAACGCGAACCCGACACCCTGGGGCGGCACGCCGGAGCGCCCGAACGGCGGCGCCTTCCCCGGCCCGGCGCGCTGGACAGAATTCGCTGATCGTGCTCGACGCGCTGACCGGACGCCTGCTCTGGGCCGACCAGGTGACGCCGCACGACGTGCGCGACCACGACTTCCAGGCGACGCCGATCCTGGCGACGGTCGGCGGCGACGACCTCGTCTTCGGCGCCGGCAAGGCCGGCCGCGTGATCGCCTGGGACCGCGAGACGCACAAGCGCCGCTGGGAGCGACCGGTCGGCATCCACCGGAACGACCGTGGCCCACTTCCGCCGCAGCGCGTCGTCGTGTGCCCGGGCCTGCTCGGCGGCGTCGAGACGCCGATGGCCTACGCGGACGGGCGCCTGTTCGTCCCCGTCGTCGACCTGTGCGGCTGGGGCAGCGCGACGACGCGGCAGGAGTACACGAGCGTCGACCCCTCGCAGGGCAAAGGCCGGCTCGTCGCGCTGGATGCGGCGAGCGGGCGCGTCCTCTGGCAGCGCCGGCTCCCGTCCGTGAACTTCGGCTGCGCCACCGTCGCGAACGACGTCGTCTTCACCTCGACGTACGACGGAACCGCCTACGGCTTCTCGGTCGCGAACGGGAAGCAGCTGTGGCGAGCACGCCTGCCGGCCGGGAGCAACGCGTGCCCGGCGGTCGTCGGCGACCTCGTCGTCTTCGGCGCCGGAATACCGCGCGCCGGCGGGACGACCCAGCTCGTCGCCTACGGCCTCAGCGGTGCCAGATGACCTTGAACGGGTTCGACGTGCGGAGGATCGTGCCGTTCGGGCCGCGCAACGTCACCCGGTAGTGCACCGTGCCGAAGCGGTTGCCGCCGACGTCGTTGCTCAGCCGAGCTCCGATGAACGGCTCGAAGGAGACACCGACGACCCTCCAGGCGGCCTTGCTGAGGCGGCGCTGCTCGAGGCGGAGCCGCGAGTCCTTCGGGATCTTCACGCCACGCCGCGCGTGGCACAACGGCGGGATCTTCTTCGAGTCCACGAGCGCGCAGACCGAGAAGCTGACCGGGATCGCGCCGCGACGGAGCTTCAGCCGGAGGTAGGTGCGCCAGGGGCCGGCGATGCCCTGACGGCCCCGCAGCGTGATCGTGGTCGCGGCCGGCGCAGCAGCGGTCCGCGGAGACGCACTCGCCGCCCCCGAGACGGACGCTAGAACGGCCCAAGCCAGGGCGAGCGAAACCAGCACGGTGATGACCGCGAGACCCCGATGCACGGCGCGCATCCTAGCCACGAGTACTTGCGTTGTGAAGAAGTTGTCACCGTCCGCTCTACGGGGCTATAGTCGGCGGCGTCTCTGCCCTCCCGACCGGACCGCTAGGAGGAATATTTGATGCGCAGGTTCGCTTTGCTCGGGGTCGGTTTCTGCCTGCTCGCCGTGGCGGTAGTCGGCTCCCAGGTCTCGAAGTCTGGAGCCGCCCGGACGGCGATCACTCCAGCTCCGGCATTCACCGCGGACGAGATGAACGCGCTGCCCGGAGCCAACTGGATTAGCCACATGGGCAATCTGGCCGGCACGCGCTACTCGTCGCTGAACCAGATCACCAAGTCGAACGTCGCCACCCTCAAGGAGGCGTGGCACATCAACCTCGGCACGTGCGCGACCAAGAATGCACAGTGCGGTTCGCTCGAGGCGAACGCCATCGTGTACGAGGGCACGTACTACTTCACGACGCCGAAGGGTGAGACGTTCGCGCTCGACGCCACCACGGGCGCACAGCTGTGGAAGTTCACGCCGACCTTCGAGGCCGGCTTCAACGTCGGCACCGGCGGCCGGCAGCCCGGCGTCGCCCTCGGCGAGGGCAAGGTCTACGTCGGCACGCGCGACGGCTACATCATCGCGCTCGACCAGCAGACCGGCGCCCTGATCTGGAAGACCGAGGTCGGCCCGTGGCGCAAGGGCTCCAAGGTCTCATCCGCGCCGATCTACGCAAACGGGATCGTGCTCTCCGGCGACTCGACAGGCGACAACGGCGGCATCAGCGCGTCCATGCACGCGTACGACGCCGTCAACGGCCGCGAGCTCTGGACGTGGACGGTCGTGCCGCAGGAGAACCAGCCCGGCGGCGACACCTGGCCGAAGAACGACCCGCAGGGCCGCCATTACGCCGGCGGCTCGATGTGGGAGTCCCCGCTCGTCGACACCAAGCGTGGGCTCGCGATCTTCGGAACGGGCAACCCGAACCCGTGGAACTCCCGCGGGCCCGGCAAGAACCTCTGGACCGACTCGATCGTGGCGCTGAACCTCTACACCGGCCAGCTGGTGTGGGGCTACCAGGTAGCCCACCACGACCTCTGGGACTCCGACCTGCCGAACAACGGCGTCATGTTCGACGGCAAGTACAAGGTCCCGACGAAGGTCAAGGTCACGATCCACGTGAAGGTCAAGGGCAAGCTCGTGAAGAAGACCAAGACCGTCACGAAGAACGTCCTGAAGACGCGTCCGGCAGTCGCCTACGTGAACAAGCTCGGCATGACGTTCATCCTCGACCGCGAGACCGGCAAGCCGCTGCTGCCGATCCCGGAGGAGAAGGTTCCGGTCAGCAACGCCCCCGAGGTGAACAGCTGGCCGACGCAACCGGTTCCGAAGGCTGACAACGTGCTCTTCAACAAGCTGTCCACGGACGGCACGAGGCGGCCCTGCACGGACGGGAACGTCTCGATGACCAACGCGTACCAGCCGTACGCGACGGCCACAGCGCCTGACGGCAAGCCGTACAAGATCGGCTGCGGGTACGACCCGTACGACACGACCCAGTACGTCGTGCAGCCGTTCGAGATGATGGACTGGCCGGCGAGCTCGTACGACATCGTGAACCACACGTTCATCACGTGCGGCGTCACGGATCGCGCGACCGCGTTCGAGCAGATCCCGCGCGCGTCGCAGGTCGTGGGCGCGTTCGGCGGCTACGGCTCGGCCCGGCTCGGCGTGGGCGACACGTCCACGGCCAACACGGGCAACTTCTCCGCGCTGAACGTGGAGACGGGCAAGCTCAAGTGGCACCAGCACTGGCCGGCACCGTGCTACAGCGGCTCGCTGAACACCGCCGCTGGCATCACGTTCATCGGCTGGCTGGGCCAGGGCAACGCCCAGGACGGCAAGGGCTTCCTCGAGGCGCAGGACTCCGCTACGGGTGCCTCCCTCTGGAAGTCGCCGCTCATGACCGCTCCGGTCGGTGCGGCGCCTGTCACCTACTCGGTCGGCGGCAAGCAGTACGTGTCCGTCGCAGTCGGTGGCCAGAGCCACAACGACGTCTCGCGGCCGCTGGGCCTCACCAACCCGGCGCGCCTGCGCGACGACTCGATCTACACGTTCGTCCTGCCGTAACCATCCGGCTCTGAAGGGCCGGGGGCTGCCATGCAGCCCCCGGCCCTTTCTTTTTCCTAACGTTGCGTAGTCAAGTTCGGTGGTAGGTTGGTCATCTTGCGCCGCGGGTAGGGCCATCGCAGCGCCTTTTTTTCGCTCAGTCCGGCACCACGAATGAAGAGGAGTCGTAGAACGATGCGACGCGTACTAGGGGTCATCGGAATCTACCGCCCTCGCGGCCGCAGCACTGGTCGCGAGGCGTGGCGGCCGGTACCGGTAACGCGACCGTCCCGACCACGAAGGCCGCGACGATCCCGACGATCACGGTCACGGCCACAGACTTCAAGTTCAAGCTTTCGAAGGCCAGCGTCCCGGCCGTCGGGAAGGTCAAGTTCAAGGTCGTGAACAAGGGCAAGATCGGCCACGACTTCAAGGTCAACAACGTGAAGACGAAGCTGCTCAACCCCGGGAAGACGCAGACGATCACGGTGAACTTCAAGAAGAAGGGCCGGTTCGCCTACCTCTGCACGGTCACCGGCCATGCCAAGCTCGGCATGAAGGGGACGTTCTCGATCGCCGTCGAAGCCGATCACGACCACGTCGACGGTCACGTCGACGTCGACGTCCACGACCACGGTGACCGGCCCGGCCACGACGGTCAACGTCAACATGCGCGACTATTTCTACGAGATCTCGCAGACGACGATCCCGCAGGGGACCGTGACGTTCGTCATCAAGAACTCGGGCAACGAGGTCCACAACTTCGACCTCCAGGGCAAGCATGTCGGCGCGCTCCTCGGCGCGAACGGCACCGAGACCTGGACGGTCGGGCTGCCCGCGGGCACCTACCAGGTCATCTGCGACGTCCCGTTCCACGTCGACCGCGGCATGACCGCGACGCTGACGGTCACGCCCTAGTAGGGCGAGCGACACACGTCTTCGCGTTCGGGGCCGGCTCTGCCGGCCCCGTTGCGTTCCAGGGTCGCTACCGTCCGCTGCGATGCACCGCATGTGGCTCGCCGTCCTCGTCGTCGCCGCCGCGGCCGCGGTCGCGATCCCCGCGAACGTGGCGCTCCTCGGATGGGCGTCGCGCAACAACGACCCGGTGGGGAAGCTGACCATTGACCGTCCGCTCCCGCGGGCGCCCGCCGCGGTTGTCCGGCCCCACGAGCAGGAGCCGGGGCACGACCACGGCGACGACTAGGCGGGCGGCCTGAGGCGGACGACGGCCTCGAGGCCGCGCGGCAGCGCGTCCACGAGCTCGACCGAGCCCCCGTCCGTCTCGACCAGCCTGCGCACGATCGCCAGGCCGAGGCCGCTCCCCTCCCCCGCGCGCCCGCGCCAGAACCGGTCGAACGCGCGGCGCCGGTCCTCGGCTGACATCCCCGGCCCCTCGTCGCGCACGCGGATCTCGACCCACGGCCCGGCGGCGCGAACTTCGACGGCGATCGCGCCGCCGGGCGGCGACACCTCGACGGCGTTCTCGAGCAGGTTGTCGACGACCTGATCCAGGCGGTCGGCGGACGCGTAGGCCGTGAGCGGCCCGGCCGGCGGCGGGCCGGACAGCCGGAGCCCGCGCTCCTCCGCGAGCGCGGACCACGCCTCGACACGCTCCCGGGCGAGCGCGCGGACGTCCACACGGCCGGGCGGCGAGCTGCCGGCATCGGCCCGCGCAAGCGCGAGCAGGCCGTCGACCAGCGACGCCAGCCGGTCGACCTCGGCCGAGGCGCCCGCAAGTTCGTGCTGCCCCGACGGCGCCACGTCACGGGCGAGGTTCTCGAGCCGGAGCCCGAGCGCGGTCAGCGGCGTGCGCAGCTGGTGCGACGCGTCCGCGACGAACTCCTCGCGCGAGCTGAACGAGCGCTCGACGCGCGCGACCGTGTCGTTGAAGACGCGCGCGAGCGACCGGACCTCCGGCGGCCCGACGTCGTCGGCGCGCGAGCCGCGAGATCGCCGTGGCCGACCGCGTCGGCCGCGTCCTCCAGTCGGCGCAGCGGCCGGCACGACGAACGTAGCGATGCCGCGCCCACGAGTGCAGCGACGAGCAGCGCCAGGGCGGCGATCGCGGCGAGGACGAGCCAGTAGCGCGCGGATGCGATCGTCGACCGTCGATGTCGGGTACGTGATGCGGACCGCGCCTCGCTGGCCGGCCGCCCCGACGGGTACGGCGACGTATAGAAGGTCGGTGCCGAGCGTCGTCGAGTGGCGCGTGCCGGCAACGATCCGGCCGCGCAGCGCCGCGCTGATCTCCGGCCGCGACGCGAAGCTCTCCGCCCCGGGCCGCGCGGATTCGTGTCGATGACCGCCACCCCGCGCCGGTCGACGACCACGACGCGACCGCCCGTGTCCTGCCGGTACCCGTACGCGACGTCGGCGAGCCGTTGCAGCGCCGGCGTGTCGCCGCGGCGCAGCGCCTCCTGCGCGAGCGACGCGAGCGTCGTCGCGTCGCGCTCGACGCGCGTCTCGAGGACGCTCCGCTCCGTGCGCGCGTTCTGGACGCCGAGAGGGATCTCGAGCGCCGCGAGGACGACGACGACGAGGCCGAGGAAGCCGAGCAGGAAACGGCGGCTCACGCGCGCAGGCGGAAGCCGACGCCCCGCACGGTCTCGATCCAGCCGGGGTCGCCGAGCTTGCGGCGCAGCGCCGCGACGTGGACGTCGATCGTCTTCGTCGACCCGTACCAGGTCGTGTCCCAGACCTCCTCGAGCAGCCGGCGGCGGCTGACGGCGGCGCCCGGGTCGCGCGCGAGCGCTGCCAGCAGGTCGAACTCCTTCGGCGTCAGATCGAGCTCGTCCCCCTCCAGCCGCACGCGCCGCGCGCGCTCGTCGACCTCGAGCGCGCCCACGAGCAGCGGGCCGTCGGCCGGCCGCTCGTGCACGCGGCGGGTGACCGCGCGGATGCGGGCGATCAGCTCGCGCAGTCCGAACGGCTTGACGACGTAGTCGTCGGCGCCGAGCTCGAGGCCGACGACCCGGTCGGCCTCCTCGCCGCGCGCGGTGACGACGATGATCGGCACGCTCGACCGCTCGCGGAGCCGCCGGCACACGTCGAGACCGTCGATGTCGGGCAGGCGCAGGTCGAGCAGCACGACGTCGGCTTCGTCCGCGGCCAGCGCGTCAGCGCCTGTCGCGGCCCTCGTGACGTCGAACCCTTCGCGGCGCAGCCCCTCGGCGAGCGGCTCGGCGATCGCGTCCTCGTCCTCGACCACGAGCACCTTCATGAGCTGATCCTGACGTAGCCAGCCGCTCGCCGGATCCGGTCTTTGCCGAACCTTTGCGATTCGCTCGTAGACCTTTGCCCGCGCCTCGCCCACCGCTGGAGCGGCCGTCGTACCGTCGGAGACGTCCCGAAGGAGGTTTCCAATGAAGAAAATCCACGTTCTCGCAGTCGCAGCGCTCCTCGGCTTCGCCGCGATCCTCGGGGTCGTCGGTGCCACGCGCACCACGGGCATCGGCGCTGCGAACAAGGCGACGGCCGCGAGCGCCACCTCGGCGCAGATCGCGGCCCGCGAGCGGCAGCTGCGCGCCGCGGAGCGGCAGATCGCCGCGGCGAGCCGCAACCGGCCGCCCGCACTGCCACGCGTCCCGGTCGTCCACCACCCGGCGGCGCCGGCCGCGGCCACGCCCGTCACCGCAGCGCCTGCTGCGCCGCCGGCGGTCGCGCCGCGCGTCGTCTACCACCGCCCCGCGCCGATCGTCGTCGTCCGTCACCTCCACCACGAAGACGACGGGGGCTTCGAGCACGAATCGGAGGGCGGCGATGACTAGCCACGTCGGCCGCCTCTACGCGCTCGCGCTCGCCCTTGTCGTCCTCTTCGCGACCTGGACCGCCGTCGCCACGAGGCCGTGGACGACGCAGGCGGCGTCCGCCGACCCGCGTGTGACCGCCCTCGTGGCACGCGAGCAGCGGATACGACACGACAGCATCGTCGTCCGGCGGCTCGTCCAGCGGCGCTGGGCCGTGTACCGCGTCGAGCTGGCCAAGCGCCAGCGGCAGATCGCCGCCCTCAACCGGCAGCAGCTCGCCGTGAACCGGCAGGCCGCGGCCGCCGCCCAGCAGGCGCAGGCTGCCGCCGCGGCCGCTCAGGCGCAGGCCGCTCCCGGCTACGCAGCCGCCCCCGCGGTCCGTGTAGTCAATCTCCCGCCGCTGACCGTCACGAGGACGTCGTGATGGAGCGGCGCACCTTCAGGGCGATGGGCACCGACATCGAGCTGCTCGTCGACGCCGCAGACGCCGCCGGCGCGCTCGACGCGGCCGAGGCCGAGTTCCACCGGCTGGAGGCGATCCTGTCGCGCTTCCTGCCCGAGTCGGAGCTGAGCAGGCTCAACGAGTCCGGCGCGGCAGACGCCGGCCCGGAGCTCGTCGCCCTGACCAGCCTCTCGCTCGCCGCGCGCGAGCTCACCGGCGGTCGGTTCGATCCGACCGTCCACGACGCCGTCGTCGCGGCCGGCTACGACCGCACGTTCGACGAGGTCGCGGCCGACGGGCCCGAAGCCGGCACCCGCCGCGTGCGGCGGCGGCGTCACGGTCACCGGCCGCCGCATCGAGCTCGAGGCCGGCGTCCGTCTCGACTTCGGCGGCATCGGCAAGGGCTGGGCCGCCGACCGCGCCGCAGAGCTCCTCTCCGCAGCCGGGCCCTGCCTCGTCAACGCGGGCGGCGACATCGCCGTCCGCGGCGGGGCCTGGCCGGTCGGCGTCCAGACCGCCGCCGGCTCGCTCACCGTCGAGCTCGCCACGGGCGGGCTGGCCACCTCCGGCCGCGACCGGCGCCACTGGCGGCGGGGCGGTCGCGAGCTGCACCACGTCATCGACCCTGAGACCGGCACCTCGGCCGAGAGCGACCTCGAACGCGCGACGGTGATCGCCGGCGACGCGGTCTCGGCCGAGATCTGGTCGAAGGCGCTCTACCTGCGCGGCAGCGCGGCGGCGGCCGACGAGGCCGACCGCCGCGCCCTGCCGGCCGTGCTCGTCACGACCAACGGCACCACGCGGCTGGCCGGGGGCCTCGCATGAAGGACCCGACCTTCTGGATCCTCGCGCGCGCCACCGGCCTGACGGCGTACGCGCTGCTGACCGTGTCCATGCTCGCCGGGCTCGTCCTCAAGTCGCGGCCGCTCGGCCGCAGGCTCAAGGCCGCCTCGGTGATGGACACGCACCGCTTCCTCTCCCTGCTCGCCGTCAGCGCCATCGCGCTGCACGGCCTCACGCTCGTGCTCGACGCGACGGTGCCGATCGGGCCTCGGCGCGCTGCTCGTGCCCGGCCTCAGCCCGTACCGCCCGGTCGCGGTCGGCCTGGGCGTGGTCGCGGCCGAGCTGATGGTGCTCGTGATCGTGTCCTTCTCCCTCCGCAAGCACATCGGCCAGAAGGCCTGGCGCCGGCTGCACTGGGCGACCTACGGGATCTTCGCCCTCGCGACCGCGCACGGCCTGGCCGCGGGCACGGACTCCGGGCGCCCGTGGGCCTTCGGCCTCTACCTCGGCGCGGTCTTCGCGGTCGCAGCCGCCACCGCCTGGCGCGCCCTCACCCGTCCCGTCCGACCGAAAGGAGCAACCCATGTACCGCATCGAGATCGACCGGTCACTGTGTAGCGGCTTCGGCTCCTGTGCCGAGCTCGCACCGCGACATCTTCGAGCTGGACGCCGCCGGAACCGCAACCGTCCGGGTCGGCCAGACCGACGACCCCGCAGTGCTCGACGCCTGCGACTCGTGTCCGATGGCCGCCATCCGCGTAACCGAGGTGCAGGCGGCATGAGCGCGCCCCGGTCCGTCGTGATCGTCGGCGCCGGGCTGGCGGGCTCCCGCTGCGCCGAGACGCTCCGCGCCGAGGGCTACGACGGCTCGCTCGTCGTCCTCGGCGCGGAGCCGGTCGCTCCCGTACGAGCGGCCCGCACTGTCGAAGGAGTTCCTCGCCGGGGAGCGCGACGCCGACAGCCTGTCTCTGCGGCCGCCCTCCTTCTGGGCGGAGCGCGGCATCGAGCTCCGCCTCGGCGACGCCGTCACGCAGATCGATGCGGAGACGCAATCGGCAGTGACGGCCGCCGGCACGACGCTGCGCTGGGACGCACTCGTCGTCGCAACCGGTGCCCGGCCCCGCCGGCTCCCGTTCGCCGCCCCGGAAGGCGTCCAGGTGCTGCGCACGCTCGCCGACGCGACCGCCCTCCGCCGCCGGCTCGTGCGCGGCTCGAAGCTGGTCGTCATCGGGGGCGGCTTCGTCGGCGCCGAGGTGGCCTCCACGGCGAGCAGCCTCGGCGTCGAGGTGACGATGCTCGACCGTGCAGCAGCGCCGTTTGCGCACCTGCTCGGGGGCGAGCTCGCCCGCACACTCGGCGACCGCTTTCGCGGGCACGGGATCGACCTGCGGCCGTGCACGACGGTCGTCGGCTTCCGGTCACGGCAGCGCGAGGTCGAGGCGGTCGTGCTCGCGGACGGCACCGCCGTGCGCTGCGACACCGCGCTGGTCGCGATCGGGGCCGAGCGGGCCGTCGAGGTGCTGCCGACGGGCCCGGCTCCGGGCATCCGCGTCTGCGGCGACGCGGCGGGCGGCCACGGGCACTGGACGGCCGCCGCGCAGACCGGCGCGAATGCGGCACGGTCGCTGCTCGGCCTGGAACCGCTCGCCGCGCAGCCGCCGTTCGTCTGGTCGGACCAGTTCGGCCTGCGCCTGCAGCTCGTCGGCGATCCGGCACGCGCGTCTTCGGTGGAGCTGGAGGGCGACCCGGCCGGCTTCGTCGCGCGCTACCGGGCTCGCTCGGGACGACTGGTCGGCGCGGTTGCCGGAAACCGGCCGCGGGCAGTGGCCGCGCTCCGCCAGGAGCTGGCTACGGCTGCGTGAGGTCTGCAGCGAGCGCGAGCGCGCCGAGCACGCCGGAGCGCGGGGCGAGGACGGGCGCGACGATCTCCGGCGCGGCGACGTAGCCGGCGACCAGCGCGCCCACCTCGTCCCGCACGCGCTTCAGCAGGCCGTCGCGCCGCATGACGCCCCCGCCGAGGACGATCGTCTCGGCGAGAGCACCGAGACGATCGCCACCAGGCCGAGCGCGAGGTAACGCGCTTCGAGCGACCAGATCCGCTCGTCGTCGGGAAGCTCGTGCGGCGGGCGGCCCCAGCGCGCCTCGAGCGCCGGCGCCGCCGCGAGGCCCTCCCAGCAGTCGCCGTGGTACGGGCAGGCGCCCGGAAACGCGTCGCCGGCGTCGCGCGGGATGCGCAGGTGCCCGACCTCCGGGTGGACGAGGCCGTGCAGCAGCCGGCCGCGTGCCATGCCGCCGCCGCCGATGCCCGTCCCGACCGTGACGTAGGCGAACGTGTCGAGCTCCTGCGCCGCGCCCCACCGGTGCTCGCCGAGCGCGGCGGCGTTCACGTCCGTGTCGAAGGCGACGGGCACGCCGAGCTCGCGGCCGATCGGGCCGGCCAGATCGGTCTGCGCCCAGCCGGGCTTCGGAGTCGTCGTGATCCAGCCCCACGTCGGCGACCCGGGCCGCACGTCGACGGGGCCGAACGAGCCGATCCCGACCGCCTCGACCGGGCCTGCCTCGCGGAAGAACGCGACCGCTGCGGCGATCGTCTCCTCCGCGAACGTGGTCGGGATCGAGGCGTGCGCGCGGACGTCGGCCGGCCCGGAGCCGGCCGCGAGCTCCCAGGTCGTGCCGCCGGTCTCGATGCCGCCGAGCAGTGCCACGTGGTATCGCTACCACGCTGATGGCGACGCCTGCGACTCCGACCGTTCGCTGGGGGCTGATGTCGACCGCGCGGATCAACCGCAAGATCCTCGCGGGCGCGGCCGAGTCAGACCGGGTCGAGATCCTCGCCGTGGGCGCGCGCGGGCGGGCCCGCGCGGAGGCGTACGCGCTCGAGCACGGGATCGAGCGCGCCTACGGTGGCTACGACAACCTGCTCTCCGACCCGGACGTCGAGGCGGTCTACATCTCGCTGCCGAACGGCCTGCACGTCGAGTGGGCGATCCGCGCGCTCGCGGCCGGCAAGCACGTCCTCTGCGAGAAGCCGCTGACCGCGAGCCCCGCGGAGGCGGAGCGCGCCTTCGACGTCGCCGACGCGCACGGGCTCGTCCTCTCGGAAGCGTTCATGTGGCGCCACCACCCGCAGACCGCCGAGCTCGTCCGGCTCGTCGAGGGCGGTGCGCTCGGCCGCGTGCGGCTCGTACGCGCCGCGTTCAGCTTCCGGCTCACGGACGAGGAGGACATCCGCCTGAGCGCCGGTCTCGAGGGCGGCTCGCTGATGGACGTGGGCTGCTACTGCGTGAGCGCGATCCGGCTGCTTGCCGGCGAACCTATATGCGTCTCCGCCGAACAGGCGCTCGGGCCGACCGGCGTCGACGTCGCCTTCACCGGGACGGCCGTCTGCGCCGACGAGGTGCTCGCGCACTTCGACTGCGGCTTCGCGATGCCGTACCGCGCCGCGCTGGAAGTCGCGGGCGAGGACGGCGTTGCGCTGCTCTCCGACCCGTGGCACGCGACGCGGCCGGGGATCGTCCTGCGTCGCCGCGACGAGGTGGAGCACGTCGAGATCCCTGAAGCGGACTCCTACCGGCTGCAGCTCGAGAACGTGGGCGCGGCAATCCGCGACGAGGCGCCGCTCCTGCTCGGCCGCCAGGACGCGGTGGCGCAGGCGCGCGTGCTCGAGGCGCTGTACGCGGCCGCCGCCGCCGGTGAGACCGTCGAGATCTCCCCCGCTCCGCGGCCACTGGAGCACGCGTGACCTACGTCCCTTCGCCGGGCCGGTACGACCGCATGGAGTACCGGCGCAGCGGCCGCAGCGGGCTGAAGCTGCCGGCCATGTCGCTCGGCCTCTGGCAGAACTTCGGCGGCGACGAAGCCACTCGAGCACAGCCGCGCGCTCGTCCGCCGCGCCTTCGACCTCGGCATCACGCACTTCGACCTGGCGAACAACTACGGCCCGCCGTACGGCTCCGCCGAGGAGACGTTCGGCACGCTGATGGAGCAGGACCTGCGCCCGTACCGCGACGAGCTCGTCATCTCGACGAAGGCGGGCTGGGACATGTGGCCGGGCCCGTACGGGGAGTTCGGGTCGCGCAAGTACCTGCTCGCGAGCCTCGACCAGTCGCTGCAAGCGCATGAAGCTCGACTACGTCGACATCTTCTACTCGCACCGGCCGGACCTGGAGACGCCGCTCGAGGAGACGATGGGCGCGCTCGACACCGCCGTCCGACAGGGCAAGGCGCTGTACGCCGGCATCTCGTCGTACTCGCCCGAGATGACGCGCGAAGCGCACCGGATCCTGAACGCGCTCGGCACGCCGCTGCTCATCCACCAGCCGTCCTACTCGATGCTGAACCGCTGGATCGAGGACGGCCTGCTCGACGTCCTCGGCGAGCTCGGCATCGGCTGCATCTGCTTCTCGCCGCTCGCGCAGGGGATGCTGACCGATCGCTACCTCGGGGGCATCCCGGAGGGATCGCGGGCGACGCAGCACGGCTCGCTGTCGCCGGAGATGCTCACCGAGCAGGCGCTGGCGAAGATCCGGGCGCTGAACGAGATCGCGGCGCGGCGCGGCCAGACGCTCGCCCAGATGGCGCTCTCGTGGACGCTCCGCGACCCGCGCATGACGTCGACGCTGCCGGGCGCGTCGAGCCTCCAGCAACTCGAGGACAACATCAAGGCGCTCGACAACCTCGACTTCTCGGACGAGGAGCTGGCCGAGATCGATCGCTACGCGACGGAGAGCGACATCAACATCTGGCCCGGCGCTACGGAGGAGTGAGCGCCGCGAGCAGGCGCTGCGTCTGCTCCATCAGCGGAACGATCTCCTTGCGGCTGTAAGCAGCCAACGCCTGCTCGAGCGCGGCCCGCTCTTCATCCCGCTCTCCTGCGACGTGGTGGACATGCGCGAGCGCGCGGTAGGCCTCGCCGTGCATGAGCGGGAAGTCGCTGACGAGCGCGTAACGCACGGCGTCGTCGGCGAGGAGCCGAGCCTGCTCGAGGTCGCCACGGTCGGCCGCGATGCGCGCCCTGACGCCGCGCCCCAAGGTGAAGTTGGCGACATCCTCGGCGCTTCCAAGCTCCTCGCCCTCGATGGCCATGCGCTCGGCATCGTCGAGGCGGCCTGCCGCATAGAGCGCCCCGGCCAGCTGCACCGCCACCGTCGACGCAAACGACGTCGCGCCCAGACTGCGGAGCCCACGGTACGCAGCGTCGGCAAGCTCGACACCCTCGTCCGGCCGGCCGTCGACGACGGCGACCCACGCACGAGCCTGCTTGGACGCCTCGCGAAAGACCTCCTCGCCGAGCTCCGCATGGGCCGTATCGAGAGCCTCACTGAGCCGGATCGCCTCCGCGAACTCGCCTCGGCCGAATGCACTGAAGACGCGGATCATCGTGGCGCCCTGCACGGCCGGGGGCAGGTCGGCGTGATGCTCCTCGAGCTCGGTGATGATCGAGGCCTGCTCCGCGGGCGGCGCAGGCCCCCAGCCGGCGGCCGCGGCCAGCTGGTACGCGATCACGCCGCGCAAGCGGCTATCGCCGGCGCGCCGCGCATGCTCGAGTGCCTTGCGGGAGGCGGCGATCGTCGGCTCCGCCTGGCTTGCCAGCCACGCGATCATGGCCTCCAGGAACCGCGCTCGCGCCAGGATCGCGTCGTTTCCCTCGGCCTCGAAGCGCGGTATCAGTTCGGTCAGCAGCCGTTCTGCGTGGACGGTGGCCCCGTGTGGGTTGGCGAGGATGCGCATGTACGCGTCGAGGATCCGCGCCTGCGCAGCGAGTACGGCATCAGGAGACTCCGAGAGCGGTTCCAGAAGCTCGAATGCGCGCCCGAAGTCGCCCGCCGCCTGCGACGCGTCTGCGAGGGTGAACAAGGCCCACGAAGCCTCGATCGAGCCCGGCGGCAGCAGCTCCACGGCTCGGCCGAGCAGCTTGCGCGCGGCGTGCAGGTCGCCTCGGCCAAGTGCCCCCGTCCCGGCCCGGGCAAGGTAGGCCCCGGCCCGAGCCGAACGGCCGGCGTCGTCCCGTCCGAGCTCGCGCCGGTACAGCACAGCCTGCTCGAGGTGGTAGCCGACGATCTCGTCGAGCTCGACGAGTTCCGTGCGCGTGACCAGCCATTCGCCGAAGCGTTCGTGCAGGTCAGCGCGTGTCTCCTTGGGAAGCGACTCGTAGGCGGCGTCACGGATCAGCAGGTGCCGGAAGCGGAACGCGTCGTCGTCCGGGAACGTCGCCTGGTCGGGCCGGATCAGCTCCTTGCGGACGAGCCCGACGAGGTTCTGCTCGACGCCGTCGCGTGAGGCTTCGGACGCCAGCTCACGAACGGCCGAGCGGTGGAAGACCTGGCCCTCCACGGAGCCGCGCTCGATCAGGGCGCGCTCCTCGGCGCCGAGGCGGTCGAGCCGGGCCTGGAGCAGCGCGTGAATCGTGGAGGGCACGCGGATGTCGCCGCCGTCGCGCGCCAGGGCCAGCATCTCCTCGGCGAAGAGCGGGTTGCCGCCCGCAGACTCGATGATCCTTGCCCGAGTGACCGCGTCCACGTCGCCGTCGAGCTCCTCGATCAACTGCGCGCACTCGTCGGCGGTCAGCGGCTCGAGCAGGAGCGTCGTCGCGTTCAGCTTCCCTCCGCCCCAGCCCGGCCGCTCGTCGAGCAGCTCGGGGCGTGCCAGGCACAGCAGCAGGATGGGCACGCCGCGCGAGAGATCGGCGATGTGGTCGAGCAGGTCGAGGAAGGTCGGCTCGCCCCAGTGGATGTCGTCGAACACGACGACGAGCGGCCGCTCGCGGGCGACCTCCTCGAGCAGGCGCCGGATCGCGAGGAAGAGCTCGTTCGGCGAGGAGGCGCCGGCCACCAGGCGCTCGATGGTCGCGTCGGCGCGGGGGCCGAGCTGCTTCAGAACCTCGACGACCGGCCAGAAGGTGATGCCCTCGCCGTAATCCAGACAGCGGCCGCGGATCACGTGCGCGTCGGTACCGGCCAGGAACTCGGCGGCCAGGCGGGACTTGCCGACGCCGGCGGTGCCGAGCAGCGTGAACAGGTGGCACCCGGCCTCCCGCACCGAGCGCTCGGCCGCCTGGCGCAGCAGCTCGAGCTCGCGCTCGCGGCCCACCAGCGGCGCGTCGAGGTGGCGCGCGAGGCCGGAAGCCGCGGGATCGAGCTCCGTCAGCCGAAAGGCCTCCACGGTGCCCTTGCCCTTGGCGTCGACCGAGACCGGCTCACAGGTGACGGCGTCTCGCACGAGCCGCCGCGTCTCCTCGCCGATCAGCACCTCACCTGGGGCCGCGGCCTGCTCCAGCCGCGCGGCCACGTTGACCGCATCTCCCGTGACGAGCGTTTCCCCCTCTCCCGCCACGACCTCGCCCGTGTTCACGCCAATGCGCGCCGCCAGGCCGAGTGCCGGCACCGCCTCGCGCATCTCCCACGCCGCCCGCACCGCGCGGAGCGCGTCGTCCTCGTGTGAGACCGGCACGCCGAACACCGCCATCACGGCGTCACCGACGAACTTCTCCACCGTCCCGCCGTGCCGCTCGAGGATGCGGCGCATCTCGTCGTAGTAGCCGCGCATCGTCGCACGCAGCGCCTCGGGGTCGGTGCGGTCGCCGAGCGCCGTTGAGCCGCTCAGGTCGCAGAAGACGATCGTGACGACCTTCCGAACCTCACGCAGGGCCGCGACGGGCTCGAGCGCCGCGCCACAGCTCCCGCAGAAGCGGAAGCCGTCGGGGTTCTCGCTCCCGCACGCAGCGCAGACCATGCGCCGAATCTACTCCCCTCTGCCACAACTTCACCTTTCCGTGGCCGGTCCGGTCACACAGCGGCCGCCGGATCCTGGTAGACAGCGCTCGCAGGGGAGGTCAAACGCCCCGCTCGACCGGTAGCGAGAACAGTCAGGAGGGCTGCGCGGCCGTTCGGGTGGCCTCTCATCAATGCATCCGGAGAAAGGGGCGGAGATGGGAAAAAGGAGTAGAGCCGGCGCGCTTGCGGGCCTGACCGCGGCATGCCTCGTTCTGGGGCTCGTCGCGGCGTCCACGACGCTCGGCGGCAATGACAAGAAGGCGGCGGCGCCCAGTTGCCAGCTGGACTCGAAGGGCGGCCGCGTCAAGCACGTCATCTACATCCAGTTCGACAACGTCCACGCGCACCGGGACAACCCGAACGTCCCGTCGGATCTCGAGCAGATGCCGCATCTCAAGAACTTCCTCGAGCAGCAACGGCACGCTCAGCCTGAACGACCACACGATCCTGATCTCCCACACGGGCGGCGGGATCCTCAGCACGCTCACCGGGCTGTATCCCGACCGGCACGGCCAGGCCGTGTCGAACTCGTACAACTTCTTCCGCGCGGACGGCTCGTCCGGGTTCTCGTCCACGTTCAAGTACTGGACCGACCTGACCGACGGCGGCAACCCGGCGAACAACCCGCCGACGCCGTCGGCGGACTCCAACTACAACATGGTCAACGCCGACCCGCCGTCGCTCGGCGGCACCGGCGCGGCGCGGAACGCGCCGGCTCCGTGGGTGCCGTTCACCCGGGCCGGCTGCGACGTCGGCAACGTCGGCGTCGCCAACACGGTGCTCGAGAACAACAACTCGATCATCCTGCGCTCGCCGGCGACCTCGCTGGCGGCGGCCGCGGCCGCCGGTGACACCAACGTCAAGGTCGCGAGCGTGACCGGCCTCGCGGGGGGCCAGACGGTCGTGCTCGAGAACGCAACCGCCAACTCGGAGCTGGCGACGATCGCCAGCGTCGGCACGGCAGGCTCCGGCGGCACCGGCGTGACCCTGAGCGCACCGCTCACGAAGGCACATGCGAGCGGGACGGGGTTCACGGTCTACACCGCCGACCCGACCGGCGACATGACGAAGGTCTTCGGCGCGGGCTCGCCCGAGTGGAACGAGGGCCGGGCGTCGCAGATCGCGCCGAGCGGCACCGCCGCGCGCACGCTGGCGCAGACCGACTTCGTCGGCATCGCGATCCACTGCGGCAACGCGCCGGACAGCCTCTGCGTCGGCGACCCTGGCGCGCGGAGCGACCTGCTGCCGGACGAGGCGGGCGGGTACCCGGGCTTCAAGGGGCTCTTCGGCGCGAAATACGTTGACCCGGCGATCACGGGCGGCAGCCCCGTCGTGCAACGCGACCGACGGCAGCCCCGTCACCGACCCGTTCGGCCAGCCGGGCTTCCCGGGCTTCGACGGGATGTACGCGAAGTACACGCTCGGCTACGTCGCGCAGATGCAGGAGACAGGGCGTGCCGATCACGTTCGCCTACATCTCCGACGCGCACGACGACCACGGCGGGCCCCTGCAGGGCCTGAACGGCTTCCACCGCGCCTACGGGCCCGGCGAGGCCGGCTACGTGCAGCAGCTGCAGGACTGGGACACGGCGTTCGGCCAGTTCTTCGACCGCCTGCAGACCGACGGCATCACGAAGGACAACACCCTCTTCGTGGTCACGACGGAGGAGGAGGACCACTTCGCCGGCACGGCGCCCGACGACCCGTGCGACGGCGTCACCACGCCGTGCACGTACAACAACGGCCACGTCACCGAGGTGAACGGCGACCTGAAGCGGCTCGTCGCCACCTACAACGCGAGCCGTGGCACGACCGCCACGACCGACTTCAGCGTCCACTCCGACCTGGCGCCGAACGTCTACGTGAACGGCAACCCGGGCCGCACGACTGGCGACGGCGCGCCACCTCGAGCAGGCGATGGCCGACATGACCGTGACGAACCCGCTCTCCGGCAAGCAGGAGAAGCTGTTCGTCGCGCTTCGCCGACCCGGTCGAGGAGAAGACGCTCCACATGGTCACGGGCGACCCGGCGCGGACGCCGACGTTCACGCCGTTCGCGCAGGGCGACTACTTCCTCAACGCGTCCTCGACGACGCCGTGCACGAACAACGACCTCTCGAACTGCGTCTTCCTCCCGGCCACAGCGCCGCCCGCAAACACGTTCGCGTGGAACCACGGCGGCATCCAGCCGGAGATCGTGAACACCTGGGTCGGCTGGGTCGGGCCGGGGATCGAGAAGAAGCCCGACCGGAGCACGCCATGGGACGAGCGCGCCGACGACGGGAAGGTGCCGTGGACGGATCACACCGACGTCCGGCCCACGATCCTCGCGCTGACCGGCCTCCACGACGACTACGTCTCGGACGGCCGCGTGGTCACCGAGTTCCTGAAGGGCGACGCGGTCCCGAAGGGGCTCAAGGGCGGCAAGGTCGAGGAGCTCGGCCAGGCCTGGAAGGCCATCAACGCCTCCGTCGGCCCGTTCAACATGGACACGCTGACGGCCTCGACGGGCGCGCTCGCCAGCAACACGCTCGGCGACACGACCTACACGAACACGGAGAACGCGATCCAGAGCCTGACCGCCGAGCGCGACGCGCTCGCGGGCCAGATCAGGGCCGCGCTCGACGCCGCCACGAACGACGATCAGAAGATCGACGAGAAGCAGGCGAAGAAGTGGATCGACCAGGCCGACGACCTGCTCGACGCGGGCGCACGCGCTCGCGGCGAAGTTCCAGAAGCCGGCCGCGAACGCCGAAGGAGCTCGACAAGATCAAGCACTTCGTCGTCATCTACGAGGAGAACCACAGCTTCGACAACCTGTACGGCGGCTGGGAGGGCGTGAACGGCCGGAGCAACGCCGACGCCGCCCACACGCTGCAGGTCAACCAGGCCGGCAACACCTACAACTGCCTGAAGCAGAACGACGTCAACCTGGCGGCGCTCTCGCGGCACGTGCAGCGACGCGACGCCCGGCACGCCCGGCGGCCCGTTCACGAGCCACTTCTCGAACGCGCCGTTCACGATCGACAACTTCATCAAGCCGGACGACAAGACGTGCCCGCCGAACCCGCTGTTCGCGTTCTCGAACCCGAACGGGTGGCTCAACGGCGTCGCGTCGCCGAACCAGCCGCCGCCGTCACCGGGCGGCTGCACCCGCGACATCGTCCATCGCTTCTACCACGAGCAGTACCAGCTCGACGGCGGGAAGCAGGACCGCTACACGACCGGCAGCGACGCGATGGGGCTGACCCTGGGCGTCTACGACACGAAGGCCCTGCCGATCTACAAGTACCTGCACGACAAGCACCACCCCGACTACGCGATCGAGGACAACTTCTTCCAGGCCGCGTTCGGGGGGTCGTTCCTCAACCACCAGTGGCTGATCGCGGCGGCCTCGCCGCTCGACCCGACCGGTGCGCCCGGCGGTGCGAACGACGACGCGGCATCCGGTGCTCGACTCGAACGGCATGCCGTCGAACGAGCCGCTCTACACGTCGACGATCCCGGCGCCGATCCCGCCGGACCGCGAGCTGACCGCGACCTGCGCGTCGATCGTGTCGCTGCCGGCGCCGATCAACCAGTACGCGTGCGGCAACTGGGGCGTCAACACGATGCAGCCGACCTTCTACCCGTTCGGTGCCGTTCGGGGCCCAGATCCCCGCGCAGACGGCGCCGACGATCGGCGACCGGCTGACGGGCGCGGGCGTCGACTGGGCGTGGTACGCGGGTGGCTGGTCGAACGCCAACGGCGACAAGAACGCGCCGGGGTACACGAACGGCTCGGCTCCGTCGGCGACTCCGACGGGCTGCTCGGACCCGTACGTCGACCCGAGCAGTCGTCAGGTCAACCCGCTGCCGGCACCGGCGACACCGACGTCGGCGTGGCCGCGGTGCCCGGACAACCTGTTCCAGTACCACCACCAGCCGTTCAACTACTTCGCGGCGTTCTCGACGGCGACGCCCGCCGGCCTGGCGAACCGGGCCGCGCACCTGAAGGACGAAGTGGAGTTCATGCAGCTCGCGGACTCCTCCGGCGAAGGACTGCAACCTCAAGCCGGTCAGCTTCGTGAAGCCGTTCGGGACCGAGAACGAGCACCCGGGCTACGCGAGCGAGCCGGACGGCAGCGACCACCTCGTCGACCTGCTCCAGTCCATCGAGGACAGCAAGTGCGCCAAGGACACGATGGTGATCGTCGTCTACGACGAGTTCGGCGGCCAGTGGGATCACGTCTCGCCGCCGGGCCAGGGCAACGACAACGGCCCGCACGACATCTGGGGGCCGGGGTACGCGCATCGCGACGCTGGTCGTCGCCCCGCACCTGAAGGGCGACTTCGTCGTCGACAGCACCGAGCACGACACGACGTCGATCCTGGCGACGATCGAGCGCCGCTACGGGCTCGCGCCGCTCGGCACGCGCGACGCCGCCGTGAACGACCTGTCCACGGTGTTCGACGCGAAGAAGGTGAAGTAAGGCAACTCGAACGGGGGCCGGCCGCGCGGCCGGCCTCCGTTTCTCTACCGCGTGAAGCGGGCCGCCTCCTCGGAGCCGCCCGTCGCGTCGCCGGCGCTGTACGAGTGCGCGCCGGCGCCGGCGAGCTCGCCGCCCTTGACGATCAGGTACTCGTCGCGGATCGGCTTGCCGTCGAGCCAGCACTCGAGGATCTCGCGCGTGCCGGCCGCGTAGCGCGTCTGCGCCGACAGGCTCGTGCCGGAGGTGTGCGGCGTCATCCCGTTGTGCGGCATCGTCCGCCACGGGTGGTCCTGCGGCGCGGGCTGCGGGAACCAGACGTCGCCTGCGTAGCCCGCGAGCTGCCCGGACTCGCACGCGCGCGCGACGGCGTCGCGGTCGGCGATCTTGCCGCGCGCCGTGTTCACGAGGTAGGCGCCGCGCTTCATCTTCCCGATCAGCTCCGTCGTCGAAGAGGTGCTCCGTCTCCGGGTGGAGCGGCGCGTTGATCGTCACAACGTCGCACACGCGGACGAGCGACTCGACATCTTCGTGGTAGGTGACGCCGAGCTCCTGCTCGACGTCTGCGGGCAGCCGGTGGCGATCCGTGTAGTGGAGGCCGACCTCGAACGGCTTCAGCCGGCGGAGCACGGCCGAGCCGATCCGCCCGGCGCCGACCGTCCCGACCTGCATCCCCTCCAGGTCGTACGAGCGCGAGACGGCGTCGGCGATGTTCCAGCCGCCGCGCGCCGCCCACTCGTGGCCCGGGAGGTAGTCGCGGACCAGCACGAGGATCAGCATCACGACGTGCTCGGCGACGCTGATCGAGTTGCAGTAGGTGACCTCCGCGACGGTGACGTCGTGGTCGATGGCCGCCTGGAGGTCGACGTGGTCGGAGCCGATGCCGGCCGTGATCGCGAGCTTCAGGCTCTCCGCCTTGTCGATCCGCTCCGCGGTGAGGTACGCGGGCCAGAACGGCTGCGAGATGACGACGTCCGCCTCGGGTAGCCGGCGCTCGAACTCGGAGTCCGGGCCGTCCTTGTCGGCGGTGACGATCAGCGTGTGGCCGCGCTCCTCGAGGAAGCGGCGCAGGCCGAGCTCGCCCGACACGCTGCCGAGCAGGTCGCCCGGCGTGAAGTCGATCGCCTCGGGCGTCGGCGCCGACTGGCCGTCGAAGTACCGGTCGATGATGGGGATGCCGTCGCGTGCGTAGCGCGGCGGATACCCGTCGGCGGGGTCGTCGTAGAGCACGCAGAGGATGGTCGCCATGGTCTGCCTCCCGGGTCGCGAGCCCGCAGGATCCCACGATCGGGCGTCGCGGGCCATGCGTGAACTCGCTGATTCTCGGCCTAGAGTTGCGGGGTGGCCGATCGCTGGGCGGAGTGGCTGCGGGTTCGCCGAACGGGCGGCTCGGAGGCGGAGCGCCGCGCGACGCTCGAGCGGCTCGTGCCGGTGCGCGACCGCGTGCTGGACGACGCGCAGGTCGGGCCCGGCGACGTGCTCCTCGACGTCGGCTGCGGCGACGGGCTGATCGGGCTGGGCGCGCTCGACCGCGGGGCGCGGGTGATCTTCAGCGACCTCTCGGAGGAGCTGCTCGACGACTGCCGCGCGATCGCGGGCGACGCCGCGGAGTACCGCGTCGCCGACGCCACCGCTCTCGGAGACCTCGACGTCGACGTCGTCACCACGCGCTCGGTGCTCATCTACGTCGCCGGACAAGGCGCAGGCGTTCCGCGAGCTCTTCCGCGTGCTGCGGCCGGGCGGGCGGCTGTCGATCTTCGAGCCGATCAACAGCTTCGGCATGGAGGAGCGCAGCAGGGACTTCGGGTTCGCGGACGTGGACGGCGTGGAGGAGCTCCTCGAGCGCGTCGTCGCCGCGTTCATGCAAGGAGAGCAGCAGGCAGGTCTCAAGGGGATGATCGACTTCGACGAGCGCGACCTCGTCGCCCACGCCGAGGCGGCCGGCTTCATCGAGATCAGGCTCACGCTCCTTGCGGAGGTGACGACGGAGCCGATGCTCGAGACGCGCGACTGGGAGGTCTTTCTGCGCTCGTCGCCGAATCCGCTGTCGCCGACCTTCGGCGAGGCGATGGACGCCGCGCTCACGCCGGACGAGCGGGCGCGGCTCGACGCCGTGATCCGGCCGCAGGTCGAGCAGGGCCGCGGCCGGACACGCATCGCGCGCGCCTACCTGAACGCCCGCAAGCCCGCCTAGCGCACGGGGGTGGCGTGGAAGCACCCGAGCGTGTACGGGTACTCGAGCGTCGCGTGGTAGTGGTAGATCCGCATCCGCTTGCCGCCCAGGACGACGGTGCCGGTGTGCCCGTGGCAGGCGTCGAGCAGCGCATCGGTCATCTGCCTCCCGCCGTCGCCGCGGTAGCCGTAGATCGGGTAGCCGTCGAGCGCGTAGCCGACGAGCCGTGAGTGGGCCTTCGCCGGCTCGCCCCTCGTCAGGCACGGCGGGATGACGTGGTAGTGGTACTGGCCGGTCCGCTCCGGGTGGCCGTCGCAGGAGTCGAGCACCTCGTGCGCGACCGCGTCGCGGCCCTGGCCGTCGAGCGCGTTGAAGATCGCCACGCCGTTGGATGCGTAGCCGATCGCGCCGAACGGCAGGCAGGACGGCTTCGCGGCGACGCGAGGCGTGACCGGCAGGGAGAGGGCGACGGAGCGTGAGGCGATCGAGTTCGGGTTGCGGTCGTAGGCGAACGCGTCGTCGGACGGCGAGATCGGGTACGTGCCGGTCGGCGTCTTCACCGGCAGCCCGTTGCCGCTCAGCGTCACCTTCTTCGTGCCGCGCGTCGCGGAGAAGCGCGCGCCGCTCCACCCCACCTCGCCGTCCACGGTCACCTTGGCCGTGAGGTCGAACGACCCGTCGCCCTTGATCCACGGCCCATCCTTGAACGCGCCGCCCGCGTTCGGGTTCCCCGGCCGGCAGGCGTAGACCCAGCCGCGCTTCGGGCCGGTGAGCGTCACCTTGCCGTCGCCGAGCGGCAGTCGCGTCGGGTCGGTCGGCGAGGTGGCGGCGCGCTGAGCCTCTGCGGCAGCTGCGACGAGCGCGGCGCACGACAGCACGGCCAGCGCACCGGCTGCGAGGCGTCTCCGCACGGGAGCGACAGTAGCCGCGCACCCGGCCGCCGCATCAGGTGCCAGGATGAGACGCGGTGAGCATCCTCGTGCAGAAGTACGGCGGCACGTCGCTCGGCACGCCCGAGCGGATCCGCCACGTCGCGAAACGGGCCGTCGACGCGGCGCGCGGCGGCACCGGCGTGTGCGTGGTCGCGTCCGCGATGGGCCAAACCACCGACGAGCTGCTGGAGCTCGCCGGCCAGGTCTCGCCCACGCCCCACGGGCGTGAGCTCGACATGTTGCTCTCCGCCGGCGAGCAGATCTCGATCGCGCTGCTGTCGATGGCGATCATCGACCTGGGCCGAGACGCCGTCTCGCTCACCGGCGCGCAGGCGGGCATCCACACCGACACGACCCACGGGCGCGCCCGGATCGTCGACGTGCGCACCGACCGCATCACCGAGGCGATCGGGCAGGGCAAGCTCGTCATCGTCGCCGGCTTCCAGGGCATCTCGCCGTCGCAAGACACCACGACGCTCGGCCGCGGCGGCTCGGACACGACCGCCGTCGCGCTCGCGGCCGCGCTCGACGCCGAGGTCTGCGAGATCTACACGGACGTCGAGGGCGTCTTCTCGGCCGACCCGCGCATCGTCCCCGAAGCGGTCAAGCGCGACCGCGTGTCCTACGAGGAGATGCTGGAGCTGGCCGCGTCGGGGGCGAAGGTGCTCGCCGCTCGCTCGGTCGAGTACGCGCGCAACAACGGCGTACCTCTTCACGTCCGCTCGACGTTCGCCGATACCGCTGGAACCTGGGTTCAGGAGGAGGAAGGCATGGAGCAGGCCGTCATCTCGGGCATCGCGCACGACACCTCGGAGGCAAAGGTGACGATCCGCGAGGTCCCCGACCAGCCGGGCATCGCAGCGGCGATCTTCCGGCCGCTTGCGGACGCCGGCGTGAACGTGGACATGATCGTCCAGAACGTGTCCGCCAAGGGGCACACGGACGTCTCGTTCACGGTGCCGAAGTCCGACCTCGCGACCGCAGAGCCCGTGCTCGGCGAGATCGCGCGCGCCGTCGGCGGGCACGACATCACGACGGACACGGACGTCGCAAAGATCTCGCTCGTCGGCGCCGGGATGAAGACGCACCCGGGCGTGGCGGCGGACATGTTCGACGCGCTCGCCGAGGCCGGGATCAACATCGAGATCATCTCCACTTCGACGATCCGGATCTCGTGCCTGATTCGCGCGGGCGACGTCGACCGGGCAGTGCGCGCGGTGCACGACCGCTTCCGGCTGGCCGAGCCAGGCGTGCTCGAGGAGGCGTATGGCGAGCGTTGACGTCCCCGTCGCGCTGCTCGGCTACGGCACGGTCGGCGCGGCGGTCAACCGGCTGCTGACCGAGGGCGCCGACGACATCGAGCGCGCCACCGGGCACCGGCTGCGCGTCGTGCGCGCGCTCGTGCGCGACACCGGGGCGGAGCGCGAGTTCCCGGCGGGCGAGGGCGTGCTCACCAGCGACTTCGACGAGATCGCGAATGACCCGTCGATCGCCGTCGTCGCCGAGGTGATGGGCGGCGTGGACGAGACGGGCGAACAGGTGCTGCGCCTGCTGCGCGCCGGCAAGCCCGTCGTCTCGGCGAACAAGCAGCTGGTCGCGCGGCGCGGGGGCGAGCTGTTCGCGGCGGCGTCGGAAGCGGGCGTGCAGCTCCGCTTCGAGGCGAGCGTGTGCGCGGCGATCCCCGTCATCAAAGTGCTGCGCGAGTCGCTCGTCGCCACGAACGTGCATCGGATCCTCGGCATCGTCAACGGGACGACAAACTTCATGCTCACGCAGATGGAGCGCGGCGACGACTACGACGCCGCGCTGGCCGAGGCTCAGCGGCTCGGCTACGCGGAGGCCGACCCGACCGAAGACGTGAACGGCGCCGACGCGGCCGCGAAGATGGCGATCCTCGCGACGGTGGCGTTCGGCTCGCGGATCGGGCTCGACGACGTCCAGTACGACGGCATCGAGCGGATCCGGCTCGCCCATGTCAACGCGGCGCGCGAGCTCGGCATGGCGGTGCGGCTGATCGGCTCCGCCACGCTCGTGGGCGACGCGGTCGACGTGCGCGTCGAGCCGGCGTTCGTGGCGCGCGAGCACCCGCTGGCCGCGGTCGACGGGCCGTTCAACGCGGTCATGCTCCAGGGCGATGCGATCCGCGAGATCACGCTCGAAGGGCCGGGCGCGGGCGGGCTCGCGACGGCATCCGCGGTGGTCGCGGATATGGTCAGCGTCATCGGCACGACGGGCACGGGCTTCCTCCAGAACGACGCGTCGTGGCGCACGTTGGAGCGCCTCCCGCCCGGCGACCTGCGCTCGCCCTTCTATCTCTCGATCGAGGTCGACGACCGGCCCGGCGTGCTCGCGCACGTGGCACTGCGTCTGGCCGCCGACGAGGTCTCGGTCGCGAGGCTCACGCAGGAGCAGCTGAACGGCTCGGCCGTGCTGCACATCGTCACGCACGACGCGGCCGCCGGCTCCGTGCGCGCCGCGGCGGCCGCGCTGGCGCACCTGCCCGAGGTGCACGGCGAGCCGGACGTGATCCGCGTCGTCACCGAGCGCGGGTAGGGAACGGATGAAGCCGCTCATCGAACGCTACCGCGACCGGCTGCCGGTCGAAGACGCCACGCCGGTCGTCACGCTGGGCGAAGGCTCGACGCCTCTGATCCGCGCGGCGCGGATCTCCGAGCGGCTCGGCGCCGACGTCTGGCTCAAGTGCGAGGGCGCGAACCCCACCGGATCGTTCAAGGACCGCGGCATGACGGTGGCCGTGTCGCTCGCCCTCGCGCAGGGCGTGCAGGCCGTGATCTGCGCCTCGACGGGGAACACCGCCGCGTCGGCCGCCGCCTACGCGGCGCGGGCCGGGCTACCAGCCGTGGTGCTCCAGCCCGCGGGCGCGGTCGCGCTCGGCAAGCTGGCGCAGGCGCGCGCGCTGGGGGCTCGCGTGCTCGAGGTGCGCGGCTCGTTCGACGAGGCCCTGGCCGCTGCGCGCGAGCTGGCGGCACGCGGCACGCACGCGCTCGTGAACTCGCTCAACCCGCACCGGCTCCAGGGGCAGAAGACGGCGGCGTTCGAGATCGTCGAGGAGCTCGGCCGCGCGCCGGACGTGCTCGCCCTGCCCTACGGTGGCGGCGGCAACACGACCGCCTACGGGCTCGGCTTCGTGGAGGTGGGCGAGGTGCCGTGCTTCCTCGCCGTCGAGGCGGCGGAGCGGGCGACGACCGCGGCGTCTGCGATCCGCATCACCGATCCGGTGCACGTCGAGGAGGTCGGCGCCGCGCTCGAGCGCGCCGGCGGCGAGGTGGTCACCGTCGACGACGACGCGATCCTCGACGCGTGGCGGATGCTCGCCCACGAGGAGGGCGTCTTCTGCGAGCCCGCGTCTGCGGCAGGGCTGGCCGGCGTGATCGCACGGGGCATCGAGCCCGGGTCGTGCGTCGTGTGCGTGATCACCGGCAACGGGCTGAAGGATCCCGAGATCGCTGCGCGGCTGAGCCCCGAGCCTGTCCCGGTCGATCCCGACCCGGACGCGATCGCCGCGGCGGCATGACGATCCGGGTTCGCGCGCCGGCGACGACCGCGAACGTCGGCCCGGGCTTCGACTGCGCCGCGGTCGCGCTCGACCTCTGGAACGAGCTCGAGGTCGGCGAGGGAGACGGCCGCCCTGATCGCCGGCACCTGGGCGTGCAGGCGTTCGCGCGAATCTCGTCGCTGCGCGGCAGGTCGTTCCGCTGGACGAGTCGCATCCCCCGCGCACGCGGCCTCGGCTCGAGCGCGGCGATCATCGCGGCGGGGCTCGTCGCAGGCGCCGTCGCCGAGGGCGTCGAGCCGGACCCCGAGTCGCTCCTTGCCGAGGGGCTCGAGCTAGAGGGGCACCCGGATAACCTGGCCGCTGCGCTGGTGGGCGGCGCCGTGCTCACCTGGGGCGGCAAAATCAGGCGCATCGCCAAGAAGCTGCCGGCCACGCCGATCGCGCTCATACCCGAGTCGCGAGTATCGACGGCGGCCTCGCGCGCCGCGCTGCCGTCCTCGGTGCCACACGAAGACGCGGCCTTCACCGCGGCCCGGGCCGCCCTGCTCGGCGCCGCGTTCGCGAGCGGGTCTGCCGACCTCTTCGCCGAGGCGCTGGCCGACCGGCTGCACGAGCCGTACCGGGCCGCAGACGCACCGCTGCTGGCCGCTGTCCGCGAGCAACCGCCGCCCGGCGCGCTGGGCGCAACGCTCTCGGGCTCGGGCCCGACCGTGATGGTCTGGGCGAACCCGGCCGACGCGAACGCGTGCGCCGCCGATCTCCAAAGACGCTTCGCGAAAGCAGACGTCCTGAAGCTCGCCGTATCCGCAACAGGCGCGAGCGTCCATAACCGGGCCCGCTGACGGGCATGGAACGGCGGGGTCGGCTGTGGCTGGCGTTTGTCGCCAGCGGATTTCTCCTCGCGTGCCTGCAACTCGCAGCAGACGCAGACCACGGACCCCCGTTTCTGCTCCGGCTCTCCCTTGCGATCGTCGTCGTCGCGCTCTTGTGTGCCGTGATCAGCCGCAGGCTGATTCGGCGCGTCCGCTGAGCAGAGTGCCTGCTCGGCTCCGCGCCGGCGCTGACTCGAAGTTCGTGGCTCAGCGTCACAAAGTCCCCGTTCGGCGCGCGCCCGCGCCAAGTTCGACTTCGTGGCTCTCAGCCACTAAGTCCTCTGTCGGCACGCGCAGGCGCCAAGAGCGAGCTAGTGGCTCTGAGCCACAAGCGGCGGGCTGGCTAGCCCGCGAGATGGACGACGGTTGCGCCGTTGGCGGAGTCGGATTCCTGGCTGGAGACCAGCTGGTGGCGCGTCAGCTCCTCGCGCACCGCTTTGCGGACGGCCCCGGTGCCGCGGCCGTGGATGACCCGCACCTGCGGCAGCCCGGCGAGCGCGGCGTCGTCGACGAACGAGCGCACCGCCTCGCGCGCCTCCTGCGCTGGACGGCCGCGGACGTCGATCTCGGTCGGCATGTCCTGCGGCGCGCCCGTGACGACGCGCACCGCCGGCTCGGGCGCCTCGACCGGCACGCGCGCAGCGTCGGGGCGTAGCCGCGCCAGCGGGACGCGCACGCGCACGCCGCCCGCGAGCACCTCCGCCTCGTCGCCCTCGATCGCGCCGATCGTCCCGCGGATGCCGAGCTCGGGCGCGTGCACCGGGTCGCCCGTCTCCAGCGGCGCGAGGGCGACCGGCTCGGTGAACGCGCGCAGCACCTCCTCCGCCTGCGCCGCGCGCTCGGCTGCCGCGCCTAGCCGGCGGTCGCGCTCGCGCTCGGCGCCCTCGGCTGCGGGAGTTGCCCGCCGCCGCTCGCGCTCGCGACGCCGCGCCGCCCGGATCTCCTCGTGCAGGCCGCGCAGCTCCGCTCGCGCCGCGGCCAGCTCGCCCTCGGCCTCGATCCGCGCCGCCTCGCGCACTCCCGCCGCCGACGCGCGCACCGCGCGATACCTCCTCCGCGAGCGCCTCCTCCCGCTCGCGTGCCCGCTCGGTCGCGCGCGCCGCCTCCGCGTGCTCCTCGACCGCTGCGTCGCGACTCGCCGCCGCTTCGCGCTCGGCCGCCTCCGCCTCCGCGAGCAGCTCCGCCACCTGCAGCCGCTCCGGAGCGACCCGCGCCCGCGCGTCCTCGACGACCGCGCCGTCGAGCCCGAGCCGCTCGGCGATCCGCAGCGCGTGCGACGTCCCCGGCCGCCCGACCGAGACGGTGAAGAGCGGCGCGTAGGTCTCCGGGTCGAAGCCCGTCGCAGCGTTCAGCACGCCGTCCGTCGAGCTCGCCCACTCCTTGACCTCCGCGTAGTGCGTCGTCGCGATCGTCAGCCGCGCCTGCTCGACCAGCCGCGCGAGCAGCGCCTGAGCAAGCGCCGAGCCTTCGACCGGGTCCGTGCCCGACGCGAGCTCGTCGACCAGCACGAGCGAGCGCGGCGTCGCCGCCTCGAGGATCGCGACGAGGTTCGCCACGTGCCCGGAGAAGGTCGAGAGGCTCATCTCGATCGACTGCTCGTCGCCGATGTCCGCGAGCACCGCGTCGAAGATGGGCAGCGCAGCCTCCACGGCGGGCGGCCGCAGCCCCGCCTGGTGGAGCACCGCGGCCAGGCCGACCGTCTTCAGCGTGACGGTCTTGCCGCCCGCGTTCGGGCCGCTGATCACGAGCGCGCGCAGTTCGTCCAGGTCGAGGTCGATGGGCACGGCCGTCACCGGATCCAGCAGCGGGTGTCGCGCCGAGAGCAGTCGCACCGGGCCCGACGCGTCGACCGCCGCGCCGCGCCAGCGCCGCGACAGCGTCCCGCAGGCGAGCGCGAGATCGACCGCGGCGACCGCCTCGACCGCCGCGCGCAGCTCCGCCTCCCGCTCCGCCACCGCCTGCGAGAGCTCGCTCAGGATGCGCGCCACCTCCTCGCGCTCGGCGCTCGCCGCCTCGGACAGGCGGTTGTTCGCCTCGACGATCGCGAACGGCTCGACGAACAGCGTCTGGCCCGAGGACGACGCGTCGTGGACGATGCCCTTCACGCTCCCGCGTGCGCTCGCGCGCACGGCCAGCACCGGCCGGCCGCCGCGCTCGGTGACGAAGTCCTCCTGCAGGTGGTCGCGCAGATCTGCGCCGCGGGCGAGCCGGCGCAGCTGCTCGGTGACGCCGTGGCGGCCGTCGCGCAGCTCCGCCCGCAGCTTCCGGAGCTTCGGCGACGCGGTGTCGCGGAGGTCGGAGCCGTCCTCCTCGACGCAGCGGCCGATCGACTCGGCCAGCGCGGCCAGGGCAGGCGAGACGGGCGCGGCAACGTCGCCGAGCAGCGGCGCGAGCTCGACCTGCGCCGCGAGCTGCGCCTGCATCGCCACAGCGGTCGCGCCCGTGGAGGCGACGTCGCGCAGCGACCGCGCGTCGAGCGTCCCGCCGCGGCCCGCGTGCGCCGCAGCGTCGCGAACGTCGCGGGCATCGTGGAGCGCCGGCTCCTCGGAGACGTCGAGCAGCGCGATCGCCTCGGCGGTCAGCGCCTGGCGGCGCGCGACCTCATCCGGATCGCCGGACGGTACGAGCGCCTCGCGCGAGCGCCGCGCCGGGCGGCGACGCTGCGGCGCCCGCGAGCCGCGCCGACGACCGCGGGGTACTCGAGCACGGCGAGTGCGTGCGGATCCATGAGCCCAGTCTAGGAAGACGCTTCGGTGACGACCTCGACCGCGTACACGTCGTGGATCGCTCGCTCGAGCACGGCGCGGCGCGGATCCGGGACGGTCAGGAAGCGCGACGTGGTGGGCGTAACGAGCTCGGCCAGCCGGCGGCTCCCCGCCAGCGCCTGCCGCACGGCCGTCCGGTCGCCGCCGACCGCGACGGCCCGCAGCCGCCCGCGGAACGGCTCGAGCACCCGCACGCCCGTCTCTGCCGCCGCCTCCACGAGCACGCGCGCCTGCCCCTCCCGCCGCCGCCGGAAGCGGTTCGCAGACGAGCCGCCGGCGCGGTGGCGCCCGTGCACGTTGCGCGTCCCGACCTTCGACGCGACGAGCTCCTCGCCGTCGAAGACGCCCACCGCGAAGCCGCCGAGCCGTACGAGCAGGACGCCGACGAGGTGGTCCTCGGCGATCGCCTCGAGCAGCGGCCCGACCCGCACCACGTCGTAATCCCCCGACTGATTGAGACCGAACGGCGGCCGCACGATCAGTGTTTCCTCCTCCAGCTCGAGCCGCGCCTCGCCGTTGGCGTAGACCGCCCGTCCCGGCGTGCCGTCGAGCGGCGCCAGTCGCTTGCGGGCGTTGTCGCGGACGATGAAGCGGCGCTCGGCCATGGGCGATTGTTACCGCCCTTGCGGAGGAGGCACCGTCGCTGGAAGATTCCCGGCGATGCAACCGTCAAGGTAGTAGGCGGTTCTCCCCCGATTGAAGGAGGCGTTGTGCCGACCATCGATGCACAGGCGACGCTCGTCGACCCGACCAGCGTGGCCGACGGCCTCACCACGGCCGTTGCGCGCGACGACGTCGAGGAGGCGCTGCGCCTCGACGAGCCACCGGAGCTCGTGCTCGACGTCGCGCGCGGCGACGAGCAGCGCGATCTGACCGTCTCCTGGACGAAGGACGACCTCGAGCGCCTGCTCCAGGCGGCGTCCGGCGACCGGATCCAGCTCACCTTCGACCGCGCGGCGGTCGAGCAGGCCTTCGGCGACGACGTCGAGGCACACGGCTTTCGCGAGAAGGCGGCGATCTTCGCCGTCGCCGTGACCGCGGCAGCCGGGTTCGCCGGCGCTGCGTCCGGCGCCGCGATGCCGCAGGGCGGCACGATGCCTGTCTCGACCCACTCCGACCCGAGCGACGGCGGCATCGTCGATCCGGCCACGGGCGTGAAGATGGCGACACTGACCGACGGCGGGCTCGTGAACCCCGTCACCGGCGTCAAGGTCGTCTCGACCTCGTCGGACGGGACACTCCCTCGGCGACATCGCCCCGGGAGCCGCGGCCGTCGGCGGCGCGGCACTCATCATTCTCGGCGCGGCGTTCGCGTTCGGCGGCGGCGACCGCCGGCGCCCCGCGTTCTCCTGATCCTCCTCCGCGGGCCGGGGCGCAATCCGCGTCCCGGCCGACGCCTGGACCGGCGCACTCGCAAATTGATCGCGCCGGTGGGAAGATCGTTGCGGTTCCACACGTCCTGAGAGCAGTAGATCGGCGGATGTGCCGATCACAACGAAAGGAGGCGTTGTGCAGGAGCTCGATGCACAGGCCACAGTGGTCGACGCAGGCGGCATCTCCGGCGGTCTGACGACGACGATCGCCCGCAGCGACGTCCAGACGGCGCTCGCGGAGTCGGAGCTTCCCCCGCTGGTGCTCGACATCCGGCGCGGCGACGAGTCGAACAGCGTTGCTCTCACGTGGAAGCGTGACGACCTGGAGCGGCTGCTCGGGGAGGCGACCGGCGACCAGATTCAGCTCACGTTCGACAGCGCGGCGATCGAGCAGGCGTTCGACGACGTCGAGGCGCACGGCGTGCGCGAGAAGGCCGCGATCATCGCCGTGGCCGTCGCCGGCGCGGCCGCGTTCGCAGGCGGCGCGTCCGCGATGCCGATGGGTGCCGACGCCGGGCCGTCCGCAGCCACTCCGGTGGCCCTCGCCGGCCCCAGCGGCGTACACCTGGGCGACACCACCGCGGTGGCCGCATCGGTCGACGACCCGGCGATCGCGAGCGCGATGCGGGACGCCCAGTCCCCGGCGGCCGCACCGGTCGACGACCCCGCGATCGCCAGCGCGATCGCCAGCTACGCGGAGGCCCCTGCCGCCGCGCACATCGGCGACACGACCGCAGGCACGCAGACCGGCCTCAACACCGAGACCGGGCCCAGCGGCGCGCACCTCGGCGACGTGACCGGGGGCGGACAGCCGGTCGCCTATGCGACCGATAGCGGCACCTCGTGGAGCGATGTCGGCTCCGGCGCAGCGGCCGTCGGCGCAGGCGCGGCGATCCTGATCGTGGGCGCGGCCTTCGCCGCCGGCTCGCGGCGCCGCCAGATCCCTGCGAGCTGACAGGCGTGTGCTCCAGCCGGGGCGCGTTCAGGCGCGCGCCCCGGCCTACGCCTTCGGTAGCTCGACCACGAAGGTCGCGCCCGAGCCCGGCTCGGAGCGAACCGCGAGCCGCCCGCCCATCCGCTCGACCAGCTCGCGCGAGATGTAGAGCCCGAGCCCGGTGCCGCCCGGTGCGCGACTCTGCTGCGGGTCGACGCGGAAGAACTTCTCGAAGATGCGCTGCTGGTCGGCCAGCGGGATGCCCGGCCCTCCGTCGCGCACGGACACGCGCACGAAGCCGTTCACCTGCTCCACGCGCACCGCGACGGGCGCGCCGCTCGCGTACTTGAGCGCGTTGTCGAGCAGGTTGACGAGCACCTGCTGCAGCCGGTCCGGGTCGGCCGACGCGGTCGTGTCGCCGGGCGCGACCTCGACCTCGAGCGCTTCCGGGGCGGGCGCGTGCGCGCGCATCGCGTCGACCGCGGCCCGCGCGAGCGCCGCCACCTCCACCGGCTGGCGCTGCAGCGTCGTGGCGCCGCGGTCGAGCTGGCTCGCCAGGAGCACCTCCTCGGTGATCTGGGTGAGCCTCGTCGACTGCGCCGCGATCATCTCGAGCAGCTCCCGCTGCCGGGCCGGATCCAGGTCCAGGTCGTCGCGGAGCAGCGTCATCGCCGCGCCGTAGACGGCGGCCATGGGCGTCCGCAGCTCGTGCGAGATCGTCGTGATGAAGTCCGACTGCGCCTCCTCGAGCCACCGCTCGCTCGTCACGTCGCGGAACGCGTAGACGATCCCCGGCCGCGCCTGCACCGCCACGAACGACAGCCACAGCTCGCGCCCGCCGACCACCACGGGCAGCGTCGCGGGCCGCGCCGGGGCGTCGCGCAGCGCCGTCGGGATCCGCTCGGCGATCGCGTCCCAGTCGGAGAAGACGTCGCCCACGTCGCGCTCGCGCGCCTGCTCGGCGCGGATGCCCACGAGCAGCTCGGCGGCCCGGTTCCAGAAGCGGACGACGCCGTCCCGGTCGACCAGGAAGATCCCGTCGCCGACGGCGTCGAGCACGGCGGCGGCCTGTGCGCGCTCCTCAGCGATGGCACGCGCGGCGGCCTCCGCGGCCTCGAGGCGGCGCTGCTCCTTCTGAAGGCGCGCGTTGCGGACGGCCGCCGCCATCTGCGCGACGATGCCTTCGAGCACCTCGACCTGCTCGGGCCCGTACGTCGTGTGGTCGCTCATCAGCTGCACGACGCCGACCACGCGGCCCTCGTGCTTGACGGGCACCATCATGGCCGCGCGCGCGTCCGGCGGCCCGGACTCGGGGATCTTGCGCAGCTCGCCCTCCGCGTCGACCTGGTAGTAGGTGCCGTCCTTCTTGACCTGCTCGCGCACGTCGTTGACGAGCAGCGGCTCACCGGACACGATCACGCGGCTCTGCATGCCGCCGCCGCGGCGGTTCACCGGGAGCGGCGGGAAGATCGAGGCGTCGAGACGCTCACCGTCGGCCCACGCGTAGTCGCAGTGCACGGTCTCGTCTGTCTCGTCGAGGGACGACACGACCACGCCGTCGTGCGGGATCACGTCCGAGAGCAGCTCGTGGAAGCGGTCGTAGACGCGCTCCGGGTCGAGCGACTCGCCCAGCTCGCGCGCGACGTGGAGCAGCAGCTCGGCGAGCTCCGCCTTCCGAGCCAGCTCCCGCTCGTCCACGCTGCGACGGTACCGAAGCGGCCATCCCTCCGTGCAGGTGGTTGACCCGGCGCTGCGCGCGATGGTTACGTGCCCGGCGTGGAGTTCCGGATCCTCGGCCCGCTGGAGATCGCCGACGGCGAGCGCGTGCTGGCGCTCGGCGGCTCGAAACGGCGCGCCGTGGCGGCCGCGCTGCTCCTCGATGCGAACCGCGTCGTCGCCGCCGAGCGGCTGATCGACCTCGTCTGGGGCGACGCAGCCGCCCGCCTCCGCTGCGGGCTCGCTGCAGAACCATGTGCTGCGCCTGCGCGCGGAGCTGGGCGAGCGCATCGCCACGCGGGCGCCCGGCTACGTGCTGCGCGTCGAGCCAGGTGAGCTCGACCTCGACAAGTTCCGCGGACTGGTCGACACGGCCCGCGCGGCCGCGCCGGCCGGTGCGGTGCCGCTCCTCGACGAGGCGCTGGCACTGTGGCGAGGCGAGCCGCTCGCCGACCTCGTGGGCGAGCCGGTCGCCGCCGCAGCCGCCCATCTCGGCGAGTTGCGCCTGGAGGCGGTCGAGCTCCGGATCGACGCGCAACTCGCGCTGGGCCGGCACGCCGTGCTTGTGCCCGAGCTGGAAGCGCTTGTAGCCGAGCACCCGTTTCGCGAGCGGTTCCGGGCGCAGCTGCTGCTCGCGCTGTACCGCTCGGGCCGGCAGGCCGACGCGCTGGACGCCTTCGCCGCAGCGCGGGCGGCGCTCGTCGAGGAGCTCGGCACCGAGCCGGGCGCGGAGCTCCAGGAGCTGCAGCGCGCAATCCTCAACCAGGACGCGTCACTTGCCGCGCCCGCCGGCGCGACGCCCGTCGAGGCCGCAGCGGCGCCGGAGGAGGCGCGCAAGCCGGTCACGATCCTGCTCGCCGAGCTCGCCGCGACCTCACCGGATCCGGAGGCGCGCCGCGAGGAGCTCCGCAGGCTGCAGCGCGAGGCAGCCGACGCCCTGGCGTCGCACGGCGGAGAGCCCGGCCGCACGGGCGACACGCGCGTCCTCGGCATCTTCGGCGTCCCGACGGCGCGCGAGGACGACGCCCTGCGTGCGGTCCGCGCGGCGTGCGAGCTGCGCGCCGCGGGCCTCGTCGTGCGTGCCGGCGTCGCGACCGGTGACGTCATCACGGGCGACCCGGCCGAGGGCCGCCCGCGCGTCTCGGGACCGCCGCTCGAGGAGGCGGACCGGCTGCTGGCGTCCGCCGGCTCCGACGTCCTCGTCGGCGACCGCACCTGGCGGCTCGTCCGGCATGCGGTCGCGGCAGAGCGGCGGGAGGGTGGCCACGCCGTCGAGCGCGTGTACGAGGAGGCGGAGCCCGTCGTCCGACGACTCGAGACGCCGCTCGTCGGGCGCGAGGACGAGCTCGACGAGATCATGGCGGCCTTCCGGCGGGCGACCCGCGACGGGCGGGCACGGCTCGTGACCGTGTTCGGCTCGCCGGGCGTCGGCAAGACGCGCCTCGCCCGCGAGGTCGCCGACCGGCTATCCGGAACAGCTACCTGTCTCGTCGGCCGCACGCCGGCCTACAGCGACGCCGCCACGTACGCGCCGCTGCGCGACGCGCTGGAGCCGGTCGCAGCAGGCCCGATCCGCGACTGGGCCGCGCACGTGCTCGCCGACGACCCGGACGGCGAGGCGGCGACCCTCCGCGTGGCCGCCGCGCTGGGCGAGGCACCGGAGACGGCCCCCGTCGACGAGACCGCCTGGGCAATCCGCCGGCTACTCGAAGCGCTTGCGCGTGACCGTCCAGTCGTCCTCGTGCTCGAGGACCTGCACTGGGCGACCGCCGCGTTCCTGGACCTGGTCGAGCACCTCGTCCAGCTCGGGCAGGGGCCGATCCTGCTCCTCGCGCTCGCCCGTCCCGAGCTGCTCGACACGCGACCCGACTGGGGCGGCGGCGGGCTGAGCGCCAGCTCCACGCTGCTGGACACGCTGCCGGCCGGCGACGCCGAGGCCCTGCTCGATGTGCTCGCTGCCGGCACGGCGCTGACGGGCGAGCGCCGCGGCCGGATCCTGGGCGCAGCGGGCGGCAATCCGCTGTTCCTCGAACAGCTCGTGGCTGCAGCGCGGGAGCGCGACGACGCGGCCATTCCCGACACCATCCATGCGCTCCTCTCCGCCCGGCTCGACCAGCTCGGAGAACGGGAGCGTCGCGTGGCGCAGGCGGCGGCCGTCCTCGGCGAGTCGTTCCCGGCAGGAATCGTCGAGCAGCTCGTCGGCGGCGACGTGCGCGACGCGCTGCTCGTGCTGGCGCAGCGCGATTTCGTGGAGCCCGACACGCCGAGAATGCCCGACGAGGTCCGGTGGGCGTTCCGCCACGCGCTCCTGCGGGACGAGGCCTACGAGAGCATCCCGAAGCGCCGCCGGGCCTCGTTGCACGAGCGCGCCGCCGAGATCATTGCCGGGCTCGCCGCGGGCCGCGGGCTCGACGTGGACGAGCTCGTCGGCTACCACCTCGACGCCGCCCATCGCGCGCTCGCCGAGGTCGACCCGGCCGCTCCAAAGCTCGCCCGCCTGGCCGCGGAGGCCGGCGTGCGCCTCGGCGCCGCCGGCCGGCGCGCCTACGGCGAGCTCGACATCCAGAGCGCCGCGCGCCTGCTCGCGCGCGCAGCCGAGCTGCTCGCGCCCGACGACCCGGGGCGGCTCTCCTTCACGCCGCAGCTCGCCGATGCGCTCTGCTGGATCGACCAACGCGACGAGGCGGAGCGCGTGCTCGCCGAGGCCGACGCCGCAGCCGACCCGGCGGACGAGCACCTGCAGGCCCGGCTGCTCGTGGCGCGCTGCAATGTGCACATGTGGGGCGGCCGCCCGCGCGACCCGGGCGAGATCCTGGACGACCTGGGCCGCGCGCTGCCGGTGCTCGAGGCCGCCGGCGACGACGAGATGCTCGCGTATGCCCATCTGGTCGGCTTCCACGCCTCTGAGCGCCAGCGGGGGCTCGGGGAGGCGGAGGGCGCCCCCACCCTCATGGAGGCGATCAGGCATGCGCGCGAGGCAGGCGCGCGCTCCATGGAGAGCAACGCGATCAGCTGGCTCTGCGTGATCGTCCGGCGCGGGCCCTGGCCGTTGGACGAGGCCCTGAAGATGGTGCAGGACGTGCTCGACGACCCGCCGACGCGCTACGCCCGCGGGTCGGCGCTCGGCGGGCTCGCCTCCCTGCGCGCGATGGAGGGCCGCTTCGACGAGGCGCGCGCTCTGTCGGCCGAGGGCCACGAGGTGTTCGAGGACGCCGCGCTGCCACAGATGGCCGCGGCAGACCTCATCCAGGTGGCCGACATCGAGATCATGGCCGGCGCCCTGGATGCGGCCGAGCCCATCCTGCGGCGCGCGGTGGAGCGACTGGACGCCGTGAACGACCCGTTCAGCCTCGTGAACGCCGCCTGGAGGCTCGCGCTCGTGCTCGTCGGGCAGAGCCGCGACGACGAGGCCGAGCATTTCGTCGAACGCGCCGGCGAGGCCGACGCCGGCCTCGCCGTCACGATGTGGCGGCGGGTGATCGAGGCGACGATCGAGGCACGGCGCGGGAACGCCAACCGCACCCGTGCACTGCTCGCCGAGGTGGAGGACGACCTAGTCCGCGAGCGGATCGGCCTGATCGCCGACATGTGCGTGCAGGCGGCCGAGGCAGCCACGCTCGCCGACCTCGCTCCACAGGCGGCGACGTACCTGCACCACGCCATCGACATCGCCGGCCGCATCGGCTACCGCGTGACCGAGACGCGGGCACGCGAGCGCCTGGCGGAGCTGGACTACGCCGCGGACACCCGGTAGGCAACCGGGCCGTGCCCGCCGTTGGCGACGACCAGCGTCGCCCGCTCGAAGCGACCGCTCTCGCGTAGCCGCGCCGGGACCTCGAAGCGGAGCTGTCGCCCCGTGGTGCGACCGTGCAGCCGGTGCTGGGTCGACGGATCACCGGCGCGCAAGCTAGCCACCGCGTAGGTGAGCGTGGCCTCGCCGCGGCCGCGGGTGAAGCGCACCGTCACCGACCGGGCCGAGCGGGGCAGCCTCACGAAGTGGATCGCGAGCGGCGCCACCGAGCCGGTGCGCTCGCCGGCCGGCGCCAGCACCGGCAGATGCTCGAGCCGGTCGCCGTACTCGTCGGCCACGCTGGCGGCGAACGCGCCGAACTCGCGCGCGAACGGGCGGTGCGCGACCCGCTGGTACGTCTCCGCCAGCGCCGCCGCATCCCCCACGCCGGGCCGCGCCAGCTTCGTCCAGGTAGGCCGGCAGCAGCTGCGGGTGCCGCTCGTCGAGGTAGCGCCACAGCAGCTGCGCGCCGTAGCTCTGGGCCGTCACGCTCTGCTCCGGTGCCGCGAACCAGTGGCGCAGCTGCAGCGACGAGACGATGTCCTCCAGGTCCGGGTAGACGCGGGTCTCCATCGCGGCCGCCGTGCCCTCGAGCACCCAGGCGTCGAGCGGCGGGTCGACCGTCGGCCTGAAGTACGAGAACTGGACGAGGTGGAACAGCTCGTGCGCGACGGTGCCGTACAGGCTGCCGAGGCTCTGCGCCGGGCTCGGGTCGAGCGCGTTCGACACGGCGAGGAACGCGCCGCCGTCCGCATCGGCCGCCGGGAACGCGACGCCGAAGTAGCCGGCGGCGAAGCGCGAGACGTAGAGGTCGGGCCGCGCGTCGGGGCCGCCCGCGTCGGCCAGGATCGGCGCGAAGCCGCGCCGCTCGAAGTAGGCGATCGCCGTGTCGGCCGCATCGCCGACGCGCTCGACGTAGTCCGGGACGCCGTCGGCGTCGTCGTCGTTCAACGGCGGCGCGCTCACGCCGAGCGCGACGTAGTGCACGACGGCGCGCTGCGAGGTGTACGCGCGGGCCGGCGTGACGTAGTCGTTGAAGACCTGGATCGCGTTCGGCGCGATCTGCTCAGCCGCAGCCGCCGCCGCGTCCGGCCGGGCGCGGTTCGCCGCATCAGCCGCCGGAGCCAACGCCAGAGCCGCCACCACGATCGCAAGCCACTTCATGGCGCCGACGATCGCGCGGGCCGCTCACACCGCTCTCACCGCCCGCTCACAGCCGCTCACAGGAAGGGGCTGCGGCCGGGACCCCGCCGGCCGCAGCCCGTTCGTCCGGGAGGCCTACTTGACGACGAAGTTGCTGTGCGCGTCGACGTAGTCGGCGCCCGTCTGGTCGTCGGACATCACGACGCGCAGCTTCGTCCCGCGCGGGACGAAGGTCGTCACGGTCTTCACCGCGACGGAGTCCGTGCGCGTGATCGTGGTGAGCAAGACGTCCGCCACCGGCACCCAGCCCGTGCCAGGCACGAAGCGCGTCAGCTGCGCCGTCTTGCCGGCGAGCGACTTGTTCGTCAGGACGACGACGAGGAACTTGTCCGCGCCGACCTTCTGCAGCGTGATGCGCGGCCGCACGGCCACGACGAGCTTGCCGCTCTGCACGCTGCCGTACTGCACCTGGTACTCGGTGCGGACGCGCGGCTGGACGCGCAGCGACCACGCGCCGTTCGCGGCGGTGGTGACGGGGATCTCCGCGGCAGGCTCACCGGACGGGCGCGCGAAGACGGTGACCGTCTCGTTCGCGACCTTGCCGGAGGTGACGCCCGAGAGCGTGACGGAGTCGCCGAAGATCGCGACGTTGCGGTTGGCGGCGAGCGTCACGGAGCGCTGCGCGGCCGGGGCCACGGTGATCTTGCCGCCGAACGCCGCATCCTTCGTGCTCGGGTCGTCGTACGAGAACGTCCCCGGCGTGTCGAACGTGCAGGCCGACGACTGCTGCGGCTCCAGGGCCAGGTTGCAGGTCGTCTTGTCGACGGTGATCGCGTGGGCGACCGTGTCGGTGTTCTTGAAGCTGAGCGTATTCCCCGCCTCGACCGTCACGTCCTTGGGGGTGATCCCGGAATGCGTGATCTCGACGTCGGTCGTGACTGCGATCGCGGCGGCGCTCGCGACCAGCGCGACCGGTATCGCCAGCAGGACGGTGAGCTTCTTCATGTCGTTGGCCTCCTCGTGGACGGGTTCCAGCGGCGTGTACCCAGCTCTTCACGAGGTCCGACCCGGCTCAGGCCAATGCGAACAAAGTTCTTACAGCGCGTGTAATGGGCGCCGCCCCTGGAGGACTGGACGCGAAACGAGGGGTCGTGGAGGTTCCTGAGATGACGAAGAACGCAGCCGTATACGTCCAGACCAACGACGCGGACCAGAACGAGGTGCTCGTCTTCGGCCGCGGTGCCGACGGGAGCCTCGCGGCCGCCGGCCGCTACGAGACCGGCGGGCGCGGAACCGGCAAGCCGCACCTGGCGTCGCAGAGCTCGGTCGCGCTGAGCGGCGACGGCGCCTGGCTGCTCGTCACGAACGCGGGCAGCGACGACGTGTCCCTTTTCGCCGTCGGCGACGGCGGCCTGATGTTCGCAGGGCGCATCGCGGCCGGCGGCACGGTTCCCACCAGCGTCGCGATCCATGACAGCCTCGTCTACGTGCTGAGCAACGGCTCGTCGTCGATCAGCGGCTTCCGCATCGCCGGCGGCCGGCTGGCGGCGCTCGAGGACTCGACCCGCATGCTCAGCTCACCGGATGCTGACGGCGCGCAGATCGCCTTCAGCCCCGACGGCGGGACGCTCGTCGTCACCGAGCGCGGCACGAACAGCATCTCGAGCTTCGCGGTCGACGCGGCGGGCTACGCGGGCGCGGCGGAGACGATCGCGTCCGCGGGCGCGACGCCGTACGGCTTCGACTTCGCGGGCAGCGCGCTCGTCGTGACCGAGGCGTTCGGCGGTGCGGTCGGCCAGGCCGCCGCCTCGTCGTACACCGTCTCGGAACCAGGCCGGCTCGCCCCGGTGAGCGGCTCGGTCGCCGACACCCGCAGCGAGGTCTGCTGGGCGGTCGTCACGGGCGACGGCCGCTACGCCTACGTGACGAACTTCGGCGACGGGACGATCTCGAGCTACGGCGTCGCTGCGGACGGCAGCCTCGAGCTGCTCGAGCCGGTCGCAGCCTCCACGCGGCTCGGCGAGAAGGGCATCCGCGACGAGGCGCTGACGCCCGACGGCCAGTTCCTCTACGCGATCGACGCGGACGCCCAGCGCGTGTTCGGCTGGACGGTCGGCTCGGACGGGCGCCTGAGCCCGGCCGCCGAGATCGACGGCGTCCCCGCGACCGTCGCGGGGCTGGCGGCGAGCTGATGGGCGTCGTCTCACGCGGGTTCCATGGGCGGCGCCAGGACGGGCCGCCCGACCGCATCCCGCCCGGCCAGTACGAGACGCGCGACTTCCCGGTGCTCTCGGCCGGCCCCACGCCGCACGTGCCGCTCGACCAGTGGACGTTCGAGATCCAGGGCGAGGGCGTCGACCCGGTGTCGTGGACGTGGGACGAGTTCCAGGCGCTGCCGCAGGAGGAGGTCACGCGCGACATCCACTGCGTCACGAAGTGGTCGAAGCTCGACACCGTGTGGCGCGGCGTGTCCGTCGACACGCTGCTCGACGCCGTGGAGCACGACGCCGACTACCTGCTCGCGTACTCCTACGGCGGCTACGACACGAACCTGCCGCTCGACGACGTCACGGGCGGCAAGGCGTGGGTCGTGTGGGAGTACGACGGCGAGCCGCTCGACCCCGAGCACGGCGGCCCGGCGCGGCTGCTCGTCCCGCACCTCTACTTCTGGAAGAGCGCCAAGTGGGTGCGCGGGCTCCTGTTGCGCGACGAGGACGAGCCCGGCTTCTGGGAGTCCAACGGCTACCACCTGCGCGGAGACCCGTGGCTGGAACAGCGGTACTGGGGCGACTGACGTGGCTCGTGGCCGACGTGGCCGCGACCCGGACGGAGACGCCGCGCGTGCGCACGCTGGAGCTCGACGTCCCCGGCTGGGCCGGCCACCGCGCGGGCCAGCACCTCGACGTGCGGCTCACGGCCGAGGACGGCTACAGCGCGCAGCGGTCCTACTCGATCGCGTCCGGGCCGGACGCCGCGCTGGCGATCACGGTCGAGCGGCTCGAGGACGGCGAGGTGTCGCCCTACCTCGTCGACGAGGTGATGGACCGGTGACGTCTTCGAGGTGCGCGGCCCGATCGGCGGCTACTTCGTCTGGGAGCCGGGCGACGAGCGGCCGCTGCTGCTGGTCGGCGGCGGCTCGGGCGTGGTGCCGCTGATGTCGATGGTGCGTGCACGCGCGGCGGCAGGCGGCGGGCCGCCGACGAAGCTCCTCTACTCGTCGCGCACGTTCGAGGACGTGATCTACCGCGAGGAGCTGGACGAGCTGGCCGCGCGCGGCGACGGCTTCGAGGTCGTCCACACGCTGACCCGCTCGCAGCCGGACGGCTGGACGGGGTACGCGCGGCGCATCGACGACGACCTGCTGCGCGACGTCGCGTGGCCCGCCACGCAGGATCCGCTCGTGTTCGTCTGCGGCTCGACCCGCTTCGTCGACGCTGCCGCCGACGGGCTGGTCCGGCTCGGCTACGACCCGCTCTCGATCCGCACGGAACGCTTCGGAGCAACGGGATGACCGGGGACCGGCGCCTGGACGGCAACGCGATCGCCGGCGATCTGATGGAGATCTTCGGCATGGAGCTGACCGCCGCGGTCGCGGTCTGCCGCGAGTGCGGCTCGCACGACCAGATGGCGGCCATGCACGTGTACCGCGACGCGCCCGGGACCGTCGGCCGCTGCTGCCACTGCGAGTCCGTGATCATCCGCATCGTCCGAGCGCCCGGCCGCACGTACCTCGACCTGGCCGGCGTCGCCAGCCTCGAGCTGCCCGCCCCGCCAGGCGCCTCACCCGCCTTGTAACAGACTGTTACTTGGCGATCTCCGCCCGGTGGCGCGCCTGGCCAAGTAACAGTCTGTTACTTGGCCGGTTCGGGCTCGGGCCCGCGCGCACGGCCGTAGACGCCGCCCGCCTGGCTAGCTTGTGGCGATGTCCACGCGCGTGAGCACGCGGGCCGAGGGCGAGGAACGCGTCACCCCGCTCGAGCTCTTCTTCGACCTCGTCTTCGTGTACGCCATCACGCAGGTCACGGGGCTCGTGTCCGCGAACCCGACGTGGACTGGCGTGGCGGAGGGACTGGTTGTCCTCGGGCTGCTCTGGTGGTCGTGGGCCGCCTACGCGTGGCTGACCGGGACGGTCGACCCGGAGGAGGGCGTCATCCGCCTGTCCATCTTCGGCGCGATGGGCGCGATGCTGATCGCCTCGATCGCTGTCCCGCACGTGTTCGGCGACGACGCCTGGCTCTTCGTCGTGGCCTACGTCGCCGTGCGGATCGCGCACCTGGTCCTGTACGCGGTCGCTGGACGCGGCGACAAGGAGCTGCTCGGGGCGATCACGCGCCTGGCATACGGGACGATCACGGCGGCGGTGCTGCTGTGCGTGGGCGCCGCGATCGGCGGCAACGCGCAGATCGTGATCTGGGCCGTCGCGCTCGTCGTCGACTTCCTCGGCGCCCTGATCGGTGGTGGCCGCGGCTGGCACCTCGCCGCCGGCCATTTCGCCGAGCGGCACGGGCTGATCATCATCATCGCGCTCGGCGAGTCGATCGTCGCGCTTGGCGCCGCGACGGCCGGCCAGCCGATCGACCTCGGCGTCGTCGTCGCCGGCCTGCTCGGCCTGGCTGTCGCGTGCGCGCTGTGGTGGGCCTACTTCGATGTGGTGGCCATCGCCGCCGAGCGGCGACTACGCCGTGCCGAGGGCGCCGAGGCGCTGTCGATCGCGCGCGACTCGTACAGCTACCTGCACCTGCCGATGATCGCCGGGATCATCTTCTTCGCCGTCGGCGTGAAGAAGACGCTCGCCCACGTCGGCGACCCGTTGCACACCGTGCCGGCCGTCGCGCTGTGCGGCGGCGTCGCGCTCTACCTGCTCGCCCACGTCGCCTTCCGCCTGCGGAACATGCACACGTGGAGCGTCCGGCGCGTCGTCTGCGCAGGGATCCTGGTGGCGCTGATCCCGCTCGCGACGACGCTCCCCGCGCTGGGCACGCTCGCGATCGTCGCGGCGATCTCGGCCGGGCTGATCGTCTACGAGGCGATCCGCTACGCCGAGGCGCGCGACCGCCTGCGCCGCGCCGCGCTCAGCCCGGGCTAGGCCGACTCGGTCGCCGGCTGCTCGGGGACGGCCTCGCTCGGGCGTACGCGCAGGACGCCTGCGAGCGACGCCGGCAGCCACCAGTTCCAGCGGCCCATCACGACCATGATCGACGGCACCAGCAGCGCCCGGATGACGGTCGCGTCGAAGAGGATCCCCGCTGCGAGCCCGATCCCGAACTGCTTGATGTCGGTGCCCGGGCTCGTCGACAGCACGAAGAACGAGAACGCGAGCACGAGCGCCGCGCTCGTCACGAGCTTGCCCGTCCGCGACAGCCCGAGCCGGATCGCCGAGTTCGTGTCGCCCGTCTCGTCGTAGGCCTCGCGCATGCGGGTGAGCATGAAGACCTCGTAGTCCATCGAGAGCCCGAAGAGGAACGCGAAGATCATCAGCGGGATCCACGAGATGATCGCGCCCGTCGCCGGCACGTTCCAGATCGCCTCGGAGCCGTGGCCGTTCTGGAAGATGATCACGATGATCCCGTAGGCGGCCGCGAGCGAGATCAGGTTCAGGATCACCGCCTTCAGCGCCAGGAACACCGAGCGGAACGCGCGCATCAGCAGCACGTACGTCAGCAGCACGACGAAGAGCAGGACGTACGGGAACTTGCCGTAGACCGCGTGCACGAAGTCGCGCGACTCGGGCTCGGGGCCGCCCAGCGTGACGCGCGCGCCGCCGCCGAGCTCCTTCGCCGCGGCCGGGAGCACGTTGTCCTGGAGGTGGGAGATCGTCCCCCGGACCGACTTGGCGGCCGCGTCGCTGGACGGGAACGCCTCCACGATCGAGAGGCCGTTCCGGGTCCAACCCGGCGGGGCGGCCGCTCCTGCGATCCCCGGCGTCTCGCGGACGCGTTGCGCCACCTGGTCGAGCCCGGCACGGCTCGCGTTGCCCTCGACCACGACGGCGAAGGGCAGGAGCACCCCCGGCGTGACGCCCGCATCGACGAGCGTCGCCAGGCCCTGGTGCGCGTCGCCCGCGCCCGGGTAGTCCCTCGCCTGCGAGTCGGCCGGGTTGAGCTGCAGGCCGTAGAAGACGAGCACGCCCACGATCGCGAGCCCCGCCAGCCCGATCGGGATCGGGTGCCGGGTGACGGTCTTGGCCCAGCGGTTCCAGAAGCCGTGCTCGGGGTCGTCGCTCCCCTCCACGACGCGGCGCGGCATGACGCGGAGGCTGTTGATCCGCGGCCCGAGCACGTAGAGCATCGCCGGCAGCAGCGTGATCGCCGTGACCACCGAGACCGCGGGGATGAGCATCCCGCCGATCCCGATCGAGCGGATGAACGGCAACGGGAGGATCACCATGCTCAGCAGGCCGACGGCCACCGTCGTGCCCGAGACGATCACCGACCGCCCCGCGTGGCGCATCGTCTCGACGACCGCCTCCTCGCGGCCGCGGCCGTGCCGGATCTCCTCGCGGAAGCGGAAGATCATCAACAGCGAGTAGTCGATCGCGACGCCGAGCCCGACGAGCGCGACGAGGAACTGGACGATGATCGAGACGTCGGTGATGTACGTGAGCGCCCAGATCAGCGTGAACGTGTTCAGAATCGAGGCGCCGGCGACCATGAGCGGGAACGCGATCGCCGGCAGCGTCCCGAAGGTGAAGAGCAGGATGATCAGCGCGCCGGCCGCGCCGATCAGCGTCTCCACGAGGATGCTCGGGCCGTTCGTGTCGCCGCCGCTCGACTCGTTGTAGAGGCGGTCGATGCCCGTCAGGTGCGTCTCGACGCCCGGGGGTGCGGCTTGCTTCAGCTTGGCGACGAGGCTGTCGTACTTGACGCCCTCGAAGCTGACCTGCCCGGCCGGGTAGATCGTCGCGAACGCGACGTGCCGGTCCTGCGACAGGTACGCGGGGTCGTGCGTCGTGAACCAGGAGGCTGATCGCGAGCCCTGCTGGGCGGTCGTGGCCGTCTGGAAGAACTTCTGGATGCCCGGCACCCTGGTGATGTCGCCGTCCGACTTCGCCACGACGACCACCGGCGTGATCTCGCCGTTCCCCAGCGCCTTGACGGCGCGCTGGTTGGCCTCGTAGGCCGAGTAGCCGGGGATGGAGAACGACTCGAGCCAGCGGTTCGACACCTGCACGGCCGAGAACACGCCGAAGAGGGTCAGCGCGATCCAGGCGGCGATCACCAGCCGGCGCCTCGCGATGACGAAATGGGCGAGCCCCGTCACCCGCCCCACGCTACCGAGAGCGTGGCCCTCTATGTCAAGGGCACCTCAGACGCGCCGGTAACGCGCCTGGAACAGGCAGAACACGCCGAAGGCGAGCAGCCCGGCGGCCACGACGAAGAGCACGCCGTCGGTCGCAAGCATGATCGCGAGCACGGCGACGAGCCCGTAGGACACGCCCATGGCAACGAGCCCGAGCCGCCCGGCCCAGCCGACCGTCTTGCTGTCGCCCGCCTCGCGGGCCGCGTACTGCACCGTCGCCACGGACGCGTTCTGTCCGGCCCGCGCGAATCCGAATCGCCCGGGGTACGTCGATTCCCCGATGTCGCATCGAGTCGGGCCTGCGATTGTTGATCCGTAGAGGGAGGTGCATATGAGCTCTGTCATGCACCCGCCGCACGGCGACCCCATCTGGCGACGTGCCATCGGCGATTCCCAGGTCAGGGTGGCGCTGGTTGCTGCGACGCTGCCTCGTCCTCGAGGCTGTCATCGCCAAGAACGTGATCGACGCCGAACTCGACTTCATCAGCCTGTTCGCGCCCTTCTGGGTGTTCATCGCCTACCTGGTAAGTGGGCTGCGCGACCGGGTGAGCGAGATCTCGTTCATGGCGGCCATCGTCGTAACCACCGTCGGCGTGCTCGTCTTGTCCGCCCTGTAGCGCGTATCGCTCGATCGCGCTCCTCGGGAAAGAGGTGCTACGCCGCCACCGAGGCGAACTTCGGGATGATGTCGCTCCCGTAGGCCGAGAGCGTCTCCTGCTGGCGTTCGGTCATCAGGTAGATGTTGAACTGGTCGACGCCGACCGACTCGAGCTCGCGCAACTTCTCGATCGCCTGCTCGGGCGTGCCGAGCACGCAGAAGCGGTCGCAGATCTCGTCGGTGACGAACTCGCCGTGCGCCGCACCGACGCGCGAATGGTCCTTGTAGTCGTAGAACTTGCGCGCCTTGACGAAGTCGGTCAGCGCGGCCGGGATCTCCGAGTCCCACCCGTACTTCTCGATCAGGTCCATGACGTGGTTCGAGACCATCGCCGGGAACCAGCGCACCTGGTCACGTGCGGCGGCCATGTCGTCGCCGATGTGCGACGGGGCGCCGACGATGCACTTGAGCTCGGCCGGGTCGCGGCCTGCCTCCTCGGCGGCCTTACGGGCCGTGTCCATGATCCACTGGATGATCTGCGGGTCGGCGAGCTGGATGATCACGCCGTCCGCGACGCGCCCCGCGACGGCGAGCGCCTTCGGCCCGTAGCCGGCGATCCACATCGGGATGTCCGGGAGGTCGGTGCGCGCCCACTTGAGCTGCAGCTCCTTCTCGTTCCAGACGACCGGACGGCCGTTCATCAGGTCCTTGATCATCGCGCAGCGCGCCTCGAACTCGGCCACACGCACGGGCTTGAGGCCGACCACACGGCGCGAGGAGTCGCCGCGGCCGATGCCCATCACCATGCGACCGTTCGAGACGTCCTGCATCGTCGCGTACCAGGACGCCGTGACCGTCGGGTCGCGGATCCCCGGGTTGGTCACGAAGTGGCCGAGCTTCAGCTTCGACGTCCGCTCGGCGGCGACCGGGAAGGTCGCGTACGAGTCCTGCCAGAGGATGTGCGAGTCATATGTCCACCCGTACTCGAACCCGTGCTGCTCCGTCTGCTGCATGAGGTCGAAGAACCGGGACATCGGCGGGTCGGGCAGGACGGTGACGCCGAACGTCAGCATGAGCAGAGCCTCCTCTGTGAGCGCGTGATCGACTCGATTACATCACGGGGCCGCGGCTGTCGTTCTGACGGCCGACGACCACCCAGATCGCCTCGGCGGGCTCTTCGCCGACCGACCACAGCCGGTGCGGCGACGACGAGTCGAACGAGATCGACATCCCGGGCGTGAGCTCGTACTCGTCGAAGCCGACGCGCACGCCGAGCCGTCCGCGCGTGACGACGCCGTACTCCTTGCCGCCGTGGCGCATCAGCGAGTGCTCGTCGCACGACTCCGCGCCGGGCGGGTAGACGACCAGCAGGAACTCGACGAGCGGGTCGCTGGCGGCCGTGAGCCGCTCCCAGTGGACGCCGCTCTCCAGGTTGATCGCCGCCCGCTCGCCCGGGACGGTGAGCGGGCTCGGCGCGACGGCGGGCCGCGGCCCGGCTGCGCCGCCGTCCGGGAAGAGGTCGCTCATCGTCAGCCCGAGCACGGTGACGAGGCCCCACAGCGTGCTGACCGACGGGTTGACCTTGTCGCGCTCGATCTGCGAGATCAGGCTCGGCGACACGCCGACGCGCCGCGCGATCTCGCGGACGGTCATGCCCTTCCGATGCCGCTCCTCGCGAAGGCGGGCGCCGAGGCCGTTGATCTCGGGGAGCGACTCGGGCTGCTCGAGAGCGGCCTCCATCGCCACAAGCCTAGTGCGGACCGGCAACGGACATCCGCTCGCGAAGCTGCTCGGCGAGGTACTCCCAGTCGCGCTCGAAGCGGTAGGAGTGGCGGTCCGGCGGCCCGGGTGCGGACGTCTCGAGCCAGAGCACGGTGCCGCCCTTCACCTCGTAGAACGCGTGGATGCACCCGGTTGCCGTCCAGAAGACATCCCCGGGCCGCAGCGTGTAGCGCTCTCCGTCGGCCACGACGTCGACCTCGCCCTCGAGCATGTAGTACGACTCCTCGAAGGGATGGTCGTGCGGGTGGGCGACCGCGCCCGGCTGGTAGCCGACCATGAACATCGTCTGCAGCTGGGCGTCGAGGCGCTTGTCGACGAGCATCTTCACCGTGATGCCGCTGTAGGCGAGCGCAGCGGTCGCCATGCTCGCGGAGACCTTGGGCTCGTCGACCTTCGCCCCGACCTTCAGCCGGTCGATGTCCATGTCGCTCGGCTGAAGCAGGAACAGGTTGCGGTTGCGCGGGTCGCGCACGTCGAGCGGCACCGGATCCGTGTCCGGCGGCGGGCCGAGCCAGAACGTGTCCGGCGGCCGGTCGGGACCCCGCGGCACCGGCGAGGCAGCCTCGACCCACTCGGCGCGGCCCTCCGAGCGGAAGGCGTGCGGCATGCCGACCGGGATCACCCCGCACGCGCCCGGCTCGAGGCGCACCGCGTGCCCTTCCAGAAAGAGGACGGGCTCGCCCTCGAAGACGTAGAAGGTGGACTCGTACGAGTGCAGGTGCATGTCGACCTGGCCGTCGATCAGCTCGACGAGCGTGAGACCCGTGTGCGTCGAGCCGGTGTGCTCGCCGATCAGCAGCGCGCGCCGCGCGCCGGAGGTGTGGCCCGCGATCGACGGGCCGAGCTCGACGTCCTCGCGGCGGATGAGGAGGTGCACCGCTAGACCTTCGCCGGCGCGTCGACTGCGGGCCGGCCGTTCTCCGCGGACTGGATCGCAGTGTGCGGCGCCTCGAAGTCGGCGCCGCGCACGTACTGGCGCCCTGCGACGAGCAGCTCGTCGGCCGGGAAGCGCGTGATCACCTGCGGCCCGGTCGGCGTGACGATGACCTCCTCCTCGATGCGCGCGGCGTTCTTGCCGTCGGCTGCGGCGCAGTAGGTCTCCAGCGCGAACACCATCCCGACCTCGAGCTCGACCGGGTCGTCGAACGAGTGCAGGCGCGAGATCATCGGCGACTCGTAGAGTCCGACGCCGAGCCCGTGGCCGAACTGCAGCCCGAAGGCGGCGTGCTCGTCCTTCATGCCGATCTCCTCGGCGGTCGGCCAGACCTCAGCGATCTTGTCGGTCGTGACGCCGGGCCGCACGCGGTCGATCGCGTTGTCGAGCCACTCGCGGCACTGCTTGTAGGCGTCGATCTGGGCGGGCGTCGCGTAGCCGACCGAGAACGTGCGGTAGTAGCACGTCCGGTAGCCCATGAACGAGTGGATGATGTCGAAGAAGCACTGGTCGCCGGGGCGCAGCAGCCGGTCGGCGAACGTGTGCGGATGCGGGTTGCAGCGGTCGCCCGAGATGGCGTTGATCGCCTCGACGTGCTCCGAGCCGAGCTCGAAGAGCACGTTCATGGCGGCCCCGACGATGTCGTTCTCCTTCACGCCCGGGCGGAGCAGCCTGTAGATCTCCTCGTAGGTCGCGTCGACGATCCCGGCCGCGTGGTCGAGCAGGGCGAGCTCCTCGTCGCTCTTGATCTTGCGCGCCTCGAGCATGACCGGCTGCGAGTCGGAGAGCTCGAGCCCCTTGCGCTGGAGCGCGAGCAGCGTGGTCATGTCCGGCACGTCCATGCCGACGGGCTGCGTATCAAGGCCGCGCTCGTGCAGCTCCTCCCAGATCATCCCGGCGAGTGAGTCGGGCACGCCCGTCGGGTCCGGCATGGCGCCGCGCATGGGCGGCACCCACGCGCGCCAGCTCGACTCGGGCAGCCACGGGCAGTACAGCTGGTGGTGCCGCGCGGCCGAGCCGAAGTCCCAGAGGATCGGCGGCTCGTCGCGGAAGACGAGCGCGAAGCGGATGTTCTTGTCGCGCTCCCACGTGCCGATCGCCGTGCTCGTGACGTAGCGCAGGTTGTTGGGGTCGAAGAGCAGGAGGCAGCCGAGCTCGGACGGCTTGAGCGCCGCCTTCGTCCGCTCGAGCCGGTGGGCGCGCAGCTTGGGGAAGTCGATGCGCTGCTCCCAGTCGACCGCCATGGTCGCCCCGCGTGACGCGATGGGGGTCCCCGTCACCTGGATCACCTCTCTCTGTGGGTCGGAGCCGCTCGTGCGCGATCCTGCAGCTCCAGCAACAGTGCCATGAAGTCCTCGTCCGCGTGGCCGTTCTCCGCGGTCGCCTCGAGCAGCGTCCGGACGAGCGCCGTCGCCGGGAGCTCGACGCCGACCTCGTTCGCGAGGTCGAGCACCAGGTCGACGTCCTTCTGCATGAGCGCAGTCGTGAAGGTCGCGGTGAAGTCGTCGTGCAGCAGCGGCTCGCTCTTGTACTTCACGAACGTCGAGCCGACGACCGACGCGCCGATCGCGTCGAGGAGCGCCTGCCGCTCGACGCCTGCCGCCTCGCCGACCACCAGCGCCTCCGCAAGCAGCTCGGCGGTTCCCGCGATCAGGATCTGGAACGTCAGCTTGACCACCCGCGCGGCCTCGCCCTGGCCGACGTAGCGCACGGTCGGCGCGATCGCCCGCAGGACGGGCTCGACCTCGTCGAAGTCCGCCTGGTCGCCGGAGGCGATGATCGCCGCCGACCCCGCCCGTACAGCGCCGGGATTACCGCTCGCCGCCCCGCGGACGTACCGGACGCCCGCGCCGTCGAGCATCGTCCCGAGCCGCCGTGACGCGGCGACGGAAACCGTGCTCAGCTCGACCAGCACCGCGCCGGGATGCAGCTCCCGGAACCGGCTCGCCCACGCGTCGAGGGCGTCGTCGTCGGCCAGAGACGACAGGCAGACGTCGAGCTCCTCGAGCGCCCCGCCGGCGCGGGCGCCGCGCTCGGTGAGCGCCGCCTCGCGGCCGGCGGTGCGGTTGAAGACTTCGAGCTCGTAGCCGGCGTCCAGCAGCCTGTCCGCGAACGCCTGGCCCATCTTTCCGAGGCCGACGAGGCCGACTCTCATCCGAAGCGCCGCCCACCGTCGACGTTGAGCGCGACGCCGTTCATGGCGCCGTTCTCGAGCAGGAACATCGAAGCCCCGACGATCTCGTCCATCGTGACGAGCCGCCCAATCGGCGTGCGTGCGGTATGCGCAGCGAGCACCTCGGGGGGCTTCGCCGACCACCAAGGGCTGTCGCCGACGATGCCCGGGTGGATCGCGTTCACGCGCCTCGGCGCGAGCTCGACCACCATCGTGCTGACGAGGCCTTCGACGCCGCCGTTCACCGTCGTCACCGTCGTCGAGCCCGGGTACGGGATCCGGAACGCCTGCCCCCCGAAGAGCAGGATCGACGCGTCGGGGGTCATGCGGTCGAGCAGCGCGTGCACGGTCGCCGTGTAGCCGACGAGCTTGAGCGTCACGAGGTAGACGGCTCGCTCGATGTCGTAGGTGCGAATCGCGTTCTCGTCACGCTCGAGCGCGGCGATCGCGAGGCCGCCGACCGGGCCGACGTCCCGCAGGCCCTCGGCGATCGTCTGCGGCTCGGCGAGGTCGAAGGCGGCGCTCGTGGCGCGCTCCCCGATCTCGGCCGCGACGGCTGCGGAGCGCGCGGCGTCCCGCCCGGTGATGACGACGTCACGACCGCGCGCCGCGTACGTCTCGGCGAGCCGGCGGCCGATGCCCTGCGTCCCGCCGACGATGACGACGTTGCCCGCTTCCGCTCCGCTCACCGCGCCCACCTTAGAGGCGCTGTGCAGCGTGAGTCAACTGCCTTTCGCCGCCGTTCAGGAGGCTGAAAGCGGCATTTACTGCGTGTTACGACTCGTTGCGCAGCCACGGCGAAGGTGGTAGAGCTACCAGCCGCGTACAGTCACACTCCACAAACTGCACAGCGAAGGGAGGCGGCGTGTCGAAGCGAGTTCTGCTCCGCGGCGGGGACGTCCTGAGCATGGATCCGGAGATCGGCGACGTCTACGGCGGCGACGTGCTGATCGAGGGCGAGCGCATCGCGGCCGTCGGCAACGACCTCGATGCCGGCGATGCGGAGGTCGTCGACGCGTCCGCCTGCATCGTCATCCCGGGCTTCATCGACTCGCACCGCCACACCTGGGAGACGGTCATCCGCGGCATCGCCCCGGACGTCAGCCTGGGCGGCTACTTCGACATCGTGCTCGACCAGCTCGCCCCCGCGTACCGCCCGCAGGACGTCTACGTGGGCAACTACCTCGGCTCGCTCGAGGCGATCGACGCGGGCGTCACGACCCTCCTCGACTGGTCGCACATCAACAACACGCCCGAGCACGCCGACGAGGCGATCCGCGGCCTGCGCGACGCGAAGCTGCGCGCCGTCTACTGCTACGGGAACCCGAACACGAGCCTCGCCGACTGGTGGTACACGAGCGAGCTGAAGGCGCCCGAGGACATCCGCCGCGTCCGTGAGCAGTACTTCTCGAGCGACGACGGGCTGATGACGCTGGCGATGGGCACGCGCGGCCCCGGCTTCTGCACCGACGAGGTCGTGACGCACGACTGGGAGCTCGCCCGCGACGTCGGGGCGCCGATCAGCGTCCACGTCGGAATGGGTCCCTATGCAGGTCGCTTCTCGATGGTGAAGAACCTCGAGCGCCTCGATCTCCTCTACCCCGGCACGACCTACATCCACTGCAACTACCTGTCCGACGAAGAGTTCAGCCTGATCGCCGAGTCCGGCGGCAAGGTCTCGATCTCGCCGTCGGTCGAGATGATCATGGGCCACGGGACGCCGCCGACCGCTAAAGCACTGAAGCACGGCCTGCAGCCCAGCCTGTCGATCGACGTCGTCACGACCGTGTCCGGCGACATGTTCACGCAGATGCGGTTCCTGTTCGCCTCCGACCGGCTGCAGTCGCACGAGGCGGCGTTCGCCGCGGGCGCCGAGACGGAGCCCGAGCTCCTCACCAGCCGCCAGGTGCTCGAGTTCGCGACCATCGAGGGCGCGCGCGTCTGCGGGATCGACGGCCGCACCGGCTCGCTCACGCCGGGCAAGCAGGCGGACGTCGTCCTGGTGCGCGGCGACGACACCAACACCTACCCCGTCATCGACCCGGTCTCGACCGTCGTGCTGCAGGCCGACACACGGAACGTGGACACGGTCCTGGTCGCCGGACGGGTGCTGAAGCGGGGCGGCAAGCTCGTCGGAGCCGACCTGCGGAAGGCGCGCGACGAGGCGGCCGGGTCGCTCGACTACCTGCTCCAGCACACGGAGGTCCAGCCGCACTGGATCCAGTCCGCTCGTTCAGTCCAGGTAACGGGTTGACGTGGCCCGTTTAGCCTCCCTACACTCGCCCGGCTTTGTCGCAGCGGAAGCGTGGGGTCTACCGGTGGCGCAGCTCCTCGTCGGGCGCCATCTCCACTGGCGGCCGCGTCATCTAAAGGAGGGTTGGTTGAAGTGAACCGCTCGATTGCCGTACCTCGCCTGGGGCTCGCCGCGTTGGCCGCGGCCGCGCTCATGGGCCTCGCGGCGCTCGTCGTCGCCACCAACGTCGCGAACGGCGCGCCGAAAGCGACCACGAACGTCGCCTACATGTCGTTCGCCGTCGCGAACAGCTACGACGCACCGATGCTCGCCGCCGCCAAGAGGGTCGCCTCCGCTGGAGGAGCGAAGGTGACCGTCTTCGACGCCGCGAACGACCCGAAGAAGCAGCTCTCGCAGCTCCAGACGGCCATCAACTCGGGCCAGTACCAGGCGATCATCGTCCAGCCGATCTACGGGCCGCAGCTGCTCCCGACGGTCAAGCAGGCGATCTCGAAGGGCATCAAGGTCGTAAACATCGACCAGATCCTCGGCACGAACCCGGGGACGGCGGCGCCGCCCGTGAAGGGACTCTCCGGCAACGTCGTGTTCGTCCAGACGCAGATCGGCCAGAAGCAGGGCAAGCTGCTCGTCGCCGCCTGCGCGAAAGCCGGCGCAAGCCCCTGCAACGTCGGGTACCTCTACTCGGTGAAGGTCACCTCGCTCGACACCGCGATCCGCAACGGCGTCAACGCGGCCATCAAGGGCCACAACATCAAGATCGTGGCCGAGGGCGAGACCTTCTACCAGCCGGCCGTGGCGCTGAAGGCGGCGCAGACGATGCTCCAGGCGCATCCCGACCTGAACGTCATCATCGGCGCCGACCAGGGCGCAACCGGGGCGCAGACGGCACTCGGCAACAACAAGGACGTGATCCTGATCGGCTACGGCGGCGGCGGCGTCGGCCTCAACCGCGTGAAGTCGGGCCGGTGGTTCGGGACCGTCGTCCAGCGGCCGGCCACCGAGGGCAAGCGCGGCATGGAGTGCGCGCTGAAGGCCGTCAAGACCGGCAAGGGCTGCGGCGGCATCGACGTGCTCGCCGGCCTGCCGAACGGGGGCGTCGTGACGAAGGCCAACGCCGGCAAGTTCAAGGCTGAGTGGCCGGGCTAGAACCTCCCTCCGCAACAACCGACGACGAGAGTCGTCCCTACCTCCAGCTCCTGGACGTCGCCAAGCATTTCGGCGGCGTCCAGGCGCTTCGGGGGGTCTCACTCGAGGTGGCCCGCTCATCCGTGCACGCCCTCGTGGGCGAGAACGGCGCGGGCAAGTCCACGCTCGGCCGGATTGTCTCCGGCGTGATCGAGCCGGACGGCGGGCGGATGCTGCTCGACGGCGAGCAGGTGTCGTTCCGCTCTCCGCGCGACGCGCTCGTGCAGAAGGTCGCAGGGATCGCGCAGGAGCCGTTCGTCGTCCCTCAGCTGACAGTCGCACAGAACGTCTTCCTCGGCGTCGAGCCTTCAAGCGGCGGCGTCTTGCGGGGGCGCAAGCTCTACGCCGCGTACGACGACCTGGCGGCCAGGGCGGGGTTCGATCTGCCCGGGCACGCGCCCGCCGGGCGGCTGCGCACCGGCGAGCAGCAGAAGGTCGAGATCCTGCGCGCACTCTCGCGCGACGCCCAGCTGATCGTCATGGACGAGCCGACGGCGGCGCTGAGCGCCGGCGAGACGGAGCAGCTGCACGCGATCATCCGGTCGCTGGCCGCGGGCGGGACGACGATCATCCTCATCTCGCACTTCCTCCGCGAGGTGCTCGAGCTCGCTGACGCCGTCACCGTCTTGCGCGACGGTGACCTGATCCGCACGTCGCCCGCGACCGCGGAGACGGAGCAATCGCTGGTCGAGGCGATGCTCGGCCGTCCGCTCACCTCGACCTTCCCGCCGAAGCAGCCGGCGCCCGCCGACGCGCCGGTGGTGCTGACGGTGCAGGACGTGTCGGCGCCCGGCGTCGAGGACGCCAGCTTCGTCGTCCGCGCGGGCGAGATCGTCGGCCTCGCCGGCCTCGTGGGCGCGGGGCGCACCGAGCTCGCGCGTGCGCTCTTCGGCGCCGCCCGGCTCTCCGGCGGGACGGTCACGCTCGCAGACGGCACGCCGCTGGGCCGGAGCCCGAGCCGGAGCCTGGCCGGCGGGCTGGCGCTCGTGCCGGAGTCGCGCAAGGACGAGGGCCTCCTGTTCGGCCGCTCGTCGATCGAGAACACGACGCTCTCCCGGCTCAGCCGCTTCGCTCGCATGAGCGTCGTGCGACGAGCGCTCGAGCGCAGGACAGCCCGCGCGATGCTCGACCGCTGTGACGTGCGCGGGGCGTCGTACGGGGCGCCGGTGCAGGCGCTGTCGGGCGGCAACCAGCAGAAGGTGCTGCTCGCGCGGACGCTGCTCTGCGATCCCCAGGTGCTGATCGCTGACGAGCCGACGCGCGGGGTCGACGTGGGCGCCAAGCGCGCGATCTACGACTTTCTCGCCGAGTTCGCGGCCGGCGGGCGCGGCGTGATCCTCATCTCCTCGGAGCTCGAGGAGGTGCTCGGTCTCGCCCACCGCATCCTGGTCATGCGGCGCGGCCGGATCGTCGCCCACCTCACCGGGGACAACATGACCGAGAACGCGATCCTGCGCGCGGCGTTCGCGGACGAATCGGCGGCCGCGTGAGCGCGCACGCCTCAGGCGCAGACGGCTGGTGGCCTGAGCGGCTGAGCTGGGAGCGAATGCGCGGGCTCGCGATCCTGATCCCGTTCGCGCTCCTGTTCGGCCTGCTCACGTTGAAGAGCTCGCACTTCGCGACACGCGACAACCAGCTCGGGATCCTCGACCAGCAGTCGGCCACGCTGATGATCGCCGCCGCCGGGACGCTCGTGCTCGTGGCGGGCGGAATCGACCTGTCCGTGGGCTCGACCTATGCGCTCGCGGCGGTCGTCACGGCGCAGATCGGCCAGCATCACTCGGCCCCGCTCGCGTTCGCTCTCGCGATCGGTGCGGGGCTGCTCGTCGGCCTCGCGAACGGCCTCGTCATAACGGTGCTCCGCATCAACGCGCTGATCGCCACCCTGGCCACGGCGTTCATCGTCGGCGGCATCGCGAACCTGATCGCAAAGGGAAACCTGCTCGTGCTCTACGACGACGAGGGCAACATCAAGGCCGGTTTCGCGCGCCTCGCGAACTCCGAGTGGCTCGGCGTCAAGACGTCGATCTGGATCGCCGCCGCGGTGGTCGTCGTGCTCGCGTTCCTGCTCGCAGCGACGACGGCCGGGCGCTACATGTACGCGGCGGGCGGGAACGCCGAGGCGGCGCGGCTCGCCGGCGTGCGCGTCAACTCGATCCGCATCCTGACGTTCGCGCTCAGCGGCACGGCGGCCGGCCTCGCGGGCGCCGTCGACACGTCGCGCGTCGGCAGCGCGCAGGCGTCGAGCGACAACACGACGCTCGCGTTCACCGTGCTCGCCGCAATCGTCGTCGGCGGGACGAGCATCCTCGGCGGCGAGGGCGCCGTCTGGCGGTCGGTCGTCGGCGTGCTGCTGATCGCGTACATCGCCAACGGCTACGTGCTGCTCGGCAAGGATCCCCTCTACCAGCAGATCACCACGGGTGCGATCCTGCTGGGAGCCGTGGCAATCGACGCGCTGGCGAGGAGGCGAAGCTGATGGCGACCGCGACGACCGCGCAACTGGACGCCTGCACGGCGCGCGAGCTCTACCGGCGCATGCTGCTGATCCGCGGCTTCGAGGACCGCGTGCAGAGCCTCTTCCTGCGCGGCGAGGTCTACGGGACGACGCACCTCTACAGCGGCCAGGAGGCGGTCGCGGTCGGGTTCGCGAGCGTCCTGCGCGAGGGCGACCGCATCGCGTGCACCTACCGCGGCCACGGGCACCTGCTCGCGATGGGGAGCGAGCCGGAGGCCGTGCTGGCCGAGCTGCTCGGCCGCGAGACGGGCCTGAACGGCGGCCGCTCCGGCTCGATGAACATGGTCGACCCGGAGCACGGCGTGCTCGGTTGCTACGGGATCGTCGGCGGCTCGATCGCGGCTGCGACCGGCGCCGCGCTGTCGCTGCGCGGGTCGGGCTCGATCGCCGTTGCGTACTTCGGCGACGGCGCGATCAACCAGGCCTACTTCTACGAGTGCCTCAACTTCGCGCGCGTGTTCCGGCTGCCGCTCGTGCTCGTCTGCGAGAACAACGGCTACGGCGAGTACACGCCGTACGAGACGGTCACGCCGGGCGGGATCATCCCGCGCGCGGCGGCGCTGGACGTGCAGACGATGCAGATCGACGGCATGGACATCCGTGCGGTGCGCGCCGCGGCGGCCGAGGTCGTCGAGCGCGTCCGCGGCGGCGGCCCCGTCTTCGTCGAGGCGCTGACGTACCGCTTCGTCGGCCACTCGCGCTCGGACCCGGGCAAGTACCGGCCCGAGGGCGAGCTCGACCGCTGGCGCGAGCGCGACCCGCTTGCCGTCGCCGCGGCCGAGCTGGGCATCGCGGGCGACGAGCTGGCGCAGATCGAGGCCGACGTGACCGCCGAGCTCGAGCGGATCGTGGCGGCCGCGCTCGCCGCGCCGTTCCCGGCCGAGCTCTCGATCCCGGAGTTCAACGACGCATGAGCGCCGAGACTGTCGTCGCGATCCGTATGCCGAAGCTCTCCGACTCAATGGAGGAGGCGACCGTGCTCGCGTGGCTGAAGCGGCCGGGCGACGCGGTCGTGCGCGGCGAGCCGCTCGTCGAGGTCGAGACCGACAAGGCAACGATCGTCTACGAGGCAGAGGCGGGCGGCGTGCTCGACGAGATCCTCGTCGACGACGGCCAGACCGCTGCGCTCGGCGCGCCGATCGCGCACCTGCGCACCAGCGACGCCGCCCCACAGAACGCGAAGAACGCCCCCCTGGCATTCGCGCAAACGACCCCGCCGCCCGAGCCGACGGCCCCGGTGCCGCGCCCAACGAAGGGGGCCCGGGCGCGGGCAACCCCCGTGGCGAGGCGCCTTGCGCAGGAGCGCGGCGTCGCACTCGCCGACGTCGCGGGCTCGGGCCTGGGCGGCCGCATCGTCGCCGCGGACGTGCCCGGCGCAGGCGCTGACGGCGTGCCGGGCCGCGGACAGGCGATGCCGGTGGAGCTCACGGCGACCCAGCGGACGATCGCCCGGCGCATGGCGGAGTCGCGCGCGTCGATCCCGGAGTTCACGCTCGAGGCCGAGGTCGACATGGATGCCGCCGCCCGACTGCGCGAGGAGTGGCGCACCGCCGCGATCGACCCCCCGCCGTCGTTCAACGACCTCGTCGTGCGGGCCGTCGCGCTCGCGCTGCGCGAGTTCCCGGCGCTGAATGCGACGTACGAGGACGGCCCGGTGCGGCACAGCCGCGTGAACGTGGGCATCGCCGTGGCGACCGAGGACGCGCTGATCGTCCCGACCGTGTTCGACGCCGACCGCAAGACGGTGTTCGAGCTGGCGCACGAGGCGCGCGTGCTCGCGGACGGCGCGCGCACCAGGTCGCTCACGGCCGAGCAGCTCGGCGACGGCACGTTCACGGTCTCGAACCTCGGCATGTTCGGCGTGCGCCGCTTCAACGCGGTCATCAACCCGCCGCAGGCGGCGATTCTGGCCGTGGGCGAGGTGGCCGAGCGCGCGGTCGTGCGGGACGGCGCCGTCGTCGCGCGCACGACCATGGACGTCACGCTCTCGTGCGACCACCGCGTCGTCTACGGCGCCGAGGCGGCCCGCTTCCTGCAGCACGTGCGCCACCTGCTCGAGCACCCGTCCCTGCTCCTCCTCGCGAGAGGAACGCCGTGAGCGAGGTCGAGTTCCGCGAGGCGATCCGGCAAGCGCTCGACGAGGAGCTCGAGCGCGACGAGCGCGTCTTCCTGATGGGCGAGGACGTGGCGGTGGCGGGCGGCGTCTTTGCGGTCACGCCCGGCCTGCTCGAGCGCCACGGCCCGGAGCGTGTGATCGACACGCCGATCTCGGAGCTCGCGCTGACCGGCGCCGCCTACGGCGCGGCGCTCACCGGCAAGCGGCCCGTGCTCGAGATCATGTTCGGCGACTTCCTCGCGCTGTCGATGGACTCGCTGATCAACCAGGCGACGAAGTACTGGTTCCTGACCGGCGGCAAGCAGAGCGTCCCGCTCGTGATCCGCTCGGTCGTGGGCGGCGGCGGCCGCTTCGGCGCGATCCACTCGCAGATGCCCGTCGCGTGGCTGATGGGCATCCCGGGCCTGAAGATCGCGGCGCCTGCGACGCCCGCCGACGCGAAGGGCCTCCTCAAGGCGGCGATCCGCGACGAGAACCCGGTGATCTTCTTCGAGCACAAGCGGCTCTACTCCAATAAGGGCGAGGTGAACGGCGGCGACCCGGTGCCGCTCGGGTGCGCGAGCGTCGTGCGTGAGGGTGGGGACGTGACGCTCGTGAGCGCGATGAAGGGCGTCCACGACTGCCTGGCCGCTGCGGAGCAGCTCGCCGGGCAGGGCGTCGAGGCGGAGGTGATCGACCTGCGGACGATCCGGCCGGTCGACCTGGAGACAGTGCTCGCGTCGATCGCGAAGACGAACCGCATCGCGGTCGTCGAGGAAGGGCCGCTGACGGGCGGCTGGGCGGGCGAGGTGCTCGCGCTCGTGACCGAGCACGGCCTCGGCGACCTGGACGACGCCTGGCGGATCACAACGCCGGACTCGCCGATCCCGTACAGCCCGCCGCTCGAGGACGCGCACCTGCCGGGGCCGGAGCGCATCGCCCGCGAAGTCCTGTCGCGCCCGTAGTGTCGCCCGCCTGAACACGACCTCCAAGCGCTGGGCGGCGGCCGGCGGCTACGGCCTCGGGGCCGGCGCCGGGTTCAACATCGCCACGGTCGGCCCGGCGGCGGACGTGCTCTCGCACGAGTACGGCGTCCGCCTCGGGACGATCGGCTTCCTCACGACGGCGCTGTTCGTCTCGCACCTCGCGATGCAGATCCCGGGCGGGCGGCTCGTCGACCGGCACGGCGCGCGAACGATGGGGACGGTCGCGCTCGCGATCGTGATCCTCGGGAACGCGCTCGGCCTCGTCGCGGGGACGTTCGCGGTCGGCGTGCTCGCGCGGCTCGTGACCGGGCTCGGCACCGGGATCGGGTTCGTGGCGGGCGCCGACTACGTCAGGTCGAAGCTGGGCACGCCGACCGCGCAGGGCATCTACGGCGGCGCGAGCGTCGGCGGCGCGGGGCTCGCGATCGGGCTCGTCCCCCTGGCCGCGCTCGCCGTGGACTGGCGCGCGCCGTTCGTCGCCGGGCTCGTGGTCGCGGCCATGACGCTCGTCCTGCTACGCCTCGCGCCCGCCGCCGAGCCGACCCACCGCGGCCCGCTCCCGGTCCCGTTCCGGGAGGTATTGCGCGACCGGCGCCTCTACCCGCTCGCGGTCGTGCACACCGCCTCCTTCGGGTTCAGCGTGATCCTCGGCCTCTGGACGGTGTCGCTGCTCGAGCACGACGGCTACCGCACCGAGGTCGGCGGGGCGGTCGGCTCGCTGACGCTGCTGCTCGGCCTCTTCACGCGCCCCCTCGGCGGGAAGCTGATGCAGCACTGGCCGGACCGCACGCGCCGGCTCGTCCAGGCAAGCATGCTCGGCGGCGCGGCGGGGACGGTACTGCTCCTGCTCGACCTCCCGATAGTGGTCAGGGTCGCCGGCGCCGCGCTCCTCGGCCTGGCCGCGGGGATCCCGTTCGCCTACGCGTTCACGCGCGCGCAGGCGCTCAGGCCGGACGCGCCCGCGCTCGCAATCGGCTTCGTGAACGCCTGCGCGACCTTCACGATCCTCGTCGGCACCCCGCTCGTCGGCTTCACGTTCGCGCTCCCCGGCGAGGGCGCTGTCGGCTTCACCGTGATCGCCGCGCTGTGGGCCGCGACGGCGCTGACACCGCGCCCGCGCACGCGCGCGCCCGGCGAGCCCGCGGCCGAGAGCCGCTGACCCGCCGGGGCAGCGCGAGAACTACGCCGGGACCTGCTCCTGAACCTGCTTGGAGTCGATCTGCCGGTCGGGGTCGGCGAGCGGCACGTAGGTCGTGTCCGCGCCGAGCTCCTTGCGGACGATGTTGGCGCCCTGCGCGAGCGCGGCCGCCTTGTATGTCGCGATCGGCCGCGGCACGCCCTGCCGGCCGAAGCCGCAGTCGGACGAGAGCACGAGGTTCTCGGCGTCGACGTACTCGAGCGCGAGCCGGATGTCCGCCGCGATCTCGTCGGGCGTCTCGACCTGCAGCTGGCGGTGGCTGATCATGCCGACGGCGATCTTCTTGTCGGACTGGCCCTTGTAGCGCCCGAGCGCGGGCAGCAGCTGATGGTTGTTGTTCTTCGACTCGATCGTCCACACGTCGGCCTTGATCTTCTCCATGAAGATCTCGAGCGACGGCTCGTACGAGATGTTCGGGTCGAAGCAGTGCTGCGCGCCCGGGTTGCCCCAGCACGTGTGCAGCCAGATCTCCGCGTCGTCGAGCCCCTCGACCGTGTGGTTGTAGAGGTCGACGTAGAAGCTGAGCGTGTCCTCGTCCGCGCCCCACGCAGCCGCACTGTGGATGGCCGGCTCCTCGATCTGCACGACCTTGCAGCCAGCGGCGACCAGCTGCCGCAGCTCGCCGTTGAGGATGGTCGCGAGGTCCCACATCAACTCGCGCTTGTCGTCGTCGTACGCGTCCGTCTGGACGGTGAGGACGGTGCACGCGAGGTCGGAGGAGACGGTGCCGAACTTGACCGGCTTCTCGGTGCGTGACTGGGCGACGCGCCAGATCTTGGCGAACTCGAGCGGCACGCGCGGGCCGATCTTGTCGACGATCGCGTGGTACTTCCAGCCGCCGACGATCTCGTTCATCCACGTGCCGACCGGGTAGTCCCACAGGGCCGTGCGCTCGGTGTCGTACTCCGAGGTGCCGCTGATGCGCTCGCTCGGGTACGAGAACCACGAGCGGCCGGCGAGGTCGAAGTCGAGGTGGTAGTCGCCGTTCGTGAGGATGTCGAGGCCCGGCCAGCTCCTGGTCGGAGATGACGGTCGCGACGGCGTCGAGATGCTGCTCGCGGAACTGCACGTCGCCGAGGCCGGTCGAGTACGGACGCTCGTGGAGGTTGCCCGTGTACCACGCCGGCCGCGGCCAGGACCCCGTCACGGTGGTCGGCAGGATCCGGTCCTTTGTCGCTGTGTACATGCCGCTCGACTCCTTTCGACCCGTGTGCAGTCCAGATTCACGCCGCGTGCAACGCGGATGAACGTATCACAGCCCTGAAGCCGTTCTCGTCCACGTTTTGGCGTTGAAATGGGCGGCGTTGCGGCGCCTCACGACGATGCATGATCGGCGTGCCGGGCGGCCGTGCCGCGCGCCCGGCACGCCGGTTTGTAGGCTGGGCGCATGCGGTCGACTGCACTCGTCCTGATCCTGACGGCGTCGACCGTCGCCGCCACCGACCTCGTGCACAAGGGCGTCGCGCTGAGCGGCGACCAGCCGGTCGTCGGTCACGAGCGGCCGCTCGGCTACGTCGTGGCCGGCCTGCTCGCGTCCGGGATCTGGGCGGTCGCGATCGTGCTCGTCGGCTCGCTGCCGATCGCCATCGCGGGAGGCATAGCCGTCGGCGGCGCGACCGGCAACCTGCTCTCGCTGCTCCTCTGGCCGTCGTTCGACGGCGTCCCCGACCCGCTCATCGCCGGGCGCATCGCGTTCAACCTCGGCGATGTCGCGGTCGTGCTCGGGCTGTTCCTCGTGATCTCGACGACGATCGTCTTCGCGGTGCGCAACCGCGCGCGGCTGCGCGAGCCCGTCAGGGTTCGCTGACGACTCGGTCGTCTAGCTAACCCAGGCGATCGTCCGCGACGCCAGGCGGTCCAGCGCCTGCACGGACAGCTCGAGGTGCTCGGGCTTCGTGTCCTCGAGCTTCGTGTGCGAGAGGCCTCGGAGGCTCTGGACGAACAGCATCACCGTCGGCACGCCCGCGCGCGCGACCTCGGCGGCATCGTGCAGCGGCCCCGACGGCAGGCGGTGCGACGTGCCGGAGACCTCGCGCACCGCGTCCTCCGCGAAGCCGACCAGCGTCTCGTCGAACAGGATCGGCTGGATGTTCCAGATGCGGCTCCACTCGACCTCGACGTTCTCCTCGGCGGCGAAGCGGTCCGCGGCCTCCTGCGCCTCGGCCAGCATCCGTGCGAGCACGTCGGCGTCCATGTTGCGCTGGTCGAGCAGCTGCTCGGCCGTCTCGACCACCGACGTGACGATGCCCGGCTTGCAGACGACGCCGCCGGACGTGCAAACGGCGCCCTTGCCGGCGCGCCGCGCGATGTCGCGGATCTCGAGCGCGAGCTTGGCGGCGCCCGCGAGCGCGTCGCGCCGCTGATCCATCGGCGTCGAGCCGGCATGGGCCGCCTGGCCGCGCCACGTGAACAGCGAGCGCTCCACGCCGAACGTGCCGATCACGGCGCCGAGCGGGATGTCCATCGCCTCGAGCACCGGCCCCTGCTCGATGTGCAGCTCGAGGTAGGCGGCCGCGTTCGCGAGCTGCCGGTGCGCGTCGAGCGCGCGGTCGAGATCCACGCCGTGCTCGCGAAGCGCGTCCTCCCAGCGGATCCCGTTCGCGTCGGTGCGGTTCCGGATCTCCGCCTGGTCGGCCATCGTCCCGGAGGCGGCGCTCGAGCCGAACAGGCTGCGGCCGAAGCGCGCTCCCTCCTCGTCGGCCCAGTTGACGAGCCGAACGGTCGTCGCCGGCTGCCCCTCCTCGGCGATGCGGCGCAGCACCTCGACGGCCGCGACGACGTTGAGCGCGCCGTCGAGCCAGCCGCCGTTCGGCACCGAGTCGATGTGGCCGCCCAAGAGCACCTCGCGCTCGGAGGCGCCCCGCAGCGTCCACCACTGGTTGCCGGCCTCGTCGACCTCGTATTCGAGCGGCAGGCCGTCCAGCTTGCCGGCGAGCCAGTCCGTCGCCTTCACCCAGGTGTCCGTCCACGCGACGCGCTGGGCACCGTTCTCGTCGCCGGTCAGGTCGCGCAGCTCGCGGAGCTCGGCGACGGTGCGGCTGGGGTCGAGCGGCATCGGCGCGACTCTAACCGCGCCGGACGGATCGGTAAGAATCGCCCGCATGTCCGCCGTCGCCGCCCGCGCGCCTGCCCGTTCGCCGCGCGGGGACCTGGCGAAGCGAAGTGCGTCCCGCATCGTCGTCCTCCTGCTTGTCTTCGCGGCCATCTGGGCGCTGTGGGAGGCGTACCGCAACCTCTGGATGCACTTCGGCTGGACGCATCCTTTCGCCGTCGACGAGACGACCATGCCGGCGATGCACGACATCTTCGGCGCCCTGTTCAAGCACACGCAGGGCGACACCGGGCCGCTGCTCATCGACTACCTGTGGCACTCGACGCTCTTCACCGCGAAGGAGGCATTCGTCGGCTTCGTCGTGGGCGCCGTCATCGGGTTCTCCCTCGGCGCCGTGATCGCACGCTTCGCCGTCCTGCAGCGCGGAGTGATGCCGTACGTCGTCGCCTCGCAGACGATCCCCATCCTGGCGGTGGCGCCGATCGTGGTGGTCGGGCTCGGCAACGTGTCCGTCCTCGGGTACACGCCAGACGCGTGGGTGCGCGTCTCCGTGATCGCGACCTACCTGACGTTCTTCCCCGTGACGGTCAGCACCGTCCGCGGCCTGACCTCCGCCGACCCGGCCGCGATCGAGCTGATGCGCTCCTACGCCGCGGGCGAGTGGCAAGTGTTCTGGAAGCTGCGCGTCCCGTCGGCGCTCCCGTACCTGTTCGCGGCGTTCAAGATCGCCGCCACCGCGTGCGTCGTCGGGGCGATCATCGGCGAGCTCCCCTCGTCGATCCAGGACGGTCTCGGCGGCGCGATCCTGAACTACAACCAGTACTACACCCTCGACCCGAGCAACCTCTGGGCGACGAACATGTTCGCCGCCGCGCTCGGGATCTTCTTCTTCCTCGTGATCGTGGTGGTCGAGAAGCTCGTCGTCCAGCGGCCGCCCGAGGTGCTTGTGTGAGCGCCGCCCCCGAGAGCGTCGTCGCGGTCAACAACGTCACGAAGACGTTCGGGCGCGGCGGCGTCACTGCGCTGCAGGACATCGAGCTCGAGGTCGGCCGCGGCGAGTTCATCTCGCTGATCGGCCCCTCCGGCTGCGGGAAGTCGACGCTCCTGCGCGTCATCGGCGATCTCGTCGAGCCGTCGTCCGGCGACGTGCTCGTCAACGGCAAGCCCGCGCGCCAGGCGCGGCTCGACCGCGACTACGGGATCGTCTTCCAGGCGGCCGTCCTCATGGACTGGCGGACGGTTGCGAAGAACATCGGCCTCCCGCTCGAGCTGCTGCGCTGGGACCGCGGCCGCCGCACGAAGCGGGTGCAGGAGATGCTCGAGCTCGTCGAGCTCGGCCAGTTCGCCGAAAACCACCCGTGGCAGCTCTCCGGCGGCATGCAGCAGCGCGTCGCGATCGCCCGCGCGCTGTCGTTCTCGCCGGCGCTGCTGCTCATGGACGAGCCGTTCGGCGCGCTCGACGAGATGACCCGGGAGCGCCTGAACCTCGAGCTGCTGCGTATCTGGGGCGAGACCGGCTCGACGGTCATCTTCGTCACGCACTCGATCTCGGAGGCGGTGTTCCTGTCGACGCGCGTGGTCGTCATGTCCGCCCGGCCCGGGCGCATAACGACGGTGATCCCCATCGACCTGAAGCAGCCGCGCGACGCCGACACGCGCGAGGAGCCGCGCTTCTTCGAGCTCGTGACCCAGGTCCGGGAAGCGCTCCACGCCGGCGGGGCGGACAAGGTCGTCGAGGAGCTGGAGGCGCTCGAATGAGCGCCGTCGCCCAGGAGGCGCCCGGACGTTCCTGGTCGGTGACGCACTGGCTGCGAACGTGGCTCCCCGCGCTTGCAGTCTTCGCCGTCGGGCTCCTGATGTGGCAGTGGCTGCTGCCGGCGATCGGCGTCGAGCGCTACCTGCTGCCGCCGCTCTCGGACGTGCTCCAGGCGCTCCGCGACAACCGCACCGAGCTCCGGCAAGGCGCGTGGATCACCTTCAAGGAGGCGCTCGCCGGGTTCGCCATCGGCTCCTCGCTCGCGTTCGTGTCGGCGCTCGTGCTCGCGCGGTGGCGTCCGCTCGGGAATGCACTGATGCCGTACATGATCGCCGCCAACGCGGTGCCGATCATCGCGTTCGCACCGATCACGAACGCCTGGTTCGGGATCCTCAGCCCGTGGTCGAAGATCGTCATGGCGTCGGTGCTCTGCTTCTTCCCGGTGATGGTGAACACGCTGCGGGGCCTCACCTCCGTGCGGCCGGAGTCGCTCGAGCTGATGCGGTCGTACGCGGCCGGCCAGACCGAGACCTTCCGGCGCGTCCGCATCCCCGCGTCGCTCCCTTTCGTCTTCACGGCGCTGAAGATCGCCACCGTGCTCGCGATGATCGGCGCCGTGGTCGCCGACTTCTTCGGCGGCGACACCACCGCGCTCGGCGTGCAGATCCCGCAGGCCGTCTCGGAGGCGCAGTACGAGATCGCATGGGCCGCGATCCTCGTCGCGAGCCTGCTCGGGATCGCGTTCTACGGCGCGGTCGCGCTGATCGAGCGGCGGGTGCTCCGGTGGGATCCTGCTGCGCGCAGCCGACGGGAGTGAGAGAGTTGCGCAGGACCGGCGGCTGGGGTCGGCCGTCGCGAGGACAAGAGGAGGAGAGGCAGTGAGGAATCGCAGCAGGTGGTTCGTTCTCCTGGGCGCAGTCGGTGCGCTCGTTGCCCTGACGGCGGCGAGCTTCGCCGTCGCCGGGCGGGAGAGCCCGCAGCTCACCAAGGTCACGCTTCAGAGCAAGTGGGTCGTGCAGTCCCAGTTCGCCGGCTACTACGCCGCGAAGGCGAAGGGCTTCTACAAGGCGCAGGGCCTCGACGTGAACATCAAGGTCGGCGGCCCGACGATCATCCCGGAGCAGGTCGTGCTCGGGAAGCAGGCCGAGTTCGGGATCGACTGGCTCCCGAGCCTGCTCCAGCAGCGCGACACCGGCCAGGATCTCGTGAACATCGGCCAGGTCTACGCGCGTAGCGGGACGACCGAGGTGACGTTCAAGAAGAGCGGCATCAACACGTTCGCCAAGATGCGCGGGAAGAAGTTCGGCGTGTGGGTCTTCGGCAACGAGTACGAGCAGCGCGCCGCGCTCGTCAAGTACGGGATGAACCCGGACAAGGACGTGAAGATCGTCAAGCAGGACTTCACGATGGTCCCGTTCCTGAAGGGCGACGTCGACGCCTCGTCGGCGATGACGTACAACGAGCTCGCCCAGGTGCTCGAGACGAAGAACCCGGACACCGGCAAGCTCTACACGCTCAAGGATCTGAACGTCTTCAAGTTCAACGACCTCGGCACGGGGATGCAGCAGGACGGCATCTTCGTCCGCGGCGACTGGATCAAGGACACGAAGAACCAGGCCACGGCGGTCAAGTTCCTCACCGCCTCGTTCCAGGGCTGGGCGTACTGCCGTGACCACTACAAGGAGTGCGTGAACATCGTGCTCGCGAACGGGCCGGCGCTGCCGCGCGGGCACCAGACGTGGCAGATGAACGAGGTCAACGACCTCATCTGGCCGAACAAGCAGGGCGTCGGGATCATGGATCCGGCCGCGTTCAAGCAGACGGCCAAGATCGCGCAGACCTACAAGGTCATCAAGAAGCCGGCGACGTCCGCCGCATACCGGACGGATCTCGCGAAGAAGGCTGTCGCGAACCTGAAGGCCAAGGGCATCGACGTCTACGGCAAGGGCTTCAAGAAGGCAACGGTCGTCCTCAAGGAGGGCGGCAAGTAGCGAGTAACCGCCGCGCCAGGACCCGCTTCGCGGGTCGTGGCGCTGCTTCATTCGAAGGGGGAGCCCTGCTTCGCGGGCTCCCCCTTCGAGCTACCCCCTTCCCGGGAGACGTCACACGCGACTTCGCGCGACATGGCTCCCGCCCGGGCAAGCCGGGCTCCGCCGTGGACGAATCAGCACATCTGGGACATGTCCGCGGTGCATGTCGCGGCGGCAACTTCTCTACACCGGTGCCAGGCACCGCAACAGTTCGCCCACAGCTGCGGCCGCTCGGCTAGACCGGATTTCATGGAACTGTTCGCACACAGAGAGGGGTGCGCCGCAGCCAAGCTGCGGCGCACCGTCTTCGTCGTTAGCGATCGAACATCGTGGGGGTGGCGAAGACCCGCCGGCTCGTCACCGACATGGCCTTGGCGGCAGCCTTCGACGTGCCGGTGGCAGCCGCGAGTGATCCGAACGTCGTGTCCTGCTTGCAGGTTGTGCCCGCAGCGGGCAGCACACCCTGCAACAGGTACTTGTTGACGGCCGCGTCGATGCACGCCGACTCGCCGCCGTAGGCGGTGTGGCCGTCGCCTCGCATCGTGATCAGGCGAACGTTGTGCAGGTCGCGCACATACCGCAGGGCGCCTGCGTAGGGCGTCGCCGGGTCGTACGTCGTCGCGACGACGAGCGGCGTCGGCGACGAGTCCTTGATCTTGAACGGCCCGTAGTACGCGTCCTTGTCGTGCTTCGGCCACATGACGTAGTTGAGCTCCACGTAGCCGTTGTTGAAGTACGTGTGCGGGTAGATCGCCCAGGCCTCGTCCCCGCGGTCGAGGAAGAAGTCCTCCTGATCCTTCGAGTACTTCTGCTCGGTGGCGCCGATCGTGAAGTAGCGATCGTTCCCCGGGTAGTACGTGCCGTCCCCGGGATCCCGCCCGTAGACGATCTCGTCGACGATGAAGCGCATGAACGAGGCGTCGCCGGCGGCGGCCTCCGCCAGGGCTTCGCTGACGGGACTCCAGTTCTCCTTGGCGTACATGCCGCCGAAGATGACCGCGGCATTGATGTCGTCGCCGGTGACCGGAGTGGGATCGGGGGTGTACCCCACGGCCGGAATCGGGCTCGCATTCGCCTGGTCGACCAGCTGGTCGTACGCGTCCCACGGATCAGAGCCGCCGAAGCCGTTGCATGCGACCTGGTCGGCGGCACACGCCTGCATGAACCGGCCCCAGGCCCGTTCGAAGCCGGCCGACTGCTCGGAGAGCTGTTGCCACGGCTTGTTGATGTACCGGTTCGCGTCAACGGGCCCGTCGAGCACCATCGCCCGGTAGTTCTTCGGGAAGAGGCTCGCGTACGTCGCCCCGAGGAACGTCCCGTACGAGTAGCCGAAGTAGTTCAGCTTGGACTCGCCGAGCAGATCCCGGATCGAGTCCATGTCGCGGGCGACGTTGGCCGTCGAGACGTGCTCGAGGATCTCGCCGTTCGTGAGGCACGCGTTGATGTAGGTCTTGTCCTTCTGGATGAGCGCGTCCAGGTCGAGCGTCAGCGGCGTCGGGAACGGCATCGAGTAGATCCCCGTCGTCTGCTGGTTGACGTGGCAGTCGATGGAGGGCGTGCTCTGGCCGACCCCGCGCGGGTCGAACGCGATGATGTCGTAGCGCTGGTTGAGCGACTGCCACAGCGTGCTCGCGCCGAGGAACTGCAGGTAGTCGACGGCCGTGCCGCCCGGGTCCGCCGAAGTTGAAGAAGAGCACGCCGAGCCGGTGCGCCTGATCGGCCGCCGGCACGCGCGCAACCGCGATCTGCACGCGACCCTTCTTGTCGTTTCCGCGGTCGTAGTCGAGCGGCAGATCAGCTGTCGCGCACTCCGTGGTGGCGGCGTCAGGCGTCAGGCCGCACGGTGTGAAAGCAAGCCCCGGCTTCGGCGGCTTTGCCGCGGTCGCCGGAGCGACGACGACGAGTGCGACGAAGGCGACGCACGCGACGACGAGCAGGCGCAGCCTGCCGCAAGTGAATCCGGTCATGAGGTACCTCCCCTCGGGGTACGGGTCCGGTCGGGCGATTTCTTTCGCGCGACCGCCCGCGTGTCAACCCAAGCAGCCGGCGGAGCCCGGCTTGCCCGGGCGGGAGCCACGTCGCGCGAAGCCGCGTCTGACCTCAGCGGGGAAAGGGGTAGCTCGAAGGGGAAACCCGCGCAGCAGGGGTTGCCGCCTTCGAATGGAGCCGCTGCACGACCCGCGAAGCGGGTCCTGAAGCTGCGGTCTCCTTTACGCTGGCGGCGAGCCAACGAGGAGGCGCTGAAATGTCAGTTCTGATCAAGGGCGGCCGCATCGTGACCGCGGCCGACGACTACGTGGCCGACGTCTACATCGACGACGAGACGGTCACGCTCATCGGCGAGTCGCTCGACCAGCCGGCGGACCGGGTCATCGACGCGAGCGGCAAGTACCTGCTGCCGGGCGGCGTCGACCCGCACACCCACCTCGACATGCCGTTCGGCGGGACGACCACGATCGACGACGTCGAGTCGGGCCAGACGGCGGCCGCGTTCGGCGGCACGACCACCCACGTCGACTTCGTCATCCAGCCGCAGGGCGCGACCTTCGGCCAGGCGCTCGACGAGTGGCGCTCGAAGGCCGACGGCAAGCAGGTGATCGACATGGGCTACCACATGGCGATCACCGACCTGCGCGAGGGCGGGACGCTCGAGGAGCTCGCGACGCTCCCGGACCAGGGCGTCACCTCGTACAAGCTGTTCATGGCCTACAAGGGCGCGCTGATGGTCGACGACGAGACGCTCTTCAAGAGCATGCAGGTCGCGGCCGCCTCGGGCGCGCTCGTGATGGTGCATGCCGAGAACGGCGACGCGATCGACGTCCTCGTCAAGGAGGCGCTCGCCGCCGGCAACACCGAGCCCAAGTACCACGCGCTGACGCGGCCGCCGGAGACCGAGGGCGAGGCGACGAACCGCGCCATCCAGCTCGCGCGCGTCGCCGGCTCGCCGCTCTACGTCGTCCACGTCTCGTGCCGCGAGTCCGTCGAGCCGATCGAGCTCGCGCGCGAGAAGGGCTGGAACGTCCACGGCGAGACGTGCACGCAGTACCTCTTCGTCGACTACACGTTCCTCGAGCGGCCGGACTTCGAGGGCGCGAAGTACGTCTACACGCCGCCGCCGCGCGCCAAGGAGAACCAGGACGTGCTCTGGAACGCGCTCCGCACCGACGTGCTCTCGGTCGTCTCGACCGACCACTGCGCCTTCCTCTGGGATGGCCAGAAGACGCTGGGCCGCGACGACTTCTCGAAGATCCCGAACGGCGGGCCCGGCCTCGAGAACCGCCTGCACATGCTCCACGAGTTCGGCGTCCGCGGCGGCCGCATCTCGCTCAACCGCCTCGTCGAGCTGTGGGCGACGAACCCCGCGAAGCTCTTCGGCCTCTACCCGCGCAAGGGCACGATCGCGGTCGGCTCCGACGCGGACATCGTCGTCTTCGACCCGGAGAAGCGCCACACGATCACGGCGGCGACGCAGCACTCGAAGACCGACTACAACCTCTACGAAGGCACGACCGTGACCGGCTCGCCGGAGACGGTGCTGCTCCGCGGCAAGGTGCTGGTCGACGGCGACGACCTGGTCGCGCAGCCCGGCGTCGGCCAGTTCATCCCGCGGGCGCGCTTCGGCGAGAAGCTCGCGGCGGGGGTAGCCGTGTCGTGAGCCGCGAGGCATCCGCCACCTGAGCGAGACCCCGGCCAACGACTGGGGCGCGTTCTACGACGCGGTCGCGAAGCGCCCCGCGCACGAGACCGTGCTCGGCGCGCTCGACCGCTTCGCCGAGCCCGGGTTCGGCGTGGACCTCGGCTGCGGCCAGGGCCGCGACACGTTCGCGATGCTCGAGCGCGGCTGGCGCGTGCTCGCGATCGACGGGGAGCCGGCGGCGGTCGAGCGGCTACGTGACCGCGCCGGCGACGAGCCGCGCCTCGAGACGCGGGTCGCCTCGTTCACGGATGCCGAGTGGCCGCAGGCCGACCTCGTCAACGCGGGCTATGCGCTCCCGTTCTGCCCGCCGGAGCACTTCGACACCGTCTGGAAGCGCGTCGTCGCCTCGGTCGAGCCGGGCGGCCGTTTCAGCGGCCAGCTCTTCGGCGACCGCGACGAGTGGGCCGGCGACCCGGAGCTCACGTTCCACACCCGCGAGCAGGCCCTCGCGCTGCTCGACGGCTTCGAGCTCGAGCGCTTCGACGAGGAGGATGCCGACGGCAAGACGGCGCTCGACGAGCCGAAGCACTGGCACGTCTTCCACGTGATCGCCCGCCGCCGTCCGTAGAAACAGCGGACCGATCGTCGTACAGTCAAGCGGTGCACCGTGTGACCGGCTTCCTGCTGTTCGCCGCCGGCATCGCAGTCCTCGCCGGTGCAGCCCCAGCCGGACGCGATCACAAGCCACCGCGGATCACGAGCGCCCGCATGCGTGACGCCGACGGCGACGCACGCGCCGACGCCGTGCTGCTGACCTACTCCGAGCGCGTCCGCCACGGCGTCGACCACGACGGCAAGTACCCGTTTGCGATCAAGGGGTACCGGATCCGCTCCCTCGGCGCTGCCAAGGGCAAGACGATCACGATCGCGCTGCTCGAGAACACGCTCCCCGACACGAACGCCAAGCCGGCGGTGACGTACAAGCGCACGACGTCCAAGCCCGTCCGGGACGGCGCCGGGAACCAGGCCGCGTCGCAGGTGTTCCGGGCGACCAAGGCCCACGGCCACAAACCGACGCTCGTCCCCTCGGACACCACGCCGCCCGAGACGACGATCGGGGAAGGCCCGTCCGGCACCGTGGCCGCACGCGGCGCGCGGTTCACGTATTCGTCGCCAGACCCGACTGCCACCTTCGAATGCGCCCTCGACGGAGCGGCGCTCGCATTCTGCCCGGCCGAAGGTCTGAAGTACGCCGACCTCGCGGACGGCTCCCATACGTTCCGGGTGCGTGCCCGCGACGGGGCCGGAAACGCCGATGCCACGCCGGAGGCACGAACCTGGACGGTCGACGGAGACGGCGACGGGTCACTGGCGCCGGCCGACTGCGCGCCCGACAACGCCGCCGTCAATCCGACCGCCACCGACGCGCCGGAGATGACCTTCGCCGACACGAACTGCGACGGCGTCGACGGCAATGCGACGCAGGCGATCTTTGTCACGCCGATCGGCAACGACACCGCGCCCGGGACGCGAACCGCGCCGCTGCGAACGCTGGCGGCCGCGGTCGTCGCCGCCCAGAGCCAGGGCAAGCATGTCTACGCGGGCTTCGGCATCTACACCGAACGCCTGGTCGTCGCGAACGGGGTGAGCGTGTACGGCGGGTACGGAACCGACTGGTCGCGATCGCTCCTCAACGACACGCGGATCACAGGAGGGCCGGGCGGTGGCGGGACCGAGGCCGCGACCGCAAGCGGCATCACGGCCACCACCACCCTTCAGCACGTGACGCTCGCGCCAGGCCCCGGCGCCTCGGGTGGAGCGAGCTCGTACGGCATCCGCGCCGTGAACAGCCCCGGGCTCGTACTCGAGGCCATCGTCGCGGCCGGCGGCGCCGGCGGGGCCGGGAGCCCTGGCTCCGCGGGCAGCAACGGCGCGAAGGGCAAGAACGGGGGAGCCGGCGGCGACGGCGAGTGCGACGGCATCGTGTACGGAGGAGGGGGCGGGGCGAGCGGGCCGCGCACGGGACGCCAGGGCGGGCAAGGCGGCCAGGGTGGCCAGGAGTACCTCGTCGGCCACATGGACGCCACCGACGGGCAGGGGGGCGCAGGCGTCGACGCCGGCCCGGGCGGCTTCGCCGGCTCGCGCAGCGATCCCGGCGGCACGGGCGGCAAGGGCTACGACGGCGGCTTCGGTGTCATCGGCGTGAGCGGCGCGGGCGGCGGGCCTGGCGTCGTCCTGGCGTCGATCTTCGTGCCCGGCGCCGGCCACTCGGGCACGAACGGCACCGACGGGTCGGGCGGCGGCGGCGGCGGAGGCGGCGGCGGCCAGCACTGCATCATCGCCTGCGACGACGGCTCCGGCGACGGCGGCGGCGAGGGCGGCGACGGCGGCGAGCGTGGCTTCGGTGGCGCCGGGGGCGGTGGTGGCGGCGGGTCTTTCGGCGTCTTCCTCGTCAACTCGACGGGTGTCGTCATCAAGGGCTCGATCATCGTGGCCGCCAACGGCGGAGCCGGCGGAAACGGCGGCACGGGCGGCCAAGGGGGCCTCTTCGGCACCGGCGGCCCGGGCAGCACGTACTGCTCGAGCCAGATCGGGGCCGGCGGAAACGGCGGCCGCGGCGGGGGCGGCGGCCGCGGTGGCGACGGCGGGGGCGGCAGCGGCGGCCCGAGCGTCGCGATCGCGCGCCAGGCCACGACCATCACGGCCTCCGGCAACACCGTCTCTCACGGCGCGGGCGGCGCAGGCGCCCCCGGCCCGGGCGGGGCCGGCGCACCCGGCCTGGCTGCCGACGACGTGCAGTTCTGAGCGACCCGTTACGTGGGCTGCTTTTGTAACGCGGGCGTGACGCCGCCCACGTCGATGTGCATGCCCTCTCGCGCCAGGAGCGGCGGCTCGCCCGCGCCGTTCCACAGCTCCCGCGCACGGTCTTCGAGCTCGTCCAGATCGCCGTCGGCGTGCCAGGGGTCGTGGTGGAACAGCACCAGCCGCCCCACTCCGGCCCGCAGCGCGAACGTGACCGCGTCGGACACGCTGGAGTGCCCCCACCCAACGCGTTCCGGGTACTCGAGGTCGGTGAACTGCGCGTCGTGCAGGAGCAGGTCGACGCCTGCAGCGAGGTCGAAGCCGGGGATCCACTCGTCCTCGACCCGGCCGAGGTCGGCGCCGAGTCCCGGCTCGTGGTCGGGGATGTACGCGAATGACGCATCGCCCGATTCGACCCGGTAGCCGAGCGTCGGCCCGGGATGCGCGACCGGCGCCGCGCTGACCTTGACCCCGGCCAGTTCCCACGGCTCCTCGGGCACGTCGTGGAACACGACGGTCGCCGGCACGTCCGCGACGTCGATCGGGAAGAGCGGCGGCGAGAGGTAGCGGGCGATCCGCTCCTCGAGGTTCCGCGTCGGCGAAGGCGGCCCCCAGATGTGCAGCTCCGTCTCCGCCTGCCAGAGCGGCAGGAAGAAGCCGAGCCCCTCCAGGTGGTCGAGGTGCAGGTGTGTGAGCAGCAGGTCGACGCGCGCCGTCGGTTCCGCGAATTGCTGGCCCAGCGGCCGCAGCCCGGTGCCCGCGTCGAGGATCAGCGCGCCGTCGCCGGTCTGCAGCTCGACGCAGGAGGTGTTGCCGCCGTACCGGACCGTCTGCCGGCCGGGCGCCGCGAGCGAACCCCGGCAGCCCCAGATCGTCAGGCGCATCGCATCACCTACTCCTCCCAGAAGATGCAGACCAGGCCGCTCGGCTGGTCGTGCTGGGTCAGGAGCGGAAACGCAGTCACCGCAACCGTGCGCGGAACGCCGTCGAAACCGACGATGCGGTGTGTCCCGTGCACCGGCCTGCGCTCGAGGAAGGCAGCACCCGCAGGCATCTCGTCGAGCGCCATCGGCTCGCCGTCAAGCGTCGAGGGTTCGAACGCGTCGGCCCACTCCTGCGCCGGAAGCTCGCCCGCCTCGGCAAACGTGCGCCCGAGGACGCGCTCCGCCGCCTCGTTGTAGAAGACGAGGTTGCCTTCCGCGTCCGCCACGAACATCGGCATGGAGAGCTGGGACGCAAACTCCCGCGCCAGGATCAGGACGAGGCTTTTCTGACGCCGTACCGCCACGGCCACCGGAGCCTATCGCGGCGCCCCGGGCCTTCTCTTGTGCGCTGCGGTGCTCACGCGCTACTGCTCCTCGCCGGACTCCCAGAAGATCGCGACGACGCCGCCGACCTCGTCCGGTCCGGTCATGAGCGGGAACGCCGTCACCTCGACCGTGTGCCAGACGCCGTCGAACCCGCGCAGCCGCCGCGTGGCGTGCGTGGGCCGGCCCTCGAAGAGTGCGACGCCGATCGCCCGGTCGCGCCGCTCGAGCACCTCGCCCTCCAGGTTCGCGATGTCGATGCTGCGGACAACATCTTCGGCGTCCAGCTCCCCGACCTCGGCGAAGGAGCGTCCGATGATCGCCTCCGCAGCCTCGTTGTAGAAGACGAGATTGCCGCCCCCGTCGACGATGAAGGTCGGCATCGCGAGCTGCGACGAGAACTCCCGCGCGAGGATCAGCACCAGGCTCTTCTGCCGCCTGACGGCCATGGGGCGAGACTAGTAGCTCAGCGGACGCTGGGCGGTGTCGTGATGTGGTGGCCGACGAGGCGTGGGGAGCCGGTCTTGCCCTCCTTGCTGACGTGGATCGCGGTACGGCCGCCCTCGCGCTCGATGCGGCGGACGATCCACGGGCGGCCGTCCACCGATGAGCGACCCAACTCGTCGCCGACCTCCGGGACCGGGCCCTCGAGGACGCCGCGCCACAGCTCGTGTCCCTGGCTGTTCTCGCGGATCCAGATCACGTCGCCGTCGATGCCCTCACCGATGGGTGCCGAGCCGCCAGGCTCCCAGACCCGCTGCGGCTCGAAGCTCGGCTGCTCGCGGCGGGTGATCTCACGCAGCCCGAGCCGCAGCTCGTCGGGCGTCGGGTTGCCCCAGGACCAGAAGCCGCACCAGATCCCGGAGATGCGGAGCGTCGAGTCGAGCAGGAACGTGAACGGCAGGTACGGCAGGTGCCACTCGTCGGTGAGCTCGAGCAGGTCGAGTTCCCGGGCGACGGCGCGATCCTCGTCGGACAGGAACGGGAAGCCGGCGCCGATCCCCGCCCGGAACGCGCCGTTCACGTAAGGCTCGTCGACCGTGACGGCTGCGATCCGCCCGTACTCGCGCTGGATCTCGGCCTGCATCGCGACGAGCCCGCGGACGCGGACCTGCTCTTTCGGGCACCACCAGCCGCGGACGAAGGCGAGCACGAGCGGGCGCGCATCCGCGATCTCACTCAACGAAAGCGCGCGCCCGGTCGTCTCGGGCAGCCGGATGTCCGGGAACTGATTGCCGACGGCCAGGTCGGCTCTCACGCGGGCCGCCGCATGGTGGAGAGGCCCCACGCCTCACCGCTCGCGAAGAGCGCGTCGGCGTCGACCTCGTCCGCCCAGCCGATGAAGTGCTTCTCGGGCTCGTCCTTCGTCGAGCCGAACACGGCGAGCCGCTCGGGGCGCTCGTCGCGCGGCAGGTGGTCGCCGCGCTCGAGCGCCGCCTCGCGTTCCTCGCCCACCGGGCCCTCCATGTAGCCGCGCGGCACGGCTTCGAGGGTAGTCGCCGCCGCGCCCCTTTACAGGGACAGTCCCTGTAAAGAGGCAGGTGCGCTCGTTACGGCGTTGCCACGCCGACCGGGCAGGAGACGCCCGTGCCGCCCAGCCCGCAGTAGCCCATCGGGTTCTTCGCGAGGTACTGCTGGTGGTACGGCTCGGCGTAGTAGAACGGCCCCGCGTCGGCGATCTCGGTCGTGATCTCGCCGTAGCCGGCGGCGGTCAGCTCGCGCTGGAACATCTCGCGCGTCGCCTCCGCGGCCGCGCGCTGCTCCGGCGACGTGACGTAGATCGCCGAGCGGTACTGCGTGCCCATGTCGTTGCCCTGGCGCATGCCCTGAGTCGGGTCGTGGCCCTCCCAGAACGCGCGCAGGATCTCGTCGCGGCCCGTCTTCTCGGGGTCCCACACGACGAGCACGACCTCGGTGTGCCCGGTGCGGCCGCTGCAGACCTCCTCGTACGTCGGGTTCTTCGTCAGCCCGCCGGCGTAGCCGACGGCGGTCGTGTAGACGCCCGGCAGCTTCCAGAAGATGCGCTCGGCGCCCCAGAAGCAGCCGAGGCCGACGACGAGCGACTCGTAGCCATCGGGGAAGGGCGGCGTGATGGGCGTGCCGAGCACGTCGTGGCGCTCGGGCACCGTCATGGTCGCGTCGCGACCCGGCAGGGCCTCCTCGGGGGCGACCATCTCGGTCTTGTGGCGCTGGAACAGGAACATTCGGTCTCTCAGTCCTCCTCATGCCGCAGTGCGGCGGAATTGATGCAGTAACGGATGCCCGTCGGGTGCGGGCCGTCGGGGAACAGGTGGCCGAGGTGGCCGCCGCAGCTGGCGCACATCACCTCGGTGCGCACCATCCCGAAGCTGCTGTCGGTCTTCTCGTCGATCGCCTCCGCGTCGGCCGGTGCGTAGAACGCGGGCCAGCCGCAGCCGGAGTCGTACTTCGCGTCAGAGGCGAACAGCTCAGCCCCGCAGCCGGCACACACGTAGGTGCCCGGCTCGAAGCTGTGGTCGTACTCGCCGGTGAACGGCCGCTCGGTGCCCTTTTCGCGCAGCACGTGGTACTGCATGGGCGTCAGCTCGGCGCGCCACTCGGCGTCAGTCTTCTTGATCTTTGGCATACCCATCAGTCTGCCCAGAGGCAGTTGGGTTACGCCGCTCAACGCGCGCTTAACGCGCTATCTGGTCTGCGGGAAACCGAGATCGACCTTCGACGTGGCCGGGTCCGGCCAGCGGCTCGTGACGACCTTCCCGCGCGTGTAGAAGGAGATGCCCTCGGGCCCGTAGATGTGCGAGCTACCGAAGAGCGAGTCCTTCCAGCCGCCGAACGAGTAGTAGGCGACCGGCACCGGGATCGGCACGTTGATCCCGACCATCCCCGCCTCCACGTCGAACTGGAACTGGCGGGCGACGCCGCCGTCGCGCGTGAAGATGGCCGTTCCGTTGCCGTACGAGTTCTCGTTTACGAGGCGGAGCGCCTCTTCGTAGGTGTCGACGCGGACGACGCCGAGCACCGGGCCGAAGATCTCCTCCAGGTAGACGTCCATGTCCGGCTTGACGTTGTCGAGGAGCGACGGCGCCAGGAAGAAGCCGCCGCCGTCCGGCGCGGTCTCGCGGCCGTCGGCGACGACCGTAGCGCCTGCCTCGGCGCCCTTGTCGATGAACGACGCAACCTTGTCGCGGTGCTCGCGCGTGATCAGCGGCCCCATCTCGACGTCCTTCTCCAGCCCGTTGCCGACCTTGACCTTCGGGATGCGCTCCTGGATCGCCTTGACGAGCGGATCGGCGACGTCACCGACGGCCACCACCACCGAGATCGCCATGCAGCGCTCGCCCGCGGAGCCGTAGCCGGCGCTGACCGCGGCGTCGGCGGCCTGGCCGATGTCGGCATCGGGCAGGACGACCATGTGGTTCTTCGCGCCCGCTAGCGCCTGAACGCGCTTGCCCGCCTTGGTGCCGCGCTCGTAGATGTACTTCGCGACCGGCGTCGAGCCGACGAAGCTCACCGCGGCGACGTCCGGATGGTCGAGCAGCGCGTCGACCGCGACCTTGTCGCCGTGCACGACGTTGAAGACACCGTCCGGCAGGCCGGCCTCGTGCAGCAGCTCGGCGATGAAGAGCGACGCGGACGGGTCCTTCTCGGACGGCTTCAGCACGAACGTGTTCCCGCACGCGATGGCCGGCGCGAACATCCACATGGGCACCATCGCCGGGAAGTTGAACGGCGTGATGCCGGCGACGACGCCGACCGGCTGGCGGATCGAGTAGACGTCGATCCCGGTCGAGGCCTGCTCCGAGTACTCACCCTTGAGCAGCGTGGGGATGCCGCACGCGTACTCGATCACCTCGAGCCCGCGGGCGACCTCGCCCATCGCATCGGAGAGCACCTTGCCGTGCTCGGCGGTGAGGATGCGCGCGATGTCCTCGCGACGCTGGTGGAACGTCTCGCGCATTGCGAAGAGGAGCTCCGAGCGCTTCGAGAGCGACACCGAGCGCCAGCCGGTGAACGCCGCGCGCGCGGCCTGGACGGCGCTGTCGACCTCCTCCACCGTCGCGAAGTCGACGGCGCCCGTCTGCTCGCCCGTCGCGGGGTTGTAGACCGGCCCGCTGCGGCCTGACTCGCCGGCGACGGAGCGCCCTCCGATCCAGTGGCTGATGCGCTTCACGTCGCTGGCGCGCTGGGTCTGCGCGTCGAGAACCTCGGTCATCTCTGCCTCCTCGTAAGCTCCGGGCGAGCTTAGCTCGGCTTTCGCGCCTTTGGACGCGGGCGCGCGCCGGATGCGAAACTCGCAGCGATGTCGCAGGCATCCGACACACAGACCGCGGCTCCGCCAGACCCCAACGCGAAGTACGCGTCGCTCCTGGCTTCCGACGAGCGCGTGCTGGTCGTCCGCCAGCGCCACTGGTTCACGTTCATCCAGGCCGCGCGCTGGTTCGTGCTCGTGCTCGGTGCGGGCGTCCTGGCCGGCTTCCTCAACGACCAGGTTCCCGACGACGGCATCTTGAAGCCCGTCAGCTGGGTGCTGGGGTGGGGATTCATCGTCTTCGTCCTGGTCGGCCTCGGCGGCGTGGGCTGGTTCTTCCTCGAGTGGCGGCGCGAGCGCTACCTCGTGACGACGCGGCGCGTGATCGAGGTCGGCGGCGTGATCAGCACGTACTCGAAGGACACGGCGCTCCCGATGATCACCGACATCTTCGTCGGGCATCCGTGGATCGGCCGGCTCCTCGGATACGGCGAGATCGACCTGCTGACTGCGTCCGAGGCCGGCACGAACAAGATCCGGTTCCTGCCCGACGCCGACGAGTTCAAGCGGTCGCTGCTCGACGCGCGGCACGAGTACGAGATGGAGATCGGCGGCGGCAGGGTTGCGCCGGCGCCGGCAGCCGCGCCTGCACCCGCTCCGCCGGCTGCGTCCGATCGCCTGTCGGCTGAGGAGGTCGACTCGTCGATCACGCGCCTCGCCGACATGCGCGACCGCGGGCTGATCACGCCCGCGGAGTTCGAAGAGAAGAAGCAGGACCTGCTCGACCGGCTTTAGGGGGCTTTGGCGAGACGCAGCCTGTGTCCGTCGCGGCACGCTGCTCGTCCCGATGCGTCGTCCTCGGTCACCCCGATAGGGCACCGCTATCGAGGCTCCCTGCGTCCTAGCCTCGGAACGACCATCGCACCACGCCGAACGAGCGGCGTCCCACCAAAGCCCCCTAGCCGTAGAGCGTCGCGCGCACGGTCCTGCCGGCGCACTCGATCGCCGAGGCATGCTTGCCAGCCGCCTTCGCCCACGCGCGCATCGACGCGCAGAGCCGCGGGCGGGCGCCACGCCGCTCGACGAGCGCGATCGTTAGCGCGCTGCGGCGGCCGCGGGTCCAGACGACGGCGTGGCCGCCCGCCCAGGCGGCCGCGCGAGCTCGCGGCTGCGAGAGCGCTTTGCTCTGCCTGTCCCCCGGCGCCTCGAAGAGCCAGAGCAGGTCGGCCGCGCCGACCGCCGAGCGGTGGAAGCGCTTCCAGCCCGGGCCCGGCGACGCGGCCGGCGGCGGCGCGACCGGCCGCTCATGGCGGTCGTAGCGCTCCGGGAAGATGATCTGCGCGGTCGACGCGGGCGGGCGGAGGTACGCCTTGTCGACGGCGGCCCACCCGCCGCGCTTGTAGAGATGGCAGGCGAACGCCTCGCCTTCCAGGTACGGAAACGTCTCGCTCGCCTCGAGGTAGTGCGGCAGCGAGCCCGACGAGCCGGCCGACCCGATCGAGCCGAGCACGCTGAGCGCGTCGCCAGGGGTCAGGTTCCCGGCCGCGAACGCCTCCATCAGCAGCGTGGCGTCGCCCTCGACGAGCGCGGTCTGCGCAGTGTCGGCATCCTCGCCGCCCTGCGGCGCCCCGTCGGCGTTCGGGTCGCCGGGCAGGCCGAGCCGCTGGTCGGCCAGCGCATGTTCCAGCTCGTGCGAGAGCGTCACGCGCTCGAAGGCATTCAGCGACTTCTGCGCGTCGGAGAGGACGACGAGCTCCTTCGTCCGCGGGTCGTAGTAGCCGGCGACCTGGGAGGCGAGCTCGTTGCCCAGCAGCTTGTTCAGGTCGGTGCCCGGCGGGATCGCGCCGAGCGCCGTGAGCGCGCGCTGGGTCGCCTCGAGCCCGCGTCCGGACGTGCGGTCGAACTCCGCTTTGATGCGGCGGCTCATCTCCTTCTGCGGCACGTAGTCAGGCCGCGGCAGCCGCCGGAACTGCAGGCGGCGCAGGCGCTGTACCTCCCGAGCGATGCCGGGGACGGTCTTGGCCGCGTCGCCCGAGCCGCGCGTCGCGATGCGGTCGACGCACGCGGCGACGTCCGGCGACTGGCCGGCGCACGACGCGCCGAGCAGCGGGACGACCGCCGCCAGCCCGAGCACCGCGAGCGCGAGGCGTCTCACGCCCGAAGCGTCGCCCGGACGACGCGGCCGGAGCATGAGATCGCGCCCGCCGGCTTCCCGGCGGCCCGCGCCCAGGCCTTCATCGAGTCGCAGAGGCGGATCTTCGGGATACGGCTGCGCTCTAGCAGCGACAGCGTCACGACGGTGCGTGGCCCGCGACCCCAGACGATCGCCTCGCCGCCCGCCCAGGCCGCCGCGCGCTCCCGAGGCTGCGAGAGGCCGTGCGAGAGCCGGTCGCCGGGAGCGCGGAAGAAGAAGAGCAGGTCGGCCGCGCCGATCGTCGAGTAGTCGAGCTGCTTCCAGCCGGCACCCGGCGAGGCCGCCCGCGGCGGGTCGACGAACGGCTCGCCGGCGATGTAGCGCTCGGGAAACATGATCTGCGCGGTCGTCGTCGGCACGTTCTTGTACGCGCGGTCCACCGCCCGCCAGCCGCCGCGCCGGTACAGGCGGCACACGAACGCCTCGCCGTCGGCGTAGGGGAAGTCCTGGGTCGCCTCGATGTAGTAGGGCACGCCGCTCCAGCCGGGCGCCGACGGCTCCTGCAGAAGCTCGGCGACGTCCTTCGACACGTCCGCCAGCGCGTACGCATACGTCAGCAGCGTCGCGTCGCCCTCGATCAGCGCGCCGGCGGCCGCGGCCGCCTCGTCGTCCCGGCGAACGGTCGGCGGCGGATCCTTCTCATTTGGGTCGTCCGGCAAGCCCATGCGCTGGTCGGCGAGCGCGTGCTCGAGCTCGTGCGCAAGGGTCGTCCGCTCGTCGGCGCTGAGCGCCTTCGCGCTTTCCGTGAGGACGACCAGCTTGTGGGTGTCCTGCTCGTAGTAGCCGGCGACGTCGTCCGCGAGCTCGTTGCGGGCCAGCTTCTCGAGGTCGGTGCCGGGCCTGATCGCCCCGACCGCGAGGAGCGCGCGCTCCGAGACGTCGATCTCGCCTCGCCGCGCCTTGTCGACCTCCTCGCGGAACCGTCGCAGCATCTCGGCCCGCGAGACGTACTCCGGCTTCGGCAGGCGCTTGAACTCGAGCCGCCGGAGGCGCTCGACCTCGCGCGCGATTGTCTGGAGCTTGGCGCTCCTGGTGCCCGTGCCGAGCCGAGCCACGCGGTCGGCGCACGAGGGCGAAGCCGGCGCTGCCGTGTGGGATCCGCCACACGCGGCGAGACCTGCGACGGCCGCTGCGACGGCGGCGATGGCGACGACGCGTCTCATCCAGCTCCCCCGCCTGTGCCTGCCCGGCGAGGCCGGCCTCCAACCACCAGGGGGAGCCACGTGCTCACGGCGGCTCGCACGGCTTCGAGGTCGCCCTTGAGCGAGTGGTTGCCAGGCACCTGGACGACCGTGCGGCTCGGTCCTTCGGGCGGCATGCCGAACGGGTCGCTCATTCCCTGGACGACGAGCGTCGGCACGGTCACCGCGTCGAGCTCCGAGAGGCGGCTCTTCTCCGGCTTGCCGGGCGGGTGCACCGGGAACGCCAGGCAGAGCACGCCGGCCGCTCCCGTCTCGGCCGCAGTTCGGCACGCGACCCGAGCGCCCGCCGAGCGGCCGCCCGCGACGAGCGGCAACCCACGCAGCTCGTCGTCGCGCAGCCGGCCGACGACCGCGAGCCAGGCCGCGTCGAGCTGCGCCGCCGGCGCCGGGGAGCGCCGCCCGACGACGCGGTAGGGCTGCTCGACGAGCGCCACGCTCACGCCCTCGTCCAGCGCCGCCTCCGTCGCCGCGACGAGATCCGGTGCGCCGACACCGCCGCCCGCGCCGTGCCCGAGGACGAGCGCGGCTCGCGGCTCGGCGGCCGCGTGCAGATGCACGAGCGCCGGCCCGTGGGGCGTCGCGACCTCGAACGGATCCGGCCCGGACACGACGGTAGGATCACCACATGGCCGTTGTCGGCGCAGACCCGCAGGCTGCTGAGCGCATCCGCGAGCTGGACAAGCGCCACGTCCTGCATTCGTGGTCGGTGCAGAACGCGATCAACCCGCTGCCCGTCGCGGGCGCGGAGGGCCGCTACTTCTGGGACTACGACGGCAACCGCTACCTCGACTTCGCGTCGCAGCTTGTCAACGTCTCGATCGGCCACCAGCACCCGAAGGTCGTCGCGGCGATCAAGGAGCAGGCGGAGCGCCTCTGCACGATCGGCCCGGGCATGGCCGAGGAGAACCGCTCCGAGCTGGCGCGGCTGCTCGCGGAGGTCACGCCCGGCGACCTGACGATGGCGTTCTTCACCAACGGCGGTGCCGAGGCGAACGAGAACGCGATCAAGCTCGCGCGCTGGGCGACCGGCCGCCACAAGATCATCGCGCGCTACCGCTCCTATCACGGCGCGACGGGCGGCGCGATCACGCTCACCGGCGACCCGCGCCGCTGGCCCGCCGAGCCCGGCATCCCCGGCGTCGTGCGCATGCTCGACCCGTACACGTACCGCTGCCCCGCGGGCCACCCCGATCCGTGCCCGGTCTGCACGGGCGCGCCGCACCTCGAAGAGATCCTCCAGTACGAGGGCGCCGACACCGTGGCCGCCGTGATCCTGGAGACGATCGTCGGGACGAACGGCGTCATCGTCCCGCCCGACGGCTACCTCCGGGCGATCCGCGAGGTCTGCGACCGCCACGGGATCCTGCTGATCTTCGACGAGGTGATGGCCGGCTTCGGCCGCAGCGGCAAGTGGTTCGCCTGCGAGCACTGGGACGTCGTCCCCGACATCCTCACCGTCGCGAAGGGGATCAACTCGGGCTACGTCCCGCTGGGCGCGATGATCATCAACCGGAAGCTCGCCGACTGGGTGCAGGACAAGTACTTCGCGGGCGGGCTGACGTACTCCGGGCACGTCCTCGCCTGCGCCTCCGCGGTCGCCTCGATCGAGGCGTTCAAGGAGGAGGGCATCGTCGAGAACTCCGCCGCGATGGGCGACTACCTCGCGACCGAGCTGCCGAAGCTTGCCGAGCGGCACCCGTCGATCGGCGACGTCCGCGGCAAGGGGCTCTTCTGGGGCCTCGAGCTGGTCAAGGACCGCGGGACGCGCGAGCCGCTCGTCCCCTTCAATGCGGCCGGAGCCGACGCAGCCCCGGTCGTCGCGCTCGGCAAGGCCGCCATGGAGCGCGGCCTGTACCTCTTCGTGCACTGGAACGTCGTGATGATCGCGCCGCCGCTCACCATCACGCGCGAGGAGCTCGACGAGGGCCTCGCCATGCTCGACGCCGCGCTGGCTGTGGCCGACGAGCACGCGACCTAGAGAGGGGTAGCGGGGCTCGTGACCGCGGTTCGGGCCGCAAGCTCAACACCCGCCTAACCGCGGGCGAGATCCGAACCGGCCCGGCACGGGTAGAAGGACACCATGGAACACGTCCGCTTCTCCGGCGTCGAGCTCCGCACCCTGCCCGGGCTCGTGATGACGCCTCGCCCGGCGACCGAGGCGCTCGTCCAGCGCGCCCTGGCCGCCGTCGGCGACCGGCCCGCCCGCGTGGCCGACGTGGGCACCGGGTCGGGCGCGATCGCGATCGCCCTGGCGCGGCGCGCACCGGCCGCCGAGATCTGGGCGACGGACAACTGCTCCTGGTCGATACTGCTCGCGTCGTTGAACGCGTGGGACGCCGGGCTCGACGACCGAATCCACGTGCTCGAGGGCGACCTGCTCGCGCCCGTGCCGGGCGACCTCGACCTCGTCGTCGCGAACCTCCCGTACCTGCCGTACGACGAGCGCCCGCTCCATCCCGACCTGGACACGGAGCCGCCGGCCGCCGTCTACGCCGCGGGCGACGGGCTCGATCCGTACAGGCGCCTCCTGCACCAGGCCGGGTCGCGGCTGGCGCCGGACGGCCTCGTGATCTTCCAGCTCCACCGGCGGGTGATCACGGTCCCGCGCACGGAGCTCATCTCGGCGGCTGCGCGGCTGGACCGACTCGTGCCGTCGAGGCTAGCGGCCTAGGAGCTGCGGCAGCCCGCCCGCGTCGACGACGCGGGCAAGCTCGTCGAGCGACGCGTCGACCGCGGCGGCAAAGCGCTCCGCGCCGCCGAAGCGCCTGAGCGTCTCGGGCGGCACGAACTTGAGCAGCAGCGCCGACGTCCCGGGCGGCAGCGCTGCGAAATGGACGGTGAGAATGCCGTGGTCGCGGAGCAGCAGCATCGCGAGGCCGGCGGTCGCCTCGACCGGGACGAGGCCGTCCGGGCGGGCGCCGCGCCGCTCGAGCTCGCCGAGTACGTCCTCGCCCTCGAGCTTGACCGCGACCGGCGTGCGCACCGGCCAGTCGCCGAGGCGCGCAACGAGCGCATCCGCCAGCTCGGTGGTCGTCGCGACAAGCTCGCGCACGCGCTCGGGCCGGTAGCGCTCGAGCGACTCAACGACCGCCGGCCAGAGCATCGGCCGCGCCTCGAGGCCCAGCTCGATCGCCCGCGCGCGGATGCCCGCGACGAGCTCCGTGCGGCCGCCGAGGAGGCCGAGCCGCGGCCCGCTCGTGCCGTACTTGTCGAGGCCGGTGACGCCCGCGTCGGCGCCAAGCTCGAGCAGCTTCGGCTGGCCGAAGACGGCCGGGCCGACGCGCGCGCCGCCGGCGTCGTCGACGAACACCGGCACGCCTGCATCGCGGGCCGCCGCGACGGCGCGCTCGATCGCGTCGAGGTCGAGCACCTCGTAGGTCACGGCGAGGCGCGTCAGGACGAGCAGCGCGGCGTCGTCCAGGCGCAGCCCTGCGACCTGTTGGACGTCTACGAACGCCCCGCCGGCGAGCCGTACCGCCCGCCTGACCGCCGGGTGGCTGTAGCCCGCCGAGAAGCCGACGACGGTCGCGCCCGGCTCGACGAGCACCTGCATCGCGGCGACGAGTCCCGCCGTCGTGCGGTTGGTGACGAAGACGTCGTCGCGGCCGGAGACGCCGCCGAGATGCTCGAGCCCGAGCTCAGTGAGCCGGTCGCCGTAGAGCGCCGGCGCGAGCTCGTCGTCGAGCGGCGCTCCCTCCGGGTGTGCGAGTGAGCGCACCAGCCCGGTGAAGTCGTAGAGCGTCCCGTCGGCGTGCCGCCGCGCCACGATCCCCCACGCGACGCGCAACTTGGCGACGTCATCAGCGGTCGAGCGCAGCACCTGGCCGCGTTCGTACGGCAGCTCGGAGGCAACGTGGGTCGTCACACGAGCCTCCTCTCCAGGTACGCCGCGAGTCGCGTGAGCGGGAACGAGATGACGAAGAACGCGACCATCACCGCGCCATAGATCTCGATGGCGTGGATCTCGCCGATGCCCTGCGGCACCGGCGCGTTGAGCCGCTCGATCTGGCGCTGCCCGGTGCCGAGCAGGTCGGAGCCGCCGACAACCGCGGCAAGCGTCGTGTTCTGGATGATCCCGACCAGCAGCGTGACTACCGGGGGCAGCAGCCGCCGCATCGCCTGCGGGAGGATCACGAATGTATGTCGCCCGACCCAGCGGAAACCGAGTGCCGAAGCGGCCTCGTGCTGCTCGCGCGGGATCGATTGCACCGCGCCGCGCGTCGTCTCCGCGATCTGCGCGCTGCCCCAGAGCGTCAGCCCGATCGCCGTGCTCGTCACAGGGTCGAACTCGAAGGTGGAGCCGAGCGTCGGGGCGACGAAGTAGACCATCAGGATCGTGACGATCAGCGGCAGTCCGCGCCATACCTCGATGTAGAACCGGATCAACGCGCGCGTCGGCAGGAAGTCGATCGTCAGAAGCGTTCCGAGAACGACACCGATGATGAGACTCCCGGTCAACGCGTACGCCGACATCTTGAGCGTGTTGGTGAGCCCCTCATGGAGCATGTAGTGCGCGGTCGGGTCGACCCAGAACGGTAGGAACGCCAGCATCTACGCGGCCTTCGGCAACGCCAGGTGGTTCTCGAGCACCCGCAGGCCAATCGACATCGACCAGACGAGCGTGAGGTAGACGACGGCAAGGACGGCGAACGGCTCGACGGTCTGCAACGTCAGCGCGTTGATGTTCAGCACCGTCGTCGTCAGCTCGTTGTACGAGATCGCATAGACGAGCGCCGTGTTCTTCACGATCGAGATGTACGTGTTGATCGAGGAAGGCAGTGCGATGCGGCCGCCGATCGGGAGCGCGATGTTGAGGAACGCGCTCCTCCCGGTGAAACCGAGCGCGAGCCCCGCCTCGCGGTAGCGATACGGGACGGCCAGGAACCCGGCCCGGAAGTTCTCGATGTTGTAGGCGCCGCCCCAGACCATCACTGAGAGCCACGCGACGGTGAAGGGCTCGAGCGTGATGCCGATCTGCGGCAGCGCGTAGAAGTAGAAGAAGATCTGCCCGAGGATCGGTGTGCAGCGGATGGCCTCGACGTAGATCGCCGCCAGCTGGCTCACGAGCGGAATCCGGTATGCGCGCGCGGCGCCGAAGATGGCGCCGATGAAGAACGCCCCGACGATGGCGATGGCGGAGACCTTCAGCGTGTTCTCGAAGCCGTGCACAAGCGCGTCCCAGTTGTCCGAGATGAAGGACCAGTCGAACGCGAGCGGCATGGGCATGGGAAGCTAGGAGCGGCCGCCCCGTGGGCGGCCGCTCCTTGACGAATCGGTTACGGCAGTGCCCGCTACGGACACACCGTCTCGGGTGACACCGTGTTGTACGGGAACGTCTGCTTCGGCCTGAGGATGTTCTTCTGGAACGACGGGAACACCCTGGCGGGCACGTTGTTCTTGAGGATCGTGTTGAAGAGGTCCTTCTGGCGCATCAGGTTGAGGCGCGAGTCGACCCACTTCTTCATCGCGACGTTGTCCTGCTTGATGCCGATGCCGTAGGGCGCCTGCAGGAACCCGTCGGTCGTGAGCTTCAGGTTCGGATCGGTGAGCGCGATGCCCAGCACAACCGTGTCGTCGAACATGAACGCGTCGGCGCGGCTCTGCTGGAGATTCAGCTGCGAGTTCGTGACGGTGTCGGTCACGAGCAGCTTCGTGTTCGGGAAGCACTTGGTGATCCAGCGGTCGTAGATCGAGCCGCGCGTCGTCGTCACCGTCTTGCCGGCCAGGTCAGCCGCCGAGTTGATGGACGAGTTGTTCGGCACGAGCAAGCGGCCGGTCGCCTTGTAGTACGGGATCGAAAAGTCGATCCGGGTGTCGCGGTCCTGCGTGTACGTGAAGGTCGCGATCTCGAGGTCCACGCGGCCCGTGGTGAGGGACGGCTCGCGAGCCGCCGTCGGCGTGCAGACGTAGCTGACGCGGTTCGGCCTGCCGAAGGCGTAGCGGGAGAACCACTTCGCGATCTCCACGTCGAAGCCCGCGTGCTCGCCCTTCACGTTGATGTAGCCGAACGGCGGCGAGTCGCACTTCACGCCGATGCTCCAGCGCTTGTGCTGCTTGATCTCCGGCGGCAGCGCGGGCAGCTTCGTCGCCGTGGCTCCGCGTGCCCCTCCTGTACCGGTTGTCGCTGCGAAGCTCCATGCGGCCACCGCCGCGAAGACGAGCGCCAGCGCGACGCACGTCCCGAGCAACTTCTTCATTCGACCCCTCCTTCTTGATTGTCGATATGCAGCTCGTCGAGCGAGTCGGCGAGCTGGAGTGAACGGCGGAGGAAGCGCTTGGTGCGCTCCTCCCTGGGATGGTCGAGCACGTCTGCGGGCACGCCCTGCTCGACGATGCGGCCCTCGTCCATGAAGACGAGTCGGTCGCCCACCTCGCGGGCGAACTGCATCTCGTGCGTGACGACGAGCATCGTCATCCCGATCCGGGCCAGGTCGCGCATGACGAGCAGCACCTCGCCTACGAGCTCCGGGTCGAGCGCCGACGTGACCTCGTCGAAGAGCATCACGTGCGGCTCCATCATCAGCGCCCTGGCGATGGCAACCCGCTGTTGCTGCCCGCCGGAGAGCTGGTGTGGATACTGGTCGGCCTTCTCCTCCAGGCCCACGCGCGCGAGCAGCACACGGGCGCGGGCCTCTGCCTCCTTCCTCGGTTGCTTGAGCACGCGCCGTGCGGCCAGCGTCACGTTGTCCATCACCTTCAGGTGAGGGAACAGGTTGAACTGCTGGAACACGATCCCGATCCGCTGGCGGACCGTGGAGACGCGGGTTCCCTTCCCGGTGACCTCCTCGCCCTCGAGGAAGACACGGCCCGAATCGACCGGCTCGAGCAGGTTGACGCAGCGGAGCAGGGTGCTCTTGCCGCTACCGCTCGGGCCGATGACGACCAGGACCTCGCCGCGATCGACGCTGAGGTCGACGCCGTCGAGGACGAGGTTCGAGCCGAAGCTCTTCTGGATCGCCTCCAGACGCACCATCGGACCGCCGTTGCGGCTTTCGGGCGTCGGGACGAGAACGCTGTCCGCGGCGTCGGCGCCTCGCGTCGGCTCCGTGGGCGAGCTCACTGTTCCGTCGATTCAAGACGAAATGTGTCGGTCTGGTCAAGGTGCGCGGCTCGGTAGGTTCCCGCGATGCGGGTCGCGCTGATGATCGAGGGCCAGGGCGGCGTGACCTGGCCCCAGTGGACGGCGCTGGCCCAGACAGCCGAGCGCGCCGGCATCGAGGCGCTGTTCCGGTCCGACCACTACACGAGCCCGTCGGCGCACGGCGTCGAGGGATCGCTCGACGCCTGGACGACCCTCGCCGGGCTCGCGGCGGTGACCGAGCGGATCCGTCTCGGCACGCTCGTCTCGCCGGTGACGTTCCGGCATCCGTCGCTGCTCGCGCGGTCGGTGGTGACCGTCGACCACATCTCAAGCGGCCGGGTCGAGCTGGGCATGGGCACCGGCTGGATGGAGCTCGAGCACCGCGCCTTCGGCTTCCCGTTCCCGCCCTACGACGTTCGGATCGTCGAGCTGGCCGAGCAGGTGGAGATCGTTCACCGCGAGTGGACCGAGGAGACCTTCGACTTCAGGGGCCTGGACTACGAGCTACGCGACGCCCGCGCGCGGCCGTTCCCCGTGCAGCGCCCCCATCCGCCGCTGATCATCGGCGGGATGGGCAAGCGGCGATCGCTCGAGGTCGCCGCGCGCTGGGCGGACGAGTACAACAGCTACTACCAGCGGCCCGATTTCTTCACGGAGGTGCGGCCGCGCCTGGACGACGCGCTGCGCGCAGTCGGCCGCGAGCCGGGCTCGGTGCCGCTGTCGCTCATGGCGGGCATCGCGGTCGCGGAGAACGAGGCCGGCGTCGACGAGCGGCTCAGCGCGCTGGCCGGCGGCGGCGATCGGCAGGCGTTCCTCGAGCGCGTGGGCGACAGCTTCCTCGCCGGGACGACCGAGCAGGTGCTCGAGCGCCTACGCGAGCTCGAAGCGGCCGGCGTGGAGCGCGTGTACCTCCAGCACCTGAACCACCAGGATCTCGAGACGGTCGAGCTGATCGGCCAAGAGCTCGTCCCCGCTGTCACCTAGGCATCTCCCAGCCTGGGCGCGCGGTCCTAACAGGGACAGTCCCTGTAAAGAGGCCTGCGACTCGCGCTGGGTCGAGCCTTAACAGGGACAGTCCCTGTAAAGGGTGCCGCGACGAGGGCTGACGCAGGGCTGATGCAGAGGCGGCCGGCCGGTAGTGGCCGCCTCTGCTCGAGAGGGAGTCCCGTTCAGCCCACGAGCTTGCGGAAACGCGGCTCGTCGCGGATCGATGCGAAGTCATCGTCGTCGCGCGCGAGATCCTTGAACCGCTCCTCGCTGTCGATCGACGCAGCGAGGTGCTCGAATGCGGCCTCGCTCTCACCGAGCTGGGCCTCGCAGCAGGCGAGGTTGTAGAGCCCGAGCGGGAGGCCAGGGTGCTCCTTCAGGACTCCGCGCACGAAGTCCGCCGCGCCCGCGTAGTCGCCCTCCCCGTACGGAACGAACATCGGCCCGACCAGGAAGCCCGGCGACTGGTTGTACGCCAGCCCCGGCGAGCCGCCGACCACTAGCACGGTCGTGTCCTGCTCGTCGGCCACCGCGCCGCGCTTGGCATCAGGCGCGACGTAGACCAACGTGCCGGCGGGCGCGTCGACCTCCTCCCCGTCGATCGTGAACCGCGCCTTGCCCGAGAGCACGACGTAGAGCTCCTGCTGCCCCGGCGACGCGACGCCCAGCTCGGTGTGCTCGTTGATCAGCTGCCCCCCAGCCTCGACGGCCCTGAACGCGTTCACGCCGAACCCTTCGATGCCGAAGTGATCGCGCACCCGGTGCCGCACTCGGCCGTCGTTGACGTCGCCGTGCTCGATGTCGTCGATCGTCGCGACCGCAAATCCCGTCTGCGTGGTTGCCATCCTCCGCTCCTTTCGCCTAGATCTGTGACAGCACCGGGCGCTCGCACGCCAGGCGCAGGCCGACCTCGACCAGCCAGAACCCGAACCGGCGGCGCGTCCCGCCACGCGATCCGCCGTGATGCCCTGCCTCCGCCAGACTGGCGGCGCGCAACAGGGCCAGCTGCCTTCTCGTCTCGACATCCGTCGGGTACACGCTGCCCTCCTCTCCGCCAACTATCTTTATGTCGAGAAACTCTCCTACGGCATTGTACGGAGGGAGATAGCTTGACGTCAAGAGAAATTTCGGGGATGCTGGGATCCGTGAAGACGGCCCACGAGGAGGACTCGATCGACCGGCGGGTCGCGAAGTGGGCCCCCCACCTCCCGGCGATCGACCTCGAGGTCGAGACCATCGTGCAGCGCGTGCAGAAGCTCCAGCGCTATGTGCGCAAGCGCATGGACGAGACGCTCACGGACGTCGGGCTGAGCTGGAGCGAATGGGAGGTCCTCGGCCAGCTCCGGCTCGGCGGCGAGCCCTACCGGAGCTCTCCGGGCAAGCTGGCGAAGCACGAGCAGCTGTCGAGCGGTGCCATGACGGCGCGGCTCGACCGGCTCGAGGAGCGGGGCTTCATCCGCCGCCTGCCCGATCCCGACGACCGCCGCGGCGTCCAGGTCGAGCTCACCGAGTCCGGCCTCGACGCGTACTTCGCGGCCGTCGGCGTGCAGGCGGCGAAGGAGGCAGCCGTCGCCCACGCGCTGACGAAGCAAGAGCGCGCGCAGCTGAACGGGCTGCTGCGCAAGCTGATCCTCGGCTTCGAGCAGCCGGACGAAACACAGAAGGACTGCTAACCGGGGTGGTGTTCCCGGCGGAGGCGAGCTTGCCTCGCCGCAGCCACGTCGCGCGAAGTCGCGTGTGTACAAGCCGTTCCGCAGTTCACCGCGCAAAGTCGTCATGCCGAAGCGGAGCGAGGCGGACGTTGCGCGGTTAAAGGCGTCCTGCCTCGACGATCCGGGCAAGGAACTGCTGCGTCCGCTCCTCGCGCGGCGCGGAGAAGATCTGCTCCGGCGGGCCCTCCTCGAGGATCGTGCCCTCGTCCAGGAAGCAGACACGGTTCGCGATGTCGCGCGCGAACGTCATCTCGTGCGTGGCGATGATCATCGTCATGCCGCCCGCAGCCAGCTCGCGGATCAGGTTGAGCACCTCGGCGACGAGCTCCGGGTCGAGCGCCGACGTGACCTCGTCGAGCAGCATCAGCTGCGGCCGCAACGCCAGCGCCCGTGCGATCGCGACGCGCTGCTGCTGCCCGCCCGAGAGTCGATCCGGGTAGTCGTCGCGCTTGTCGGCGAGGCCGATCCGCTCGAGCAACTCGAGCGCCCGCGCCTCCGCGTCCGCCTTCGAGAGCCCGAGCACCTCGCGCGGCGCGAGCGTCACGTTCCGCAGCACCGTCATGTGCGGGAAGAGGTTGAACGCCTGGAACACGATCCCGATCCCGCGCCGCACCCTGTTCACGTCCACGCCGGACGCGGTCACCTCCGAGCCCGCCACGAAGATCCGGCCGCGGTCGATCGGCTCGAGCAGGTTCACGCAGCGCAGCATCGTCGACTTGCCGGAGCCCGACGCGCCGATCAGGCACACCACCTCGTGCTCCTCGAGCGCGAGGTCGATCCCGCGCAGCACCTCGTTCCGCTCGAACGACTTGTGGACGTCCTCGAGCCGCACCGCCTCGCTCACCGCACGCCTCCGGCCATGCGCCGGCGCCGCTCACGGGCGATCAGCCAGTCGGTGAGCCGTGCGAGCGGGATCGTCAGCGCGATGAAGAGCAGCGCAGCCACGACGTACGGCGTGTAGTTGAAGTCGGCGGCGCTGATGATCTGCGCCTCACGGAACGCCTCGACCGGGCCGAGCAGCGCGACGAGCGCAGTGTCCTTCTGCAGCCCGATGAAGTCGTTCAGGAGCGGCGGCACGACGCGACGCACGGCCTGCGGCACCACGACGAAGCGCAGCGACTTCCCGCGCGAGAGCCCGAGCGAGCGGGCAGCCGCGTCCTGGCTCGGGTGCACCGAGTCGATCCCGGCCCGGTAGACCTCGGCCACGTACGCGGAGTAGACGAGGATCAGCGCCATCGTCCCCCAGAAGAGCTCCGAGCTCGGAACGCCTGAGAGCTGGAGCGCCGGGACGCCGAACCCGAGCAGGTAGATGACGAGGATCGTCGGCACGCCCCGGAAGAAGTCGGTGTAGATCGTCGCCAGCAGACGCAGCGGGAAGAACACCGGCCCGGGCAGGCCGCGCAGGATCGCAATCCCAAGCGCGAAGACGAGGATGACCGCCTCGGCGACGAGGAAGATCTCGATGTTCAGCTTGAGGTGCTCGAGGACCTTCGGGAACGAGTACTTGAACTCATCCCAGTTGAAGAACTGCTGCTTGACCTCGGGCCAGCCGGCCGACGTGAGGACGAGCGCGATGATCGCGCCGAAGACAACGACCGTGCTGACGGTCGCGATCGTCGCGTTCCGTGCCGCGCTGCCGCCGCCGAGAATGCGGGACGAGCGCCCCTCGCGGCCGTCGTCCACCGGCTAGCGGGCTACTTCAGGACGGGCGGCGCGGAGCCGTTGATCCACTTGTCCTGGAGCTGCTTGAGCGTGCCGTCCGCTTGCAGCTCCGACAGCGCCTTGTTCAGGCAGGGGATCAGCCCGCTTCCCTGCGCGGTCACGAGCCCGAGGTGCTCCGGGGCTCCAGGCGGTCGCGGCAGGCGGCCGACGATCGTTCCGTGCGGCACCTGCACGTACGCCATGTACAGCGACGTCGGGTAGTCGACCACGACCCCGTCGACCTGGCCGGCCTTGATCGCCGAGACGACGTCGGTGCTGTTGCTATAGACCGACGGCTCCTTGCTGGGGTGCACCGTCGCGTTCAGGACGTCCGCGCTCGTGGTGCCGATCTGCACGCCGAACTTGGCGTCCTTCAGGTCGGCGAGCGTCTTCGCCTTGGCGATCTTCGAGCCCTCGGTCGAGACGATCGCCTGCTCCACGGGGTAGTACGAATCGCTGAACCCCACCGCCTGCGCCCGCTTGGGGCTGTACGAGACCTGGTTGATGTCGAAGTCGTAGTCCTTGGCGCCCGGCTTGAAGAGCTGCGAAAACTGCTGCACCGTCCACTTCACCTCGTCGTCGGTGAAGCCGAGCTTGCGCGCGACCGCGTACGCGACCTGGGCCTCGTAGCCCTTCTTCGTCGGGGTCGTGGTCGGATCCCACGACGAGTCCGCCTTCTTGCCGATGAACCACGGCGGGAAGGACGGGTTGTCGGTCGCGACCGTCAGCTGGCCGGGGGTCACCAGCTCGAGCGAGCCCTTGTCGCACGACGCCGCGGTCGTGGAGGTCGTGCTGCCCGCGGACTCGTTGCTGCTCGACCCGCCGCAGCCGGCCGCGAGGAGCGCCAGGCCGGCAAGCACCACGGGGAGCGCGAGCAGACGCCGCATCGCGCAAGGCTACCCCGCCAGGGGAGATGAGACGAATAGGAGGGGGTCCGGCCGGGCCTGGAGGATGAGAGTTGCGCGGGAGGTCCGAGTGAGGATTGAGGGGGCCCGGCCGGGCGGTCGCTTCCTGCCTCCCCGTTTCCGCCGGAAGGCAAACGGCGCAGGGTCCGTCCGGTCCTGCTCGCACAATCGCTCGATCGGGGCATTGAGACGCACGCGACCCGCATCCACGGTTCGGGTGAGCGGCGCACTTCGCCGCACCCCGATGACGACTGCGCTGCGGCCACTGCGGATTCGGCTCGTCGACCCCACACAGGTCGGCGACCTCCTCGCGTACCTGCGCGCGCGGAGCTGCGTCGCGGAGCAGGTCGACACGGTCGCGATCGACGTCTGGCCGCCGCCACTCCTGCACGAGAACGGCAACGGCAAGGGGCCGGGCAGCCTCGCGTGCGCCGCGTGCGGCGAGGCGGTCGAGGGCGCCCTGGAGCGGCTTGGGTCGCCGCGCTGCCACGACTGCCGCGGCCGGGTCTACAGCGACGAGTCGCCCGGCAACGGCCGCAAGTCGGACGCGCGCGACCGTGGCCGCCGAGCCTTCGACGATCTCCAGGCGCACCTCCTGGCGTGGCGCTCCGAGACCGGCGCCGCCGCCGCGATCGTCAGCTAGCTACTCCTCGGGCTCGGGAGCGAAAGGCAGCCCCGTAGCGACCACCTTGTTCCCCGCGCGCGTGTAGATCACGTCGACGGTGTCGTTGTTGCGGTACGTGCCGGCGATGCCGAGCAGCATCGACAGCCAGCGCCAGAAGCCGAGTTTGCCCTCTTTCTCGAGCGAGCGCGGAAAGACGAGCGTTGCTCCTTCGACCTCGTAGTCGGCGCCTTCCTGCTGCGGGACGCCGTTGACGTAGACCTCGAACGGCGGGTGCGCGTCGCCGGGGAGCCGGACCCGCGACCCGGCCCCTCGCGACACGTGCCTCGAAGGTGCGCCCACGGGCTCCACCCTCCTAGAATGCCACCCGCCGTGCGCCGGAGCCTCGCAGCTGCAGTGGTTCTCGCCGGCGCGCTCGCACTTCCGGCGGTCGCGCTGGCGGATGCCGGCGACGCCGGGCTCGCGCCCACGGATCCTTCCTCGCCGAGCGCCGAGGGCATCTCCGACCTCTACTGGTTCATCCTCGCCTTCTCGGTGGCGATCTTCCTCGCCGTGACGGTGCCGCTCGTGGTGTTCGCCGTCCGCTACCGCAGCCGTGGCCGGCGCCGTGAGCACGAGGGCCCGCAGGTGCACGGCTCGACACGGCTCGAGCTCGCGTGGACGGCAGGGCCGGTCGTGATCCTCGTCCTGATCGCGTCCTTCACCTTCTACAAGCTCGGCGTGATCGACGATCCCGAGGGCGCGCAGGCGACGCCTGGCTCGATCGAGGTGCAGGGGCGCCAGTTCTACTGGCAGTACGTCTACCCGAACGGCGCGATCACGGTCAACGAGCTGCGGCTGCCGCTGAACCGCGTCGCGAACCTGCGGATCACCGCTCCCGAGACCGACGTGATCCACAGCTTCTGGGTGCCGGCCCTGAACGGCAAGCGCGACGCCATCCCGGGCCACCCGAACACGCTCAAGCTGAAGCCGAGCGCGGTGGGCACCTACCCGGTCCGCTGCGCCGAGCTCTGCGGGCTGCAGCACGCGAAGATGAACGGCAGCGTCGTGGTCGTCCCCCCCAACGAGTTCGACCGCTGGGTGGCCGAGCTCGCGGCGGCGCAGAAGACCGAGGCGGGCCGCCTCGCGCTCGGCAAGGAGATCTTCGAGGGCGCGTGTGCGACCTGCCACGGCCTGCACGGCGAGGGCTTCATCGGCCCCGCTCTGGCCGGCAACTCGCTGGTGGCGCAGGCGAGCAACGTCGAGCGGGTGGTCCACGAGGGGGTCAAGACGATGCCGTCGGTCGGGGCGGGCTGGAGCGACGCCGAGCTCAAGGCGCTGACCGACTACCTGGCCAAGGTCGTCGCCAAGCAGGGAGGCGGCAGTGGCGGTTAGGGGCGAGACGCCCACCTACCCGGTGCCGTGGACGAGCGGCCGCGTCGCAAGCTGGGTCACGACCGTCGATCACAAACGGATCGGGATCCTCTACATCTGGACGAGTCTGGTCTTCTTCCTCGTCGGCGGAAGCATGGCGGAGCTCATGCGCACGCAGCTGGCGACGCCGAACGAGACCTTCATCGTCCGCAACTCCTACAACGAGCTGCTCACGATGCACGGGACGGTGATGGTGTTCCTCGTCGTCGTCCCCGTGTGGGCCGGGTTCGCCAACTTCCTGATCCCGCTGATGATCGGGGCGCGGGACATGGCCTTCCCGCGGCTGAACGCGTTCTCGTACTGGATGTTCGTGCTCGGCGGCGGTGTGCTGCTGTCGAGCTTCTTCGCCTCGGGCGGCGCCGCGCATACCGGCTGGTACGGCTACCCGCCGCTCTCGGAGCAGGCGCTCGGCAACGGCCAGGACCTGTGGATCCTGGGCCTGCACATCCTCACGCTCTCGTCGCTCGCCGGCGCGATCAACTTCATCGTGACGATCCATCGCATGCGCACGGCCGGCATGACGTGGATGCGGCTGCCGCTCTTCGTCTGGGCGATCGAGGTCTACGCGTGGATGCTCGTGGTCGTGCTGCCCGCGCTGTCGGCGGGGCTGACGATGCTGCTGCTCGATCGCCAGACCTCGACGCACTTCTTCGATCCGGCCAAGGGCGGGAGCGTACTGCTCTACCAGCACGTCTTCTGGTTCTTCGGGCACCCCGAGGTCTACATCATGATCCTGCCCGCCTTCGGCGTGGTCTCGGAGATCGTCCCGGTGTTCTCGCGCAAGCCGATCTTCAGCTACAAGGCGATCGTCTTCTCGACGGTGGCGATCGGCTTCTTCTCGCTGCTCGTGTGGGCGCACCACATGTTCGCCGTCGGGCTGCCGATCGGGCTCCAGGCCTTCTTCATGATCTCGTCGATGATCATCGCCGTTCCGACCGGCGTGAAGATCTTCAACTGGGTCGCGACCACCTGGCGCGGGAACCTCGTCTACGACCCGCCGCTCCTGTGGGTACTCGGGCTGATCGCGGTGTTCACGATCGGCGGCCTGTCGGGGATCTTCGTCGCCGCGTTCCCGTTCGACTGGCAGGTGCACGACAGCTACTTCGTGGTCGCCCACATGCACTACGTGCTGTTCGGCGGCGCGATCTTCGCCATGTTCGCGGCGCTCTACTACTGGTGGCCGAAGATGTTCGGGCGGACCCTCGGCCGGCGGCTCGGGATCTGGCAGTTCTGGGTCACGTTCGTGTCCTTCAACCTGACGTTCTTCCCGCAGCACATGCTCGGGCTGCTCGGGATGCCGCGCCGCGTCTACACCTATCCGGACGGCAACGGCTGGTGGTTCGGCTACAACCTCGCCTCGTCGATCGGGGCGTGGGCAATGAGCATCGGGATCCTTCTCTTCTTCGTGAACGTCTTCTGGTCGCGCAAGGGCCGGGTGCCCCGCGCCGGCAACGACCCGTGGCTCGCGGACACGCTCGAGTGGTACGCGACCTCGCCGCCGCCGCCGAACAACTTCGACCGCGTCCCGTACGTCACGAGCGCCCGGCCGCTGCGCGACCTGCGGCGCCGTCTGGAGCAGTCGCGTGCGTGAGCTGTCGCCCGGCCCCTGGCTCCGCCTGACGGCGCTCGCCGGTGTCGCAGGCTGCCTGCTCGCAGTGGTGAGCGGGACGCTCGGGTGGGACACCGCGCACCAGGTGCTCGCGGCGCTGACGCTGCCGCCGCTGGCCGCGGTCGCGATCGCCGCCTGGTTCCTGCACCGGCGGCTGCTCCGGCCGGCGCTCGTGTCGCTCGTCCTGTTCGGCGCCGCGGCGGCGGTCACCGTGCATGTCGCCCACGTGGTGCTCGCCGCGCTCGCGCTCGCCTCCGCGGCGGTCACCGCGTCGCTCACGTTCCGCGGCGAGCCCGCAGCGTCGGGGCCGTGGCGCGACTACGTCACGCTCACCAAGCCGCGGATCATGTCGTTGCTCCTGCTCACGGGCGCCTGCGGGATGTTCATCGGCTACGGCGGGGTGCCGCCCCTCGGCGACCTGCTCGTGCTGATCGTCGGGCTCGGGCTCGCGTGTGGCGGCGCGAGCGCCTTCAACCACGTCATGGACGCCGACATCGACCGGCTGATGGGCACGCGCACCCAGAAGCGGCCGGTCGCCGCGGGCCGCGTGCCGCCGGCGCGCGCGGTCGAGTTCGCGCTGGCGCTCTCGGCCGGGTCATTCGTCCTGCTCGCGAGCCTGGCGAACGTGCTGACGGCGGTGCTTGCGCTGGTCGGGAACCTCTTCTACGTGCTCGTCTACACGCGCTGGCTGAAGCGCTCGACGCCGCAGAACATCGTCATCGGCGGCGCCGCGGGCGCGATCCCGCCGCTCGTCGGCTGGGCCGCCGCGACGGGCAACCTGACGCTGCCGGCGCTCTACCTGTTCCTCGTCGTGTTCCTGTGGACACCGCCGCACTTCTGGGCGCTCGCGCTCTTGATCCGGAAGAACTACGAGGCGGCGAAGGTGCCGATGCTGCCGGTGGTGCGAGGCGAGCGCGAGACCGTGCGGCAGATCCTCTGGTACTCGCTCGTGCTCGTGGGCGTGACGCTGCTGCCGCTCACGTGGAGCATGTTCGGGCTCGAGTACGCGGTGTCGGCCGCGGTGCTAGGCGGCTGGTTCCTGTGGCTCGCATGGCGGCTGCTGCGCGACCCGTCGCCGCGGCGGGCCGGCCTCCTGTTCCACTACTCGCTGCTCTACCTGGCGCTGCTGTTCGTCGCGATGGCCATCGATCCGCTGGTGCTGTGAGCGAGCAGCTCCCGCAGCCGCAGCATCCCGGCACGACCGTCGAGGTCACCGATCCGAGCCCGGAGGAGGCGCGCCGCAACGTCCTCTTCGGCCTGGCGCTCTTCGGGCTCGCGCTGCTGATCTTCGCCGGGACGTTCCTCGTGGCGCTGATTTACCTGCAGTTCGACTAGGGGCTGAGCGCCGGCGCCGCGTGCGGGCCACGGCCCTCGCGGCCATGCCCATTCCGGCCAGCCCAAGCGCCGCTTCCCCACCCTGGGTGGGGGGCGAATCCACCCGCTGACCCGCGGTCGAGCCTACCCGCGAGAATCGCACGCAGCTGTGTCGGAAACGAGACATCTCTCGGGCTTCCCGGCGGGGATCTTCCTCGCGCGGCCTACCGAGCCGCGCGACGGCATCCCGGTCGCCGTCAAGGACCTCTTCGACACGGCCCGCCTGATCACGACCTACGGGTCGGCGATCTTCCGCGACCACGTGCCCCTGACCAACGCGACCGCCGTGGAGCGCCTCGAGGCGGCCGGCTACGCGAACGTCGGCAAGACCAACCTGCACGAGTTCGCCTATGGCATCACGTCGGTCAACCCGCACTACGGCACCGTGCCGAACCCCCGCTGGCCGGGGCGAATGGCGGGCGGGTCGAGCGGCGGCTCCGCGGCGGCCGTCGCGGCCGGGCTCGCGGAGGTCGGGCTCGGCACCGATTCGGGCGGATCGATTCGCATCCCCGCCGCGTGCTGCGGCCTCGTCGGCTTCAAGCCGACCTTCGGGCTCGTCCCGATGGACGGATGCTTCCCGCTCGCCCCGTCCTTCGACCACGCCGGCCCGATCGCCGCCACGGTCGAGGCATGCACGACGGCGATGGAGGCGCTGGCCCCAGAGCTCCCCCGCTCCGAGCCGGTCGCGCTCACCGACCTGCGCGTCGGCATCGCGTGGCTCGAGCACGCCGACCCGCTCGTCCGAGCGCGCCTCGAGGAGGCTGCCGCGCTCTTCGCCGGCCCGCGCCGCCTCGACCTCCCGCTCGCCGCGGACGTCGGCCCCGCGTTCGCCCGGGAGGCCGCGGACGTGCACCGCGAGCTCTTCGCGGAGCACGCGGCCGAGTACGGCGACAACGTGCGCCGCAAGATCGAGCGGGCCCTCCGCACGACCGACGAGCAGACCGAACGGGCCAAGCGGGCACGCGAGGAGTACCGCCGGCGATGGGCCGAGGAGACGAACGGCCTCGACCTCGTGCTCACGCCGACCCTCGGCTTCGTGGCGCCGCGGCTCCCGGTCGACGACCTGGAGATCCGCGAGGCGACCCTGCGGCTGACGCTCCCGATCAACGCGCTCGGCCGGCCCGCGCTCGCGCTGCCGTGCGGCCCCGCCGAGAACGGCCTGCCCGCGTCGCTGCAGCTCGTCGGCGCACCTGGAGATGACGCGCTCGTGCTCGCGGCCGGCGCGGCGCTCGAGTCACTCCTTCAGGCGAGCGGGATCACGGCTGCGCGTGCCGAAGAGAAGGAGTGATGCGCCCCTGGCTCGCCGCCCTGGCCGCCGTCGCCGCCCTGCTCGCGCCCGCGGCGAGCGCGACCCCTGCGCTCAGCACCGTGCGCGTCGACGACTTCTCGATGGGCGTGCCGGCCGAGTGGCGGACAGCGACCCGGGTCGGCACGGTGCGGCTGATGAGCGCGGCGACGCGCCCGGACGCGGGCGTCTTCACGAACGCGAACGTCGTCGTGACGCCGTCGGCGAGCGGCCTTCCCGTCGGCTACCGCAGCGAGCTGATCGCGATGTTCCGCAAGGCCGGCGTCAACGTGACGAGCCTCTCGACCCACCAGGTCCGGCTCCCGGCAGGGAGCGCGGTGCAGCTCCGGTACAACGGCACGATGCTCGGCAAGCGGCTCTCGTTCCTCGCCTACGCGTTCCAGGCGCACGGCAAGGCGTACGTCGTGACCTTCACCGCCGCACGAGCCTCGTACGCGCGCAACGCGTCGCTCTTCGGGGCGATGGCGCACAGCTTCCGTATCCGCTGACCCAAGGGACGTTAGGCTCGCCCCCGTGGGCGACGACTTGGCGTTCGCACTCGAGCTCGCGGACGCGGCTGACGCGGTCACCCTTCCGCGCTTCCGCGCCGCCGACCTGCGCGTCGACACGAAGCCGGACACGACCGTCGTCTCGGATGCCGACACCGCAGCCGAGGAGCGGATCCGCGCCCTCGTGCGCGAGCAGCGTCCTGGCGAGGGCGTGCTGGGCGAGGAAGGCGGCGACGACGGCACCGACGTGCGCTGGATCGTCGACCCGATCGACGGGACGCAGAACTTCGTCCGCGGCGTGCCCGTGTGGGCCACGCTGATCGCGCTCGAGCGGGAGGGCGAGCCGCTCGTCTCGGTCGTGTCCGCACCGGCGCTCCATCGCCGCTGGTGGGCGAGCCGCGGCGACGGCGCCTTCGCGGACGGCGAGACGATCCGGGTCTCGGGCATCGTCCGCCTCGAGGATGCGTCGGTCTCGGTGACGAGCCCGCGCGCCATGTCGCGCGCCGGCTACGAGCGGCAGTACATGGCCCTCAGCCACCACGCCTGGTCGAGCCGTGGGCTCGGCGATTTCTGGCAGCACTGCCTCGTCGCCGAAGGCGCCGTCGACGTCGTGCTCGAGCCCGAGCTGAACACGTGGGACTACGTGCCGGTGCAGCTGATCGTCGAGGAAGCCGGCGGCCGGTGCACGGACTTCGCCGGCGACCCGCCCGCGCACGGCTCGTCGTTCCTGTCGACGAACGGGCTGCTGCACGACGCCGTCATCGAGGCGCTGCGGCAGCCGGGCTAGCATCGGCACGTGGGCGGTGATCCCCCGGCCACGGCGGAGCAACCGTCGTCGAGCGACGTCCTCCTCGCTGTAAGGCGCGAAGGCGCGCTGGCGCGCGCGCTCCAGCTCGACCTGCGGCGCGCCTTCCACGACCAGGGCTTTCGCGCCGAGTGCAGGGACTCGCCGGACGAGGCGCTCGCCGTCGCGGACGAGCTGAAGCAGACGGGCCAGCAACTCGCGCTCGTCGTCGTGGAGAGCGAGCTCGAGGGCCTCGGCGGCGTCGAGCTCGTCGGCCGGGCGCGCAGCCTCTTCCCGGACGTCCGCACGATCCTGCTCGTCGAGCATGGCGACCTGCGGTTCGCCCTCGAGGCGATGAGCTCCGGCGAGGTGGACTACTTCTTCGTCCTCCCGCTCCAGGAGGCCGAGCACCAATTGATCCCCGTGGCCGCCGACCTGCTCGAGGACTGGCGCCGCTGGATGGTGGAGGAGCAGCGCGCCGTGCGGATCGTGGGCCGGGAGGGGTCGGAGCACGTCCACGAACTGCGGGACTTCCTCAGCCGCACGCAGATCCACCACCGCTACCTCGACATCCAGCGCGACCGCACGGCCGGGCGGCTCCTCCGCGAGTCGCCGCTCGGATCCGCGCTCCCCCTCGTCATCCTCCGGGACGGCACGCGGCTCAGCGAGCCGTCGCGGCTGGAGCTTGCAGAGGCGATCGGCCTCCCGACGCGGCCGCAACACGACGAGTACGACCTGGTGATCGTCGGCGGCGGGCCGGCCGGGCTCGCAGCTGCCGTGTACGGCGCGTCCGAAGGGCTGCGCACGGCGCTTGTCGAGCATCACGCGCCGGGCGGCCAGGCCGGCCAGAGCACGCGCATCGAGAACTACCTCGGCTTCCCGAGCGGGCTGACCGGCACCGACCTGGCGCAGCGGGCGCTCCTCCAGGCGCGCCGCTTCGGCGCCGAGATCGTCTACCTGCGCGAGGCGAGCGAGCTCCGGGCGGACGGCGATGACCGCATCGTCGCGCTGTCGGAAGGGAGCGACCTGCGGGCACGGACCGTGCTCCTCGCGTGCGGGGTGTCGTACAGGCGCCTGGAAGCGCCGGGGATCGACGGCCTGGTCGGCAAGGGCGTGTTCTACGGCGGGAGCGTCGTGGACGCGCAGGGCGCGGCCGGCCGCGACGTGATCGTCGTCGGCGGCGCGAACTCCGCCGGCCAGGCCGCCCTCTACTTCGCCCGGTACGCGGCGAGCGTCACGATCCTCGCCCGCTCCGACTCGCTGGAGCGGCGCATGTCGCAGTACCTGGTCGACCGCATCGCCAACTCCGAGATCGCCGTGCGCACCAGTGCGGAGGTGGCCGGAGTGGCCGGCGAGGACGCGCTCGAAACGGTCGACGTGCGGGACGTGTCGACCGGCGCCACCGAGACGCTGGCGGCGCACGGGCTGTTCGTCTTCATCGGTGCCGCGCCGATGGCGGATTGGCTCGAGGGTGCGGTCGCCCGCGACTCGATGGGCTTCGTGCTCTCCGGCCGCGAGCTCGCCGGTGACGATGTGAGCCCGCCGTGGCCGCTCGAGCGCGAGCCGTTCCTCCTCGAGACGAGCATTCCCGGCGTGTTCGCCGCCGGCGACGTCCGCCACGGGTCGATCAAACGGGTTGCGTCGGCGGTCGGCGAGGGCGCGATGGCGGTGCAGCTCATCCACGAGTACCTCGCCCGGCTGGGCGTCGGACAGGAAGCCTCCGCGGTCAGCCGCTGAGCTCGAGCAGCGCGCGGATCTCTGCGACCGCCGCGTCCCAGAGGCGCTGCATGTCCTCGTCGGGCCGCTGGTAAGCGCCGCCGAACGAGCCGTCACCGAGTGCGGCACGGGCGGCCGCAGCCGTCCACTCGGGCGACACCGCGACCATCGGCTTCGGCTCGGCGGGCAGCTCGACGCCGGCGAGCCGCGTCCACGGGAAGTTCTCCATCCAGGACGCGTGCGAACCGTCGCCCATCGCGACGATGAGCTCGCGCTGCCGGTCGCTCGACCACCAGTCGTGCCAGCGCACGCCGTCGCCGGAGACGTGCTCGGCCGCGAACGAGTTCCCGCCGTGGCCGTTGACGATCAGCACGCGCCGGAAGCCCTGCCCGCGTAGCGACCCGAGCAGCCCGCGCAGCAGGGCGACGTAGGTGTCTGGGTCGGTCGAGAGCGAGCCCGGATAGGCGGTGAACCGTTGCGTGACGCCGTAGGCGAGCACCGGCAGCACCGGCACGCCGAGCGGCTCGGCCGCCTCCACCGCGACGCGCTCGGCGAGGATGTTGTCGGTCGCGAGCGACAGATAGGCGTGCTGCTCGGTCGACCCGAGCGGCACGACGATGCGGTCGTCGCGCGCGAGGTACACCTCGAGCTGCATCCAGTTCAGGTCGGCGACGCGCACTCAGGCGGCGTGGCGCACGTGCTCGCCGGCCGCGGCGCGTACGGCCGCCTCGTACACGGAGTCGCGGCCGAAGCGGTCCAGCTCGCGGCTCAGCAGCTCGCCCGGGCGCGGGGGCGGGGCGGTCGGCGCCGCGACCGGGTCGCCGTCCACCGAGACCGCGGCGATCTCCACCGCGTCGCGCTGCTCGAGCGCGACCGGGCGGTGCAGGCGCGAGCGCAGCCAGCCGGCCAGGAGCAGCGCGTCTGCCTCCGGGCCCTCCACCTCGAGCTCGTCCGCCTCGGCGATGCCGGGCCACGCGGCCGCGAGCGCCTCGCGCCACGGCAACGTCCGAGCCCACACGATGTCCGAGACGGCCAGATGGTCCCCGAAGTGCTGCGCCAGCGACCCGTAACAGGCGTGGAGCCCGCCGCCCCATTCGCGCGAGTCGACGACGAGGCGGTCGACGAGCTGCGCCAGCCGCTCGAAGGTCGGGTCGCCGAACGGGGGCAGCCCGCGCCAGCGGAGGAAGACCGGCAGGTCGGAGAGCAGCAGGGGAACGACCACGCTCGCCGGAACCTCGGCGCGAGAGCCGCACAGCTCGAGCTCGACGAGCTCCGTACAGACCTGGTTCCCGCCGGACGGGAAGCACTGCATCGACACCCGGGAGTGCAGCCCGTCCGGCTCGTCCGGCCGGGGGAGCAGCAGGATCGTCCGCGAGGGGTAGAACTGGCCGAGGTCGGCGAAGGTTGCGCGGGCCTTGTCCTCCCACGGCGGCGGCACCCAGGCCAGGTGCGTCATGACGCTCGTCCGCAGGTCCGGGCCGCCGTCGTCGGAGCCGCGGAGCGTCGCCAGCTCGTGCGCGACCTCGTCGACCGTGACGTCGCGCCCGGTCCACTCGCCGGTGAAGGTCGCGCTCAATGCCGTCGCCACGAGCGGCCGTCCGCGTGCATCAGCTCGTCGGCCGCGCTCGGCCCCCACGTGCCCGCCTCGTAGTTCGGGAACGAGGGCCTGTCGCGCCGCCAGAACGCCACGATCGCGTCGACGAGCGACCACTGCTCCTCGATCTCGTCCGCGCGCATGAAGAGCGTCGCGTCGCCGAGCATCGTGTCGAGGATCAGCCGCTCGTACGCCTCGGGCAGGTCGGCGTGGAAGGCGCCGCCGTAGAGGAAGTTCATGTTCACCGTGCGGATCGTCATCCCCTGGCCGGGCACCTTGGCGCCGATCGCAAGCGACACGCCCTCGTCCGGCTGCACGTGAACGAGCAGCACGTTGGGCCGCAGCCCATCCGCTGCGCCCTCCTCGAACGGCGGGTGCGGCGCGCGCTTGAACTGGATCGCGATCGTCGTCTCGCGGCGCGGCATCCGCTTGCCGGTACGCACGTAGAACGGCGTGTCGGCCCAGCGCCAGTTGTCGACGAAGAGCTTGGCGGCGACGAACGTCTCGGTCGTCGAGTCGGGTGAGACGCCCTCCTCCTGCCGGTAGCCGGGCACCTCGACGCCCTCCACCCACCCCGGCCCGTACTGGCCGCGCACGACGTCGTCGGGGCCGGGCGTGTGCAGCGCGCGCAGCACCTTGACCTTCTCGTTGCGGATCGACTCGGCGTCGAAGTCCGCCGGCGGCTCCATCGCCGTCAGCGCGACGAGCTGCAGCAGATGGTTCTGGAACACGTCGCGGATCGCGCCGGCCTGCTCGTAGAACGCGGAGCGCCCCTCGACGCCGAGGTCCTCGGCCACCGTGATCTGCACGTGGTCGATGAACTGGCGGTTCCAGACCGGCTCGAAGATGCCGTTCGCGAAGCGCAGCGCGAGCAGGTTCTGGACCGTCTCCTTGCCGAGGTAGTGGTCGATCCGGAAGATCTCGCGCTCCTCGAATGCTTCGCGGAGTTTCGCGTTGAGCTCCTTCGCCGAGGCGAGGTCGTGGCCGAACGGCTTCTCGATGATCAGCCGCGTCCAGCCGCCGGCGCTGCGGCGCTCGCCGATCTCCTGCACGAGCATCGGCATCGCCATCGGCGGCACCGCGAGGTAGTAGACGCGGTTGCCCTCGGTGCCCCGCTCCTCGTCGATCTCCTGGAGCCTCGCGGAGACGCGGTCCTCGCCGGCCTCGTCGGCGAACTCGGTCGGGGCGTAGTAGGTGCGCTCGGCGAGCCAGTCCCAGATGTCGTCGCGGAGCTCGTCACGCGCGTGCGCCTCGATCGCCTCGCGCATCGCTGCGCGGAACCCGTCGTCGGACATGTCCGTCCGGGCCGAGCCGACGACGGCGAAGCGGTCAGGGAGCAGCCGCCGGTAGGCAAGCGCGTAGAGCGCCGGGAAGAGCTTGCGCGCCGTGAGGTCGCCCGACGCGCCGAAGATCGTGAGGATGCAGGGCTCGGGCGTGCGCTTGAGGCGCAGCCCCTCGAGCAAAGGGTTCGCCGTTGCGACTGCGGAGGGCGACATCAGCGCGGCTCTTCGGCGTGGATCGCGTGGCCGCCGAACTGGTTGCGGAGCGCAGCGTTGACCTTGGCGGCAAACGACTCGTCCTGGCGCGATGCGAAGCGCGCGAAGAGCGCGGCCGTGATCACGGGCACGGGCACGTCCTCCGCGATCGCCTCGGCGATTGTCCAGCGGCCCTCGCCGGAGTCGTCGACGTAGCCGCGGATGCCCTCGAGCTCGGAGCCGTCCTTCTCGAACGCGGCGTAGGCGAGCTCGAGCAGCCACGAACGCACGACCGAGCCGTAGCGCCAGATGCCCGCGATCTCGTGCAGGTCGAGCTCGAACTCGGACTTCTGCATGACCTCGAAGCCCTCCGAGTACGCCTGCATGAGGCCGTACTCGATGCCGTTGTGAACCATCTTCACGAAGTGGCCCGCGCCGGCCGGGCCGACGTGCGCGTACCCGTCCTCAGGGGCGAGCGTGACGAACGCCGGCTCGACGACCGCGACCGCGTCGTCGTCGCCGCCGACCATCAGGCAGTAGCCGACCTCCCGGCCCCAGATGCCGCCGGAGACACCCGCGTCGACGAAGCTGATGCCCGCCTGCTTGGCCTGCTCGTGCCTGCGCTGCGAGTCGTGGAAGTTCGAGTTGCCGCCGTCGACGACGATGTCGCCGGCCTCAAGGAGATTGAGCAGCTCCTGGAACGCGCCCTCGGTCGGCGCGCCGGCCGGGATCATCAGCCAGACCACTCGCGGCACCTGAGTTGGGAGCTGGAGGACGAGCTCCTGCAGCGTGCTCGCGGTGCCGCCGCCTGAGCGCGCGTACGTCTTCACCTCGTGCCCGTTCTCCTCGAGCCGGATCACCATGTTCCCGCCCATCCGCCCCAGGCCGACCATTCCGAGCTTCACGACGCCTCCTCTCGAGCCTTGTAACAGTCTGTTACTTGCGATCGAAGCGCCACGCCGCGCGCTCCCGCAGCCTTGTAACAGTCTGTTACTTGGCGGGTTTGGCTCACGCCACGTCCTCGAGTCGCACGCGGACGATGCGGCGGCCGCGCTCGCGCAGCGCCTCGTAGTCGCCCTCTGCCTGCGCGGCGATCAGCCGGCCGAAGCCGAACGGCTTGCCGGGGATGGCGAGCTCCTCGCCGAGGTCGTCGACGACCTGGACGAAGAGCCCGATGTTCGGGCCGCCCTTGTGGAGCTGGCCCGTCGAGTGCAGATAGCGCGGGCCGAGGCCGCGCATGAGCGGCCGGCCGGTCGCGCGCACGCGCTCGACGAGCGGCTCGAGCTCGCCCTCGCGGGCCGGGTCGACGAACGCGCAGATCGCGACGTAGTCGCCTTCGCCCGCGCTCGTGAGCAGTTCGTCGAGCGAGCCCTGCGGCTCGAGCTCCACGTCGCCGCCGCGCTCGAGCACCTCGTTCGTCTTGTCCTTCGCCGCCTGCACATCGGGCTGGTCGAACGGGTTGATGCCGAGGATCGAGCCGGCGACCGCGGTCGCAAACTCCCAACGGAAGAACTCCTGGCCGAGCTCGTACGGCGCCTCGAGCCGCACCTCGTGCGTCTGCACGTCCGGCCCGTCGCCCTCCACCGGGACCAGGCCCTTGTCCTGCTTGCCGGTCGACTCCGCGAGCAGCTGCTGCACCCACAGGTCGAAGCCGCCGGCTGACGAGGAGAACGCGACCTTGTCGCGCCCCTGCCGCCAGCTCTCGCCGAGCTCGAGACCGAGCGCGACGCCCGGGTTGCCCTCGCCGTAGCGGCACGCCTCGCGCATCTCCTCGGCCCGCTCGAGCAGGCGGCGCACGTCGACGCCCATGACTGCCGCGGGGAGGATCCCGAACGGCGAGAGCGCCGAGTAGCGCCCGCCGATCGACGGCTCGCCGCCGAGCACGCCGAGGAACTCGCGCTCGCGGGCGAGATCCTCGAGGGCCGAGCCCGGGTCGGTGACGACCACGAAGCGAGCGCCGTCGTGGCCGGCCCGCTCCCAGAAGAAGTCGAGGTGCGAGCGGGTCTCGAGCGTGCCGCCCGACTTCGACGAGGCGACGAAGAGCGTGCGGGCGGGATCGATCGAGTCCGCGAGGCGCCGCACCGCGGTGGGGTGCGTCGTGTCGAGGACGTGGAAGCTGTCGACGCCGAACGCGCGCCGCATGACCTCCGGCGCGAGGCTCGAGCCGCCCATGCCGAGCAGCACGGCCGTGTCGAAGTTGGCCCGCTCGATGAGCTGGTGGAGCAGGTCGACACTCTCGAGCATCCGGCCGGGCTCGTCGAGCCAGCCGAGCCACTGCGCCTCGTCGTGGCCGGTCCAGAGCGTCGGGTCGCGCGCCCAGATGCGCTCGACGATCTCCGTGCCGGCGATCGTGCTCACGACGCGATCCGTCTCACACGCGCGCCGTGCGTTTCATGCCGCCGCCAGCTCGCCGCGCTTGGCCCGGACACCGTCGAGCAGCTCGTCGAACGACTGCGCGAACTTCTCGACGCCCTCACGCTCGAGCGTGTCGCTGACGTCGTCGTAGTCGACGCCCACCCGCGCGAGCTCGTCGAACACGCGCCGCGCCTCGTTGAGGCCCCGGTCGAGCGTCCGCGCGACGCTGCCGTGGTCCTGGAAGGCCCGCACCGTCTCGAGCGGCATGGTGTTGACCGTCTCCGGCCCGATCAGCTCCTCGACGTACAGGACGTCGCGGTAGTCCGGGTTCTTCGCCGACGTGGACGCCCAGAGGCAGCGCTGCGGCCTGGCCCCCTTCGCCGCGAGCGACTCCCAGCGCTCGCCCGAGAAGAGCTCGCCGTATGCCTCGTACGCGAGCTTCGCGTTTGCGACCGCGAGCTTGCCGCGCAGCTCGAGCGCCTCTCCGCCGATCGCGTCGAGCCGCTTGTCCGCCTCGGTGTCCACGCGCGAGACGAAGAAGCTCGCCACCGAGATGACCGTCGACGGGTCGCCGCCGCCCGCGACAAAGCGCTCGACGCCGCGGATGTACGCCTCTGCGACCTCGCGGTAGCGCTCGAGCGAGAAGATCAGCGTGACGTTGATGCTCTTGCCGCGCGCGATCATCTCCTCGATCGCGGGCAGGCCCGCCTTCGTCGCCGGGATCTTCACGTACAGGTTCGGCTTGTCGACCCAGTCGTGGAAGCGCTGGGCCTGCTCGATCGTCCCCTCGGTGTCGTGCGCGAGGCCGGGATCGACCTCGAGCGAGACGTACCCGTCGAGCCCGCCGGTGCGGTCCCACACGCCGCGGAACAGGTCGCACGCGTCCTGGATGTCGCGCACGGCCAGGTTGAAGAAGATCTCGCGCGGGTCGTCTTCGGTCTGCAGCAGCTCGCGCAGCTGGTCGTCGTAGGCGTCGCTCTCGGCGAGCGCCTTCTGGAAGATCGTCGGGTTCGACGTGACGCCGACGACAGCGTCTTCCTCCATCAGCCGGTGCATCGTGCCGTCCTGCAGCCAGGTGCGCGACACGGAGTCGATCCAGACGCTCTGCCCCTGCTTCGACAGCTCGTGCAAACGGGACTCAGCCATGTGCTTTCTCCATTTCCTCGATCTTCTCCAGTCGCCGGACGTAGCGCTCGCCGCCGTCGAACTCCGCCCCGAGGAATACGCGCACGAGGTCGGCGGCCAACTCGGCGCCCACGACCTCCGACCCCAGGCAGAGCACGTTCATGTCGTCGTGCTCGACGCCCTGGTGGGCCGAGTAGGCGTCGTGGCAGATGGCCGCGCGAATGCCGGCGATCTTGCAGGCGGCCACTGAGGCGCCGACTCCCGAGCCGCAGATCAGCACCGCGCGCTCGGCCCGCCCTTCGCGGATCGCGTCGCCCACCTCGCGCGCCTTGTCCGGGTAGTCGATTTTCGGCTCCGGCCGGTCGGTGCCCAGGTCGACCGGCTCGTGGCCCAGGTGCAAGACCTCCTCGAACACGCGCTCGCGGAGCTTCACGCCGCGGTGGTCGAAGGCGAGCGCGACTCTCACGGCTCGTGATGCTCCACGGTCGAGCGCAGGCTCGCAATACGGCCGTCGCGAAAGCCGATCGTCGTCTGCTCGCGACTCCGATACGCCACCGAGCCGTCATCGCGCCAGCGGTGGACGATGTCCTTGACCTCGACCACCTCGCCGTTTCGCTGCTCGTACGCACGCTCGGCCGTGTGCGAATCGATGTTGTCGAAGCCGTCCGAATCGGCGAGCAGCCCAATCCAGCGATCGGCGCCCTCGTAGCGGCGGCCGCTCGGGCGCACGATCTCCACGTCGGGATCCAGCAGTCCGCGCGCGGTCTCCCAGTCGCAGTCGTCGAGCGCCTGGGCATAGCGCCGTGCCACGTCAACGTCCACCTGAGCGAGGTTACACCGGGTCGAGCGGGGTACAGTCTCGCCCGATGGCGGACGCAGAGTTCCTCCGCGAGCTCGGCCAGCAGCTGCGGGTCGACTCGGTGCGCGCGGCCGCCGTGACGAGCTCCGGCCACCCCACGTCGTCGATGTCGGCGGCCGACCTGATGGCCGTGCTGCTCGCGAACCACCTGCGCTACGACTTCGGCGCGCCGGACAACCCGGCGAACGACCACCTGATCTTCTCGAAGGGCCACGCGTCGCCGCTGCTGTACTCGATCTACAAGGCGGCGGGGGCGATCACCGACGACGAGCTGCTCACCTTCCGCAAGTTCGGGAGCCGGCTCGAGGGCCACCCCACGCCGATTATCCCGTGGGTCGACGTGGCGACCGGGTCGCTCGGCCAGGGCCTCCCGCTCGGCGTCGGGGTCGCGCTGGCGGGCAAGAAGCTCGACCGGCTGCCCTACCGCGTCTGGGTGCTGCACGGCGACAGCGAGATCGCGGAGGGCTCCGTCTGGGAGGCGTTCGAGCACGCGGCGTACGCGAAGCTCGACAACCTGACGGCGATCATCGACGTCAACCGGCTCGGCCAGCGCGGCGAGACGATGCACGGCTGGGACCTCGACTCGTACGCGAACCGAGCCCGGGCGTTCGGCTGGCACGCGATCGAGATCGACGGCCACGACGTGGACGCGATCGAGCGCGCGTACGCGGAGGCCGAGTCGATCCTCGACCGCCCGAGCGTGATCGTCGCGCGGACCCTGAAGGGCAAGGGCGTCAAGGCGGTCGAGGACAAGCCGGGCTGGCACGGCAAGGCGCTCGACAACCCGGACGAGGCGGTCGCCGAGCTCGGCGGCATCCGCAACCTGCGCGTTGACGTGACGAAGCCGGAGCCGGGCGAGCCGCACGTCTTCGAGACGGGGCCGCTTGAGCTGCCGCGCTACGAGGTGGGCTCGGAGGTCGCGACGCGGAAGGCGTACGGCGATGCGCTCCTCGCGCTCGGCAAGGCGAACGGCAAGGTCGTGGCGCTCGACGGCGAGGTGTCGAACTCGACCTACGCCGAGTTCTTCGCGAAGGAGCTGCCGGAGCGCTACTTCGAGATGTTCATCGCCGAGCAGCAGATGGTGGCGGCGGCGGTCGGGATGCAGGTGCGCGGCTGGAAGCCGTTCGCGTCCACGTTCGCAGCCTTCCTCTCGCGCGCGTACGACTTCGTCCGCATGTCCGCCATCAGTCGGGCGAATTACGCGGTGTGCGGCTCGCACGCGGGTGTCTCGATCGGCGAGGACGGTCCGTCGCAGATGGCGCTGGAGGACATCGCCGAGTTCCGCGCAGTGCACGGCTCGACGGTGCTCTACCCGTCCGACGCGAACCAGGCGGCGAAGCTCGTCGCGGCCATGGCCGACCTCGAGGGCATCTCGTTCCTGCGCACGACGCGTGCGAACACGCCGGTGATCTACGGGCCGGACGAGGAGTTCCCGGTCGGCAGCTCGCGGGTCGTGCGCTCGTCGGACGACGACGAGGTCACGATCGTGGGCGCCGGGATCACGCTGCACGAGGCGCTGAAGGCGGCCGACGCGCTCGCCGAGGAAGGCGTCTCGGCCCGTGTCGTCGACCTCTACTCGGTCAAGCCGATCGACGAGGACGGCCTGCGTGCCGCAGCGGAGGCGACCGGCGGCCGCGTGGTCACGGTCGAGGACCACTGGCCCGAGGGCGGGCTTGGCGAGGCGGTGCTGTCGGCACTGGCCGAGTTCGAGGGATCGCTTCATTTCACAAAACTCGCGGTCGCCGAGATGCCGACGTCGGGCAAGCCGGCCGAGCTCCTCGCCGCGGCTGGCATCGATGCCGAGGCGATCGCCGAGGCTGCGCGCGCGCTCGTCCGGGCGCCAGTGCAGGCGTAGCGCTTCTTTACAGGGACAGTCCCTGTAAAGGGAACCCTCGGCCGCGCGCGTTCCTAACAGGGACTGTCCCTGTTAAGACGGCGCGTGGCCAGGGCTCGAGCGAACGACAGTGGTTCGACCGCTGTTACGCCAGCCGCTCGGACTGCGGATCGAACGAGACCAGCCCCATCGACCGGGCAGTGTCGACCGCAAACGCCCATGCTTCGTCCAGCGCGGCGTTCCTCACGAAGCCGAAGTAGATGAAGGGGCCGCTCGCGTTCCCGATCAGGGGGCCGTCCGACCAGGGGCAGTCGTCCACGGAATCGTCATCGACCTCCGTCAGGTCGGGATAGCGCTCGAGCAGCGCCGCGACGTACGCGGCGATCGCCGGCGACGGCGGGGTCTCGTCGTCACTCTCGACGTAGAGCTCATACAGCGCTTCGAACATCTGGAGCGCTTCCTTGTCCGAGGGCGGACGAGAGCCCTGCCAGACCGCCAGGTCGATGCTCACGCCAGCAGCGTACGAAGAAGCGTCGGCCGAGGCGCCAATGCCTACGCTTGTCGCATGGCCGTCGTCATCGCCAACAACCTCAAGAAGGAGATCGCCGGCAACCTGCTGTTCGACGGCGTGAGCTTCAAGGTCGAGCGCCGCGAGCGGCTCGCGCTCTCGGGGCCGAACGGAGCCGGCAAGACGACGCTGCTCCGCATGCTCGCAGGGCAGACCGAGATCCACGGCGGGGAGCTCGCGTTCCAGAAAGGCACACGCGTCGCGCTGCACGACCAGCGGCCGCCGCTCGAGCTCGGGCTGACGCTCCGCGAATACGCATTCTCCGGCGCGAGCGACGTGATCGCGGCCGAGGAGGAGCTCGCCCGGCTCGAGCAGGCGATGGCCGGCGGCGACCACGACGCCGCCACGCTCACGCGTTACGGCGAGGCACAGGCGCTGCTCGAGCACGCGGGCGGCTACGCGTGGCGCGAGCGCGCGATGGCGTCGCTCCGCGGATTGGGCTTCTCCGACGACGATGTCGACCGGCCGCTCACCACGTTCTCCGGCGGCGAGCTGACTCGCGCCTCGCTCGCGCGCTCGCTCACCGGCGGGCCGGACCTGCTGCTCCTCGACGAGCCGACCAACCACCTCGACGTCGAGCGCCTCGAGTGGCTCGAGCGCGAGCTGCAGACCATGGACGCCGCCGTCATCCTCGTCGCGCACGACCGCTGGTTCCTCGAGGCGGTCACAACCTCCGTGCTCGAGCTGGAGCGCGGCCGCGCGCTCACGTTCAAGGGCTCGTGGCACAACTGGCGCCGCGAGCGGGCCGCACGCATGATCCATGCCGAGAAGGAGGCCGACCGGATCGCCGTGGACATCGCGCGCCTCGACCGCTTCGTGGAGCGCTTCCGCTACAAGAAAGACAAGGCGAAGCAGGCGCAGGCGAAGCTCACGCAGATCGAGCGCCTCAAGCTGGAGCGCTCGACGCACACCACCGAGATCGACCGCCTCACCGTCAAGCGCCGCACGCTCGGCTTCGAGTTCCTCAAGCCCAAGCGCACCGGCCGCGTGGTCGTCGAGGTGGACGACCTCGCCGTCAGCGCCGGCAGCAAGGCGCTCCTCGACCACGTCTCGTTCGCGCTCGAGCGCGCCGAGCACGTCGCGCTCGTCGGCCCGAACGGCACCGGCAAGACGACGCTGCTCGAGACGCTGCTCGACCCACAGGTCGCAGGGGGCAGGATCCGCTTCGGGCACGGCGTCGAGCCCGCCTACTTCTCGCAGCAGGAGATGGAGCTCGACACGCGCGGAACGGTTCTGCAGTGCGTCCAGCGCGCGACCGGGCTCCTACGGCCCGACGCACAGAACCTGCTCGGGCGCTTCCTCTTCTCCGGCTGGGACGAGCAGACGAAGCCGGTCGCGGTGCTCTCCGGCGGCGAACGGCGGCGGCTGGCGCTCGCGCTCGTCGTCGCCTCCGGCGCGAACCTGCTGATCCTCGACGAGCCGACCAACCATCTCGACCTGGAGAGCCGCGAGGCGCTCGAAGCCGCGCTCGAGGCGTTTCCCGGGACGGTGCTGCTCGTCTCGCACGACCGCGCGCTGCTCGATGCGGTCGCCGAGCGGACGCTCGCAATCGAGGACGGGACGATCCACGAGTACGACGGCGGCTGGGCCGAGATGCTGCGTCGCCGCGAGGAGCGCGCCGCACCGCCCGAGCCGAAGCCGGAGCGCAAGCGGAAGCCCGCACCCGCGCCGAAGCCGGCGGCGCGCAGGCCGTCCGAGCTCGAGCGGCTCGAGGCAGAGATCGCCGCGCGCGAGGTGGAGGTCAAGCAGCTCGAGGCGAAGCTCGCCGAGGACTGGGCCAACGTCGAGGTGCTCGCCGCGCACAAGCAGAGCCGCGAGGCGCTTCAGGCGCTGCTCGCGCGCTGGGAAGACCTGTTCGAAGAAGCACCCGCGTGACGTTCGTCCCCGACGACTTCGCGGTACCTGCCGGGCTCGAGCACGAGCGCTTCCGGCTGCGAATGCTCTCCGTCGACGACGTCGTGAAGGACTTCGACGCGATCTGCGACATGGTCGACGCGCGCGGCGAGCGCCGGCCGCCGTTCGTCGAGACCGTGCGCGCGAACCTCGTCGACCTGGGCTGGCACCAGAAGGAGTTCGAGCTCCGCCGCTCGTTCGCGTACACGGTCGTCGCGCCGGACGAGTCGCAAGTGCTCGGCTGCGTGTACGTCAACCCCTGCGCGGACTGTGACGCGCGCGTGAAGATGTGGGTCCGGCGCAGCGCCTGGCAGGACGGCCTCGATCCAGTGCTCGAGCGCACCGTCCGCGACTGGATCGCGAGCGACTGGCCGTTCGAGGACGTGGACTGGGCCGACCGGGCCTGAGCCGCGCTGGCCCAAGCACGCCAGCCCCGGCTCGTGCGCCTCGCGAGCGCGGGGCAGGCGGCCTCGAAGAGCTCCCTTCGCGGGCGCCGGCAGGGCGCCACGTAGCGACGCGCGCCGATTGAGCGGCCGCATGACGGACGTCCAGCGCGCATACGGTCCGTTTGGGTCATCGCCGATCAGCGGTACTCGGCCGAGGGAGACGTAGGTGCGGTGCAGGCCCGCCACCGCAGTTCCTCCGTCGTAGACGGCGGAGTCGCGGAAGGCCCGGAGCGAGTCGACCCTTGCGACCCTCGGCTGCGCGGAATCGTCGCGGTCGCGGAGCGCCACGACGCCTGCGCCGGTCACCAGAACCATCAGCGCTGCGACTGTCGCGACGACGACCTTACGCCGTGTCACGCCCAGAACGCGTCGAAGGCCGAGTCGAGCGGCACCGCCGTGACCTCGGCCCACAGGCCGTCTTCGATCCGGATGACGAGCGCCTGGTTCACGTCGAGGTCGATCCCGTTCCGCGAGCCGCGCGCGCGGTAGATCGCGACCGCCCACTCGTCGTCCGCCAGCACCGTGTGAAGCGAGCTCCGGTAGGTGCCGCCGGTCTCGAGGCCGGTGCGGCGGAGGAACTCGACCACCTCGCGCCGGCCGCGGTACTCGCCGCTCATCACCGTGTTGCCGGGCACGCGCCACACGATGTCGCGCGAGAGCGCCGCGGCCACTGCCTTTGCGTCGTTGCCGAACGACGCGAAGACGCGTCGAGTCAGCGCAGCGTTCGGGTGCTCGCTCACTCGGCGGAGAGCGTCGCCACGACGGCCTCCGCGATCACGCGCAGCGGCCGCCCGGACACCTGGCTCGCCTTGCGCAGGCGGGCGAACGCCTCGTCCTCGGTGAGGTTCTCCTTCGCCATCAGCAGGCCCTTCGCCCGCTCGATCGACTTGCGCGCGGCGAGCGCCTCGGTGAGCGACTCCGCCTCCTCGCGCACGGCCGCAAGCTCGGCGTGCCGGGCCTGCGCCGTGTGGATCGCGGGCAGCAGGTCGGTCTCGCGGAACGGCTTGACGAGGTAGCCGAACACGCCGGCCTCGACCGCGCGCGAGACGAGCTCCTCCTGGCCGTAGGCGGTCAGCATCACGATCGGGATCGGCCGCTCGTCCATGATCCGCCGCGCCGCCTCGATCCCGTCGAGCCGCGGCATCTTCACGTCGAGCACGGCCAGGTCGGGATGCTCCGACGCGGCCAGGTCGACAGCCTCGACGCCGTCGCGCGCCTGCGCGCAGACGTCGAACCCGGCGCGCTCGAGCATCTGCGCCAGGTCGAGCCGGATGATCGTCTCGTCCTCGGCGATGAGCACCCGCGCCATCCGCCGAGTCTACGACCCGTGGGTCTGTCACCGGCCGGGCCGTCTTCGGCCGGGGACTGACCCTGCACGCCACTTGGAGCGCGCAAGGACAGTCCCCGTTCCGGTGACGGTCCCTCGGCTACTTCAGGCTCTGGGCAAGGCCGAACGGGTTGCCGTCCGGATCCTTGAACCCGGCGAGCTTGACCATGCCCTGGACCTCGTGGATCTCCTCCCCGAACGTCGCGCCCGCCTTCTCGAGGTGCTTCTTCGCGGCCTCGATGTCGGCGACAGCGAAGTACGGCGCGGTCGCCGCCTCGATCGGGTCGGCGGTCTGGCCGAGCCCGACGTGCACGCCCGGAAGCGGCGTCGACAGCTCGCACCAGCCCCAGTCGTCGAGCTTGTAGATCAGCTCGAAGCCGAAGGCCTCGCGGTACCAGTCGATCGCGCGATCGATGTCCTTCACGTTGACCGAGATCGTGACCTCGCCCGTGTAGGCAAACGGTGTCGTCGCCGGCACCGCAGCGGTTGCCTGGCTCATGCGTCCTCCTTCTGCTCGTTGTCCCGAGCCGGGAAGGCGAGCTCGCCACGCGGGGTCAGCCAGGTCATCACTTCCGCGCGCATCCGCCCCGCCTGGATCGACGGGTCGAGCGTGACGAGGCGTCGCGTCTCCTCGAGGCTCGTGCGGTAGAGAGACATACCGCGGAAGGTCTCGTCCTCTTGGTCGCGGTAGGGCCCGCCGGCCAGCAAGACGCCGCGCTTGCGCATCGCGTCGAGATGGGCGATGTGGCCCGCCTGCAGGCGGTCGAGCTCCTCCTCCGAGTACTCGAAGGCGCGCGGCCCGCGGCGCAAGAGGACGAGGCTGTAGGTGTCGAACTCCATCCGGCTCCTTTCGACGACGACGAACGGGGAGAGCGAGAATCGACAGCGCGGTGAGAGCGCTCGACGAACAGCTGGAGGCGCTCGTCGAGGCAGGCGTCCCGGGCGCCATCGCGCTGGCCGTCGACCCCGGCGGCCGCTGGGAAGGCGCGGCCGGTCTCGCCGACGTCGAAACGGGTGCTCGCCTGACGACCGCTCATCGGTTTCCGATTGCGAGTGTGACGAAGACGTTCGTCGCGGCGGTCGTCCTGCAGCTCGTCGCGGAAGGGCGGCTCCAGCTCGACGCGCCGGCCGGCGAGCACGGCGCAACCGTCCGCCAGCTGCTCAACCACACGAGCGGGCTGCCCGACGCGTGGGACATCGACGAGCTGCTCGAGCCATATCGGCGAGACCCGGCGTACCGTCCGACGCGGGCGCCCGGCGAGCGGGCCGCGCTCGCCCTCGCCAGGCCCCGCCTGTTCCCAGCCGGCGGGGGCTGGTCGTACTCCGGAGGCAACTACGCCGTCCTCGGGCTGCTCGTCGAAGAGGTAACCGGTTCGACGCTGCACGACGAGCTTGAGCTCCGGATCCTGGAGCCGCTCGGGCTCACGGCGACCGAGCTGCCCGATTCGCTGCCCGACGACGTCGCGCACGCCTATCTCCCGCCCGACAACCCCGTGCTGCCCGGCCCTGGGCCCGGCCTCGTCGACGTCACACGCGTCCTCTTCAGCGGCGACGCCGGCGGCGGGATGGTGTCGACCGCGGAAGACGTCGCGCAGTTCCTCAGGTCGCTGCTCGCCGGCGAGCTCCTTCCGTCCGAGCTTCAGGCCGAGCTGCTGCGCACCGTTGTCTCAGACTGGGACGAGAGCGAGGGCTACGGCCTCGGGATCGAGGAGATCACGTCGATCGCCGGCGAGCCGTCGCCGTGCGGGCGGGCGTGGGGACACCTCGGCTTCACGCTCGGGCATACGACCATCGCGCTGTCGAGCGAGTCCGGCGACCGGCAGGCGGTGGCGCTCTTCACGACCCACCCGCTCGACGAGGACACGTGGAACGCGATGGCGCGGCTCGCCTGGAGCTGTTACTGCGGCAACACAACCTGAGCCGCCGCCCGCCGCAGCGCCACTACCCGTGCCAGGCACTGCAACGAAAGCGCAACGGACCGTCACCGCGGATCCCGGGGACGTCTTCCCACGCGGGCTCGACTGTGGACGATCCGTCGCTGTGCCTGGCACGGGGTGGAGCGCGCGGCCGCCCCGTGACGGCCTGCTACTGCGGGAACACGACCTGAGCGCGCAGGCCGCCGTCCGAGTCCAGCATGAGCGTCCCGCGCAGCTCATCGCGAACCAGCGCACGCACGATCGAGAGGCCCGTTCCCTCGAGCTCGCCGCCGACCGGGCCGCCGTCGTCGACGATCGCGAGCCGGACGTCGCCGTTGCACTGTGCCAGCTCGACCCGCACGACCGGGCCGCCGTGCTCGAGCGCGTTCTGTAGCAGCTCGCTGAAGACCAGCGCCAGCGCCGTGGCGCGCGCCCCTGCCAGCTCCACGGGCTCGAGCGACGTCTCCACCGTCTTCGAGACGCCGAGCCCCTGCACCAGCATCGCGCGCAGCCGGTCGAGCAGTTCGGCGAGATCGACCTCCTCGTCGCGCTGCTCGGTCAGCACCTCGTGGACGGCCGCGATCGCGAGGATGCGGTTCGCCGAGTCGCCCAGAGCCTTCGCCGGGTCGATCCCGTCCGCGGCCCGCGCCTGGAGCCGCAGCAGCGAGGCCACGGTCTGCAGGTTGTTCTTGACGCGGTGGTGGATCTCCTGGGCGAGCACACCGCGCAGCACCGCGCGCCCGTGCTCGAGCGCCATCGCGGCCTGCTGCGCGATCGAAGCGAGCAGCATGCGCTCCTCGTCGGAGAAGGGCGTGTCCCGGTCGGCCACGAGCTCGCCGATCTGGCGGCCCTTCCAGCGCAGCGGCAGCCGCACCGCGTGCTCCCCGGCTCGCCCTTCCGGCCAGGCGATGCGCCCGTCCTCGAGCACGAGCGCGGCCCCTGTCGCACCGACCGCGTCCACGGTCGTCTTGACCACCGCCTCGAGCGACTCCTCCAGGTAGAGCGACTCGGAGACCGCTTCCGAGATCCGCGCGAGCGCCTCCAGCTCGGTGACGCGCCGCTGCGCGGCGTCGTACAGGCGCGCGTGCTCGATCGACTGCGCCACCTGGCCGGCGATCCCGAGCAGCAGCTCGATCTCGGCCGGGGCGAACTCGCGCGGCGCGCGCGTGCGGACGTTGAGCGCGCCCTCGAGCTTGTCGCGCATGAGGATCGGGACCGCGAGGATCGACTCGTACTCCTCCTCGTGCAGGTTCGGGAATGCCTTGAAGCGCGGGTCGAGGTGGGCCTGCGCGGAGAGCATCACCGGCTCGCGCGACGCGGCTGCCGCGCCGGTGATCCCCTCGCCGGGCCGCATCCGCGGCCGCCTTCCCGCCTCCTCGACCGACGCGCCGTGCGTCGCGCGCAGCACCAGCTCATCGGTGCGCTCGTCGTACAGGTAGACGAAGCACGCGTCCGCCTCGAGCGCCTCCGCGACCTTGTTGGCGACCAGATCGAGCACCTCCTGCAGGTCGAGCGTCGAGTTGACCGCCGCGATCGTCTCGGTCAGGAGGCTCAGGTGGCGCGCAGGAACGTTCATTGCTCAAGGTTAGGCCTCCGACGCGGTGGGTAGCCTCTCGCCCGCGTGTACCACGTCCTGCTTTTCGTCCACGTGCTGTTCGCGTTCACGATGGTCGCGGCCGTCACGCTGTTCTGGGCACTGGTCGTGACCAGCCGGCCGGGACACCAGTCGCTGACGCCGGCTACGGGGATGTGGCTCGGGCGGTTGGGCGCGATCACCGTAGGCATCGGGTCGCTCGGTGCGCTCATCTTCGGCGTGTGGCTCGCCATCTACGTGGACGGCTACGAGCTGTGGGACGGCTGGATCCTGGCGTCGCTCATCTTCTGGGCGATCGCCGTGCCGGTCGGCGCGCGGGGCGGAAAGTACTTCGAGCGCGCCGCACGGGAGCCGGAGAACGCGGTCGCGCTCCGTCGCACCGGCCTGATGCTCCAGACCACGGCCAGCGCGGCGCTGCTCCTGCTCATCGTGATGATGATCTTCAAGCCGGGAGCGTGATGGTCGCCCTCACCCGCACCTCGGACTGGGAAACACCGCTCTTCGTCCACGTGCTCGGCGCGATGCTGCTCGTCGGCGGGCTGTTCGTCGTCACCGCGTCGCTCGTCCTTGCGTGGCGGGCGGAGAACGAGGGCGACGTCGCCGCGCTCACGCGGTTCGCCTACCGCACGCTCCTCTTCCTCGTCCTGCCGGCGTTCATCGTCATGCGGATCGGCGCGCAGTGGGTGCTCCACAAGTCGCCGTGGAACGGCATCAGCCCCGACCCGAATTGGGTCACGATCGGCTACTTCATCGCGGACGTCGGCGCGATCGCGCTGATCGTCGCCCTGGTCCTGGCGGGCATCGGCCTGCGCCGTGCCGAAAGCGGCGGCGGCCAGACCCGTGCGCGCGTCGTCACGGTCGTGACGCTGCTGCTGCTGGCGGCGTACCTGGTTGCGATCTGGGCGATGACGACGAAGCCGACGTGACGACCGCTGCGGAGCCAGACGGCGCTTACAAACCCCTAACGGGATCGCGTGCATTCTCTTTGCACCAGCCGGGTACGGTCGGCTCAGTGAGCACGGTCGAGGTTGATCTCCGCACGACTGTCGGGTTCCAGGTGGCCGACGTCGCCGGGACGCCTGCTCGGCCGCGTCGAGTGCCCGATGTACGGCACGCGCCCCGACGAGCCCGATGCGCTCTCCGTGCGTGCCCGCCGCTTCTTCGCGCAGCGCCGCATGGTGCCGGCTGATGCGATCTCGGGCATCGACGGCCAGGAGCGCCGCATCGACCTCCGGGTCGAGCGCGACGCGCTTCCGCGCTTCCTCTAAGTCTTCGCGCCGGACCGTAGAACGACCACGAGCTGCGTAAGCAGCTCGCGATCGGCCGTCAGCGGCTCCTGCCGTCCGCCAGGTCAGCGGAGCCGGTGAACAGTTCCATTCTTGCGCTTTTCGGAGGCGCGCGTCTACGTGTCCCGAAAGGACAGGCGGGGGAGCCGTGGCTCCCCCGCGCGATACACGGGCGCTACAGGACGGCGAGGTAGCGCTGCATCTCCCAGTCGGTGAGCTGCACGCGGTAGTCGTCCCACTCCTTGCGCTTGATCTCGACGTAGCGCTCGAAGATGTGCGGCCCGAAGGCCTTGCGCACGAGCTCCGAGCCGGCGAGCTCGCCGATCGCCTCGCCGAGCGTCTCCGGCAGCGCGACGATGCCGCGCTCGCCACGCTGCTCGGCGGTCAGGTGGTACAGGTTCGTCTCCATCGGGTCGGGCAGCTCGTAGCCCTTCTCGATCCCCTCGAGCCCCGCGTGCAGCAGCGCCGCGAACGTCAGGTACGGGTTGCACGCCGGGTCGGGACAGCGAATCTCGGCGCGCGTCGCCTGCTCGTTCCCCGGCTTGTAGAGCGGGATCCGGATGAGCGCCGACCGGTTGCGCCGCGACCAGGCGACGTAGACCGGTGCCTCGTAGCCCGGCACGAGCCGCTTGTACGAGTTGACCCACTGCGCGAACACGGCCGAGAGCTCGCGCGCGTGCCGGAGCTGGCCGGCGATGAACCCCTTGCCGACGTCGGACAGGTGCCACTGGTCGTCCGCGTCGAAGAACGCGTTGCGGCCGTCGGTGAAGAGCGACTGGTGCGTGTGCATCCCGGAGCCGTTCTCGCCGAAGATCGGCTTCGGCATGAAGGTCGCGTGGAAACCGGCCTTCTTCGCGATCTCCTTGACGATCAGGCGGTAGGTCAGCGTGTGGTCGGCCATCTCGAGCGCCGGCGCGAAGCGCATGTCGATCTCGTGCTGCGACGGGCCGACCTCGTGGTGGACGTACTCGATCGGGATGCCCATCGACTCGAGCGCGCGCACGGTCTCCTGGCGGAGCTCGCTGGCCGCGTCGAGCGTCGTCATGCGCGAAGTAGCCGCCCTCGTCGAGCGTCTCCGTGCCCTTGTCGTCCTGGAAGAGGAAGTACTCGAGCTCCGGGCCGACGTTGAACGTGTCGAAGCCCATGTCCTTCATCCGGTCGAGCGCGCGGCGCAGCACGTAACGCGGGTCGCCCTCGTACGGCTCGCCGTCCGGCGTGACGACGTCGCAGATCATGCGGGCGACCTTCGTCTCGCCCTCCTTCCAGGGCATGAGCTGGAAGGTTCCCGGGTCCGGGATCGCGACCATGTCCGACTCCTCGATCGCGTTGAAGCCGGTGATCGACGAGCCGTCGAAGCCCATCCCGTCGTCGAGCGCGCCCTCGAGCTCGCTCGGGGTGATCGCGAAGCTCTTGAGGTGACCCTCGAGATCCGTTGAACCAGAGCAGCACGAACTCGACCCCGTCCTTCTCGACGCGCTTCAGCACGTCCTTGCGGGCTTCCTCGCTCGAGGTCGCCCTGTTCCTCGTCTCGACCTGCGACATGCAAAAACCTCCTCTAGAAATGCAAAAAGCCCCGGGCGAGAATACGCCCGAGGCCTCGTCGCCTCCAACGAACTCACCCACTCTAGACGATCCGGCCGCGTACATTCGCGACGTGACCGGACGGATATCTCCGGCTGAGCTCGTCGAGGCCGAAGCCTACTCCGCGCTTCTTCGCGATCGCCGACGGTGCGCACACGACGCGGATCGGCGGTGCCGTGGCGCTGGCGCTCCCGTCGGTGCCGTCGCCGATGCTGAACCGCGTGTCGGGTCTCGGCCTCGCCGAGCCGGCCGACCGAGCAGCAGCTCGACGAGATCGACGAGTTCTTCGACGCCGCTCGGCGTGCGAGTACGCGATCGCCGTCGCGCCGGGCGCGCAGCCGGTCGAGCTCACCGGGCTGCTCGCCGAGCGCGGCTTCACTTCCGGCTACGCGTGGACGAAGTTCTCGCGGGGCCTGCGACGACGCCGCCGCCGTCGATGACCGACCTCCACGTCGAGCTGATCGGGCGCGAGGCCGGTGACGACTTCGCGCTCGTCGTCGCCGAGGCGTACGAGCTGCCGACGGAGGTCGAGGACGGCCTGCGCGCCGACACCGGCCGCGCCGAGGGCTACAGCTGCTTCGTCGCCTACGCCGGCGACGAGCCGGCCGCGGCGGGCGTGCTCGTCGTCCGCGGCGAGACCGGCTGGTTCGGCTTCGGCGCCACGCGGCCGGCGTTCCGCCGGCGCGGCGGGCAGACGGCGCTGTTCGCGGCCCGCATCCGGCACGCGCGGCGAGCTCGGCCTCGACGACAGCTCGTGACGGAGACCGGCGAGCGGGTGCCCGGGCGGCCGTCGAGCTCGTACCGCAACATCGTCCGCGCAGGCTTCCGGCCGGCGTACGTGCGGCCGAACTTCGTCTCGCCCGTGGATTAGGCGGCCGCGTCGGCCGGCAGGCGGTCGAGCTCCGGCTCCGCGCCTTCGTGCCGCACAGCACGCCCGTAGAGGCCGAGCGCGGGAAGCAGCAGCGCACCGCCGGCGAGGAGCGCCGCACGAAGCCCGAACACGTTGCCGGCAGCGCCGAGCAACGGCCCGCCGCCCACCTGCCCGATCGCGTCCGACTGGCTCGTGATCGACATGACCGTCGCGCGGACGCTCGAGTCGGCGATGTTCTCGTTCAGCCACACGGTGTACGCCGGAGAGGCGAGCGACCGCGTGAGGTAGTAGAGCCAGAAGCCCGCGAGCGCCACGCCGAGATTGCCCGCGAGCGCGAAGACGACCACGGCGCCGGCCTGGACGGCCGTGATCGCGAACAGCAGCCGCGCGAGCCCCTCTCGCCCCACGCGGTCGAACCGGCGGACGAGCAGCTGCGACGCCGCGAGCCCGATCAGGAGCGTTCCCAGGCCGAAGATGCCGAACCACACGACCGAGTCCAGGCCGAAGATCGACGGGAGGCCGACGTTGCGGATGAACTGGGCCTCGTTGAGCCGGTCGAAGCTCTCGGTTGAGGCTCCCGCGAAGAAGGCGATGCCCATGATCAGGAGCAGGAGCCGCTGCGCGCGGACATAGCGGCCGCCGCGGCTGCGGTCGCCTTGAGCTCGCGCCAGGGGTTCTCGCGTTCCTCGGGCGGGCGGCGGCGAAAGCCTCGCTCGGGCATCAGCAGCGCGCCGACCACCGCCAGCACCGAGACGAGCGCACCGCCGACCGCGACGGCGAGCCCAAGGCTGACCGGGCCAGCGCGATGCTGACGAAGATCCCGACGATGGAGCCGGCGTAGGCGAGCTGTTGGCCGCGCGCGAGGACGCGTCCGACGCGGTCGATGCCGATCTCGTCGGTGATCCAGGCCGTGTACGCGCCGCTGGTGAACGTCCAGCCGAGCCCCCAGATCACATATCCGATGAGCACCGCTGGGTACCACTCGACGAGACCGACGAGCACGAGCCCGACGCCGAGGATCAGCCAGCCGATGATCACCGAGAGCCGGCGCGAATAGGTGTCGGCGACGACGCCCGTCGGCACCTCGAAGACGAAGACCGAGAGCTCCATGACCGTGCCGACCAGCACGAGCTGGAGCGGGTCGAGATCGAGCTCGCGGACGAAGTAGACCCCGGTGACGGTGAAGGAGACGGTCGAGCCGAACGCCCACCAGAGCTCGCTGAAGTAGTAGAAGCGAACCGGGTCGGCGCGCGTCACGGGAGGTCGCGGCGCATCGTCAGCCAGGCCGGCTGCTGCGACGTACCCGAGCTTCTCGTTGACCCGGCGCATCGCGTCGTTGCCGTCCTGGGTGAACGTGATCAGCTCGCGGTAGCCGTTCGCCGCCGCCCAGGCGATCTGCGCCTGCTTCGAGCGCGGTGCCGATCCCGCGCCCGCGGTGCGTCCGCAGGCACGCGGTCAGTCCGTGCTCGAGCAGCCGTCGGCGGGCCGCGACATCAGCGCCGCGAAGCCGACGACCTGCCCGTCCTCGAGCGCGGCGAACGCGATCGGCCCGTCGAACTCCTCGCGCACCCAGTCGTCCCAGTCCGGCGCCGGCACCGGCTCGGCGAGCGGGAAGTCGGCCCAGGCCTGCTGGGTGACCACGTACGCCGCCGGTCGCATCTCCTCGGTGAGCTCGACGATCTCGATGCCCGCGGGCGGCGCCGGAGGACTGCTCGTCCCCTCGCAGCGTGCGCACGAGCTCGACCTGGCGGCCGACCTCGCGGAAGCCGCGGCGCTCGCGCGAACCGCAGCCCGTCCGGCGCGTCCTCGGCCACGTGGTCGACAGCGCCCCGGGCGCGAGCGCGAGCGCGTGCACCTCGAGCCGACTCGTAGAGCGCCGACGCCGACGCCCTGCCGGCGGGCCTCCGGCAGCACGCGAACCGTCGAGGAAGATGCGGCCGGGCGAGTCCGACGGCGCGGCCAGCGCGGCGCCGACCGACCTGCTCGCCGCGTCCTCGGCGACGAGGTAGAGCCGCTCCGGCTGACGCGCCCACCGCTCGTCGATCGCCTCCACCGAGACCGGCTCGCGCGGCGTGATCGCGTTCCATACCGCGACCACGCCGCGCAGCCCCGTCCGCGTCGTCCGCGCGCCGGACGGCCATTACCCCGACCGCTTCAGCTTCCCGTGGCGCTTCGCGTGGATCTCGCCGCGCCGGAAGATCTCGAGCCCGAGCGGCACCGCGACCGCCCCGATGATCAGCAGCGGCCAGATGTACGGCCACATCTGGCTCACGCCCCAGCCGTCGAGGATCGCGTGCCGGATCCCGGCCAGCGCGTAGGTCGCCGGCGAGATCTTCGACAGCCACTGCATCCACTCCGGCAGCACCGAGACCGGGTAGTAGACGCCCGAGACGACGAGCAGGATGCCCTGCCCGACGAACCCGATCTGCATGCCCTTCTCGGGCGAGATCAGCGGCAGGACGGCGGTCATCATCCCGATGCCGATGAACGAGACCGAGGCGATCGCGAGCACGACCAGGGCCGCCGCGAAGTTCGCGTTCGGCATGTGCAGCCCGAAGAAGGCCGCGATGACGACGAAGACGATCGACGCCCGCACGACGCCGTAGAGCACGGCGAAGAAGCCCATGCCGAGCAGGTGCACCGGCCGCGAGAGCGGGCGCCATGAACGTGTACTCGATCGTCCCCTCCCAGCGCTCCCAGGCGACCGTCTCGACGATGATCTCGAAGACGATCCCGAGGTACGACCAGATCACCGCCCCGATGAGCAGCTGGGTCGTGACGTAGTTGACGTCGATCTGGCCGCCGGTGGCCTCGATGCCGTCGGCGATGAAGACGATCGTGAGCGTGTTCGCCACCGTCCAGGCGAAGAACGCGAGCTCCCACCACGCGTAGCGCTTGACCAGGTACCAGTTGCGCTCGAGGACGCCGCCGAGCCCGATGAACTCGTGACGCAGCGCCTGCGCAGCTCCACGCATCAGGCCCACACCTCCCTCTCGTCGTCCTTGTCTTCCTCCCGCTCCTCCTCCTCGAGCGACGCGCCCGTCGCCGCGAAGAACGCCTCCTCGAGTGTCTCGGCGCCGTAGCGCCGCTTGAGCTCCTCGGCCGGCTCGAGGCAGAGCAGGTCGCCCTGTGCAGGATCCCGACCCGGTTCGCGAGCGACTCGGCCTCGGCCATGTCGTGCGTGCAGAGCAGGATCGTGGCGTCGTGCGAGCTCCAGACCTCGCGGATGAACTCCTGCACCTCGAGCTTCGAGCGCGGGTCGAGCCCGGTCGTCGGCTCGTCGAGCAGGAGCAGCACCGGCGACGTCAGGAGCGCGCGCGCCAGCGCGACCTTCTGCTGCATGCCGCGCGAGAGGTTCTCCATCGACTCGCCGCCCGCTTCGGCGGGAAGCCGACCCGCTCGAGGATGTGCGGGATCTTCTCGTTCGTCTCCGACGGAGGTCATGCCGTAGAAGCGCGCCGCGTAGGCGAGGTTCTCCGTGGCCGACATCTTCTTGAAGAACGAGGCCTCGACCGAGACGCGGTTCACGAGTCGCCGGATCGTCCTCGACTCCTTGAACACGTCGTGCCCGAAGATGCGCGCCGTTCCGCCGTCGTGCAGGAGCAGCGTCGAGAGCAGGCGGATCATCGTCGACTTGCCCGAGCCGTTCTGGCCCAGGATGGCGACGCACTCACCGCGCTCGACGGTGAAGCTCAGGGACTTGATCGCGGGCACGCGGCGGCGGCGCTTGGGACGCAACCGCCCGGCCTTCTCCTTGCGGATGAACTCCTTGCGGAGCCCGACGACCTCGATCGCGAGCGGGCCTTCACGCCGGTCTGCCACGCGCTCGGTCGTCGTCTCGTCTGTGTGAATCACGTGTTGCTCCTTTCGGATCGAGAACAGGGCGCGGCGCCTCACAAGGAGGCCCGCGTGCGGAAACGGGTTCTCAGCCCAGGAGCAACATCGAGCAACGAGGGTAGCGCGCCTGGGGACCGCCGCGCAAGCCCGCGTCGGTCGACGCGGGCTTGCGCGGCTCCATTCGAATGGGGAACCCCCGCTGACGCGGGTTCCCCCCTCGAGCTCCCCCCTCCCGGCTGGACGTCACACGCGACTTCGCGCGACGTGGCTCCCGCCCGGGCAAGCCGGGCTCCGCCCGAACCACGGCAACGGCAAGTTCCAACACTTGACAGCCTCCCCGGGTCGTACGCTACGGTGAATGCGGGCCGACGACGGCCCGCGCAGAGGCAATGGCGCCTCAGGACTCGTGCGAGTCCTGGGGCTTTTTTTGTGGTCCGAGAGAGGGAGAAGACGGTGAGTGGGACGGTGACGGAGTTCGGAGCGGGGCCGACGGCCGCCACGGCGGTGCGCGCGCTGCGGCACGACGACTGGCCGGCGGTCAAGCGCATCTACGCGGCCGGGATCGCGGGCGGCGACGCCACGTTCGAGACGGAGACGCCCCTCTGGGAGGACTGGGACGCAGCACACCTCGAAGGCCACCGGCTGGTCGCGCTGCGGCGCGGCGAGGTGGTCGGCTGGGCGGCGCTGTCGCGCGTGTCGAGCCGCGAGTGCTACGACGGGGTGGCCGAGGTCAGCGTGTACGTGGCGCCCGACGCGCAAGGCATGGGCGTCGGCACCACGCTGCTCGAGCGCCTGGTGACGGACGCCGAGCTGGCCGGGATCTGGACGTTGCAGGCGGGGATCTTCCCGGAGAACGAGGCGAGCCTCGCGCTCCACCGCCGCTGCGGCTTCCGCATCGTCGGCATCCGCGCCTCGATCGGCCGCCTGAACGGCCGCTGGCGGGACGTCGTCCTGCTCGAGCGCCGGTCGGAGGTGATCCTGTGATCAAGGTCGAGACAGTCGTCATCCGCGAGCGCGTCGAGACGGTGATCGACGCGGTCGAGGACGCGACCGGCCACGTCGGCGTCACGGTGGTCGAAGCGATCGGCCACGGGCGCGAGCGGGGCATCACGCACGAGTACCGCGGGCGGATCTTCGAGTCGCGCTTCCTGCCGAAGGCAGTCCTCACGTTCATCGTCGACGACTCGATCGCGGAGGCGGTCGTCGCGGCGATCACAGACGCCGCGCGGAGCGGCAACGAGTCGGGCGACGGCCTGGTCTGGACGACCGCCGTCGAGAACGTCACGCACAACCGAACCGGGCGCAGCCTGAAGGAGGTGGAAGTCGGATGAGCTACGCACCAGTTGGAGCGCTGTCCAACTCGGATCTCACCATCGCGGCCAGCACGATCTGGGTCGTCATCGCCGCCGTGCTGGTCATGTTCATGCAGGCCGGCTTCGCGTTCCTCGAGGCGGGCCTGACGCGGATGAAGAACGTCGGCCACATCGCCGCGAAGAACGTTCTGATCCTCGCGATCGCCTCGATCGTCTACTACTTCGTCGGGTTCGGCATGGCCTTCGGCGACGGCGGCAACGGCATCGTCGGCGGCTCCGGCTTCATCCCGTCCATCGGCGAGCTGCTCAGCGTTGGCCAGTCGCCGTTCTCGTGGTTCAGCGAGATCCCGGGCGCCGCGGGCTACATGTTCGAGGTCGTGTTCTGCGCCGTGTCGCTGGCGATTGTCTGGGGGGCGATGGCCGAGCGGACGAAGTTGTGGGTCTACTTCGCCTTCGGCGTCGTCTTCACGCTCATCTACTCGCTGGTGTCGCACTGGATCTGGAGCCCGGACGGCTGGCTGTTCTCGAAGGGCATGCAGGACTTCGCCGGCTCGACGGTCGTGCACTACCAGGGCGCGCTCGCGGCACTCGCCGGGGCGCTGCTGCTCGGGCCGCGCATCGGGAAGTTCGGCGCGGACGGGAAGCCGAACGCGATCCCGGGCCACAACATGGCCTTCACGACGCTCGGCGTCATCATCCTGTGGTTCGGCTGGTTCGGCTTCAACCCGGGCTCGACCCTCGGCATCGACTACGGCGGCCTCGGCTTCTTCGCGTACGTCGCGCTGAACACGAACATCGCGGCCGCCGCAGGCGTGCTCGGTGCGGTGATCACGTCGTGGATCGTGATCAAGAAACCCGACCTCTCGATGATGCTGAACGGCGCCGTCGCTGCGTTGGTGGCGATCACGGCCGCATGCGCATTCGTGGCGCCGTGGGCCGCGATGGTGATCGGCCTCGTCGCAGGCGTGATCGTCGTCCTCGGCGTGCTGCTCGTCGAGCGCGCGCGCATCGACGATCCGATCGGCGCGATCTCGGCGCACGGAATGGCGGGCGTCTGGGGGACGCTGTCGCTCGGCTTCCTCGCGCTGCCGGGGCAGGCGAAGAGCCTCGCCACCGGCCAGGGCGGCCTCTTCTACGGCGGCGGCTTCCACCAGCTCGGCGTGCAGTTCCTCGGGCTCGCGGCGGTCGGCGCGTTCACGTTCACCGCTTCGTTCGGCGTCCTGTGGCTCATGAAGGTGACGTTCGGGATCCGGGCGGAGCCCGAGCACGAGACGGCCGGCCTGGACGTGTCCGAGCACGGCATGTGGGGCTACCCCGAGTTCTACATCCCGGTCCCGGGCGGGTACGGGACCGAGTCGCACGGCCATCTCGGCGCGGCGCACACCCACGCCCGCCCCGCGGCGCCGGTCGTTGCGGCCACGGCCCTCGAGTCCCCCGCACTCGAGCCGCTGTAGGGCCGTGTGGATCGGTGGGGCGGCGTCCGGGCCGCCCCACCGATCTCCTGCCGGGTTACGCCATCGAGAAGGTGACGGTGACCGAGGCGGTCGTGTCGACCGTGCCGGGCTCGATCGGCGCGCCGGCGTCCTTGGCGACCGCGGCGCGCTCGAACATCGGGACGGGCTGGACCGCTGCGCCTTCGACGATCTTCACGACCTCGCCGAGGCTCGCGTTCGACGCGTCTGCGAGCGCGACGGCCTTGCGGCGCGCATCGGCGACCGCGTTCTTCAGCGCCTGTGCTTCCTGCGCGTTGGAGTCGCTGAGCGTCAGGCTCGGGCCTGAGACCTGGTTGGCGCCCGCACCGGTGGCCGCGTCGACCACGGCGCCCGCGTCGGCGATGGTCGTCTCGGCGGAGACGCTGCCGTTCGCCGTGTAGCCCGTGACCTTCCCGTCGCCGTCGGTCTGCGGCCAGACGCTGACCTGCTGCGTCTGGATGTGCTCGTCCGTGATCCCGGCCGCCTTGAGGGCGGCGATCAGGCGGCGCATGGCGCGGGCGTTCTCGGCGCTCGCTTCCTGCGCCGTGGCGGCGCGCGAGTCGACCCCGAAGGAGAAGCCGGCGCGGTCGGGCTTCGCCTTGACGGTGCCCTCGCCGGTGACGGTGATCGTGCGCGTGATGCCCGCGTCGCCGTGGGCCTTCTCGGGTAACCCGACACCGGCCAGCGCGGCGAGCACGAGCGCGCCGGCGGCGAGACCTGCGATGGCGGCGATCTTCTTCATTGGTTCCTCCGACTCTCGATGGCGTGGCAGATACGCCGCCGCCCGCCGGATCCGTCACCGGAAGTAGGTTCTCGGCGTGCGCTACCAGTTCGTCGACTGCAACCCGTACTTCTTGCCTGCTCCTGAGCGGTAGGTCCGGCAACGGACGGCGGGCTGCTCGGCGACGTCGCCGTCGCGCGTTACACGACTCGCTAGAAGGCGCGCCAGCGGTGGCGCGAGAGGAAGAAGCCGTTCCCGCCTGCCTTGGTGCACGTCAGACCCTGCGTGCGCGACACGCAGCGGAACCCGTTTCGCGCCCAGACCCGGCCATAGGCAAGCGCGGGCGCGCGCCGGTCGTACACCGTGTCGCCGGCGCAGACGGCGCGGCCCTTGCCGATCCGCCTGAGCGATAGGCCAGTCCAGTCGCCCTCGCAGAGCCGCGTGGGCTCGGGCCGAAGGCCGGACAGGATGTCGCATCGCAGGGACGGCAGGAACGGGCCAGTGGCGGTGGACACGGCGCAGACGATGTTCCCCGAGGGCATCTTGAACGTCGGCGTCGCCAGCGGCGCGGCGGCCTCGGCAGCGGACGCGGCGCCGAGCAGAGCCGCTGCGGCGATGCCAAAGGCGAGCCTCAGCACGCGCACGCGGCCAGCATAAACGCCTGCCGCGAGCTCGGGAGCACGCCGCGCGATGCCCCAGGCTTCGCTCCCGATGCCGCCCCATCTCAACCACCACCGTCGTCGAGCTCAACTGGCTCAGAATGGCTGAGCGCCCTGCTGCCCACCCCGGCTGATTCGGCCGAAGTAGGTTCCCGACGTGCACTACCAATTCGTCGACTGCCGCTGGGAGCTGGGCGATCCGTCTCGGGGACGCGCCCTCTACCTCGAGGGCCACATCCCGGGCGCGTCGTTCCTGGACGTGGACGAGGAGCTCTCGGACACGTCCGTGCCGAACGCGGGGCGCCACCCCTTGCCAGGCGCAGGCCGCTTCGCGGCTGCTGCGGCCCGCGCCGGCATCGGGCCTGACGCGTTCGTCGTCGCGTACGGCGCGATGGGCGGTGCCGAGCGGCTCTGGTGGCTCCTGCGCCACTTCGGCCACGACGCGTGCGCGGTGCTCGAAGGCGGGATCGACGTCTGGCGCGGGCCGCTGGTCGCGGGCGACGAGGACGTCGAGCCTGCCATCTTCGAGCCGCACGAGCGGACGAACGACACGATCGGGGTCGAGGAGCTTGCGGCCCGGCTCGACGAGCTCGTCGTGCTCGACGCGCGCCCGCACCACCGCTACCGCGCCGAGCCGAACCCGATCGACAAGGTGCCCGGCCGGATCCCGGGCGCGCTGAGCACTCCGTGGGCGAGCCCGCTCCCGGAGGTGCCCGACGGCGACGTCGTCGCGTACTGCGGCTCGGGCGTGACGGCCTGCGTGACGCTGCACCGGCTCGCGCTCGCCGGCCGCGACGGGCGGCTCTACCCGGGCTCGTGGAGCGACTGGGAGACGCGCGACCTGCCCCGCGAGAGCGGATGAGCCCGCTCGAAGGCGAGTGGCAGCCGGCCGGGCCCTTCCTCGACACGGCGAGCTACGGGCTGCCGCCGCGGCGGGCGTGGGACGCCCTGCAGGCGGCGCTCGAGGAGTGGCGGTGCGGCAGGACGAGCTGGGAGGTCTGGGCGCCGTGGACGGAGCGGGCGCGGGAGGCGTGGGCGCGGCTGGTCGGCGTGCCGGCGACAGCGGTCGCCTGCGGCGCGACCGTCTCGGAGCTCGTGTCGCTCGTCGCGGCCGCGGTCCCGGCGGGCTCGCGCGTACTGACCGTCGAGGGTGACTTCACGTCGGTGCTCTTCCCCTGGGCTGCACGCGGTCACGAGCTGAGCGCCGTGCCGCTCGCGCGGCTGGCGGACGCGGTCGAGCCGTCGACGGACGTGGTCGCCGTGAGCGTGGCGCAGTCGGCGACGGGCGAGGTCGTCGACCTCGATGCGGTCGTGGCGGCGGCCCGTGCCGTGGACGCGCTTGTCGTGCTCGACGCGACCCAGGCGTGCGGCTGGTTCCCGCTGGAGGCCGGCGTGGCGGACGCCGTCGCGTGCGCCGGTTACAAGTGGCTGCTGGCGCCGCGAGGAACCGCGTACCTGGCGGTCGGCGAGCGGCTGCGCGACACGATGCAGCCGCTCCATGCCGGCTGGTGGGCGGGCGAGGATCTCTACGGGAGCGCGTACGGTCTGCCGCTGCGCGTGGCATCCACGGCGCGCCGGTTCGACACGTCGCCGGCGTGGTTCTCGTGGGTCGGTGCCGCGCCGGCGCTGGAGCTGCTCCTCGAGGTCGGCGTGGACGCGATCCACGAGCACAACGTCGGGCTGGCGAACCGCTTCCGCGCCGGGCTCGGGCTCGAGCCGTCGAACTCGGCGATCGTGCGGGTCGAGGCCGAGGGCGCGGCGGAGCGGCTCGAAGCGGCCGGCGTCCGCGCCGCCGTGCGGGCCGGGTCGCTGCGCGCGTCGTTCCACCTCTACAACACCGAGGCGGACGTGGACGCGGCGCTCGAGGCTCTTGCTTAGGCGGCGACGGCCGAGCCGCCGGTGTTCGTCCCGAAGCTGTCGAGGTACGGCTGCCAGCGCGTCGGGATCGTGTGCGCCGCGAGGCGGATGAACAGCACCGGCGCGGGCGGGCGCGGCTTCGAATGGAGTGTCATCGACACCTCCTCGAGCAGCCGGTCACCCTTGCGCAGGTTGCACGGGGCGCACGAGGTGACGACGTTCTCCCACTCCGAGCCGCCGCCCTTCGAGCGGGGCACGACGTGGTCGAGCGTGAGCCGGCCGCTCGCCTCGCCGCAGTAGACGCAGCGCCAGTTGTCGCGCGCGAAGAGCGCGCGGCGAGAGATCTTGCGCTGGATGATGCGCGGGACGCGCACGTAGGTGAGGAGCCGGATCACGTGCGGCCACGGATAGGTGTCCGTGGCCGATCTGAGAGGCTGGTCGTCGAGCTCCTCGATCACCTCGGCCTTGCCCTTGAAGACGAGCACGTGGGCACGCCGAACGGAAGTCACGTTCAGCGGCTCGTAACTCGCGTTCAGGACAAGAACCTGCTGCACTCCTTGAAAAGTACCACCGGCCCTCCCTGCTGAACCACGCCCCGCGGAGGGGAACGACCTACTCCGCCGGCGCCGTGAACCGGCTAGTAGAGGCCTTCGCGGCGGGCGTAGCGCTCGGCGCGCTCGCGGTCGTATCGCTCGACGTCGAAGGAGGGATCATTGAGCGAGCGCAGGATCTCTCCGGAGCTCGGTAGCTCGGAGCGGTCGATGTGCTGCTCGGGGTTCCAGAGGTCGGAGCGGATCAGCGCCTTCGAGCACTGCGTGTACGCCTCCTCGATCGAGACCACGATCCCGAGCTTCGGCACCGAGCCCTCGACCTCGCTGTCGGAGAGCAGCTCGGCGTCGTCCGTGATGTAGCCGCGGCCGTTGACGCGAAATGAGTCGCCGACGCCGGGGATGAGGAAGAGCAGCCCGATCGACGGGTCGCCGAGAAGATTCGTCAGGGTGTCCGCGAGCCGGTTGCCCGGGCGGTCGGGGAGCAGCAGCGTGCGCTCGTCGAGGATGCGCACGAAGCCGGCGGGATCGCCGCGCGGCGAGACGTCGACGCCGCCGCCGGGCAACGTCGTCGCCACGCAGACAAACGGCGAGCGCTCGACGAACTGGCGCGTGAGATCGTTCAGCCGGTCGGCGATCTTCGACGCGACGACGGCCGTCGGCGTGCCGATGATCCGGCGCAGCTCGGCTTCGTCGGCGATGGCGCGGGGAGTGGGCATCGACTACTGCGACATCGCGCGCTCGACCGCTTCCGCCTCTTCGGGCGAGAGCGCGACCGGGGCGCGTCCGCGGTCCAGCTCCTTCACGTAGATGCGCGCGTAGTCGCGGCCCTGGATCGCGCTGACGACGACGCCCGTCCGGCCCGAGTCGAGGAGCGCCACCGACGCGGACTGCTGTCCGCCGATGCCCGAAAATGCGTCGTAGCGGACGATCGACGTCTTCGCGACGGCACCGTCCACGCGCCGGTCGACGCGCCCGAGCCCGGCCGCCACCTCGTCGACGGCGCGGTGCAGGTCGTCGATCCGCCCCTGCAGTGAGACGGCGAAGTCCACGAGGTCGCCCGTCTCACCGCCGAGCAGCACCTGCTGGCCCGCCTTCAGGCGCCGCAGCCGAACAAGCAGCAGCACGACCACGACCAGCGCCGCCACGGCGATGCCCGCCGCCACGCCGGCCACCACCAGGGCCACAGTCGCGGTGTCCACGGCTTCAGCCTAATGAGAGGGCGCCGACGAAACGCAGCCTGTGTCCGTCGCGGCACGCTGCTCGCCCCGATGCCGCGTCCTCGGTCGCCCCGATAGCTCCGCTATCGAGGCTCCCTGCGTCCTTGCCTCGGAACGAACATCGCACCACGCCGAACGAGCGGCGTTCCGCCGGAGCCCTCTAGAACGAGAAGGCGACCGGGTAGTCGAACGAGTTGTTGTCGACGTTCGCCTCGTTCTTCACCGGCTCGACCGCCACAGTCACGATCGTCTGCGGCCCGATCGGCAGGTTGCTGTCGGGCACCGGGAACGTGACCGGAATCGTCTGGCCAGGGTTGATCGCCGCGATCGTGCTGCTCTTCACGATCGGCGAGCCCGACTTCTTGATCGTCAGCGTCACCTTCACCTGGACCTCCTGGACGTCGCCGGAGTTCTTCACGGCAACCTTGAACGCCAGCTTCGTCGAGGCCTTCACGACCGTGAGCTGGTCGGTCGAGAGCGCCTTGGTCCCGCCGTCCTGCGCCAGCGCGGTCGTCGACTCGATCCCGTTCCCGCGCCGCGCGCTCGACGGGATGCCGTTCGTCGCGCCCTTGATGCGCCTCCACACCGGGCGCAGCTGCGCAATCGACGCGAGGTTGTGGTCCTCGAGGAAGTTCGAGTCGGGCACGGCCACGCCGGTCACGCCGCGATCCGCCAGCTCGCGCTTCGACGGATCCTTGAAGAGGTCGTCCCAGACGACGTCGCTCGCGACGAACCGGTTCGCCTGGTCGGCGAGGAGCGTCGCCGCCTCGCGCGCGTTGTCCAGCTTCGCCGTCTGCCGGAAGGCCTCCGACATGCCGTCGAGGCCGCTCTTGCGGAGCTGGAGCGCGGTGATCATCTCCTGGTGCTCCGTCCGCAGCGCCCCGGGCGGGTTGATGTTCTGCGCTTTCGACACGTCCTGCGCCTGCCGGCTGGCGAGCCCCGACAGGCGGGTTTCGATCTCGGTGAGCTTGATGCCGGGCTGGTTGAGCAGGTCGGTGAACTGCGTGCCGACCGCCTGCGAGTCGACGGCGACCGCCCTCACCTGGTTCATGTAGTCGCCGTAGACGGTCTCCTTGCTGTCGCCGCGGCAGCTGTCGACGACGAACACGAGCAGGACGACGAGCGCGATCGCGCCGACGACGGCGCCGACCAGCCGCAGCAGCGGCGTGTAGTTCTGCGGTGGCTCGTCGCTCGGACCGCGCGGCGCCCGCCGCAGCGGGGAACGGGGCCGCTGCTCTTCCGGCTCGGGCTCCGGCTCCTCGAAGAAGTCGAAGTCGATCTCGTTGTCGCGCTCGCTCATGCGTCTCGCGGGCATGACTGTAACGACCGGCGCGGATCGAAAAGGACTTTGCGGGCCCGCGGCCAAGGAACCGTCCTGTGCCGTCCGCCGCCGTCGCTATCCCGCAGGATGAATTGGTCCTCGGTCGCTACCGCCCCGTCCAGCCGCTCGGCAGCGGCGGCTCGGGCTCCGTCTGGCTCGCGCGGGACGAGCTCGAGGGCGACGAGGTCACGCTCAAGATCGTCGCGCGTGAAGGAAAGGCGGCGGCGCGCGCCGAGCGCGAGCACGAGGCCGCGTCGCGCCTCGACCACGAGCGCTGCCTGAAAGCCAGAGATTTCGGAACGGACGCCGAGCACTCGTACATCGCGTACGAGTACGTCCCCGGCGAGACGTTCCGCCATGCCCTGCGTGCCGGCCGGTTGAACGACGGTCGAACGGTGGAGGCCGGTGCGCAGATTCTCGAGGGGCTCGCCCACGCACACGAGCTCGGGATCGTCCACCGCGACATCAAGCCGTCGAACGTGCTGCTGGCCGACGACGAGCAGAGCGTCTCCGTGCGCCTCCTCGACTTCGGCCTGGCGCTCTTCGACGAGGCCGACACGCTCACGGCCGCCGGCGACGTGCCCGGCACGCTCGCGTACATCTCGCCCGAGCGCCTCAAGGGACAGCAGGCAGGCCCGGAGGCCGACGTGTGGGCCGTCGGCGTCCTGCTCTGGGAGGCGCTCGCCGGTTTCCACCCGTACTGGACGTCGTCCATGCTCGAGACCGCGAAGCGGATCCAGGAGACACCGCCGTCGCTCGGCACGGCCCGGCCGGACCTCCCCGCCCCGCTGATCGAGCTCGTCGACCGCGCCATGTGCCGCGATGCGCGCAAGCGACCGAGTGCAACCCGGATGGCAGCGGCGCTCCGCAGCGCCTGGCGGAGCCGCGAGCGCCGTCGCCGCCCACCCAAGCGCAGTCGCACCCGCCGCACGGCCCCGCAGATCCCGGCCGGCCGCATCGCCGCCGTCTCGCTGGCCGCCCTCGCCGCCGGCTGGACGGCCTCCACGCTGCCGTTCTTCCCCACGGGCTCGGCGTGGATCGTGGCCGCGGTCGCCGCCGCGCTCACGCTCCTGCGCGAGCGGGCAGGGCTGGCGTTCGTGCTCGCCGTGCCGGTGCTCCCGCTCGGCAACGTGTCGATGGGGCTCGCGCTCGCGTACTCGGCGCTCGCGCTCATCCTGCTCGTGCTCATGTGGGGCGAGCCACGGGGCGGGCTGCTCGTCGCCGTAACGCCGTTGCTCGCGCCGCTCGCAGCCGTCGCCCTGCTGCCGATCGCGCTGCTGCGGGTGCGCAACCCACTGCGCCGCGCGGCCGCCGCCGCCGTCGGTGTCCTCACCGTCGTCGCGGTAGCGGGCCTCGGCGACGGGAACCTGCCCTTTGCGACTGTGCAGGCGCCCACGACGCTGCGGCTCGACGAGACCGAGAGCCCCCGTCAGGCGGCGACCGTCGTCGCGCACGCGCTCACCGCGCGGCCGGCGATCCTCGCCGAGGCGGCGATCCTCGCGGCGGCCGCCGTCGCGCTCCCCTACGCCCTGCGCCGTGGCTACTGGGCGCTTGCCGGCTACGGCGCCGCGCTGATCGCGCTCTCGCTCCTCCCGGCTGCCGGCCTGGCGCCGGCACCCGCCCTGCTGGCCGCCTGCCTCGGCACCGCCGCCCTCGCCGGCGCCGTCTACCTGCGCGAGGCGCAGATCCCGCCGGGCCAGCTCCTGGCGATGCTGCGCGAGCGCTTCACGGGCGACGGGCTCGGCGACGGGCTCGTTCCCGCCCCGAGCCGCGCCCCGATCGAGTAGAGCCGTCAGTCCCGCGTAGCGGGCACTATTCCGCCCGGTGAGCGTTCTCCGCAGCATCGAGGGCAAGATCGAGGCGCTGTTCGAGGGCGTCTTCGGCCGCGCATTCCGGACGCACGTCCAGCCCGTCGAGCTGGCCCGCAAGCTCGCGAAGGAGATGGACGACCACCGCGTCGTCTCTGTCTCACGTGTCTACGTGCCGAACGAGTACGCGATCTACCTCTCGCCTGCCGACCGCGAGCAGTTCTCCTCGTACGAGGACTCGCTGCGGAGCGAGTTGCAGGAGTACATCGCCGAGCACGCGCGCCGCGAGAACTACGCGCTGACGACGCGGCCGCGTGTCCGCTTCGAGACCGACGCCGACCTCGGCGACGGCGTCTTCGGCATCGCGACGCGGATGATCGAGCCGTCCGAGAACGGCGCGCCCGAGGCCGCACCGGAGCCAGGCGCCACGATGATCTACCGGCCGGAACCAGCCCCCGAGCCGCCGCCCGCCGCGGCGCCGGAGGCACCCGACGCGACGCCGATTTTGAGCATGAACGGCTCACCGCACGCGCTCGACAAGGAGCGGATCGTGATCGGGCGCTCGAAGGACTCGGACATCCGCCTGGAGGACCCCAACGCCTCGCGGCGCCACGCGGAGGTGCGCCATGAGGACGGCGCCTACTGGCTCGTCGACCTCGACTCGACGAACGGCGTCGCGGTAAACGGCCGCCGCACGAAGCGCGTGCGGCTGAACGAGGGCGACACGATCACGATCGGCTCGACCGATCTCGTGTTCGGCCCCGGCGGGTGACTTCGAAGTTCGCGAGGGGGGAAAGGGGGAGCAGCATGTTCCCCCATCGCGCCGTCGAGAGCCGCTGCCAATCGCCGCCGAAGCCGGGCTCCGCCCGGCGGGAGGCGCACTTCCGCGGAGCAACGTTGGAGCCACCGCCGACAGCCGCCGGCTCCGCCAGCATGCGAGCTACGCAGACGATCGCAAGGAGAGGGCTCATGGGAGAACCAGGGGTTCTCCCATGCTCAAGCGACATGTGCTCCCGTAACACTTCCGAGCAGCAGTGATCGGCGCGACGAGCACGGTGAACGTGGACGAGGCCCTCCTGGGCCTCAAGATCGCGTTCCTCGTCGTCCTCTACCTGTTCATCTGGCGGATCGTGCGGACGGCCAGCAAGGACCTGCGGCTGCCGCAGGAGAGCTTCGTGCTCACGCCCGAGGGCGCGCGCGATCGGAAGGAGCGCCGCGCATCGGGCCGGCTCACGGTGCTGAAGAGCCCGGCGCTCAGCGCCGGCCACACGATCGGCATCGACTCGGCGCCGATCTCGATCGGCCGCGGCGGCCAGAACGACGTCGCCATCGAGCGCGACGAGTTCGCGTCGGCGGCGCACGCGCGCCTCACGCCGCAGCGGGACGGCGTCTGGGTCGAGGACGTCGGCTCGACCAACGGCACGTTCGTGAACGGCGAGCAGGTGATCGAGCCGCGGCGGCTCGTCCCCAGCGACGTCGTCCGCATCGGCGAGACGGAGCTGAGGTTCGAGCTGTGAGGATCGCCGAGCACGCATCGGCGACGCACGCGGGCCGCAAGCGCCGCCACAACGAGGACACGTACGTCGAGCGGCCGCCGCTCTTCGCGATCGCGGACGGCATGGGCGGCGCCAACGCGGGCGAGATCGCGTCGCGGCTCGCGGCAGCAGCGCTCGAGGAGGACGGCGGCGACGCGTCCGCGGCCGAGGAGCGCGTCGTCGAGCTGATCCAGGAGGCGAACCGGCGCGTCTACCGGCGCGCGAACGAGGACGAGTCGGCCTCCGGGATGGGCACGACGATGACCGTCGCGATCGTCGACGACGGCGGCGTGACGATCGGCCACGTCGGCGACTCGCGCGCCTACCGGCTGCGCGGCGGCGAGCTCGAGCAGCTGACCGACGACCATTCGCTGGTCGCGGAGCTGGTGCGCAGCGGCCGGCTCACGCCCGAGGAGGCCGATGCGCACCCGCAGCGCTCGGTCATCACGCGCGCCGTCGGCACCGACCCGGACGTCGACGTCGACGCGTTCACCGTCCCGGGCGAGCCGGGCGACGTCTACCTGCTCTGCTCCGACGGGCTCACGGACATGGTCGACGACGGGATCATCCGCGGCGTCTTCGAGGAGCATCCCGGCGACCTGCGGGCTGCCGCGAAAGCGCTCGTGGGCGCCGCGAACCGCGTCGGCGGCGACGACAACATCACCGTCGTCTGCTTCTCGCTCGGCGGCGAGGACACGGGCGTCACCGAGGCGATGGACGTGCCCACGCAGGAAAACGCGCTGCCCGAGGAGGACACGCTCTCCGGCATCGAGGGAACGACCGTGGTCGTCGCGCCCGAGCCGGAGCCCGAGCCGGCGCCCGCCCCCGATCCGCCGTCGCGCGGCCTCTTCGCGCCGGCGGTCCTGATCCTCGCGATCGCCGCGATCGCCCTGCTCGTATGGCTGGTGCTGCGGTGAGCGCACGCAACCGCGAGCTCGTGAACCTGATCGTCGTCGGCCTGCTGATGAGCGCCGCCTTCGCGAGCGTCTACATCGCGCGCCAGGAGCAGGTCTCCTCCGCGTCGCTCACCTACGCCGCGTTCTTCTTCGCGCTCTACCTGATCGCCCACATGGTCGCGCGCTACACCGTGCCGTACGCCGACCCGTACCTGCTGCCGGTGGCCGGCCTGCTGAGCGCGATCAGCCTCACCGAGATCTACCGCCTGAACACGAACGACGCGTTCCGGCAGGGCCTCTGGGTCGTCGTCGGCGTCGGGCTCTTCGCGTTCGTGCTGATCGCGCTGCGGCGCGACTACCGGCGGCTCGAGTCCTACAAGTACCTCTTCGGGCTCGCGTCGATCTTCCTGTTGATCCTCCCGGCGCTGCCCGGCATCGGCGCGACCGTGAACGGCGCCCGTCTGTGGGTGCGGGTCGGCTCGTTCCAGTTCCAGCCGGGCGAGCTGGCGAAGATCTTCCTGATCGTCTTCCTCGCCGGCTACCTGCGCGAGAAGCGCGAGGTGCTGGCGCAGGGCCGCATCAAGGACTACGGGCCGCTGCTCGCGATCTGGGGCGCCGCGATGCTCATCCTCGTCGAGACGAAGGACCTCGGCAGCGCGCTCCTCTTCTTCGGGATCTTCCTCGCGATGGTCTACATGGCGACCGGCCGCGCGCTCGTCGTGGCCGCCGGACTCGTCCTGTTCGTCGGCGGCTCCGCCTTCGTCTACCACTACGTGCCGCGCGTCCAGGAGCGCGTCTCCGTCTGGCTCGACCCGTGGAAGGACGTGCAGGACACGGGCTACCAGAGCGCGCAGGCGCTCTACTCGATCGGAAACGGCGGCTTCGGCGGCACCGGTTTCGGCAAGGGAACGTTCTCGAACTCGGGCGGCGGCCAGCTGATCCCCGAGGTGAAGACCGACTTCATCTACTCGGCGCTCGCGCAGGAGCTCGGGCTGATCGGCGCGTCGGCGCTGATCCTGCTCTACATGCTGTTCGTGCTGCGCGGCATGCGGGTCGCGCTGCTCGCCGATGACGGTTTCTCGAAGCTGCTCGCCGCAGGACTCACGTTCGGCTTCGCGCTGCAGACGTTCATCATCGTCGGCGGCGTCCTGCGGATCCTGCCGCTGACCGGGATCACGTTTCCGTTCGTGTCGTACGGCGGCTCGAGCCTGCTGGCGAACTTCCTGATGCTCGCCGGGCTGCTGCTCGTCTCGAACCGGGCGAACGCGAAGGGCTACGCATGAACCACCAGATCCGCGTTCTGGCCGTGGTCGCCGTCGCGCTGCTCGCCTCGCTGATCGTCGCGACGACGTACTGGCAGGCGTGGGCCGCGACCGGGCTGGCCGACCGGCAGGACAACGCGATCCAGCGCGTCGCCGAGCTCTCCGTGAAGCGCGGGAAGATCTACGCGGGCCACACGCTCGTGGCGACCAACGTGAAGCGAGCGCGTGAAGGGCCAGACCTTCTACTTCCGCAAGTACCCGACGCACGGGCTCTTCTCGCAGGTGGTCGGCTACTCGACGCAGGTGCGCTCGCGCGCCGGCCTCGAGCAGTCGCTGAACGACTACCTCACCAGCGGCAACACGAACTTCTCGACGGTGCTCGACACCACGCTGGACAAGCTGCAGCGGCAAGACGATCACCGGCAACGACGTCTACCTGACCCTGCGCCCGGCCGCGCAGCGCGTCGCGTACCAGCAGCTCGGCAGCCGCTGCGGCGCCGTGGTCGTGCTCGAGGTCAAGACGGGCCGCGTGCTCGCGATGGCCTCGACACCGACCTACGACGCGAACCTGATCGAGCGGAACTACAGCAAGATCGCCAACCGCCATGGCGGCTGTGGCGGCCCACTGCTGAACCGGGCCACGGCCGGGCTCTATGCGCCGGGCTCGACGTTCAAGATCGTCACGGCGGCGGCAGCGCTCGACTCCGGGAAGGTGACGCCGAACACGACGTTCGACGACCCGGGCTACTGCGAGGAGTACGGCCAGCACGTGAACAACGCCGAGACGGGCGTGCCCTTCGGCCGCGTGACCTTCTTCGAGGGGCTGCAGCACTCGATCAACTCGGTCTTCTGCAACGTCGGCAAGGAGCTCGGCGCCCGGAAGCTCCTCGACAAGGCGAAGGAGTTCGGCTTCTACTCGAAGCCGCCGCTCGACACGCCGGACGGCGATCGCAGGGCGAGCGGGCTCTACCGCAGCGGCAAGCTGTTCTTCCCGAAGACGGACTTCCAGGCCGACCCGGGCCGGCTCGCGTTCGGCCAGGAGCGGCTGCAGGTCACGCCGCTGCAGATGGCGATGGTGGCGGCGGCCGTGGGTAACAACGGCGTCGTGATGAAGCCGCAGCTGATCGACAGGGTCGTGTCGCCGGGCGGCAAGACCGTGTTCCGGCCGAAGCCGGACGAGCTCAACCGCGCCATGTCCGAGCGGACGGCGCAGCAGATCAACGCGATGATGCAGGCGGTCGTCACCGCGGGCACCGGCACGAACGCCCAGATCCCCGGGATCAAGGTCGCCGGCAAGACCGGCACCGCCGAGACGGGCACCTCCGGGCGCAACACGACGTGGTTCATCTCGTTCGCGCCCGCCGACGATCCGAAGTACGCCGTGGCCGTCGTCGTGGAGAACCAGCCCGGCGCGGGCAACACCTATGCGGCCCCCATCGCCAAGGCCGTCTTGCAGGCACTCTTGCCGAAGGCGTCGAACACGACTCCCTAGTCCATGGCCACCTCGGACACGATCATCAACACGCTCTTCGACGGGCGCTATCGCGTGCTGCGCCGGCTCGGCCGCGGCGGGCATGGCCGACGTCTACCTGGCCGAGGACGAGCAGCTCGGGCGCCGCGTCGCGATCAAGATCCTCAACGAGCGCCACGCCGCTGACGACCAGTTCGTCGAGCGCTTCCGCCGCGAGGCCACGAACGCGGCCGGCCTGTCGCACCCGAACATCGTCTCGATCTACGACCGCGGCGAGGCCGAGGGCACCTACTACATCGCGATGGAGTACCTCGAGGGCTCCACGCTCAAGGAGATCGTCACGCAGCGCGGCCCGCTCGCGATCGGCGAGGCGATCGGGTTCACGCGCGACCTCCTCGACGCGCTCAAGTTCGCGCATCGCAAGGGCGTCGTGCACCGCGACATCAAGCCGCACAACGTGATGTGCGACGCCGAGGGCCGCGTGAAGGTGACGGACTTCGGCATCGCGCGCGCGGGCGCGAGCCAGATGACGGAGGCGGGCTCGATCATCGGCACGGCGCAGTACCTCTCGCCCGAGCAGGCGCGCGGCGGCGCGGTCGACCGGCGCTCCGACCTCTACTCGGTCGGCGTCGTGCTCTACGAGCTACTGACGGGCGAGGTGCCCTTCTCTGGCGACACGGCCGTCGAGATCGCGATGAAGCACCTGTCGACCGTGCCAAAGGCGCCCTCGACGATCCGGGCGGAGATCCCCGCCCCGCTCGACCAGATCGTCCTGCGCGCGCTCGCGAAGGACCCGGCGGAGCGGTTCCAGAGCGCCGAGGAGATGGACGCCGAGCTGGCGCGGGTCGCAGAGGGCTACCCGGTGAGCCAGGAGACGGTTGACGCTGCGACGGCGGTGCTCGCGGGGGCGGCCCTCGACGCGACGGCGATCTCGAGCGCGCCGACGATGATCACGAAGCAGCCGCCCGTGGCGCCGCCGCCGACCGCCTACCGGCCCCCGACGCGCGGCTACTACTACGAGGAGCCGCCGCGGCGCTCGTGGTGGCCGTGGATCATCGTCGGCCTGCTGGTGCTCGCCGCCGGCGGAGCCGTCTGGCTCGCGTGGGGGAAGATCCAGGACCAGCTGAATTCGAACAAGGCAGTCGCCGTGCCGAACGTGGTCGGGATCAAGGAGATCCTCGCCGTGCGCAAGCTGCGCGAGGCCGGGCTGACCGTCACGTCAGGAACCGGAGGGGACAGCTCGATCAAGCGCATCCCGCACCCGAGCGTCCCGGAGGGGATCGTCATCTCGCAGGACCCGAAGCCCGGCGACAAGGTGCCGAAGGGCAAGCTCGTCGCGCTTCAGGTCTCGACCGGAGCGCCGACCGTGAGCGTGCCCGATGTGCGCGGGAAGAGCTTCACCGACGCGATCGAGCAGCTCGCGAACAAGAACCTGAGATCGACGAGCTTCGAGGTGCCCTCGTCGAAACCGCAGGGGACGGTGGTCGCGCAGGATCCCGCGCCGGGCAAGACCGTGGCGGCGGGCTCGACCGTGCGGATCAACGTGTCGCAGGGGCCGGAGCAGGTCGGCGTCCCGAACGTGGTCGGCCAAACCTCCGCGGACGCGCAACAGACGTTGCAGAGCGGAGGGTTCGCCGTCGCGGTCTCCCCCATCGACTCGAACGAGCAAAAGGGCGTCGTCGTGCAGCAGAACCCGCAAGGACTCTCGGTCGCCACCAAGGGTGCCAAGGTGACGATCTACGTCTCGAAGGGCCCGACGGCGGTCGAGATCCCCGACGTGACCGGCCTCGACGAGCAGAGCGCCATCGACCAGCTGCAGGGCGACGGATTCGTCGTGCAGACGCGCGACCGCACAACCACCGACATCGCCGAGGACGGCAACGTGGTCGAGCAGCGCCCGGCCGCGCTCTCGAAGGTGAAGCCCGGCTCGACGGTGACGATCTTCATCGGCCGCTTCCTGGAGACGACGAGCACGACCACGACGACGACGTCGAGCACCACAACGGCGCCGACGCCGTGACCGAGCGCATCCGCGTCGCGATCCTCACGGGCGGCCGCTCGAGCGAGCACGACATCGCGCTCGCCTCGGCCCGCTCGGTGATCGAGTCGCTCGATCCGGCGCGCTACGAGGTGGTGCCGATCGAGATCGGCCGCGACGGCCGCTGGGCACTCGAGCCGGGCCGCGGCGGCGAGCTCACCAACGGGCGCGCCGCCCTCGACCGAGCTAGTGGCTCTGAGCCACAAAGTCCCGTTCAGCCCGGCGCAGATGGCCTGCCGGAGCCTGACAACGCTAGTGGCTCTGAGCCACAAAGTCCGGGCGCGGCGGCCGAGACGCTCCCGGTGCCCGTGCGCGAGACGACCCCGGCCATGCTCGGCGAGGTCGACGTCGTCTTCCCCGTGCTGCACGGGCCGTTCGGCGAGGACGGCACGGTGCAGGGGCTGCTCGAGCTGGCCGGGGTGCCGTACGTCGGCGCAGGGGTGACGGCCTCGGCGCTCTGCATGGACAAGGACCTGATGAAGGCGGTGCTCCGCGACCGCGGCATCCCGGTGACGCGCAACGTCACGCTACGCCCGGGCGAGCACTGGCAGAACCCGTACGGCTTCCCGGTGTTCGTCAAGCCGGCGCGGCTCGGCTCGTCGGTCGGGATCAGCAAGGCGGCGAACGAGGAGGAGCTCGCGGCGGCGGTCGAGCTCGCGTTCCGCCACGACGAGAAGGTGCTGATCGAGGAGTTCGTGGACGGCGTCGAGGTCGAGTGCGGCGTGCTCGGCAACGAGCAGCCGACCGCGTCGATCCCGGGCGAGATCGTCGCCCACGCCGACTGGTACGACTTCTCGGCCAAGTACGACGACGGCGGCATGGAGCTCGTGATCCCGCCGCGGCTCGACGACGACGTGATCGACCGCGTCCAGGAGCTCTCCGTCCGCGCGTTCGTCGCCACGGACTGCGAGGGGATGGCGCGCGTCGACTGCTTCGTCACGGGCGACGGCGAGGTGCTCATCAACGAGCTGAACACGATCCCGGGCTTCACGTCGACGAGTGTCTACGCGAAGCTCTTCGAGGCGAGCGGGATCTCGTACCCTGAGCTGCTTGACCGGCTCATCAAGCTCGCGCTCGACCGGCACCGGCGCCGCTCCAGGCTCGCTTACTGACCACTTCGGCGAGCGCATCGCCGCGCGCTACGACGACGACGCGGAGATGTTCGCGCCGGAGGTCGTCGAACCGACCGTCGACTTCCTGGCCGAGCTCGCGGGCGACGGCGCGGCATTGGAGTTCGCGATCGGCACCGGGCGGATCGGGCTGCCGCTGGCCGCGCGCGGCGTTCCCGTGCACGGCATCGACCTGTCCGAGGCGATGGTGGCGGAGCTGCGCAAGAAGCCGGGCGGCGCCGACATCCCCGTCGCGATCGGCGACTACGCGACCACGCGCGTCGACGGTGAGTTCTCGCTCGTCTACGTCGTCTTCAACACGATCGGGAACCTGACCACGCAGGACTGGCAGGTGGCGGCGTTCGAGAACGCGGCGGCTCACCTCCGGCCGGGCGGCTGCTTCGTCGTCGAGGTGGGCGTCTACGGCGTCTTCGGGCTGCGGCCGGGCGACCGCTTCCGCCCGTTCGACGTGAGCGATGCCCACGTGGGCATCGACGAGTATGACGTCGTCAACCAGGGCCTCGTCTCGCACCACTTCACGCTCGTCGACGGCGACTGGGAGCGCGTCTCGATGCCGTTCCGCTACGGCTGGCCGGCCGAGTACGACCTGATGGCGCGCATCGCCGGCATGCGGCTCCGCGAGCGCTGGGGCAGCTGGAAGCGCGAGCCGTTCACGGCCGAGAGCAACCGCCACGTCTCCGTCTGGGAGAAGTGACGCGGCCGCGGCGAGGCGCCCGCCTTAACAGGGACAGTCCCTGTAAAGAACCCTCGCCCCGGAGACGATGCTCGAGCCGCGTCCTAACAGGGACAGGAACTTGTTCCATTAAGAAGGGACCCGGCGTTGCTGATCGAACGCGGGGTCATGAAACGTTCATCTGGTCGTTTACGTCCGCCGTGTTTGCGAGGCTCGTGGCCGGTGCGCTGGCGGCTTCCTGACGCGGCTTGGGAGCGGGTGGCGGGGATCTTGGTGGATCCGCCGCGACGGTTTCGCTATGCGGGCAGGGCGCGCTACTCGCCGCGTCAGTGCCTGGAGGGAATTCTGTTCGTGCTCATCTACGACATCCCCTGGGCGCAGCTTCCCTACAAGGAGTTGGGGCTGCCCAGCGGGCAGACGTTGCACCGGCGCATGCAGGAGTGGGTCGAGCGCGGCCTGTTTGAACAGGTGATCGAGGTGTTGCATGACGAGTTGGCGAAGGCGCACACGCTGGACTGGTCGCGCACGATCGTCGATGCGTCGTTGGTCGATGCGAAAAAGGGGGCGAGAAGGTCGGCCGCACGCTCCGCGGCTCGGACGGCAGCCGCATCCACCTGATCGTCGATAGCGCCGGCCTGCCCTTGGCGGTCGAGCTGAGCGCAGGCAACGAGAACGAACAGCGCTACTTCCTCTCCCTGATCGACACCGTCCGCGCGCGCGGCATGCACCCGGCCGAGGTCTGGGCCGACCGCGGCTACGCCTCACGCGCACACGAACAGGCGCTGACCGAGCGCGGCATCGAGTCGCGTATCAGCCAGCCGCGCAAACGCGGCCAACCGATCCCGCCCGGCAGCCCGACCCGGGTCGTCTGGCGCGGCAAGCAGAAGCGGATCAAGACCCCTGACCCCGACGCCCGTCATCGCTGGCCGATCGAGCGCACCATCGGCTGGCTCAAAGGCTTCCGCCGCATCGCCACCCGCCGCGACCGCAAAGCCGCCACCTACCTCGGCTTCCTCCAACTCGGCATCATCCTCATCCTGCTGAGGGCGTTTTGAGACGAGTTCCAGTCCCCTGGTAGGACGGCGCGCCGCGCGCACGAATCGTTATTTCGGGCGCGGGACGAACGACGCCACCGGCGAGACGGCAACCGAGCCGTCAAGCCCGCGCGCGATCGCCACCACGTAGACCTTCTCCTTGCGCTTGAAGGAGAGGCCGTTGACGAAGGCGCGGTAGGGCGGCGAGTCGTCGACGCCGACGCGCGTCCAGGCGCCTGTCGCCCGGTGCACTGCGAACGACATGCTCACCGGTGCGGCCGAGGTCGCGCTCAGCTGCCAGAGGTCGGTTAGCTGGTCTCGCGCGATCTTGACCTTCGGCGCGGCGGCCCTTCCGGCCAGCTGCGTGCCCGCCTTCAGCAGCAGCGAGGAGAGCGCCGGAATGGTCACCGATACGGAGCCAGCCGCGTTCGACTTCCCGATCTCCGTGCCGAGCAGCGCCGTCCATGCTGCCGAGGGCGTCGAGGAGGGCACCGAGACCGTCGCGGCGCTCGTGCCCGAGTTGAACACTGCGAGGTACTCGCGCCTGTCCGCCGCGTCGATCCGGCTCACCGCAAGCACAGACCCTTGCGCATAGCGGACGATCGAGGCGCCCGTCGAGAGGGCCGGCACGTCGTCCCGCAGCTTGGCGAGCACCATCAACCGTTGCGCCACCGGGTGGTGCACCGGCGGATGGGCCGACTCGTCGAACGAGAACGACGACCCGTTGCCGATCGGCGGCGACCCGACACGATCCTCCGTCTTCCACTCGGGGACCTGCGTCGGGAACATGTCCTCCCGGGCCGCCTTGTCGCCGCCCGAGCCGGCCATGCCGACCTCGTCGCCGTAGTACACGACCGGCGCGCCGCGCAGCAGGTACAGCAGGTCGTGCGCGAGCAGGTCGCGCTTCAGCCACTCGTCCGCCGAGATCCCCGCACCCGCTTTCGAACGGATCTGCTGCGCCGCGCGGCCCATGTCGTGGTTGCCGAGGAACGTCGGCGGCGTGGGCGCGATCCCGTTCTTCTCGAAGTAGTCGTCGTCCTCGAGGCGCGACCGGATGCCGCGCGGGCCCGACTGTCCGCTCGCGAAGCTGGTGAGCGCGTCCTGCATCGGGAAGTCGAGCACGTTCGGGAGCCCGCGCTTGCGGACGAACGTGGACAGGTCGACGGAGTCGACGCCGGCGACCTCGCCGAACGCCTGGAAGTCGGTGACGCCGGCCGCCTTCGCCGCGGCCTGGATCCGCGGCAGCCACAGCCCGAAGAAGGCGGCGTTGACGTGGCGCGCCGTGTCGATGCGGAACCCGTCGATCTTGTACTTGCGCACCCAGCCGGCGTAGACGTCTGCCAGTCCCTGCCAGACGACCGGCTTCTCCGTGAAGAGGTCGTCGAGGCCGAAGAAGTCGCCCTGCTCGAGGCACTGCTCAGTGCACGAGCCGAAGGAGATGTCGCCGCGGTCGTGGTAGTTCGTGACGTCGTTCAGCCACTTCGGCGACTTGGCCGTCTGGTCGGGGCCGAAGAGGGTCGGGATCTTGGGCATCTGGGCCGCGCTCTGGCACGGGAACGTCTTGCGCACGTACGCGGCCGGGTCGAACTTGCGGCCGCGGCAGTCGCGGAACGGAGCGTTCGAGTAGGTCGACGACGACGGCAGCAGCACGTAGTCCGCGGTGTGGTTGACGACCACGTCGAGGATCACCTTCAGCCCGATCCGATGCGCACAGTCGACGAACGCGGCGAAGTCCGCGTCGGTCCCGAGGTGCGCGTCGACGTGCTCGAAGTCGCGGATCCAGTAGCCGTGGTACGCGGCGCTCGAGCCCTGCACCCAGCGCTGCCCGAACGGCGGCGTGACCCAGATCGACGTGAAGCCGAGGTTCTTGATCCGGGCCAGCCCGCGTGGCCCCGTGCAGTCGCCGGTCAGCCCGCGGAAGTCGCCGCCGTGGTAGTAGCCGGAGTCCGCCGGGTCGAAGCCGTTGACCGACTTGCCGCCGGCGATGCCGCCCGTGTCGTTGTCGGTCGTCCCGTTCGCGTAGCGGTCGGTCATCACGAAGTAGATGCGCTGCGACGCGATCGGCGCGTAGACCGGCGGCTTCGCGAGCGCCTGCAGCGCCGCGCCGGCCGGCGGCTTGGGTGCCTGCGGCTTGGCGGCGAACGCGGACGCACCCGCGACAGCGCCGCCAGCGCGGCGAGGATGACCAGACCCCTAGTCATGTGCCTCAGCGCAGCGGCTCGCCGGACTCCGCGTCGAACAGGTGCACCATCGACGTGTCGACGCCGACCGGCATGTCCTGGTCGACGCTCAGGTTCAGCGCCTCACGCGCCGGCACCGAGGCGACGAGGTTGGGCCGCGTCGCCGTCACGCCCTCCTCGCTCTCGACGGCCTCGTGCTCGACCGCCTCCTCGATGCCGCCCGCGCCCGCGGTCACGGCCCGCGCCTCGACGCGGTAGTACGCCATCGTCTCGGCGCCGAGCGCCTCGAGCAGCTCGAGGTGCGCCGGGATCGTCGGCAGGTCGGGCCGCGCCCCGGTGACGTGCACGTCGTCGCTCCGCACGCCCAGGATGACCGACCGCCCCTCCTGGCCCCGTGCAGCCGGGTAGCGGGAGAGCGCCTGGTCGGTGAGCGGCAGCGTCTGGCCCGCGACGGAGACCGTGACCGTCCCGTTCTGCGCGTGCAGCGTCCCCTCGAGCAGGTTCATCGGCGGCGTGCCGATGAAGCCGGCGACGAACAGGTTGGCGGGCTCGTCGTAGAGCTTCTGCGGCTTGTCGATCTGCTGCAGGCGGCCGAGGCTCATCACGGCGACGCGGTCGCCCATCGTCATCGCCTCGACCTGGTCGTGCGTCACGTAGATCGTCGTGACGCCCAGGTTGCGCTGCAGCTTCGAGATGTCCGCGCGCATCTGGACGCGCAGCTTCGCGTCGAGGTTCGAGAGCGGCTCGTCCATGAGGAACACCTGCGGCCGCCGCACGATCGCGCGGCCCATCGCGACGCGCTGCCGCTGGCCGCCGGAGAGCTCCTTCGGGCGCCGCTGCAGGTACGGCGTGAGGTCGAGCATCTTCCCCGCCCACTCGACGCGCTCGTTGATCTCCTCCTTCGGCATCTTCCGCAGCCGCAGGCCGAACGCGATGTTGTCGAAGACGTTCAGGTGCGGGTACAGCGCGTAGTTCTGGAACACCATCGCGATGTCGCGCTCGCGCGGGCCGAGCTTGTTGACGACGCGCTCGCCGATCAGCACCTCGCCGTTCGAGATCTCCTCCAGCCCGGCGACCATCCGCAGCGCGGTCGTCTTGCCGCAGCCCGACGGCCCCACGAGCACGAGGAACTCGCCGTCGTTCGCGCGCAGCGACAGGTTGAAGACCGCCTGCACGCCGTTGTCGTAGATCTTGTCGACGTCCTTGAAGCGCACGTCAGCCACGGTCCACTCCTCCTTCTACGCCAGTCGCCAGATCGAGAATGCGGGCCCGTCGCCGGGCAGGACGGCCGATCCGTCCCGCACCGCCGCGTCCGCGCCGTAGAGCGTGTCGAGCGCCTGCGCGCCGAGCAAGTCGAGCGGCAGGCGAATCTCGGGGCCGGGGACGCGCGTCGCGAGGCAGAGCAGCCGCTCGGCCGGCGTCTCGCGCAGGTACGCGATCGCGTCGTCGCCCATGTGTGCGTAGCGGATGCCGCCGCGCGCGAGCGCCTCGCTGGAGCGCCGCAGAGCGATCAGCCGCCGGTACTCCTCGAGCAGCGCCGCGTCCCACCGGTCGGGCGCGTCCCACGGCATCGTGCGCCGCGCGTCCTCGCCCCACTCGCCCTCGAGCCCGAGCTCGTCGCCGGCGAACAGCATCGGGACGCCCGGCGTCGTCATCTGCAGCCCGATCCCCACGATGCTGCCGCTCGCGCGAGCCCGAGACGGTGCTGAAGCGCGCCGTGTCGTGCGAGTCGAGCAGCGTCCACGAGTGGACGACCCCGTCCCACGGCACGCCCGCACGGAAGGCCTTCATCGACCCGACCGTCTGCTCGCCGCCGAAGCGCATGAGACCGACCGGGTAGCCCCAGAAGTGCTCGCGCATGTCGTCGGTGACGACGTCGCCTCGGAGCCACGACCAGACCGGCCGCATGAAGCCCGCGTAGTTCATCGTCCCGTGCCAGCCGTCGCCGCGCAGGTCGGCGCGAAAGTCGTGCGCGTGCTCGGCGATCAGCACCGCGTCCGGCTTCGCGGCGGTCGCCGCCTCGCGCACCGCGCGCGCCAGGTCGTGCGTCAGGTCGACACCGCGGTACCGGCCGGTCATGTTCGCCACGTCGATCCGCCAGCCGTCCAGGCCCTCCTCGAGCCAGTGGCGCGACGACGCCGAGCAGCCGATCGGAGAGCTCGGCCGAGGCCCAGTTGAGCTTCGGCAGGTGCGGCAGGCCGTACCAGCTGGCGTAGCCGAGCGGCAGCGAGTCGTCCCAGAAGTAGAAGGAGCGTTCGGCGGCCGCAGTGTCCTCGCGGGCGCGCTCGAACCACTCGTGGCCCGAGCCGGAGTGGTTGAGCGTCAGGTCGCCGATCAGCTGCAGGCCGCGCGCCTGCGCTGCGCGGGCGAGCGCGCGGAACGCCTCGTCGCCGCCGAGCAGCGGGTCGATGCGGTCGAAGCTCGTCGGCGTCGTAGCGGTGCGAGGTGCCGGCCGGGAAGATCGGCGTCATGTAGAGCGCGCCGACGCCGAGCCGCTCGACGTGGTCGAGGTGCGCCTCGATCCCGCCCAGGTCGCCGCCGTAGAAGTCGAACTGGTTCTTGACGCCGCGCCCGGTCGGCCGCTCGCCCCACGCATCGGCTTGCCCCACGGCGGCGGCGCAGCGGCCGCGCCCGTCGAGTGCGAAGCGGTCGGGGAAGATCTCGTAGACGACCGAGCGCAGCGTGCCAGTCCGGCCCGGGCGCTCCGGTCGGCATGCGGAAGTCGTCCGCGTCGGGGACGTCGTGCTCGGACGACGCCGAGACCGTTCACCCACGCGTAGCCGACGTCGCCGCCGGAGAGCAGCCAGCGGTACGGCACGACCGGGTTGCCGACCTCGAAGTCCGCGCGCCACCACGTGTCCGTCGCCGTCTCCTCGTCGAGCTCCGCCACCGACCGGCCGGATCTCGCCGTCGACGACCGAGCGCAGCACGACCTTGTCGACACGCGTCGGCCTCGGCACGCGCAGGCGGACGGTCGCGGTCGCCGCCGACCTCGTCGGGCCGCTCGAGCACGTAGGCGTCCGAGCCGTCGTGGTGCGGCTCCGCGAGCAGCGACGCACCGACGGCGCCGCGCTCCTGGGTGGTGCTCATCCCTTGACCGATCCCTGCGTGAGCCCGCCGACGATGAACTTCTGCAGGCCCAGGAACAGCGCCGTCACGGGGATCGCGGCGAGCAGCGCGCCGGCCGCGAACGGCCCCCAGTTGTTGCCGTACTGCTTGTCGATGTAGACGCGCAACCCGACGGCGAGCGTCTGCTTGTCCGTCGTCTGGAGCACCGTGCTCGCGATCGCGAACTCGTTCAGCGTGAAGATGAAGCTGATCAGCGCGACGACCGCGAGGATCGGGACCGACAGCGGCAGGATCACGCCCCAGAAGATCTGCGTCGGCGTCGCGCCGTCGACCTTCGCCGACTCGTCCAGCTCCCTCGGGATCGTGTCGAAGAAGCCCTTCATCAGCCAGGTGTTCACGCCCATCGCGCCGCCGAGGTAGACGAGGATCAGCCCCGTGCGCGTGTTCAGGCCGAACGCCGGGAACACGTTGCCGATCTGGAGCAGGATCAGGTAGATCGCGACGACGAGCAGGAGCTGCGGGAACATCTGGATCAGGAGCAGCCCGAGCATCCCGAAGCGGCGGCCCTTGAAGCGGAAGCGGCTGAACGCGTACGCGGCGAACGCGCCGAGCGCGACGCTGAAGATCGCCGCGACGCCGGGGATGATCAGCGAGTTCACGTACCAGCGCACGTAGTGCGCGGTCGGCACGTTCACGTTCTTCAGGTTCGTGTTGAACAGGTCGCGGAAGTTCTGCAGCGTCACGTGCGTGCGGGATCAGCTGCGAGCCGTCGATCGACTGGTTCGCGTTGAACGCCGACGAGAGCACGAACCACACCGGGAAGAGCGCGAAGACCATCGCCAGGATCCCGACCACGTGGCGCCACCACGTGTCGCCGAGGCTCGAGCAGCCGCGGTCGGCGCGTCTGCTCGGCGACGGCGGTGCCGGCCGCGTACTCGCTCTGCTCGACAGTCGTCACTTGATGTTCTCCAGGGTCCCGGCCCGCCAGAAGCCGATGCCGGCGATCGCGGCCACGAGGAAGAAGATGACGATCGAGACCGCCGACGCGAGCGCGTAGTCGTTCCCCTTGCCGGCCTCGAACGCGAGCTTGTACGTGTACGAGATGAGGATGTCCGTCGACCCGGCGATCGACTGGTCGTTCGAGGCGGGGCCGCCCTGGGTGAGCAGGTAGATGTTGTTGAAGTTGTTGAAGTTGAACGCGAACGACGCGATCATCAGCGGCGCGACGGCGATCAGGAGCAGCGGCAGCGTCACCTTGCGGAACACCTGCCAGCCGCGCGCGCCGTCGACCTTCGCCGCCTCCGTCAGCTCCGCCGGGATCGACTGGAGCGCGCCCATCGAGACGAGGAAGAAGTACGGGAACGTCAGCCAGATGCTGACGAGGATCACCGAGAAGCGCGCCCACCACGGGTCGAACAGCAACGGGATGCTCGTATGGAAGGTCTTGTTGATGATCCCGAAGTCGTCGTTCAGGAGCCCCTTCCAGACGAGCAGCGACAGGAAGCCCGGGGATCGCGTAGGGGATGATCAGCGCGGTCCGGTAGACCTTCTGGAAGCGCATCTTCTTGTCGAGCGTGATCGCCAGGAACAGGCCGAGGAAGAACGAGCCGACCACGCACGTGAAGGCGAAGACGAACGTCCAGAGCAGCACGCGCAGGAACGGCTTGCGGATGAGCGGGTCGTGGATGACCCGGCTGAAGTTGCGCGTGCCGACGTACGTCTTCCAGCCCGGCTCGAGCTCCTGGCCGTTCGCGGCCGTGAACGAGCCGCGCCCGTTGTCGGTGAAGACCGTGCCGTCGCTGATGCGGACGAACTCGTCCTTCGCCGCGTCGTAGCGCAGCGTCGGCTGCAGCTCGACGGCGGTCGACAGGCCCTCGGCCTGGATCGCCTTGTCGCCGCCGGACGGCATCTTGAGCGCGGACAGCTGGCGGTCGAGTGACAGCAGCTTCGGGCCCTTGACGATGTCGTAGCCCTTGACGGCGCTGATCATCCCGATGCTCTCGGTGACGTCGCTGGTTCGGCAGCGGCGTGAGCCCGTCCTTCGAGCCGGCGTAGTACTGGCCGGTCGCGTCGTCCTTGAGGATCAGCACGAGCTGGCCGCCCTTCTGGGCCGGCGCCATCGTGTACGTCTTGCCGTTCTCCGGGCTGCTCGAGGGTCTGCGCCTTGATCGCAGTGATCGCCTCGCCCTTCGAGAAGAGGTGACCCGTCGAGTAGTTCGTGAAGGCGACGTTGACGTTGTAGATGATCGGGACGATCTGGAACGCGATCAGGAAGAGCGTCCCCGGGAGCAGGAACTTGAGCGGGACGAGCGCCTGGATCCGCGACAGGTAGACGACGTCGATGAGCAGCGTCGCCAGCAGCGCGAAGACGAACGCCGGCCAGCGGTTGTTGTCGCGAGCGACATCGCCCCGTAGACGCGCGACCGCGTTGACGACCGCGAGCAGGACGATCTTGATGACGAGCGCCGGCGTCCCCGACAGCGCGGCCACGAGCCGCGCGGGGGCCGACCAGGCGTCGTCGCGGCGAGACGATCCCTGGGGTTGTGCGACTGCCGTCGAGCTCACGGAATCCCCTCGAATGAGCGGTGGTGGACGCTCCGCGCGGGAGCACCCACCACCCTCTCATGGAACTAGCCGATCTTGTTGGCGATGTTGCGGGCGGCCACCGTGAAGGCCTTCGCGGCCTTCGTCGAGCCGCTGCCCTTCGTCGCCTTGACCCACGCCCCGCCGAGCTCCGACCAGACGGAGGCCATCTGCGGGATGTTCGGCATCGGGACGCCGCCCTTGGAGGCGATGCCGAGCTGGCACAGGTACTTGTCCGTGACCTGCTTGCCGGCCAGCGTGTTCGCCGGGTAGCGGCCGTTGGCGGCGGCGAGCGCCGATCTGCGCGCGCCGTGCCGAGCATGTAGTTGCCGACCAGGTCCTTCGCGGCGCGTCTCGACGCCGTGCGTCGTCGCGTACTTCGTGACCATGAAGCCCTGGACGCCCAGGAACGGCACGACTGCGCACTTGATGGCCGGGATCTGGACGATCTTCAGGCTCGAGCCCGGTCGCGGTCTGCCGCGCCAGGTCGACGTTCCACGGGCCGGTGACCCAGTAGGCGACCTTCTTGGTGGCCCACAGGTTCTTGGCCGCCGAGTCGTCGACCTTCGAGCTGAGCAGGCCCTCCTTGTTCCACTTGTCGATCAGCGACGCGTTGGCGAGGAACTTCTTGTTGTTCGAGGCCGATGTTCGACGGGTCGAGGTTGCCGGCGCTGTTCTTCCCGAAGATGTAGCCGCAGAGGCCGGAGAAGAACGGGTACATGTGGTACGCGTCACCGTTTGCGCCCTGCTGGACGGCGATGCCGACCGGCGCCTTCGTCTTCTTCTTGTACGGCGAGCGCGTACTGCTCGAGCTGGGCGCACGTCGTCGGCACCTTCGCCAGCTTCGTGTTGACGAACAGGCCGATGTTCTCGATCGCGACCGGGGCGCCGTAGAGGCGCTTGACCGCGGTGCCGTACGAGAACGCGTCGAGCGCGTAGCCCGGGATGTTCTTCTTGACCGCCGCCGGCGGGTTCAGCGGCAGCAGCAGGCCGCTCGCCGCGAGCTCGCCCGTCCAGTCGTGCGCGCCGACGACGACGTCGGGAGCGTCCGCTGCGGACGACGGTGCTGAGGGTCGTCCGGATGTCGCCGAACTGCTTCTGGACGATGTTGATCGTGATGCCCTTCGACTGGGCCCACGCATTCGCGACCTGGTTGACCGCCGCCTGGCGGTCCTTGTCGGTCCAGATCGTCAGCGTGGTGGCCGAGGTCCTCGCCGGGCGCGCCGAAGCGGCCGCGACGACCAAAGAACCGCGGTCATCGCGGCGAGCGCCACCAGGGCGAGCCGCGAGAAACGCTTGCTGTACATATTCACTCCTATCGTGATTCCGGGGACGCCCCGACCCCCGGAGCGTGGGCCGAGATTACTCGTAAAAATGCCCGCACGTCAATGTTTTTTCCACTCTGTAAATTCGCGGCTTTTCCGCCCAACAAAGGCGTTCTTTTGGCGTCTTACCCGGAGGTTCGGAGGACCAGTGAAAAGCCCGCCTTAGGGGCGGGCTTTTCGGTCAGGGAGGACTAAGAGGCGGTCGGCTACGAGCCGTTCGTGGGCTCGCCGGGCTCGCCCTTGCCGGGGTAGTCGGCAGGCACGGTCCGGACGATCTCGCAGCCGCTCAGCGAGACGGGCTCGCCGGCGCGGACGACCGCGACGTCGCGGTTGCCCGGGCCGCAGTCGAGCGTGTCGAGCTGGCCGTCCTTCGCGACGGCGTGCAGGCGGTCGTTGCCGTTCCCGCCGCGCAGCGTGTCGGCGCCCCAGCCGCCGAAGAGGACGTCGCGGCCGTCGCCGCCGTCCACGGTGTCGTCGCCGGCCCGGCCGCGGAGGAGATCCGGGCCGTTGCCGCCGAGAATCGTGTCGTTGCCTTCCCCGCCGAGCACGACGTCGATGCCGTTGCCGGCGTCGATCGTGTCGTTCCCGGGTCCCCCGTAGACGAGATCGCGCCCCCCGAGCGCGTTGACGGTGTCGTCGCCGGCCAGCGCGGCGATGACGTCGGCACCGCCCGTGCCGTTCAGCGTGTCGTTGCCGTCGGTTCCCTGCACGCGGGCCGCGACGGCCAGCGAGGCCACCACGAGCCCCGCCGCCCCCACGACGACGAGCGCGAAGAGCTTCAGCTTCATGCGGTTCGCTCCTTTCGGGACGTCACTCACTACCCCGGAGTCTCCGACCGCGCCGTGAAGCCGCTGTCAGCGGTTGGTCATGGTTCGCGAAAGCTTCTGTTAGGAAACTCCGTAGTGGCTACGGACCTGGTCCGGCAAGCCGTGGCGCATCCCGGACCCGACCAGTGCCCGCCGGCCACGCGCGCTCGCGACATGCTCGTTCGGAACGAGTTGTTAGACCGGCGCGGAGACGCCGCCGGTGAGTGCGCGGCGCAGCTCGATGAAGAGCGCCTCGAGCATCAGGTTCGCCTGCAGGTTGAACTCCTCGAGCACCCGCCAGCGGTCGCGGATGCGCTCGGCGGCAAGCTCCGCTCCGGGTACGCGCGCGGGCGTCGCGTCCTCGCGGAGCTCGTCGAGCCGGTCGAAGTGCATGGCCGCCCCGGCCGCGCCGGCTCCGACGACGACGAGGTCGCGGAACCAGGCGGCGAGCTCCTCGAGCGCGAGGAGCAGCTGCTCCCGCTCGGCGCCGCGCGCTGCGCGACGCACCTGCTGCTCGGCCTCGCGGGCCGTCAGGTCGAGCCCCTCGATCCGTGCCTCCATCTCCGCCTTCGCCTCGGCGGCCCGCTCGCGTGCCCCCGCGAGCACGACGGCGGCGGCCGCGGACGGGTCGAAGTCGGGGTCGAGGTAGACGCCGCGCGCCGCGTCGAGCAGCGCCGCGCGCCGTGCCGCTGCGGCCGGGTCGAGCAACCGCTCCACGCGGTCGAGGCGGCCCGCGGCGAGCCGGGCCACCGCGCGCGTCTCGGCCTCGCCGAGCCCGGGCGCCCGCCGCTCGACCTCTGCGCGCACCGCGCGCTCCGAGAGCCGGCGGAACGGCACCATCTGGCAGCGCGACCGGATCGTCTCGGGCAGCGGGCCGAGCTCTTCGGCGACGAGCACGACGATCGCGTAGTCGGGCGGCTCCTCCAGGTCCTTGAGCAGTGCGTCCGCGGCGTCCTCGTTCATCGCGTGCGCCTGGAACACGAGGTAGACGCGCCGGTCGGCCTCGAACGGGCGCATGTGCAGGTCGCGGCGCAGCTCGCGGATCGGATCGATGCGGATCTGGTCGCCGAGCGGCTCGAGCACGTAGAGGTCCGGGTGCGCGCGGCGGAGCGCGCGGCCCGGGTCGCCGCCGAGCAGCGCAGCCGCGAACGCGACCGCGAGATCCCGCTTGCCGACGCCGGGCGGGCCGTGGAAGAGGTAGGCGTGCGCGGGCTCGGCGAGCGCGGCCGCCAGCAGGCGTTTCGCGTCGGTTTGCTCGGGGACAGCCTCGTTCAGGAGCTCAGACATGGGCCTCGAGATCTTCGGCTACCGCCCGGGCGACCTCGTCGACCGGGCGCGCGCCGTCGAGGGCCACGATGCGCTCCGGGAAGCGCTGCGCCAGCTCTGCGTACGCCTCGTTGACGCGGGCGCGGAAGTCGTCGCCCTCGCGCTCGATGCGGTCGCGCTGCGGGCCGAGCCGCCGCGACGCGGAGGCCGCGTCGAGGAGCAGGACGAACGTGCGGTCCGGCAGCCGCCCGCCGATCGCGGGCAGGTTCAGCTCGAGCACCTCGTCGAGCCCAAGCCCCCTCGCGAGTCCCTGGTAGGCCAGCGAGGAGTCGACGAAGCGGTCGCACACGACCCAGGCGCCGCGGTCGAGCGCCGGCCCGATCACCTCCGCGACCAGCTCGGCGCGCGCCGCCGTGAACAGCGCCGCCTCCGCCCAGGGCGCCATCGCCTCGCCGCCGAGCAGCAGCTCGCGAATCGCCTCGCCGAGCCGAGTGCCGCCCGGCTCGCGCGTGAGCACGACCTCGCGGCCGCCCGCGCGCAGGTGCGCTGCGAGGAGCTCGGCCTGGGTGCTCTTCCCCGAGCCGTCAACGCCCTCGAAGCTCACGAACATCAGCGCAGCTTACGAGTCCAGCACGATTCGAGAAGCGCGCGCCCTGAGACGATCGGTAGCCTCGGACCGATGGCCCTCCCCGGCACGAATCGCCTGGCCGCTCACGAGCGGCTCTCCACCGGCGCACTCGCCAACTGGGCGCGCCTCTGCACGCGGAACCCGTGGCGCGTCGTCTTCGCCTGGATCGGGATCATCGCTGCACTGATCGTGCTGGTCGCCACCGTCGGCGGCTCGCTGCGCGACGAGTTCAAGATCCCCGGATCGGACACGCAGCGCGCGACCGACCTGATCAAGGCGGAGTTCGCGTCGGAGCAGGGCAGCGTGCTCAACATCGTCTTCGCCGCACCGCCGGGGGAGCGCCTCGACACGCCCGCCCGCAAGGCCGCAATCGCAGCAGCGATCGCGAAGCTGAAGACCTCCGAGTTCAAGCCGCACGACGGCAAGGCCGGGCTCGAGAGCGTGGACGACCCGTTCAACAAGAACACGTTCTCGAAGAGCGGGCGCATCGCCTACTCCGAGGCGCAGTTCGACCAGACGATCGAGGACGCCGACCGGAAGCAGGTCGTGAACGTCGAGGATTACGTCCGAGGCGCCGTCAAGGACGCGGGCGTCACCGTCGAGTACAACGGCGAGGCCGAGTTCCCGCCGATCAAGCAGGGCACCTCCGAGGGGCTCGGGATCCTCGCAGCGATCCTCGTCCTGCTGTTCGTCTTCCGGACGTTCGTGGCGATGTTCATCCCGATCGTGCTCGCGATCACGGCCGTCGGGACGGCGTTCCTGCTGCTGTTCATCCTCGCCGGCCTGACCGACATCAACACCGTTACGCCGATCCTCGTCTCGATGATCGGGCTCGGCGTCGGGATCGACTACTCGCTGTTCATCGTCACGCGCTTCAGACAGCTGCTCCATGAAGGCCTGCCGCCGAGGCAAGCCGCCGCGGAGGCGGGGGCGTCCGCCGGCCGCGCGGTGCTCTTCGCCGGCCTGACCGTCGCGATCTCGGTGACCGGCCTCGCGTTCTTCGGGCTCGACTTCGTCACCAAGCTCGGCATCGGCAGCGCGCTCGGCGTGTTGACCACGGTGCTGATCGCGAACTCGCTCCTGCTCGCGGTGCTCGGGCTGCTCGGGCACAAGATCGACCGGCTCAAGGTCCCGTTCCTCAAGCCACCGGCCGAGACCGAGGCCGACCGCGACAAGACACTCATCGCGCGCTGGGGCCGCTTCGTCGGCCGGAACGCGAAGGTCATCTTCCCGGTCTTCCTGCTCGCGGGGCTCGCGCTCTCGTCGACGTCGCTGCTCGTGCGTCTCGGCGCGGCCGACCAGGGCACGCAGCCGAAGGCGCAGACGAGCCGCCGCGCCTACGACTTGCTCGCGGAGGGCTTCGGCCCCGGCTTCAACGGCCCGATCCCGATCGTCGTCGACGTGAACGGCGACCGGCAGGCGCCCCAGAGGATCTTCGACGACGTTCAGGGCACGAAGGACGTGGCCTCGGTGCGCAAGCCGCAGTTCAACGACGCGAAGACGGTCGCGATCGTGTTCGTGACGCCCGGCTCCGCGCCGCAGGACGCGGCGACCGACCAGCTCGTCAACCGGCTTCGCAAGGACATCGTGCCGAAGGCGATAGCCGGGGGCGGCGCCGCGGCGTACGTGTCCGGCCAGACTGCGGCGTTCAAGGACATCGCCGACCGGATCTACCAGCGGCTGCCGTTCTTCCTGCTGTACATCATCGGCGTCACGCTGATCGTGCTGGCGATGGCGTTCCGCTCGATCGTCGTGTCGGCGACCGCAGCGGTGACGACGCTCATGTCCGCGTTCGTCGGCTTCGGCGTGCTGACCCTGGTGGTGCAGGAGGGCCATCTGCTGGGGCTGACGGGCCTCGACAAGACGGGCCCGATCGAGACGTTCGTGCCGCCGATCGCGTTCGCGATTCTCTTCGGCCTGTCGATGGACTACATGGTCTTCCTCATGAGCCGCATCCGCGAGGAGCACGTCCACGGCCTCGACACGCGGCACGCGGTCGAGCACGGGATCTCCGCGATCGGGCGCGTGATCGTCGCGGCCGCGCTGATCATGGGCACCGTCTTCGCAGCGTTCATCCTGAGCGCCGACCGCATCCCGAAGGAGTTCGGGCTGCTGCTCGCGGTCGCGATCATCACGGACGCGCTGGTCGTGCGCATGACGCTCGTGCCGGCCTTCTTCGTGCTCCTCAAGGAGAAGACCTGGTACATCCCGCGCTGGCTCGACAAGACGCTGCCGGACATCACGATCGAGCCGCCGCACGACGGCGAGGCCGAGCGCGCCCCCCGGCCCGCGCCGGCGGCAGAGACCTCGTAGCACCCGGCGAGGACTTAGGTTCGCGGTCGTGGCCGACCGCGAACCAGGCTGCGTCCTCCCGAGCGGCGCTGGGCGTGTCAGTTCTCGGGCGCCGCTCGGAACCCGCGTGGCAGGTCGTCGCGCGGGTCCTGCACGCTCGTCCAGTAGTCCAGCACGAACGCCAGCACGACGACCAGCACGATTCCCGTGAGCGCGTCGGATGCGTGACCCCAGGCGTACACAGCGAAGAACACCAGCACGGTGGCTCCGGTGGCCGCCGCGACGAGCCGCCGGCGCGTCGCGCCGAGTGCGCCGAGCAGGAAGACGATCAGGGCGACGCCGCTCCCGACCGCCACCAGCGTCGACAGGCCGAACGCGGTGGCCATGAGAAAGACGACGGCTGCCGTCGCGCCCAGAGCAACCTGTGGCGACGCGAAGAACCGCGGCATGAGCCCCGTTTCGGCGAACGAGCCCGCGAGCTCGACAGATGCGGTCAGTGCTGCGGCCGCCGCGATCGCCGTGGCGAGGAGCGCCCCGGCGGCGACCACGGTGAAGCCGGTCTCGCCGAACGCCGGCCGGACCGCCTCGGCGATCGCCGTCGTCCCGTGCCTGCTCACCTGCGCGCTGGTGAGGGTGCCGCACACAGCAGCCGCCACGACTGCATAGAGCGCCGCCGTGCCGCCCAGCAGGCGGTTCGGGGCGCCCGCGAGGAACGCGAGGTAGCCGAACGCCGTGAGCGCGGCGGCGGCCACGATCGTGCCGACGGACGGGTACGCCGGCGGGAACAGCAGGCTGCGGTCGAGGTCAGGGAGCGTGGCCGCCAGGACGACGCCCAACGCGCCCAGCGTCGCGGCAACGGCGAGCCCCCGCAGTGGACGCCCGAAGAGGGTCAGGCCGACCCAGCGCGCTGCGACCAGCACGGCGATCAAGGCGGTCGCGAACAGGCCGCCCCAGCCGCCGGCGAGCGCGCCCGCGTAGCTGCCGAACGCCGCCACGGCGGTGGCCATCACAAGCGCGAGCCCGGCGAAGGTCAGCCACGCCTCCACCCCTGCGAGACGCGCCGACCCGGACGAACCGCCCTGCGCCGAGAGGAGCAGCGTGGCGACGACTGCACCGAGCAGGAAGGAGACCCACGTGGCGGGGCCCGCGACGGAAGCCGTCGGGCCAAAGAGCGCGAAGATCCCCGCACCGATCATCGAGCCAATCCCGAGGGAGGGCGCCCCGCGGAAACTCATGGCGGCATGGTGCTCCGCGGGCGCGGCGGCGTCATCGTCCGCCGCGGGCGAAGCGCCACGCCTGCCGTGTGGGAACCTCGCGCTTCCCGGTTGCCTTCCTACGCCTGAACAGCCGACGGCGGCGCTGGAAGGCCGAGCGGCCGCTCCGCGAACGCCCGGTCGACATCCACCGGGTAGCTCGTATTCCGGCTCGAGTCCCCGAGCGTCGCGTCCACGTAGTCCTGGACGGCCTCGACCGATCCGGCCTCCCACAAGCAGGTCGCTTGCGACGCGTCGGTGGCCGGGTAGAACTGCAGGACCCGCACTCCCGCAGGCGCTCCCTCGCCGGTGATCAGCTTCTCGCCGCGCGAGAAGGCGGTCTCGGCGTCCCGGAAGTCGTGATGAACGATGACGTACATGCCGGTGCCTCCTTCTGTCTGTCGATCCGTCGGATCGATCTCACGGCGACGGTACGAATGCGACTCCAGCAGCGCATCGCAGCGATTCACCATCTTGCGGACTGCACGGCTGTGGTCATTTCTGACCAGGCGTGGTCAGACCAGGTCGTGCTCGAACGCAAATCGCGTCGCGGCGGCTCGTGAAGAGATGCGGAGCTTCCTGTAGAGGTTCTGAACGTGGCGAGCGACCGTGTGCTCGCTGACGACGAGCACCTCCGCGATCTCCCGGTTGGACCTCCCGGCGGCGAGCAGCCGCAGCACCTCGAGCTCGCGCGCCGTCAGGCCGTGCAACTCTCCGGCGGGCGCACCGGCCAGCGCATCGACCCGGGCGACGTCGGGTACCGCCCCGAGCTGCGCGAAGACGCCCCGGGCCGCCTCCAGCTCCAGGGTGGCGGCGTCCCCGTCCCCCAGCGCCCGGCATGCGAGCCCGAGGTGCACACGCGCCTGCGCAGCCTCGTACGGCGCGCCGAGATCCCGCCACGCCCGCCATGCCTCGCGCAGCGCATTCAGGGCGGCGAGCGCGTCACCGGACGCGAGGGCTGCCTCACCCCGCGCGCGGGCGGCCAGCGCCCGCAGCATCTCGCTGCCCTGCCGCGCCGCGATCTCCTCCAGCTCGGAGCACGCGAGCGTCGCAGCGTCGAGGTCACCGGAGGCGACCATGATGCTCACGTAGGCCGGCAGCAGCGCCGCCCGGCCGCGGTACTCGTCGTCATGTCCCAGCATGTACGCCGACCCGGCCAGGAGCTCGAGATCGTCACCGCCGAGGGCCTCGGCGGCGTCGGCGCGGGATAGCGACTCGTACGCGTCGTCCCACGCCCGCCTCGCGTAGGACTCGCGGCCACGGTGAAGGTCGTCGACGCCGTGCATGCTCGCTGCTCGCCACGGAGTGTGTCTACGCTCGCCCCGTGGACACGAAGGACGCCGAGCGCGCCTATCCGGAGACGATCGACGACGCCGGCCGGGCCTGGCTGCACTCCAAGCCGTTCCGCCACGACCCCGCCGAGACGTCCCGCCTCCTGATCGACGCGGCCCTCGTCATCGCTCTGCTCGAGCTGAAACCCGACACGTCCCTGTGCGAGCTCGGCTGCGGCACGGGCTGGCTCAGCCGCTTCGCGGCGCGGCAGGGCGTCCGGGCGGTCGGGTACGACATCTCCCCGGGGATGGTCGACATCGCACGTGAAGAGGCGGCCCGCGAGGGCCTCGAGATCCGCTACGAGGTCGCCGACATGGAGACCCTCGAGCCGGACGAGCAGTACGACACGTGCCTGCTCTACGACGCGCTCCACCACAGCCGCCACCCGGACGCCGTCCTCCGCACCGCCCGCCGCACCCTCCGCCCCGGCGGCCGCCTGCTCGTCGCCGAGCCGAACTGGATGCATCGCTACGGCGGGCGCGCGGCCAGGCGCGCGCACGGCGTGACCGAGGCCGGCTACACCCCGCACCGCCTGAAGCGCCTGATCCGCGACGCCGGCTTCGCCGACCCCACCCGCCTGCACCGCAACCGTCGCACTATGTTCACCAACGCGCCCCTCGACGTCGCGCGACACTTCGGCGGCCCGCTCGTGCTCCGCGCCCTCGGCCCCTTCTGGGCCGGCACCTGGATCCTGGCGACCGCGAAGTGAGAGCGCTCGTCACCGGAGGCGCGGGCTTCATCGGCTCGCACGTCGTCGATGCGCTGCTCGCCCGCGGCGACGAGGTCACCGTCGTCGACAACTTCGCCACCGGCAAGCGCGAGAACGTCAATGCCGCCGCGACGCTTGCCGAGCACGACATCCGCGAGAACCTGGCCGACGTATTCACCGACTCCCGCCCGGAGACCGTCTTCCACCTGGCCGCCCAGGCCGACGTCCGCGTCTCCGTGGCCCGCCCCGACTTCGACGCCGAGGTGAACGCGCTCGGGACGATCCAGGTGCTCGAGGCGGCCCGCGAGCACGACGCCCACGTCGTCTTCAGCTCGACCGGTGGCGCGATCTACGGCGAGTGCACCGCCCCCGCGCCCGAGAACTCCGCCCTCCAGCCGCTCTCCCCGTACGGCACCTCGAAGCTCGCCGCCGAGGAATACCTGCGCATGTACAACCGCCTGTACGAGACGGGCCACGTCGCGCTGCGCTACGGCAACGTCTACGGCCCCCGCCAGGACCCGCACGGGGAGGCCGGCGTCGTCGCGATTTTCTTCAACCGCCTGAAGGCCGGCGAGGCGCCGCGCATCTTCGGCGACGGGAGCCAGACCCGCGACTACGTCTACGTCGGCGACGTCGTCGCAGCGACACTCGCCGCGGCGGACCGAAGAGGCGGCGTGTTCAACGTCGGCACCGGCCGCGAGACCTCCGTGGTCGAGCTGTTCGAGACCTGCCGCGCCGTCTCGGGCGTCGAGCTCGAGCCCGAGTTCGCGCCGGCCCGCCTCGGCGAGCTGGAGCGCAGCGTCCTCAACGTGAGCCTCGCCGCCGACGAGCTCGGCTGGCGCCCCGCGAGCACCCTCGACGAGGGCCTCGCCGCCACCTGGGCCTGGGTGAAAACCTAGGGCAGGCGCCAGCAGCGAGGCGCAAGCCACTTGGTGCTCGAGAGCACCATCCCGCTCGCGTCGCGCAACTCTACGTAGGCAACCGCGCACGCGCACGCGTCCGGCCCGGAGCAGCCGACGATGAACGCGTGATCCGGCGAGAGCTTGATCTGGTGCCGGTCGCCCTTGCGCCCGATCACGACCATCGCCGCCGCCTCGTTGGGGGCCACTCCGGCGAAGAAGCGCCCGCTGACCGCCGCCGGCGCAAGCCCGGTCAGCCCAAAGAACGTGGTCGGCAGCCGGCAGCCCGTCCCGGTCGCCCGGTCGTCGACGAGCATCACGTTGCAGAGCATCCCGTCGGTCGTCCGCACCAGGTACAGGCGCACCTTGGTCTTCGCGCGCGTATAGCTGGCGACGAGCCGCGACTCGAGGACCGCCAGCCCTTTCCGGTACTTCGCCGGGAGCACGTCGGCCGTCGTGGCCGGCCGCAGCAGCGCGCTCGGCTCCGACGACGACGCGGCGCCCGCCTGCGCCACTAGACCGAGTCCCGCGAGCACGGCAATCAGGACGACGAACGTCGGTACGCGCACCGGCGAAGTGTAGGGGGAGCGGCCGGAAGGAGAAAGCACCCGCCGGCCCGAATCGGGGTGCCATGGAGTCGTCGCTGGCGCCCGCCGAGGCGCTCGTCCAGCCCTGGCGCACGGCCACCCTCGTCGCCGTCGGCGTCGCCCTGGTGGAGTTCGCGCTCGTCGTCGCACTCGCAGTCACGCTCCTCGGCTCGGGCGACAGCGCACCCGCCACGCCCACGAAGCACGTGGCGAAGCACCCGCGCCCCACGACGATCCTCACGCGCGAGAAGACCAGCGTCCTGATCCTGAACGGCAACGGCCGCGCGGGAGCCGCTGCCGACGAGGCCGAGATCGTGAAGTCGATGCGCTACCGCGTCGCGGACGTCGGCAACGCGACGCGCTCGGACTACGGCCGCAGCACCGTCCTGTACCCGCCCGGCCGCGAGCGCGAGGCGCGCCGCCTGGCGAAGGACGTCGGCATCAAGCTCGTCGGCCCGCTCGACGGCATGAAGCGCTCGAAGCTCCACGGCGCCACGGTGGCGCTCATCCTCGGCCAGTAGCCTCGTCGAGCGAGCTCTGCGCGACCGCGTCGCGCGGGTCGAGCGCCACCGCACGCTCGAGTGACACCTTCGCGGCCGCCTTGTCGCCCAGCGTGTCGAGCTCGAACTCGCCCAGCGCGCGCCACGTGAGCGGGTTCTCGGGCTGCAGTTCGGTCGCCTGGCGGTAGCGGCGCAGCGCCTGCCCTGCGTGCGCGCGCGCCTCGTCCTCGCGCTTCTGATCCAGCGCGTGCAGCGCCAGCAGCGTCTCCGCATCGCCCCACGCGATCAGCGCTTCTGCGGACAGTGGGTTCAGCGAGTGCGCGTCGCTGGCCGCCGCAACCGCCGCGGCGTACCGCTTCGCCGAGAGCGCGTCCGCCGAGTCGCTGAGCCGCCGGTCGGCCGCCCACGGCGTGGCCGCCGATAACAGCGCCGCCGCCACGACGATCACCGCCGCGATCGCGAGCAGCCGCGCCGGCGCCCGCTCGCGCGCCTCACGCCCGGCCGCGGCCAGCGAGCCGACCACCAGCACGACCGGCCCGGTCAGCGCCACGTACTCCCAGTCGAACTCGACGGCCGCGTGCGCGAGGTAGGCCGCGCAGATCGCCGCGAGTGCAACCGCCGCCGAGCGTTCGGCGCCGCGCAGCCGCCGCACAGCGCACACCACGACGAAGCCCGCCGCCACCAGCACGAGCGCGAACAGCGCGAGCCCCACCACCCCGAGCTCCGACAGGAACTGCAGCGGCAGGTTGTGCGGCTCGGACGCGACCGAGGTCGTCTCGCCGGCGAAGGGCCGCCGCGCGATCGAGAACGTGCCTGCCCCCGACCCGGCGAGCGGGTGGTCGCGGAAGACGTCCAGCGACTCCTTCCACCACTGCAACCGGTCGCTCGACCCGAGCCGGAAGAAGCGCCCAGGCCCGGCATGGATCGTCAGTGGCCCCGCCGAGGCAACGACGCCGACCGCGAGCACGACAAGCACCACCGCCGGCACCGCGACGAGCAGCACGCGCCAGAGCCGCCGCCGCTGCTCCGCCGAGAGCCGCACCGGGTGCCGCCGCAACCACCACGCCGCGCTCACCACCACGGCGGCGCCCACCAGCGCCGCCACTCCGAACACCGGCCCGTCCTGGACGCGCACCGACCGCGGCTCGTGGTCGCTCGAGACGCCCGGCAGGGCGAACGCGACCAGCGCCGCACCGAGCGCCGGCACAACTCCGACCGCGAGCAGCCCGATGCTCTCCAGCCGCTCCCGGACGAGCACGAGCCAGACGCCGACCGCAACCGCCGCGACCACCAGCCCGCCGCGCGAGAACGTCAGCAGCAGGGCGAGCGTCCCGCCGTAGACGAGCAGCAGCCCGGCGACCCGCACCCGCCAGCGCTCGGACGCCGCAAGCCAAAGCCCGAGCGGCAGAGCAGACGCCGCCATCAGCGCGAAGGCGTTCCAGTAATCGATCGTTCCGGTCACGCGGGCGGTCGACGTCTGCGGCGCGAGCGTCGGGATCACGCGCCCGAGCAGCCCCCACGTCACCGACAGCCCGATCGCCGCCGCCAGCACCGCCGCCACGACCCGCACGCCCACGAACAGCCCGATCACCGCGAACGCCACGTAGGCCAGGGCGAGGTTCGCCGAGTCCCACGACCGGTCCGCCTGGATCGACCAGACGAGCGACGCGCCCGACCACAGCGCCAGCGCCGTCAGCCCGCCGAGGAACCACGTCCCCGCACGCCCCACCACCGGCCAGGCGAGCCGCCCCCAGAGCGCCAGGAACGCCAGCGCGGCGGCCGCGAGCAGCGCCACCGACGACACGAGCACCACACGAGGCTCGTTCGGTCCGGCACCAACGCCGATACGAGGAGCGTTTGCGCCCCCGCTGAATAGGACACACAGGAGCAACGCCACGGTGGCGAGCCCCGGCCCCGCGCGCGATCCGCGCCGTGCGGCAGGCGCCACCATCGCGGCGAAGGTACCATCGTCCGAGGCCGCCGGCCCCGGCTTACAGTTCGTTTACCGACGCATCACTCCCCGATCACTCTGGTAAGCAAGGCTCATACGGTGCGCCCCGCGGCTTTGAGGCTGTCGCGAGCCTTCGTGCTGCTCGCGGTCCTGTTGGTGAGCGCCTCTGCCTGCGGCTCCGCGAGCGCCACGAAGCCCTGCTGGCAGCAGGTGCAGGACGACTGGACGGCCAACAAGCTCGGCTCGAAGACCTACCCGGCGGGCTGCTACGACCAGGCGATCAAGCATCTGGGGCGCGACCTGCTCATCTACTCGAACGCGCCGGAGGAGATCCGCGCCGCCAAGCAGCAGGCCGAGAAGAAGAAGGAGGGAGACAACTCCCGCACGATCGCCGGCGTCACGGGCGGCGACAACAACTCGAGCGGCGGCGGCACCGACAGCGCGACCGGCCCGCTCGGCACCTTCATGAACGCCGGCTCGACGTCGGCCGACGGCATGCCGCTCCCGCTGCTGATCCTCGGCGGCGTCGCAGCGCTCCTCATCGCACTGGGCGCCTTCGGCGTCGCGAGCCGGCGCCTGCACGAGCGCGGCGAGCAGTAGCCATTTCCCGCTCGTAGCGGAGAGTTCGTCGCCCGCGACGGTCCTGTCCGTCCGCTCCGGTCCCTACCGTTGCTCTTCCCGCTCGGGACGCCCGTAGGACGCCCGGCGACAGGCAAAATTCATCTTGGGAGGTAGAGCCTTGGCGTCCGTAGACGAGATCTCCGCAGCACCGACCCTCGATACCGACAAACCGCGTCGCCGACGAGAAGGCGACGCTCGGCGTGCGCCGCTTCTTCACGATCGCCGGCCGCGACCCGTTCGAAGAGGTCGAGTGGGAGATCCGCGACGCCTTCATCCCCGGCAAGGACAAGCCGGTGTTCGAGCAGAAGGACGTCGAGTTCCCGAAGTTCTGGTCGCAGACGGCGACGAACATCGTCGCCCAGAAGTACTTCCGCGGCCGCATGAGCTCGCCCGACCGCGAGCGCTCCGTGAAGCAGATGATCGGCCGCGTCGTCGACACCGTCGGCGCGTGGGGCCGTGACGGCGGCTACTTCGCGTCCGACGAGGAGGCCGAGACCTTCGAGGCCGAGCTGAAGGCGCTCCTCGTCAACCAGTACGTCGCCTTCAACTCGCCGGTGTGGTTCAACGTCGGCTTCGAGGAGCGCCCTCAGTGCAGCGCTTGCTTCATCCTCTCGATCGAGGACTCGATGGACTCGATCCTCGACTGGATCCGCCGCGAGGGCGTCATCTTCCGCGGCGGCTCCGGCTCGGGCGTGAACCTCTCGAAGCTGCGCTCCTCGAAGGAGCAGCTGTCGAAGGGCGGCCACGCCTCCGGCCCGGTCTCGTTCATGCGCGGTGCCGACGCGTCCGCCGGCACGATCAAGTCGGGCGGCAAGACGCGGCGCGCGGCCAAGATGGTCGTGCTCGACGTCGACCACCCGGACGTCGAGGAGTTCATCTGGTGCAAGGCGCGCGAGGAGGAGAAGGCGCGCGTGCTCGAGGCGGCCGGCTACGACATGTCGCTGGACTCGCCCGACTGGGGCTCGATCCAGTACCAGAACGCCAACAACTCGGTGCGCGTGACCGACGCCTTCATGGAGGCGGCCGTCGAAGGGCAAGGAGTGGAACCTGACCGCGCGCACCGACGGCACCGTCGTCGAGACGCACGACGCGCGCGAACTGCTGCGCCAGATCGCCGAGGCGGCCTGGAAGTGCGCCGACCCGGGCGTGCAGTACGACACGACCATCAACGCCTGGCACACGCTGCCGAACACGGCACGGATCAACGCGTCGAACCCATGCTGCTTCGTAGGCGCAACGCTCGTCGACACGGATGAGGGTCTGATTCGCTTCGACGAGCTACTCGAGCGGAAGGTCACGGACGAAGCGCTTCCGCGTGCGTGGTCATACGCAGGCGACGAGGCAGCGCTGCGCGAGATCAAGAACGTGTGGGTCGCGGGCGCCGCGACGAAGCTCGTCGAGGTCACCACGGCCGCGGGCCACTTGCTCACCTGCACGCCCGAGCACCGCTTCCTGACGGCGGACGGCTACGTGGAGGCCGAGCACCTGCAGCCGGGAACCGAGCTGATCGCGTTCGCGGCCGAGGACGCCGACCACGGCTCGCCTGTCGCGACCCTGCAGCGCATCGCCGTGCGCGACGCCGTCGCGACCGTGGAGGCCGTCGAACTCGCCGAACCAACGCTGGTGTACGACCTAGAGGCCTCGGAGGACCACAACTTCGCCGTCGCGTCCCACACCGGCGCACCGATCGTCGTCCACAACTCGGAGTACATGTCGATCGACGACTCGGCGTGCAACCTCGCGTCGCTGAACCTGATGAAGTTCCGCAAGGAGGACGGCGAGTTCGACGTCGACGCGTTCGAGCACGCCGTCGACGTCACCTTCCTCGCGCAGGAGATCCTCGTCGGCTACTCGTCGTACCCGACGCCCGAGATCGAGGCGAACGCGAAGGCGTACCGCCAGCTCGGGCTCGGCTACGCGAACCTCGGCGCGCTGCTGATGGCGCGCGGGCTGCCGTACGACTCCGACGAGGGCCGCGCCTACGCGGCGGCGATCACGTCACTGATGACCGGCCGCGCGTACCGCAAGTCGGCGGAGATCGCCGCGCGCATGGGCCCGTTCGCCGGCTACCGGCCGAACGCGGCGCCGATGATCGGCGTGATGGCCAAGCACCGCGCGGCCGTCGGCAACATCGAGGACGCGCACGTCGTGCCGGCCGACATGCTCACCGCCTGCCGCAAGGCCTGGGACGACGTCCTGAACCTCGGCGAGGTGCACGGCTACCGCAACGCGCAGGCGACCGTGCTCGCGCCGACGGGCTGCCTCGTCGGCGACAGCCTCGTCTCGACGAGCCGCGGCCTCGTCCGACTGCGCTCGCTCGGCGACCCGGTCGGCCAGAAGTGGCAGGACCTCGGACGTCGAGGTCGCGACCGACGAGGGCGCCCGCGGGGCGACGAAGTTCTACGTCAACGGCTTCGAGCGGGTGGTCTCGGTCGAGACCGGCCGCGGCTACCGCATCCAGGGCACCGCGATGCACCGCATCCGCGTCGTCGACGCCGAGGGCAACTGGGTGTGGAAGCGCTTCGGCGAGATCGCCGAGGGCGACCGCGTGCCGCTGATGCTGAACGGCATGGTCGGCGACCGCAGCAGGTCGACCTGCCGCCGCTCGGCGAGCTCTACTGGACGTCCGATCACGTCACGCGCGTGCCGCGCACGATGACGCCCGAGCTCGCAGAGCTCGTCGGCTACTTCATGGGCGACGGCTCGCTGCACGCGAAGGGCCTGCGCTTCTGCGTCGCGCAGGAGGATCAGGATGTCGTCGAGCACCTGCGCGACTCGATCGCCGCGCTCTTCGGCCTCGACGCCGACGTGACCGCGAAGAAGGGCTACACCGAGGTCGCGGTCAACTCCGTGCCGCTGACGCTCTGGTGGGAAGCGTGTGGCTTCGCGAAGCTGCCACCTGGCGCCGAGCACCGCGGCAAGGGCTGGGTGCCGCAACATCCCCGACGCCGTCCTGCACACGAACGACCGCGACGTCTACGCGGCGTTCGTCCGCGGCCTCTTCGAGGCGGACGGGACGACGAGCAACGGCTACGTCTCGTGGAGCACGACGAGCGAGACCTTCAGCCGCGACGTGCAGACGCTGATGCTCGCGCTCGGCTTCGTGACGACGCGCAAGGTCGACCTCCCGAACACGAACTGGGGCGCCAACGACCGCTTCGTCCTGCGGCTGCTGAACGTCGCCTCGTCCGAGCAGTACCTCGAGGACGTCGACTTCATCTCCACGCGCAAGGCCGGCTCGCTCTGGAACGGCGACCACCCGCAGGCGCGCGCGCCACGACCACATCCCGGTCAGCCGGGCGCTGCTCGACGAGCTGGCGCCCGAGAACGACCCGCTCCGCCGGACGATGCTGATGGCGCTCGCCCGCCGCGGCGACGTCTCACGCCGCTCGGCGACGCAGCTGCTCGACCGCACCGCCGATCCGGACCTCGCGCACCTGCTCGGCTTCTACTACGACTCGGTCGCGACCGTCGAGATGCTCGACGACCAGCCGACCTACGACATCTCGGTCCCGGACAACGTCACGTACGTCGCCAACGGCTTCGTCAGTCACAACACCATCAGCTTCATGATGGATTGCGACACGACCGGCGTGGAGCCCGACTTCTCGCTCGTGAAGTCGAAGAAGCTCGTCGGCGGCGGCGAGATCACGATCGTGAACAAGACGGTGCCGATGGCGCTCGACAAGCTCGGCTACGCGCCGAACGAGGTCGAGGAGGTCGTCGCCTTCATCGACGAGCGCAACACGATCGTGGGCGCGCCGTACGTGAAGCACGAGCACTACCCGATCTTCGACTGCGCGATCGGCGAGCGCGCGATCCACTACATGGGCCACGTGAAGATGATGGGCGCCGTCCAGCCGTTCATCTCGGGCGCGATCTCGAAGACCGTGAACCTGCCGGAGACGGCGTCCGTCGAGGACGTCTCCGCGCTGGTGGCCGACGCCTGGCGCCTCGGCGTGAAGGCGATCGCCATCTACCGTGACGGCTCGAAGACGGCGCAGCCGCTGTCCGGCAAGGGCGAGGCGGCGACGCCGCCCGTGCCGCTGACGCAGCGTCGCCGGCTGCCAGAGGACCGCGTCGAGGTCGGCCGCAAGTTCAAGGTCGGCGACTACGAGGGCTACATCCACGTGGGCCTGTACGAGGACGGAACGCCGGGCGACATCTTCGTCGACATCGCCAAGGAGGGCACGACGCTGGCCGGCCTCATGAACTCGTTCATGATCTCGGTCTCGCTGGGCCTCCAGTACGGCGTGCCGCTCGAGGTGTACGTCTCGAAGTTCGCGCACATGCGCTTCGAGCCGTCGGGCCCGACGAACGACGCCGACATCCGCATCGCCAAGTCGATCGTCGACTACATCTTCCGCTGGATGGGCAAGAAGTTCCTCACCGCCGACCAGCAGGAGGAGGTCGGCATCCTCTCGCAGGAAGTGCGTGCCCGCCTGGCGGCCGCGTACCAGGCGGGCGGCGCGCTGGCGCCGCCGGAGGAGGGCGAGGGCGCGGCGGCCCCGGCCGAAGCTGCGCCTCCCGGGCCAGACCGCGCTGTTCAACGCGTGGGAGGACGCCGTGGAGTGCGCCAAGTGCGGCGGGCGGATGGTGCGGACCGGGTCTTGCTACACGTGCAGGGACTGCGGGACGAACACCGGCTGCTCGTAGGCAGAACTCATCTCAGTCGTCGCGAGGGGGCCTATAGGGCCCCCTCTGCATTTCGGCTTGCCGCGCTCGACGCAGCGAGCCCGAGCCACGACGCGAGTTCTCCGAGCTGCTCGGCGCGGACGCGGTCGTGGACGAGCCGGTCGGAGATGAGAGCAGGGCGGTGCGGCCCTCGAGCTCGTCGCCGAGCGCGGCCGGGTCGACGCGCCACTCGCCTCGGCGCCTTCGACGACTGCCGGCTCACCTGCGTCGCCGACGTCGATGGGCTCCATCGGCACCGCCCTCGTCTGTTGGCCGCCCGATCCTGAGCGAGGCAAGCCGTCGCTCGTCCTCCGCCGGGTCGCGTCGTCAACCGAGGAGACGTCGAGGTGCATTGTCAGATGCCGGGTGCCATCGGACCGACAGGAGTTCCTACGGATGTCCCGTGCACCGCCGTCCCGAACACTCGTCGCATGAACCTCCCCGATGCGAGACAGCACTTCCCCGGCCTCGGCGACAAGACCTTCCTCGACGCCGCCTGCGTCGGCCTCGCGCCCGCCGACTCCAAGGTCGCGATCGAGCAGTTCCTCGAGCAGGTCGTCCTCTGCCCCGACCGGGACGCCTCGACGCACCACATCGCGCTCGATGCAGCCCGGGCCACTGCCGTCCGCGAGGGCGCGCGCCTGCTCGACGCCGACGAGGACGAGATCGCACTCGTCGAGAGCACGACCCACGGGCTGAACGTCATCGCCGCCGCGATTCCGTTCGAGCCCGACGACAACGTCGTCATCTGCGACCTCGAGTTTCTCCAGGTTGCGATCCCCTGGCTCAAGCTCGCCGAGCGCGGCGCGATTGCCGAGGTGCGCGTCGTGCGCAACCGCGACGGCTCGCTCCCGATCGACGCCTTCGCGGAGCTGGTCGACGACCGGACGCGCGCCGTCGTCGTCAGCTCCGTGCAGTGGACGAACGGCTACGCGCTCGACCTGCACGCCGTCGCCGACCTCTGCCGCGTGCATGACGCGCTGCTCGTCGTCGACGCGATCCAGCAGCTCGGCGTGACCCGGCTCAGCGTCACGGACGTCCCCGCCGACGTCGTCGTAGCCGGCGGCCACAAGTGGCTGAACGCTCCGTTCGGCTGCGGCCTCCTCTACGTCCGCCGCGAGACGCTGCCGCGCCTGCGCATGCCGTCCTGGGGCTACCTCGGCCTCCCGGCACCCGAGGGCGGCTGGGGCCGCTACTTCGCCACGCCGAACAGCACGCCCGTCCGCATGTACGACTTCCCGACGACGACGAAGAGCCTCGAGATCAACGGCACCGCGAACTACCCCGGCGCCGTCGGCCTAGGCGCCTCCCTCGAGCTGATCAACGCGCTCGGGATCGAGGCGATCGAGGAGCACGTGCTCGCGCTCACCGACCGCCTGCACGAGGAGCTGCCGCGACTCGGCGTGCGCCTCGTCACCCGCCCCGAGCGCGAGGCCCGTTCGGGGATCACGACGTTCGAGGTGTCAGACGACCCGGCCGAGAACGATGCCTTCCTCCAGGGGCTACTCGAACAGCGGATCTACGTCGCCATGCGCTATACGTCGTACATTGGCGGCATCCGCGTCTCCACGCACTTTTACAACGACGACGAGGACCTTGACCGGCTCCTCCATGCCGTCGCGCGGCTGCTACAGCAGCGGACTTACACCGGCGTGATCGCCAGGTAGCGCCCCGGTTCCGACACGCCCTTGCATTCCGCCTTCGGCGCCGTCTCATTCGTGTTCCCGGCCGCCGGGACGCCGCGGCGCAACACCACGCGCACGCGCCTGTAGGGTCGCCGGTCTCCAATCCGAGAGGATCCCGTGACAGACCGTTTCGATCGCTTCCTGCCGCTTGCCGGAGTGCTGGCAGGGCTTCTGTTCTTCGTTGGCCTCGTGCTGAACCGGAGCGACCCGGCCAGCGAGACCTCGCCGGCCGACACCTTCTCCTACTGGCAGGACGACCGGGGCCAGCACCAGATCGTCGCGATCCTGGTCGCGCCGCTGGCCGCGTTCCTGCTGATCTTCTTCGGTGCCGCCTTGCGGCGCCGGCTGGCGCGTGGCGCCGGCGATTCCGGGCACGGCACGGTCGCCTTCGGCGGCGCGATCCTCGCCGCGGCGGTGTTCGCGCTCGTCGGCATGCTCGAAGCTGCGATGACGAACGCGGCGCACGAGGGAGAGCGACAGAGCGTCTACACCCTGAACCAGCTCCACTCGTACGACTGGCTGGGGTGGAACGTGGCCTTTGCTGCCGTCCTCCTCGCCACCGGGCTCGGCGCGCGCCGCAACCGGATGCTGCCCACCTGGCTCGCCTGGACGACGGTCGTCATCGGCGCGTCGCTCGTGACGCCGCTCGGGTTCTTCGCGTTCATCCTCGTCCCGGTCTGGCTGATCGTGGTCGGCGCGTGGCTCTTTCGGGCGCCGGCCGCAGCGCCGAGCACCGCCGCAACGGACGTGCCGGTTCCGGTCGGGGCCTAGAAGGAGTTAAGGCTGCGCCGCCCTCTCGAGCGGCGCGGCCTCCCTCCCCCCTTCGCGGGACCTTGGTAGCGGCCGCGCGAGTTCATCGAACCCCCGCAGACCGCAACGCCGACTTTGTCCCCCGGCGCTGCGGTCTGCTTCCGTGCGCCCTCGCTAGGCAGACCGCCCGCTCGCCGGCGCCTCGATACGCGGCTCCCTGGCGGAGCCTGCGCTGCCGAGGCGAGGCCTGGCGAGCCACGAGGGCAAATACCGCTTCCAGCCGTGGCGGGCGCTCCGGCGGCCGTTGCGGCCGGCCAGATGAATCAGGTGCTGCCCATGAGGAACGGCCACGCTGGCTCCTATCGGTCGCGCTGAGGCGCCGACCGTGATTCGATCGGGCCCGTACGCCGGCCGAGTGCTGGAGCCGGGAAAAGAGAAGGCCGCCGGGGAGTGGGGCAGGCCGCGTCCGACCCTAGCAGCAGCGCGCGCGGCATTGTCGATGCCGGCGACCGAAGGCCCGTTATCCTCGACTGATTCGGAGGCGCGACTGAGCTACCGGGAGACCGAGCACCTGCGGGTGCTGATCGCGAACGAGCGCAAGGACCGGCTGGCCCTCGTCGCGCCGATCGTCGCTGCGCTCGGCCACGAGGTGATCGCCCGCGAGATCGAGGTCAAGGACGTTGGCCCGGTCACCGCCCGCGAGCGCCCCGACGTGGCGCTCGTCGGGCTCGGCGAGAGCTCCGACCATGCGCTCGCGCTCATCGACAAGATCGTGCAGGAGGCGGCCTGCCCGGTCATTGTCCTGATCCACGCGCCGGATCCGGGGTTCGTGCGGGAGGCGTCGAAGCGCGGCATCTTCGCCTACATCACCGACACCGAGGGCGAGGACTGGCAGAGCTCGATCGACATCGTGCTGCGGCGCTTCGCCGAGTACCAGGACCTCGAGGGTGCCTTCGGGCGGCGGGCCGTCACCGAGCGTGCCAAGGGCATCCTGATGGAGCGCCACTCGGTCGACGAGGCGGCCGCCTTCGACATGCTCCGCGAGCACTCCCGCGCCGCGAACCGCAAGCTGGTCGACGTGGCCGCGGCGGTCGTCGACGGGCACCGCCTGCTGCCCGCGAAGCCCGTCGCAGGGAGCTAGCGCGGCAGGCTCACGGCCACAGCCACGGCCTCGAGCCGAGGGCCGGAATCCGGCTCCGCGGGTAGCGCGCCGGTGGCGCGGTATGCCTCGAAGGCCTTCACCACCTCGAAGTCGTGACGACGCCGCCCCGGGAAGAACTCCCAGGAGAACGCCTCCCAGTCGAGCGCGGCCGGAGGCATCGTGGCGCGGGACGCCGCGGACCGACCCCCTTCGTCCTCCCACGCGTCGAGCCCCTCGTCGTCCACGCCGTCATCAGGCGCGTGGACGAGGTGCAGGTGCGACTTGCGCCGGGACGGGCCGAACCTCGGGTCGTGATGTCCGTGCCTGCGGCTCGCCTCTACCATCAGGCGCTCCGTTCGGCGACGAGCCCGCTGTTGTGGCGCGCCACACCGCAGACCGAGCAGCGCACCACGTAGCTCCCGTGCTCCGTTCGAGCACCGTTGGGCTCGTGGCACTCACAGGCCCACGCCGACCACCTTGCTGTCACGCGGCGCCTGGGCTGGACGTTCGAGCTGAACACGACGCCGCCACTCATGTGCCGCGGCGGCCGGGAAGCAGGCCGAAGAAGCGCCTGGACGGCCGCTTCTCGGGCAACGTGGTCAGGCTCGAGGAATTGGTCTCGGCCGGTCCGGCGACCTTCGCGGGCGCGACGGGCACGACGGGCACGACGGGCACGTCGTGCGACTGATCCTGCAGCGGTGCAGCTGAGTTGCTCACGGCACTCTCCTCCGACGCTCTTCGAGAACCCCGCGCGCCAGGGGTCTCCTGGCCAACAAGGCCTGGTGTGGCAGTCGAGGAGAGGAAGCGAAGCCTCCGCGGCTTCCGCGCTAGGTCTGCGCGCTCCTTGAGCGTAGCACGTATTTGTGACAATCCGAACGATTTCAGGTGCAGAGCGAGGGTCGGCCGACGGGCACTCGGTCCCGCTGCTCGCGCAGCACCCCCGATCGGGCGATGCTCTGACCGCCGAGGACGAGATGAAACGCGCCGCCGGCGAACCGAAGGCGATTAGCCTTTGCATCGAGGGATCGCTGGCGCCGATCCGTGCGATGATCCGCACTCGCTAGGAACGACGTTGCGAGGTGGCGATGGCGACGCACGAGACGTTCGACTTCGTGGTCGTTGGTGGCGGGGCCGCCGGGTGTGTGGTGGCCGCGCGGCTTGCCGAGTCGGGCTCGGCATCGGTGCTCCTCGTCGAGGCGGGACCGGACCCGCGGTCGAGTCTGCCGCCCGAGCTGCGTGATGGTTGGACGATCGAGCCCGAGCCGTTCGACTGGGGGTTGATCGCCGAGCCGGACGCGCGGCACGACGCGCGACCGCTTCGCCGGAAGAAGCTCCTCGGCGGCACGTCCTGGCTGACGCGATTCAGTCCGCGCGGCGCGCCAGCCGACTACGCCGAATGGGTCGCACTGGGAAACGCGGGGTGGGGCTGGGACGACGTCCTCCCCGATCTCATCCGGATCGAGAACGACGCCGATTTCGGCCACGAGCCGTGGCACGGAGACGACGGTCCGATGCCGTCGGCCCGCTACCTCGGGCTCGACTACTCGGATGTCGCCATGGCGACGATCGAGGCCGCGCAGGCGTGCGGCCTCCCCTGGGTCGACGATCACAACCGCCCCGGCTCGACCGGCACCGGACGGATGCCGATGAGCACGCGCGAGGGGAACCGCGTCACCACCGCCGACGGATATCTGGCCGCGCCCCCGGCGAATCTGACCATCCGCGCCGACACGGTCGTCGACCGCATCAGCTTCGACGGAAACCGCGTGGCCGGCGTGCGAACCGCCGACGGCACCCTGCTCGAGGCTGGACACGTCGTGCTGTGCGCGGGCGTCTACGGCAGCCCACCGATTCTGATGCGCTCGGGTATCGGGCGCGCAGACCACCTGCGATCGCTGGAGATCAAGCCGCTAGCGGATCTTTCCGGCGTCGGCGAAAACCTCGCCGACCACCCTGCGGTCGACGTCGAATGCAACTACGGCGGCCCGCCCGGAAACGGCCCTCCCCTCCACGCGATCAGCACGTTCCACAGCTCCTCGGCGGCCCCGGACGAACCGCCCGACCTGATGCTCTGGCTCGCCGATCCCGAGGGCGAGCCGCCCGAGGTGGCCATCAGCGTCGTTCTGCTGAAGCCACGGTCACGCGGCCGCATGCGGCTCCGTTCACCCGCCGCGCACGATCTGCCGCTGATCAGGCTGCCCGCTCTCGACGACCCGTACGACGTCGAACGGCTCTGCGAAGGCACCCGACGTGCCTTCGAGATCCTCGACCGATCCGAAGTCGTCAGGCTCTGCGAGACCCCGCCGGCGCGTCTGCCTGACGACGAGGGCGAGCTCCAGGAGCAGATCCTCGCCGGCGCCTGGTCAGTCCCGCACGTCGTCGGCACCTGCGCCATGGGCAGCAGCCCAGACGGCGGCGCGGTGGTCGACGCTCAGGGATCCGTCTACGGCACCGAAGGTCTGACGGTGGCCGATGCGTCCATCATGCCGACCGTGCCGTCCGGGTTCACGCACTTCCCGACGATCATGATCGCCGAACGCCTCTCGAAGCTGCTGAAGCCGGTCTGACGCCGAGCGGGTGTTGCAGCTCGCGTCGCCCCCAAGCGCTGCGCGACGAACACCCGCCGCGGTCGCGCCGGTGCTCGCTGGGCCGCCCGCGTCACCCTCATAAGGCGATGACCCGCAGCTGAGCGGCCGCGATCGTGCATGCGGGTGACGCGACGCCGCGTAGACGCGCGGCCGCTTGAGAGAGGAGCATCTCGATGACCACGCCGTTCAAGGGCACCGTCAACATCGACATCAAGGACTCGACGCCGGACTGGGTGCCGTACACGCAGCCGATGGCGCCCGACGGGGCGCCGAGCGTGCTGTACGTCGTCCTCGACGACGTCGGCTTCTCGGCCATGGAGCCCTACGGCGGGCTGATCGAGACGCCGAACATCAAGCGGATCGCCGACCGCGGCCTCACCTACACGAACTTCCACACGACCGCGCTCTGCTCGCCGACGCGCTCCTGCCTCCTCACCGGGCGCAACCACACGACCAACGGCATGGCCTGCATCACCGAGGCCGCCTCGGGCTTTCCGAACGCGAACGGGCACATCCCGTTCGAGTGCGCGAACCTCGCGGAGGTGCTCGGCGAGCGCGGCTGGAACACGTACCACGTCGGCAAGTGGCATCTGACCGCCGAGGACGAGATGAACCTCGCCTCCTCGAAGCGCCAGTGGCCGCTCGGCCGGGGCTTCGAGCGCTACTACGGCTTCCTCGGCGGCGAGACCAACCAGTGGTATCCCGACCTCATCGAGGACAACCACCCCGTGAGGCAGCCGTCGCTTCCCGAGGAGGGCTACCACTTCAGCGTCGACATCACCGACAAGGCGATCGAGTACATCCGCGACGCGAAGGCGATCGCACCCGACAAGCCGTTCCTTCTCTACTACTGCCCCGGCGCCGCCCACGCCCCGCACCACGCGCCGCAGGAGTGGATCGACAAGTACAAGGGCAAGTTCGACATGGGCTACGAGGCCTATCGCGAGCTCGTGCTCGAGCGGCAGAAGCAGCTCGGCATCGTCCCGCAGGACACCGTCCTCTCGCCGATCAACCCGTACGCCGACACGACGAGCCATGACGGTCTGCCGTGGGGAGACCTCGATGTAGTGCGTCCCTGGGACACGCTCTCGGGCGAGGAGAAGGCGCTCTTCTGCCGCATGGCCGAGGTCTACGCCGGCTTCTTGAGCCACGCGGACCACCAGCTCGGACGGCTGCTCGACTACCTCGAGGAGAGCGGTCAGCTCGACAACACGGCGATCGTGCTCGTCTCCGACAACGGCGCCTCCGGCGAGGGCGGCCCGAACGGCTCGGTCAACGAGAACAAGCTCTTCAACGGCCTCCCCGACACGATCGAGGAGAACCTCAAGCAGATCGACGAGCTCGGCGGCCCGCGCACGTACAACCATTACCCGACCGGCTGGGCCTGGGCCTTCAACACGCCGTTCAAGATGTGGAAGCGCTACTCGAGCTACCGCGGCGGCACCGCCGACCCGCTGCTCGTCTCGTGGCCGAAGGGGATCAAGGCTGCGGGCGAGGTCAGGGTGCAGTACGCCCACGCGATCGACATCGTCCCCACGCTCTACGAGGCGCTCGGCGTCGAGCTGCCCGACACGGTGAACGGCTACACCCAGAAGCCGCTCGAGGGCATCAGCCTCGCGTACAGCTTCGAGAACGCGGAGGCGCCGACCCGCAAGGAGACGCAGTTCTACTCGATGCTCGGCACCCGCGCGATCTGGCACAAGGGCTGGAAGGCCGCGACGGCGGTGCCGGCGGCGCCCGGGTCGTGGGGCGACTTCCACCAGCAGCCCTGGGAGCTCTTCAACACCGACGCCGACCCGAGCGAGTCGAACAACCTCGCCGCCGAGCATCCGGACAAGCTCCAGGAGCTCGTGGCGCTGTGGTGGGCCGAGGCCGGCGCCCACCAGGCCCTGCCGCTCGAGTCGCGCAACGCGGTCGAGATCCTCGGCGAGGAGCGGCCGCAGCTGTCCAAGCCGCGTAGCCAGTACATCTACTACCCGGGCGGCGCCGAGATCCCGGAGTCGGTCGCGCCGAACATCCGCAACCGCTCCTTCGTGATCGCCGCCGAGCTCGAGGTCGAGACCGAGGAGGCCGGTGGCGTGATCTTCTCGCAGGGGTCGCGCTTCGGCGGCCACGCGATCTACGTGAGCGGCGGCAAGCTGAAGTACGTCTACAACTTCGTGGGCGAGCGGCTCCAGGTCATCGAGGCCGAGCAGCCGCTTCCGACCGGCAACTTCTTCGTCTCGGCCGCCTTCGAGAAGGAGAACGAGGGCCTGCCGGCGCAGGGGACGCTGACGCTCCGCATGCGCGAGGAGCAGGTCGGCGAGGGGAAGATCATGACCCAGCCGGGCAAGTTCGGCCTCGGCGGCGGCGGGCTCGTGGTCGGCCGCTCGGGCGCCGAGCAGGTGACCGACGACTACGCGGGCGAGCGCCCGTGGCCGTTCGTCGGCGGCACGGTCAAGCGCGTGATCATCGACGTGAGCGGCGAGCCGTTCGCCGATCTGGCGCGCGAAGCACGCGTGGCGTTCGCGCGCCAGTAGGCCGCTGCGCGGGGCGCCGTCCGGCTCACGGGCCCGGGCGGCGCCAAGCGCCGTCTGGCGTCGGCCCGTTGCCCTTCAGTACTCGTCGTGCCGGCGCACCCAGTACTGCGGGTACTCGCCGTCCTCGCCGCGCCCGCCCGGGACGAGGTCGAGGTAGTGGTACGCCGTGTTGAGCATGTCGATGCGGCGTGCGTGGCTCGAGTACGTGCGGAAGATCCCGCCTGACGCGTCCTTGACGAAGACACTCACGCCCTCGCGGTCGGCGCGGCCGGGCACGATCGTGCCGAAGTTGTAGACCTGCTCGTCCTGCTCCTCGGGGCGGAACGAGGCGCCGAAGTCGTAGTTGAAGTCGCCGTCGTCCGACGAGAGCCACTTGAAGCTCCAGCCCATGCGCTTGCGGTAGCGCTCGATGCTCTCGGACGCCGCCCGCGACGCGGCGACCATCGTCACGTCGCGCGCGTTCAGGTGGACGATGATCCGGTCGAAGTTGTCGGCCCAGAACGAGCAGTGCTTGCAGGCCTCGTCCCACGCGTCCTCGGGGCTGAACATGAAGTGGTAGACGACGAGCTGGCCCCGCCCGGCGAACAGGTCGGCCAGCGTCTCGCGGCCGTCCGGGCCGTCGAAGACGTACTCCTTCTCGACGCGCTCCCACGGCAGGGCGCGCCGCTCCCGACTCAGCTCGTCCCGCAGCCGCGTGAACTCCTTCTCCTTGCGCAGCAGATCCTTGCGCGCCGCGATCCAGTCGTCGTGGCCGACGACGGCGTGCTCGGTCGAGGTCTGCATCACTCGCCCCTTTCGCGTGCGTCCCGCAAGAAGGCTAGAGCACGTACGCTCCGCCCCGATGAGCCCCAGCGGACGGGAACGCACACGCGAGAGCGTCCTACGCCGGGCGGCGTTGATCGCCGGCGCGCTCGTGCTGCTCGCCGTGATCCTGTTCGCCACGGGCCACTGGATCCTGGGCGTGATCTTCGCGATCCCTGCCGGTGTTGCGACCTGGGTGTACTTCCAGGCGCGAACCGTGCGCTAGCTGCGGCGCACCTGTACCGCGCGTTCGGGGCCTGCGTGGGGGAAGATCGCCACGGCAAGCCCACCCAGGTGAGGAGCAGGCATGAGCGACAGCGTCTATCGCGTCACGGAAGTGATCGGCACGAGCTCGGACTCGTGGGAAAGGGCCGCGGCGAACGCCGTCGAGACGGCCGCGCGCTCGATCCGCGACCTCCGCGTCGCCGAGGCAACTCGCTTCGACGTCACGATCAAGGACGGCAAGGTCGACGAGTACCGCGTCCGCCTCGGCATCTCGTTCAAGTACGAGAGCGGCGACTGATCCAGACGCGGCCACGAGGCCCGCGGCACGGGTCTCGTGGCCGCGGCGGCGCCAGTACGCTGAACCCACTGTGAAGGCGACCGGTTCGCTCGGGACATGACCGACGTCCTGCCTGCGCCTCGAGCGTCACGCGAGCCCGGCGATCTTCGCCGGGCCTGGCTCGATCGCGACCTCAGCTGGCTCGAGTTCAACCGGCGCGTCCTGCAGGAGGCCCTGGACGAGCGGACGCCGCTGCTCGAGCGGGCGAGGTTCCTGGCCATCTTCTCGTCGAACCTCGACGAGTTCTTCCAGAAGCGGATCACGCTGATCCGCCCGGCCCCGGATGACGTGAGCCCTGCCGCCCTGGAGCTCCGCGAGAGGGTCATGCGCGTTCGTGACGTTGTCCTGGAGATGCTCGAGCAGCAGGCCGCCTGCTACCTCGACGTCGTGCGGCCCCGGCTTGCGGAGCACGGCGTCCACCTCGCCTCCTGGGACGATCTCTCGGACGAGCAGCGGGCCGAGATGTCCGCGATCTTCGACACCGAGGTTTCGCCCGTGCTCACGCCGCTCGGCCTCGATGCCGCCCACCCGTTCCCGTACATCTCGAACCTCTCGACCTCGTGGGCCTTCCGGCTCACCGACCCCGCATCGGACGAATCCGTGCTCGTCCGGGTCAAGGTGCCGAGGGAGCTCCCGCAATGGCTGCGCGTGCGCGCCGGCGTCACGCCTCCCCAACGGGTCTTCGTGCTACTGGACGAGCTCGTCGCGGCCAACGCGCACAAGCTCTTCCCGGGCATGGCGATCGAGAGCGCGAGCCTGATCAGAGTGTCCCGCGATGCAGAGGTGGACGTCGAGGAAGACGGCGACGGGCTGAGCAAGCGGGCACTCGTCGAGCGCGAGCTGCAGCTCCGCCGCTTCGAGCCGGTCGTGCGCCTCGAGCTGCAGCCAAATGCCGATCCCGCGATCGTCACCGAGCTCCAGAGCCGGTTCGGGCTCGGCCCGGAGGACGTCTACGAGCTCCGTGGGCTGCTCGACTACACGACGCTCTTCGAGATCGCCGACCTCAAGATCGACGGCCTCCGCTTCCCGCGCTGGACGCCGCTGCCGCCCACGGGGCTCGAGGGGATCGAGGTCGACATCTTCGGCGCCATCCGCTCGGCGGACCTCCTCCTCCACCACCCGTACGACAGCTTCGACGAGAGCGTCGAGCGATTCATCCGCGACGCGGCCGACGACCCGCTCACCGTGTCGATCAAGATGACGGTCTACCGGGTCGGCGACGACACGCCGTTCGTCCAGTCGCTCATCCGCGCCGCGGAGGCGGGCAAGCAGGTCGCGTGCGTGATCGAGCTGAGCGCACGCTTCGACGAGGCGCGGAACCTGCACTGGTCACGCGAGCTGGAGAAGGTCGGCGCCCATGTCGTCTTCGGCGTCAAGGGGCTGAAGACCCACAGTAAGACGGCGCTCGTCGTGCGCCAGGAGCCGGGCGGAATGCGCTCCTACGCACACATCGCGACGGGCAACTACCACACGCGCACGGCCCGGATCTACGAGGACGTGGGGCTCCTCACAGCCGATCCGGCAATCACGCGCGACGTCGTCACGCTGTTCCACTTCCTCACGGGCCGCTCTCGGACGCCCGCGTTCTCCACGCTCGTCGTCGCGCCGCTCACGATGCGGTCGGAGTTCGTCCGCCTGGTCGAGCAAGAGATCGAGAACTTCGACGCCGGCCGGCCCGCGCGGATCGTCTGCAAGATGAACCAGCTCGAGGATCCCGAGATGTGCGCGCTCCTGTCGCGCGCCTCGCAGGCGGGCGTCCCGATCGACCTTGTCGTCCGCGGCCTCTGCTGCCTGGCGCCCGGCGTCCCCGGCGTGACCGGCAACCTCCGCATCCGCTCGGTCATCGGCCGCTTCCTCGAGCACTCGCGGATCTTCCACTTCGCAGCGGGATCGGACGATCCGCTCGACGGCGAGTTCCTGATCGGATCGGGGGACTGGATGCAGCGGAATCTCTCGGAGCGGGTCGAAGCCGCCGTCCCGATCCGCACACGCGGGCTCCGCGCCCGGCTCTGGGAGATCCTCCAGGTCTCCCTTGCCGATCGTCGCAGCGCCTGGGAGATGCAGCCGGACGGCTCGTACGCCCAGCTCTTCCCCGAAGGCGACGGGCCTGGCGCGGAGGGTACCCACGTCACCTTGATGCGCCTCGCACTGGCGCGGCACCGCCTCGACAAGACGGCCTGATCCGAGCGGCGCCGCTCGACGGGCGTCAGGTCGCCTTGTCCCAGCCTTCCTCGCCGTACGACCACGGCACCGCGGTGCCGCGCTTGAAGACGAGGTCGTTCACGTCGTCTCCTGGGAACACGCCGATCGTGTCGCTGTCCGGGTACACGCTGACGGCCAGGCCGGCTCCCTTGCTCGAGAACATCAGCGTCCTCGCCGGCTCGTCGCTCCGGTTCATCACCTTGTGCGCTCCGGCGGCTCCGCGCGGGAAGCAGACGATGTCGCCGCGCTCGAGCGCGTATTCGCCGTCAGGAGCGCGCACGACAACGGTGCCGTCGACCACGAGCAGCCACTCTTCGTCGAACTCGTAGTGGTACGGCGAGGAGCTCGCGCCGGGCGCCAGGTCGTAGATGAACATGAGCATCTTCTCCGCGCTCACTGCCTGGGCAACGTCGATCCTGCCCTCGAGGTTCTCAGCGCGGATGAGGTTCAGCGAGTCCAGGCGCGCATTATCCCGAGCGCGGCGCGTTGGGGGTCGTGCGATCGGCCCGCGCTGCCGATGAGACCACATGGCCCGGCTCCGCGAACCGTCGCTCTTCCTGATCGTCCCGATCAAGGACGCACGGAAGCTGACGGGGCTCGAAGCCGACGAGCTCGAGGCGGCCTCGCAGGTTCAGGCACTCACGCGCGTGTCGGCAGACGGCAAGCGCGAGCCGGCGCTGCGCGTCCCGCGCGCGCTGCTGCTCGATCCCGAAGCCGACGTCTGAGCGGCGCCCGCGCTACCCGCGGGTAATGCGAACGCGGTAGCCCTGCGGCGACGAGACGAGCACCTCCACGGTCAACGGGCCGTCGTGCAGCGTCGGCACTTCGCCAGGGCCGAGGTCGAGCGCGCCGTTCGCATGCGTCCCGCACCGCGCGGCAGCAGGATCCGCGGCGCCGCCGCCGTCCTTGACGCGGATCGGCCCCGAGCCGCTCCAGACGGTCGCGTCCACCGTGTAGACGAGCACGCCGTTGTCGCACAGGCCGCTGTCGCGGCCGACCGGCTCTCGCGCCTCCACGACGTAGGCGCGTGAGGCGTCGGTGGGAACGACCACCATCTTCACGCCGCCCGGCACCGAGACAGGGGTGAGCGTCTCCTCGAGTTGTCCCGGTGCTGAGAGGCAGCGGATGGCCGCCAGGTCGAGCCAGCCGAGCTTCCATTCGTGCCAGGCGAGGAGCGCGCCGACGGGCATGCTCATCAGGTCCCAGCCGCCGACGTGCCGCGCGGAATCGCCCATCGCGTCGAAGTCATAGAGGTCCGGCAGCCCCAGGTGGTGGAGCGTCTCGTGCTCGATCACCCACGGTTCGCGGTAGGCGGGGCCGAGGAACGTCACGTGGTGGAGCGGCCCCTCGTTCGTCACGAGGCCGCCGCCCCCGAAAGCGTACGGCGACTGCGCGCCCGCAATCGCGGCACCTGCCGACGCAACGATGTAGACGAGGTCGTACGGCGCGTAGTTCACCGCGGGATCGGCGGCCGCGATCGCGTCCCGGACGTACTGCTCGTTGTAGGCGCCGCCGGCCATCCCGTAGGACGCCGAGGAATGCGGCATTCGAATCCATACGGCCCCCGCGTCGACCTGAAGCGCCATCCGGCCGCCCGATTCGTCCGCGAACCAGCTCGTCGCCGGGGGGCCGATGTGGGCGAAGAGCGCCTGCGTGGTCTCGGACGCGGGGGCGTCGGAGAAGTCGACGAACAGCATCAGCGTCCTCACCGTGCCCGTCGGCGGAATGAAGATCGAGTAGTCGGTCGCCCCTTCAGTGAACGTGCTCGGGTGGCCGACGGACACGATCGGCCCGCGCGCGAGGCTCGGCGCGCACGACGGCCCGGACGACGCGGGTGGCAGCACGGGCGTCACGCCGACGGTCGTGGCGGAGGCCGCGTCGTTGGCGGCGCTCGGATCAGGCGTCGTTGGCGTTGTCACCGACGCCGTCACGGCCAGCGACCCGCCGGCGGTAAGGCGCGCGATGAGCGTCGCCACCGTCGACTCGCGGCTTGCCAGGACGCCTCGCTTGCACGCGATCGTCGCCGTCCCGGTGCAGCTGATCGTCGGCCCGCCCGCGGAGACGAGCTCGAGCCCGGCCGGCAGCGGCACGGTGGCGGTCAGCTCGGTAGCGGTCGCCGGGCCGGCGTTCGCGAGCGTGAGCGTAAACGCGACCGTTCGCCCGACGACCTGCTGGGCCCGCGAGACCGACAGTGAGACGCCGACATCTGCCGGCTGGACGACGGTCGACGGGGCAGCGCTGCTGTTCGACGCGACCGGGTCGGCAACGGCAGACGTCGCGGTGCCCGTCAGGGTCACCGGCCCGATGGCCGCCGGCGGGCGGGCTGTGATCACGAGCTCGCGCTTGCCGCCGCTCTCGACGACGCCGAGCTCGCACACGAGCGGGGCGCCCGAGCAGCCGACGGGAACGGACACGAACGTGATCCCCGGCGTCGGCACCACGGTGAGCCGCGCCGCCGGCGCTGAACCGGGCCCGCTGTTCTGCACCACGAACGTCCAGCGAAGCTCCTGGCCGGCGAATGCGACGCCGCCCATGACGACGAGATCCGCGACCGGTGCGGCCACGGTCGTCGTCGGCTTCGTCGTCGTACCGGGCCGCGTCGTCGTCGTCGGGCGGACGATGCGGCAGGCGGCTGCGCGCTTCAGCTTCGCCAGTTTCGCCTGCTGGGCCTTGACGAACGCAGCTCGCTGCTTGCGCTTCTTGTGCTTGCGGAAGTACGCAGCCCGTTGCTTCGGCATCGCCGTCCGGTAGGCGGTCACGGCGCGAGCGCGGCGCGCGTGCTCGGCTGCGGAGCAGGTCTTCGTCACTGCTGGGCCGTCGGCTCGCCGCGCGCTGGTCGCCGCGCCCGCGACGACCAGGATCCCGAGCAGGGCGAGGAGTACGAGGATGACTTCGTGACGCCGCATACGAAGTTCAGTGGAGTGTCTCCCGAAACCAGCGTGCCGTCCATGGGCCGGACGGCCCGGTCGCGCTACTAGGCTCGCGGGCATGACCTGCCCGACCTGCGGGCGCGAGAACGCCGCCGACGCACGCTTCTGCGCGTCCTGTGGGACGAGCCTCGCCGCGGCAGAGGCCGAGGCGCGCAAGGTCGTCACCGTCCTGTTCACCGACGTGGCCGGCTCGACCGCGCTCGGCGAGCGGCTGGATCCGGAGTTGCTGCGACGCGTGATGTGGCGCTACTTCGAGGCGGTGCAGGCCGTGCTCGAGCGGCACGGCGGGACCGTGGAGAAGTTCATCGGGGACGCGGTCATGGCCGTCTTCGGCGTGCCCGCGGTGCGCGAGGACGATCCGCTCCGCGCCGTGCGCGCGGCCGCGGAGATCGGAGACGCGCTGCGCGAGCTCAACGACGAACTACGGCGCGAGCACGGCGTCGAGATCGTCACGCGCACGGGCGTCAACACCGGCGAGGTGATCGTCGGCGGCGGCGCGCGCGACCAGAAGCTCGCGACCGGCGACGCGGTCAACGTCGCCGCCCGGCTCGAGCAGGCCGCCCAGCCCGGCGATGTGCTGCTCGGCGCGGCCACCTACTCGGCGGTCGCGGACTTCGTCAACGCCGAGGCCGCGCCGCCCGTCGACGCCAAGGGGAAGAGCGAGCCGCTCGTCGCCTACCGGCTCGCCGGGCTGCGGCCTGACGTGCCCGCCTTCACCCGGCCGATCGCCACGCCCTTCGTCGGGCGGCGCGACGAGCTCGCAAAGCTCCGCGCCGCCTTCGACGATGCGGTCGCGACCCGATCCCCCACGCTCGCCACGATCGTCGGCACGCCCGGGATCGGGAAATCGCGGCTCGCGCGCGAGCTGCTCGACTCGCTCGCCGACGAGGCGCGGATCGTCATCGGCCGCTGCACCTCGTACGGGGAGGGCGTCCCCTACCTTCCGCTCGCGGACGTCGTGCGCGACGTGGGCGACCTCGACGCGCTCTTCGCGGGCGACGGGCACGGCGACTTCGCCGCGCGCCTCGTCGCCGGCGCGGTCGGCGAGCGCCACGGCGGCGGCTCGCCCGACGAGACCGCCTGGGCGTTCCGGCGGCTGTTCGAGACGCTCGCGGTGACGCGGCCGCTCGTGCTCGTCGTCGACGACATCCACTGGGCCGACCCGGCGCTGCTCGACCTGGTCGAGTACGTCGCCGCGTCGTCGAGCGACGCGCCGATCTTCGTCCTCTGCACCGCGCGCCCCGACCTCTTCGACGTGCGGCCGTCCTGGGCGGCTCCGCGTTCGGGCGCGACGCTCGTCGTGCTCGAGCCGCTCGGCCACGACGACTCGGACGAGCTGGTCGACGCGCTGGCACACGAGCTCGCCCCGGAGCTGCGCGAGCGAGTCGTCGCGACCGCTGAGGGCAACCCGCTCTTCGTCGAGCAGCTGCTCGCACACTTCCGCGACGACCCGGAGGCCGACACGGTGCCGCCGTCGATCCAGGCGCTGCTCGCGGCGCGCATCGACCGGCTCGAGCCCGAGGAGCGCGCAGTCGTCCAGCGCGGCTCAGTCGAGGGCCGCCTCTTCCACCGCGGCGCGGTCAGCGAGCTGCTCGATGACGCCACCAGACCCGGGGTCGGCGGGACACTGCTCACGCTCAGGCGCAAGGAGTTCGTGCGCCCCGATCGCTCGCTCTTCCCCGGCGACGACGGCTTCCGCTTCAACCACGTGCTCATCCGGGACGTCGCCTACGCGTCGATGCCGAAGGAGCTGCGCTCGCGGCTCCACGCGCGGCTCGCCGACTGGCTCGAGCGGCGCAACGGCCACCTCGCGGGCCGCGAGGAGATCATCGGCTTCCACCTCGAGCAGGCGTGCGAGCTGGGCGCCGAGGTCGGCCGCCGCGAGCCGGAGCTCGCACTCCGCGGCGGGGTCCTGCTCGCGCAGGCAAGCCTGGCTGCGCTCGTCCGCGGAGAGCCGGTGCCGGCCGTGGCGCTCGGACGACGCGCCGGTGCGCTGCTGGCCGACGAGCCGGCGCAGAGGGTGCGGCTCCTGCCGCTGCTCGGCCATGCGCTGCGGGAATGCGGTGAGCTCGCCGAGGCCGATGCCGTGCTCGGCGAGGCGATCGAGCTCGCCCGGTCGCTCGGCGACGAGGTGAACGAGCTGCGCGCCGCGGTCGAGCGCGGCCACCTGGCACACATGCTCGGAACGGAGAGCGGCGACGAGCTGCGCGCGACGGCCGAGCGCGCGATCTCCGTCTTCGACACCAACGAGGACCTCTCCGACGCGTGGCAGCTGATGGGGACGGCGCACCTGCGAGACCGCGATCGCCTCGGCCAGCTTGAGGCGCTGCTTCGCGCGCGCGAGCGCGCAATCGCGTCGGGCGACATCCTGCGGCAGGTCAGCGCGTGGAACGAGGTCGGCGGCTGCATGCTCTTCGGCCCGACGCCGCTCGCCGAATGCGCGGCGTTCGCCGAAGCGGAGCTCGTGTGGGCGCGCGAGCGGGACCTGCCCGCGGTCGAGGCGGATGCCCTGCTCGCCGGCCCGTACATCGACGCGCGACTCGGCGACTTCGCGACGGCGCGGGAGAAGCTGGAGCGGTCGAAGGCGATCTGCCGCGAGCTCGGCATCGCATACGGGCTCGCCGAGGCCGGCATGGCCGGGAGCGAGCTCGAGGTGCTCGCCGGCGACCTGCCCGCCGCCGAGCGCGAGCTGCGCGAGGCGATGGACGTCGCCGCCGGCATGGAGGCTGCTCACTACATCGCCGTCTACCAGGTGCGACTCGCCCGCGTCCTGCACGAGCAGGGCCGGCACGAGGAGGCGGCCGCCGCGCTCGACGAGGCCCGGACGCTGCAGGAAGGCATGCCTTGGTGGAAGAGCGGGCAGGCCCGTGTGCTCGCAGCACGGGGGCAGCTCGACGAGGCGGTGGCACTCGCGCGCGAGGCGGCGGAGCAGGATAGCGGCGACAACGACCCGACGTCGGTGGCGCTGACGCTGGTCGACCTCGCCGAGGTGCTCGTCGCGGCCGGCGACCGGGCCGGGGCCGAGGCGGCGCTTACGCAGGCGGTCGAGCTCAACGAGGCGAAGGGCAACGTCGTCGCCGCGCAGCGCTGCCGCGAGCGGCTGGCGCGGCTGTCCGTGAGTTGCTTGAAGTAAGCGCGTGAACGGACTAAAGTCGCGCCGCCGTGAGCGATTTCTTCTCGCGCGAGACGGTGCAGGAGCGTCCGACCGATCCGGGCGCCGCCGCGTACGTCCGTTCCTACCTGTGGCTTCGTGCCTTCGTCGGAATCCTCGGAATCGCGGTCCCGCTCGTCCTCGTCCTGGTCGAGCCGCTCCTTTTCGACGACCGGCCGTTTCTGCTCGGCTCCCTGAGTGCCTATTACTACTCGGGCGTGCGCGAGTTCTTCGTCGGCTCGCTGTGCGCGATCGGCGTCTTTCTCCTCGCCTACAAGATCGTCGACCGATCGTGGGAGAACCTCGTCAGCATCGCGGGAGCGATCTCCGTCGTGGCCGTGGCGCTCTTTCCAACGAGCCGGCCGGGGAATGGCGTGCCGCTGACACCTCTCCAAGTCTGGTTAGGCGAGGACTGGGTTCAGAGGGTGCACTTCACCGGCGCGGCCGTCTTCCTGACGTCGCTCGGGGTCATCAGCTACTTCTTCGCGCGACGCGGCCCGAAGACCGGTCGGCTGTCACCCCGCTTCTGGCGCGGCTTTCATCTCACATGCTGCGGATTCATCGGCGCCGCGCTCGCGCTGGCGGTCATCCATCACTTCACGGACTGGCCCGACAAGGGGCTCCTGATTGCGGAGTGGGCTGCGATCTGGGCGTTCGCGGCCTCCTGGCTCGGCAAGGGCCTGGAGATCATCGAGGTGAAGCTCGGGCTGCGCTCCGAAGATCTGCTGCAGATCGCAGCCTCGTAGGCCGGGCCTCGGTTAGCCGTGAAGCGCCTAGGCGGGGACCGGCGTACGGGCTAGGTCGAGCGCCTCCTTCAAGGTGAGGCGCTCGCCGGACGCGGTGGCCTGCGCGACCTCGTCCGGTGAGAGCGCCGCGCGCGCCTCGTCGAGGTACTCACGGCTCTGCTCCTCCTCACCGTAGGCGTTGACGATGCCCTCCTGCGCGGCGTAGACCTCGGCCGCCGCCGCGATCTGCACGGCCGTGCCGGCCCGGCCCTGGACGGCCTCGGTCGCGGCGAGCCCGACCAGCGCCAGGCCGACGCCACGGACGCTCGCGACGTCCTCGTACGCCTGCACGGTGTCGAAGAAGCGCTCGCGCGCCGTGACGGAGTCGCCGGCGCGCAGGTGCGTCCACGCGAGCTCGGAAAGGATCCTGGCCTCCTCGGCACGATCGCCGATCGCCTCGAACTCGGCGAGCGACTGCCTGTAGAGCTCGACAGCCTCCGAGAGTTCGCCGCGACCGACCGCCAAGCCGGCGAGCCCGCCGAGCGACAGGCCGGCGCCTTCGTGGTCGCGGATCCGCCTCTGAACCTCGAGCGCGGCTTGGTACCGCTCCTGGGCTCCTTCGACGTCGCCGGCGACGGCGCGGACGACGCCGTCGAGGCTCGCGGCGAAGGCCTCGCACCAGGTGAAGCCGAGCTCGCGGCTCCGCTCGACGCTCTCGCTCGTCAGAGCGCCGGCTCGCTCGAGGTCGAAGCCGAGGAGCCCGAAGCCGTGGCTCCACGCGGCGATGCACGTCTCGCGGCGTGCGTCGACCTCGACCGCCAGGCGATACGCCTCGCCCCACTCGTCATTCGTGCGCTCGAACTCGCCGAGCATCCACGAAGCGAGTCCTGCGGTGAGCAGCGCGTTCGCCCGCCCAACGGTGGCGCCGGTGCCGCCCACGGCGAGAAAGGCGGCGGCGCGCAGGCGCGCAGTGATGTTCTTGCCGCGGAAGTGCCAGTACATCATCAGGTCGCCGCAGAGCTGGAGCCCGGTCTCGATCGCGGCCGAGTCGCCGGCGGCCAGCAGCGTGTCGAGCGCCGCGTCGACGTTCGCTTCCTCGGCGATGCCGCGCTCGAGCGAGCCAAGCTGATCCGTGCCCTCGATGCCGTCGCGGATCTCGCGGACGACTTGCGCGTAGCGGTCCGCGTGACGTCGTGCGATCTCGTCCGCCTCTCCGGACGCCTCGAGCTGCTCGGCCGCGTACTCGGCGATGGTCTGCAGCATCCGGAAGCGATCGCCGTCGACCTGCACGAGCGCCTTGTCCACCAGCGACTCGAGGTCGTCGAGCACGCTCCCGCCGCTGACCGCCTCGAGATCCTCGAACGTGCACCCGCTGGCGAAGACGGCCATGCGGCGGAACAGCCGCTGCTCCGACTCGGTGAGCAGCGAGTGGCTCCAGTCGATCGCCGCGCGCAGCGTCTGCTGCCGCTCGGGGGCGTCACGGGGCCCTGACGTCAGCACCTGAAGCGCGTGATCGAGCCGCTCGAGCAGCGCCTCGGGCGACAGGAGCCGCAGCCTCGCCGCCGCCAGCTGGAGCGCGAGCGGCAGCCCGTCGAGGCGCCGGCAGATCGTCGTGACCGCCTGCTCGTTCTCCGCGGTGAGCTCGAACGAGCTCTTCGCTGCCCGCGCGCGCTCGACGAACAGCTCCACGGCCGGCGACTCGGCCAGCGGCGCGAGCTGGAACTCCCGCTCGCCGGCAATCCGGAGCGGCGTCCGCGTGGTCGTCACGACCCGAAGCTCCGGGCAGCGCTCGACCAGCCGGGCCACGTCCGGAGCGGCCGCGACCACCTGCTCGAGGTTGTCGAGCAAGAGGAGCGCTCTGCGGTCGCCGATCAGTGTCACGAGCCCCTCCGCAAGCGTGCGGCCCTCGGCTTCCTTCACATCGAGCGCGACGGCGACGGCCGGCAGGAAGTCCTCCGCCTCGGTCACGTCGGCGAGACCGACGAACGCCACGCCGTCGAGGAGCTCGGGCGCGAGCAGCCGGCCGAGCTCGGAGACGATCCGCGTCTTCCCCACGCCGCCGGGCCCGGTGATCGAGACGACCCGGTGCTCGCGCACGAGCTCGGCCAGCGAGCCGAGCTCCGTGTCGCGGCCGACCAGCGGCGACGCCGGCTCCGGGAGGTTGCTGGGCAGGCTCGCGAACCGTTCGCCCTTTCCCTCGAGCTCGGCCGGGTCGGGCACGGCCAGGCCGTCGGCGGCGACCGCGTAGAGCTCGAACGGACGCCCGACGTTCTTCAGCTTGAACCGCCCCAGCGGGACGGCGTCGAGCTCCGGCTGGTTGCGGATCTGCTCGTAGGCCGAGTCGGAGAGCATCGCGCCGCCGGGCGTCGCGAACGACTCGATGCGCGCCGCGATGTTCACGGCGAGGCCGGTGAGCCGGTCGGGCTCGACGATCACCTCGCCCACGTGGATGCCGATGCGAACCGGAACGTCCGGCGCCAGGTCGCGCTGCACGGCGACCGCGGCCTGCACCGCGCCCAGCGCGCTCGGGAACATGCTCATCGAGCCGTCGCCGAGGCGCTGGACGATCGTGCCGCCGGAGGCGTCGTGCTCGCGCTCGAGGGCCGCCCAGTACCGGTCGCGCTGCTCGATCCCCGCGCGCTCGTCCGCCTGCACGAGCGCCGTGTAGCCGACCATGTCGGTGAACATCACCGCCACGAGGCGGCGATCGAGCGTCTCGGTCAAAGCCTGTTCAACCTACTCCTCTAGGTCGGCGTGATCGCCAGGTATGCGCCCGTGCCGTGGTCGCTCACGGCCTTGCCGCGCAGCCGCATCACGAGCCGGTAGACCGGCAGCACCAGGACCTTGTCTACGCGGTACTTCGCGGCCATCACCTCGTCGCGACGCGGGCGTGCTCCGCCTCGCGCAGGAACTCGGCGTGTGCGGTGATCGCGTCGCCTTTCGGCACGCCGCGCGCGTTGCACGGGGCGACCATGCAGGCGGGGTTCCGCCGGAGCCGCTTCGCCTTGTACGAGTCGCCGCCGGTGATCGCGAACAGGCGGCCGTCGTGCTCGACGAACCAGAGCGGCGTCGAGACCGGCGAGCCGTCGCGGCGGTAGGTCGTCAGGCTCAGGTACTTGCCGGAAATGCCGAGCGCAGGCCGACGCACCTCCTGCGGGGTGACAGTCATGCGTCCTCCCTTTCGAGCCACCCCGATGCTCCGCCGAGGGAACCCGCCGCGAATCGGGCCGCGCACCGATCGCGGATGCGGAATCGCCGCTAGACGCCTTCGGCGACCTGGCGGTCGTACTCGGCCTCGTCGTAGTGGCCCTGCGACTCGGCAACGAGGCCGTCCTCGCCGATCGTCCACTCCTCGTAGCCGGGGATGCGCACGTGGTTGCCCGTCTCGGCATTCGTGCCGTCGAGCGTCCAGTGGTACTCGACGACGTCGCCCCGCTCGCGCAGGTCGTCGAAGAGCACAACCATGCCCGGGAACGCGTCCATGAACGAGCGTGCCGCCTCGATGATCGCCGCCCTGCCGACGGACGGCGTGCCGCCGTTGATCGTCAGCGAGCCTCCGGGCGCATAGTGCTCGGCCACGCGCGCCGGATCGCCGCTGCACCACGCCGCCGTGTAGCGCTCTGCGAAGTCGCGCACGTCCACCGCGCGACCCTACGCCTGGTAACCGGGGCGCGGGTGCGAGAGGATCAGCCGCACTCGACGAGGGAGGGACGGCATGAGGACTCGCACGCTCTGGGCTCTGGTGATTGGAGGTGTGGCGGCAGCCGCCCTCGTCTCGCCAATCGGCGGCGCCGCGCCCGGCGGGCCCTTGTACCCCGACGTCGTCGAGGTCGTCCCGAGCCATCTCGGAATCCAGAACGACCACCAGCGCGAGTGGCTCCGCTTCAGCACGACCCACCTCAACATCGGCGCTGGAAACCTGCAGATCCACGGCGGCGGCCAGGTCGCGCCCTGCGACATCGACGGCATCCACTACGAGCAGTGCACGATCGCCACACAGGAGATCCTCGACGCGAACGGCAACATCGTCGACACGCATCCGGCCGGCGTGGCGTTCTTCCACCCGGAGCACAACCACTGGCACCAGTCGGGCGTGGCCGAGTTCAAGATCACGTCCGGCAGCCCGACCGGCCCGGCGATCGCGACCGGCGTGAAGATCACGTTCTGCTTCGTCGACGTGAAGTTCAGCGGGTTGATCGGTGCGCAGAAGAAGGCGATGCCGCGGGCGTACTTCGACTCGTGCAACGCTGAGCGCCAGGGGCTCTCCGTCGGCTGGGCCGACGAGTATCACCAGTCGACGCCGCTCCAGGAGCTCGAGATCACCGGGCTGGCTGCGGGCGACTACTACCTCACGCACGAGGCCGACCCGGACAACCACTGGCTCGAAGGGCCGACCGCGACCTCGCCGGGCGAGCTGAACAACTTCACCTGGGTGAAGTTCCGGCTGTCACGCAAGGGTGCGAACCCGGAGATCACGATCATCGGCCACTCGCCGTGCAGCGGGGTCGTCTGCGGCTTCGGCGGAAACCCGTGAGGTGAGGCGGCCCGCCGTCGACCGGCGAGCCGCCCCGCAACCTCAGCTCGCCATGGCCGCCATCGCGGCCTTCGCGCGCTCCTCGATCTCCTCCGGCGAGACGTCCTCGACGTGAGTCGCCATCGACCAGACGTGGCCGAACGGGTCGGTGACCGTGCCGAAGCGGTCGCCCCAGAACATGTCCTCGAGCGCCATCTCGACGGTCGCTCCCGCGTCGACGGCGCGCTTGAACGCCGCGTCGACGTCCTCGACGTAGAGGAAGACGCTCGCGGTCGGGCCGCCGCGCTCGGTCGGCGGGCGCACGGTCGACTGCGGGAACGGGTCGGAGAGCATCACCTTCGAGTCGCCGATCTGCAGCTCGGCGTGGCCGATGCTCCCGTCCGGCGCGCCCATTCGCACCGTCTCCTCGGCGCCGAACGCGCGCTTGTAGAACTCGATCGCGTCGGCGGCGTTCTCGACGGTGAGGTACGGCGTGACGGTGTGGTACCCGTCCGGAACCGGCTTCGTCATGGGGCATCCCTCCTCGGGGTCGCTCAGTGCAGGAAGATCCAGGCCTGGATCGGCACCGTGACGTTCGGTGGCCCGCCCTCGAGTACTACCCAAAAATCCGGCCCGATCACCTCGAAGCTGTGGATCGTCGGCGGCAGCTGGGCGAGCGGGAACTCGGCGACCCACTGCGCGAGCGTGTCGCCCGGTGGCCGCGTCTTGCCGATCGCGCAGCGCACCGTCATCTTCACGCCGGACTGCTGCGGCCATTGCAGGATCTCGAAGTGGATCGTCTCGAACGTCGTGACGTCGACGGCGGGGACGTTCAGGAAGATCTGGCCGAGCGAGTCGGTCGTGTACGTCCCGTTCAGGTCCAGGAGCTGAGGCGTCGCCATGGGCCGCTCCGCGGAACCTACTTCACTGTGAGACGATCGCCGGGCCGATGAGCCCCGTACGGCCGGGACTGGAGGAGTACAACCGCTGGCTCGACCGCTACGGGCGCGCATGGGAGCGCAAGGACACGGACGCGTTCGTCGGCTGCTTCGCCGACGGCGCGCTCTACGCCTGGGGGCCGTGGTCGGAGCCGCTGCGCGGACGTGCCGAGATCGCCGCGCGCTTCGACCGGGCGGTCGCGACGCAGGAGAACATCCAGTTCGGCCACGAGCCGCTCGCGGTCACGCCCGACGGGCGCGGCATCGCGCGCTGGTGGGTCTCGACCGAGGATCCGGACACGGGCGTGATCGGGGAGAACGAGGGCATCTTCCTCGTCACGCTCGACGGCGAAGGGCTCTGCACCGAGTTCCGCGAGTGGTGGAACAGCCGCATGCGACCGGTGGGCTGAGGCTCCGTACCACTCATCGCGCATCCCGCTGCTCAGGACACATTCAGGGGCGGACGGCTGTGATCGGGCCTCTGCAGCGGTTCAGACGACTCTTCCCTGGGGGCCCGGCCGGAAACGGGCAGCTGACGGCGATCGCCGCCTCGGCCCTGCTCGCGCTGCTCGCGGTGGAGCTCGGGACGCTCCTGAACGTGCAGTCGCTCCTCACCGTCCACGCGTTCGTCGGGATGCTGTTGATCCCGCCGGTCGGGTTGAAGCTCGCGAGCATCGGCTGGCGGATGGCGCGCTACTACCTGCGCGCGGACGAGTACGTCCGGCTCGGCCCGCCGCACGCCCTGCTGCGCATGCTCGTCGGCCCCGTGCTCGTGCTGGCGACGCTGATGTTGTTCGGGACGGGCGTGGTACTGCTCGCTCGCGGCGAGACGCACGGGACGATCGTTGGACTGCACAAGGCGGCATTCGTCGTCTGGATCGGCGCGCTTGGCGTCCATGTGCTCGCGCACGCACTGAAGCTCGTGACGCTCCTGCGGGACCGCGTGCCGGGCGGCGTCGTGCGCGTAGTGCTGCTCGGCGGGGCGCTCGTGGCCGGCATCGGGCTGGCCGTCGCGACGCTCCCTCAGGCGCAGGCGCTGAAGGACCACGTGCCGTTCCGCTTCGGACGCGACGACTGAGGCCAAGCGCCTCGCGCGGGGCCGCACGTCAGCCGGCAAGGGTGTCGCGCAAGGCGCGGCGAAGCTCGACCGTCGACTCGATGTAGTCGCCGGCGGGGCGCTTCAGGCGCGGCTCGAGCTTCTGGAAGGCCCGGACCAGCGCCGGCCGCCCGCTGTCGGCCAGCTTGCGGCCCTGCGGTGTGAGCTCGAGCAGGTACGAACGGCCGTCCTCGGGGTTGGGCACCTTCCGCACGTCGCCGCGGTCGACGACCTCGCGCACGTAGTCGCGAATCGTCGTCGCCGGCATGCCGGTCTCCTCGGCGAGCCGGCCGGGCGTGACCGGCTCGAGCACGTCGAGCCAGCCGATGAACGAGTAGAGGCGCGGCGAGATGCCATCGGCCTCGAGCTCGCGGTTGACGAGGAAGCCGACCAGATTGCCGGTCGAGTAGACCTCCTGGAGGAGGGCGAGCTCGTCTGCCCAGTCGCGCGTCACGCGCCGAGCATACGACGCTCTTGCGATAGTGCGAGTTCGTCGCTAGTTTAGTGCGAGTTCGTCGCTAGAAAGGAGACGCCATGCGCCTGGCGATCGCACTCGCACTCGGCATCGCGGTTGCGTCGGCGGCCACCGCGGCGGCCCCACCGCGGCTCAGCATCCCGTACGACATCGAGCTCGACCCGGCAGGCCGGATCTTCATCGCGGACGGCGGCAGGCACCAGATCTTCCGCTGGGACACGCGCCGCAAGCGGTTCGTCGTCGTGGCCGGGACCGGCAAGCGCGGCGCGAGCGGCGACGGCGGGCCTGCCCTCCGCGCACGGCTCGACGAGATCGCCGGGCTCGCGTTCGACCGCAGCGGCAATCTCTACGTCGCAGACGTGCACTACGGCGTCGTCCGCCGAATCGACCGGCGCGGGATCATCACGACGGTCGCGCGCGCGCCCGGCGCAGCCGGCGTCGCGGTCGACCCGACCGGCCGCTGGCTCGCCGTGGCCTCGATCGCCGACGGCGTCTACCGCTTCGAGCTCGCCACGGGCGGCGCGCGGGAGTCGGTCGTCGCGGTCGGCGAGCACGGCCTCACCGGGCCGCACGGGCTCGCCTACGACACCGCCGGCGATCTCCTGATCGCCGACCCGGGCAGCTCGGTGCTGCGCGTGGCACGCGACGGGACGGTCACGCCGGTCCCAGCTGCGCACGGCGCCAAGGTCGTGCCGCTCGCCGGCGGCGCCGTACTGGTCCTCAACGGGGGCCCCAGCGGCGGCCAGGTGCAGCGCGTCGCCGCGGACGGGACGGTCACGACCGTGGCCGGCACGGGCAAGCTCGGCCGCCACGCGGACGGCGTCCCCGCGACCCGCGCAGGGATCCTCCCCGGTGACGCCGCGCTGCAGGGCGCAGCCATCCTGATCGCAGAGATCAAGCCGGTGCCCTCGATCCGGCGCGTCGACCGCACCGGGAAGATCACGACGCTCGCGCGCTGAGCAGGCACGCCCCTGGCGGCGCCGAAGCTCACGCCATGATCGGCACGCTCAACGAGGGCTCGCTCCACGCGCAGCTGAAGGCGTGGTCCCGCCGCCCCGGCGACCTCGTCGAGCAGCCGGTCGACGGCTACGTCATCGACCTCGTCCGCGGCGACACGCTGATCGAGATCCAGACGGGCGGCTTCGCGCCGCTGCGGCGCAAGCTCGAGCGGCTGCTGGAGGAGCATGCGGTGCGCGTCGTCGTCCCGGTCGCGGTGACGAGGCGGATCGTCCGGCTGTCGACGGACGGCGAGGTGCTCTCAGCGCGGCTGTCGCCGAAGCACGGCCGTCCCCAGGACGTGTTCGCGCGGCTCGTGAGCCTGCCGGCCCTGCTCGCCCGGCCCGGCTTCGAGGTCGAGGTGCTGCTCACGCACGAGGACGAGCACCGCCGCCACGAGGTCGGCCGCGCGTACCGGCGGCACGGCTGGGTCGTGGTCGGCCGGTCGCTGGTCTCGGTCGAGGAGAGCGTCGTGCTGTCGAGCCCGCGTGACGCGGCCGCGCTCCTGCCAGAGCTCCCGCAGCCCTTCGACACGGCCGAGCTGGCCGCGGCCGGCGGCGTCACCCGGCGGCTCGCGCAGCAGATGACGTACTGCCTGCGCGCGATGGACGCCCTGCGCGTCGACGGGCGGCGCGGACGCGCCGTGCTGTACCGCCGCTAGACCCTATGGCGGCTGAGTAGCCGCGAGTGCAGAGGAGGCCGGATCCTCCGGTTGCAGATCGGGGGTTTGTCTGGCCGGAGACTGGCTCCGGCTGACCCCATGTAACGGAAGGAGGGTCCGGCCGTGACCGCAACGATGACGTACGTGGGCCTGGATGTCCACGCTCGCTCGACCCACGCCGCCGCGATCGACGTCTCGAGCGGCGAGTTGCGCCGTGGGCGTCTTGGCGGCGGCAGCGATGAGGTGATCGCGTGGTTGGAGCGGCTGCCGCAGCCGCTGAAGGGCTGCTACGAGGCGGGGCCGACCGGCTTTGCGCTCTACCGGGCGGCCGCGGAGGCCGGCCTGCAGCTCGCGGTCGTCGCCCCGTCCAAGACGCCGCGGGCGCCTGGTGACCGGATCAAGCACGACCGCAAGGACGCGGAGCTGTTGGCGCGGCTGCTGCTCGCCGGGCAGCTGCGGCCGATCGCGGTGCCGACGCCGGCGTTCGAAGCGGCCCGCCATCTCGCTCGCGCACGTGAGCAGGTGCGCGGCGACCTGATGCGTGCCCGCCACCGCGTCTCGAAGCTGCTCTTGCTGCACGGGCGCGTCTACGACGGCGGCGCCTGGACGAAGCGGCACCGCGTCTGGCTCGCTCAGCAGCGCTTCGATCAGCCGGCCAGCGAGCTTGCCTACCTCGACGCGCTGGCCGCCGTCGACGGCCTGGTGGCACGCAAGGCTGCCCTCGACGAGCGGCTCTGCCGGCTCGCACGCCAGGCCGAGTGGTGGCCGACCGTCGCCAGGCTGCGCTGCTTCCGCGGCATCGACACGCTGACCGCGTTCGTGCTCGCGCTCGAGATCGGCGACTTCGCCCGCTTCCAACGACCCAGCCAGCTCGCCTCCTGGCTGGGGCTGGTGCCCTCACTCGACCAGTCGGGTGACAGCCGCCGCCAGGGCCCGATCACCAAGACCGGCTCCGGCTACGCGCGCCGCCTCTTGGTCGAAGCCGCCTGGCACTACCTGCATCGACCCGGCGTCGGCGTCGCCGTCGCCGAACGCAGAGCCGGCCAAAACGACCAGGTCATCCAGATCGCCCTCCGTGCAGAGCGACGACTGCACCACCTCTACCAGCGCCTGCGCGCACGCGGCAAACCCGGCAACGTCACCACCGTCGCCGTTGCCCGCGAGCTCGCCTGCTTCTGCTGGGCCGCCGCCGTGGCCGACTAACCCGACCACCAGCCGCCTGCTCGGGCGGGCGCCGGGCCACACGCTGCCGGCACGCGCGACTGCTCTATGGGCAACCCTCACAGGCCACGCCCGTTCCTAGACAGCGCACGCCGGCGACGCAAGCAGGGCAATGGGGTACCCAACCCCCGCATCATCAGACTGACCGCGAAGCGACCGTCGTCGCAGCGCCCGACGCCCACCCGAGCAGCAACCACCCCGACCACAACCGGGCAACGCGGCCTGGACCCTTGACTTCAACGCCCCCATATCAGAGCAGCTCGCGGACGGACGCCTCCGTGAACCAGGCTTCGTACTGGTCCGGCGTCCAGCCGCGGTCGAACACCAGGTGGTGCCATGTGTCCGGGTGGTTGAGCGTCCAGAGGATGTCGGTCGCGCGGCCGACGTCGAGGCCCTTGCGGAGCGCCTTCTTCTTCGCGAGCGACTCGACGACAGCGCGCTGGTTCTCGTAGAACTCGGCACCGATCCGCTGAAGCATCGCGTCCACGTCCGGGTCGACCGACGCCGCTCCATGCACGACGGGGTGCAAGCGGCCGAAGCGCTCCTTGATCGTCCGTGAGTTGCGCGCATTCAGCTGCAGCGCGCGCACGGGGTCAGGCTCGTCGAGCACCTGGCGGTACCACTCACGATCGCCGACCGGCACCTCCTCCGCGTCACCTCGCAGGCGCAGGTTCCAGAGCGCTCGCAGCAGCCCGCTCTTCGTCTCGAAGGCGAGGTACACGGTCTTGAGCGCGACCCTGGCCTCCTTCGCGATCGCCGCCATCGTCGTCGCGCCGTAACCCTGCTCGGCAAAGAGCCGCTCGGCCGCCTCGAGGATCTCGCGTCGCGTCGCCTCCGCCTGCGCGCGGCGGCGCGGCGACTCGTAGCGGCGGGTCTCCTTGACAGGCGGAGTCATTTCGCTACTGTAGCCATCACTTCATTACACATTGTGTGTAATAAACATAGGAGGTGAGCAGTGAACACTGTGCAGACACCACCTGTCGACGAGCTCCGACGCCGGTCGCATACGAACTGGGAGAGCGTCGCCGCGGGCTGGGGGCGCCACGCCGACTTCCTCGAGAGGCGCGCCAGACCGCTGACGACGCGGATGCTCGAGCTGGCCCGCCTGCAGGCCGGCGACCGGGTGCTCGACCTTGCGAGCGGCCCTGGCGGCCTCGGCCTGCTGGCCGCGGAACGGGTCGCGCCCGACGGCACGGTCGTGGTCTCGGACATCGCGCCCGGGATGATCGCGATCGCATCGGCGCGCGCGGAGGCCGCCGGCGCGACCAACGTCGAGACGCGCGTGCTCGACCTGGAGGCGATCGACGAGCCCGACGGCGCCTACGACGCCGTCCTGTGCCGGGACGGGATCATGCTGGTGCCCGAGCCCGACCGCGCTGCGGCGGAGATCCGCCGCGTCTTGCGCGACGGCGGCCGCTTCGCCGTCGCCGTCTGGGGGCCGCCGGCGAGCAATCCGTGGCTCAGCCTCATCTTCCGCGCGGTCGGCGAGCAGACCGGGATGCCGGTGCCGCCGCCGGGAACGCCCGGCCCGTTCTCCCTCGGCGACCCGGTCCGGCTGCACGACCTGCTCGCAGACGCGGGCCTGCAGGACGTGGCCGTCGAGGAGCTCGAGGTGCCCTACCGCGCGGGCTCGTTCGACGAGTGGGTCGGCCGTTCGTCGGAGCTCGCCGGCCCGGTCGCGCAGACGCTCGCTGCGCTGCCGGCAGCCGCCAGGCCGGAGCTGCGCGAGCGGCTCCAGGCAGCTGCGCGGCCCTTCACGACGGCCGACGGCCTCGAGTTCCCGGGCCTCGCGCTCGTCGCGTCCGGTCGCCGCTGAAGCAGGAGACGCGGGGGCGCCTCGGCGCCCCCGCCTCGTCCTTCCGTTCAGCTAGACGTAGCGGCCCATGCCGCCGGCGACGTCGATCGACGCGCCCGTGATGTAGCTCGCGCGGTCGCTCAGCAGGAACGTGACCAGGCCGGAGACCTCGTCGGGACGGCCCATGCGGCCGAGCGGCACCTCCTGCGCGGCGAGGCGATCGAGGAACTGCTCGCGGGGCTGGCTCGGCGCGCGGCGCTGATGGATGTTGTCCCACTGCGGCGTGACGACGAAGCCGATGTTGACGCCGTTCACCAGGATCCGGTCCTTGGCGACTTCCATCGCAAGCGCCTTCGTGAAGTTGTTGCCCGCGGCCCGGTTGACCGACGTGGCGAAGAAGGTCGGGTCCGGCATCCGCGAGTAGACGGCGCCGATGTTCACGATGCGGCCGCCGCCCGCCTCGCGCATGTACGGGAGCACGGCGCGGGAGCAGCGGATGAGCGCCATGACCTTCACGTCGAAGTCGTGCTGCCAGTCCTCGTCGTTCAGCGTGGCGAAGTTGCCTGGATGCGCGCGGCCGGCGTTGTTGACGAGCCCGTCGATGCCGCCGAGCTTCTCGGCCGAGCGCTCGACGAAGTCCTGCACCTGCGCGGGGTCGGTGACGTCCGCGACCTGGGCATGCACGGCACCGACTGCGTCGCGCGGCCGCGAGGATCTCCTGCTCGTTGCGAGAGCAGATCGCGACGCGTGCGCCCTCCTCGACGAGCTCGCGCGCGATCGCCTCGCCGAGGCCTTTCGAGCCGCCGGTGACGAGGACGCGGCGGCCTTCGAGATCGAGCTTCATCAGCCGCGCAGGTAGTCGTCGGACTTGTTCAGCCAGTCCTCGCGGGGCGGCGAGAACACGTCCACGTCGAGCGTGTCCTCGAGCGCGACGGCCTCGTGCGGCACGTTCGGCGGGATGTGCAGCACCTCGCCGGCCATGACGTCGACGATCTCCGACCTGTCCTCGCCGAGCCAGAAGCGCAGGCCGCCCGAGAGGATGTAGGTGATCTGCTCGTTGTGATGCGCGTGTTGCGGCACGAGGCAGTCCTTGTCGAGGTAGACGTGCGCGATCATCAGCCGCTCGCCGGTGATGAGCCGCCGGTGCAGGTCGGCCTTGAGCGGCTCCTTCGGCATGTCGTCCCACCGGTAGTGCGTGGTCTCGCTCATCGCGCAAGCCTGACTGATCGCGTCGTGCTATGCCGGGACATTGCGCTCGGGCGCCCAGCGCAGGGCGAGACGGCGGTCGGCGAGATCGAGGTCGATGTCCGCGGCCACGACGCCGGCCTCGCCGTAGGGCAGGCTCGCGAGGAGCGAGCCGTCGGGCGCGACGATGCCGGTGATCGAGCCCTGGTCGGGCGCGGCCACGTTCGCCTGCGCGACGTAGACGGTGTTCTCGAGCGCGCGCAGCCTGAGCGCGCTCTCGTTGTATGGGTTCTCCGGGTCGCGCCAGCGCGTGGGGCGCGAGCCGTCGTCCGTCCAGACGTCGTGCGGGACGAAGATGACCTGCGCGCCTCCGAGCGCGAGCGAACGGGAGATCTCCGGATAGCGGAACGCCTCGTGGCAGATCGCAATCCCGAACGTGACGCCGGCGGCGTGGAAGAGGCGGCGGCCCGAGCCGGCGACGTAGTGCCGTTCCTCGTCCGGGTCGATCTGGGTCTTCGGCTGGATGCCCAGCGGCGTGCCGTCCGCGCCGAGGACGTGCGAGACGATCTCGCGGCCGGCCGGCGAGGGGCGCTCCGCGCCGACGATGGTCGTGACGCCCGCGCGGGCGGCGGCTGCCGCGACCTCGGCGACCGCCTGCTCGAGCTCGTCCGCGGTGACGTCGCCGATGTCGCCGTGGCCGCGGTGGCCGGGCAGCCCGGTTTCCGGCAGGCAGACGAGGCGTGCATCGAGCCGGCCGGCCTCCTCGACGGCGGCGACGGCCGCCGGCACGGCCTCGTCGAGCGTCCGCGTGAGCGGCGTCGAGGCGGCCGCGATGCGCACCATCAGTGGCGTTTCGGCGGCCAGGGGACGAGCGGCTTGCCGATCTCCCAGTGGTGCCCGAACGGATCGACGACCCGGCCAAGCCGCCAGCCGTGTGCCTCCTCCACCGCGTGCACCTCCGCGGCGCCGGCCGCGATCGCGCGGTCGACGGCAGCGTCCGGGTCGTCGACGATCAGCAGCAGCCGTACGGTGCCGCCGCCGAGCGACTCGGGGCTGAAGTTGGCGTGCGGCGGCGACTCGTCGGAGACCCAGAAGGTCGCGTCGCCGACGGCCAGCTGCGCGACGACCTCCTCGTGCGCTTCCGTGCCGCCGACGCGGTAGAGCTCGACGGCGCCGAAAGCACGCTCGTAGAACGCGATGGCCTCGCGCCCGCGGCGCACGGACAGCTGGGGTGCGATCGTCGGCGTGCGGCGATTGTGCCCGCCGGGGCTCCCCGCGCGTGCGAGGAGCCCCGGCGCGCGGCCGTTACCAGCTCGCCGACTCGACGTACTGCAGCGACCCGGGAGTCGTCAGCGTCTCGCCCGTCTCGAGCAGGGTCTTCAGGCCCGAGAGGATCATCGGCCAGCCGCCGTACAGCTCGTTGTGCGCGCCCTCGCGCAGCTGGTCGTGCGTCACGACGAGCCGGCACGAGTCGGCGATCTGCTGGATCTCGTACGTGACCCGCGAGTGGCCTTCCTGCTCGACCTCGTCGCTCCAGCGCGCCTGCATCGTCTGGACGAGGCGGTTCGGCGGGTCGGCCTCGATCGTCTCGCCCGCCATCAGGACGCGCTCGCCGTCGGGCGTCGTGCCCTCCCACGTCGAGCCAGGCGTCCAGTCGGCCTTGACCCGCACGCCGAACGAGTACTTCGCGCGCAGGTCGGGGTCGGTGAGCGCCTCCCAGAGCCGCTCGGGCGTGGTCTTGATGTAGATCTCGAACACCTTCTCCATCGCTATTCCTCCTCGAGTGTCTGCTTGAGCTCGTTGAGCTCGGCAGCCCAGGGCTCGGCGTACTTGCTCACCCAGCGGTCGTGGACGAGCCGGATGGGGACGGGGTTCAGGAAGTGGAGCTTCTCGCGGCCGCGCCGCTTCGTCGTCACGAGGCCGGCCTCCTCGAGCACCTTCAGGTGCTTCATGACGCCGAAGCGGGTCATCGGCAGCCGCTGCTCGAGCTCGCTCAACGTCTGGCCGTCGGCCTTGAAGAGCTCGTCGAGCAGGCTGCGCCTGGTCGGGTCTGCGAGCGCCCTGAACACGTCGTCCACGCTCCGCACGATATGTGACCATATGGTCACACGTCAAGGCTCAACACCGGTGCCAGGCACGCGCACAGAAACGTCACGCACTGTCACAACCTCTCCCGGAGGCCGCACGGCTCCTCGCATCCGTTGGGGACGGCGCGTATCGGTGCCTGGCACGGGGCTGGCGAGGGCGCGCGACTAGATCAGCGAGGCGAGACGCTCGACGCCTTCGTCGATCTGCGCCTCGTCGACCATGCTGAACGACAGCCGCACCGAGCCGCCGCCGCGGCCGTCGGCGTAGAAGAGCGTGCCGGGGACGATACCGACGCCGGAATCGGCGGCGCGGCGCGCCAGGTCGACCGAGTCGGTGCCAGGCACCGTCAGCCACGAGAAGAAGCCGCCGCGCGGGCGCGTCCAGCTCGCGTCCTCCGGCATCGTCCGCTCGAGCGCGGCCAGCAGCCGCGCGCACTTGCGCTCGTAGAGCGCACGCGAGCGCTCGAGCTGCTCGTCGATCCAGCCACGGCGCACGTATTCCTCGAACAGCCGTTGGCCGAGCGCGCCCGCGCACTGGTCGGTCGTCTGCTTCGCACCGACGAGCTGTGCGCACACCTCTGCCGGCCCGACGGCCCAACCGAGCCGCACCCCTGGGAAGAACGTCTTCGACGTCGTGCCGGTCTGGACGACGACGTCCGGCGCGAGGCTCCAGAGGCTCGGGAGCGCTCCGCCGTCGAACCCGAGCTCGCGGTAGGCGACGTCCTCGACGATCAGGAAGCCGTGCTGCCGGGCGAGCTCGACGAGCCGCTCGCGCCGGTCGGCGGAGAGGCTCACGCCCGCCGGGTTCTGATGGTCGGGGATCGTGTAGAGCACTTTCGGGCTGCCGCCGAGCACGCCCCCGAGCGCGTCGACGTCGAGCCCGTCGTCGTCGATCGCCACCGCGGCGAGCTCGACCTCGAAGCCGCGGAACGACTGGATCGAGCCGAGGTACGTGGGCGCTTCGACGAGGACGAGGTCGCCCGGGTCGAGGAACGCCATGCCGACGAGCTCGAGCGCCTCGATCGCGCCGCTCGTGATGACCAGCTCGTCGTCGGCCGGCCGCCGGCCCTGCAACCGCTCGATCCGACCGGCGAGTGCGTCACGCGTGCCGGCAAGTCCCTGCGTCGGCGCGTACTGGAACGCGCTGACCTCGCCCGACTCCGCGAACTCCGCCAGCAGCGCCGCCGCCCGCTCGCGCGGGAAGGTCTCCGGATCCGGGAACCCGCCGGCGAACGAGATCAGGTCCGGCATGCCGAGCATTGCGAGCACGGACGCGATCCCCTCGCCCACGCCGCCGCGCGTCCGCGCCGCGAAGAGCGCTTCCCACCGCCGCTGCTCGGGCGTGACGGCCAAGACACCATCCTAGAAGGCGCGTGTGAGAACGAGGAGACTGGCGTCGTGGCCGTGCCGGAGGTCGTGGCACGACCTGCTGCAGCGGCACCACGCCGTCGTGCGGACCGAGCTTGCGCAGTTCGGCGGCCGCGAGCTCGATACGGCCGGCGACGGGTTCTTCGCGAGCTTCGACGGGCCTGCGCGGGCGGTCACGGCTGCCGCAGCCATCCGCGACGCGCTCCGGCCGCTGGACATGGAGATTCGAGCCGGCCCACACACGGGCGAGTGCTCGGTCAGCGACGGCAAGCTCGCCGGGATCGCTGTGTCGGTCGGCGCACGCATTACGCAACTCGCCGGCCCCGGCGAGGTGCTCGTGTCCAGCACGGTCAAGGATCTCGTCGCCGGCTCCGGGATGCGCTTCGACGACCGCGGCACGCACGTCCTCAGAGGCGTGCCGGACGAGTGGCGCGTGTACGCGCTCGCCTGACGCACGGACGCGGCGCGCTTCGTACAGTACCGGGGTGTCCGAGACGTTCCAGAAGCCGGCGGCCGCGTACGACCGGCTCGTCGGCCGCTACAGCACACCTCTCGCCGCGGAGCTGATCGCGTTCGCAGGCGTCGAGCCCGGCATGCGGGCGCTCGACGTCGGCTGCGGGACGGGCGGGCTGACGGCCGTGCTGGCCGGGATCCTCGGCGCCGAGCACGTCGCCGGCGCCGAACCGTCCGAGTCGTTCGCCGCCGCCGCGCGCAAGCGCGTCCCCGGTGCAGAGATCGTGCAAGCGCCCGCCGAGGCGCTCCCCTTCGCCGACGACAGCTTCGACGCGGCGCTGGCGCAACTCGTCGTCATCTTCCTCGACGACGCCGAGCGGGGCGTGCGCGAGATGGCCCGCGTCACCCGCCGGGGCGGCACGGTGGCAGCGTGCGTGTGGGACTACGGCGGCGGCATGACGCTGTTGCGCGCCTTCTGGGACGCGGCGCGCGAGGTCGAGCCGGAGCGAGGCGCGGCCGCCGACGAGGCCGACGCGATGCAGTGGACGCGCGAGGGCGAGCTCGCGCAGCTCTGGGAGGCAGCCGGGCTCGAGGACGTGCGCTCCGGTGCGCTGACGGTCCACGTCTCGTACGCCGACTTCGACGAGCTCTGGTTGCCGTTCCTGACCGGCGCCGGGCCTGCTGCCGCGTTTGCCGCCTCGTCGTCGGTGCCTGACCGGCTCCGCGACGCGTTGCACCGGCGGCTCGGCGTCGACGACGAGCCGTTCGAGCTGTCAGCGCTGGCATGGGCGGTCGCCGGCCGGGCCGGCTAGGAGACGAGCACGGCTGTGGCGGTTCCGGAGGCGGAGCTCGAGCAGACCGAGATCGGGCTGGTCACCAGCGGCGAGGGCTGGTTCGTGCTGAACGCCCGCGAGTCGATGTGGCTGCATGCCGAGGGCCGCTCGGCCAGGTGTCACTTCGAGGGCCGCATGTTCTTCGACGAGGTAGGGATCAACATCGGCGTGCACCAGCCGGGCGAGGCGATGGCGATGTACCACTGGGAGGCCGACCAGGAGGACTTCCTCGTCGTCTCCGGCGAAGGAGTCCTCATCGTCGAGGGCGAGGAGCGGCCGCTCAAGCAGTGGGACTTCGTCCACTGTCCGCCCGGCACGAAGCACGTGCTCGTCGGCGCAGGCACGGGCCCGTTCGTCGTCGTCGCCATCGGCGCCCGCGAGCGCTCGGTCGACAACCCCGAGTGGGGCGGTTACACGCCGGACCCGACGGCCGCGAAGTACGGGGCGAGCGTCGAGCGGGAGACGAACGAGCCGAACGAGGCCTACGCGCATCTGGAAGACCAGAAGCCGGCGCGCTACCGCGAGGGCTGGCTGCCCGATTAAGGGTTGAAGTCCTCGGCAAGCACCTCCATGAGCAGCCCGTCGTGCCAGCCGTCGCCCCCCGTGTCGCGCTCGTACTGCCGCATGACGCCGACGGGCCGGAAGCCCACCTTCTCGTAGGAGCGGATTGCCACTGCGTTGGCGGCAGCGGGGTCGATCGTGATGCGGTGGTGGCCGCGGTGCTCGATCAGGTGCCGCACGACACGGCTCAGCGCTGCGGTGCCGAGCCCGCGGCCGTGCAGAGCCGGGTCAAGGAAGAGGTCGATGCTCGCGTGCCGGTACTTCGGCTCGTGCTCCTCGTAGAACTGGATCAGGCCGGCAACCTCGTCGCCGGCGACGATCGTGAGGCGGACGGACTCGGGGTCGTCGCGCAGCGGCCAGCCGTCCTCCGGGTCGTCCCACCACTGCCACACCTCCGGCGTGTAGCGGATGCGGCGCAGCGACGGCTCGTCGTCGGCCTGCAGCGTGCGGAGGATCGCGTCGAAGCCGTCGATCTCGAGCTCCATCGGCCCATCGTCCCTGAAGCGGGCGGGCGATTACGGAGCCCGGCCCGAGCGGTGCCGGTCGGGCGGCCTTCAGGAAGAAGTCAGAAGCCCGGACCTACGGTGGGCGCGCAATCCACACGGGAGGTACCGAGATGCGTACAACGATCACCGGGCTCGCCGTCGCGTTAGGGATCGTCGCGGCCGGCGCACCACCTGCGCCGGCCGCGACGAAGACGCTCACCGGCACGGTCGGGCCGGAGGACACGATCACGCTCACGATGGCCGGCCACAAGATCACCTCCCTCAAGCCCGGCTCGTACACGATCGTCGTCAGCGACAAGGCGACCGATCACGACTTCCACCTGGTCGGGCCCGGCGTGAACAAGACGACGTCGGTCGGCACGACCGGCCGCACGACCTGGCACGTCACGCTGAAGAAGGGCACCTACCGCTTCGTGTGCGATCCACACGCGACCTTCATGAAGGGGTCGTTCAAGGTCACGTAGCCGGCGGCGACCACTCCATGCGCACGCGTGGGTGGTCGATCCGCGTCACCCGGAAGCCGAGCCGCTCGTAGAGCCGGCGCGCCGGGTTGTTCACCAGCACGCTCAGCCTGACGGGGACGCCGCGCGCCGCGGCGTCCCCGAGCACCTGGCGCACGAGCGCCGTGCCGAGGCCGCGGTTCTGCGCGTGCGGTGCGAGCACGACCTCGTCGAGGAAGACGTGGTCGGGCTCGTCCACGACCGCGATGTAGCCGACGCGCTCGCCGGCGATCTCGACGATGCGCACCGGGAGCTCGTCGAACTCGCGGTCGGCCTTCGCCCGCTCGGCGTCGTCGTCCCAGCCGCCGAGCTCGTCGACGAGCGCGCGGAACCCGTCGCGGCGCGTGGCGAAGAAGAACTCCCGATCCGCCTCGGTGGCGCGGCGAAGCTCGTAGGCAGGCGTCATCGCACGACGCTACCCGGCCGCGCGGCGAGGCCGAGCGCTGTGCACAACTTAAAGCGGTGCCTGGCACCGATGGTCGCGGAGCCCGCTGCGGCGAGCCGTGACAGGGACAGTCCCTGTGACGGTTCATCCACAGTACGCGCGGCTTAACTCGAGGTTCATCGCTCTGTCAGGTGCGCGTCAGGAGGCCGGACCTAGCGTGATTCGCATCGACCAGGAGGTACGCAGATGCGCACCACGATCACCGCGCTCGCACTGGCCGTCGGCGTGTCGCTCGCCGTCGCGGCCCCCGCTCTGGCCGCGGAGACGCTCCACGGTCAGGACGGGCCCGGCAAGACGATCACGCTGACCCACGACGGCGCGAAGGTCTCGAAGCTCAGCCCCGGCGCCTACACGATCGTCGTCAAGGACGACTCGACGAAGTACGACTTCGCGCTCACCGGCCCCGGCGTGAGCAAGTCGACGACCGCGGCGATGAAGGGCACCGTCACCTGGCGCGTGACCCTCAAGAAGGGCACGTACACGTACACGTCGGGCAAGGGCTCGACGGCCATGAAGCACACCCTCACTGTCACCTAGCTCCGCTCCGGACCAGGGCAGAGACAACGTCCCCCCTTGTCGGGACGTGCCTACGCGGCGGGGAGCGTGAACGAGACGCGCGCCCCGCCGCCCGGGCGGTTCTCCGCCCAGATGCGGCCGCCGTGCGCCTCGACCAGGCCGCGCGCGATCGCCAGGCCGAGCCCGGCGCCGCGTGACGTACGCGCCGCGTCGCCGCGCCAGAAGCGCTCGAACATGCGCTTCGTCGACTCGGCGGTGAGCCCGTCACCCGTGTCCTCGACGGTGACGCGCACGACCTCAGCGTCCGGCTCGACGAGCACGGCGATCGAGCCGTCGTCGGGCGTGTGCCGCAGCGCGTTCGTCAGCAGGTTGAGCAGGACGCGCTCGATCTTGGCCGGCTCGAAGGTCGCCTCCGCGCGCGGGTCGACGGTCGCGCCGAGCGCCACGCGGCGCGCCCTCGCCTCCGCCTCCACGCCGCGCAGGCACGCCGACACCACATCGCCGAGCTCGGCATGCCGCAGCTCGAGCGTCAGCGCGCCGCTGTCGATCCGGGCCAGCTCGAACAGGTCGTCGACCAGGCCAGAGAGCGTCCGCACCTGCTCGTGCAGCGCGGGCAGGTAGTCGGCGGGCTCGCGCAAGGCCGTCGTCGATCGCCTCGAGCATTGCCTGCATGTTGGCGAGCGGAGTGCGCAGGTCGTGACTTGCCCAGGCGACGAGCTCGCGGCGCGCCTCGAACAGCCGCTGCAGGCTCGCCGCCATCTCGTTGAACGCCTCTGCCAGTGCGCGGTGCTCGCGTGGCCCCGCCTCCAGGACCCGTGCGCCCAGGTCTGCAGAGAGCCGGCCGGCTGCAGCCACGACGTCATCGAGCCCGCCCGACACCGACCTCGCGACGAGCAGCGCCGCCACGATCACGGCGCACGCGGCGCCCGCAGCCACGATCAGCACGGTCAGGTCGTGCTCCGACTCGAACATGACCACGCCGGAGAGCACAACAGCGGCCAGCGGCAGCAGCGTCGCCAGCACCGCGAGCCCGATCAGCTGCAGGCGCACGGAGGAGAGGCGCCGCAGCGCGAACGCACCTGCCACGCCTGCCGCAAGGGCGGCCGCGGCCACCAGTAGCGCGAAGCCGATCACGGGACGAAGCGGTAGCCCACGCCCCACACCGTCTGCAGGAACCGCGGCTCGGACGGCGTCTCCTCGATCTTCTCGCGGAGCCGCCGGATGTGGACGGTCACCGTGCCCGTGTCGAACGCAGCCTCGTAGCCCCAGATCCGCCGCATCAGCTCGTCGCGCCCGAACACGCGGCGCGGGTGCGTGGCGAGGAACCAGAGCAGGTCGAACTCCTTCGCCGTCAGGCGCAGCTCCTCGCCGCCGCGGCTCACCTCGCGCTTCTCCGCGTCCACCACAAGCTCCCCGAACGTGATGCGCTCGCTCGGCGCCGACGGCGCCTCCGCGCGGCGCAGCACCGCCCTCACGCGCGACACGAGCTCACGCGGCGAGAACGGCTTCGTGACGTAGTCGTCGGCGCCGAGGTCGAGGCCGACGATGCGGTCCTCCTCGTCGCCGCGCGCCGTCAGCAGGATGACCGGGACGGCGGAGCGCCCGCGGATCCAGCGGCAGAGCTCGAGCCCGTCCGTGCCGGGGAGCATGACGTCCAGCAGCACCAGGTCCGGCGTGCGCTCGGAGAGCAGGCTGCGAGCGCGGTCGCCATCGTCCGCCTCGACCGTCTCGAAGCCCGCGCGTTCGAGGTAGCGCACGACGACGTCGCGAACGATCGGCTCGTCGTCGACCACCAGCACGCTGGGCATGGCATCACTGTCTACGAAAGCGGGCGCAGCATTACGCATGGCTCTCCCATTGGAGCGCGGCCGGCGCGCCCCGTCGCTTACGAAATGGTGAAACCGGTGGGGCAGGCCGAGGCCTGCCCCACCGTGGGCGGAGCGGCTCAGTCGGCCGCGACGCTGACCGTCCCGGCCGGGAGCGGCGGCGTGGAGCCGAGGAACGTGAGACTGCCGTTCCCGTTGACGCGGAACGCGTCGATCCGGTGCGCGCCGTTCGACAGCGCGTACAGGAACTTGCTGCCGTCGGCGAAGGCCAGGTCGAGCGGGCCCGGGATCATCGCCGCGACGGCCGCCGCGAGCGACAGCGAGCCGTTCGACGCGATCGTGTAGCCCGAGATGCTTCCGGTGCTCGCGTTCGCGGTGTAGGCCCACTTGCCGTTGTCGCTGACCGCGACCCAGCACGCAGCGCCCTGGCCGTCGGGGACGCTGTTGATCGCCGTGGCCGCCCCGTTGCCGGCGACCGCGTACGACGTGAGCTGGCTGGCGACCGCCTCGGAGACGACGAGCCGGCCCTTGTTGCCGAAGTCGAACCCGAACGGGGTTGCGCCGGCGGACGGCGAGACGACCGGGCCGGAGGCATAGCCGCCAAAGCCGATTGCGTAGGTGTCGATCTTGTTCGTCGTCTTCTCGGTCACGGCGAGCGTGCGGCCGTCCGGCGAGAACTGGATCTGCGCCGGGCCGGGCGCGGCGGTGCTCAGCGGCCGGGACGAGCCGGCGAGCGGGACGAGCCGGTGGTGCCAGATCGTGAAGCCGGTGATGTTGGCAGGCGTCGTCGCGTTGCCCGCGTTCAGGACGTAGACGAGCTTGCCGCTGACGGTCGCGCTGATCGGCGTCGCGCCGCCGGAGAGCTCGAGGTCGCGCAGCGCGGGACCGTGCCCGTCGACGCGCAGCAGGGTGACGGTGTTGCTGCCCGCGTTCACCGCGACGAGGTTCTTCCCGTCGAGCGCGAGCGCGCCCTGCGAGCCGAGCGTCGCGCCCGTGCCGGTGCCGCCCGTAAGCACGCTGCCGGCCGGCGTGAGCGTGCCGTTCGGCGCGCGGTCGAAGACCGCGATCGCGTTCCCGGCGGCCTGGTTGGTGAGCGTGTATACGCCGTTGCCGGCGCCGTGCGCCATCGCCTGGCCGGCCGCGGCGAGCGCGCCGACCGCCGTGAGCGCGACGACTGCGAAGGTCTTGAGACGGTGCATCTGCAGCTCCTTCCGTTTGGAGCCACCGACGCTAGGAGGAGGATCTTGTGTGCCTCTTACGGGCGACTTACGAGTTTCTGAACGGACCGCGGGCCCGCGCTACCGCTTGACGCGGTAGCGCAGGTGGGTGACCGTCGGTGACTGGATCACGCGCGTGCACTCCAGGTCGAGCTGTGGGCCGTCGTAGTCGCCGAAGAGCGGCGTGCCGTCGCCGAGCAGCACCGGCGCGACGTGGACGTTGAGCTCGTCGAGGAGCCCGGCGGCGAGCGCCTGACCGATCACGCTTGCCCCGCCGCTGATCGAGACGCCACCGTCTCCGGCAACCGCGCGCGCCTGCTCGATCGCGGACTCGATCCCGTCTGTCACGAACGTGAACGTCGTGTCTGAGAGGGTGAGCGGCTCGCGCGCGTGGTGCGTGAGGACGAACACGGTCACGTGGAACGGCGGGTCGTCGCCCCACCAGCCCTGGGCGTTCGAGTCCTGCTCCCACGGGCCCTCGCCGCCGCTGAACATGAGGCGCCCCATCACGACCGCCCCGTAGGCGGCCACCGATTCCTCTACGACCCGGGAGTCCTCGTTGTCCTCGCCGCCCTCCAGGCCATGCGCCTCACGCCAGGCCCGGATCCCGAAGACCCACTCGTGGAGCTTCTCGCCCCCCGCGCCGAGCGGCTCCTCATGCGTCGGGTTCGGCCCGGCGACGTAGCCGTCGAGCGACATCGAGATTTCTGCGAACACCTTGCCCACGGTTCCTCCAGTCTGTCGGTTCAGCTGTGAGGACCGCAGCGGCGACCGGAACTCATCGCCGCACGCGCTCGCAGTCGGCGGCGACGCGGTCGCTGCGGTCGGCGATCACCGTGTCCCTGCCGGCGCCGCAGGCGATCACGTCTGCTTCGCCTTCGCGCGCGTCGATCGTGTCGGCCCCGGCGCCTGCTGTGATCGCGTCGCGGCCGTCCCCCGCCGCGATGTGATCCGCGCCCGACCGGCCGCAGACGCGATCGTTGAAGGGCGTGCCCTCGAGATGGCCGGCGCCGGGAAGGCCCGCCGCACAGCGCGTCGTCTCGACTTCGAGGCTGACGCTGTTGTTTGACTGGAGGCTCTCCTGCTCGTTCGCGGCCACGCGGAAGGAGACGCGGCCGCCGAGGACGATCCCGACCGCCTGCGTGACGAGCAGGCTATCGACGCGGACCGTCACCTCGGCCCGCTGGCGCGGCGCGAGGGCGCCGAGCGCACACGAGAGCGCGCCGCCGCGCGCGGTGCACGAGCCCTGGGTCGGCGTCGCGCCGCGCACCGTCGCGGCCATGCTCGTGCTGCTCACGCGAACCTGTGTCAGCGGTTGCGTGCCGTCGTTCAGAACGGTCACGACCATCCGGCCGGCGGCGCCGAGCACGCGCGGGCTGCTGGCGAACACCGACAGGTCCGTGCACGTGGCTTGCGGCGGCGCGCCGACCGGCTGCCAGGCCGGGCGCCGGCCGGGCACGTCCGTGAGCGGGTGCTCGCACGTGCCGTCCGCGTTGACGGCGAAGACACTCGTCTTCGAGCGCGCCTCACGATCGTCGCTCTCGAACGCGAGCTGGTTGCCGTCGGCCGACCAGGTCGGGTTGCGGTCGGCGACGTCTCGCTCGGCGCTCTCGGTGAGGCGCCGCTCGTTCGTCCCGTCCGCATTCACGACGTAGAGGTCGCGGCCGACGACGATCTGCGTGACGGGCGACGGGCGGCCGTTCAGCGACGTGGTGAATGCGATCTTCGAGCCGTCGGGCGACCACGCGGGCGGCTGGTCGAGCTCGACGCCGACCGGATCGTCGGAGAGCGTCCGCGGCGTGCCGCCGCCGGCGTCGACGACCTGCAGGCGCGCGTGCCCCGCATCGTCGCCGATCTGGCGCAGGTGGACGAACGCGATGTCGCGCCCGTTCGGGGACCAGGCCGGCCGCCGGTCGACCTCGCTTTCCTCCGGGTGCGTGAGCTGCCGGATGGCGCCGCTCTGGTCGACGAAGAAGAGCGCGAAGCGGTTGTCGAACCCGCTCGAGAAGACGACCTGCGGGCCCGGCGCCCAGGCGAGGTCCGTCACGTTGTTGCCGACCGTCAGCCGCCGAACGGCGTTCGTGTCCAGATCGATGACGTGGATGTCGAAAAGCGTCCCGAAGCCGTCGACGACCTCGCGGTCGAGGAAGGCGATCCGGCGCCCGTCCGGTGACCAGGCCGGCGAGCTCTTGCCGCTCACCGCCACGCCGGTCGGCAACAGGCGGCTCGTCCCGTCCGTGCCGAAGAGCCACAGCTGCGTGCCGACGACCGCCGCGAGCGTGCTCCCGTCAGGCGACCACGTCGCCGCCTCCGCGCCCGGGCAGGGCGGCAAGGCGGTGGCCGGGCAGGCGCCGTTGCGCAGCATCGTCACTCCCGTCCCGTCCGAGCCGACGGTCAGCAGGCCGAGGTCGCCGACAAACGCGATCGTGGCGCGATCGGGGGCCGCGGCCGCGGCGGAGACCGCGAACACGAGCGCGACGCCTATGACTGCAAGTCGAACCATCTGCCCGCTAGACGGGCCAGACCCCCGCCTGCTTGCGACGACCATCCCACAAGGCGCCCGTCCGCGCGAGCGTCAGTCAGGGAGGCCGGAGCGAAACACGCGCAGCCAGTTGCCGGCGAGGATCGCCCCGAGCCGCTGGCCCGTGTAGCCACGCCGCTCGAGCTCCGTGACGAGCGCCGGGTAGCCGGACGGGCCCTCGAGGCCCTCGATCGCCGCGTCGGGCTCCATCCCCGGCGGGAACAGCCCGCCGCGGATGTCCGTGAGGCCCTTCGCGCGCGCGAGCTGGCGGATGAAGTCGCCGCCCAGGCCGACGTGTTCGATCCCGGCCACGCCGACGGCGTAGTCGACGTGGTCGGCGAACCGCTCGATCGTCGGCCGGTCGGGACCGACCGTAAGCGGCAGCGCCATCATCCCGATCACGCCGCCCCGCTCGGCGATCGTGCGGAGCTGCTCGTCGGTCAGATTGCGCGGCGTGTCGCAGAGCGCGCGGCAGCAGGCGTGGCTGACGAGGACGGTCGCGTCGGGTGCGCGCGCGAGCACGTCGTCGAAGGTGCGCGGCGACGCGTGCGAGAGGTCGAGCATGACGCCCAGGTCGGCAAGCAGGTCAACGAGCTCGTCGCCGAGCGCCGTGAGGCCGCGGTCGTCCTCGACGCCGAGCCCGTCCGCGAACGCGTTGCGGTGGTTCCAGGTGAGCCCGACCATGCGCACGCCGAGACCCCAGTACGCGTGCGCCAGCTGCGGGTCGGCCGCGAGCGCCTCCACCCCCTCGATCGCCAGCATCACGCCGAGCCGGCCGTCGAGCCGGTCGAGATCGCCTGCGCTGAGCACCGGCAGCGCGTCGGCCGTCTCGGCGAGCAAGCGATGGTACGCCGTCGCCTGCGCGAGCGCGAAGCGGTGTGCCGCCTCCTCCGAGGCTTCGTCGGCCGTGAAGATCGGGCAGACCTGGAGGCCGACACCGCCCGCGTCCAGCTCGGGCCGCCAGTAGCGGGCGAAGGGGCGCTCCTCGTCGCGCCGGTGGACGAGCTCGGCGAGCAGGTCGTTGTGCGCGTCGACGATCACGCGCTGATTCTCACCGCGACTGGCACCCTACGAGCATGAAGATCGCCGCCGAGGTGCTCGTGCTCCTCGTGATGCTCGCCAGCATCGCGGTCGTGGGGGTCGCGTTCTGGTGGGCGGCGAAGAAGGACGGCGAGGACGACGACGCGACGCAACGCCGCCTCGGCATCCGCCGCAAGACCCGCCTCGGCCGGTAGCTACGGCCAGCGCGGCTCGCGCGGCTCGGCGGGCTCCATGTCCCGCCACTCGGTGCGCACCGGGGCGAACACGTCGACCACCACCGTGCCCTCCGGCCCCGCGGTCGCCTCGTGCAGGACGTTCGACGGGATGACGTAGGTCGCGCCCGGGCCGAGCGTCTTCCGCTCGTCGCCGATCCGGAAGTCGATCGTCCCCTGGAGCACGAGCCCGAACTGCTCGTGGTCGTGGCTGTGCTCGCGCGCGTGCGCGCCCGGCTCCAGCTCCACGACCGCGAGCGTGGCCCGGTCGCCGTGCACCGAGCGGGCGAGGATGCGGTCCCAGACCTCGCGCGGCGCGATCGAGCGGACGTCGTCGAACGTGCTCACGGCGCGATCCTACGCGTGGGCGCGCAAACCGCCCGTCGCCAAGCCGCGTATGGCGCTTCATCGGGAGGAAGTCCCGATCGAAGGGAGGCAGACATGGGCAACCGCGACCGACGGCGTGCCGTCACCGCGCTCGCTGTCGCACTGGCCGCCACCGTCGCCGCATTCGGCGCGGGCGCGCTGAGCGCGAGCAACGGCGTCGGCAATCGATACATCGTCACGAACCTCGTCTCGGATCAGCCGGGCGTCGCGCCCGTGATGGATCCGCATCTCGTGAACGGCTGGGGCCTGACCCGCCTCGCCGGCAGTCCCTGGTGGGTCGCAGACAACGGCACCAACACCTCCACGCTCTACAACGGCGCAGGCACGCGGCAGGCGCTTGTGGTGACCGTCCCCGGTGGGCCGACGGGCGCGGCGGCAAACGCCGGCACCGGGTTCGTCGTGCACAGCGGCGCGGCGTCCGGGGCGGCCCGCTTCCTGTTCGTCAACGAGGACGGGCAGCTCTACGGCTGGAGCCCGACCGTTCCCGCCGCGGGGTCGACGCAGGCGACGCTGGCCGACACTGTGCCCGACGCCATCTTCAAGGGGCTGACGCTCTCCGGCGACCGCCTCTACGCGTCGGACTTCCACGGGAACCGCGTGATCGTCTGGGACTCCGGCCTCAGCCGGATCTCCGTGCCGGGCGGGTTCGCCGATGCCGGGTTGCCCGACGGCTACGCGCCGTTCGGCATCCAGGCGATCGACGACCGCATCTTCGTCACGTACGCGCGGCAGGATGAGGAAGCGGAGGACGAGCTCGCCGGCCGCGGCCTCGGGATCGTCGACATGTTCAACCGCGACGGCGACCTGCTGGGCCGGGTCGGCTCGCACAACTTCCTCAACGCGCCCTGGGGCGTCGCCCGCGCGCCGGACAACTTCGGCGCGTTCTCGGGCGACCTGCTCGTGGGGAACTTCGGCGACGGTCGGATCCTCGCGTTCCGGCCGTTCGGCGCCTGCCGCTTCGGGTCCCAGTTCAGGTTCAGCAGGGCCGGCACGGCCACGCCGTGCTTCCTCGACGAGGGTCCGCTGCGCGACGTGAACCACGTGCCGATCTCGATCGACGGGCTGTGGGGCATCGGCTTCGGAGCGGGCAACGCCAACTCCGGGCCGGCCAACACCCTCTTCTTCGCAGCGGGACCGGACGACGAGAAGCACGGGCTCTTCGGGACCGTGGTAGCGGGGTAGCTGGGGCACGCCTCTGTGGGGGCGGGAGGTCCGCCCGCCCCCACAGAAACATCGTGGGTCTGTCCCCAGGTGTATCGGGGGCTGACCCAAGCCTCGTTGGGGCAGAGTGCCTCGCACTCCGACAACGCTTGGGTCAGCCCCCCGTGGCGGGGGACAGACTCGTCAGGCGAGACGCTTGCGCAGGTGGATCTCGAGGAGCCCGGCCGTGTGCCGCGACTCGTCGCGGCGCCCATCCGGCTCGTAGCCGGCGCTGCGGTAGAGAGCGGCCGCGGCCTCCGCCTGGTCGGTCACCGACAGGCGCACGGCGCGCCCGCCGACGGAGCGGACCCAGGCCTCGATCTCATCGACCAACCGGCGACCCAGCCCCTGGCCGCGCGCCTCCGGGGCGACCCACATCGCGAAGACGTGGAACGCCTCCGGATCCTCTTCGTCGCGCACGCTCATGACCACGCCGACCGGCTCGTCGTCGCGAAGCGCGACGAGCGTGGCCTGGTCGTGTGGGGCGCCCTCGGCCCACTCCCGCCAGCGCTCGTCCGGGTAGGCGGCCTCGCGCTCGTACGTCGAGCCGAACGACAGCGGGTCGGTCTCGAGCGCCCGCAGCCGGACGACGCGGAGAAGCTCCGCGTCGTCCGGGCTGATCCTGCGTACGACGGTCAGGTCGACCAGGGGCTGTCGGGCTCGTCGTCTGACGGCTCGTCCAGCGGGTCGGGCTCCTCGTCGTCGTCCGCGGGCTCGTCTGCTTCGCGCATGGGCGGATACTGCCCTCAGTAGCCGTACCCGTACCCGCCCGACGGCTGCGCCGGCGCAGCGCTCGTGCCGCTGACCGTGACCGGCCGCCACACGCCCACGTCCTTGAACCCGTTGCCCTTCGTGTCGCCGGCGCGCTTGTCGCCGGTGAACGTGTAGAGCGGCGCGCCCTTGTACGAGACCTGGCGCGTGTGGTCGGGCCGCGTCACGAGCGACAGGCCCTTGACGCCGGCCGGCGTCATCCCGCGCGCGACGTGCAGCGGCTTCCAGAGCGAGAGGCACGTCGTGTCGGTGCAGATGAACTTCGCGTTGCGCTCCGCGCTCAGCGAGTAGAGCGTCCGGCCGCCGAGCGTGACGAGGATCGTCGAATGGAGCTTGGCGTTCTTGGCCGTCTTGACGACGGTCTGCCGGTCGGCGCCCGAGGAGCGCGTTGCGAGCAGGCCGGCCGCGACTGCGACGAGCGCGACTGCGGCGACGATCACGAGGAGGCGATTGCGTCTCATTAGGAACCTCCGATAGTTGCGATGTGCAGGGAGATACGGCCGGCCGGCGCAACGGGATCTCCCGGGCGCGTGTTCTTAACGCGCCCGCAACGCGACTACCCTTCGCCGCCGTGCTGCTCGCCGCCCTGCTCGCGCTCGCGTGCCCGCCCACCGGCCCGGCCACGCACGTCCAAGCGCCCGGCACGCAGCTGATCACCGTCGAGGCGACCCGCACCGGCACGACCTACGCCAGGTTGCGCACCTGGGAGCGGCGCGACGGCTGCTGGCAGGCCGCGGGCGGCCCGTACAGCGCGCGCGTGGGCTGGGCGGGCCTCCGCCGCGACCGGCACGAGGGCGACGGCACGACGCCGATCGGCACGTTCCCCATCGGCCGCGCGATGTACGGCAACGCGCCGAACCCGGGAGTGCGATACCGCTACCGCCGGCTGCGCTGCGGCGACTGGTGGGTCGAGGACCCGGCCTCGCCCGCCTACAACACCTTCACGCACGTGCCCTGCGGGATCCGCCCGCCGTTCAAGACGCCGACACCGGACATGTCGAAGTCCCCGCGCGCGTACCCGTTCCTCGCGGTCGTCGAGTTCAACATGCACCCGGTGGTCGCGGGCCGCGGCTCGGGGATCTTCCTGCACGCGCAGACCGGCTCGTCGACGAACGGCTGCGTGAGCATCCCGCGCACCGACCTGGTGCTCGTGCTCCGCTGGCTCGATCCGAACGCGCAGCCGTCCATCGCGATCGGGACGACCGCGGGATTGCGTTAGGAACGGCCTGGGACGCGGTCCCGCCCGCAAGACAGGGGCTGTCCCCGTAGGGGGCTGTCCCACACACTGACTTTCGATTTCCGCGATCGCCGATAGCGGTCTTTTCGTCAGTTGCGGCGGTGGGCTGCGAGGCAGATGATCGCCGCATGCGGTGGACGCTGACGACCGTCGGCGCGGTGTGCGGGATCCTCACCACCGTGTGCTTCGTCGGCGGGATTGTGTTCTCGGCCGCCAGCGGTGTCCAGACGATCATCCCCGAGACGGGAAAGAACAGCCTTGACTGGATCGCCGATGTCCACGATGCGGGTGGGCCGTACTACGTCGGCAACTGGCTCGTCATTCTCGGGGGCTTCTTCGCCCTCGTCGCGATGGTCGGATTCTGGGAGCCGCTGCGCGACGCGCACCCGCTGACGATCCTCGGGCCGGTTCTGATCATCCCGGCGTTCGCGATCGTCCAGATCTCGCACCTGATCCCGCTCGGCCTCGCCTACGAGTTCGTGCCCGCGTACGTGAAGGCTGACACGGCGCAGCAGGCGACGCTGGCGGTCGAGTTCCACACCTGGACGTCGGTCGCGCTCGTCCTCAACTACGCCGGCGACGTGCTGATCTGGGGCGTCGTCGTGCCGCTCTACGCGTGGGCGGCACTGAAGACGGGCACGGTGGCCCGCTGGATCGGCTGGCTCGGCGTGGTTGTGGCCGTGTTCGCCGGTTGGCTCGGCCTCTTCGGCCCGCTCTCGGGCGTGATCGACGGCCTCACGTTCATCGGCTTCGCCGGCTTCTTCGTCTGGATCGCGGCAATGGGCGTTTCGCTCCTGCGCCGCCATGGCCGGGCCGACGAGCCGGTGGCGGCGCCTGCTCTCTGAAACTTCTCTGAACATCCTTGCCGCCCCGTCCGGCCGGGCGTAGCCTCTGCGCCACGGCGCCCGACCCCGAAAGGAGCAGCCAATGGCGACGATGAGCAAAGCTTTGTCCCGCTCATTCACGCAGCCGGACGAGACCGCCGAGAAGGGCGGTGTCAAGATCGAGGTCGTCTACCTGGGCGACATCAAGGTGAAGCGCGCGACGTACCCGAAGGGTTGGCACTTCGCCGACGACATGGGCGCGCCGAGCTGTCAGGACAACCACGTCGGCTACATGGTGTCGGGCAGCATCCGCACGAAGATGGCCGACGGCAACGAGTTCACCATCAAGAGCGGCGACGTGTTCATGATTCCGGCCAACCACGATGCGTGGGCCGACGAGACGAGCACCATCGTCCAGTTCGACGAGTTCGACTCGGCCGCGAAGCGGTTCGGGATCTAGCTCCAGGCGTCCCCGGAGGCGGAGCCGGCGGCGGCTCCGCCTCGGGGCCGCGTAACGCCGGACCCGGTAGGGGACCGGTCGGCGTATCCTCGAGGCCATGGCGAAGCAGACACCGGACGAGATGTGGGCATGAGGTGTTGCTGGGCAACTCGCCCGGTCTCAAGCGCATGCGGTCGATCATGGGCGCCATCCCGGCAGGCCCGCGCTGCAAGCTGTGCGCCGCGCCGTTCGGCCGTCCGGGCCGCACCGTCCTCAAGCTCATCGGGGCGAGCCCCTCGCCGCTCAACCGCCGCCTCTGCAAGCTCTGCATCAAGCACCTGCACGAGGGGCCGGGCGGCGCCGAGATCGAGCTGACCGTCTTCTTCGCCGACGTGCGCGGCTCGACCGGGCTCGCCGAGCAGATGACGCCGCAGGGCTTCTCGAAGCTGATCGCCCGCTTCTACGGAGCGGCGGCCAAGGTCGTCGACGCGCACGACGGCCTCGTCGACAAGTTCGTGGGCGACGCAGCGGTGGCGCTCTTCATCCCGGGCTTTGCCGGCGAGGAGCACGCGGCGCGCGCGATCGGGGCCGGGCGTGACCTGCTCGAGCGGACCGGGAACGACGGCGACGAGCCGTGGATCCCGATCGGGATCGGCATCCACACCGGGATTGCCTTCGCCGGAACCGTCGGCGAAGGCGATGCGGTCGACTTCACCGCGCTGGGCGACACGGTCAACGCCGCCTCGCGGATCGCGGGCATGGCCGGGCCGGGCGAGTTGCTCGTCAGCGAGATGACCGCCGAGGCGGCCGGCCTCGTTACCGACGGCCTCGAGCAGCGCACGCTCGAGCTGCGCGGCCGCGAGCAGCTGGTCGACGTCTGGGTCGCGTCCGCGCGTCAGCCGGCTGCCGTCACGGCGTAGAGCCGCCACTCGCCGGGCACGCCTTTCAGCGCGTGCGTCCCGCGGTCCTCGAGCCCGATGCCCGAGCCGACGACGAGATCGCGCACCGTGCCGGAGACGAGGATCTCGCTTGGGCCGGCCTGGCCGGACACCCGTGCGCCGATATGCACCGCCAGGCCGGCGTAGTCGTCGCCGACCACCTCGACCTCGCCCGTGTGCACGCCGGCCCGGATATCAAGCCCGAGCGAGCCGACGGCGTCGCGGAGCGCCGCGGCGCAGCGGATCGCCCGGGCCGGGCCGTCGAAGGTGGCGAAGACGCCGTCGCCGGCACTGTCGACCTGGCGGCCGCGAAAGCGGGCGAGCTCGCGAGCGACCGCGTCGTTGTGCGCCTGCAGAAGCTCGCGCCAGCGGCGGTCGCCGAGCGCCGCCGCCCGCTCCGTCGATCCGACGACGTCGGTGAACAGCACGGTGGCGAGCACGCGATCAGGCTCGGCCGCCTCTCGCGTCCCCGGTCAGGAACTCACGAATCTCGGCCAGGACGCGCTCGGTGTCGCCGTACCAGGGAACGTGGTCGTCGCCCTCCAGCTCGACGTAGCGCGCGTCCGGCAGGTTGCGGGCCAGCCAGCGGGCGTTCTCGACGTGGCAGACGCCGTCGCCGTCGCGGTGGATGATCAGCGTCGGCACGTGCACCGACGGCACGACGTCGCGGATGTCGATGTCGAACGCCATGCGCATGAACGCCTCGGCCGTGCGCGGCGTCGCCGACTCGACCTGAAGCCGCTGGAACCACTGCTCGGCCCGCTGGTCGCCGGCGAGGCTCGGGAACGAAGTACGCGATGCTCTTGCCACTCGCGCCCCACCGCTCCGCCACGCCCGCCATCGAGGCGCTCGAAGTCCTCGCGCGGGTTCTCGCCCCACGGCCACTCGGGCGTCGTCTCCTCCTTGACCTCCGCTCCGCAGAGCACGAGCGCGCGTGTCCGGTCCGGGTACGTGGCGGCGAACAGCATCGACAGCGGCCCGCCCTCGGAGATGCCCATCAGCGCCGCCTCCTTGGAACCGGTAGCGTCCATGACCGCGCGGACGTCATCCATCCGCTCCTCGAGCGTCCCCGTCTCGACCCGATCGGAGAGCCCCATGCCGCGCTTGTCGAAGACGAGCACGCGCGCGAACTCGCTCGAGCCGCTCGACGAAGCGGCGGTACGCGGGCTCGTCCCAGAGCACGTTCAGGTTCGTGAGCGCGCCGAGAACGAGCACGAGATCGAGCTCGCCGTCGCCGATCGCCTGGTAGGCGACGTTGACGTCGCCGCTGCGTGCGTAGCGGACCTGAGGTGTGCTCATGTGCGGAGAATCGCACGCCGTGGCCGCCGCGCCACCTCTGGCGAACCGGTTCCGGGCAGTGAGCGCGTCTCCCCGGAACATGCCCCGCCGGGCCGTGTCCCGTGCCTGGCACCGGTCGTGGCTCGCGGGAGCATGGCTCGCCCGACCATGTCCCGTGCCTGGCACGATGTGGGCGCGCCGGCGCTCAACTCGTCGTCGGCACGCGCCGATGCTACGGTGTAGCTACGGGTCGGCAATCCGGCCGCCCCGGTGAGATTTGCTTCTCGTTCCTCCTTCGGGTGTTTCGAGGTAGGCAGGATCTCGAACCCGAAGGGAGTCGAACAACTTGTCAGACGTTATCTTTCCGCCGAGCTCGGCGTGTCCGCGCCTGTCGTCGATGTGCTCGCCGCTCGCGGCATCCACTCGCCGTTTCGCATCCAGACCCTTGCGCTGCCGGACGCGCTCGCCGGGCTCGACGTGCTCGCACGGTCACCCACGGGCTCGGGCAAGACGCTCGCGTTCGCTGTGCCGATCGTCGAGCGCACCGACCCGTCCGACGCGCGCCCGTCGGCGCTCGTTCTCGTCCCGACCCGCGAGCTCTGCGTCCAGGTGACGGAGGAGCTCGAGTCGGTCGCCGGCCCGAAGAAGCTGCGCGTGGCCTCGGTCTACGGCGGGGTTCCGATCCCGGCGCAGGGCAAGCGCGCGAAGAACGCGCACGTCCTCGTGGCCACGCCCGGCCGACTCGAGGATCTGATCCAGCGCCGGCTGGTCGACCTCTCGCAGATCCGCATCCTCATCCTCGACGAGGCCGACCGGATGCTGGACATGGGCTTCCTCCCGCAGGTCGACAAGATCGTGCGCCGGCTGCCGCGCAACCGCCAGACGATGTTCTTCTCGGCCACGCTCGACGGCGAGGTCGGCGAGCTGGCGCACAAGTACACGAACAGCCCCTCGCGCTTCGAGGGCACGCTGCCCGACGAGCGCACCCCGGGCGAGATCGAGCATCGCTTCGTCTCGGTCAAGGCCGACACGAAGGTCGAGACGCTCATCCAGCACCTGCGCGAGATCGACGGGCTCACGCTCGTCTTCGTCCGCACGAAGCGCGGCGCCGACCGCCTGGTGCACAAGCTGCACCGCCAGGACCTCGACGCGGTCGCCATGCACGGCGACATGTCCCAGCGGGCACGCGAGCGCGCGCTCGAGCGCTTCGAGACCGGCAAGGTCAAGACGCTGATCGCCACCGACGTGGCCGCCCGCGGGCTCGACCTGGAGCACGTCACCCAGGTGATCAACTTCGACCCGCCCGAGGAGGACAAGGGCTACGTCCACCGCACCGGCCGCACCGGCCGCGCGGGCCGCAGCGGCGTCGGCCGTCACCTTCGTGCTCCCCGAGCAGCAGGCGGACACGAGCCGCGTCGCCAACCGGCTCGGCCACCGCGAGCAGTTCGAGGAGGCGGGCATGGACGTCGCCCGCGCGAAGCTCGTCTACACCTCGCGGCGCGGTCGCCGCAGCAAGTGGTAGGCCGTTAGATTTCGCCTGGAACGATGATCGCCTTCTCCGCGCTTTTCATCCCGCTGTTCCTGCTGCTCTTCATCCTCCTGCTGTTCGCCCTGCTCTTCGTGCTGGGGCGGATAGCGGGCGGCAAGTACCTGCGCTCCGTCATGCAGTTCCTGATGAAGGTGCCGCTGCTCGGCAAGGCGCTGCAGCGATGTCGCGGGCCGCGCTCGAGCGGCAGAACCCGGAGCTCGCGAGCGCCGTGAAGAAGCTCGAGCGGCTGAACGCCAAGCCAGCCCGCAGCGGGCGCAGGCCGGCGCTCAGCCAGCTCAGCGCCGAGGAGCGGCGCGCCTACATGGACGCGGTGCAGGAGCAGGGCGCGATGCCCGAGGCGACGAACCGCGCCATGCGACGGCAGATGCAGAAGCAGCAGAAGCGCCGCTAGGAGCCCGCGAAAGTCCGCCGCGCTGCGCGCTGGCATGACGACTTTCGCGGGTGCACACCTCGATCTGCACGCGCCGGGGCCGCGTTGTGGCTGCGCGGGGGAACCCCGCTCCGCCGGCAACTGCAGTTGGGAACCTGCACAGATTCGGCACAGACTTGTGCGCATTTTGTCGTTAGCCTCCTCGGCGGGAGGCGGGCGGAAGCACCCACTCCCCACCCCAAAGGGGCGGGGCGCGCGCGTGAATTAAGAACGCGCCGTGGACCGGGCACACTTGGCGGCGTGGCCGGGCTCGCCGCCTTCCTCGCCGTTGCCGTCGTGGTGATCGTCACGCCGGGTCAGGACACGGCCCTCACGATCAAGAACACGCTGGCCGGCGGCAGGCGCCCGGGCATCCTGACCGCGCTCGGGGTCTCGACGGGCCAGGCCGTCTGGACACTCGCCGCGAGCGCCGGGCTCGCCGCCCTCCTGATCGCGTCCGAGCCGCTCTTCCTCGCCCTGCGCGTCGCCGGCGCCGCGTACCTCCTGTTCCTCGGTGCGCAGGCGCTCCTCGCAGCGCTCCGCCGCCGGCCCACCCACCACGCCGCCGGCTGCGGCACAGCGATCCGCCCGCGCGTCGCCTTCCGCCAGGGCGCCCTGAGCAACCTCGGCAACCCGAAGATGGCCGTCTTCTTCACGAGCCTGCTGCCGCAGTTCGGCGGCACGTCGTTCGCGGCGCTGCTGGGGCTCGGCCTGCTGTTCTGCGCGATGACGCTCGCGTGGCTCACCGCCTACGCGGCCGTGGTCGCGCGCGCCGGCGACGTGCTGCGCCGGCCGGCGGTCCGGCGCGCGATCGACGCCACGGTAGGCGTCGTGCTCGTCGCCTTCGGCGTGCGCCTCGCGACCGAGCGCCGCTAGCTGCCGCCGAGCCCGTGTGCGCCCAGCCAGGCGCGCACGGCGGCGAACATGCCGGGCGCGAAGCGGCCCGACACAACATCTCGGCGGTCAGGCCCGTCTGCGTCTCGACCAGCGCGTGATTCGCGTTCGCGAACGTCTGCACCGTGAAGTCGTGGCCCGCCTCCGCGACGACCGGCGCCAGCCGCTTCGCCGACAGCGTTCGACGGGATGTGCCGGTCGAGCCCGCCGTACACCCAGAGCGCCGGGATGCGGAGCGCCCGGATCCACGGGATCGGGTCGACCCCGCCGGGCCCGCGGCGCTCGACCTCCGCCTCGATCGCCGCGTCCGTCGTGCGTCGCCGGCGTATCGCCGCTGACCGGTCAGGTTCTGCCAGGTATCGGTTTCGTCGGCAGTAACGGTTGGCCCGGCGAAGGCGACCACGAAGCGGACGGCGGCCTCGCCGCGACGCCGCGAGCGGCATGATCCAGCCCGCCTGGCTGTGGCCGGCGAGGCCAACCCGCGCGGCGATCCACCTCGGGCTGCCCCGCGAGCCAGCGCACGGCCGCCTGGCGCGTCGCGGGCGAGCTGGTCGATCGTCGGGGCCGTCGGCGACTCGCCGGGGTAGTGCCGCCGGACGATTGCGCGACGCCGCGCTTGTCGTAGGCGAGCACGGCCACGCCGGCGTCCACGAGCAGTGCCTGGAGATCGGGCAGGTAGGCGCGCTCCGTCTGTCCCGACCCGGTGACGAAGGCGACCGCCGGATGGCGGCCCGCGCCCGGCGGAACGGTGAACGTGCCCGCGAGCACGGCGCCGCCGCTCGTGAACCGGACGTCGTACTGACGCACCGGCCGCCGCGTGAACGCCGTCGCCCGCGATCGTCGCCCCGGCTGCGTCGAAGCGCGCGCTCGCGAAGACCGGGTCGCGGGTCGACCAGCCGGCGCCGAGCTGGAAGGCGGGGCCGTTCCCGTAGACGCCGTGCAATCGTCCCGGCCTCGAGCTCGTCCGCCCGCGCAGCGGCCGTACGGGTCGTCGACGACCGCCCAGCGGGCGCTGCCGCTCCGCGAAGTAGCCCCGCGCGAAGAGCGCCGCCCCGCTCCCCCGCCGTAGCGTGAACGACCCGCGGGCCGTCCCCTGCCGAGTCGTCCCGGTGAGGCTCCCGCCCTGAGCCGCCCGTCGAAGACGAGGGCCGGCCGCCCCGGGACCGTGAAGCGAACGCGCGCGCCGGAGGTCCGGACCGCCACCGTCTGGGCATCCGCGTGGCCGGCGCCGAGTGCCACGGTCGCCCGTGCACCCGAGAAGCGCACGGCGACGGCGACCTGAGCCGGCTTGCCGACCGAGTACGTCCCGACCCAGTCGCCGCGGGGTGCGGCCGATCCGCTGCCGGCCGCACCGGCGATCGCGAGAGGAAGCGCGATGATCAGAAGTCTCTTCGACATAGTGCGTCGGCGCAGCAAATAGCGCGGGGACGCAGTAGTTGTCCAGGCGGCCTATGATCGCCCCTGATGGAAATGACCGACCGCCGGCTGTTCCTGCAGGCGTACTCGCTGGCGCAGTCGACGGGCGCGATCGTCGAGCGCGAGCTCGACGCGTCGGCCTGCCCTCCTTCCTGTTCGGGCTGCTCTCGCAGGTGCACCGCCTGCAGCCGGTCGCGCCGACGCAGATCGCCGCCGCATACCGGGTCGCCGCTCACGACGCTCCGCGACAACATCCAGCGGCTCGTCGACCGCGGCCTCGTGCGCCGGGCGCCAAACCCGGCGGACGGCCGCTCCTACCTCGTCGAGCTGACAACGCGCGGCGACGCTGCTGGTGCGCGCGGCCGGCGAGCCGCTCGAGCGCGCCTACGACCCGCTCGAGGCGCGCCTGCCGCGTCCGCTCGACGAGTACCAGGAGGCCTGTCGACGAGCTCGCGAGGCGGCCGAGGGCGTGCTTGCCCAACAGTCTCAGTCGATACCAGCCTGACGTTTGCGACGATGGCGGGCGTGCCTGCCCGCGACCAGCCGCACGCGCTCCTGCGCGCGATCCCGCTCTTCGGCGTGCTCGACGCCGACGCGCGTCGACCGGCTTGCCGCCGCGCTCGAGCACCGCTCGTTCCCCGCAGGAACCGTCGTCATCAACGAGGGCGACCGCGGCGACTGCGTGTACATCGTCGCCGAGGGCGAGCTGGAGATCTGGCACGACGGCCGGCCCCGCGGCGGCGTCGTTCGCGGCGACGTGCTCGGCGAGATCGCGCTGACCAAGGACGTCCCGCGCACGGCGACTGTCCTGGCGGTGACCGACGTGGAGCTCTGGGAGATCGGCCGCGGACCGTTCCTGGACGGCGGTCGGGCCGAGCGCCGCGGCGCAGCTCGAGGCGCAGGCGCTCGCGTCGGAGCGGCTACCCCGGCTCGAGTCGTAGCGTGGTCAAGCTGCCGTACGACGATCCGGGCGTCCCGGACCGGCGGTCGCCCGTCCGGTTCCTCCTCTGGGTCGGCCGCCAGCAGTTGCCGACGCTGCTCGGCGGCATGCTGTTCGGCATCCTCTGGATGCTCGCGCAGGCGCTCATGCCGTTCGCGATCGGCGCCGCGATCCAGAAAGGGATCGCCGACCACGACAACGAGGCGCTCGCTGAGTGGACTGCCGTCCTGCTCGGGCTCGGCGCCATCCAGGCGGTCGCGGGCGTCTTCCGGCACCGCTTCGCCGTCACCAACTGGATCCGCGCGTCGTTCCGCATGGCGCAGATCGTCGGCCACCACATCGCGCGCACGGGCCCGGCGATCCGTGGCCGCCTCTCGACCGGCGAGGTCGTGGCCACGATCTCGAACGACGCGATGCGCGCCGGCGCGGCCTTCGACATCACGGCGCGGCTGTCGGGCGCTCTCGTCGCCTACATCGCGGTCGCGATCGTGCTGCTGTCGTCGTCCATCGTGCTCGGCGTGATCGTGCTCGTCGGCGTGCCGATCCTCGTGCTCGTGCTCGGCACGGTGATCAGGCCGCTGCAGCGACGCCAGGGCGACCAGCGGCACGAGGTGGGCGCGCTCACCGCGCTCGGGGCGGACACCGCCGCCGGGCTGCGCGTGCTGCGCGGCATCGGCGGCGAGCAGGCGTTCTTCGACCGCTACCGCCGGCAGTCGCAGGACGTGCGCCAGGCGGGTGTGCGCGTGGCGACGCCGCAGTCGACGCTCGACGCGGCCCAGGTGTTCGTGCCGGGCCTGTTCGTCGTGCTCGTGACCTGGATCGGCGCGCGCTTCGCGCTCGACGGGAAGATCGGCACCGGCGAGCTGGTCGCGTTCTACGGCTACGCGGCGTTTCTCGTCATCCCGCTGCGGACGGCGGCGGAGGCGGTCGACAAGATGACGCGCTCGCTCGTCGGCGCGCGGCGGATGCTCGACGTGCTCGCGATCGAGCCCGACGTGCGCGACCCGGCGCAGCCCGCCGAGGAGCCGCCGGTGGGCGTGCCGCTCAGCGACCCCGAGTCGGGGCTCATCGTCGAGCCCGGCACGCTGACCGCGCTGGTCTCGTCGGAGCCGCACGAGACGGCCGAGCTCGCCGACCGGATCGGGCGGTTCGTCGACGACGGCGCGGCGCTGGGCGACGTCCGCCTGGCGGACCTGCCCGTCGCCACGGTGCGCAGCCGCATCGTCGTCAGCGAGGCCGACCCCGTCCTGTTCTCGGGCGCGCTTCGCGAGGCGCTCGACCCGTGGCATCGCGCCGACGACAGCGCCGTGGAGACGGCGATTTCGGTCGCCAGCGCCGAGGACGTCGTCGACGCGCTCCCCGAGCGGCTCGACACCGTCATCGACGAGCGCGGCCGGTCGTTCTCGGGCGGCCAGCGCCAGCGCCTGGCGCTGACGCGCGCGCTGCTCGCCGATCCGGAGATCCTCGTCCTGGTCGAGCCGACGAGCGCCGTCGACGCCCACACGGAGGCGCGCATCGCGCGCCGCCTGCGCGAGGCGCGCTCCGGCCGGACGACGGTCGTGGTCACCGCGAGCCCGCTCGTCCTCGACCGGGCCGACCGCGTCGTGCTCGTCGAGGACGGGCGCGTGACCGCAAGCGGCGGGCACCGCGAGCTCCTGCGCGAGAACGCTCGCTATCGCGAGATCGTCACGCGGGGTGCCGAGGAGTGAACGAGCTCCTGCCCATCGCCGAGGGCCCGGAGCTGCGCGCGCAGGCCCGGCGGCTCGGCCGGAGCCACCGTGGCGGCCTCGCCGTCGTCATCGGTCTGAACGGAGCCGCGGCGGCAGCGGGTCTCGCCGGCCCGGCGCTGCTCGGCGCGCTCGTGCAGTCGGTGCAGGACGGGACGACGCGGAGCCACGTCGACAAGCTCGTGGCCGCGCTCGCCGCATTCCTGCTCGTGCAGACGATCCTGACCTGGTTCGCGCGGCGCGCGTCCTTCGTCCTCTCGGAGCAAATCTTCGGCGAGCTGCGCGAGGACTTCATGCGGCGGGTGCTGGCGCTGCCGCTCTCGACCGTCGAGCGTGCCGGCACCGGCGACCTCGTCTCGCGGACGACGGCCGACGTCGACGCGCTCGCGCGCACGATTCGCTTCGCCGTCCCCGAGATTCTGATCGCGTCGGTCACGGCGACGCTAACCGTGGCCGCCGCCCTGCTCGTGAACCCGCTCGCCGCGCTCTCGTGCATCACCGGCCTGCCTGCGCTCTGGATCGGCACGCGCTGGTACCTCCACCGCGCGCCGCAGACCTACCTCGCCGAGCGCGCGTCCTACGCCACCCTCGCCGGAACGGTCAGCGAGATCGTCGAGGGCGGCCGCACGATCGACGCGCTCGGCCTCGGCGAGGAGCGTGTCCGCCGCATCGACGCCGATCTCGCCAACTCGGCCCACTGGGAGTTCCGCGGCCTCTACCTGCGGACGATCTGGTTCCCGACCGCCGAGTTCGCGTACGTGCTCCCGGTCGCGGCCGCGCTCGCGTGGGGCGGCTGGCTCGTCTCGGCCGGCCACGCCACGATCGGCGAGGTGACGGCGATCGCGCTCTACGTCGTCCAGCTCGCCGACCCGGTCGACCGCCTGATCTCGTGGCTCGACGAGATCCAGGTCGGGGCGAGCTCGTTCGCACGCCTCGTCGGCATCGCCCGCGTCCCGCCCGACCGCTCCGCCGGCGACGAGCGGCCCGACGACGAGCGGCTACGCGCCGACGACGTCCACTACGCGTACGTCGAGGGCCGCGACGTCCTGCACGGCATCGACCTCGACCTCGAGCCGGGCGAGCGCGTCGCCGTCGTCGGCCCGTCGGGAGCAGGCAAGTCGACGCTCGGCCGCCTGCTCGCCGGCATCCACCCACCGCGCGTAGGCAGCGTCGAGGTCGGCGGCGTGCCGCTCGTCGAGCTGCCGCTCGAGACGCTGCGCCGCGAGGTCGCGCTCGTCACGCAGGAGCACCACGTCTTCGTCGGCACGCTCGCCGAGAACCTGCGGCTCGCCCGCCCGGAGGCGACCGAGGAACAGCTGGTGGCCGCGCTCGACGCGGTCGACGCGCTCGACTGGGCAACGGCGCTGCCCGACGGGGTGGAGACGGTCGTCGGCGCGGGCGGCACGGGGCTCACGCCGGCGCAGGCGCAGCAGCTCGCGCTGGCGCGGCTCGTGCTGGCCGACCCGCACACGCTCGTGCTCGACGAGGCCACGTCCCTGCTCGACCCGCGCGCGGCGCGGCACCTCGAGCGCTCGCTCGCCTCCGTGCTCCGGGGACGGACCGTGGTCGCGATCGCGCACCGCCTGCACACGGCGCACGACGCCGACCGGGTCGCGGTGGTCGAGGACGGCCTGCTGAGCGAGCTCGGCACGCACGACGAGCTCGTCGCGCAGAACGGCTCCTACGCCGAGCTGTGGGAGTCGTGGCACGGCGACGGCACCCGCAACGGCGGTTAGGAGGCCTTGATGCGCCAGATCGTGTTGCCGCCGTAGTCAGGCGACCACACGTCGCCGAAGTTCACGTTCAGCACGAACGGCGCCTTGCCCACATGGAAGGTGCTCACCACCGCGCCGGTTTGCGGGTCGAGCCGCGTGACCGTGCCGTCCTTCAGGTTCGGGATCCAGACGAGCCCGTCGGGCGCGACGGTGCCGTCCACGGGCTGCGTGCCCGTCTTCACGGTCACCGTGACCTTCGCGGTCGCGATGTCGATGCGCGAGGCGGTGCCGTCCTGGCCGTTCGCCACCCAGAGCGTGTCGGCGTCGCCGGCGAACCACACGGGGCTGGTGGTCCCGATCGTGACCTTGGTCGCCCGATTGGTCGCCGGGTCGATGCGATACACGGAGTCGGAGAAGAGCGTGCCGACCCACACCGTGCCGCCGGCGAAGGCAAGCCCGCCGGGGCCGTTCGGGACGGGGATCGTCTTCACGACCCGGTTCGTGGCCGGCGAGACCCGCGAGACCGTGTTCTCGGAGTTGTTCGTCACCCACACGGAACCGGCCGCGAAGAGCACGTCGTAAGAGCCCTGCCCGATCTTGATGCGCTTCGTCACCTTGCGCGAGCGCGGGTTGATGCGCACCAGCAGGTTGGTCTTGAACCCGTGCGTCCAGAGGCTGCCCGCGCCTGCGACGATCGCGCACGGGCCGGCGGCGACCGGGATCTGCTTGCCGACCACCTTGTTCGTCTTCGGGTCGATCACCGAGACGGTGCTCGGGGTGTAGTTCGTCACCCAGAGGAGGCCGTTCGCGGCGACGGACGCGCACGGCGCACCGCCCACGCGGATCTTCGCGATCACCTGCGGGTCGGCGGACGGCGAGGCCGCGGCCACTCCGGCGACGGCGAGAACGAGCAGCGAGCTGAGGACGACACGACGCACCATCGGCGGGAGCTCCTTTTTTTGGATGTACTGCGAGTTACTGCCGGATGGTACTAGTTACTTCCGTTCGGCAGCAACTACCCGAGCGGCGTCCTCGAGCGCTCGCTGCGCCGCCGCGATATCCGCGAGCGGCTGCTCGGACGCGGCGCCGAGTGCTTGCACCAGCTCGCCGACCCGCGGCGCGACCGTCGCGACGACCTCGCTGCCACGCTTGGTCGGCCGGAGCAGGTAGGAGCGGCCGTCCTCGGGATTCGGATGCCGCTCGACCAGCCCGTCCTCGACGAACCGCGCGACATGGCGCGAAACCGAGGTCGGGGGGATCCCGAGCGAGCCGGCCAGATCGGTCGGGGTGCGGTCCGGGAAGAACCCGATCACGCCGAGCACGGCGTACTCCTCACCGGACACGCCCGTACCGGCGACGGCCCACTGCATCAGCTCGCGGAGCACTGCCCCGGTCCGGAAGTGCTGGAAGAGCACGTTCTCGCCCTGGGGCAGCGGCAGGCGCGGCGGCAGCTCGCTCACGGCCACGATACTGCCAGACGGTAGGAGTTCAGGCGGGGCGAACGCGGACGTGCTCGCCCGGCGTCAGGCAGGGGACGCGGCCCATGTCGTGCGGGTGGCGTACCACGATCGTCCGTCCGTCGGCAAGTCGCACCGCGTTGCGGCAGTGCGAGATGCCCATGGCGTCGGGCGCGCAGTCCTCATCGGTCAGCACCGTGCCCGAGGTCGCAGCCATTGGCATGTGCCCTGCCATGAGACGCCCGTGCAGGACGAGCCCGGGCTGGGACACCGGCGCAGTCGTCGCCGACACCAGGAGCGTTCGAACCGCGGCCGGCGCCGTGTGCGCAGGATCCCGCGTGGCACTCGATCCCCCGCCGCCCGCGATCAGCACGGCGCCGAACGCGACGGCGAGCCCGGCGGCCGCTGCGGCGACGATTCCGATCAGCAGGTGACGTCGTGTCATGGGTTCACCGTACGAGCGATCGCGCCCGCCGAGCTCAGGACTTTTCCGCGCGATTGCTGCCCGCAACCCGCCTACGCGGCGGGCAGCAGCTTGCCGGGGTTCATGATCCCGTGCGGGTCGAACACCTCCTTGACGGCGCGCATGAGCGGCAGCAGGTCGCCGTGCTCGCGCTCCAGGTACGCGATCTTCCCGAGGCCGATGCCGTGCTCCCCCGTGCAGGTGCCGCCGTGGGCGAGTGCCCAGTCCACGATCGCGGCGTTCAGAGCGCGGGCGCGCTCGAGCTCGGCCGGATCTGCGGGGTCGAGCATGAAGAGGACGTGGTAGTTGCCGTCGCCCGCGTGCGCCGCGATCGTCGCCGGGACGCCGGCGCCGTCGAGCTCCGCCCGCGCGTGGGCGAGCGCGGCGGGGAGATGCGACACGGGCACGCAGACGTCCGTGGCGAAGTGCTCCTTGCCGGGCGACGCCGCCACGAGCGCATGCAGGACGTTGTGGCGCGCCTGCCAGAGCCGCGTGCGCGCGGTCGGGTCACGCTCGGCCACGAACGCTGTGGCATCGCCGGCCAGCTCCTGAAGCGCCTCGAGGTCGCCCTCGACGGCGACCGGCGCGCCCGCCAGCTCGACGAAGAGGCTCGGCGCCTCGTCGAGCGACGTGCCGTTGAAGGCGTTGACTGCGCGCATCGTCTCGGCGTCGAGCAGCTCGAGCCGCGTCACGGAGAGACCGGAGCCGGCCGCTGCCACGGCGGTGGCGCAAGCGTCCTCGAGCGAGCCGAACGCGATGCGCACGGCGACCGCGTGCTCGGGGATCCCGTGGACGCGCAGCGTCAGCTCGGTGATCACGCCGAGCGTGCCCTCCGAGCCGACGAAGAGCGCGGTCAGGTCGTAGCCGGCAGACGACTTGCGCGCCCGGCTGCCGGTCCGGATGACGCGGCCGCCGGGCAGCACGACCTCGAGCGCGAGCACGTGGGCTCGCATGCCTCCGTAGCGGACGGTCGTCGTCCCGCTCGCGTTCGTGGCGGCCATGCCGCCGAGCGTCGCGTCGGCGCCGGGATCGACCGGGAACTGGAGCCCGTCGCGGCCGAGGCGCTCGTTCAGCGTGAGCCGCGTGACGCCCGCTTGGACGACCGCGGTGAGGTCGGCCGGCTCGACGGCCAGGATGCGGTTGAGGCGACTCGTATCCACGCTGACGCCGCCCCGCACCGGGATGACGTGGCCCTCGAGGCTGGTCGCTGCGCCGTACGGCACGACCGGCACACGCTCGCGGTCGGCCCACTCGAGCAGGCGGGCGACGTCCTCCGTCGACTCCGGGAAAACGACCGCGTCCGGCCGGTGCGGCCGGTGGTAGGTCAGATCGCCGGCGTGCTGGTCGAGGACCGAGTCGCCGTCGGCGACGAGGCCGGCCCCGAGCAAGGCGGTGAGGTCCCCTGCGATGCTCACCGGCGGAACGCGCGGAAGCCGTTCGCCATCGCGGCCGGCAGGCGGCGGCGAGACGTGGCGAGCGCACGATGGAGCGCGGCCGGCGCGTCCGGGCCGTGAATCCCCTTGCCGTGCCCCACCAGGATGTGGAGCGGCTCGAGCGCAGCGAGCGCCTTCGGCGGCGTGAGGCGCAGGAACGGGTGGACACCGAGCTCGTCGCCCGGCGCGAGGAAGTACGGGCGCGTCCCGAGTGCGTCGGCGACGGCGAGCACCCGGCCGGGCTCCCCACCAGAGCGCCGCGCTCCCGCCAGCCGGGCATCGAGAGCACGCGCGGCAGCGAGAACGGCGTGTCCGCGTCGTCGCGCGGGCCCGATGTGCGGGCACGCTCGTAGCGCGCGGCGAGCTCCGCGCAGTCGCGCTGGTGGCGGTCGAGCAGCTGGACGACGCCGCGCGGCTCGCCGGCCGTGCGCACCCGCTCGTCCAGCCCGGGCACGTCGAGCGGGTCGATCAGCCAGACCCCGCCGTCGACGACGAGCGCGTGCGAGGTGCGCGCCCGCGTCTCGCGCAGCCCCCAGCCGAAGCCGCTCTCGAACTCGTCGACCCAGCGCACGTCCACCGGGAGGACGGTAGCGTCGTCGCGTGAAGCCGGAGGAGGAGGCTCATGCGGACGTGCACGACATCGCCGCGCGCGGGTTCGGCCGGGGCGCTGCCGACTACGAGCGCGGCCGGCCCGGCTATCCGCCTGAAGCCGTCGAGCTGCGTGGCGGCAGCGAGCTCGGCCTCGGCCCCGGCCGGTCGGTGCTCGATGTCGGCGCAGGCACCGGCAAGCTGACGCGACTCCTCCCGGCGACGGGGCGCGCGCGTGCTCGCGCTCGAGCCCGTGGCCGGCATGCGCGAGCAGCTGCATAGCCGCCGCACCGGGCGTCGAGCTCGTGGAGGGCACCGCGGAGGCGATCGAGCTCGCCGGACGCGGCGATCGACGCGATCACGTGCGCGACGGCCTTCCACTGGTTCGACGGCGAGCGGGCGCTGGCCGAGTTCCACCGCGTGCTCGTCCCGGATGGCCGGCTCGCCCTGCTCTGGAACGCGCGGGACGAGTCGGTCGAGTGGGTGCGCGACCTGCACGGCGTGCTCGCCGACGCAGTGAACGAGAACTGCGACCCGCCGGCGCGCAGGAAGGCGCAGGAGCTGCTCCACCTCGACTGGCGCGCGCCCTTCACCGACACGAGCTTCTTCCGGCCGGTCGCGCAGCGGCTCATCCCGCACGTGCACGAGGCGGACGTGGACACGCAGGTGGCGCGGTTCCGCTCGGCGAGCTTCATCGCCGTCATGCCCGACGAGACGCAGGAGCGGTTCTCGGCCGCGCTCGCCCGCTTCCTGCGCGAGTCGGCTGCGACGGACGGCGACCTCGTGCGCTTCCCGTACGTCTGCGAGGTCTACGTCTTCGCCGCGGAGTGACCGCCGCCGATCAGCGGAAGAGGTCGCGATCGGCCGGCATGACGAGGTCGGTGGCGCGCCCGTCGCCGGCGACGTCGAGGCCGCGGACGATTGCGGCGGGGATGCCGGCGACCTTGCCCATCACGAGCTCGGCGGCGCCGGCGATCTCGTCGGCGACCGCGATCGTCGTCGTGCTGCAGCTCGTAGCCGGCCGGATCGCGCGTGCCGCGCAGGTCGAGCAGAGGCGTGAGGCCGGCCGCGCCGATCGCGACGTCGGTCGTGCCCTGCCGCCAGGGCGGCCGAACGAGTCGCTGACGATCACCGCGACGTCGCGGCCCGTCCGCTCGGCGAGCGCGGCGCGCAGACCGGCCGCGGAGGCGTCGGGGTCGACCGGCAGGAGGACGAGCGTGCCCGGGCCCGGCCGCGTTCGACGCGTCGACGCCGGCCGACGCGCAGACGAAGCCGTGTCGCGTCTCCGCGATCACGAGCGGCGGCCGCGTGCGGACGATGCGGGCCGACTCGCGCAGGATCACCTCGACCTGGCGCGGGTCGTGGTCGGCGGCGAGCTCGCGCGCCTGCGGCGACGCCTCGACGTCGTCGAGCTCGACGACCCGGCCCTCCACCTTCGAGACGGCCTTCTGCGCGACGACGACGACGTCCCCGTCGGCGAGCCCGCCGACACGCTCGGCCGCCTCCGCGCAGGAGCGCCGGCGAGGTCGTCCCCCGTCCTCGACGGGCGGGCATGCCCTCGAGCGGGATCACGCGCAGCTCGTTCAATCGGGCAGGTTCGTGACGCGGATGCCCGCCTGGTGCCGAACGCCCTGTTCACGTTCAGGAGCACGGCGGTCAGCCCCTCGAGCGCGCGGGCGTTCGAGAGCGGCCCGGCGTCGATGGCGCGACCGGCGACGAGCCGCCCGGCGAGCTCGAGCACGAGCTCCTTCGCGGCCCGGTCGTCGCCGCAGACGAACACGTCCTCGTCGGGCGGCTCGGGCGCGGCGAGGTGCGCGGCGGCGAGCGACTGGAGGCCCGGCGCAGACCGGGGCGCGGACGACGTCGGCGATCTCCTCGGCGAGCGCACGGCCGATGCGGCCCGGGTGCACGCCGCCGTGTCGTCGAAGCGCAGGTCGGCGGCGACGGACAGGAGCGGTGTGTCGCCGATCGCGTCGGCCAGGGAGCGGGCGGTCTCGAGCGCGGCGGCCGAGCGCGTGGCGAGAGCACGACGAGGTCGGCGTCGCGGACGATGTCCTCGTTCAGCGCCGCCCTCGACGCCGTAGACGGCGGCGAGCTCGCTGGCGCGGGTCCGCCTCGCGCGAGCCGATCGCGACGTCACGGCCGAGCACGTGGAGGCGCTGCGCGAGCGCGCGGCCGAACGAGCCGGTGCCGCCGACGATCGCGACCTTCATGCTGGTGCTCCTGGCGACATCGAGGACGGCCTCGGCGACGCGGCGACGCGCGTCCGGCTCGTCGAGCAGCGTCGGCGTGACGACCGTGCGGACGTCCAGCTCGGCCGGCTCGTCGGCTCGGGTCGACGACCAGCACGTCGATCAGGCCCGGGTAGCAGCGACGCGACGTGCGCGGGCGTCGTGCCGCCGGCGAGCCGCTCGAGCATCGCGGCGGCAGGGCCCTTGACGGCGCGGCCGCCGATGAGCGGGCTGACGGCGACGACGGGTACGCTACGGCTCGCGAGCGCGTCGCGGATCGCGCTCGACCGCGAGGATCGGCTGGATGCTCACGTACGGGTTGCTGGGCGCGATCGCGATCACGTCCGCTTCGTCGAGCGCTTCGAGGACGCCCGGCGCGGGACGCGGCGGCGTCGGCGCCGTCGAAGCGGACGCCGTCGACCGGGTCGCGATGGCCGCGGCGGACGAACCACTCCTGGAACTCGAAGCCCCCGGCCGGTGTCTCGAGCCAGGTGCGCAGGCGGTCGTCGGTGGCGGGCAGCAGCGTCAGCTCGAGCCCGGCGGCCGCGGCGAGGCGCGCGGTGACGGCCGAGAGCGGCTCGCCGGCGCGCAGCGCCTGCGTGCGCGCGAGATGCAGCCCGAGGTCGCGGTCGCCGAGCGCGAACCAGGCGTCGGCGCCGAGCTCCCGCATCGTCTCCAGCGCGTGCCAGGTCTCGCCCGCGCGGCCCCAGCCGCGCTCGTCGTCGCCGAGGCCCGGCCAGCGTGTAGAGCACCGTGTCGAGGTCGGGCGAGACGTGCAGCCCGGCGACCTCGAGGTCGTCGCCCACGTTGACGATCGCGGTGACCGAGCGCGGGTCGACGGTCTCGGTCAGGGCACGGAGGAAGCGCGCGCCGCCGACGCCGCCGGCGAGGACGGCGACCTTCACGCGGCGGCGAGCAGGCCCTCGCGCGCGGCCGCCGTCGCGGGGCCGAGTCGGCCGTCGAGCGCCCCGAGATCTTCGAGGCGGTCGACGTCGTGGGCGAGCGCGTCGAGCTTCGCGTCGACCCACGGGACGCCGAGCCCGTCGGCGTGGTGGCGGAAGCGCGCAGCGCTGTCCTCGCCGTACAGCCGCTCGAAGAGGCGCGGCGAGGCAAGGGCGAGCGCGTTCGTCGTGCCGTCGGCAGCCTCGACGATCGCCAGGCCGGCGGGCGGGAGCAGCCCGAGGAGCGCGAGCAGGTCGGCGGGCTGGGCGCAGGGCAGGTCCGCGTTGACGACGAGCACCGGCCCGTCGTCGAGCGTCCGGAGCGCCTGGGCGACCGCTTCGCCCTGACCGCGGCCCGGGTCGTCCACGATGTACACCCCGGCCTGCACCGCGAGCGAACGCGCCTGGAGCGCCTTGGGCGGCGTGACCAGCCACGTCTCGCCGACGGTGGCGCTCGCGGCGAGGACGTCGGAGAGCATCGCGTGGGAAAGCGCACGCCGCTCCGAGAGCGAGATCGAGGTCAGCCGACGCTTGGCGTCCGCGCCCCGAAAGGGAACGACGATCCTCGGCACATGGGGAGACTATCCGGCGTGAGCACTCCGACGGGACCGGACAACGAGGCGCTCGCGGGCGCGCTCGAGCACCTCGCCGGGCTGCTGGAGCTCGCGGAGGCGTCGCCGCACAGCGTGCGTGCGTACCGGCGGGCGGCCGGGCTCGTGCGCGGGTCGGCCACGCCGGTCGCGGAGCTCGTGCGACGCGGCGAGGCGCAGCGGCTGCGCGGCATCGGGCCGTCGATCGAGCAGCGCCTGGTCGAGCTCGTGCAGACGGGCAGGCTGCATGAGGTGGACGAGCTGGAGGAGCGTGTGCAGCCCGCGCTCATCGGTCTGGGGCGGTACCTGGGTGTGAACCCGCGGCAGACGGCGCTCATCGGCCGCACGCTCCGCGTGACCAACCTCGACGACCTGCGCGCGGCGGCTGCTGCGGGGCGCCTGCAGGAGGTGCCGGGCATCGGGCCGGCCAAGGAGCGGCGGATCATGGCGGCGCTCGCGCTCCAGGAGCGACCGGAGATCGCCGGGCGGACGCCGCGGCTCAACCATGCGCGGGCGGTGATGGAACGCATTGCGGCGGAGGTGCGCGGCGTCGTGGCCGGCGACGTGCGGCGCTGCTGCGACCAGCCGCGCGAGCTTGCGGTCGTCACGTTCGCGCCGTATCCGGAGCCCGTCGTGGAGACGTTCTGCTCGCTGCCGGAGGTCGTGACCGTGATCGATCGGAGCGAACGGCACGCGGTGGGCGTCACCGTCGACGGGATGCCGGTCCAGCTCGTCGTCGCGGAGCCGGGCTCGCTGGGTACCGAGCTCGTGCGGGCGACCGGGTCGCGCGCCTACGTCGAGGCGCTGGAGCCGCTCCCGGAGGCGGTCGACGAGGAGGGGGTGTACGCGGCGCTCGGGATCCCGTGGTGCCCGCCGGAGCTGCGGGAGGCGCCGTTCCGCGGCGAACCGCCGGCGCTCGTGACCGTCGACGACGTGCGCGGCGACCTCCACACGCACACGACGTGGTCGGACGGCAAGTCGACGGTACGCGAGATGGGCGAGGCGGCGATCGAGCGCGGCTACGAGTACCTGGCCATCTGCGACCACACCCGCGCTGTGAACGTCGTGCCCGGGCTTGGCCCGGACGACGTGCGACGACAGGCGGAGGAGATCCAGGAGGCGAACGAACTGCTGGCGCCGTTCCGGCTGCTGCAAGGGATCGAGTGCGACATCCTCGCGGACGGCTCGCTCGACCTTCCGGACGGCGTGCTGGCAGAGCTGGACTGGGTGATGGCGTCGGTGCACGCCGGCCAGCGGACGCCGCGCGCCGAGCTGACGCGGCGGGTCGTGACCGCGATGGAGCACCCGGCGGTGTCGGCGCTGAGCCACCCGACCGGCCGGATCATCAACCACCGGCCGCCGAACGACGTCGACCTCGAGGTGGTGGTCGAGACGGCTCTGCGGACGGGCGTGGCGCTCGAGGTCAACGGGCTGCCCGACCGGCTCGACCTGCGCGACGAGCACGTCCGACTGGCGGTCGAGGCAGGCGCCGAGCTCGTGTGCAACACCGATTCCCACTCGGCGCGCGGGCTGCGGAACATGGAGTTCTCGGTGGCCACGGCGCGCCGCGGGTGGGCGACGGCCGCGAGCGTGCTGAACACGCGGCCGCTGGCCGAGATCCTGGCGCGGCGGACGGCTCGCGCGTGAACTAGGAAGTTACCCCTCCCATTCGGGGCGGGGTTCGGAGCCCTTTACCCGCCTCCCGCCGCGGAGGCTAACGGCGCAAAGCGCACGGGTCTGTGCCGATTCAGCGCCGTCTTGACGCGCGCTACGCGCCGGAGCCCGGGCCGGTGGTCGACCACTCGCCGACCTCGTACCAGTGCGTGTCGCGCAGCGCCTTGGCGACTGCCGGATCGGTGTGGTGCTGGTTGAACACGTGGCGCTCGCGGTCGCAGCAGATTTCCGCCTCGTTGGCGAGGACGCCCTCGAGCAGGACGAGCGCCTCCATCGGCAGCTGCGCCTCTGCGACCGTGTAGTGCTTGAACTGGAGATCGGGCGCCAGCTCGAGCAGCTCCGGCCAGTCGGGACACGTCCGGGCGCTCATGCGGCGGACACCGTACTCGCGTCCCCGGCCAGCGACCAGCGGCCGTCCAGGCGCACGAGCCCGCCCGTCGACTCCTCCTCGGAGTAGACGACGAAGCTCGCCGCCGCGAGCCGCCGGTGGTACACGTGGCTGCCCGCCGCATCGGCCAGCGAGACGGCGAGCTCGAAGCGGCCATCGGCGAGCGGGAGCGAATCGACCTCCCACCGCACCCAGGCCTCGCCGCCCGCCCAGCCGAGCTCGGCCAGCGGCTGGCTGGCACCCGCGATCAGCCCGCCGCCCCGGGCGTGGATCTCGATGCTCACCTGCGGCGGCGGACAACCCGGGTCGACGTGCACGCGCAGCAGCGCGACGAGCGGCTCGCCGGCCAGGTACTGCGTGCGTGTCTCGCCCGCGTCGTCCTCCAGCCGGACGTCCGTGACGCGGGCCTCGCCGCTCCCCCACTCCTGCAGCCCCGCGCCGCGCTCCTCCGGATCCTCGTCCTCGGCGAGCAGCGCCTGGTAGCGGGCGATCGTGTCGCGTGTGGGCCCGTCCAGCTCGAGCCGCCCGTTGCGGAGCAGCAGCGCGCGCTCGCACAGGCTCTCCACGGCGGCCGCCGAGTGCGAGACGAAGAAGATCGTGCCGCCCCGGCTCTTGAACTCGAAGATCTTCCCGAAGCACTTCCGCTGGAAGGCCTCGTCGCCGACCGCGAACACCTCGTCAAGGAGCAGCACGTCCGACTGGAGGTGCGTCGCGACCGAGAAGCCGAGCCGCATGTACATCCCCGACGAGTACGTCCGGACCGGCGCGTCGATGAAATTCTCGAGCTCCGCGAACGAGACGATCTCGTCCATTCGCTCGCGGACGAACCGGCGCGAGAGGCCGTGCAGCGAGCCGTTCAGGAAGACGTTCTCGCGGCCCGTGAAGTCCGGGTGGAAGCCCGCGCCGAGCCCGAGCAGCGAGCCGATCGAGCCACCGACCTCGATACGACCCTCGGTGGGCTGGAAGATGTCGGCGATCAGGCGCAGCAGCGTCGTCTTGCCCGATCCGTTGCGCCCGACGAGGCCGACCGACTCGCCCGGCTCCACGGTGAACGAGACGTCGCGCACTGCCCAGACGTCGCGGGCCTGGAGGCGCTTGCGCCCGACGACCGCCTCCTTGAGCGTGAGCGTCCCCTGCCCGAAAAGACGGAAGCGGCGGCTGACGTTCTCGGCGACGACCGCTCCCGTTTTCACGGGCTGAGCGTAGCGGCGAGTGCCGCTGCTGGCGGCCGTCCGCGACCGGCGTTCGTGCCTTCCGTCACCGTGCCAGGCACGGCGACGGAGGCGCTACGAACCATCACAAGACGTCCCGTGGTCGGCTTCCCACGCGCCCTGGCCTGTGGACGAAACGTTTCCGTGCCTGGCACGGGCTTCGAGGGGACCACGGCCACGCTGCGTTCACGGCAGCTGCCGTTGAGTCGCCGGCTAGACGCGCGCTTCGACGGTCGCGGCCTGGACGAGCTCGGTGAGGCGGGTCAACGCGTCGGGGTCGGTCTGCGGCAGGACGCCGTGGCCCAGGTTGAAGATGTGGCCCGGCCGGCCGGCCGCGCGTTCCAGGACTGCGCGCGCCGCCTCCTCCACGCGCTCCCACGGGCCGAGCAGGACGGCCGGGTCGAGGTTGCCCTGCACGCCGCGGTCGTCGCCGACGGCGCGCCAGCCGTCGTCGAGCGGCAGCCGCCAGTCGAGCCCGATCACGTCGCCGCCCGCCGCCGCGAGCGAGCGCAGCAGGTGCGTCGCGCCCGTCGCGAAGTGGATCGTCGGCGCGGCGACCGCGCCGAGGATCCGCGCCGAGTAGCGCGCCGCGAACTCGGCGTAGTCCTCGACGGACAGCGCGCCGGCCCACGAGTCGAAGACCTGCACGGCGTCGGCGCCCGCCTCCACCTGCGCGGCCACGTAGCGCGCGGACGCCTCGGCGAGCTTGTCCATCAGCGCGTGCCAGACGTCCGGTGCGCCGTACATCAGCGCCTTCGTCTTCGCGAACTCGCGCGACGGCCGCCCCTCGACCAGGTAGCCGGCCACGGTGAACGGCCCGCCGCAGAAGCCGACGAGCGCCTGCTCCGGCTCGAGCTGCTCGCGCACCAGCCGCACCGTCTCGAGCACGAACGGCACCGCCTCCTCCGGCTCCGGGCACGCGCAGCGCCTCGACGTCGGCCATCGTCGCGACCGGCCGCGCCACCACGGGCCCGACGCCCTCGACCAGCTCGACGTCCACGCCCATGCCGAGAACCGGGAGCATGATGTCCGCGAAGAGCACGGCCGCGTCCACGCCGTGGCGGCGCACCGGCTGGAGCGTCACCTCCGCGCAGAGCTCCGGCTGCCGGCAGATCTCGAACAGCCCGAAGCGCTCGCGCACCGCCCGGTACTCGGGCAGCGACCGCCCCGCCTGCCGCATGAACCAGACCGGCGTCCGCTCGACCGGCTCGCGCCGGGCGGCCCGAACGAGGAGTGGCGCTGTCACGTTCCTAGACTAGTTCCGTGGCCACGCCTGCCTCGCCGCACGCCGTCCCCGCGGGGCCGCTCGCCGTCCGCTGGCTCGCGCACGACCTGCCGCCGCAGCGCGCGGGCGCGACCACGATCGGCACGATCGACCTCGAGAACGCCGGCACGGCCGCCTGGCGCTCGCGCCCGGGCCGCGACATCCACCTCTCGTACCACTGGCTCGACCAGCTCGGCAACCCGATCGTCTGGGCCGGTGCCTTCATCCTCCTGCCCGAGCGCGTCGCCCCCGGCGAGCGGATCAGCGTCTGGGTGACCGTCCGCGCGCCGATGCCACCGGGCGCGTACCGGCTCGCCTTCGACCTCGTCAACGAGGGCCGCTACTGGTTCCGCGAGCTCGGCAACGAGCGACTCGAGCTGGACGTCGACGTCCTGCCCGGAATCGCCCGCCGCGCGCTCGCCGTCTCGGTCGTGCCCGGCGACGCCGACCTGGCGCGCGCTCACGCAGGTCGCGCTCGCGGCCCAGGAGGAGCCGATCTCGCAGGAAGGCGACGCCACCGCCTACCTCGCCGCCGGCGCCCGGCCCGCGCCCGACTGGTCGCGCCGCATCCTGGACGCGCACGACGAGGGCTTCGTCGCCGTCGGCGGCGCCGTGGACGTCGAGGGCGGCCGGCTCGAGCGCCGCGCCGCCGCGAAGGAGCTCGCGCCCTGGAGCCGCGGGCTTCGGCCGCTCGCCGGGCTGGACCCTCCCGCTCCTCTGCCCGTCGCTGCTCGCCGGCACTCGCCGGAGCCCGGCCCGGGCGGCCTCCCGGCCGTCGACCCGGCAGCCGTCGACGGCCCGACGATCTGCGACGGCCGGATCCGGGTCGCCGTGCCGGCTAGAGCTGTGCGACCAGGCGGTCGTCCGCGCGCGTGAAGACGAACGCGCCGAGCGCCAGCGCCGCGATCGCCACGCCCACCGCGTAGACGACCTCGCCCGCGCTCGGCAGCTCCCCGAAGAAGAGCGGAGCGCGAATCCCCTCGACGATCGGCGTCAGCGGGTTGCCCCAGTAGAGGACGTCGACGAGCCACTCGTGGTCCTGCACCGCGGGAAGCGTGTCGAACGACCAGAAGATCGGCGTGAGCAGGAACCACGGCAGCAGGAGCGCCGCGACGATGTACTCGACGTCCCGGAAGAGCGCGTTCGCGCAGGCGACGACGACGGCCAGGCCGCCGACGAAGCCGACGAGCGGCACGAGCAGGAACGCGCAGGACCAGAACGTCGTCCGGGTGTCGGGCAGGAGCCAGAGCGAGAACGGGAGGATGACGACGAGCATCACGACGAGCGTGAACACGTTCGCCGCGACGATCGAAAGCGGTAGCAGCTGACGCGGGAAGCGCACCTGCTTGACGAGCGAGGCGTTGCCGACCAGCGAGCTCGTCGCCGTCGACACGGACGTCTGGAAGAAGATCCAGGCGAGCAGGCCGGTGAGGACGAAGAGCGGGAAGCTCGGGATCGAATCGATCCCCTTCGCCTTGATCAGGAACGAGAACAGGACCGTGTAGACGAGCATGAGCAGCAGCGGGTTGATCATCGTCCACAAGACGCCCAGCACCGACCCGCGGTAGCGCACCGCGAAGTCGCGGCGGAACAGGTCGGAGAAGAGATCCCAGTAGCGGAGGACGTCCGCGTACACGCTCATCGATCCCTAGTCTAGGGGCGCATGATCGGACGGAATCCCGCATGATCCAGCGCTTTCGGCGGCCCCGCGGGCCGCAGGGCGGTCGCCTGGGCAGCATCGGCCAGGACTTCGACCGCGGCCACAAGGAGTACGTGGCCAACCTCACGCCGGGCAACGCGCTCTGGCTGCACACGAAGCCGTTCAGCGCGCCGCCGAACTTCGAGCTCGCCACGTGCCTGCGGACGTTCTCGCACATCGTCGAGCAGCTCGGGCTCGGCCTGCGGGCGCAGGTGCTCGACGTCGGCTGCGGGCCGGGCTGGATGTCGGAGTACCTGGCGCGCTGCGGCTACTGGGTCACGGGCGTCGACATCTCGGAGGACATGGTCGAGATCGCGCGCGAGCGGGTCGCCGCCATCCCGGGCCCGGTCGGCGAGGGGATCGCGCCGCAGGCGGAGTTCCACGCCATGCCGGTTCGCGAGATGCCGTGGGAGAACCGCTTCGACGCCGCCGTCCTGTACGACACGATGCACCACTTCGACGGCGAGGTCGAGACGCTGCGCGTGATCCTGCGCACGCTCGCGCCCGGCGGGCGAATCTACATCCGCGAGGGCGTGAGGCCTGTGCCCGGCTCCGAGGACGAGCGCAACCTCGTCGCCGAAATGGAGCAGTACGGGACGCTCGAGTCGCCGTTCGACCCGGAGTACCTGCGCTGGGCGGTCGAGGAGGCGGGCTTCGTGGACGTGCAGCAGTTCATGGAGGTCGACCGGCTCGTGCCGCTGGACGACGCTGGTGCCGCGGTGGGGCTTCTCACCGGCTGGGCGCGGATCCGGGCCGGGCGGCGGAAGCCGGCGACGAACACGTTGATCGCGACGAAGCCGGTCGCCGACACGGGCGGCGCGGACGCGTGGCGCGCGCGGGTCACCGTCGCTGCGGCGCCGGCGGAGGCGCCCGACGGCTCGCTGCGCGTGCTGCTGCACGTCGAGAACACGGGTCGCGCGTTCTGGCCGGCGCCGACGGCGTTCCCGTACCCGGAGGGCATCGTCAACGTCGGCCCGTACGTCCTCGCCGACGGGGAGCGGGTCGAGCTGCCCCGCGTGACGCTGCCGCACTCGCTCCCGATCGGCGGCGCGGTCGACGTGGAGCTGGTCGTCCCGGCCGAGCACCGCGGGCGCGACGAGGTGCTCGTCGACCTCGTGCGCGAGGGGATCACGTGGTTCTCCGAGCCCGGCGCGCCCATCGCGCGCGTCCCGCTCGACTGACGGCGTGCGCGTCGTCGTCGACGTCACGCCGCTCTTCAACAGGCTCACCGGCATCGGGTGGTACTGGGTCGGGATGCTCGACGGGCTCGTGCAGGCCTCCGAGGGCGAGCACGAGATCGTGGCGTTCTCGGTCACCGGGCCGCGGCGGCGGCGCGCCGTTGCGACGCGCGCTCGACGGGCTGGCGGTGAAGCGGCGGCTGCGTAGTCGTGCCGCCGTCCGCGCAGCACGTGGCGGCGGCTCTGGACGCGCATCGGCCGCCCGCCGGTCGAGCGCGTCGCCGGGCCGCTCGACGTCTTCCACTTCTCGGAATGGATGCAGCCGCGCCAGCGCGGCGGCGTGCGCACGACGACGATCCACGACCTCGTGCCCGCTGCGGTTCCCGGAGTGGGTCTCGCCGGTCACGCGCCGGATGCACGCCGAGCGCGACGCGATCGCCGCCCGCGAGTGCGACGTGATCGTCTGCAACTCCGCGCCACACGGCCGCGCGACGTGCACGAGCACCTGGGCGTGCCGGAGGAGCGGCTGCGCGTCGCGTACCCGGGCCTCGATCCGGCGCTTCGCCGCCGGACGGCCGAGCGGGAGTCGCTGGGCGCCCCGTACGTGCTGTCGGTCGCGACCGACGAGCCGCGCAAGAACCTGCGCGCGGCGGTCGAGGCGATCCGCATCCTGCGCGGCCGCGGGTCGGAGCTCCAGCTCGCGCTCGTCGGCCAGTCCGGCTGGGGCGAGCAGGTCGAGCAGGAGCCGGGGATCGTGCGGCTCGGCTACGCGGTCGCGACCTCGCCGGCGCTCTACCGCGGTGCGGCGGCGTTCGTCTACCCGTCGCGCTTCGAGGGCTTCGGCATGCCGGTCGTCGAGTCGATGGCGTGCGGCACGCCTGCGGTCTGCTCCACCGACCCGTCGCTGGACGAGGCGGCCGGCGGCGTGGCACTGCGCGCGGACGCCGACTCGCCGGAGGCGTTCGCCGACGCGATCGAGCAGGCGATCGCGCGCGCGCGACGAGCTGCGCGAGCCGGGCCTGCGCCACGCGGCGCAGTTCACGCGGCGCGCGTGCGGCGAGGCCGTGCTGGCCGGGTACGCTCGGTGCTCTGAGACACTGCCGGCCGTGCTGCGCAGCGGAATCGACGTCTCACCGCTCGCACTCACCCGCGCGGGGACGGCGCGCTACGTCGTCAATCTGCTCGCGGAGCTCGAGCGGCTGGGCGACGTCGAGCTGCGCCGGCTGCATTTCGACGGCGGCGGCCGCCTCGCGAAGCTGGCGCGCGACGTCGTCTGGTACCCGGCCGTGCTGCCGCTCGCGGCGGCGCGGTCGCACGTCGACTTCCTGCACTGCACGACGATCCGCGCACCGTTCGTGCTCGCGCGTCCCGGTCGTCGTGACCGTGCACGACGTGTCGCCGCTGCGCCGGCCCGGAGGCCTTCAACCCGTGGATGCGCCGCTACACGTCGCTGACGCTGCCGCGCATCGTCCGCTGCGGCGGCCGCCGTCATCACCGTGTCCGCGTTCCAGCGGCGCGAGCTGCGCCGCGGTCGACGGGCATCGCCGAGTCCGCGTGCACGTCGTCCCTCAGGGCGTCGGCCCGCCGTTCACGGGCGACGGGCCCGGCGGCGGAGGGCGACTACGTGCTCGCCGTCGCGACGCTCGAGCCGCGCAAGAACCTGCCCCGCTGGTCGAGGGCTTCCGGCGCTCGGGGCTCGACGTGCGAGCTGCGCATCGCCGGCGACGCCGGCTGGGGCGACGTCGACGTCGGCGGCGACCGCGTGCGCCGGCTCGGGCGCGTCGACGACGAGGAGCTGGCCGCGCTCTACCGCGGTGCGCGCTGCCTCGTCTACCCGTCGACGTACGAGGGCTTCGGCCTGCCGGTGCTCGAGGCGATGGCGGCCGGCACGCGCGGTCGGTCTGCCCGGCGGGGCCGCCGTACGACGAGTTCGCCGAGGGCATCGCCGTCACGTGCGACCCGCTGGACGCCGACTCGATCGCGACGGCGCTGCGCGAGGCGGTCGAGCGCCGCGACGAGCTCGGCCGAGCGCGGCCGCGAGCGGGCGGCCGAGTTCACGTGGGAGCGCACTGCGCGCGGCACGGTCGACGTCTACCGCGAGGTGGCCGCGTGACGCCGCTCGTCGTCATCGACGCGGACGTGCTCGGGCGCCAGCGCACCGGCGACGAGTCCTACGTCGAGAACCTGCTGCGCGAGCTCGTCGCCGATCGCGACGACCTCCGCATCGCCGCGGTGACGCGCAACCCGGCGGCCGTGCCCGCCCGGGATCGAGCCGAGTCGAGCTGCCCGCGACGAGCCAGGTGGCGCGGATGGCGTACCGGCTGCCGCGGCTGCTCCGCGAGCCTCCGCCCGGCCTCGCGCACTTCCTCCACGTCGTGCCGCCGCTCTACCGCGAGCGGTCGGTGCTGACCGTCCAGGACCTGTCCTTCGAGGCCGACCGCACGCTGATGGGCACGCGCGACCGGCTCATGTTCCGGACGCTCGTCAGCCCTCCGCGCGCCGGGCCGCGCGCGGTGCTGACCGGCTCGGAGCGCACGCGCGACGACCTGGTCGAGCGCTACGGCATCGACCGCGGCAAGGTCGTGCTCACGCCGTACGGCGTCGACCCGGCCTTCACGCCCGACGGGCCCGTCGCCGAACGGCACGCCCGTACGCCGCTCTTCGTCGAGCGCGCTGCACGCCCGCAAGGACCCGCTCGTCGGCGGTCGAGGCGCTGGCGCTCCTGCCGGAGCGACCTGCGGCTCGTCATGATCGGGCCTGACAAGGGGCTCGGCGACACCGTGCGGGAGCGCAGCGCCAGCCTCGGCCTCGCCGACCGCGTCGACCTGCGCGGCCACGTCGCCAAGGACGAGCTGGCCGCGCTCTACCGCGGCGCTCGCTGCCTCGTGTTCCCCTCGCGCTACGAGGGCTTCGGCCTGCCGATCGTCGAGGCGATGGCGTCCGGCACGCCGGTCGTGACGACCGCCGCCGGCGCGACGACGGAGGTGGCCGGCGACGCGGCGGTCATCGTCGAGCCGGGCGACGCGTGCGCGCTCGCCGGCGGGATCGAGCGGGCGCTCGCCGACCGCGAGCGGCTCGTCGCCGCCGGGCTCGAGCGGGCGCGCCGCTACAGCTGGGCCGAGACGGCGCGGCGGACGCTCGACGTCTACCGCGAGCTGCTGTGACGCGTCGCCGGCGTCGTCGTCGTCCACGAGCCGCGCCCCGAGCTCGCGCGCTGCGCTCGCCGCCCTCGCGCCGCAGGTCGACGAGCTGGTCGTGGTCGCCAACCTCGCCGCGGCGACGCTGCCGACGGACGCCCGCGTCATCCGCAACGAGACGCCCGCTCGGCTACGCCGCCAACGCGAACCGCGGCATCGCCGCCACGACGGCGCCGCTGGTCGTCGTCGCGAACCCCGACACCGAGGCGGCGCCGGACGCGGTCGCCATCCTCGCCGCCTTCGCGGAGGAGCACGCGCGCTGCGGCGTCGCCGGCCCGCAGATGCGCTACCCGGACGGCGACCTGGCAGCCGTCGCGCCGCCGCTTCCCGACGGTCGGCGGCACGCTCGTCCGCCGCACGCCGCTCCGGCTGCTCGTCGACCCGTACACGCACCAGCGCCGCCACTACAACCTCGACGAGCGGCCGACCGAGCCGGTCGAGGCCGACTGGATGCTCGGCGGCTTCCTGCTCCTGCGCCGCACGATGCTCGACGAGCTCGGCGGCTTCGACGAGGGCTTCCGCCTCTACGGCGAGGACATCGACCTCTGCTACCGCGCCGCGCGCGCCGGCTGGGAGCGCTGGTACGTGCCGGACGCGGTCGTGACGCACCGCCACGTCGCGGTCACCGACCGCCGCTTCCTGACGCGGCGCACGCTCTGGCACTGGCGCGGCATCGCGCGCTACGTGCGCAAGCACCCCGAGACGCTTACCCGGGGACGTACGTGAACGCGGGCTGCACGCCCAGCTGGCGCGTGTCCGCCCCGCCGAACTGGGACGGTGAGAAGGTCGGGTCGACGTGTACCTCGACGCGGAACGGCGGCTTCGGCGCCTTTAGCCGGATCGTCTTCGACAGGCCGCTGTGGATCACCCAGTGCTCCTCGCCCGTCTGCTTCCCGATCGCGAGCGTGCCGTCCGGCGCGCGGCCGAGCGTGCCGATGGTGACCGTCACGTTCCCGGGGACGTCCTGGCCGGTCCAGCCCGAGCGCGAGAGGTAGACGTCGACCGAGCCGGGCCCCTTCGGCGCCGAGTACACGGTGTAGGCGGCGGCGTCGTGCATCCAGCCGTCGGCGTCGATCCCGATCGTGGTCGAGCCGACGCGGAGCGGCCGCTCCACCTCGTAGAGCGGCGAGCGGCAGCAGAGTCTCGGGGCCGCCGTTCGCCTTGACCGTCCCGGCGATGTTGGCGCCGCGCCGGGCGACGACGTAGCGGACGTCGATCGGCTCGGGCGGGGTGCGGTCGGCCCGCAGGATGCGTCCGGTCTTGTCGTCGACCTCGACCGGGATGCTCGGCAGCGGGCAGAGCTGCGAGCGCGCCCAGCGAGTACACGGAGTCGACGCTGCGGTTCCAGAACTCGGTCTCGAGTGAGACCAGCGTCGCGCTCGACACGTCGGCGCTCGGCTCGAGCAGGTACGGGACGTCCGCCTCGCAGCCGACCGCGTCGTCGATCCACTGCGGCCGCGGCCCCGCGGCGCCCCGCTCCGGCAAGGACGAGCCGGCCGTCGCGCCGACCACCGGCTTCGAGAACCCCAGCAGCGCGCCGCCGACCGCGAGCGGGATCGCAATCGCCGCGATGCGCCGCGGCAGGAGGGCGAACGCCGCGGCGGCGAGCGACGATCCCGACCGCCGTCAGGAGCTGCACGTCGCCCACGTCACCGCTGAGCCGCATCGTCAGCCGCTGGAACGCGTACAGCGTCAGCGTGTTGACCGGGAGCGAGCCGTCGTGCAGCGGATTGCGGTCGAGCGTCTCGATCGACAGCACGAACAGGAGCGGCACCAGGAGCGCCACCGCGACGCCCAGCCGCGGCCGCGGCAGGCCGTTCCCGAGCCAGACGACGAGCGCCGAGCAGCACCGCCGGCAGCGCGTAGAAGCTGTAGCGCTCGACGATGTACTGGGCCACGCCGGCGGCGAAGATCGCCGACCTCGATGCAGCACGCCGCCGACGGCCACCACGGCGACGGCGACGAACGACCGCAGCGCGTCCGTGTTCAGACCGCCCGGCGCCGCCCTCCCACACGAGCAGGACGAGCGCCGCCGCGCCGACGAACCCGGCCGCGAGCACGAACTCGCCCGCGTTCAGGTACGTCCAGCGGATCACGTCGTGCAGCGGGTACTTCCCCGCTCGTGAGGCCCCCGTACGGCCCGAGGCCGCTGGCGAGCGGCTGGTTCCGGGCCGTCTTCCAGACGACGTAGGCGACGGCGAGCGCGAGCGCGACGCCGACCGCACCGGCGAGGTGGGTCGCGCGCCGCCGCAGCTCCATCGCGAGGGACGCCCGCCCGCCAGTCGAGCGCGAGCTTGAGCACCGCGGCGCCGACGAACACGGGCAGCAGGACGAGGCTCTGGTAGCGCGAGACGGCCGCGAGCCCGATCGCTGCCAGCGCCAGTACCTGGCGCACCACCGTGGGCCGCTCGAGCGCGAGCGCGGTCACGAACAGCGCGAGCACGAAGGTCGGGAACGCGATGTTCTCCGTCATCACGAGCCCCGCGAACGCGAACGCAGGCATGCAGAGCACGAGCACCGCAGCGACGATCGACCAGCCGAACGAGACGAGCCGCCGCGCCCAGAAGTAGATGGGCACCGCCGCGAGCGACATCAGCAGCGCATTCGTTGCCTTGGTCAGCTCGTACGTCGTCTGCATCGACCCGATCGACCAGGCGGGCGCGAGCGAGAGCGGATACGTGTACGAGTAGCGAACGGGCACGCCGCGGTATGCGTACTCGCCGTGGCGCACGATGCTGTCGGCGATGCCCGCGTGGATGAACTCGTCGCAGAGGATCTGCGGCGCCTCGACGCCGTGCACCCACCACGTGTGCAGCACGGTCGACAGCACGACGAGGCCGGCGACGAGGAGCGCGCTCGGCAACGCTGCGCTCCGGGCGACGACCGACCGCACCGCCGGCCTAGCCGGGGATGTACGTGAAGGTCGGCTTTGCACCGAGCGCCCGGGACGTCGGTGTAGCCGTAGTCCGCCGGCGAGAACGTTGGGTTGATCGTCACCTCGACCCGCATTGGCAGGTGCTTCGCCGGCAGCACGAACGTCCTCACGCCCGAGCTGTGGATCGTCCAGCGGATCGTCTTCGGGGAGGCGATGGTCACCACGCCGTTCTCGATCGCCGGCCGGCCGTAGCGTATGACGACGTGCCCGGGCTTGTCGGGCCCGCCCCACGCCTCGCGGGAGAGCGTGACGTCCACCGAGCCGGCCTTGCCGGCCGCAGCGTACTGCGTGTACGTCGCCCCGGATGCCATCCAACCGTCGGCGAAGAGACCGTCGACACCGCTCTGCAGCCGCACGGGCGCGATCGCCTTGTCGAGCGCCAGCGGGGCGCCCAGTGCCGTGCCGCCCGCGACGATCTGGTTCCCGAAGAGCGCCGTTCCCTGGTGCACGACGAGGTAACGCTCGGCGGATCACGCCGGCCGCCTTACCGGCATAGCCCACGCGCTGGAGCTTGCCCGTAGCCGGGTCGACGGTGACGTCCTGTGCAGGAAGCGGGCAGATCTCCGGCTGGTGTCAGCCGGTAGAAGCGGCGGACGCTGCGGTTCCAGAACTCGGTCTGGAGCTGGACGCCGGACGCCGTGAACTGGTCGGGATGCGGGCTGACGAGAACGGCGACGTCGGCGTTGCGGCCGACGGCGTCGTCGACCCAGGTCGGATCGGGGCCGGCTAGCTGGTACGAGCCAATCGACAGCAGGCGTGTCTGCGTCAGCGCCGGCCGCGAGAACGCCACGAGCACCGCGATCACGCCGAGCGGAAGGATGACGACCGCAGCGCGCCGGGGGAGTAGTCAACGAACGCGACGGCAACGGCGAGCGCGGCGATCCCGACGGCCCGAGATCAGGTGGTCCTGGTCGCCTCCGAAGTGGACCGTCCAGCGCAGGAACGCGTAGAGCGAGAGTGTGTTGACCGGCAGCGAGCCGGCGAAGAGGAACGCGCGAAACTCATGCAGGAGCCAGACCACGAGCCCGGCCGCGACCGCCGCGCTCGCAACCGTCGCCGCCAGCGGGCGCCGCGGGGCACCGCGCCCGAGCCACGCAACGAGCGCGAGCAGCACGAGCGGCATCGCGTAGAAGCTGTAGCGCTCGACCACCCAGTGCGCAGTGCTCGTCGCGAAGGCGCCGACCTGGATGGCCACGAGCGCAACGCCGGAGACGGCAACGGCGACGTACGCGCGCTCCGCGTCGCTGCGGGTGCGGCCGAGAACCGCCCTGGATCAGGAGCACGAGCAGCGCCGCGAAGGGCGCGACGCCCACCGCGAGCGAGAGCTCCCCGAGATGGAGGATGGCCCAGCGCCCCACCTCGCGCCACGGGTAGACGTTGTTCCGCAGGTCGGCGTACGGGCCGAGCGCCGTCGAGTAGAGCCCCGTCGTCACCTTCTTGTAGAGCAGGTAGCCTCCAACCACGAAACGAGGAGCGCGCCGACAGGGCGCGCATGGAGCAGCGCCCGGCGCTTGAGCTCCGGCCTCGGGATGCCCGCACGCCAGTCGAAGCTGAGCCCGCTCAAGCAGCGCGGCGGCCACAAGCACCGGGGCGAGCACGACACTCTGGTACCGGGTGGCCCAGGCGAGCACGATCAGTGCGAGTGCAAGCGCCTGGTACCCGAGCCGTGGCCGCTCGAGCGCCAGCGCGATCACGAACGCGGCGGCAAGGAACGTCGGGTACGCGGCGTTCTCGGTCATGATCAGCCCCGTAAAGGCGTAGGCGGGAATGAGCAGCACGAGCACGGTCGCGAGGACGGCCCACGGTGGCGACGCGAACCTTCGCGCCCACAGGTAGCCGGGCACGCCGGCCAGGCTCATCACCGCGACGTTCATGTCCTTCACGAACGCGAACGTGGTGTGCATCGAGCCGGCGAACCAGCCCGGTGCGATCAGCAGCGGGTAGACCCAGCTGAAGTCGAGGTTGACCCCGCGATAGGCGTAGCCGTCGCCCTCGGCAAGCCCCCGTGCGAGGCCGGCGTAGATGAACTCGTCGCAGAGGATGTTCGGCGCGGCGACGTGCCTGACCTGGGCGGCGCGGATGACCGCTGAGAGAAGGATGACCCCGGCAGCGATGAGCCCGTAGAGCAGGTCCGGCGATGGGTCGCGGAGACGCGCCGCGAGGTTGGTCAACGCGGCCCCAGCCGGCGGAAGGTGACCTGGGCGCCGAGCTGGCGGGTGTCCGGCAGCCCGTACGTCGACGGCGAAAACGTCGGCGCCACGGTTACCTCGACCCGCGACGGCGCACGCGGGACGGGGGAGGACCAACCACGCGCCGCTGCAGACGGTGCAGCGTGAGTGTCCGTTGGGCCGTCATGCGCCCGATGGCCGCGCCCGTCCCGGCCAGCAACCGCCGGGCCGACCCTGACCGTCACCTTCCCGGGGACGTCTTTCCCGCCCCAGGCTTCACGCGACAGGGTGACCGCCACGCGCCCCGGCCCGCCGGCGTACTGCGAAGTACGCCGCCTGCGAGCCCATCCACCCGTCCCCATAGACGCCGTCGGTGGCGCTCGCGAGCCGGAGCGGCGGCGAGACGCGGTACAGCGTGAGCACCGACCGGGACGCGAGCGGCTTGCCGGCCAGCGCGAG
>CAVTHM010000001.1:0-18206 GCA_963734565.1 uncultured Thermoleophilia bacterium | reverse complement strand
ATGTATTGCTTGCCTGTGGACGAACGACACGTTGTTCAGGCAGCGCGGGCTACGATCCCGCAGACGTTCCCGCAGCTGCTCGACACGTGTCGCACGGCCAAGGCGGCGGGGACGATTCCGGTGCTGCTGGCCGTGCAGGGCATCGAGGTCGTATCAGCAGCTGATGGCGGACATCGCGCTCACGACGGTGTATGCGAAGGACAAGCAGTGGGCGAAGAAGCTCGAGGCGGGGAAGGTCACCTTCCCGGGGACGCTGGGGTGGCGCCAGGCGCTCCAGGAGCTCGTCGACATGAAAGAACGCGGGCTGCTTCCAGCCCGGGGCCGGCGGGGCTCACGAGCGCCGCGGGCGACGCGCAGTTCGGCCAGGGCGCGCGCTGATGTACGTGTGCTCACCATCGCACAAGGCGGCGATCGACGCGGCGCATCCGCAGATCGCGTACTCGCAGCACCCCTTCCCCGGCCCGGCCGGCGTGGCTCCCAGCAAGACGAAGGTGCTGCTCAACCTGGCGCAAGCGTTCAACGATCAACGCCCATGCGAGTGCGGCAGCACCGGCGGCGGCCCAGACGTTGGTCGACTTCATCGCCCGGCCCAAGCAGAACGCGTTGTGGGTCGGGATCACCGGGCGGCATCTCGCAGTCCCAGCTCAAGTCGGGCGAGCTGCCGTGCTTACCTGTCCAGCTTCTCGGCGCGCTTCAAGAACCACGAGTACAACGTCAACCCGGTGGAGACCTGGTGGAACGCCGCGTCGGCAACGCGCTCACAACCTACGGGACCGGCCTGATCACCGGTCAGACGACGATCGACGACGTGCTCGAGGCGATGGACAAGGGGTGGAAGCGCGGGCCGGCCTAGCGCCGCCCGCAGTTTGGAACGGGCGGTCCGCGGGTAGGCTGGGACCCCGATGCCCCTCTACTCGTTCGATCCAGTCGAGGCGGAGATCTTCGCCCGGCGGCGGCGCACCGGCCCGCGCCTCGAAGACGTGTGGGCCCGCCGGCTACGGCGACGGACGGTCGCTCGGCGGCACGCAACCGGCCCGGAGTCACGGGTGGGCGACCAGACCGCCGGCCGCCGAGCCGCCTAGCCGTTCCGGAACGCCAGCGGTTGACGCCGTCCGGCGCCCGCGGGAAGCGTTCTGCGCATGCGCAAGCGTCTCGCAGCTGATCGTGGTCGCGCCCGCCGTGCTCGTCCTCGTCGCAGGCACTGCGCTCGCCGCGAAGACGGTCACGATCGGCCAGCAGGCGAACGGCAAGACCGTGCACCTGAAAGCCGGCGACACGCTGCGCGTCGCGCTGCGCGGGAACCCGTCGACCGGCTACACCTGGCAGGTGCTCAAGGTCGACAGGACGGTGCTGAAGCCGGCGGGCTACACGTTCAAGCCCGACGGGTCGAGGCCCGGTGCGGGCGGCGTCGAGACTCGACGGTTCACGGCGCTGAAGGCCGGCACGACACGCCTGAAGCTCGGCCAGACGCAGTCGGGCAGCGGGCACGTCGCCAAGACCTTCCTGGTCATCGTCGCCGTCGGCTAGCGCCGCCTACGCGTGCGCGAGCAGGGCGACCGCCATCACTGCGAGGCCGACGAGCACGACGATGACCAGGACGACGACGTCGAGATGGTCGCTGATGACGGTGCGCTGATAGCCGACGCACGAATCGCGCCGTAGCCACGGTTTCTTTCCGTACGGATAGCCGGATCTTTCCACGGCCGATCACTCCCCAACCTGGGATGGAGACCAAACGTCTTCGGGCGCCGCGAACCGAATCCGAAAAAACAGATTACAGCGCTCCCAGGGGTCTCCCAGTGCTTTGCCAGCGCCGGGCCTTTCGATGGGTCAGGTAACCGACCCCGAGGAGGCGTCTATGACGCGAAGCAGCAAGCGCATCGGAATCATCACCGCCCTCGCGCTCACCGGCCTGCTGGCCGTGGGAGTGACGACGGCGAGTGCCAAGGGGCCCCGCGGCCCGAAGGGCCCGACGGCCAGCGCACTCGTCACCCAGGCCGCAACGGAGCTGAAGGTGACGCGGGCCGACCTCAAGGCAGCCATCGTCCAGTCCGCAGAGGACCGCGTCGACGCGGCCGTCGAGGACGAGGACATCACGTCCGACGAGGGCGACGACCTGAAGGCGGAGATCGAGGACAACCTCACGACCGCCTACCAGGTCAGCCAGACCCGCACCGTCGCGAGCAACCTCAAGATCACCACGGCCCAGCTCAACACCGGGTTCCGTGCGGCCCGCAAGGCGCTGGCCGTCAAGGCGATCGACAAGGCGCTCGCGGCCGGTGACATCACCGACCAGGAGGCCACCGACGCGAAGGCCGCGCTCGACAAGAAGACGTTCCCGGGCTACAAGTCCGGCGGCGTCGCCTCGTTGACCGGCTACGCCGACAGCGGCCCGGGCGGCGGCTGCGGCGGCCACGGCGACCGGGCGGCCCTCGAGCTCCGACGACGCCTCGTCGGCCGACGACAGCAGCAGCACGGCCACGACCACGACGACCCGCGTCCTTCCGCCCGCGCGGGCGCTAGGACGAGCAGCCGGCGCTCAGCCGGCGTCCCACGAGCGAGGGCTGCGCTTCCCCTGCGGCCCTCGCTCGTCGCTCACCGAAGACCTAGTCACTTCAGGATCGAGTCACTCCTCGTGGGACAGCCCCCGGGGGACAGTCCCGACGATTCACAGATCGTGAGACGCTTCTCAGGAGATTCACAGGGAAGCGCGGCACTGTGACCCTATGAACACGACGACAGACCACCCGGCCGGCCGCATCCTCGTCGTCGACGACGAGGCGTCGATCACCGACGCCGTCGCCACCGCGCTCCGCTACGAGGGCTTCGAGGTGGAGGAGGCGTCCAACGGCCGCGACGCGCTCGCGGCCGTGATGTCGAACGAGCCGGACCTGATCGTGCTCGACTGGATGCTCCCCGACATCTCGGGCGTCGACGTGGGGCGCCGCCTCCGCGAGCGCGGCTTCAAGACCGCGATCCTCTTCCTGACCGCCAAGGACGCCGTCGAGGACAAGGTCGAGGCGCTGCGCGCCGGCGGCGACGACTACGTGACCAAGCCCTTCTCGCTCGCCGAGATCGTCGCGCGCATCCAGGCGGTGCTGCGCCGGACGAACGGCGACCTGCCCGGCGACGTCCTCATGTTCGCCGACGTTCGGCTCGACGAGGCCCGCCACGAGGTCTACCGCGGCGAGACGCCGATCGAGCTGACGGCCACCGAGTTCAACCTGCTGCGCTTCTTCATGCTCAACCCGCGCCGCGTCCTCTCGAAGTCGCAGATCCTCCAGAACGTGTGGCACTACGACTTCGGCGGCAGCCGCAACGTGGTGGAGACGTACGTGAGCTACCTGCGCCGCAAGCTCGACGCGGCCGGGCCGCCGCTCATCCGCACCGTGCGGCAGGCCGGCTACATGCTGGAAGTGGAGCGCAAGTAGCGTGATCCGCCGGCTCTCGCTGCGCGCGCGCCTGATCCTCGGCGTGATCGCGCTGGCGACGGTCGGGCTCCTCGTCGCCGACGTCGCCACCTACGGGTCGCTCCGTAACTTCCTGATCCAGCGCACCGACGCGTCGCTGGGCACGGCGGCCGCGGCGGCGACGCGCACGATCAACGGCCCGCGTCACGGGCCGCCGCCCGGCGGGATCGGCAACGCGCCGAACCGCGACAACGACCCCGACCACGGGCTCGGCTTCGACCGGCCGGACATCGGCCGCCTGACCGCGGCGGTTCCGGGCATCTTCGTCCAGTTGCGGAACGCCGACGGCACGGTCGTGGTCGGCGGCGGCTCGCCGCAGTTCTCGGGCGAGCAGCAGAAGCCGCCGCCGTCGCTGTCGCACTCGGTCGCCGCTCGAAACGTGGCAGACCGGCGACGTCAAGTACCTGACCGTCCCGGCGACGAAGGGCGGCGGCCGCTGGCGCGTCCGCATCTCGGGCGTGCCCGACAGCCAGAACGTCCTTGTCGTCGCGTCGTCGCTCGGCGATGTCGACAGCACGCTGAACCGGCTCGTCGTCATCGAGGGGCTGGTCACGATCGCGGTGCTCGCCGGGATCATCCTGCTCGGCCTCTGGGTGATCCGCGTCGGCCTGCGGCCGCTGGACGAGATCGGCGCCACCGCGGCCACGATCGCGGCCGGCGACCTCTCGCATCGCGTGGCGCGCGAGGACGACACCGACCGAGGTCGGCCGGCTCGGCAAGGCGCTCAACGCGATGCTGAGCCAGATCGAGTCGGCGTTCCAGGCGCGCGAGGCGTCCGAGCGAAAGCTGCGCCGCTTCGTGGCCGACGCGTCGCACGAGCTGCGCACGCCGCTCGCGGCCGTCCGCGCCTACGCAGAGCTCTTCTCGCGCGGCGCAGCGCACCGGCCCGACGACCTGGAACGCTCGATGGCCGGTATCTCGCGCGAGTCGGAGCGCATGAGCGTGCTCGTCGACGAGCTGCTGCTGCTCGCACGACTGGACGAAGGCCGTCCGCTGGCGCAGGAGGAGCTCGAGCTCGACGACGTGGTCGCCGAGTCGGTCGAGACCGCGCGCGCGCTCGAGCCGGAGCGGGCGATCCGTAGCGACCTCGAGGAGGCGACGGTGGTCGGCGACCGGGACGCGCTCCGCCAGGTGGTCGACAACCTGCTGGCCAACGTGCGGGCGCACGCCGACCCCGGCGCGTCGGTCGACGTCACGCTGCGCCGCAACGGCGCGAACGTGCGGCTGACGGTCGCGGACAGCGGCCCGGGCCTCACCGCAGGAACAGGCCGAGCATGTCTTCGAGCGCTTCTACCGCGCCGACGACTCCCGTGCCCGCACGGCCGGCGGCGCGGGCCTCGGCCTGTCGATCGTCGCGGCGGTCACCGACGCGCACGGCGGCCGCGTGAGTGCGGCTCCCGCGCCCGAAGGCGGCGCCGTCTTCACCGTCGAGCTTCCACTCGCGCCGGCCTCGTAGCCGCCGCCGGTTGCCTCGCGGGGGCGCAGGCACATAATCGCCGGCCGCGAATACAACCGCTGTGAGCAGAGCCGTCCGCCATCTCGCCGTCCTGGCCGCCGCAGCGGCCGCGCTCGCGTTCCCCGGCGTCTCGTCGGCCGCGGAGTTCTCGGCGGCCGCATCGCTGTCGGGCGCGACGGCGTCGGTCGGCAGCCCGGTGCTCGCATCCGTGGACTTCGGCAGCCTGCGGTTCGTCACCGTCGACCAGGTGTGCTTCCACTTCACGCTTCGCGGGCGACCTGCTCGATGCGGGCGACGCGCTGACGGTCAGCGCGCTCAATGCGGAGCCGTCGATGAACGGGCCGGGGTTCGGCGGGGTGGGAGCACCGCAGTCGAGCCGGACGCTGTGCATCGCGAACCAGCCGGGGCAGGGGCCGATGGCCTCGCTCTTCCTCGACGGCCGGGAGGATCGCATCGAGATCGCGATGCAGAGCGGCTCGGTCACGATCGCCGACCTGACCGTCTCGGTGCACGGCATCGCGCTGACGCCGTTGCCGGCGCAGACCGTGACGCTGACGTTTCACAGCGACTTCGGCCGGACGGTGACGTGGAGCGGGAACGTCGTCGCGGGCGCGCTCGACGCGACGTACCGATCCGACGGCGTCCTCGCGAGCCTGCACGGGAGCGGACAGCTCGCCGGCGGCACGTCGCTGAGCGCCGACTTCGACACGCGCGGCATCGGGCGCCTGATCGGCGGCTCGCTGACGGCGACGCGTGGAAACCAGCGGATCGCCGCGAAGAACATCATCGGGCTCGCCTCGAGCGACGGGATCGAGCTCTCCTCGCGTGCGACCTACTACGACGGGCGCAACACGCAGTTCGGCGACCTGTCGATCCGGATCGCCGCGGTCCCGGCCGGCACCTGAGGCACCGGCCGGGGAGGGAGTCCGCGGTCAGACGTGGACGCCCATGCTGATCGTCCCGACGTAGCCGGAGCCGCTCTTCTTCAGCGAGAGGAGCCCCTTGCGGCCGCCGTTGCGGTAGATCGAGTCCTGGGCGTTCGAGGTGTCGGGTGTGGCGCCGTGGCTGCTGTACGGCGCCTTGGCGTACACGGCCTGCGTGATCGCGGCCGGGAAGAACAGCTGGCCCGTGTGGACGACGTTGCCCTTCACGTGCACCTTCACGTGGATGTGCACGGCGCGGCCGTTGTAGAAGCCGGGGTAGATCGTCTTGATCTGGGCGATGCCGTTCGCGTTCGTCTTCTGGCCGCCGCGCAGGAAGTTCGTCCCCGCGTTGCCGGCCACGTCGCCGGAGTAGATGCCGCCCGCGTCGCAGTGCCAGATCTCCACGGTCGCGTTCTTCACGAGCTTGCACGTGCCGGCGTTGATCACCTTCAGGCTGAGGAGCAGCGGGGTTCCCGCCTTGCCCTCGGTGATGTCACGGCGGAGCTTCTCGCCGCTCACGTAGTAGGGGCCTTCGGTCAGCTCCGGCGTCAGGACGCACTGGACGAGGCCCTTCGAGACGGCTTCGGAGCCGCTCGCGGCGTCCGCGGTCGCAAGCCGCAACGCGCCTCCGGCGCCGCCGACGACCGCGGCCGCGCCCGCGAGGCGGAGCAGCGACTGGCGCCGGGTCAGCCGGGTCTCTTCGTCGACGTGCTCGAGATCGGTCATGGCCGCGATGCTACGAGCCAGACCTGTGAGGCGCCTGTGAGCCGGCCGTGAAGGTGGTTCAGCCGCCCCAGGTGAGCGCCGCGACCGCACGCGACTGGTCCGGGAGCCACAGGCTCGGATCGCTCTTGCGCCCGTCGAGATGCACCTCGAAGTGGAGGTGGACGCCGTCGCACATGCCCGTGCAGCCCACCGTCCCGATCGTCGAGGCGGAGGTCACGGCCTCGCCGGTGCTCACGCTGATCCGCTCGAGATGGGCGTACACGGTCTGAAGGCCGCGGCCGTGGTCGATCACGACCCGGTTGCCGTAGCCCGACTCTTCGCCGGCGGCGACCACCAGGCCCGCGGCAGCGGGGTGCACCGGCGCGCCGGCGGGCGCGTCGATGTCCATGCCTGGATGGAACGAGTAGCCGCGGTCGCCGAACGGGCTCGTCACGGAGCCGCTGACCGGCCAGACGAGTGAGGCATGAAGGGGATGGCTCACGGCCTTGAGCCGGCGGTCGAGCACGGACAGGTGCGCTGCCGAGCGCTTGTTCGCGCGCGCGAGCTCGGCGCGGACGCCGTCGATCGACCGCTGCGCGTCGCGCGCGTCGCGGTCGGCTCGCACGGCCGCCACGGCGGCGACGATGCAGAGCGTCCACAGCGCAAGCGGGATCGCAGCCCGCAGGAGAGGCCGGAGGCGGCGCACCGCGAGAGGTTCCCGGCCGCCGCGCGACGCTCCTCCTGCGGCTTGAACCTTCGCGGCGGAGGCGTCACGATCTATCCGGGTCCCGCGTCTGCTCCGCCGGGAGCGATCCCGAACGAGGGCCTGCAGCCCCGTGGACGAGGAAGCGGGCCGGCGCGGGACCCGTCGTGCGGCTACCTGGTGGGCGGCAGCGTCGGCACGGAGACGCCGAAGACGAAGCGGTGCGAGATGGGCTCGCCGGTCTTCCGGTCGAAGAGCAGCACCACGAGCGATCCGTTCGGGTCCCACCCGGCGACCGCGGCGGTCGCAGGCCCCGCGCTGGCGCTGATCGAGCTCCGCTGCCGGGAGGCGTCGGACATCCCGGGAAAGCGAATGCGGTACTGGCCCGTGGCCGTCCGGCGGACGACGGCCTCCTGACCGCGGTTCACCGTCTGCGTGGCGGAGCCGTTCGCCTGCACCCTCGCGCGCACCAGCAGGACGGAGCCGGCCGGTGGTGTGGTCGCCGGGGTCGTCGTCGGGATCGACGTCGTGAGGTGGATCGTCGTCGTCGGTGTGGTGGTGGTCGTGTTCGTGGGGGCGGCTGGTCGTGCTCGTCGCCGTCGTCGTGCTGGTTGTGCCGGTCGACGTTGTCGTGCTGGTCGACGGCGTCGTGGTGGTCGTGCTCGACGTGCTGGTCGGGGTGGTCGTGCTGGTCGGCGTCGTCGTGGTGGTGCTGGTGGTGCTCGTCGTGTTGGTCGGCGGCACGGTCGTGCTCGGCGGCGTCGTGGTGGGCGGCTGCGTGGGCGTCGTCGAGGCCGTTTGGTCGTTGCCGGTGACGGCCGGAGCGACGATCACGCCGATTGCGAGCAGGGCCGCTGCGCAGGCGACGACGACGAGCGCGCGCGCCCACGGGTCGCGTGCAGCTGCAGCGGCCACGGCCGGTGCTGCGGCGACCGGTTCCGCCGCCGAAGTCTCCTCGGTTGCCCGTGCCCCGTGGAACAGGGTGAGCGCGCCGATCGCGGCGAGCGTTATCGCGATCTGCCACGCCATGGCCGGGCGAGGTTACCGCCCCGGGCGGTCTGCGGCCCTTCAGCCGGGGATGACGGTGCCGAGCAGGCTGCCGATCGACGGCAGCACCGGCGCGAGGCCCGCGAAGGCGAGTGCGCCGAGCGCAGCCCCTCCGAGCGCACGTGCCGTCGTATCCGTGCCTCGTCGCCAGCTCGTGCAGCGCCTCGCGGTACGAGAGCGGCGAGCGGCCGGGCCGCTCGGTCGCTGCGACCAGCGTGTGAACCGCCACGAGCGCGCAGACGGCGATCGCGATGATCAGGGACTCAGTCGTCAGCATTCAGTTGTTAGAGCAGGATCCGCATTGCGACGTCGGGATTGCAGCCGCGGCGCACGAGATCGACCGCGCGGTGCAGGTCGACATGCATGTTCGCCGCGATGACCATGGCTGCCGGCCAGCTGTAGCCGACCTTCGCCAGCTGCTCCACACGCCAGCGAATGACCCGCTCGCGCTCCGTCTCGTCTGCAAGTACGACCTGTTGAGTTGCCGCAGCCATCGTTCCTCCGCCCGATGGGATGACCCTTTCCCTCGTTGTACGCGGAGGCCGGGGGATGCCCAATCCCCCGAAGGGGGGAACGCAGTCGCCCTGTTCGGGGGATCGGCGGACGCCGATAGAGAAAGCATGCGTTCCACCTTGAAGCTGACGGCCGCGGTCTCGCTGCTCGCGTACGTCGCCGGCGCGGCCGCCGTCCTCTGGCGCGCACGTTCCTGGTAGGCGAATAAGCGGGGCCGGGAGGCCGGGGACCTAATCCGGACCCCGGAGCGGGGGAGGGGCACACTCCCGGCCCCGGCTCCGCGTTTCGACGTACGGCCGCTCGTTCCCCCTCGCGCCGCCTATTCGGCGTTCAGGATTACTGCGGCGCTGGTGCCGTGCACGACCGCGGCGAGCAGGTCGCAGTCGTCGATGCCTTGCAACGACGGGTGCTCCGTGTCGATCTCGATTCCGGGCCAGGCATCGAGGCCGAGAGCCGCCGCTCCTTCGTCTGCGCCCGCGCACAGCAGCATGTCGAGCGGCACGACGCCGCGCCTGCCCGACGCGCGGCGGGCGATGCCCTCGATCTCGCGCAACTCCTCGAGCGGATCGATGCGGACGTTGGAGTCCGACCCGATGCAGATGCCGATACCGCGCTCCAGCAGGCGCTCGACGGGCGCGAAGCCGTCGCCCAGATTCGCCTCGGTCGTGGGGCAGAGGCAGACGCGAGCCTCTGCCTCGGCGATCAGGTCGAGCTCGCCGTCCGAGGCGTGCGTGGCGTGGACAACCGTCGTGCGCGGGCCGAGGCAGCCCGTGGCCGCGAGCAGCTCGACGGGGCGGATGCCGTGCTCGGCGACGCACTCGTCGATCTCCCGCGGCTGCTCGCACGCGTGGACGTGGAGCGGGAGAGCCTCGCGCTCGGCGTACGGGCCGATCGCCTCGAGCCAGTCTCGCGGGCAGGCCCGCACGGAGTGGGGGGCGACGCCGACGCGCAGGCCGCGGTCGCGGAGCGCATCGACGAGGCTCAAGTACTTGTCAGCGGACGGCTGGCGGAACGCGGGGCTCCCTCCGCGGGCGTACGCCGCATAGAGGACGACGAGCTCGATCCCCGCCTGCTCGGCGGCGTGTGCCGCCGCGAGCGCCTGCTCCCAGCCGAGGTAGTGGAACTCGCCGGCGGCCGTGTAACCGGCCGCCCGCATCTCGCGGTAGGCCGGCTCGTAGCCCTCGCGGACGGCCTCGGGCGTCTGCTGCTCGGCCTCGGCGATCATCCGTTCGCGCCACGCCCAGAAGTCGCCCTGCTCCGGCGTCTCGGCGCAGCCGCGGAGGCGCCGCTGGAAGGTGTGCGTGTGCGCGTTGACGAAGCCGGGAAGCGTCAGCGCCACGCCGGCGACGCTACCAGCGCCCAGAGCATCGCCCGGCCGGACACGTCCCAGTGCCAGGCACGGGACAGGTCCCAAAGGCCAGGGCGCGCGGCGCGCTCCGGCCCCACGAACGCCCCGGACTTATCCTTGTGGCGTGGCGACACAAGCCCCTGCCGTTCGGATGCCCCTGGCGCAGCTCCCGAACGCGCTGACGATCCTCCGGCTGATCCTCGTCCCCGTGTTCGTCGTCCTGATGCTGCAGGCCGACGACGGCTACAGCTGGACGGCCGGGATCCTGTTCGCGCTCGCGGCGATCACCGACCAGATCGACGGCTGGCTCGCGCGGCGCTGGCACGTCGAGTCCGAGTTCGGGAAGGTCGCCGACCCGCTCGCCGACCGGCTGATGATCGACGCCGCGATCATCCTGCTCTGGGCCGCCGGTCGCCTGCCGTTCGTGGCGCTCGCGCTCATCCTCGTGCGCGACGGCGTGCTCCTCGGCGGCTACCGCTTCTTCGCCGGCAAGGGCGTCGACCTCAACGTGAGCCTGCTGGGCAAGGTCGCCACCTGGATCCTCTATGCGTCGCTCTGCCTGACGATCGTGACGCCGGCGGGCACCGACTGGCCGCTCTGGCTCTTCTGGATCGGCCTGCTCCTCTCGCTCCTTGCGGGAGCCCGCTACGTCGTGTCGACGCTCAGCGAGATGCGCGGACGGCCCGCATGAAGGCCGTCGTCATGGCCGGCGGCGAGGGCACGCGCCTGCGCCCGCTGACGTCGAATCAGCCGAAGCCGATGGTCCCGATCGTCGGCAAGCCGTGCATGGAGCACATCCTCGAGCTGCTCCGCACCCACGGCATGGACGACGTGATCGTGACCGTCGCCTTCCTGCCGCAGGCGATCCGCAGCTACTTCTCCGACGGCGAGTCGCTCGGCATGCACATCGAGTACTCGGTCGAGGACGCGCCGGCCGGCACCGCCGGTTCCGTGCGCCTTGCGTCCGGCAAGCTCGACGACACGTTCCTCGTCATCTCCGGCGACGCCCTCTGCGACTTCGACCTGGCGTCGCTCGTCGCGTTCCACCGCGAGCGCGGTGCGTCGGTCACCATCGGCTTGAAGTCCGTGCCGAACCCGCTCGAGTTCGGCATCGTCGTCACCGACTCGGAGGGTCGCGTCGAGCGCTTCCTCGAGAAGCCGTCGTGGAGCCAGGTCTTCTCGGACACGATCAACACGGGCGTCTACGTCATCGAGCCGGAGGCGCTGAGCCACGTGCCGACCGACCGGCCGTACGACTTCTCGAAGGAGCTCTTCCCGCTGCTGCTCGAGATGGGCCGCCCGATCTACGGGCACGTGCTCGAGGGCTACTGGCAGGACATCGGCAACCTCGACCAGTACCGGCAGGCCAACTTCGACGCGCTCGACGAGCTCGTGCAGCTGAACGTCCCGGGCGTGCGCCTGCGCGGGAACATCTGGATCGGCGAGGGGGCCGGGGTGGACGACCTCGACGCCATCGAGGGGCCCGCGTTCATCGGCAACTACTCGCGCATCGCGCCGGAGGCCTCCGTCGGGCCGCACTCGGTGCTGAACGCGAGCATCACCATGCGCGAGCGCGCCCGCACGACGCGCTCGGTCATCGACGCGTCGACCTACATCGGCCGCAGCGTGCTCATCGAGGGCGCCGTGATCGGCCGGTCGTGCGACATCCGCTCGCACGCGCGGATTCACGAGGGCGTGGCGATCGGCGACGAGGTGACGATCGGCTCCGAGAGCGTCGTGCTGCCCGGCGTGCGGATCTACCCGTACAAGGAGGTCGAGTCCGGCGCGCAGGTGCACGAGAACCTGATCTGGGAGTCGCGCGCCGGCTCGCGGCTCTTCGGCGCCGAGGGCGTCGAGGGGCTCGTCAACGTCGATCTCACGCCGGAGACGGCCGTGCGCGTCGGCGCCGCGCTCGGGACCGCGCTCAAGGCGGAGGCCCGCGTCGTCGCCTCGCGCGAGGGCCCGCCGGCCTGCCGGCTCGTCAAGCGCGCGCTGATCTCCGGGCTGATCTCGACCGGCGTCGACGTGGCCGATCTACGCGTCATCCCGGCACCGGTGAGCCGCCACCTGATGAAGACCGAGGGCTACGAGGCCGGGGTGCACGTCGGCGTCGGGTCGGCCGACCCGGAGCTCGTGACGGTGCGCTTCTTCGAGCACCCGGGCATCCAGCTCACGCCCGCGCTCCAGAAGGAGATCGAGAAGCACTTCACGCGCCAGGAGCTGCGGCGCGTCGCGGCCGCCGACGTGGGGGACATCACCTACCCGGCGCGCGCGGCCGAGACGTACACGCAGGAGCTGCTTGGCAGGCCTCGACGTGGAGGCGATCCGGCGGCGCAACTTCCGGGTCGTCGTCGACTACGGCTACTCGGCGGCCTCCTTCGTGCTGCCGATCCTGCTCGGCCCGCTCGGCGTGGAGGCGGTCTCCGCGCATGCGTTCGCGAGTTCGGCGGCCGGCAGCGGCGCACAGACGCTGCGCGGCCTGATCGGTCAGACCAAGAACCTCGTGAGCGCGGTCGGCGCCGATCTGGGCGTCGTTTTCGACGGCGCCGCCGAGCGGATCTACCTGATCGACGAGCGGGGCCGCGAGGTTCCGGTCGAGCAGGCACTCCTCCTCTTCCTGCGGCTGATCTCGCGCAACGGCCGCCAGGGCAAGCTCGCGTTCCCGGTCACGGTGACGAGTCAGGTCGACCAGCTCGTCGAGGGCAGCGGCCTCGAGGTCGTTCGCACGCCCGCCTCGCTCGCGGCGCTGACGCGCACGGCCGCGCAGGAAGGCGTCGTCTTCGCAGGCGCGGTCGGCGGCGGCTACGTCTTCCCGGAGTTCATCCCGGCCTACGATGCCGTGGCGAGCCTGCTGAAGCTGCTCGAGCTGTGGGCGCCGGTGGAGCGGCCGCTCTCGGAGATCGTCGCCGAGCTGCCCTCGCCGACGCTCGTCCATCGCCAGCTCTCCTGCCCGTGGTCGTTCAAGGGCTACGTCATGCGCGTGCTCACCGAGCAGCTCAAGGACCGCGACGTCGACCTCACCGACGGGATCAAGGTCTTCGACGAGCGCGGCTGGGCACAGGTGCTGCCCGACCCGGACGAGCCGATCGTGCACGTGTACGCCGAGGGCCGCACGGCCGCCGAATCCGGCGAGCTGGAGGGCGAGCTGCGCGGCATGATCGAGAGCGTTCTCCAGGAGGAAACCGAGGCCGTCCGTCCAATACCCTCAAGCTGAGGTTGACCCTTCCGGGCTCTTCCTGCTTCAATCCCTCGTCCAGAACCGCAAACGAAAGGGCCAAGTGGACTCGTTCCCCGATCTCGCCACACTCTCCGACCAGGAGCTCAAGGACCTCATCCACGACCTCGAGCGCGAGGAGAACGAGGTGTCGTACCGCCGGCGCATCCTGCACGGCCACATCGACATCCTTCGCGCGGAGCTCATCGCGCGCCTGCGCCGCACGGTCGACGCGGGGGAGAGCCCCATCAGCGAGGCCGACGTGAGCCGCCTCACGGAGATCCTGGCCGCGAAGGGCGCGCCACCGGTCGAAGCGGACATCGATTGACTCACGTCTACTGCCCGGAGTGCGGGTTCCAGAACCCGGTCTCCGCCAACTACTGCGCACGCTGCGGGACGCACCTCGTGAAGGGCGAGGAGCCGTCGGACGTGACGCAGACGTACTCGGTGGAGGAGCTCGAAGGCGACGGCCCCGACGCGCCCGACATCGCGGTCGAGGGGCCGGCGCTCGTCGTGCGCTCGGGCGGCGGCCGGGCGGGAGAGCACTTCGTGCCGTCCGGCGAGCGCACCGTGATCGGCCGCTCGCCCGACTGTGACGTCTTCCTGGACGACGTCACGGTGTCCCGCCGCCACGCCGTGCTCGTCGAGGAGGGTGGGCGCTTCTCGATCGAGGACCAGGGCAGCCTCAACGGCACCTTCGTCAACCACGCGCGCGTCGACCGCGTGGAGCTCTCCAACGGCGACGAGGTGCAGATCGGCAAGTACCGGCTGACGTTCCTGCGCTGATGGCCACGATGACCACGAGCCGCGACGAGAGCCGCCTCACGATCGGGGCCGTGTGCCGCGCGCTGCGCGACGACTTCCCGGACATCTCGATCTCCAAGATCCGCTACCTCGAGGATCAGGGCCTGGTGACGCCGCGGCGCACGCAAGGCGGCTACCGGCTCTACGGCGATGACGACGTCGAGCGGCTGCGTACCGTGTTGCGCCTACAGCGCGACGAGTTCCTGCCGCTGCGCGTGATCCGCCAGGAGCTTGCGTCGTCGTCTGTGGGCGACCGCAGCCGACGCCGGCCGGTCGCGCTCGGTGAGGACGAGACGGAGATCGAGCTGGACGAGTTTTGCGCGCGGGCGGGGATCACGTCCGACCTGGCGCGCGAGCTGGAGAGCTTCGGCCTGATCGAAGGACGTGGGGCGGGCTCGGCGCGGCGCTACCTCGAGAGCGATGTCGAGGTGGCGGTCGCGTGCGGCGAGATCGCCCGCTTCGGGCTCACGCCGCGGCATCTGCGCCCATTCCGGACGTCGGCCGACCGCGAGGTCGCGCTGCTGGAGCAAGTGTCTGCCCCGGGCCTCCGCTCACGCAGCGCGGAGCGCCGTCAGCGCGCGCTCGACGAGCTGCAGATCCTCGCGGAGCAGTCGCAGCGCCTTTCACAGCTTCTCTTCTGGCGCGCGCTGCGTAGAGTGGCGTCCTCGTGACCGAGACGGCCAACATGGACCTGCGCACCAAGGTGCGCGACGTCCCGGACTTCCCGCAGCCGGGGATCGTCTTCAAGGACATCATGCCGCTGCTGTCCGACCCGGCGGCGCTGCACGAGTCGGTCGAGCGCCTGGCCGCGTGGGCCGAGCCGCGCCGGCCCGATCTGGTGCTCGGGGCAGAGGCGCGCGGGTTCATCCTCGGCGGCGCGCTGGCGCACCGGCTGGGCTGTGGCTTCGCGGCCGCGCGGCGCCCGGGCAAGCTGCCGGCGAAGACGATCAGCGCCACCTACGCGCTCGAGTACGGCGAGAACTCGCTGGAGGTGCACGCCGACGCGTTCGCGGGCGGCGCGCGGGTGCTCGTGCACGACGACGTGCTGGCCACCGGCGGCACGGTGAAGGCGATCCTCGACCTCGTCGAGCAACTCGGCGGCGAGGTCGTGGGCCTCGCGTTCCTGATCGAGCTGACGTTCCTGGGCGGCCGCGACCGCCTCGCCGGCTACGACCTGCACTCGCTGATCGAGTACTAGAGCGTTGCGGCGCAGTCTGGTCTCGCGCACGAGGTCCATGCGTCGTCCAGTCGCCCCGAACCTCTCGAGCCCCGCGTCGTTCCACATACAGGAGCCGAACCACGCCGATCGAGCGGCTCCACAAGCCCGCAGCGGTTTGCCGTGCGCACACTGTGCGTAGGACATGTACGACGCGTTGACGGCCCGCTACACCTTCGCGTGCCCTGCACGCGGCGACGCGCGCGTCACGCTGTCCGCCTTCCGGAGCCTCGAGCGCCTGCCCGCGGCGTCGCACCCGGCCGTCTACCGCGTGCGCTTTGCCTGCCCGTGCGGGGAGGAGCACGTCGGCCTCGTCGGCCACGACGACCTCGACTGGGCGCCGTTGGGCCTCAGCGCGGTTCCGTTCCTGAACGTGATGACGGCGCGGCTCGACGACGCGGCCGGCGACCTGGCGGCGCTTGCGGCTGAGCGGATCAGGGCGGGGGAGTGGCCCTGGACGTTCTTCTGCTACCCGGAGGAGCGGCCGCGGCCGGCCTTCCCGTCGTTCCTGACGCTGCTCGCGCCCGGCGAGGGGGCAATCGGCGTCGCCGTCCGGTGCGCGGTCTGCTCGCAGCTCTCGGTGAACCTCGTCTCGCAGCAGCACGTCGACGTGCCGTTCCACAACGACCGGCACGTGGGGGTGATCCAGCACCTGTTCGCCGACGATGCGCGCCGCACGGTCGAGGAGTTCGTGGCCGACCTGTACTCGGCGCAGTTCGACGTGCGCCGCCTGAGCCTCGATTAGGAATCGCGCTCCCGGGAAGGGGGAACACATGATCGGCGCGACGCGTGCCACGACCACGCTGCTCGCAGTGGCCGTCGCCGGCTTCCTCTTCTGGGTCGGCGCGAAGGTCATCGACCCCCTGGGCAACGGAAGCGTCTCGGCGGGCGACTTCTGGCTGTGGATGGCGACGCTCGCTGCGGCCGGGTTCGTCATGGCCCTGTCACAGCTGCTCGGCGGCTGGACGAAGTGGGGATGGCCGCGCATCTCGATGCCCGTGTTCGTAGCCGCGTTCCTGCCCGCGCTGGTGGTCGGCCTCTGGATCTTCTTCTTCCACCAGCCCGGCGACAGCTGGCTCTCGACGCACATCCGCAACTGGTCGGACGACATCGGCGTCGATCGCCTGATCTCGGAGCTCGGCATCGCCGTCCCCGCGATGGCGTTCGGGCTGGGACTGCTGTTCGGGCTGACGTTCGACACGACCGGGCCGAGCACCGCTGGTGAGACGGTCGTAGCGGAGCCTGAGCCGGCAGCGGCGGCCGCAACGCCTGTCACGGCCGTGCAGGGCGGCCCGCGCGCCGAGCCGGCCAAGCCCGGCGTCGTGGAAGACGGCGGCCGGCCGGTGGAGACCGCGGAGCCCGAAGAGACCCGCGTCACGACGCCGCGGGACGACTCCTAGCCCCGACGGCGAGAGATTTGCGCGGGATTGGTGCGCCTTCGGCGAGCAGGTGTCACTCCCGCCAGGGATCGTCACGAACGGCACCCGATTCGATAACTGAACCATGCTCGCAACCGCCCCCACAGTGCACCTCGGCGAGCGCGCCGCGCGCCGGCTGCTCGCCGACTACGCAACGCTCTCCTGGCTCGTAGATCCGCCGCAATCGACGGCCAAGGAACGCCTCGAGCGTGCGGTCGGCGATCCGCTGGCGCGGCGGCTGATCGCCGCGCTCGCCGGCGATCACAGGAGACCGCTCGCCACGACTCCGTCGTGACATAGCTCTATTCGAGGGGGAACGTCCCGTTCCCCCTCGAGCTCCCCCTTCGGTACCGCAGAAGTGACGCGACTGCGCGCGACGTGGCTCCCGCCCGGGCAAGCCGGGCTCCGCCGATCAGCGCCGGTGTCGTAGTGAGCGGCGAGGTGGGCGCGGCTCGGTCTCCCCGTACTTACGGACGAACAAGAAGATCGCTCCGCCTGCGAGCCAGCCGAGGATGAACGCCGTCGCGCCGTCGACCTTGATCAGCACCAGGCCGAACCAGATGAACAGCGCGAAGAAGAGCCCCCAGAGGCCGGAGGCGACGCCGTGGTCGACGCTGGGCATGCGCAGGTGCACAGCGGCAGCCTAGTGCTTCGCCGTTGGCCGCAGCCGTTGTCCTGCAGGGCGGAGGCCGGCTTGCCCGGCCGCAGCCCGTCGCGCGAAGTCGGGACAGTTCCTGTTGGTACGTCGAGTGGGGCACCGGCACGGCATTCCCTTTCGAATGAGCCACGCGCCTTACGACGATGTCCCTGGCCAGCGGCTCCGGAATAGCGAAGAGGCCCCGGAGGGCCTCCTCGATTCGCCGAGCCGATTTCGCTTCCGTCCACCTCACCGGCTGACCTTCGGCTTCCGCCTACTGCCGCCCGGCGGGGCTTCGTCCTACTTGCGCTCCGTGCTCGGCGCAAGAGGGAAAGTAGTCGGTCTAGGGGGTCGAAACAAGGGCTGCGGAAACAAAAAAGGCGCTATTTGCGCGCTCGGATTTCTAGCCGGTCGGAGAGGAGGGGGATGGGTAGGCCGCCGGCCGCTGCGCGAGCACACTGTGGGGGTGGAGATCGGGGTTTGTCTGCTGATCGCGAGCAGCCAGGGCGAGGCGGACGTTCTCTGCTCACTGCTCCGCGCGAACGGCATCGAGTGCGGCGATCGGGCGGCGCCGGAGATGTACCCCGGACGGGGCGCGCCGTGGGGCCGTCCTCGGGAGATGACTCGTCCAACGAGCCGACCTCGAGGTCGCCCGCGAGCTCGTCGGAAGCGCCGGCGACGTGAACCTCGAACCCGGCGTTCGGATGCTTCGGCCGGCGGAGATCGTCGGGGCCGAGATGGCGGCGACCCGC